>NZ_WNZY01000009.1 GCF_009725205.1 Paenibacillus timonensis | reverse complement strand
TTTCAACTGGGTAACTTACTCTTGTTGCCAACGCAAAAACACCTCCAAAGTTGTCCCTAACATCTTACGATGTTTTTGGATTCTCTTGAAGGTGTTTTGATTTGTCTCACGTTACGGGGTCAGTCCCGAAGATAACCAGAGCGGTAAATGCGGTTCTTTTGTTTGCGTTATGGAAAGGATAATTTTGCCCAAGGGATTGAAATAAAGCTGCGGCTTTCTCAATTAGAGTAGGATAAGCTTCCTTGCTAAAAGCGGAGGATTGAGGGCGAAATATAGCCGACTCTAACAGGCTTCCATCTTTGACTCCGACGAGTTCTCCTAGACTATACTTCTGGATCACTGCGATATTTATGGCTACAACCTCTTGAACCGTAAGGTATCGAATGGGCATACTAACGATCCTTCAGGCCTTTTAATGTTTCATCGTACTCTTCCATCACATTGGAAAGAGTTTCGAGAAACTCGGCGCTGATCCCCGCAGGTAGAGTTACTTTATTGGCTTTACGAATAATAATCTCCCCATCAGCTTCGTTTACATCGATTTTCACGGCATCGCCTAGCTCAAGTCCGATTTGCTTCAGAGCTTCGGTCATGGTAATTCCGAGGCTATTTCCAAACTTCGTTACTTTACGTTCCATTTCGTTCATCACCTTACCCATAGATATATTTCTCCTTGTTATACTATTCAATTGTTATAACAATTATACACCCTTTTATTTTATGATGATACGTGAAAGAAAGGGGGGGCGGTTTGTCCCCTCCTAAAACACCCTCAAAACCACCCACAACCCCACCAACGTCGCGAACAAAATCGGGATCGTCAGCACGATGCCGACCTTGAAGTACGTCCCCCAAGAGATACGGACGCCCTTCTTAGCGAGGACGTGGAGCCAGACAAGGGTGGCTAGCGAGCCGATCGGTGTGATCTTCGGGCCGAGGTCGGCGCCGATGACGTTGGCGTAGATCAGCGATTCGCGGACCGTACCCGAGGTGGCGGTTTCGGCGATGCCAAGCACGCCGGTCATGACGGCCGGCAGGTTGTTCATGATCGACGACAGGAACGCCGAGATGTAACCCATGGCCATCGTGGACACGAACAGGCCTTGATCCGCCGCCGCTTGGATGAGATCCGACAAGACCTTGGTCAGCCCGGCATTGCCGAGGCCATACACAACGACGTACATCCCGATCGAGAAAACGACGATGTTCCATGGCGCGCCTTTCATGACGGCCTTCGTGTCGACCGCTTGGCTCCGACGGGCAATCGCCCAGAAGATCAGGGCCACTGCATCGGCAAGCAAGGACACCGGGAGATGGAGGAACTCGCTCACCAAGTATCCGACCAGCAGGATCCCCATCACTACCCAGGACAAGCGGAATAAGCGCGGGTCTTTGATGGCCTCGGCCGGTGCTTTGAGCTTGGACGGGTCATAGACACGAGGGATACTTTTGCGAAAATAGAGCAACAGCACGGCAATCGTCGCCGCCAGCGAGAACAAATTCGGTAGAATCATCCGGGCGGCATACTGCGCGAAGCCAATCCCGAAATAGTCCGCCGAAACGATGTTCACCAGGTTGCTGACGACGAGCGGCAGCGAGGTGGTGTCCGCGATAAACCCGCTCGCCATGATGAACGGGAAGATCATTTTCTCCTCAAAATTTAAATGCCGGACCATCGCAAGCACAATCGGTGTGAGGATCAAGGCCGCCCCATCATTGGCAAAAAAAGCCGAGACAACCGCCCCCAGCAAGCTGACGTAAACGAACATGCGAATGCCGCTGCTCCGAGCAGCCCGGGCCATATGCAGCGCCGCCCATTCGAACAAGCCGATCTCGTCCAAGATCAGCGAAATGATAATGATTGCGATAAACGTCAAGGTGGCGTTCCACGTGATCTGCACGACTTCCCCTACGTCGTCTAATCCGACGACGCCGGCTAGCAGGGCCAGCACTGCGCCACCGCAGGCGGACCACCCAATATTCAGCCCCTTTGGCTGCCAAATCACAAAGGTTAAGGTAATCACAAAAATGAGCGATGCTGCTAAGATGTCAAATTCCATCGGTTTCTCTTCTTCCCCCAAACTCTCTCTATCTTTCCGGGCTCTGTATTAAGCCTAAGCCGTTAATCATTGTCTCACTGCTTTCTTTATTTGTACATCAATTTTAAGTATTCCTTTACAGGAATATTCCGTATAGTGTATATTGTTCTCATAAAACCTAAATCTCTAATCCCAATGAGGAGGATTTGTCGATGTCGAATCAAACGATGGTTCACCGCGTGGAAAATGAAACGGTACTGGTACTGGAACGGGTGTTTAACGCGCCGAAAGAGCTGGTGTTCTCCATGTTTAAAGAAGCGGAGCATCTGAAACACTGGTGGGGACCAAGGGGATTTGAGGTTACGGTATGCACCGTCGATTTCCAGCCTGGCGGGATCTGGCATTACTGCATGAAATGCATGGACCCGCAAATGGGGGATTTTTACGGAACGGAATCCTGGGGCAAAGCCGTATACAAGGAAATTGACGAGCCGGACGGGTTCGTTTATACCGATTACTTCTCGGATGCCGAGGGGAACGTCAACGCTTCGTTGCCAGCCACCGTCATTACAATGGAGTTCATTGATCTGGGCGGCGGCCAAACGAAGCTAGTCAGCCGGGGGGAATACGTTTCTTCGGAATCGCTCAAAACCGTTATGGATATGGGCATGCTGCAAGGCATTACCGAAACGTGGGATCGCCTGGAAGAGCGCCTGAGCGAAGTGAAATAAGCAAGAATCAAGAACAGCTGTCGGCTTGAAGTGCCGGCGGCTGTTTTCTTTTTGCTTAAGAAGCCTAAAGGTGCTAACTAATGGATCCATCCAAACGTAATTCCGATAGTACGAACCTTGTGAAAGGTGGCCTCAAAAAAGAACCAAGGAAGGTGGATCTACAGGATGGATTCAAAGTTCGATCGAGGACGGAGCATCAGCCTCAGCCAAGCCAGAACAAGCCGTTGGTTGCAGGCGCTCTTTTACTTGTTATTTAGCGCATATGGTTTATTCACGCTTCAGGTGATTTTGTTTAAGACGGTTCCTTTTGCGGCGATTTTCTACCATGCGGGAGAGCGGTCGATAAGAAGCATCAATTGGATTCCTTTTTATACGATCGCAGAGTTCTTCACGAGCCCCAATATGGGTATGGGAAGAGCATTGCTTAATGTAGGGGGGAATATCGCGTTGTTCGTCCCTTTGGGGATCTTGGCGGCCCATGCAGGGAACGGAAGATCTATTCGCCTGCAATCGCTCTGGCTGCTGGCTACCTCGCTTCTGCTTGAGATCATTCAATATGCCCTGGCTTTGGGCAGCAGCGATATCGACGATATTCTATTGAATACTTTGGGTGGGGTGATTGGGATCGGGATCTATCGTTGGTTCCGAAAAAGAACCTCTTCGACGAATCGCCTTCTGACGGTCTTGATTGTCCTCTTTATGCTGGTTGGCTTAGCCGGAGTCGCTTCCGCCAGAATGCTGGGTTATGACAGCCTTTTGCCATTCTCCAATACAAGGGTTGGTTTTGTCGACGAGAATAAAGAGGTGATGGCAGGTTGGGATGAAGCTCGGGCCGATGTGTTTGGGAGTTTGACCGCTGTGGGAACACAAGAAGTAACGGTGCAGATGAACCTGAAACTTAGGGGAGCTTCGGCTCCAGAAGAAGCGGAGGGGGAGGAGGTTCGGTTCCCAATCACAGACGCAACGCAATTCTTCGTCAGCCACATCCGTTCCCATCAACATACCGTGATCAGCAACTATCAAAAGGCATCCAGATCCGAAGTCGTTTCTTTGTTGGAAACGAGGGAGATGGCTCCCCCAGTGAAAGTCTGGCTATCCGATGAGGATCGGCAAGTGGCCGAAGCGGTGTTGGTTAGCGTGGTTGAGTAAAACGTGCAGGAATACTGCATGCTTCGTTGGAGCGATTTGTACGTACGGAAATAAGGGTAAAAAAGGACCTTATTTTCCTCCCGATCGGCGGTAGACTCGAAATAGCGGACTTTTTTGGCCTTATTTTGCATGGATAGGCCGGGAAGATGCGGTTTTGGCCGACGCCCGGATCGATAAGGCCATAAAAGTCCCTTATTTTCGGCGAAAGAGCCAAATTAACAAAAATAAGGCCCCAAAAGGGCCTTATTTGCATGCGTGAAACTGCAGAGGGAGGAGGCTACGAGGCTACAAGAAGTGACGAGGCGAGGCTCATCCGCTGTTCCTCTGGTCACAACAAGAGCCAAGCGACCAACGGCGCCAGCACGGAGCCGAACACGGCGCTAAAGGTCAGAGCCACCGTGCTGGTCGAGACGACGGTCGGTCCGAACTCCGCGGCTTTGCCCGTGCCTAGCGCATGGGAGGCGGCCCCGAAGCCAATGCCCCTCCCGTTGTCGTTGGTAATCCCAAAGCATTTGAAGACGATAGGGCCCAGAATGACACCCGTAAGCCCCGCGAGCATCACCAGGGCGGAGGTAATGGATGCGTTCCCTCCCAAGCTGCTGGAGATTTCCATCGCAACCGGTGTTGTAATCGATTTGGGCAAGATGGACACGATCAGTTCACGGGGATACCCTGCCCATAGGGCAAATCCGATGCCGCTGATCATTCCAGCCGCAATGCCGACGATCGTGCCGGCGAGAACCGCTCTCCATTCTCTGAGCAACGCGTCGAGTTCTTTGTACATCGGGTAGGCGAGCGCGACGACGGCGGGGCCAAGACCATATTGCAGCCAACGTCCGCCTCTCATGAAATCGCCGTAGGAAGTCTCCGTCGTCATCAACAAGCCGATCACGAGTGCGGAACAGGTGAGGACCGGAACGAGAATGGCCCATTTCAACTTGCGATACAATCCGCTCATCAGGAGGTATAAGAGGACTACGCCCAGCACTATGCCTGCTTCGTAAAGGATTTCACGCATGGGATCGCCTCCTCTTGAGGTTTCGAGGTCCGTTGGGCCACCCATTGCGTAGTCAACCCTGCCAATATCATGGTTAAAAGCGTGCTGAGCACAACGATTAGAATCAGCCATTGTCCGCCCGCAGTGAACACCTGGAAATAGTCCATGACGCCAACCGTGGCCGGTACCAGGAATAACGGGATCAACTTCTGCATAAATCCGGCCCCTTGTTCCATCCACCTCGCAGGAACAATCCGCAGTTTAAGAGCCAGGAACAACAGCACGAGGCCGAAGATGCTCCCGGGAATCGGTGCCTTGCTTACCGTCTGAAGCAACAACCCCGCACCGTAAAACCCCGTGAGCAGGGCAATCTGGAAGAAGAAATGAATGACTTTCATAGATGTGGAAGAGTGTCCTCTTCATTGCGCCTCCTTGCTGCCGAAAAATGTCAAAGTAATCTTATCCCTTCCGGAACGCACTTTACAAGGGCGAAAATCCGAACAAATCATCCGCCTCCGATTTAATAAACTTCACCATTTCCATTAATCCAGCGCAAACAGTCAAAACCTATACTCTACTTGGGTCGGAATCAACAGAAATACATAACGAACCCACAATAATCCACAGGGAGTGCATGAAAACCATGAAATTTGGGTTAAAGAAGCAGTTCACGCTGGGTCTGGTCTTATCCTTGTTTGTATTGATGCTAGCGGCTTGTGGTGCGAGTGACAATGGCGGCAATGCGGCCGCTACGGACACAAGCGGAGCGGCGCAGGCCGAGGAGCTTACGCTGGCCGATCTGGAAGCGAAAGCGAAAGAAGAAGGTTCTGTCGTGAGCGTAGGCATGCCGGATACGTGGGCGAACTGGAAAGATACTTGGGCGGATCTGAAAACCAAGTATTCGCTGGATCACACGGATACGGATATGTCGAGTGCCGATGAAATCGCCAAATTCGAGGCGGAGAAGGACAAACCGACCGCAGATATCGGCGACGTGGGGATCGCGTTTGGTCCGGTTGCCGTGGACAAGGGCGTGACCCAACCGTTCAAAACCTCGTATTGGGACGAGGTTCCGGATTGGGCCAAGGATAAGGACGGCCACTGGATCGTAGGGTACCAAGGGTCTATCGCTTTCTTCACGAACACGGACCTGGTCCAACAACCGCCGCAAAGCTGGGAAGATCTGAAGAACGGCGACTATAAAATCATCGTCGGCGACGTGACCAAAGCTGCGCAAGCGCAAATGGCCGTCCTGGCCGCCGCCATTGCCTACGGCGGGGATGAAACGAACATCGAGCCGGGGATTGCTTACTTCGAAGACTTGGCGAAAAAAGGCCGCTTGTCCAGCGCAGAAGCTTCGCTGGCCAACATCGAGAAAGGCGAAGTGCAAGTGACCTTGTTCTGGGACTTCAATGCCCTGAACTACCGCGATCAACTGGGCGGTCCGGAGAAGTTTAACGTCGCTATTCCGAAGGAAGGCAGCGTGGTCAGCGGTTACGCTACGATCATTAACAAATACGCGCCGCATCCGCATGCGGCCAAGCTGGCGCGTGAGTACATCTTGAGTGATGCCGGCCAAATCAACCTGGCGAAGGGCTATGCCCGTCCGATCCGCGAGAACGTACAGCTTCCCGAGGACGTTGCCGCCAAGCTGCTGCCGGCCGATGCCTATGCCAACGTGAAGCCGGTCGGCGACTACAAGGCTTGGGAAGAAACAACGAAGAAGCCGCCGCAGCTGTGGCAGGAGCGCGTGCTTGTTCATATGAACTAACTGGACGAATTGCGAGTCCGAGTTCTACCATTTGAAGTGGTGCGTCAAACGTCTTGGACGGAGGGCGCCCCTTTTTTCCAATAAGGAGGGTGTGGCGTGAAACGGAAAAATCGCTGGTATCTGCTTGGACTGGTTCCTTTCGTCGTCATGGTGGCCCTGTTCCAACTGGTGCCGATCGTGTCGATGTTAACGGGAAGCGTCAGCCCGGAGAAGGGTGCCGGAATCACGTTTGGGTATTACGCCCGAATTTTTCAAAGCGACTATTATCTCAAAGCCATTCAGAATAGCTTGTTGATCTCGGTCTTCTCGAGCGTCATCGGGATTGTCGTCGGATTGGCCTGCGCCTATTCCGTAACGCGGTTCGCGCCGAAGATGCGGGACCGCTTGATCATGGTGTCCAATATGACTTCGAATTTCGCCGGCGTGCCGCTCGCCTTCGCGTACATTATCCTGCTCGGGAGCAATGGGGTTTTCACCTTGCTTTTTAAGCAGTGGGGGTGGGACGTGTTTGCCGGTTTCAACTTATATAGCTGGTCGGGGCTGGTCCTGGTGTATGTCTATTTTCAGGTTCCCCTGGCCTTGTTGCTGCTGTACCCGTCGTTTTACGGGATTCGGGAGCAGTGGAAGGAAGCAGCGTCGCTGCTTGGCGCGAGCCATTGGCAGTTTTGGAGAACGATCGGGATTCCGGTGCTGCTGCCGGCCGTGTTCGGTACGCTGGGAATCTTATTCGCGAATGCGATGGGCGCTTACGCAACTGCTTATGCCCTCGTCGGAAGCAATTTCAATTTGCTCGCTGTGCGAATCGGCAATCTGGTCTCGGGCGATGTCGTGACCGAGCCGCAGCTGGGGAATGCGCTGGCGGTCATTATGGGCTTGTCGACGCTGCTGGCTGTATATCTCAACCACAAGATGACCCAGCGCCTGCACCAGTTTCAATCCGGCTCGGCGGAGGGTAAGGTCCGCAGTCGGCGGAGATGGCCCAAGCTGAAATCTCCTGCGTTGAAGGAGGAATTGTAATGCAGACACCAAGCAAGAAAGCCGGCTGGGGCTCGCGTTCGCTGATGCTCGTGATGATGGTCTATCTGCTGCTCCCCCTTCTGGCGACGATGATTTACGCGTTCGCGAAGGAGTGGCAAGCGACCCTCCTGCCGGAGAGCTGGACGTTGGAGTGGTTCAGCGGAATGTTCCAGGATGCGCGATTTCTGGACGCGTTGTGGAAATCCCTGTACCTCTGCGCGATCAGTATCGCGCTTAGCCTAGCCGTCATGCTGCCGGCCGTTTTCATCATCACCGTTTACTTGCCCCGGCTGGAGAGCTTCATGAAAGGAATCGTCGTGCTCCCTTATGCCGTGCCCGGTGTCGTTGCTGCGGTGGGGTTGATCCGCACATATTCCACCGGTCCAATCAACATTTCGGGCACCGCCTATATTTTGATCGGCGCGTATTTCATCATCGTGCTGCCTTATATGTACCAGGGCATCCGCAACAGCCTGTTGACCGTATCGGCGCCGGAGCTGTTGAATGCCGCGGAAATGCTGGGTGCCGGCCGCATGAAAGCGTTCGTGACCGTGATTTTGCCGAACATTTGGCCGGGCGTGGTGACTTCGACGCTGTTGTCTTTTTCCGTGCTATTCGGGGAATTCGTCATGACCAATATGCTGGTTGGGGGACATATTCAGACCATCCAAGTGTACTTGTCCCGGCGCATGAATGAAAGCGGGCATTTGGCCAGCGCGATCGCGATTTCGTATTTCTTGTTTATCCTGGCGTTGTCCATGATCTTGATGAAACTCGGCAAAAAAGTAAACAGGGGGATTTCAGAATGAAGCCATATCTGAAGCTGGAAGGGATCCGTAAGCAATTCGGAACGACGACGGTGCTGAATCAGGTGAATTTGGACATTCGCGAGGGGGAACTCGTCACGCTGTTAGGTCCATCCGGATGTGGAAAAAGCACGCTGCTGCGCTGCATTGCCGGTCTGACGGAGATCAACGAAGGGCGGATTTGGCTGGATGACAAGGACATCGTCAACCTGCCCCCTCGCAGCCGAGAGATCGGCATGGTGTTCCAATCGTACGCTTTGTTCCCGAATCTGACGGTCAGCGAGAATATCGAATACGGCATGCGGATGCGCGGGATAACCAAGGAAGCCCGTCGCCAAAGATCCGGCGAACTCTTGGAGCTCATTGACTTGACCGACAAGCGGGACGCCTATCCCGCACAACTGTCGGGAGGCCAGCAGCAGCGGGTGGCGCTCGCCCGATCGCTCGCCGTCCGGCCCAAGGTGCTTCTGCTGGATGAGCCGCTGAGCGCGCTGGATGCGAAAATCCGCAAAAACCTGCGGACGGAAATCCGCGAGATTCAAAAGCAATTCAACATGACCACGATCTTCGTCACGCATGATCAGGAAGAAGCGCTAACTTTATCCGACCGGGTCTGCCTGATGAATCAAGGGAATATCGTACAACAAGGGACGCCGGAGGCATTGTACGGCAAGCCTGTCACCGAGTTCGTCGCGCGGTTCATGGGCAGCTACAACGTGCTGACGCGGGCTGAAGCGATGCGGCTGTTCGGCACGGTCCCCGGCGACGGGGAGAGTTATGCCATCCGGCCGGAGGCGCTTTCGCTGGTCGGCGAACAGGATCAAGAGATTGACCTGATCCATGCGGGCAAACCCATCGTGGAGGGAACCGTTCATTCGGCGTCGATCCTCGGCAACGTGATCCGTTACGCCATCGATGCAGCCGGCATCCGGCTGACAGTGGATGCCTTAAATGACGGGCGAAGCCGTCGGTTGGAGGAGGACCGCAAGGTCGCCCTGGCTTTGGATCGCGCGCAATTGCTGCAGCTAGAGAAGGAAGGGGCCTAAGCAAGTTGTCCATTTCATCCGAGGAACGCAAACGATTCATCATGGAGCAGTTGAAGCAGGAGGGACAGGTGAAGGTACCGGAGCTCTCGCATCGCTTCACCGTATCAGAAGAGACCGTACGCCGCGACTTGATCCTGCTGGAGAAAGAAGGTTTGGCCAAAAGAGTGTACGGCGGCGCGGTCCTGACTAAGCTGACCAGCTACGAACCGCCGTATTTGCAGCGTCAGAAGGTCAAGGCGGAGGAGAAGGAGCGAATCGGCCGGGCTGCCGCTGAGCTGATCGAATCCGGCGATACGATCGCCATCGATATCGGCACGACGACACTGGAGATGGCCAAGGCGATTGCCGGGCGGGAGCGGCTTACGATCCTGACGAACTCGCTGGCCGTGGCGTATCACTTGATGGAATCGCTGAACGGCGGGAGGTTTTCCGGGAAGATATTTGTGGTAGGCGGGGAATTAAATCCGGAGCAACAGTCGATGTCGGGAACGATCGGCGAAAGCATATTGTCGCAGTTTCGGGTCGATAAGGCGTTTATCTCCATCGGTGGGATCTCCTTGGAACGCGGAATCAGCGATTACGATGTTGACGAGACGGGGATGTCGCGCCGGATGATCGAAGCGGCGTCCCGCACGATCGTGCTGGCCGATGCGTCCAAGCTGGGCAAGGAAGCTTTCGTGGAGATCGCGCCGCTTGGGCAGGTTCACGCCATTGTCAGCGACGCCGCCGCACCAAAGGAGTGGATGCAGACGCTCCGCAGTCATCGGATCCAATGGATGGAAGCCACCAATTAAAGGGGGAGAAACGAATGTCATCAGCAGAAGCCAAGAAGCTCGTCGTGGTAGTACTGGACGGGTTAAGATATGATGCTGCCCGCAAGTATCTCGGGTACATGGAGCATCTCGTGGAGCAGGGGGAGGTTACCTGTTATCAAGTGCAGTCGCAGCTTCCGAGCTTGTCACGCCCGCTCTACGAAGTGCTGTTGACCGGTACGCCCGTTGCGAGAAACGGCATCACGGCGAATCACATTGCGCGGCTAAGCCAGGAGCAAAGCGTGTTCCATCTCGCCGTAGCCGCGGGACTAAGAACGGCCGCCGCTGCGTATCATTGGGTCGGCGAACTGTATAACCGGGCACCGTTTAATCCGGTCACCGACCGGCATCAGCATGAGGAAAACCAGCCGATTCAGCACGGAATCTTTTATTTTGAAGACCACTATCCGGATAGCCATCTGTTCCTTGATGCGGAGCATTTGCGAACGACGTACGATCCGAGCTTCCTTTATATCCACTCGATGAACATCGACGATATGGGGCATAAGCACGGCGGGGAAAGCAAGCAGTACGAAGGCGCCGTCCGCGCGGTGGATGGGATGCTGGCTACCCTTGTGCCGCTGTGGCGGTCGCAAGGGTATGAGATTATCGTCACCTCCGATCACGGGATGAATGCGGCGGGACAACATGGAGGAACCGAGCCAGAGGAGCGAAACGTTCCGCTGTATGTATTTGGCGAGTTACCGATTCCGTCGCCGAAGCTCCAGGGCGATCAGGGATTGTCCCAACTCTATTTGGCTCCGCTGATGTGCCATTATCTCGGGATCAAGCCTTCCGGGGCCATGGTGAAATGGGAGTAGACAAGGAGGGAGTTTGCGGGTGAAGGTTGACATGCATTTTCATCTGGAAGAAGGCCCGTATTCTTTGCGCTGGCTATCGCGTACCTTACAAGGATTGGCTGCGACCGAGCCGGGGCCGGATCCAGCGCTGGGGCATCACACGATCGAGTATGCCGAAGAAATGAAACAGCTGTTGTCTCGGCGTATGGAGCAGGGAGCCTATAGCGAAGAATGGTTGGATCGCTACTTGATTCGGGGGCGCGAACGCGGCATTCAGGAGTTTGGCGTCGTCGATCATCTGTACCGGTTCCGGGAATGCCGCCCGTATTACGAGAAACATATGCTGTTGGATGACAGTCGGGTTGGCAAGCTGCAGCGGACCTGGTTGGACCAAGTATGCGTGGCATCGATCGCGGATTTCGTGAACTTCGTCACGAAGGCGAAGAAGACTCGGCCGGATTTGGCCCTCGGCATCGAGGCGGATTTCTTCCCCGGGTGCGAAGCGGAATTGGGTGAGATTTTGTCCGGCTATGATTGGGATTACGTGATCGGCTCGGTACACTTTCTGGAAGGCTGGGGTTTTGACAATCCGGAGGCGAAGACCGGCTTTGACGGCCGGGATCCCGTGCAAACCTACGCGGATTATTACGAATTGCTGCGACAGGCTAGCGTCTCGGGGTTGTTCCAGATTATCGCCCATCCGGACAACCTGAAGGTGTTTGGCTTCCGGCCGGCTAATGAGAAGAAGCTGCTGCCGTATTACCGGAGCATCGCCAAGGAAATGGCCCGTAGCGGCGTCGCTACGGAGATCAATACCGGCCTCGCCTACCGCTATCCCATCGCCGAGAGCTGCCCGAGTCCTTTGTTCCTGTCGGTATTAGCCCATTACGGGGTTCCGCTGACGTTATCCTCCGATGCTCACTTTCCGGACGATATTGGCACCCTGCTCGATACGGCCTTGGCCGACATGGTCAAGCTCGGATATAAGGAGTTGGCGGTGTTTCGGGACGGGAAGCGGCGGATGGTGCCGATTTTTAAGAATAACCATGCGGCAGCGAAGTAAGGTTTATGGCCCCGCTGCTGCATATAACGACTCCTTTCCGCGCAAGTTATCTTAAAACTAGGGAGGAGTGTAGCGTTATGCAACAAGATTACGAATTCACGGATTTGGAGGACCGGGCGTCGCTGGTTCAGGAGATTCGGAGGCTCGAGGAGAAGATCGAGCAAACCCTCGGGGAGAAGGTCAACCTGATCGCGTACTCCGAGAAAAAGGAAGACTCTGACCTATAACCCGTGTACGCGCCCCTTTGGGGGCGTTTTTATTTTTGCCATCCCTTCATCGCCGACATTGAAACCAATAGATCGGATTTGATGTATTATTAAGTAAATAACGGATCTGAAGGAGGACGAGAAGTGGGAATCTTGGCGAGGTTTCGGGACGTGATGCGGTCCAATCTCTCCGCATTGCTGGAGCGTTCACCGGATCCGGCAGCGACGGTGGATGCCTATATTCGCCAGTTGAGGCTGGATATAGGGCAAGTCAAGGCGGAGGCGACGGCGGTGCAGGTGGAGGAAGACCGGGCGAAGCGCGCGCTGGATGAGTGCGCCGAGGAGGTCCGGAAGCTGCAGCGGTATGCGGAGAAAGCGGTGGAATCGGGCGACGAATCTGCCGCGCTGAAGTTTCTGGAGCGGAAGGGAAAGCAAGCGGAGCGTCTGAATGGGCTGCAGGCAGCCTACGAGCAAGCCGCGGACAATTCGTCCAAAATGAAGCAGATGCAGGATAAGCTGGGTTCCGAACTGCAGGGGCTGGAGATGCGGCAAGCCGAGCTGAAGCGCAAACTGGCGGAGGCCGAAACGCTGAGCCGGACACAGGCTTCCGGTGGAAAGGAGACTCTTCGCGAGCTGGAGGCGAAGGCCGATCAAGCGCTGAACGAAGCGCTGGCATTGGCCGAGCTGCGAGCTGGGACGCGGGAAGACGATCTGGATGCTATCTTCGCGGAGCTGGAGAAGGGCAACAACACGGCCAGAGAGGAGTCGGGTACTCTTACGGTAACTACTCCGGAGGACGAACTCGCGGCGCTGAAAGCGAAAATAAATAAGCAAAATTCCTGAATTCTTATTCGGATGGATTGAGGTGAACGATTTGCCGGTCATTGAATACAAATGTCCGAGCTGCGGCAGCGGCATGACTTTCGATAGTACGACGGGCATGTTATCTTGCCCAAGCTGCGGCCGCAAAGACAATATCGAGCAAATTCCCGACCCGTTAAAGCAGGAGGTATTCGCGGAGGATGAGGTCCGGGAGTATCACTGCGAAAGCTGCGGCGCGGTGATCGTGACGGAACCGGAGACCAGTGCGACGACCTGCAGCTTCTGCGGCTCCGCCGTGGTGTTGAGCGATCGCCTGACCGGAAAGCTGGCCCCGCAACAGGTGATCCCTTTTGCGATCAGCAAGGAAGAAGCGATGGCGGCCTTCAAGAAATGGTGTCGGAAAGGGCTGCTCACGCCCCGCGGCTTCATGACCGCGGACCGCATCCAGAACATCACCGGGATGTACGTGCCGTTCTGGTTGTACGACTTACTTCATAATGTGGATGTCCGCGGCCAAGGGACCCAGGTGAGAAGCTATCGGAGAGGCGATTACCAATACACGGAAACGGATTATTACGAGTTCTACCGGAGAATCCGTCTCAATTATGTGCGGCTGCCGATCGATGCCTCAGCGAAAATGGACGATCAGCTGATGGATAAGCTGGAGCCTTTTCCCTACGATCAATTGAAGACGTTTAAGACGCCTTATCTCGCAGGCTATATCGCCGAAAAGTATAACTTTAACAGCGAGCAACTCACCCCGAGAGCCCGGGAGAAAACCATGCCTTATATCGAATCCTATATATCTTCGACTGTTGCTGAATATGCTACGGTAAGTTATTCCGACAAGCAAATCGATACGACCGTCAAGCAGTCCGATTATACGCTGCTTCCGGTGTGGATGGTTTATTACAACTACAAGGGGAAACAATACACGTTTGCGATGAACGGGCAGACGGGGAAAGTGGTAGGAAAACCGCCGCTTAGCAAGGGGAAAATGACGGCTTGGTTCGCCGGCGTATCGGCCGTATCTTTCCTGGGGCTCAAAATCGTGGCCTGGATGTTGGGAGGCGGCTTCATATGAACAAGCGAAGGGTAACCACGTTTTTGTTGCTAACGTTGGTCGCGTTATGGATGCTGACTCCGTTGACGGCTTGGGCAGAACAAACACCAACCGAGAAGAAGCTGATTTACGACGAAGCCGATATTCTGTATCCGGAATATATCGATGATTTGAATGCTTTGGCTAATGAATACGGGCCGAAACGGGAGACGGACGTTATCGTCTTTACGACGGATAACCCCGAAGATGAGGACGTCGTCAAGTTGACGGAGGATTTCTACGACGAGCGAGCTCCGGGGTACGACAAAGCCCATGGCAATGCCGTGATTTTGACGTTGGATATGCGCAATCGGGATTTATATTTGGCGGGTTTCTATAAAGGTGAGAAATACCTGGATGACAGCCGTTTGGACAAAATACGCAACAAGATCGCCCCGATGTTAACCGCAGGTGATTATCATGGCGCCTTCGCAGAGTACATACGGACTTCCTACCGGTATATGGGGTTCCGACCGGGAGTGAATCCGGATAACCTCCTGTTCAATACCGCCATTCAACTCGTGATCGCACTCGTCATCGGGGGAGTGGTTGTCGGTATAATGGCGTTCCGGAGCGGCGGCAGGGTCACGGTGAACAATCGTACCTACGAGGATTCGGGTGACTCCGGCGTTATATGGCGGCAAGACAACTATCTCCGTACCACGGTAACGAAAACGAAGATCGAGAGCAGCAGCAGTGGCGGTGGAGGCGGAGGAACGACCAGCGGCGGACACTCGCATAGCGGGAGCCGGGGATCATTTTAACGGAAGGGGCAGGGTAGCCTATGAGTTTTTTCAAGAGCCAATTTGCCAATGTCGTGGAATGGGAAGAGTTCCGGGACGACATGATTTTCTGGAAATGGAATAACCGGGAGATCAAAAAAGGGAGTAAGCTGATCATCCGCTCGGGGCAGGATGCCGTCTTTATCAATAACGGGAAAATCGAGGGGATTTTCAAGGAGGAAGGCGAATATAACGTTGCCTCGGAAATCGTGCCGTTCCTGTCTACGCTGAAAGGGTTTAAGTTCGGCTTCAACAGCGGCATGCGGGTTGAGGTGTTGTTCGTGAACACGAAGGAGTTTACGGTCCGGTGGGGCACGCAAAATCCGGTGTTAATTCCGACGCCCCAGCTCCCCGGCGGGATGCCGATTCGTGCAAACGGTACGTTTAATTTCAAGGTCAATGACTATGTGACGTTAATTGATAAGGTTGCGGGAGTCAAGCAAAGTTATTTGGTGGAGGACGTCAGACTTCGCATTACCTCCGTACTCGACCAATTGCTGATGAAGTGGATTAGCCGAGAGGGCAAAGACATGTTTAATCTGCAGGCCAACGCCGTGGATATCGCACGCGGCATTAAAGAAGATCTCGATATGCAGGTGATGGACGACGGTCTGGCGATTACGGGATTCCAGGTCATGAGCTTCAGCTATCCGAAGGAAATCCAGGATATGATCACCAAGACCGCGTCGCATGAAATGATCGGCAATCTGCCGAAATACCAGCAGGTCAGCATGACCGACGGTCTCGCCTCGGGCAAGGTGCAGGGCGGCGGGGCCGCTTCGGACATGGCGGGCATGATGATGGGCATGAACCTGGCCAAGGAAATGATGAAGAACCTGAATTCGGAACCAGACCACGGGAAGGATCATTCGCAGCCGCAGTCGCCGAACCCAGGGACGAGTCAGCCGCCGCAACCCACGGCGCCTTCCGCCGCAGGAGCAGGTTCCAAGCGCCCTAATTTCTGCCCGAACTGCGGGGCCAAGAACGATGGCGCGAATTTCTGCCCGAATTGCGGGCAGAAGCTGGCGTAAGGATTTACGAGAAAACCCGCCCGAACATGAATGGCTCGAGCGGGTTTTTTGGGCTTGAAGGGGGTTCCTGTTACTTCTCCTCCAATGCTCTTTGCTTCAGCAAATCGCGGATTTCGGCCAGCAGCTCTTCCTCTTTGGAAGGGGCAGGGGGTGCTTCAGGCTTCGGCTCCTCTTTCTCTTTGCGTTTCAGCTTGTTAATGCCCTTGACGAACAGGAAGATGGAGAAGGAGACGATAAAGAAGTCGATGACGGTTTGCAGGAAAGCACCATATTTCAGTACGGTATCGCCATATTGAAACTGCATCTCTTTCAGATCGATGCCGCCAACCAACAAGCCGACGACCGGCATCAGAATATCGTTGACCAGAGAGGTCACGATCCCTCCGAAGGCTGCCCCGATAATCACCCCGATGGCCAGATCAAGCACATTTCCTTTAAGCGCAAAGGCTCTGAATTCTTTCCACATGATGGGTACCTCGCTTTCGGCATATTAGTAGCAGTATAACATGAGTGAGCCTAGGGTAGTCCATCGTGAGGAAATGTGCGGAGCTTGAATTCGAGTCTACGAGTCTAACGGACACCAGAGACGTTAAAAGGAAGCGAGCGGTTACTTACTGGAACGTAACGGACTGATATGACGTTATTTCCAGGTAATTACCGTGAAATGCAGCGCCGTAAGCCAAATAAGACCCGTGGAGTCCGTTACGCTGGGAAATACCCGGGAAATAGGCTGATAAGATCATTACGGTCCGTTACAGCTCGTCCGCCAAGCCGAGCAGCGCAATCCCTGCCAGAACAAGCACAACGACGGCGTATTGCAGCCGGCTGAGCCGTTCCTTGAGGAACAGGCGGGACAAAATTACCGAGAATACGCTGTACGAAGCGATCAACGGCGCGGCCACGATGGCATTGCTAGCCATGGCGAATACGTAGAAGAACTGGCCCGCCGTCTCGAAGATCGCGGCAACGCCTTTGACGCGCTCTCCCCAGAAGTTGAACCGTTGTTTTTTGACCGCGACCAAATAGATAAAGACGACCGCAGCGCATAGGAAGAAGGTGAACTCGTAAGCCAGCAGCGCGGCGTCCTCCCCGATCAGCTTCAGCTCGTCCAAATAAATCCCGTCGGCAAACGTACCTAATCCGTCAAGCAGACAGTAGAGCAGCGGAAAGGTAATCGCCATTACGCCGATTTGATATTTCGCATCGATACGCTCTGTTCCCGATTTGAGAGCGACCCGTTCGCCCTGCTTCTCCAGAACCGCCAGCCCCACTACGCCGAGGGTGATGATCGTTACCCCCGCAATTTCGACCCAGCCGAGGTCATGGGGAAAGAACAGATACAGCAGGATTGCCGTCACGGCCCCGGACGAGTTCTGTACCGGCGAAGCGATGGAAAGCTCGATGTACCGGAGCCCGAAATAACCAATCGCCATCGATAGGATATAAAGCGCAGAGACCGGCAAGTATCGGATCATATCCATCGGATCAAAGGAAAGCCCCTTAATTAGCAGGTAAGCCGTACCGTGAATCCCCATCACAAGCCCAACCATCACCACGATTTTCAGATGACTGTATCGATCGTGGCTGTCGCTGCCTTTTTTATAGAAAAGATCTGCGCCCCCCCACGCCAAAGACGTAAGTAGTGCGAATAAAAACCACATGTCGTTGCTCCTTCCGTGTAAATGGCAATCTTTTTGATTATACAAAACAGAACGCCAGGAATGTCTATGACAAAATTTACCGGAGGGAAAATCGCCAAGCTCGGAAATAAAGCGAAAAAATCCCCCGCTGCCCATAAAGAGAGCCAAGGGGGATTCCAGCCTTTATCCTTCGATCTTCACCACCGGCGTGCACAAGAACGTTAATTGCAGCTCCGGCGGGACGCACTGGTTCTGATACCACTCGTAGTTCGGCCGCGTCGGATCGGCCCTCCAGCCGCTGTCCGGGAGCCATTCCTGGATCCAGCGATCCCAGGTCGGGCCGATTTCTTCGGACGAGCCGAAGTGGACCGTCACCGCGTACAAGCCTGCCGGAATCACGTATTCCATCAACCCATAGTTGGCTTCATTCTGAAAGTCTGCGCCCACGGCGATGGCGGCATAAGACCGTTTCTCCGGCATCGGGATAGGGTCTGCATGGTCGGGAAATACCGACATCCATTCTTGGGCTTGCGGGTACAGTTGATGCTCTTTCAAGACGGCGTGGAGCTTCTCCCAAGCTTTGGGCAGTCCCCAATAATCTCCTACGTTCTCCACACCCACAATTCGTTTGGCGTCAAAAGCAACGATTTTCGTTTCCAATCGATTCACTCCTTCAGGATTGAGGTAGAACCAATGGGACGGCTGGCTTTCGTTGTAATGCAGGCCGACGGAAGAGAATACGGCGCCTTCCCAACTCGGCAGCTTCCGGGCATCGGTCGGAGTCAGTCCGAAGATGCGCTTGAACGCCTTGGTGAACGCTTCCGGCGTTTCATATCCGGAGTCTAGCGCGATATCCAGGATCCCCCTATCGGTATTCCGCAGGAGGTGCATCGCCCTTTCCATACGCAGCCGCTTTAGGCATTCATGTACGTTCTCTCCGGTCAACTCGCGAAACTTCCGGTGGAAATGATACGGCGACGAATGGAGCTCTTTGGAGATTTGCCGGAAGTTCAGCGGCTCATCCAAGGCACCTAGAATGCGCATGATCGCTTCTTCAACTTTTCGATGCCAGTCGATCTTGGTATTGGTTCTCATAACAACCTCATCTTAATCCCCGAAGGGAGGTTTTGACCTGTTCGCGGTTGCGTTTTTGTGGGGTAACCCGCGGATCCCTTTCTATTTTCGACTCGGTTGACGCCGGTACCTCCCATGCGAAAATGCAAACGCTCTCTAGTTATGTTAAAATGCTTCTAATATGAAATCATAGGTTCGATTATGAAGAGAGCGGGAGTGTCGCTGAATGAGAGGATATAACTTGTGGCGTCCGATATTTTTGATTTTAATCGCGCTGCTGACGAATGGCCTGGTCACCAACCTTTGCATCTTGTTTGGAATGACGCCTGAAGCTGCGGGGAACATCGGGTTTGTGGCGATGATGCTTGCCGCCTTGATCGTGTATACCCGGTTCGCGAAGAACCGCCGTAAGTAGGTAAGGAAGAGACGCGCCCTGCGTCTCTTTTTTTGTTTATCCCCGACTCGATTTATAGCAGGGGTTCCCGAATCAGCGGCAGAGTACAGCAGTGGATGCCGCCGCCCATCTTGGCGATTTCAGAGATCTCGACGGGGATGACTTGAACGCCTTGGCTGGAGAGCAGGTCGATGGTATGCTTCCCGTCCGCGGAGAACAGCACTTTCCCGGGGGCCAACGCTAAACCGTTGATGGTTAAGGTCGGATCGCGGGGATCCACGTGCAACAGCTCGAAACCGCGTCGATGCAGTTCGTCCAGGAACCAATACGGGAGCAACGCGATATTCACCAGTGCTTTGCGGCGATCGACCACCAGAAACGCCTCGTCCAGATGGATGATCGAGGCGGGGAGGTCGATGACGATGAGGTCGATCTGCTGTAGCGACAGAAGATGACGCACCTGATCAATTCCCTCGGTATTCACCCGTTCCGACCGGCCAAGGACCGCCGTTTGCGGGTCCAGCATGATAAAGCTGCCGCCCTCGGCAAAGCCGTTGCCTTGAATCATGCCGAGGATCGGTACGCCGGCCGCTCCGAGGGTACGGGCGGCCAGCGGCGTTTCCCCATATCGGACGTATAACGCAAGGCGAGACAAAATAACGCCCCCGGGAATGACCATCCCTAAGTCGCGGGTATACATCGTTTCCGGCCAGGGCTTGTCCGGCTTATCCAGCCAGAGGATACGAACGCCCTCCTTCTCCAGGGCAGCGGCCAACGCTTGATGCTGAGCTTGCAATCGCTTGAGCTTTGGGGCTGCGGTGCCGTTGTTTTTGCTAAGCTTCCCCCGGATATGTTGAAGTAGAACGGGGCCGGATTCAATCGCGCCGGCTGAGTCATGCAGCTGCAATACCTCCTCCCCCGGTGCGTGCATGAGCACCAGGCGAATCGGGCCGATCGGATTCTCGGTGCCCCAGCGGGATTTCCAGACCGCCTCCAGGAGTTCCGGATCATGAAACGGCGTATCGACCCTATTTCGCGATAAATAAGGGTAAGAAGACGACATGCGGGTGCTCCTTTCCGAATCTGAGGATAAGGGATAGTCCATGATAGCCCTTAATGCCATCCTTCCCATTGGACCCCGCGACAAAACAGGCAGCCTCCCAAGGGAAGACTGCCTTACCGTTTAGACCATCAAGGCTTTGATGCCGTTAAACAAGGGAATAATCGATTTGATGGCGTTGTAGCCCATTTTCATCAAGGGCATGTATTTCTGCACCTTTTGCACCATGCCGAATATTCCTGCCCGGCGAGGCCTTTCCGGCGATTCGCCTTCCGGAGCCTGCCCCTCCGGTCCGCCGGAACTTCCACTTGGGCCGCCAAAGCCGGTGAATCCTGGTCTTCCCGGCCCCGGGCCTCCAGCAAAGCCATAGGCCCCCGGTCTTCCCGGATTTCCGTTAAAGGAGCCGTAACCTAACCCCGGCCCACCGCCAAAGCCCCAGCCAGCAACCGGGGGCCGGATGCCGGCACTTGAACCGGGATATCCGGGTATACCTCCGCCGAATAGCGGCTGGAAGGCCGATACCCGGGCTTTTTTGCTGCGTGCTGCCGCCTTTTTCTTCGACTTCTTCTTGCCGCGCGGGGGCACGGAGAGGAGCAGGCCGCTCGAATCCAGCCCGGCGATCCATCCGATATAAGAACGCCCATCGTGCATAAGAACGCGAACCGGCTGGCCTTTCAGCTGCTTCGCTCGATTGCGAATGTTTGCCGAACTTGCCATGCTAGGATCACCTCAGTATTTGAGATTTTTTCGGGTAGACGTTTTGCTCGATATATCTTACTCGGATTTTGGCGTGCTGCCTGTGCTTGTTCCTTAGTTTTTTGGACGATTTGTGATATTTGCCGGGGCCTGCATAAATTTTGGGCAACATGGAAATTTAACTAATGAATAAAAATTTTTCGACCGAGGAGTTGGCCCGGAATGAAAACGTTGAACGTTGTAGCGCTCACTTTACTGATTGTGGGCGGGTTAAACTGGCTATTGGTAGGTCTCTTTCAATACGACTTGGTGGCAAGCATTTTTGGCGGCCAAGACGCGACCCTATCGCGAGTAATCTATACCATCGTTGGCATTTGCGCCATCTACGCGTTTAAATTCTTCAACGACGTCACGGAAGACGAAGTCGCCAGATAGGCCGGAGGAGTCCGTGCGGGTATGCAACAAGTCCGGGATGCGGGATACGCGTCCCGGTTTATTTTTTTTTCGAAGAGACGTTTGATTTGGGAAAAAGATAGGGAGAAAGCCCGTTCGCAATGACCCGGTGGCCTCGGTCGTTTGGATGAATCGGAAGCGTCCCGCCAAGGATGTCCTCCAGTTGCCCTTCCCGGTAACCATCGATCAGCTCCGCCTGTTTCCCCTCGAACCACTTATGCGCCGGGGCGATTTTGGCGTCGTATGCGGCGGCGATGCCTTGGGTCGTTTGGTTCAGGCGGCCGATCCACTCAACCGCAATCGAGCTGTTCGGAAACGGATTGTACTGCGTGCAGCATACGATCCGGGCTGAACTGGTCTTCCGGATTTGCCCCAGGATGGCGTTCAGATTCCGGCGAAACTGCACGAGCATTGCCATATTCGGAAACGGACCGCCATTCACAAGCGGAGTAATGGCCGCATTCGCCAAGTCCACGCCGCCGATCCAGACCGAGACGACGGAAGAGCGCTTGATCATCTCCGAGCCCTGCCACAGGACGGCATCCAGTAAATTGCTGCTGGTCCAACCGGATCGAGCTAATACATAACCCTTAATGGTACGGGGGTTTGAACGATTATAAGCCGTTACGGTTAAATGAGGATATGCCAACTTCGGCGAGGAAGCATTGTCGCCAAACGTAATGGAATCCCCCAGCGCGGTGTATATCATCTGCAGGTCACCCACCCAAGATAGACTTTACAACCATAGTATTGCGAACGAGGTGGGGAGGTGCAGTTTATCCAAAAGAGGGCTGGCCCGATTGAACGGGCCAGCCCTCCAGTTCTTATTATCGCCGCTGCGCCAGCTTCTGCGGCTCCGCGCGGCTTTGCCGCGAGTGGCGTACCAGCTCCGCATAGTAACCGTCGCGGGCAAGCAGCGCTTCGTGCGTGCCTTGTTCCGTGATGCGGCCATCCTGGATGACGAGGATGCGGTCGGCATGCTGAACGGTGGACAGCCGGTGCGCGATGACCAGCGTCGTCCGTCCGGTGGATACCACGTTCAGCGCGTTCTGGATCAGCTGCTCCGTCTGCGAATCCAGGTTGGCCGTCGCCTCGTCGAGAATGAGGATGTTCGGCCGAAAGGCCAGGATCCGCGCGAAGGAGATCAACTGGCGCTCCCCGGCGGACAGCCCGCTGCCCCGGTTGGACAGCCGGGTGTCATAGCCGTCCTTCAGCCGCGCGATCATGGCATCTGCACCGATGCGCCGACAGGCTCGGATCACCTCTTCGCGGGGGATGTCTTCGCGGAAGAGGCGGACGTTGTCGATGATCGACCCGGCGAACAGGAACGGGTCCTGCTGCACCAGTCCGACGATGCGATGCAGCGAGGCTTGTGGCAGGCGACGGATGTCCGTTCCGTCGATTTCGACGCTGCCCTCGTCCACGTCATAGAACCGCGTCAGCAGGTTCACCAGGGAGCTCTTGCCTGCTCCGGTCGTGCCGACGATGCCGATGAACTCGCCTTCCCGTACGTGGAGGTCGAGGCTGTGCAGCACCTCCTGTCCGTCCGTGTACGAGAAGCGGATGTGATTGAAATCGATCCGCCCGCGCACGGTCCGGGCAGGCATCGTCTTAGCCCCCTCCGGCGCAGGGTCCTGGACTTCCGGTTCGGCGGCGAAGATCCGCCATAGCCGGTCCACCGACACGATCGTCGATTGCAGCGTGTTCCACTGCTGGGTAATCTGATTGATCGGCTGGAAGAACTGGCGGATGTAGCTGATAAAGGCGTACAACACGCCGAACTCAATGCGGTGACCCAGCACCGCGAAGCCGCCGATCCAGACCACGAAGGCTACCGATAGGTTACCGAGAATATCGAAAGAGCGGTTGAACAGCACCGTCGCCCGCACTTCCCGCAGATTGGCCCGCAGATACGCGGTGTTCCGCTCCCTGAAGCGGGAAGACTGCTCCCCCTCTTGATGGAACGATTGAATCAGGCTCATGCCGCTCAGATTCTCGGCGGTAAATGCGATGAGCCGGGACAGCAAGGAGCGGGCCCGCTGGTAGCTGGTGCGCAAATACTTGCGAAAGGCGATGGCAATCACGGTAATGATCGGAAAGAGAACCAAACAATATAAAGCCAACTGGACGTCCAGTGCGAACATGAATACGACAACCAGGATGAGCGATAATCCGTCGCGCACCAAGCTCAGCAGCACTTGGGTGAAGAACTGGTTGATCGTTTCCGTGTCACTCGATTCATTCGTAACAAGACCGCCGGCCGAGTTGCGGTCGAAGAAGGACATCGACTGCCTCGTAATCTGCTTAAACAGGTCCTTGCGCAGCAAGGCGACGATGCTTTGCCCGGCCCGTTGCAGCAGATTGGCTTGCCAATAGGAGAAGACGCCGCTGACCGCCTCAAGCAGGAGGTAGGCCAGGGCCAGGCCAAGCAGGATGCTTGGGCCGTGGGCGCCAAATAGCACCTTCTCATCGATGGCATATTTGATCAGGAACGGCTGCAGCAAGTCGGCGGAAATCGCCAGGAAGGCAAAGCCGAATACGGCGAGAAAGGCTTTTCGATGCGGTTTCGCATAACCGAGCAAAGCCGTAAATGCCTTCCGCCGCTGCTCTGGGGTAACCTCGTACTTTTTGCGGCTATCCGCGGTTTCCGGTTTAGACGGCATCGCTATCGCCTCCTTCCTGGAGGTGATGCATTCTCGCGTACAAGCCACCGGCTTGAAGCAACTGCTCGTGTGTTCCTTCTTCGGCGATCCGCCCGCCCTCCAATACGAGAATGCGGTCGGCATGTTTGACGGCGCTGATGCGGTGGGCGATGATCAGGGTGGTCTTCCCCTTTCGGGCCTCGCGCAAATGCGATAGGATTCGCGTCTCCGTCACGGCGTCGACCGCACTAACGCTGTCGTCCAGCAGCAGAATCGGAGCGTCCTTAATGAGTCCTCGGGCCAGGCTGGTCCGCTGGCGCTGGCCGCCGGACAACGTCAGGCCGCGTTCGCCAAGCTCGGTGTCGAACCGTTTCGGGAAGCCGGCGACGTTGTCATAGAGATCGGCCAACCTAGCGGCCTCCTCGACTTGGCCCAGCTCTGACGTCCGGTCGAAGAAGGCGATGTTGTCGCGAAGCGTTGTGCTGAACAGGAAGCCGTCCTGCGGTACATAAGCGATGCGGGTGCGCAGACTCTCCAGCGTGAGGCTTCGGATGTCGCAGCCGCCGATGAAGACCGTGCCGCGAGGAGGATCGTATACTCGCAGCAACAGCTTGACGAGCGTGGTTTTCCCGCTGCCGGTCCGGCCTACGACGCCCAGCGTTTCTCCGGGCTGCAACCGGAGACGGATGTCCCGCAACGACTCGCGTACGGCGTCTGGATAGGTGAACGTCAATCCGCGGATGTCGATGCAAAGACTTTGCAGATCTTCCGGCATCGGCAGGGCCCCGTCTTCGTCGCGGATGTCCGGCTTCACGGACAGCAGTCGGTTTAGCCGATCCAGCGAAGCCCGCGAGCGCTGCATGAAGTTGATGACGTTGCCGATCAGCCGAAGCGGGTTCATGATCATCCGCAAGTACAACGTTAAGGCAACGAAATTGCCGAGCGACAGCTCGCCGCGCGCGACGAGCAGGCCGCCGTAGGCGATGGCTACGGCCATCGATATTGCACCGGTAAACGGCAGCAGCACCTGGAACAGCGAGCTCATACGCACCAGCGACAACTGGCTGCCCAGGATGCGGTCGACCGTTTGCCCGAACCTTTCGCGGGCGATTTCTTCGGTCGCGAAGCTTTTCGTCACTTTGATTCCCTCAAACTGCTCTTCCGCCGCTTCGGTCATTGCCGCCAACGACTCCTGCACTTGCCGCGAGTTGTCGCGGATTTTAGGGCCGAACCCGATTACGATAAACGGAATGGCGAGCAGCGGCAAGACGCAAACCACGATCAAAAGCGCCGGAATATCGCTGACCGTCATCATCGTAATGACGGAGATCAACAACACCGACGCATTGGTCATTTGATTCAACCCGTTGGCGATCGACTCCCTCACGCCGGTGACGTCATTCATCACGTAGCTGAGCAGCTTGCCGATCCCGTGTTTCGAGAAGAACGCTTCGCTTAATTGAGTAAAATGCCGGAACAGCTGGCTCCGGGCACGAAATTCAAACATCCGGCCCAGGCGATGGTTGATGTACTGCCCGATTCCGAAGCATAGGCCGTAGACGACGGCGATGGCAGCCAGAGTCAGCGCGTACCGGCCTACTCCACCTCTCGTCAGCCCGCTTTGCTGGAGGTGGTCCGTGAAATCCCCCAGTACCTTCGGAAAATACGAATACGTCACATTGGCGGCCGTCAGGCACAACACTGCTGTCAAGTACAGCGGTATATGCGACTTGATGTGGCCAAGCAGCAAGGTTTTTCCCCGCATCGGGCATCCCGTCCTCTCCCAGAAAAGTTAGCCGTTTCTTTCCACCCTCCTTGTATCCGTTCTCAACATGATTTATCATACTGCGAATCGCTTCATCCATCAAACCGTTGGACGCGCTATTTTGCATATTTATGCAGGGGATAACCTACGATTGTGCATAAAACCCGACACGCTGCGGCACCTTATAGGAAAATCATTGAAATCGAGGAAGATGTTTGTGGACCTTTCCGGCGAAAAGGGGCGGCAACACGCAGGTCGGTTAACCCTGACCCTGGCTCAAAAATCCAGCGATTTTCATGAATTCTCTCCCTTTGAGGACGATGAAGGGTTGATTCGAATCGCCTATTTTCGCTCCTTAGTGTCGGCGGAGAAAGTCACGCATTTCCTGCTGCCGGCGATTCAGAAGCATCGAGATCAACTCGTACGCCCGGATGATATACGAGGCTTGCTGCCGTTCGCCGAGGTAAACCAAACGGAACAGGAGCCGGAGGCCGTCGCGAAAATCATGGAGGGGTGCGTGCTCCTCCGGATGAGTTCGGCGGAAGGTACGTATATCCTGGCGAACCTGGATAACGGTCAATTGGGGCAGCGGCAGAACAACGATACCGAGAACGAGTTCAGCGTGGTTGGACCCAAGGCCGGATTCGTGGAGAACTTGGATACGAACCTGCATCTCTTACGGCAGAAGCTTCCAACCCCCGGGTTGATCATTGAAACGCTGACGGTTGGTTCGCGTTCGAAGACGAAAATCGCCGTCGTATATCTGGAGGACGTCACCAATCCGGAGTACGTCCATGCGGTGAAGCAACGTCTCCAAGATTTTGATTTCGAGGTGTTGTACGATACCTCCCAACTGGAAGAGATCCTCGCGGATAATTCGAACACATTGTTTCCGTTGTTCTTGTCTTCCGAACGGATCGACCGAATCACGTATGCGATTACCTCCGGGCAGGTCGCTGTTTTTTCCAACGGTTCTCCTTACGCAATGGCGGCCCCAGCCAACTTTCTGGGGTTTTTCGTGTCGCCGGAGGATTATTATTTGCCTTGGGTATTGGGATCCTTCTTTCGCTTTATTCGCCTGCTGAGCGTGATGTTCTCCATCTTTGCCACCCCGATTTACGTGGCGGTCATGACATTTCATTACGAGGTGATCCCTGAAAGCATGTTGGGGCCGCTGATTGAGTCGCGTATTCATGTTCCGTTTCCGCCGGTGGTGGAGGTGATCTTTCTGGAGATTACGATCGATCTGCTCCGGGAAGCGGGAGCGCGCCTGCCCTCCAAAATCGGACAGACCCTCGGGATCGTCGGCGGGATTGTAATCGGCGAAGCTTCGGTACAAGCGGCGTTGACCAGTAATATTTTGCTGATTATCGTTGCCCTTTCCGCATTGGCGTCTTTTACAACTCCGATTTTTAAGATGGCCAATACGATTCGGCTGTTGCGCTTCCCTTTTGTCTTGTTGGCAGCTTTCTTGGGAGGGTTTGGCATCACGGCGGGTTTTCTTGTACTGATGGGTCATTTGATCCGTCTTAAGTCGCTGGGAATTCCTTATCTCGTACCGCTTTATCCGTTCCGGAAGGGGAATCTGGACGACAGCGTCATTCGGGCTTCCTACCAGTACATGGCCCATCGCAGCTTATTCCTCCGTCCCTTGTCGGCGTTTCGTTACCGTCCTCGTTCCCGGAAAGAGGATAACGATGTTGAATAAGCCGCTGCGTCATCAAATGCCTGTCGCTTTGGGTCTCCTCGCACTGGTGTTGATCCTGGCTGGCTGCAGCCAAAACCGGATCGTTGACAATATCAAAATCCTCTCCGTACTTGGGGTAAACCGGGACAAGGAGGAGTACCAGGCGGTCGGATTGTACGTGGACCATTTGCGTGGTGACAAGATCATGCCCCTTCAGGGAAAAGGCGAAAATATGGAGCTATTGCTCAGCGAGATGAACATGCAGTCGCCCCATCCGATCCATTTGGGGAAACTGCGGCTGCTGGTGTTTGATCGGCGAATGGCGGAACAAGGGGTGGCCCATTTCATTCACACCTTTTGCCGGAATCCGCTGATCAGTACGAGTATGATCGTGGCGATATCGGAGCAACCGCCGGAACGGTTATTCCGGAATCTAGAAGGCGAACACCGGGAGGCGCTGCCCTATTATTTGATCGAACAGAACATCATGTCCGATAACGTGCCGCTGAATAACTTGCAGATTTTCCTGTTCAATTATTATGGGGAGGGAAGAGATCCGTTTGCCCCTTACTTGAGTGAGAACCACGACGGCAAGATCGAACTTACGGGTCTCGGTATCTTTCATGATGACCGCCTCAAATTGGTGCTTGGCGCCAAGGAGACGCTGCTACTCAAAATGTTGAAAGGCCGGGGGACGGGCGGGATTCTTCCTATCACTGTTTCCACGGAGCCGGGATATCGGACGGCGGCCTTTAACGTGTTCAAGGGGAGGCCGTTGTTAAGATTGTCCCGGGATGCCGGTGCGACGAAATTGACGATCCACTTGCGTCTAGAAGGGATGTTGAAGGAACCGCCAAGCGGCGTGAACATGCGGAACCCGGTGGTTTACAGGGAGATCGTGTCCATGCTGGAGCGGCAAATCGATTTAGGCGAGACGAAGCTGCTGAACAAGCTGCGGGACCAGGGGGTCGATCCGCTTGGCGTCGGCGACTTCGTCCGGGCGCATCGCCGATCGTGGGATGAGGAGGCTTTTTATAAGAGGGAATACCCGAATATGCGCTTTGAACTTCATACCCAAATCACCCTGAAAGAATCGGGCATCGGAAATTAGAAGAAGGCGGGGAGTCGGATGAGCGGTACCGTCAAGGAAAGCAACCAAGTCTCGGGTTACCTCGTCTGGTTCCTCATTCATGGTGTCCAGACGGGGATAGGCATGCTGAATTTTCAGCAAAAGATCGCAGACGGCGCGGAGCAGGATGCCTGGGTATCCGTCTTGTTTGTCGGCGCTTGCATGCATTTGTTGATTTGGATGCTATTCCGCTTGATGCGGATGGCCGAAGAAGGAGATATCTTCTCTCTTCACCGCCAACTGTTTGGTCCTATCGTCGGGAACGGTTTATCCGGGATGCTGTTCTTCTATTGCGTCTTGATCTGCACGGGGCAGATCCGTCCCTATGGGGAAATTATTCATGTGTGGGTGTTCCCCGATGCGCCGCTTTGGCAAATTTCGATCATTCTATTAGCGGTGGCCGGGTATATCGTATCCGGAGGGTTTCGCGTCGTCGCCGGAATCTGTCTGCTCTGTGTTGTGATCCCCAGTCTGGTCCTGCCGTCGTTGTACTTCCCTCTGAAAATTGCCCACTGGCTCAATTTCTTTCCCCTTTGGAACCATGGTCTGGGCGATTATGCCAAATCGGCGGTCCAATCCATTTACATCTTTCTGGGGCCCGAGTTCCTGTTGTTCTATTATCCGTTTATCAAAAATAACGCCAAAGCGCAGAAATGGGCGCATCTCGCGGTTGCTCACACTACCCTGCTCTACATGACAATCCTTGTGACCACGCTCAGTTATTTCAATATCCGGCAATTGAAGCACACGCTCTGGCCGACCTTGATTCTCTCGAAAATCATTCGTTTCGCCTTCCTGGAGCGCTTTGACTATATCTATATCTTCAACTGGCTGCTCGTTATTTTTCCCATCTGTTGTATGTCGATCTGGGCGGCGGTGCGTATTTTGACCCGGACGCTGAAAATCTCGAGGAAATGGGCATTAGGGACGACCACATTTGTCATTATCGGAATGGTGCTCTCGATGCGGACTCCCGTGAGTATTGAGCGGATGGAGCATGTCATCTCGTTGGTTGGCGGCGCCTTCACCTTTGGTTATCTTCCGCTGCTGTTCCTCGTTGCTCTTGGGCGAGAAGCATTGAAACGCAGACGCTCGGCCCGAAGTAGTTGACGACGGGCGGGGCGTATTTTTTTTATTGCAATATACAGTCAAACTATATATAGTGTAACTATACAGTTGCGCGATATATCGGGCGTACGTAGAGGGAGGGACGAAACCGATGAGCAGGGACAACAAGCACTTGCCCCTAACGGAAACGGTGTACTATATTTTACTCGCGTTGGCGGAACCGGCGCATGGTTACTTGATTATGCAGAAGGTGGAGGAGCTCAGCCGCGGGCAGGTACGGATGGCGGCCGGCACCTTGTACGGGGCAATCGACAATCTGGTGAAGCTGAAGTGGATTGAACCTGTGGCCACGGCGGACAGCCGCCGTAAGGTATATGCGATCACGGGCCAGGGCCGAGAGATTTTATGGCTGGATTACGAGCGAATGAACCATATGAGGAATGTCACGAAGGAAATCATGTCTTGGGAATAAGGGGGACAATGACATGCAACAATTTAAATTTTTTATCGATTTTGAAAAAGAGGAGCAATGGCTGAACGAGATGGCCAAACGGGGATTCGCATTGGCGGGGAAGTCGATCGCCTATACCTTTGAACGGACCGAACCGGAGGATGCGGTGATCAAAATCGATTTCCGCCCATTTAGAAGACGGGCAGATTTCGAGGACTATTTGGCCTTGTTTGAGGACAGCGGCTGGAGGCATGTAGCCGGCAGCAAATCGTCCGGGTCGCAGTATTTCCGCAAGATGGACGAGACCGCAGGCGATGATATTTTCTCGGACGCCGATTCCCGGGCGGGGCGTTACCAACGCTTGTCCCAGATGTGGTTTTCGCTCGCCTGCTGCTATATCCCGATCTTTGCGGCGATGGTCTCAACGGGACTGGTGGATGCCACAGCGTTCACCAATCCGAAGGCATTGTATTATACCCCGGGCCTATGGGAGAAAGCGGGCGCTGCATTCTGGGAGGCGTTTCTGTTCGAAACACCGTTTGCGTTGGGACGTGGGTTCGCTTGGTTGTTGTTCCCGCTGCTGATCGGGCTTTATCTGATCTTCTCGGCCCTGGCTAAAAGTCGGTACCGGCAGGTGAAATCGTAAAAAAAATACCTGCAAAAGTGCAGGTTATGGAAGAGAAACACGATAAACAAAAGAAATACCTGCAAAAGTGCAGGTATTTCTTCGGATTATTCCGGATTGGGCCATCTCTGGCCGAAATAAGTGTACTTTCGCAGTTATTTGTGCTTGAAGGCCGTTTGGCAGAAAAATAACTGCACTTTTGCAGGAATTCACATGCAGGCACATCTTCCCGCGTATCCGACCCACCCACCGCAGTGGTCGTCCCTTTTAGGCTTTGTACCCGCCGGATAAATGCTTCTCCGTCAGGATGGCCAGCATTTGAATGCCGACTTCGTTATGCCCGCCTTCGGGGATAATGAGGTCGGCGTATTTTTTGGACGGCTCGATAAAAGCTTCATGCATCGGCTTCACCGTTGCAAGGTACTGCTGGTGGATCGAATGGATCGAGCGTCCGCGTTCCTCCATGTCACGCAACACGCGACGGAGGATGCGTACGTCAGAATCGGTGTCCACGAACACCTTGATGTCGAGCATCTCTCGCAGTTTCTCATCGTACAGGACAAACAAGCCTTCCACGATGATGATGTTGTTCGGCAGCAGCTTGACCGTCTTCTCGGAACGGGTATGGATCGTGAAATCGTACACCGGCGCATAAGCGGCTTGTCCGTTCTTGAGTTGGGCAAGGTGCTCCACCATCAGCTCGTTGTCGAAGGCGAAGGGATGGTCGTAGTTCGTCTTCTCCCGTTCGGCCATGCTAAGCTGAGACTGGTCCTTATAGTAGTTGTCCTGCGAGATGAACGTCACTTTATCCGTGTCCAGCTGGCCGATAACCGAGCGGGCGACCGTCGTTTTTCCGGACCCGGTGCCGCCGGCGATACCTATGATTAACATGAAATTAAATACCCTCCTAGAAATACATCCCTCTAAACGTTCCCGTTTAACATTTCAGTATTGTAGCATAGCCCGGGCATTTTTTCATCTTGATAAGGCTTAAATGGGATCCTACATATTATGGCAAATTTGTGGCGTGATATCGAAGAACTCAAATTTTGAATTGAGATAATTTCTCCAACAGCTCCTGGACCATGTTGCTCAGCGCTTCGCTGGAAGCGGAGATCTCCTGCATGGAGGCGAGCTGCTCTTCGGAAGCCGCGGCAACGCTTTGCGACTCTGAGGACGACTCCGATGCGATGTCGGCTAAACGGATCACGCTGTCGGAGACTTGCTCCGTACTTGCGGTCATCTGCTCGGCCGTGGCGGACACCTCTTGCAACTGGTCGTTGACGTTGCTGATTTCCGCGAGAACGAGCGACAGCATGGCGTTGCTGTCGGATACGCTCCTTACGCCCCGTTCGACCTGCTCGCTGCCTTTGGCCATGGAATCTGCCGCTGCGCTGGTATCGGTGCGTACTTGTTCTACCAGCTCCGTAACCTGCTCTGCAGCTTGTTTGGTCTGATCCGCCAGCTTGCGAATTTCTCCGGCAACGACGGCAAAACCGCGTCCATGCTCGCCGACTCGGGAAGCCTCGATCGCCGCATTCAGCGCGAGCAGGTTCGTTTGCGTGCTGATATTCGCGATGAGCTCGATCATGCCGCCGATCGCCGTGGACCGCTCTTCCAAGCGAACGATGGAGGAGGCGGTTGCTTCGGTCGCCGCCTGAAGTTCTTTCATATCGGACACCGCCCGTTCCAGTTGGACGCTGCTCTCCTTCGTTTTCGACGTCACTTCGCTTGCGGAAACGGAGATCGCGGAGGAAGAGTCGGCGATGCGTCGTACGCCCATGGACATTTCGGATACGGCCTGAGACGAATCGGAAGCATAGCCGTTTTGCTCCTGTGCCCCCTCGGCGACACGGTTGATCGATGTGGCTATGGTCTCGGCAGCCTTGCCGGTTTGTTCGGCACTGGCGGTCAATTGCTGGGACGTCGCCCCGACGGCCATGGATAAGTCGGCGACCAGTTGGAACATGTCGCGCAGCTTCTCGGTCATTTCATTGAAATGACCGGCCATTTTTCCAAACTCGTCGCCGCTGCGAACCTGCAGTTTCTGCGTGAGATCGCCTTCTGCCATGAGTTGCAGCTTCGCCGTCAAGAGGCGTAACGGCACGATAACCATACGCCAAACCAGCAACGCGAGAATGGCCGCAAGCACAACTAGCGCCCCTACGGACATCGCGATCGAAGTTGTTTTCGCCTGCGTGAATTCTTTCAGAATAACATCCTTATCTACGGCCGTCTGCGCATACCACACTTGATCGCTCCCCGGCATGGTTACTGGTTCGAATGACCGAAGTACCTCTCGGCCCGCGGAGTTCAGGGTGTAGCCTTTGAGGGTTGCCCCGCTTTTCACCTGCTGCCACAGCGCTTCTTTTTCCGGATTATCGCCGTAAGGTTGAAGGACCGAGTCGGGGTCATGCGGGTTGGCTGCATAAACTCCGCTTTCCGTCACCAAAGCGACATAACCGCCAAGCGGGGTGTATTGCTCCGCCGCCGTTTGCAAGTAATCCATCAACACGTCCACTTTGATGACGCCGAGAAAATCTCCCGACGCATCGAGAATCGGATAGGCTGCCGTCATCATTTGGACCGGATGCCCTCCGATCTCATTGGTATAAGGTTCGAGGTAAGTCGTCTTCCCGGTTGATTTCGTGATTTGGTATTCCTCATGTTCGTTGGGGGATCCGTAGTCCGCCAAAGGAGCCAGCTTCGCTTGATCCCCTTCCTTATAGAGGTAAGGGAGAAACCGACCTTTCTCATCGTTATATGCGGCCTGATTCACGTTCTTTGCATCAGCGCCGTCAAAGGCATTGGGCTCCCACACCATGCCGATTCCATATACTTCGGGATGGCTTAACAGCTCTTTTTGCAATAAGGAAATAGCTTCCTCCCGGGACAAATCGCCTTGCTTACCGGTTTCGACCAACATCTTGGCCAGACTGTCCGAGGAAGCCTTGAGTCCGATGAAAGTTCTTTCGAAATCCGCTTCGTATTGTTTGCCGGCTAACTCCGCTTCTAATTCGCCCTTGGCCATGCTGGTCTTCATCGACTGGTTTAAATTGACGAGTAACAGGAGGGATAAAGAAATGATAACGACCAAGCCAGCGGTCGTCATAAATTTGACTGCTAATGACAGTTTACGGAACATTTTATTCAATCTCTCCAATCTAAGGTGTTTCTACAAATATCGACAAAATTCGCTGTGATTTGAATAGGCTGACCCAAGTTCTAAATATACAGAAGATTGCATCATAATTTCCCGTGGATGTGGTTTACAATAATGGTAAGTCATTGCCTGTCAAATTTGAGTAAAGAGGTGCTGCTGCATGTGGCATACCAAAACCCGGGAAGCTGTCCTGCAAGAGCTGCAAGTGGATAAGGCTGCCGGACTTTCCACGGGAGAAGCCGGAAAGCGGCTGTCTACGTATGGACCGAACCAAATTAAAGGGAAGCCGAAGCCTAGCTTATGGTCGCTGTTTTTCGCCCAACTCAAGGATATGTTGATTTACGTGCTGCTCGGTGCCGCCGTCGTTACGCTCATCGTCGGGGAGTACATGGATGCCGTCATCATTTTGGCCGTTGTCCTGTTGAATGCGATCATCGGCGTCATCCAGGAGCAGAAAGCGGAGAAAGCGATCGAGGCGCTGCAGCAAATGACCACCCCCAAAACGCTGGTGCGGCGCGATGGCGAGGTGAAGGAGGTTGATTCCGGAGAGATCGTTCCCGGAGATATCGTCATTTTGGATGCCGGGCGGTTCATTCCAGCCGACTTGCGTCTGTTTGAGAGCGCTAACCTGCAAATCGAGGAATCTGCGCTGACCGGAGAGTCCGTGCCCTCAGACAAAAACGCCGAAGACCTGCACGAAGAAGCTCAGACCCCAATTGGGGACCAGAGCAACATGGCGTTCATGTCGACGCTCGTGACCTACGGGCGTGGTGAAGGGGTCGTCGTTGGAACGGCCATGAACACCGAAATGGGCAAAATCGCCAAAATATTGGACGAAGACACGCATGAGCTGACCCCGCTGCAAAAAAAGCTTGAAGAGCTCGGCAAAATGCTCGGCTATATCGCCATCGGAATTTGCGTCGTGATCTTCGTGATCGGTCTGATTCAAGGGCGTGATCTGTTTGAGCTGTTCCTGACCGCGATCAGTCTTGCAGTAGCGGCCATTCCGGAAGGGCTACCGGCCATCGTGGCCATCGTATTGGCGCTTGGCGTGACCCGAATGTCCCGCATCAACGCGATCGTCAAGAAGCTGCCGGCCGTCGAGACGCTTGGTTCGGTCAACATTATCTGTTCCGATAAGACCGGAACCCTGACCCAGAACAAAATGACGGTTGTGAAGCATTTTACCGCGCAGCCGCTGGGGGATGAGGCGCCGATCGAAATGATCAAGACGTTTGTGCTTTGCTCCGATGCGACCTACGAGAACGGTCAGGGCACCGGCGACCCAACCGAGATCGCCCTAGTCGCTTACGGCGAGCAGCAGGATATTTCGAAGAAGTCGCTGGAAGCCGAATACAAGCGGGTGTCCGAGAAGCCGTTCGATTCCGACCGCAAGCTGATGTCCACGCTGAACCAGACGCGGGAGGGATACCGTGTTCATACCAAAGGGGCGATCGATCAACTGCTGCGAATATCGAACTCCGCCGTGGTTAACGGGAAGGCCGTACCGTTGACCGAGGAGCTGAAGCAGCGCTACATAGAGGCGGCAGAGGCGATGTCGGACGATGCGCTCCGGGTGTTGGGGGCCGCCTATAAGGATGCGGACCGTATCCTGTCCCCGGAGGAAATGGAGCAGGATCTAACGATCCTTGGCTTCGTCGGTATGATCGATCCGCCGCGGACGGAGGTGAAGGACTCGATTCGCGAAGCGAAAGCGGCGGGGATTACGCCGGTCATGATTACAGGCGACCATCGGAACACCGCGGTAGCGATCGCTAAAGAGCTGGAAATCGCCAGCTCCCTGGAGCAAAGTATGACCGGGGCGGAAATCGACGAGCTTTCGGACGAGGCGTTTGCCGAGAAAATCAACAACATCCGCGTATTCGCCCGCGTCTCGCCGGAGCATAAGGTGAAGATCGTCAAAGCCTTCAAGGCGAAGGGCAACATCGTTTCCATGACCGGGGACGGCGTCAATGACGCGCCTTCGCTTAAGACGGCGGACATCGGCGTGGCGATGGGGATTACCGGCACCGACGTATCGAAGGGCGCCAGCGATATGATTTTGACGGACGACAATTTTACGACGATCGTCCAGGCAATCCGGGAAGGGCGGAACATCTACGCCAATATCCGCAAGACCGTGACGTTCCTGCTGGCCTGCAATTTTGGCGAGATCGTGGCGATCCTCGCTTCGATTCTGTTCTTTTGGCCGCTGCCGCTCCTGGCGACTCAGATTCTCTGGATTAACCTGGTCACCGACACGCTTCCAGCGATTGCGCTGGGGGTTGACCCCGGCGAGAAGGACGTGATGAAACGCAAGCCGCGCAACCCGAAGGAGAGCTTCTTTGCCGGGGGGGCGGCCATGCAGGCGGTCTTGGGCGGGTTGTTGATCGGGGCGCTGACGTTGGTTGCTTTTTACGTGGGGCTTCGCGAGCATGGATATGGTTTACGCTCCGCGGATATTCCCGAAGAGGTGATGACCTATGCGCGGACGATGGCGTTCGTCGTGCTGGCGGCATCGCAGTTGTTTTATTCGTTTGCCAAGCGCAGTGCGACCAAATCGATTTTTGCCATCGGTTTGTTCTCCAACCTGATCCTCGTCGGAGCGGTCGTTGCCGGATTGCTGCTGCAGTTTCTTTCGATCTCCATCCCGTTTCTGGCTGCGGCGTTTAAGGTGGAAAATCTCAGCTTGGCCGATTGGGGGCTCGTCATCCTGCTGGCGCTGATTCCGTTGCTGCTAAATGAGATCGTCAAGATATTCATGCGGGCCGGGAAGGCGAAAGAGGCGGCGTAAGCCATAAATATGAGAATTTTGATAGAACAGAGGAGAATTTTGAATTCCCCTCCTGCCATGGTTTGGTAGATGATACAAGTGAATATACAGAAGGAGCATAGGCCGCAGATGACAAGTCTGGCGGCCCTTGTTCGTTAAAGCAAACCAAGGGGGGACAAGGGATGAAGGATAAGGGGAATTCTCCTATGAATCGAAACGGGAGGCTGGCGTTCTCGCTGGGACGGAAGCTGACGGCGGCTTTTATTACGGTATCGCTGCTGGTTGGAGTCATTGCCGGAGTCGCTTACGTATTCTTGAACCGGCTGGACCATAACTATTCCGAATTGCTTCGGCAAAATACAGCGGCTCTGGATCAAGTGGCTAAGTTGGAGATCGAGACGCAGCGTCAAAACAGCCTCCTGTTCGGGTATATCGTAGAGCCGTCGCCTGAGAAGGAGCAAGCGCTGACGGAGGCAAATGAGCTGCTGAGCGCGTTGATCGATGAAATCGTAAGCGCTTCCGCGAGTGAGGAGCAGGGGGCGGTTGCTACCTCGTTGTCGGAGTCCAACGCTACATTTGCCCGACTGCTGGTGAAGGTCCGGGATTACGTCCAATCGGGCAAGCCGGATTTGGCGAAAGCGGAAGCTCTGATGTGGGCGATCCCGACGTCGGATACGATGATTCAGGGGTCGGGTGATCTGCGGATGCTGCAGGAGAACCAACTCCAGGATAAATTAAGGGAGTTCCAGAGGGAATCGACGTTGACGATGTGGATACTGGCGCTGTGCGGTACCGTAGCCATCCTGTTTGCGATCTTGACCGGCGTGATGTTGTCCCGGCAGATCGTAAAACCGATGCGGGTGATGGTGAGTGGCGCGCGTGAACTAGCGGAAGGCAATTTGACCCTTACGGAGACGGTCGTGAGAAACCGCGACGAAATTGGCGAACTGGCGGCTGCATTTAACCACATGAGACGCAGTTGGCAGGACATGATCGGCAATTTGGGACGGCATGCTGGCCGAGTCGCCGATTCTGCCGATCAGTTGCGAAGCCAGTCGGAGCAGTTCCGTGCCTCCTCCGGGGAGATTTCGGGAATTATGGGCCAAATCTCGGCCGGGAGCGAGGAGCAGGTGCAAAGCGTGGAGCTTGGCGTGGCCCAAGTGACGAATGTGGCTGCCGGAGCTCGGGAAATGGCCGAACTGGCGGATGATGCCCGTCAACAATCGGCGGCTGCCGTGAATGAAACTCGGGCCGGCGAGGAGATCGTTGCTTCGGCAGCGGCTCAAATGGCTACGATTCGGCGGCAGATGGACGAGCTGCGCGCGTTCATCGAGCGCCTTGGCGTCCGCTCCGGCCAAATCGCGGAAGCGGCCGAGCTGATTGCCGGCATCGCCAAACAGACGCAGATGCTGTCGCTGAACGCCTCGATAGAAGCCGCGCGAGCCGGGGAAGCCGGCAAAGGGTTTGCCGTAGTCGCCGGTGAGGTGCGGAAGCTGTCGGCGGAGACGGGGGCAGCGGCGGCGGACGTGGCCGAGATGGTCGAAGGTGTGCGTAGTGAGATGGAGATGGTGATCGAAGCGGCGCAAGCCGGGTCGCACGAGATTGCTTCCGGTATTGCCACGGTCCAACAGGCCGGCGAGGTGTTTACCAGCATCCGGCAGGCCGTCGAGCAGGTGGCTGGCGGGATCGGCCGGGTGGCCGGTCAGGTAGAGCAGTTGTCTTCCCAATCGGAGGCTCTGGTTCAAGCGATTACCACGATCGATCGGGTGGCGCAGCAGACGGCCGGCGGCTCGCGCGAGGTATATGCGCATACGGAGGAGCAATATGCCGGGGTACAGGAAATGATGGCTTCCATGGAAGGACTCAGTCAGTTGTCCGAGGAATTGCAGGCGCTGATCGGAAAATTTAAAGTATAAGCGATATCCAGGTCCCGACGGACAACAGTAATGACGTGATCAGCATCGCGATCAGAGGCAGAAGCGCTTTGGATCGGAGCTCGCGCAGGTTGACGTTCAGTCCCAGACCCACCATGGCCATCGTCAGGAGAAACCCGGTCAGAGTGGAGATATCGCCAAGAAAAGCATCCTTCACAGGGATCCAGGTACCCAACGCATAGGTGCCAATCACGCTGGCCGAGATGAAACCCAGCAAGAACCAGGGGAACGGGATGGCGGCCTTCGGTTTAGGTCCGAATCCGGCAGCCGGTTTTGCTGCGCTTGGGTTCAGCGACAATGTCCCAGCGGTACGCTTCATGCCATACATCAGCAGGAAGCTAAGCGGAATGAGCAGAAATACACGGCCCAATTTGGCTAATATAGCGACGGCCAGAGCGTCTGGCCCGGCCGGCTCAGCGGCTAGCACCACATGGGCGATTTCGTGCAGGCTGACACCGCTCCAAACTCCATATTGAAGCTCGGACATCGGAAGCAATGGTCGAAGCAGCGTATATCCCACGGAGAATAGCGTGCCGACGAAAGCCACCAATCCTGCACCGATGGCGGTATCGTCTTCCTTGGCTTTGAGAATCGGTGAAACGGCGGCGATCGCTGCCGCTCCGCACACCCCGGTGCCGATCCCCAGCAGCAAGGAAAGGGAGAAATCCGCCTTTAGCCATTTGCCGATCAGCAGGGTGACGATTATGCTAAAGGCGATGGTTGCGGCATCTCGAGCCAGAAGAGGCAGGCCCTGTTGCAACACGATGTCCAGGTTCAGCTTCAGCCCAAACAAAACGATTGCTAAACGGAGCAGCTGCTGGGAAGCAAACCGGATGCCTGGACGCAAGGATTCCGGGTATCCGACGAATTGCCGGTAGAGGACGGCTAACAAGATCGAACAACCAAGCTGTCCGATCCGGTTGAAGCCGGGTAGTTGAGCAAGTCCAAAGCCAAGCATGGCGATCACAAGCGTAAAGCCGATGCCTCCGAACAGGAGCTCGGTTTTTTTTGCGGTTTCTGGTGTTGTCGGCAAGACTGTTTTAGAGGGTAATAAGGAAGTTGACATGTGATTTCACCTCCGTTGATTTGCCCTTTTAGCTTAAATCCGCTTTAATAATAAGTAAAATAAACCATATATATTATTATGATAAGTATTTGATTATGAATGAGATGATTGATCATAAGGAGGAAGCAAAAATGGATCCGGCTCTTGAGGTGTTTATTACTGTCGCGGAGAAGCAAAGCTTCACCCGGGCAGCCGAGATGTTGCATATGACACAGCCGGCAGTGAGCCAATATATCCGTTCTCTGGAGCAGGCTCTTGGAACGAAGCTGCTTGATCGCAGCAATAAATATGTGCGTTTGAACCCGGCGGGACAAATCGTCTATCATCATGCCCGGGAAATCTCCGGATTGTACGCGCGAATGCAGTATCTCATCGACGACATGAAACACGCGGCGCGGGGGGATTTGTCGATCGGCGCCAGTTATACCTACGGGGAGTACGTGCTGCCGCATGTATTGGCGGAGATGATGGCGGGGTACCCCGACATCAAGCCGACGATCACCATCGGCAATTCCAAGGAGATCGTGGAGTTGGTGGGAAGCCGCCGGCTAGACGTAGGAATCATCGAAGGGGAGGTTCGGGATGAACGCTACCGGATCGTGCCGATCGCCGATGACGCGATGTACGTAGTCGTCCCGGCGGGACACCGTTATGCCGAGCGCAGGGGACTTCGACTAGTCGATTTGAGCGAGGAGACCTGGATCGTCCGGGAAGCTGGCTCGGGGACACGCGAAGCAGTAGATCATTTGTTTGCCCAGCATCGTTTTCACCCGGAGCGATTAATGGAATTCGGCAGTACACAAATCATTAAGGAATCGGTAGAGGCGGGGCTTGGAATTAGCCTGTTGTCCAAAGCGGCGGTGCGAAAGGAAATGGCACTTGGAACACTGAGGCTGTTGGAGATGGAAGGCTTGCCGTATTCCCGTCAATTTTCTCTAGTTACACAGGCCTCTCCCTTTTACACCAAGGCAATGGAAGTGTTTATGGAACTGGCGCAGGAACTGCGGTCATTTTAGACAATTTGCATTGGCGAATGTTATAATGGCACTTTATTTTTAAGGAGGTGCTATATCGATGAACGATGGGGGAAGATTCTCAGAGTCGTTCAGTGAGCTTGGATGGACAGATGCCGGGATTGCTCTCGGCATAATGGCGCTATTCGCGTTGTTTAGCAAAGGGTTCGTAAAATTGTCCTTTGTCCTGCTGAATCGTGGGAATTCCTCGACGTCTACCAGGGGAGAACTATGGAGACAGGTACTTGAGCGTCCCTTTCGGTGGTTGTTTACTTTAATTGGTATTTACATGGGACTGAAATATCTGCTTCCGCGTAGTTGGGAAATCGCCGCTGGCTTAGATCCCTTGTTCCGGAGTTGTGTTATCGCCCTAATCGGATGGGGGATGTATATACTATCTGCGCAATCCTCAGTGATGCTGGAGGGGCTTAGCCGTAAAATTAAATTAGACGATGCGAGCATGCTCATTCCATTCTTATCCAAAGTCTTGCGTATCGTCGTGGTTATTTTAACCGTGACCTTAATTGGAGCGGAATGGGGATTTAGCATTAATGGACTGGTGGCAGGCATGGGCTTGGGTAGCCTGGCCGTCGCGCTGGCAGCCAAAGACACGTTGGGCAATATTATTGGAGGCATCGTCATCATTCTGGAAAAGCCTTTCGCGAAAGGCGACTGGATTTTAACGCCAACCGCCGAAGGCGTGGTGGAGGATATTACCTTTCGCAGCACCAAAATCCGCACGTTCGCGGATGCAGTGATCACCTTACCGAACGCTGCGCTGGCGGATCAGCCGATCACGAACTGGAGCAAAATGGGCAAGCGACGAGTGACCTTCACGCTTGGCGTGGCTCTGGATTCGGACCGGGAACGACTAGCAGCTGCCATCAACAGAATCGAACAGTTGCTCCATGATAACGAGCATATTGATCCGGGAACGATTCTGGTCAAGTTTACGGATTTCAACGAGAGTAGTTTAGGCATTTTTATCTACTATTTTACGCGTTCGACGGTTTGGGCTGAGTATCTAACAGCGCGACAGGAAATGAATTTAGCGTTCATGCATGTGCTGGAGCAGGAAGGCATTAAGTTGGCATATCCATCCCATCGGGTCTTTCTCGAAACGGCGGCGGAAACGTCCGGCGAGATGAACGCCGCCGGTTCTAGGCAATATGAAGCTTGAGCCTGTGTAAACGATAAATGGTCTTTAATTAAGAAACATCCCGCGGGCCGCCGCGGGATGTTCTTGTTATATCGTATAGGGTACCGCTTCGAACGTCTCTGCCTTCGCGATAGCTTCCTCCAGCGACAGGCCGGTGAAGCTTTGCGCCGGGAAGTAGCGTCCGCTCTTCTTGTCGTCGACGAAAGCGCCGACCACGATCCCCGGCAGCACGCTTTCCACTGAGTTCGGGGCCTGCGGGCCACCCAAATCGGTCCGGCACCAGCCTGGATCGTTCAAATTGATCATGACATCGGTGCCTTCGAGGCGAGAGGCCAAATCCTTGGTGAACTTATCGAGCGCTGCTTTGCTAGCCGCGTAACCGGCTTGCTCCGGCTCGTTTTTGATCCCGCTGGTGGTGTTGATGACTCGGCCAAAGCCGCGTTCGACCATCTTGGGGATCAGGCGGTTGCAAATCGTCGCGATGGAAATGAAATTAATTTGAAAGCTTTGTTCGAAATCCGAGACCGGGGTCTGCCAATAATCGGTACGGTAGGCGATTTGGACTGCAGCATTATTGAAGACGATGTCCACCGGTGTGCCTTTGGCTTCGATTTCATCCAGCATCGCCACGACTTCCCGGTGGTTGGCCAGCTCAGCCTGAACGGAGTAGACCTGGACGCCGAATGCCCGGATCTCCTGCACCATCTGCCGGGTATGCTCCTGGTTGCGGCTGTGCAAGATCAGGTTGCATCCCTGCTCGGCCATAAACATCGCTGTTTGATAACCTACTCCGCGGCTGGCTCCGGTAATGAGCGCCCATTTTCCTTTCAAATTGACCATTCCGATATCCTCCCTGTTTGCGATTCTTCTACATTGATGTCATAACCCATCTCATTTTACTAGAATTGAAAGCGGTTTACCATCATCCACTCTTATTTGACTGTAGTGATTTGGGACTATATAATGGACAACACATGTAATATTTGGAACTTATGACCTATCTAAATACTAGGAGGAGATCCCTGAATCGCTTCAAATTTTGCTAGAGGAAGTTTAAATTATACCCTACTACGAACAAGACAGGTGATGCTAAGATGAATCGAATTCGTAACATTTCTATCCGTACGCGGATCATGGTGCTCGTCTTTTTGGCGATGTTCGTCTCAAATACCGCTCTAGTCGTAACGTTATCCTATAGCCAACATCATGATTTTTTCAAGCTGATTACGCCATCCTTAGGGTTAAAGGCATTGATCATTTTTATTGTTTTTGAAATTTTCGCGGTAATCATCTCCGAAGTGTTGTTGGTTCGTCCGCTCAAACAAGGGGCGAAGCTGGCTAATTCGATGGCTGAGAACGATTTGTCCGCTGAGATTCGGGTGACCCAGCAAGGAGAAGCGGGCCAGATGATTCAGTCGCTTCAGAAAGCCAGAGATAACTTGAAGCACCTGATTGCAACGATTCAGTCCTCTTCTGAACGGGTGACGTTGTCTTCGGAAGAGCTGAACCAGATTATTGAGCAGGCCAATGGGCAAGTGCATGAAATCAACGAAGGGGTCAAGCTCCTGCTGAACGTGTTTACCCAAAACGCGGAAAGCATGAAGCAAACCGCCGTTGCCATTTCAGAGATTACGAACCATTCGCAGACGACGGCAGAACTGGCCAACCAAATTGCAGAGCGAGCCCAGTTGGTCATAGATTCCGCGGAAGACGGAAAGAATTCGGTGGACTCCATCGTTGAAGCTATTAATGATCTGGCGGCGAATACGAAGCACGTCAGCGGCGAAGTGCTCGGGTTAGAGGAACAGAGCCAGAAAATTACCGAGGTTGTTAGCATTATTAAGCAAATTTCCGAACAAACGCATCTGTTAGCCCTCAACGCTGCCATCGAGGCAGCCCGGGCCGGGGAAGAGGGGAGAGGATTTGCGGTCGTCGCCGGACAAATTCGAAAGCTGGCGGAGGATACGAATCAATCCTTACAGGAAATCGGCAGCTTGGTCGAAGATATGACCGTTCGAACCGGCAGCGTCGTGGTTGCAGTCGCCCAGACCGAGGAGAAGGTCCAACAGGGCGTAACGCAATCAGGAAACGTCAAGACGATGATCGAACAGATCATGGACAACATGGAGAACACCTTTGCCATGCTGACCGAGATTTCCGATGGAGTGACCACCCAGGCGGCTTCGCTCGAGGAAATGAGCGCAACGTTGGAGGATGTGAATGGCACCATCGAGTCGGGGCTAGAGGTATCCGGCGAGATTCAAGGGCAGCTGGGTACACAGGAGAAGATCTTCGGCGATATCGGGAAAACCTCCGGTAAGCTGGTAGAATTGTCCGAGAATATGAACGGATTAACGAACGTGTTTAAGCTTTAATATTCAACAACCATATGAAAAGAACGCTTGTAGATGACAGGCGTTCTTTTTTATATGCAAAATGTCGAATAGTGTCAGAAAATAGTGGAGATAAAATGAATTTTATGTCGAAATAAGGCGTTTTGTGTCTATATTGTCTCGGGATTTTAACCGATATAGTAATCAACCTACTTGATTTTACAGAAAATAAATAATAGGAGGGGTTATATTGAGCGCCTGGATCCATCGACTAAGAAACATCAAGATCGTGCATAGCGTCGTGATGTTGTGGGTGTTGTCTCTGCTAGCCACTACGGCAATTGGGGTTGTAGGGATCAACTCGATTTTTCAAATGAATTCCACGACGGAGGAGATTACCTCTGAGATTATTCCCAAGCTGAAGGATTGGGAGGACGTGAACGGTCACATGGGCAACTTGCGCAATACGGTGACGAAAATCATCGACCGCGATTACGATGAGGCCATGATCCAAACGTATGAGGATTTGAACGGTCAAATCTCGGCCATCCTGGATCGGAATGTGGCGGCTTCCCAAGATAACCCGGAAGAAGGAGAGTTGGCGAAGAAAGCCGCTCAAAGTTATGAAAAATACGTATCCTATCTTCCTACCTTGATCGAACAACGAAAGCAAGGTCTTGTCGCCGATCGGAACTTGACGAACGTGGAAATGGCCGAGGCAGGCAATCAATTGACCCAGGATATTCTAAATATCGTCGATTACCAGAAACGCGTGGCTGAAGAGAAAAGCGAGGCTTCGAAACAGCTCTATGAAGCGAGTATCCGGTTTTTTGTCGTGATTTTCGGCGTGGCACTTCTACTCGTTAGCGCCATCTCCATTCTCGTCGTCGTGATGATCCGCTCCTCCATGAAGGACTTCATCTCCAGGGTCGAACGGGTTGCGGAAGGCGATGTAACCATACAATTTAACGGCAAACTCAGCAATGAATTCGGGATGATGAACCGGGCTTTAAACAAGACGATTAGCTCGATTCGCACGATTTTGCAAATCATTGGGCAAGATTCACAGAAGTTAACCCAGCAAACCATTGCGCTGACCGCCTCCTCCGAGGCGATGAAAACGAGCGTTGGCGAAGTCTCGACGGCCATCCAGGAGGTTTCTCTCGGCTCCGTCAATCAAGCGGAGGAATTGGCTTCGATGACAGAGTCCTTCCAGGCATTCGGAGACCGATTGGACGAAATCACCCGCTCGTTGGAGACGGTAGATGGGGCAGCAAAGCAAGTGAACGATAAAGCACAGAACAGCAGTGGCAAACTGGCCGAGTTGGTCACCTCCGTGAAGGGGATTGCCGACTCGTTCGAGGAGACGCAAAGCAAGGTTCATAACTTGACGGGGAGCCTGGCTCGCGTGACGGAAATTACTCGATTGATTAGCGACATCTCCACGCAAACCAATCTGTTATCGCTGAATGCGTCTATCGAAGCTGCACGCGCTGGTGAGGCGGGCCGGGGGTTTGCCGTGGTAGCTGGAGAAATTCGCAAATTAGCGGAACAAACGCAGCATTCTTCACAAGGAATCGACGAGCTGCTGCAGGAGATCGGATTGGAAATGGACGGAGTATCGGCAACTTCGGCCAGAACGGGCGAAGTGCTGGCTCGGCAATCAGAGGTCGTCATGACGACGATGGAGGTTATTCAGGAGATTATCCGTTCCATTCGGGAAATGATGCCGCAGATCGAAGATATCACCGGTTCTGTGGTCACCGTCAACGAGGATAAGAACCGGGTTCTTCTGACCGTGAGCTCGGCTTCTGCCGTAGCAGAACAAAACTCAGCCTCTTCAGAGGAAATCTCCGCCTCGGCCATCGAGTTGAACGGCACCACCCAGGATATTGCCCAGGCGATTAAAGAGCTTGAATCGCTTTCGATTGAAATGATTCAAGAAGTGGAGAAATTTAAATTGGTGTAAAGAAGAGACAAGTCCTACCGGGCGATCATCGATTCCTGCTCCGAATCGAGCTATAATAAGCATGAATTCACAGTTTATGCAGACAGCTTGGAGAGAGGAGCGGCGAAGAACGATGTATGGAAACGAAGGATCATCGGACAAGAAATCGTTAAAGGCGGCTTTCGACCGGACGGTCTATCAAGTGGTGGGCCACGGTAAACGAAATGTGGGGGTGCTGCAGCAGGCTTTTTCCGGGATCGATGGTGAGCTGGACAGCGACATGTACGGTATGGGACCGTCCCTGGAAGCATTCGAAGCAAAAATGGCCGGGGTGTTGGGCAAATCCTCGGCGGTGTTCTTTCCCAGCGGTACGATGGCCCAGCAAATCGCCTTGCGAATCTGGTGCGATCGCAAGGGGACGAAACGCGTAGCCTATCACCCCTTATGCCATTTGGAGATTCATGAGGAAGACGGCTTGAAAGAACTGCACGGGATCGAACCGATTCTTCTGGCGGACAAGGACCGGCTTATTGGATTGGAGGACGTACAGCAACTTGGCGAGGACGTTTCGTGCCTGTTGTTGGAACTGCCCCAGCGCGAGATCGGCGGCCAGTTGCCGCCGTTCGAGGAGCTCGTGGCGATTTCCGAGTTCTGCCGGGAGAAAGACATCAAGCTCCATCTGGACGGAGCCCGGTTGTTCGAAGTTCTTCCCTACTATCAAAAAACCGCGGCGGAAGTGTGCGTCCTGTTCGACAGCGTCTATATCTCCTTCTACAAGGGCATCGGCGGGATCGCCGGAGCGATATTGGCCGGAGAGCCGGAGTTTACAAAGGAATCTAAGGTGTGGAAGAGACGCCACGGCGGTGACCTGATCAGCTTGTATCCGTATTATCTCAGCGCAGATTACTACTATGAGCAGCGCGTTGGGAAAATGGATTTATATTATCGGCAGGCGCAAGAGCTGGCGGGGTGGTATAACCAATGCCATCAGATGAAGACGGTCCCGACCGTCCCGGTTTCGAACATGTTCCACGTCCATGCGGACGTGCCCAAGGACCGGCTGGAGCATACCCTTGTTGAAGTGTACCGGGAAACCGGCGTTGGGTTAACCGCCGTCCTCAAGGAGAAGGCGGATGGAGGCTGTTCCTTCGAGGTGAGTCTCGGAGACCGTTATGGCGAGGTGCCGAAAGACCGGCTACAGTTGACGTTTGAACTGCTCGATCAGAAGCTGAGAGGAGTATCGCTTTGAACCGAAAAGTTATTTTTCTAACGACCGACAGCTTCGGGGACGGTGATCGGGAGCTGGGGGTGCAGCTGTTGGAAACGTTCCTAACATTGTTGAAGCAGCGGGAACAGGAGCAGCTTCCGGCGGCGGTATTTTGCGTAAATCGGGGTGTTCTTGCCCTAACGGAGCAGTCGTTTGCTTCGTTGCACCTGAAGGAGCTGGCGAATCGCGGTGTGCCGGTATTGGCTTGCGGGACCTGCGTTAACTATTACGGCATCCAGGATCAACTCGCAGCTGGCGAGGTGTCCAGTATGGGGCGTTTTATGGAACTGGCTGCGCAATATGAGGTCTTGACGCTGGCTTGATCTCAGCTGAAATCATCAAAGAAACACCGTAAGAAATACGGCATTTGCCGTTTTCTTACGGTGTTTTTTGTTGATCCGGGCTTTGAATTTCCTGTAAGTATTCGTCAAGCCGGTTAAACCGCTCTTCCCACAAGTTTCGGAACGAGGCGATCCACTCGTCCAACTCCTGCAGGGGTTCCGGCCGAAGCCGGTAAATCCGGCGATTCGCAACAGGTTGAACCTCGACGATGCGGGCTTCATTCAGCACCTTGAGATGCTTCGATACCTGCGGCTGCCGGACTTGGAGCCGATCCGCGATTTCTCCTACGGTTAGGGGGCCGTATCGCAGCAGTTCAACCATTTCCAGTCGATGGGGTTCGGCAAGCGCGCTCAAAGTTGCAGTGTTCATCGGTCTCACTTCCTTGTTTCGAGTATAACTTATTTAGCCGCAAATATTCCAGTAGGGGTACCGCCAACAAAACGCGGAAAACGTACGCTAAGCGAAAATTTATACAAACAAGCCGGAAATTCCGTACGCTAAGGAAATCCGGCTTGCTGCATAGGAACATTTTTCCCTCATCATAATATCGTTCGAAGGTGTTTACTATGCAATGTGTTTATTGCGATAACGCAAAGCAAACTAAAGGGAAAAATTACAAATGCTACGTTTGCGGAATTAAAAAGCCCGGTTAGGGGCTTTTATCATGAAGCCGCGATGGATTTTATGGAAGATCAACTTTTAAACCGTATTTCTTCTTTCTATTCTTCCGTTGAAACCTGTTTAAGAGGCCGTAACCCCTTTAGAGATGCGATTTGTTTTAGATCAAATTTGTATTCGCCTAGGAAATTAATGTGTTCCCAGCTAAGAGGGGAAATATGCTTCAACAATTCTTCATTCAATTGCTTATTGCTCTTTCTATATTCCGTTGCCTGTGTCAAATAAACCGTATTCCATACACTGATTGCATTAATGAGGATATTTAATGCGCTGGCCCGTTGGAGCTGATCTTGCAGAGCGCGTTCACGCAACTCGCCGTGTTTGCCAAAAAAGATCGCTCTAGCCAATGCGTTCATTGCCTCTCCTTTGTTCAACCCCCGGTTGATCCTCCGCCGTAGCGTTTCGCTAGAAATGTAGTCCAGGATGAAGATGGTTTTTTCGATACGTCCCATTTCCCGGAGTGCGGTTGCTAAACGGTTTTGACGAGCATAAGATCCGAGTTTCCCCATGATCAGTGATGCCGAAACCGTACCTTCCCGGATGGAGTGCGCAAGCCGTATTACATCATCGTAATTCTCCTGAATGATCTTTGTATTAATTTGGCCACGTAGCAGCTTCTCCAGTTTCGGAAAATCACTAGGCTTCCCGATGGTGTACAGTTTGGAATCAGAAAGGTCGCGTAGCCGCGGCGCAAAGCGGAAGCCAAGAAGATGTGTCAGACCAAAGACTTGATCGGTATATCCGGCTGTATCCGTATAATGTTCTTCGATGGTCAAGTCCGTTTCATGGTGGAGTAACCCGTCAATGACGTGCACCGCATCTCTGGCGTTTGTGTTGATCACTTTGGTATAGAAACTGGAGAATTGATCGCTGACGAATCGGTAAATCGTAGCGCCTTTTCCTGTACCGTAATGCGGATTCGCATCGGCATGAAGCGCAGCAACTCCGATCTGAACGCGCATCCCGTCTGATGAGGACGTTGTGCCATCGCCCCAATATGAAGGTAGCGACAATTTATGGTGGTAATTGACGAGAACAGCTTGTGCTTTGTTCATTGCATCTTCATATAGTCGCCATTGAGCTGCATTGGCCATCTGCCGGTATGAAATATCCGGAGTAGCTTCGGCCATTTTCGTTAAGCCAATATTCGTACCCATTGCCATAATTGTAGCCATAAGTATCTTTGATTCCTCATCGTTCGGCGGACGATTTGTTGAAGCGTGAATGAATTGCTCGTGAAATTTTGTCCAGTTCGCTACCTCGATCAGCAGATCGGTCAGCTTAATGCGAGGAAGCAGCTCATACAAGGATACGCTGAAATCTCGCGCTTCTTCCGGTGTATCCTTTTCCAAGCGTTCGATATGCAGCTTACCGTTATCTACGTTGATGCCTTCGAGGTCATCCACATTTTTTGAAACCCATTCCAGCCTTTTGAGCAGCGATTCCGTACGTTCAGCCAAGTAATCGCTGGCCGACATACTCACTGCGAGTTTTGTAGCGCTGGGTTCAATTCGTGCCCAATTTTCTTTCGGAACCAGGTATTCATCGAAATCTTTATGCTGACGGCTTCCGACAATGGATACGTCACCGGAACGAACATAATTCCGAAGCTCCGTGAGAACAGCCATTTCATAATAATGCCGGTTGATTGTTCCATCATCATCGTAAACATGCTTCTGCCAGCGGTTCGAAACGAAGTTCAGCGGTGCGCCTTCCGGTACCTTTCGCTTTCCGGTTTCATTCATATCCCGGATGATATCAATCGCCTTCATTAGTGGCTCTGCTGACTTGGTTGACCGAAATTCCAATGATTTTAGCAGCGTTGGCGTATATTTCCGGAGCGCATAGAATTTCTTTTCCAGCAAGTCTAAATAGTCGTAATCGACGGGCCGTGCCAGCCGCTTGGCTTCCTCCACGGATGCGACGATCTGATTCCACGGCATGACAGCATCAAGCGCAACAAACGGATCAGTACCTTCGCTTCGGGCTTTGATCAAAGCCGCCCCAAGATCAGCAAAGTGAACCACTTTTTCGTTTATCGATTTTCCGTTTTGTTTTTGAAGTTCCTCTTGGGCTTTTCGTCCTTTAGACAGCAGTTGCATGATCTGCCGGTCGTGGATATCAAATGCCTGGTCGGTCAAGTCTTGGACAAGCTCAATGAAATAGGCGACCAAAATAGCGTATTTCTTTGGATCATCGAATCGTCGAAAGGAATGTGGCTCATATCGCGCTCCAACTTTGGATAGCTGGCGTAGTCGATTCGGATGAATGCCCTTTGTATCGATTTGTAACCGTAAGTCCCTTACAAATTCAAGCTTTTCAATCACTTTGAGGAAAGAGTCAGGGGAGCAGCTTCCGGGTATTTCACGCAGCCAAGCGAGATATGTCTTGCTACTTTCCGGCATAGGAGAAAGAATCCGATCTAATTTCTCAATCTGCTCCGGAGTAAGAGACGAAATAAGCAGCTTGGATATTTTCTCCTCTGCACGCTGGCGGGCTTCCCATACCACACGCTCAATCGTTGTCATGCCAGGCAAAATGATTTTCTGCTTGCGCAGCTCCTCAACTGCCGTCCGGAGCAGATAATCAGAATTCCAGTTGTCTAACGCATATTTCAACATGATTTGGGAGATTGACCGGTATTTCCGAAGTTTAAAATTCCGATAGCCGTATGTCTGGCGTATTTCCTCCATATGTTCCCGGCGAGTCGGCTCGCGCTGGGCGTACAGGGCGAAAACATCCGGATTTACGCCAACCTGTTTAGCGATATAACTAAGCACCGAATCTGGAATCATCTTGAGATCCGATAAAGACCATCCGGGGAAGCGTAGAACGGCCAATTGGACTGCAAATCCCAGACGGTTGTGATCGCGCCTGTGGTTGTTAATGATGTCGAGGTCATGTTGAGAAAATGTGTAGTACGTGCCCAAATCCCAATCGCTGTCGGACGGGATCTGCATGAACTCCTCTCGCTGCTCTGCCGTCAATAACTCTTTACCCCTCATCGAAAAACACCTTCCGTTATAAAAGTTCCATTTTGCGTTTCAGCTTGGCTTTATCCGGATTCGTGTAGAGCAGAGTCGTGTTGATATTGGAGTGACCAGCTTGATTTGCGACCTCATGAATGCTTAGCCCTTTTTCAATTGCATTGGTACAAAAAAAATGGCGGAGCTGATGCGGCGTAATTTTAGGGCTGTACTGCTGAAAGATGCGATTGACTACCGTTCGGTTCAGATTATCGTTTTTCTTGCTGACGAATAAGAACTTGGAATTTTCCGCCACGCTGTACCGGTTGCGATCCTTTAAGTAGTCGCGTAGGGCATTGATAATTTTGGTGTTCATAAGAACGGTTCTTTGCTTTTCACCTTTTCCGTTCCGGATGATGCATTCCCCGGTCTGCAAATTAAAGTCACTTAGCCAGATGGAAAGGGCTTCGGAAATACGCATTCCCGTATATGCGAGGAGCGTGACAATCGCATAATTTCGCTTGTTTTTGCTCTCAAGAAATTTTTGCATAAACTGTTTTACTTCCAACTCTGTAACCTGCGTGGGGGAAGCATATTCTGTCTGTACTTTGATCATGTCCGTTTTCTGGATCACCGCTTCGTTCTGGATGCCCGTGGAGATCAGAAAGTCACTATAGCTTCGTAAGCTGCTAAGCTTGTGATTAATGGTCTTGCCGTTATTCAGCTTAATGTTCTTCAAGTAGCTCACGTAATCGAGCACGTTTTGCCGATACAGCGCCGCACATTCTTGGCCGAACGATTCTTCAAACCATTTGAAATATTGATTTATATCCAGGACATATCCTTTAATCGTGTTTTGGCTTTTTCCGTTCGCTTTGAGGTAGGCAGAAAACGCATCGATCTTGCTCATGATTCGTCCCCACCAAGCTCTTGTGCGATCACCTTAACGTATTGATTTTCTCTGTCACTTTCCATTATCTAACATCCCCTTGCCGTATCGTAAACTCATATAAATTGTGTTGCATTAGATTTTGCATTAATCGCAATAAATTGTGTTGCATTAAATAACCTGATTGTACCATTTGATAGAGTCTAGTACAACACAATTTATATTGTGTTGTTTAAGAAAAAGTTGATCTAATTTAAAGTGTAAGCGCTTAAATAAAAGAGGTATTTCTGGAAACCTTCATATTCTTAAAGGATGCATATCTTATATCCCCACTGGTAATACTGGAAAATGTACATTGGAAAGAAGAGGGCTTGGATATCAAAATAACAATTCGAGTGATACCGACAATACTATCTATGATGGAAAAGATCCGAAAACCCTAAGCCAAATCATGAATATCCTACAAAATCCTCCCGATCTAGTGAACCACTCGTTTACCGTCTCACCAGATCTTCGCGGTCATTGTATTTTTATAAAAACTATTGTCGATAAAACTAAGGTTGAACATGAATTGCTTCGTTTCTTATCCGAAGAATCCCTCAACAACGAGTTGGGATCAACCGAAGATATTATTAACATATTACAATCACGGATTCCCTTAAGTTCAATCCTGGTAACCGCAGATGTAAATGGCTGTATACACAGCTTGCTGAGCGGGATGGTGCTTATTAGTCGTTTCATGCACGAGCCAGGTGTTGTTGTTGGATGTCTCCAAGGCGGCCCACAGAAACGTATCAGAACCCTTGAGGGAATCGACTGTTTTCGGACCACAGGAAGGGTTTACAGAAGACATTTCTGTCAACTTGTCTCTCTTGCGGAAAAGAATTAAAAATGTTCAGTTTCGAATTGAGCAGTTCAGTATCGGTACAGAAACAGATACGAAAGTTAACTTTTAACGTCACTACGCTCGGAAGTTGAAATAACAGAGAACATTAGCACAATAATACAGTAGCAGTCTAGGATTTTTCTCGTCCAAGGCTAACTGCTGTTTTTTGCTGAGCCAGTCTAATGCTTAATCTTTCTTACTACAGCAGCTCCACCCTAAATTTTCATATGACACGAAAAAGTACCAAAAGCGGTCGCTTGACTTGGAGAGCACTCCAGCGGGTATGCTAGAGGTGATCATGATCATTCTAGACGTAAGAAGGGATTCATTTGATGTCGCGACAATATAAAATTGCCGAAATTTCGCAGGAGACAGGGCTTACTCCTGACACGCTGCGTTTCTATGAAAAAAAAGGATTGCTGAAATCGCCGGAAAGAGGCCCCGGCGGCGTACGCCGTTATTCGGAAGAGGATCTCGGCCGGATCCGATTCCTGCTTTATTTACGTAATACCGCGATGCCTTTGAAGGACATCCAAGCTTATGTGGATGCGTACAACCGACAGGATGAGACGGCCTGCTACGACCTCCTGGACGAGCACCGCGATCGCGTCGAAGAGCAAGCCAGACAACTATCGGAGACGCTTGAGATTATTAAGTATAAGCTCAAGCATTTCCAAGACATCATGGAAGAACAACGAAAGGATGATGAACCATGACAACAGTATCCACGCCTCAAGCTCCGCTATCGACGGGCTACGGCCCTCGCACGACGGCGGCTGAGGTAATCGCTCATACAAACTTGGCGGGGAAGATCGCGATCGTTACCGGAGGACATTCCGGTCTCGGCTTGGAAACGTCCAAGAGGCTGGCAGAGGCCGGCGCTAAAGTGATTCTTCCCGCGAGATCACTGCAAAAGGCTGCGGAAGCAGCCGCAAGCATACCGGGTGCAGAGGCTGCCGAGCTGGATCTCTCCGATCCGGCGTCTATCGATGCGTTCGCAGGACAATTTCTGGATTCAGCTCGTCCGCTCCACATGCTTATACACAGCGCAGGCATCATGGCCATTCCGCTGGAACGCGATGCGCTTGGTCATGAGCTGCAGCTCTCAACGAATTTCCTAGGGCCATTCCGTCTGACGGCCAGACTCTGGCCAGCACTTAAGACGGCTGGAGAAGCCAGAGTCGTCATAGTCTCCTCTCGCGGCCATCGGCTGGGAGATATTCGATGGGACGATCTCGACTATAACAAGGGCGGATATGAGAAGTGGGCTGCATATGGACAATCCAAGACAGCAGCATCGTTGTTCGCGGTGGAGCTTGACTTGCGAGGCCGCGAGCACGGCATAAGAGCTTTCGCCGTTCATCCGGGATCCATCGTAACGAATTTGTCTCAGTTCCTGTCCGATGACGAAATGCTGGCTATGGGTGCGCTGGACGAGCATGGACAAAGAACGTTTTCCGGATACGATGACGAGCGAAAGACGGTTCCGGAAGGGGCCGCCACGATTGTCTGGTGCGCAACCAGCGAAATGCTGCGCGGCAAGGGAGGCGTCTATTGCGAGAACGTCGATATCGCCGAGCTGATCGGCACAGGTCAGCCGGACGATGCTCCTCGTCCTGGCGTCAACGAGTACGCCGTGGATAAGGATGCGGCCAAGCGGATTTGGCACGTTGCTGAGTCGATGACAGAGTTGGTATTCACAGCTGATTAAGACGGAACTCGTGCAGCATGAGCCGTATAATAGCAAGAAAGGAAAATCTCCTTTAATTGTTAAGCTACAAAGAACTTGGTATAATCAAACAGCGGTAAGTCTAGGACTTTATTTTGTCCAAGGCTGCTATTTCGAGATGAGAAATCAGGAGGCGCATTATGAAAATAGTAGTTATCGGCGGCAGCGGGCTTATCGGATCGAAACTCGTGAACAATCTTCGTCAGCTTGGCCATGAGGCCGTGCCGGCATCCCCTTCCAAAGGGATCAATGCCGTCACCGGCGAGGGACTGGTCGAAGCGCTTAGCGGCGCTCAGGTTGTCGTCGACGTGGCAAACTCTCCTTCATGGGAGGACAAGGCCGTTCTGGAGTTCTTCGAAACGTCGACCCGAAATCTCCTGGCTGCCGAAGCGTCCGCCGGCGTCCGGCACCATATCGCTCTATCGATCGTCGGCACCGATCGCCTTCCCGAGAACGGTTATTTCCGCGCGAAGGTGGCGCAAGAGAAGCTGATCAAGGCTTCCGCCATTCCTTACACCATCGTTCGCGCGACGCAATTTTACGATTTCGTCGAGGGTATCATCCAGTCGGCCACCGAAGGACAAACGGTTCGTTTGTCGCCCGCCTTCATCCAGCCGATCCTTTCGGACGACGTCGCTTCGGCGCTGGCCGATTTTGCTCTCGCGGCACCGGCAAACGGCACTAAAGAAATAGCCGGTCCCGACCGGCTGCCTATCGACGAGCTCGCGCGAAAGGTCTTGAGCGCGAAAGGAGATACGCGCGAGGTCATCACGGACAACAACGCGCGTTACTTCGGATCGGTACTGGAATCACATTCCCTCGTCCCTGCCGACAACGCGCAGGCGCGCATTGCCCCTACGGGCTTCGAGGAATGGTTTAACCGCTACGTGTCCCAAAAATAGACGAGTAAAATAAGCCGGCTTCCCGGTTCGCATCACCTGTAAAGAACCCTGAAACGGGTTCTTTTTTTATGCAGGCTCTTTACATAGACGGGCAAGTCTCTGCAACCGAATGTTGAATAGCCGCATCCCGCATTGGTCATAATATCCAAGTGATTAAACAATATTATTCGGGCGAGGTGTTCATTCATGACTTCCATCAACAGGAGTATTGAAGCGAACGAGGCTTATATTAAGGAGCGATTTCAACAATGCTCGGACGTCGTATTTCGCTCGTTTGCGCTGAAGGATGAAACCCTGCTATTCATCGTATACCTGGACGGAATGGTCCGATTGCAGACCGTAGAGGAGAACGTTCTGAAACCGCTTATTTTCATTGGATTGCCGCAAGGCCTGGATCGGATGCAGTCGCTCGTCGAGACGTTCAGGCGCAAATGGCTTCCCTTGACGAACATACGGACGGATGAATCCCTGGAGGATCTCGTCAACCACATCCTGCAAGGAGGATTGGCCATACTGGTAGACGGAGAAGACTCCGCCCTCATCGCCCAGATTCAAGACTTCGAGACGAGAAGCATCCAGGAGCCGCGGAAGGAATCGACCATGCGCGGGTCTAAGGAAGGCTTCGTCGAGAATATTCGCACGAATACGTCCCTCTTAAGGCGCCGGATCGTTCACCCGGATTTAAAAATGGAATCCTATAAAATCGGCACGTACACGCAGACCGAGGTCGTGCTTGCTTACATGAAAGGCATCGCGGACGAGAAGGTATTGTCGGAGGTAAGGGAAAAGCTGAGCAAGATCGCGCTAGACGGCGTTATCGATTCCGCCTATATCGAAGAATGGCTGGAGAATAACTCCTTCTCCATCTTCTCGCAAATCCAGAATACCGAGCGTCCGGATATCGTCACCGCGAGTTTGTTAGAGGGCAAGGTCACCCTTCTTACGGACGGAACGCCTTTCGCCCTCCTTCTACCCGTTACGTTTTGGTCGGGCCTTCAATCGGCGGACGACTATTTCGAGAGGTTCGTATTCGTCATGCTGACCCGGATGGTCCGGTATTTGATGACCTTTATTTCTTTTGCCTTTCCCGCTTTGTACGTCGCGCTTTCCACTTTCCATCCGGAGATGATCCCAAGCTACCTCATGGTCGGCATTGCGACCGCCAGGGAAAACTCGCCGTTTCCTACCGTCATCGAAGTTTTCATTATGATGGTTATTTTTGACGGCCTGCAGGAAGCCGGCGTCCATCTTCCCAATCAGCTAGGTCCGATCGTCAGCATTATCGGAGCGTTGGTCATCGGACAAGCCGCCGTAGAGGCCGGCATCATCTCCACGCCGATTATCATCGTTATCTCCTTAACGGGCGTCGCAGCGTATACGATTCCAAGATATAGCGCCTCCCTTCCTTTTCGGCTCATTCGGTATTTCCTGACGTTCATATCGGGTTTCCTCGGCTTCGTCGGCTTTGCGTACGGCCTTATTTTCTTATTGATTCATCTGGTCATGCTCGAATCATTCGGAACGCCGTATTTGAGCCCGATCGCCCCGTTCGACGGCAAGCGAATCAGAGATTTGTTTATTCGGTATCCCTTCTGGATCAAGAATGGCCGGAATAAGAAAAGAGGGCAACGATGATGCGCATCCTTCTGACATACATTTTTGTTCTCCTCCTCCTGCCCGCCGCCGGCTGCACCGATTTCGTCGAACCGAATCAATTGGCCTTCGTCATGGGGACTGCCATCGATTATGCAGGGGACGGGTCGATCGAGGTCAACTTCCAGATCGTCATCCCCTCGCAGATGAGCGGACCGTTCAAAGGAGGAAGCTCGGGAGATTCGGATAATTTCGTCGTCCTATCTGCCGTAGGCAGGGATATTTTCGAGGCCAGCCAGAAGATCCAGAAGAAAACGTCGCGCAGGTTGATGACGAATCATCGCATCGTCATCGCGATAAGCGAAGAGTTTTTCAACAAAAACGACGTAAGTAAGCTATTCGATAAACTGGGAAGAGATCCCGCAAACAACCTAAGGGACGTTATTATTCTTGTTAAGGGATCGAAGGCGAAGGATTTCCTTATGCTGAAGCACCCAATGGAGCATCTCTCCAGCATTGCCGCCGGAAAAGAACTGCTTATCAACGATATGAAAAGCTTCTCCTCGCGGGAATTCATTCTCGACAGCGTCTCTGAAGGGACCAGGCCGCTGGTGCCGGTGATGCAAATCGAGAAAATAAGGCTAAGCGGCAATAAAACGAAACAGATTGCCGTCGTATCCGGCTTCGCCGTCTTGAACAAGAAGCTCAAAGTTCAGGATATACTGGACAATTCCGAAGGGTCCGCAGCCGCCTGGATGGCCGGGAAAGGAAGCGCTGACGGGATAACGATCCCATGGAAAGACGGCAGCGGCACCTTATCGTTCAGACTCACCCATCCTGAGCGCAGGATCCGTTCCGTTCGCGGGAACGATCCGAAACATCTGATTTTAACCGTTAAAGCGCAGGCCTATCTTCTGGAGAATAAAACTCCTCTCGATATGTATAACGTCGAGGATGTCGTCGAGGTTCAGAAGTACATGAACGAGCAAATCCAAAAGGAGCTTCAGCAAACGATGGATCGGGTGCGGCAGAGAGGCTCCGACGTATTCGGGTTCGGCGAGTACCTTCATCGCAAGCATCCCTATTGGTGGAAGTCGCAAAAGAATGATTGGGACGAAACGTTCAAGGAGACGGACGTAATGGTCAAGGCCGATATTCTGCTAAGGTCGGTGGGAGCAAGCGGCTCGCAGTTAAAATGAAAGATAAAGGAGCGGCATGGGCGTATGAAAGTTAGCGGTTATCAAATGTTCTGGCTGATCAGCGTTTCTTCCATCATATCGACTTCCTACCTTCCCCTTAAACTAGCAGCGGAGGAATCGCGCCAGGATTGCTGGATTTCCATTCTTCTTGGGGGCATCATTATGATGGCCGTTACCGGCGTCATGCTTCGGGTTTGCATGCAGAATCAAGGCAAAACGTTAGTTGCTTTCATGAAAGACCTTATGGGCACCGTGCTCGGCAAAGCGCTTGTTACGATTTATTTCCTGCTGTGGTTCATGCAAATGTTCACAATCGCCAGAGGAATGACTGAATTCCAAAATTTAGTTATGCTTCATAGAACGCCGATGTCCGTGATCCTTCTGTTTATGTTGTTTCTCGTCGCTTACGCGGTATATCGAGGAGGGATCACGGCGGTTAGCCGTTGCGCGGAGGTGATCGGCCCCATCTTCGTCTTCATCTTATTTGTCCAGCTATTCCTAAATCCCCAGGACATGGATTTTAAGCGAGTATTGCCGATTTATGCGGACTCGGGATGGTTCCATATTGTGAAAGGGGCTTTTAAAGCTTACAGCTATATGGTAGATCCTTCTATTATTCTCATGCTGTTCTTTTTCGTCGAGATTAAGCGAACCGCCGCGCGGGCGATCTTATGGGGAACGGCGATCCCTATCCTATGGGGCGTTCTAGCCGCGCTGGTTCTTATTTCCGTAACCGGACCGGTCATCGGCGCCGAATTGATCACTCCCGTATACACGATCTCCAAGTTTGTATCCATTCTCAATTTCGTTCAAAATATCGATGCTTTTTTCATTCCCCTTTGGCTGCTTGGCGCCTTTATTAAATTAGCTGTAGGTTTGTTCGTTCTAAGTTACGGGTTATCCGAGTGGACCGGCTTCAAAAATTGGAAGCTTATCGCTTGTCTTACGACATTCGTATGGATGGCGTGCCTGATCTACAGCACGCACAATATCCGTATGTCATATACGCTTAAAAATCCGTTTCTTAACGGTTATTTCTACCCCATCGCCTTTTTTGTCCTTCCCCTCCTTATGTGGATAATAGGCAGTATAAGGCAGAGAACGAAAGCGTAGTACGGTTATGATCAAAGATCGGATGATGCTCGCTTATCCGTCCAATGGCAAAGGGACTTGGCGAATTGCCGGTCCCTTTGACGTTTTATTAGTCGAAAAGTTCGCTCTTCGGAATCAGCTCTCCCCAATGAACTTTCGAACATATCGATGATGATCAGAAATCTCTTGGCTTCGCTGAGCACGTATCGGTATTAATAAAGGGTGGATGATACTTTTAATTTTTGGTTGGCACTGGGTTACAATTTCGCCGGTATTACCCTAAAAGTTTGATTTCCCATATTACATTGCACATAAGCCGGATTCCTTAGCGTATGGAATTACCGGCTTGTTTGATCTAATTTTCGCTTAGCGTACGTTTTTCGCGTTTTGTTGGCGGGACCCCCAGTAGGGGAATATGAATAATTCACGTCACTATCGGCCATCGTCTTATTTCCTCGTAATTTCAAGTCCGTACGAAATAATTAGCGCAGAAGAGCGATGTATACGCTTACCTCGACAATGCGGATCGCATTTCGTTGCCAATCCGCCTTAAACTCATCTTTACACTTTTTAGGGCGGGGAGTATGATTCATCAGTGGTAATTTTTATATGGCAAATACCTGATCGCTGAATTCTTTATTCAGTAAGAAACGGGGGAACCAACCGAAACGGGGCCTTGAGGCTTCGTTTCTGGGGTGAATCGCTTGTTTTGGCCATCCTGGCTATGAGCGTAGGGCTGCTTTCGTGCCCGAATCCGTCAGCTAACTCCGTAAGCGTCCGAAAGAGGGAATTGTCGCGGATATTCGCTTGAGTTTCAAAAAAGCGGCCGCGGGAAGGTCGGGACTGACCCCCGTTTGTGAGACAGGGATCAAAACACCTTATTTACTATACAGCCAGTTGCCGAAATTCAATCGGTGACTGGTTGTTTAGTTTCGCTTGAATACGAATTGAGTTATAGTAATGGATGTACTCTTGTACCGTTTGTACAACGATTGCAGTCGTCGTACGAGTGAGATTATCTAGGTAGAACGTTTCAGACTTTAGAGTGGAATGAAACGATTCGATGAGGGCATTATCAGCGGGTGTACCCTTACGGGACATGCTCATGGTAATGCCCTTTTCCCTGATTGCTTTCTGATAGTCGTTAGACGTATAAACGGAGCCCTGGTCGCTGTGTAGCATCGCTCCGTTCACTTCAGGCAGTTGCTCTAGCGTGTCCAAGACGAACTGAACATCTTGCTTATCTCCAATACTGTAGGCGACAACTTCGCCGTTGTACAGGTCTAAAATGCTCGACAAGTACATCATGGTGCTGCCGTAAGGTAGATACGTAATATCGGTAACTAGCTTTTGCAGGGGCTGTTCTGCATGAAATTGCCGCTTCAGTAGATGTTCTGCTACGTGCGCAGGTTGTCCCGTATGCTTCCGTTTCTTTACCTTCACACGGCATTGCCAACCGTGCTTTTGCATGATCTGTTGTACGCGCTTGTGATTGACGGTCTCATGGCGCCGTAACTCAGCGGTGATCTTCCGGTACCCATAACGAAAACGATGTTTCTCACACAGCTCCTGGACGCGTGAGACAAGCGTGTCAGGCGTTGTAGGTAGTCCTTGCTTCTTCCAGCGATAGTACGTAGACCGTGGCAAGCCGATCCACACACAGGCCTGCTGTACTGTGGTTAAGCTTCGAATACTTTCCATCCATGGAATTACAACTTCAGGCGACAGCTCCTCTCCAACTCCTTGAACTTTTTTAACACTTCTATCTGTTGCTTAAGGAAGCGATTTTCTGTTTGTAATTTCTTAATCTCAGATTCGTACTCCGGTCCTTTGCCATAACTGTATTGCTTGCCGACAGGCTGCTCAAGGCGGTGTAATTCACCCGCTCGATACCAACGCATCCACGTTTTCAATTGCGTTACATTCCTTATGTTAAGTTGCTCCATGACCTCCTTAACGGGCACATTTGCTAATCTCATCTCGATAGCCTTCATTTTGATTTCAATGGGATAGCTTACTCTAGTTGCCAACGCAAAAACACCTCCAAAGTTGTCCCTATCATCATAAGATGTTTTGGGATTCTCTTGAAGGTGTTTTGATTTGTCTCACGTTAGGGGGTCAGTCCCGTCCAACTTTCCTGCGGCCTTTTTGTGTTGTTCTCTGCGGGAATGGGGAGCCTATAGAACCACGAATGGATAGAGACATAGGGCTATTTAGGGGAAGAAGAGAGGAAATCACCATGGTGAACAAAATTAAGCGAGTACTGATCGGCAGACCGATGAAAAGTGCAGAAATTGAAGGGGAGAAACTGAGCAAGCTCAAGGCGTTGGCGGTACTGTCCTCGGACGCGTTATCGTCTGTGGCTTACGGGACGGAACAGATTCTGATCGTCTTGATGGCGGCGGGATTTTCGGCCGTTTGGTATTCCATCCCGATCTCGTTTGCGGTTCTTGGGCTTTTACTTATTCTGATTTTGTCGTATCGGCAAACGATTTTTTCATACCCCGCCGGGGGCGGGGCTTATATCGTGGCGATGGATAACCTTGGGCGATCGACAGGTTTGCTGGCCGGCGGCTCGCTCCTGGTCGATTATGTTCTGACGGTGGCGGTCAGCTCGTCGGCGGGAACGGATGCCATTACATCCGCCTTCCCGGCGCTGCATGATCAACGGGTGTTGATTGCGCTGCTAATGATCACCTTATTAACGCTAATGAATCTTCGAGGGGTAACGGAGTCGGCATCCGTATTGGCTGTTCCGGTATATCTGTTTGTCGCGTCCATCTTTGTTCTGATCCTGTCGGGGTTGTTTAAATATTTGACTGGTGGAATTCACGCGAGCGTGCCCGAGATGGGGACGGCGGTTTCCGATATTAGTCTGTTCCTGCTGCTCAAGGCGTTCAGTTCCGGCTGTTCGGCCTTAACCGGGGTTGAGGCGGTTTCCAACGCCATCCCGAACTTCAAGCAGCCGGCCGAACGTAATGCTGCAGCTACGCTGGTGATGATGGGTGTCATTCTCTGCACCATGTTTATCGGAATCAGTGCGCTGGCCTATTGGTACGGTATCGCTCCTGATCCGAAAGCAACCGTTGTCTCGCAGATAGCCGAGTCGACCTTCGGCCGGGGCGCTTTATACTACGTCATCCAGGCGATTACGGCGCTGATCCTGTTCCTGGCCGCCAATACGGCCTACTCAGCCTTTCCATTGCTGGCGTTTATGCTGGCCAAAGACAAGTACATGCCGCATGCGTTTATGGTGCGCGGGGACCGGCTCGGTTTTTCGAACGGGATTATTTTCCTTGGCGTGGCTTCGGCGTTGCTGGTTCTCGGGTTCCATGGCAACACGGAGAGCTTGATTCCGTTATACGCGGTTGGCGTATTTATTCCGTTCACCTTGTCACAGCTCGGGATGATGATTCGATGGCTGAAGCTGAAGCCGCAAGGATGGGTGTTCCGGTTTGTCATCAACACGATTGGGATGCTGACAACACTGGGGATTACGCTGATCTTCATCATCACTAAATTTTCGCATATATGGGTCGTATTTATCTTCTTACCGCTGGTGATGTTTATCTTTTACCAAATTCATCGTCATTATTTAAATATTGCCGACCAGCTTCGAATCCAGATGGATACGGAAAAACCCTGCATCAAAGGCAGCACCATCGTCGTGCCGGTTGCGGGCGTCACTCGCGTCGTGATGAACTCGTTGAGCTACGCCAAATCGCTGACAAACAACGTTGTTGCCGTGTATGTCGGGTTTGATGACGAAGAAATAGACCGCATGGAGAAGAAGTGGGAGGAATGGAACCCCGGGGTTCGGTTAATCACGCTCCGTTCCAGCTTCCGCAGCATCATCCGGCCCATCATGAAGTTCATCGATACGGTGGAATGGAAAACTGCAGAAACCGACCATATTACCGTCCTGATTCCGCAGTTTATTACCCGGCACTGGTGGCAGAATATTTTGCATAACCAATCGAGCCTTTTGCTTCGGGCCTATTTATTCAATAAAAAGGACATTGTCATTGCAACCGTTCCTTACCATCTGCAAAAATAATTCGTTTCGGCGGCTTGACGCATACTAACCTAAACGTTACCTAAGGAGGTTTCAAGGTGCTGCGGACAAAAATCATTTGCACGTTAGGCCCCGCCTGCGACTCGGTTTCCGTGTTGAAGGAAATGATTCAGGGCGGGATGACGGTCGGCCGACTGAATATGGCCCACGGGGAGCTGGAGGAGCATGTAGCCCGCATTCAGCGGGTGCGCCAAGCCGCGCAAGAACTGCATAACTTTGTACCGATTATGATGGATATCAAGGGACCAGAGGTGCGCATCGGGAAATTGCGGGAACCCTTCTGCGAGCTGATTGCCGGAGAAGAGATGGTGCTTACAACAGAGCCGCTAGCCGGAGACGCCGCGAAAATCTCGGTCAACTATCCCGAATTGCCCCAGGTTGTGCAAGCAAATGATCGGATCCTGATCGATGACGGGTTGATCGAGCTGCGCGTCATATCGGCCGAGGGGGCGGAAGTCCGTTGCCGCATCGTCAGCGGCGGGAAGCTTAAGCCGAACAAGGGCGTCAATCTGCCTGGGATCAAAACTACGCTGCCTGGCGTGACGGAACGGGACATTCGGCATATTCATTTTGGCTTGGAGAACGGGGTGGAGATGATCGCCGTGTCGTTTGTTCGCAAAGGCGACGATATCCGTGAGGTTCGGCGGATTTTGCAGGAGAATAATGGAGGACATGTCCAGATCATCTCCAAAATCGAAAATGAGGAAGGCGTGCAAGATCTGGAGGATATCATCGAGGCTTCGGATGGAATCATGGTGGCGCGCGGCGATCTTGGGGTAGAAATTCCGGTTGAGGAAGTGCCGATGCTGCAGAAAGAAATGATCGATAAGTGTAATCTGGCAGGCAAACCGGTTATCGTCGCCACCCATATGCTGGAGTCAATGCAGGTGAATCCAAGGCCGACGCGCGCGGAAGTCAGTGATGTTTACAACGCCGTGATGCAGGGAGCCGACGTCGTCATGTTGTCTGGCGAGTCTGCCGCAGGGAAATATCCGGTAGAAGCGGTGCGAACCATGGCTGCCGTCGCGCGCAAGGCCGAATCGATGATCGACTATCGGGAAGCATTCAATCGGAGAAGAAAGCTGCACGGCACCAATATCACGGAGGTGATCAGCCAAGGCGCGGTTAGCGCCTCGCTGGAGCTGAGCGCTAAAGTGATCATCACGTCCACCGAAAGCGGCTTTACTGCCAGGATGGTCTCGAAATATCGACCCGAGGCGCCGATTCTGGCAATTGCCCATCACCCGCATGTCTTGACCAAGTTGATTCTGTTGTCCGGGGTGTACCCTTATTTAGGGGGGCCGGTAACGACAACGGATGAGATGTTAACCTCAGCGATCGACAGCGCCCGCCGAGCGGGTTATGTCCAGGACGGCGACACCGTGGTCTTCTCGGCAGGATTACCGTTAGGCCAGGCGGGAACAACGAATCTGATCCAAATTCAACAGGTATAACAAAATCCCCCGGACCGCCTTGGCGGCTAGGGGGACTTTTTTTGTTAGTGGACTTGATCCAGGAGCTCATAGGCTTCCTGTTTGGATTTTACTTGCAGCAATTGCTCGCGGAACCCGTCGTCCATTAGCTTGCGGGACAGCATTTGCAGAATCTTTAGATGCTCATTGCCTTTGTTCTCGGCGGGGACGGCGATCATGAAAATCAGCTTCGCGGGCGAACCGTCCGCGCTGCTCCAATCGACGCCTTCGGGCTTTATCCCGAATACGACCCGGGGTTTTCGCACCGCTGCCGATTTCCCGTGCGGCACCGCGACGTTCATTCCGATTCCGGTGGAACTCTCCTCTTCGCGCTTCAGGATGGCCTGTTTAAACTCAGCCGGGGAGGTCAGTACGCCTTCAACGTTCAGCTTGGCGATCATCTCGTCGATGACCCCGTCCCGCGTTGAAGCCGACAGGGAAGGCTCAATTAAATCCAAGCTGATGATATCGGTTAGTTTACTCACCGGGCGATGGACTTCGGAAACCGGCGTGCTCACCGGGCGGACGGCTTCCGGACGCGGTGTTTCTATAGCCGGAGCAGCCTCCTCCACAGCGCTTGCTCCAACCAATTGAGGTTCAACCTGGTCTTTCTTCAGCAGCTTGATCATCAAGGCGGTGACAATGGAGCCAACGATGACGGCTACGAAGAACATGAGGATGTTATCGACAGCCCCAAGCACGGCAACGATCGGTCCGCCATGGGCGACACGGTCGCCGACGCCGCCCAGCATGGCGATCACGGAACCGGCCATCGAGCCGACCATGATGCTGGGAATGACGCGCAGCGGATCTTGCGAAGCGAACGGAATCGCCCCTTCGGTAATCCCAAACAGGCCCATTGTAAAGGCGGCCTTCCCCGATTCCCGTTCTGCATCATGGAACTTGCGCTTGAATAAGAACGTGGCCAGACCCAGTCCGATCGGCGGAATACAGATCGCGACGGCGATCGGACCCATGATTTGATAATTGCCCTCCGCGATCATCGCGGAGCCGAACATGAACGCAACCTTGTTGACCGGGCCACCCATGTCGAAGGAGATCATAGCGCCGAGGATCAATGCCAGTAGAATCGAGCTGGCTCCTTGCATGCTGGCAAGCCAGCTCGTCAGCGATTCGAATACCTGAGCGATCGGACCGCCAAGCAAGTAAATGAAAGCCAAACCGACGATTAACGAAGAGAGGACCGGGATGATGATAATCGGCATGATCGGATTGATGGCCTTCGGCACCTTCCACTTCTTGATCCATAGCGCGACGTAACCGGCCAGGAACCCGGCGATGATCCCGCCGATGAACCCGGCTCCGGCTTCACTGCCGTAGAAACTGCCGTTTGCGGCGATATAACCGCCAATGATCCCGGGAGCTAAGCCGGGCCGGTCGGCGATACTAAAAGCGATGAACCCGGCTAATACCGGAACCATGAATGTAAAAGAGGCGGCTCCGAGCTTCTCAATGGTCTTCCAGAACGAGTCCTCAGGAATTTGCAGGCCGCCTGGTGTGGGCACGCCACCGATTGAAAGAGCGATGGCGATCAAGAGACCGCCTACGACGATAAACGGAATCATGTACGAAACGCCGCTCATCAAGTGGCGATAGAAGGCATTTTGCTGCTTAGCGCCGGTCTGCTTCGCCGGTGTGCCTTCGCTGCCGCCTTGGCCTTGGTATACCGGTGCTTCGCCGCGAACCATCTGCTTGATCAGCGTTTCCGGATTGCGGATGCCTTCCTGCACGCCAACGGCAATCAGCTTTTTGCCGACGAATCGGCTTTTGTCTACCGATTTGTCGGCGGCGATGATAATGCCGTCCGCTTGGCGGATATCTTCATCGGTGAACTGGTTCTCCACCCCGATCGAGCCCTGAGTCTCGACCTTCATCTCGATGCCTAGCTTGTCGGCGGCTTTTTGTAGATTTTCCGCCGCCATGTACGTATGGGCAATCCCGTTGGGACATGAGGTAATCGCCAATAATTTCATGGATGTTTCCTCCTGTATTCAAAGATCGAAATCGTTTACATCACCCATCTTATCGTAAAAAGAACGGCGGAAAAGAACTTTAGATTACCGCAAGTTCCGGAAAAACCGGATTATATCCTGCATGAGTTGTTTGAAGATGCACTACAAGCTGCCAAGGAGTTCCTCGGGCGTTTCCGCACGCACCATTCGCTCGATCGTCGAGGGTTGTTCGCTAAGGAGGGACAAGCGTTGAAACAGCTTCTTCATCATCTCTTGCTCCTGCGGGGCAAGCGCCAGCATGAACACAATAGACACCTTCTCCTCCTGCCAATCCAGCGGCTCTTCCAGGGTAGCAACGGCAATCCGTGATGTCCGAATCAACTTAGGATCGCCATGCGGGATTGCGATCCCGCCGCCGATGGTCGTGGACGAGAGCCGCTCCCGCAGTAACGCCTGATGTGCATAATCCTGTTCGACGAACCCCTGCTCTGCCAGCCGATTGGCCAACAGCTCGATCAATTCAAATCGATGGTTGATCGCAAGTCGCGGAAAGACGAGCGAGGGCTGAGTATACGAACTTATAATCGAACCGGCGTGATCGGTATGACCGGATTCATGATCGAGCTTGCCGATGAAGTCGGTAATCTTCTGCACTTCGCCGGCCTCCAGCAACGGGGACACCGTGATGGAGGGGGTGTTCACATGTTCCAGCGGAATCGTGGAGATGATAAAGTCGACCGTATGGTTCGCCAAATACCCAACAAGGTCCGCCTTCCGAACGGAATCCAGTACTTGCAGCTCGGGAAATTTTCGCTCCAACTTGGAGCGAAGAATTTGTGACATGCCTACCCCCATGTGACAGACGGTCACGACCGTTTTCATTTCTTCGGCGGGTTGGCTGAGTCGCTCCACCGCGGCTTGGAAATGCAGTGTCAGATAAGCCGCTTCCTCTTCGGGAATGGCAAAGGGATACCCTACGCTTAACTCCTTTGTTGCAGAAATGACCATGTCGAACATGTATGGATACATTTTCTTAATGTCCTGCAGCATCGGGTTCGAGACGGTGAGTCCATAGCTTAACCGATTCAACGTGGAATATAAATGAATACGCAGCCCTTCCATCAAGACTTCATCCTTGCCAAAATCCACCCAGGTTAAGGCGGACATTTTCCGGATTAACGTTTCCGCCAAACCGCGGGCTTCGGCCGTTTCCGCCGCCGGGTCCGTTCCGGGCTCCGCCGTTTCGATCCGCGCCCGGGAGCGGATTTTCCCTCCGAGAATATGGGCGGTCAAATAAGCCGCCTCGTCCTCCGGAAACCGTACGGCAAAGAGGCGCTCCAGTTTTCGGATAAAAACTCCGATCCTGCGGAATTCCGGTTTCTCACGGACAATGATCTTCTCCTGTTCAGAGAACTTAATCGGCTGCTTCAGCTTCGTCCGTCGAATCATTAGCAGCGTATGGATCAGCAAATTGTCCAACGCCTCGTCCGTAAACGCAAGCTGCGCATCAAGCTCAAGCTGCTTCAGCTCCCGGGTGACGATATCGAGCTCGTGGGCGGCAAATCGATCCTTGATGAAGGCCTGGCCGGCTTCTCCGGTCAGTTGGGATAACTTGGACAATGCCGAGCGCTTGTCGCGCTCTTTCCCCTCGATCAGTACACCAACCTTCTGTTTGGAAACGACGGACAAGTCTCGTTTATCCAACCATTCACGTAAGGAGTCCAAATCCTTTTTGATGACCGATTTACTCGTATAGTGCTTGTCGGCCAGCTCCTGAATCGTTATCGGTTTCGTCTCCATAAGCAGTTGATACGCTACAGCGATCAGCCGTTCCTCGCCCGTTTCCTGTTCCTTGCTCTTGGTGGACTGAAGAAGCCAGGCGGCGATTTCGGACTTGTCTTGCTCGGTCATATCCAGCGTAACCCCGAATCCGGGTTTGCGGACTAGCCGGGCGTTGGATACCTGGGCCAAATCTCGGTTGATTTCATCTAAATCGTTGCGAATGGTTTTCTCGGAGCAATTGAAATGCAGGGCGATATCCCGGACCACCAAGTGAGGCCGAGTATCGTTGAGCAGCATATGTATAATCTCTTTCTGACGGTTGTTCATCGTTTGCGTCACCCCTTGGATATGGGAGTTAAGTGCCTTTTTAGGCTATAACGCGCTTCGTCTAGCTTTTCTGGAAAAGGCAGATTCGATACGGGTGGGCACCAAACCGGGCATCTCCACGTACACTAACCTAGATTCACCCGAAAATTGACAAGGAGGGGAATAGGTTTGATCCTTCTGCCGCCAAAAGATAAAAGGCAACTATCCGAAATGATGTTGCCTGCGTTTCAACGGGAAATTGTGCAGGCCCAAGAAAGAAGCCCGGTACCCTATCGTTACGGTTCTTTGGACGAACTGCTGTTTGAACTGAATCTGCGGAACTCGATCGTCGATTCGGCCCTTGCGCTGAATGAGAGCGGTGCCCAATTTGCCGTATACCGTAAGTCCCGATGCAATGAAATGTATTGGAACCGTACGGAGGAAGGGGGGTTCCGGTTAAGAAACGGAGCGGCGCCTGCCGATGCGATTTACGATATTTACCGGAACGGACCGCTATATGGCTTCGAATGCTCGATGGCGATGATGATTGTGATGTATAAAGCCGTATTGGATCAAATCGGCAGCCGGGCGTTTAATACGTATTTTACCAATCTGCTCCTTTACGATTGGCAGTATGACAGCGATCTGGGTTTTCGTCAAGGAAGTCTAAGGCTTGGCCCGTATCCGGGGGATATCCTCTATTTCAAAAACCCGGACCATCATCCCGAGACCCCGGAATGGCAAGGGGAGAACGTGATTATGCTGGGGGAAGATCGCTTCTATGGTCATGGGATCGGCATCCGCTCATCTTCCGGGATCATCGAGGCGCTGAACCGGCGAAGAAAACCCGGCAGCCGGAAATCGGCCTACCTGCTCGATACGATTATTTATCCCAATTACGAGCATATCCGAAGTCTGCGGGGCGTTTATGCCCGGATCGGTCAGACCGTGTACCGACGCCGCAACTCTCAAAGCCAGGCTTAAACAATAACAAGGCCTCCTGTTTCGGCAGGAGGCCTTGTTATTGGCAAACCTTTCTCTTAGAAGAAAAACGGGAAGAACAATCTTCTGAAGAAGAAGAACGGGTAAGGCCGGCGAATAAAGCGGCGGAAGCGACGCGGATAACCGAAGCCGCCGTAACCAAAGCCTCCACCATAAGGGAAGCCGCCGTATGGATAACCAAACCCCCGGTCCTCCATTTCCCCGACGGGAACGAGCAGGTAGACATGTTCGTCGTCCATGCCGTCGATAATCCCTTCGTACATTTGGCCGTCGCTGCCTTCCATTTGCATTAAATGGTGATGATATTTTTTACACATTTCCATCATCTGTTTTTTGTGGTCGTACCCCATCGGTTCTTGGCTCATCGGGCTAACTTGGCTTGGAGCACCGCCATAAGGCGTATACATATTAGGCATTCGAATCCATTCCTCCTTTTTTCTTGGTGCAGTATATTCGCGGTTATGGGCATTTGTGCAGTAGGTTCTTGTACCTGTTTTGCCACGATCGGTTTGTACCAGAAGATGCTCGAATATGCTAAGATGGGGATGCATTGGGCCATGGCCTCATCAAATCACATATTTGGGAAAAGAGGAGCGACCACACATGGACAAACAACCATTGGGCACCAAGATCATTACGCAAATTGGAGTCATCGTTAGGGATATCGAAGCCGTTTCGCAGGCCTACGCGGATTTTCTAGGCGTGGAGAAGCCGGCTTGGTTTTGGACAGACGCCGTGGACGTGGCAAAGACGGAATATCTGGGAGCCCCCTCTCCGGCTCGTGCCAAACTGGCGTTTTTTGATTGCGGTCAGCTGCAGTTGGAACTCATCGAACCGGACGAACATCCGAGCACTTGGCGGGATTTCTTGGAGGAGAAGGGGGAAGGCATGCACCATATTGCCTTCGTAATCGAAGGGATGAAGGAGAAGATTCAACTGCTTGAAGGACGCGGCATGCCGTTGGCACAAAAGGGAGAGTATACCGGCGGACGATACGCCTATATGGATGCAACGCGCGATCTGAAGCTGTGGATCGAGCTGCTGGAGAACGATAAATAGAAATTGCATCTTCATAAATGTAAACGGATTCATATCAACCGAAGAAAGCAGGGTTGGATTGTATGAGACTGATCGTAACGGGAGCAGGCAAGGGACTCGGTTTTGAAATCGTGGGGGAAGCGCTGCGCCGCGGCCATGAAGTGGCCGCCGGCATTCGTTCGTTGGAAACGAACGTGGAGGCATTGGAAGATCTACAGGAAGGAGCGCCAGGCAAACTGACGTTGCTTGAGCTTGATGTGGACGAAGAGGAGTCGGTCGCCAAGGCGAAGGAGGCCATGGCCGCCAGATGGGGCGCCGTTGATGCGTTGGTCAACAATGCGGGGGTTTTGCTGGCGCGGGAGCAGCCGATTGAGCGATTGGAATTCGCTGCGGTAGAGAATACGTTTCGCACGAATCTGTACGGCCCGATGAAAATGGTGAAGCATTTCCTGCCCTTGCTAAAGGCCGGGAACCGGCCGCTCATCCTGAACGTGTCCTCGGAGGCAGGCTGTCTGGCCGGGGCTTACGGCGGTGACTATCCGTACGCGTTGTCCAAGGCGGCGCTCAACCATTTTACCGCCCAGCTGCGCAAGGAGCTGGTGCCGCTGGGGTTCGGGGTGTTCGCCATGCATCCGGGGTGGATGCGCACTCCGATGGGGGGCAACCAGGCGCCGGGCGACCCCTTGGACACCGCGCGGGCGATCCTCGACTTGGCCGAGGGCAAGCTGGAGGCGGATACCGGCGCGGTCATGATCGGCATCGACGGGATGGCGATGCCGCTGTAGGCTCCGGCGGATGGTGGGATACGGGTTACGGTGGCGCCTATACCGTAGGGATTTGGCGCCACGGTCCGGCACCGTCGCGGCAGGTAGCTATTGTCCCGGCGCGGTACCCTCGTTGAAAGAGGCACATCGTCCCGGCGAGGAAGGCCAGCGACCTCCTGCGATAACGGTATTTTAGGGCCGTATTTCGGTTGCGATAGCTATTTTCGGTCAAATAGGGGAACTTTTTTCCGTTATCGACGCGCAGGAGCCCCATTTTAGCTTGTTTTGCCTAGATTTCCTATAAATAAGGCCCTTTTTGGGCCTTATTTGTGTTGAATCCGTCTTATGGGGAGAAATAAGGCCATTTTTTACCGATAGGCTCTCCGCACGCTTGTACGTCGTACTCTCAACACCGCATTCGTAACTTTGAACAGTTTCTTCCCCTCGCCGAACGATTCTGCAAACCCGCGCCACTGCGCGGTTTCACCGCGGACAAGCCGGGAAAAATGTACGCCTTCCTACCCAGGAGTACCTATCCAAGCGGGGCAAACCTCGATATGCTTTGACTAATGGGGCGCCTATTTCTCGCTAGACAGAATAAAACGGAACTAGATATAATGATGAAACCAAAAAGGCGGGCGGCTCGGCCTGAAATGACAGCGCTAACAATAAAGATGGGGGGTCATCCCATGCTTCGGCATTCCCGGGTTTTCCGCAGCTTTCTGATTTCTTACGTTGCCATCTTGCTTATCCCCTGCATCGGCGGGTACGTCTCCTATCGAACGTCCATTACCGTTACAGAGTCGATCTCGATTGAGAACAGCGTCATCCAGCTGGAAAAAAGCCAAGAGTTGCTTGAGCACCGGATGGCGGAAGTGGAGGGCATGACCCGGCAGTTGGCGATCAGCCAGGAGATTAACGCCCTGATGAACGACCGAGGCACCGAAAGGGATGTATACGGCATCTGGAAGGCAATGCGAAACGTGTTGACGTTCGGGCAAACCAACGATTTTTTGCGGAATTATTTTATTTATCTAGCCAACTATAATTTGATCGTGACTTCCGGATCCTCATTCCGACCGGAGCACTATTACGATTACTTTCATTACGACAACTTGTCGTTCGAGGAGTGGGAGCAGCAGGTATTAGGCAAAACCCATCGCAGCGAAATCAAGCCGCTGACCCCGTTCAGCGAGCGGGATGTCAAGACCTCGGTAATCACCTACATGCAATCGCTGCCGCTCGACAGCTTTAATGATACGTCGCCGGCGATCGTCGTCGTCCTGATCGACCAGAAAACGATCGCAGGGCTATTGTCCGGCTTAACTGAACAAAGCGGCGGGTGGGTCCACATTTATGATGCGGAGGGAAACACGATCTTCCTGCAAGGGGAAGCGGCGCAGGATATCACCAAGCTGCAGGCGGATCCCCAATTTGACAAGAAGAAGACGAGCCAATTTTACGGCGGCGATCTCGTGATTACCACGCGTTCGGACAAGAATGGCTGGGTTTACCAAGCGGGTATTCCTCGCAGCACGTTGATGGAGAAGCCAAACCAGATCAAGCAGATTTCCTGGATGATTACCGGTGGCGCGATGTTTATCGGGTTGCTGGTGGGCTTGTTCCTAGCGTATCGCAACAGCCTTCCGATCAACCACTTGATCGGGGTCATGAAGGAGCAGTTCGGGAAGGACGAAGACGCAGGGCGTAACGAGTTCGACTTCTTGAGCGGAAATATCGCCGGGATGATCACGAAAAACAAATTGCTGGAGTCGGAGCTTCACCGCCAGCTTCCGCTGGTGCGAGATGCTTTCCTAAAGCGGCTGATTGCCGGTGAATTCGAATCGCGGGATGAAATCGTCTCGGCGGCGGCCCAGGCCGACATCGCGTTACGGCAAGGCGAAGGTTACGTTGGGATCCTGCAAATCAACGGATATGCGGGCATGGATACCGTGGAGGTGCTGAACGAGCTGAACGCCGCAAGGCTGCTCATGAAGCAAGCTGTTACGGAGCTCGCCGGACCTGTACCGATGACCGATTCGGGTTCGGACAAAATCGTTCTGCTGTTCTTCTCCGAGGCCGACCGGCTCCCGGGACCGGCGGAGGAGGAGCGGATCTCGGCACTGATGGAGAAGCTCGTCCAGCATGTGTTTGCCGAGTACAAAATCTCGATGCAAGCCGGATTCGGTGAACCGTTTGCCGGCGTAACGGAGGTCGGCCAATCTTTCGACCAGGCGAAACAGGCGCTGGAATATGCCGTGTACCTGAACAAAAAAGGCATCATGTGGAGCCATGAGACGCAAATCGAAAACACGACCTACTATTATCCGCTGGATACCGAGCATCGTCTCATCAGCACGATTCGCGCCGGGGAGCTGGAGGAGGCACGAAAGATCATCGACTCGATCTTCGCGCAGAATCTGGATCAACGCGAGTTGTCCGTCGAAATGAAACACCAGCTGGTGGGGGAAATGAAGGGCACGTTCCTCAAGCTTCTGGATCAGAAAATTTTTCTGGAATCCCCGTTGTTCGAGAGCGTCAAGAAGCGAATCATCGAGATCGCATTTACCGGGCCGCTTGAATCGATCCAGCAGGAAATCCACGTGATTATTCAGGAGTTGTGCGGCTATATCGCCAACAAGAAGAAGGATTCGCATGCCCAACTGATCAAACAGATCTATCAGTACACGGCCGAGGCTTACGCAGACCCCGACCTGACGCTGTATCGGGTTGCAGAACACGTTGAGCGACCGGAGAAATACATTTCCCAGCTGTTTAAAGAAGTCACCGGAGTGAACTATTCCGACCATTTGATCAAAGTGAGGATGGACCAGGCCGCGGTCCTGCTGAAAGAGAGCGGCTATACCGTGGACGAGATTGCTGCCCGGGTCGGGTACAACAGCTCGCATTCGTTCCGTCGGGCATTCAAACGATTGACGGGGATATCGCCGAGCGCTTATCGGCAGTCTTGCCAGGATTAACGGAACGCATCCTCCCCATGGGCTTATCTATATCGCTCCGCCATTGCAGTGGCCGTACCTTCCGATTCAGGGAGGCGCAGCCGCTGTTTTCTTTTTACGGAAAAATGGCTCCAGGCCCGAAGGATGACCCCCGAAAAACGGGAGATCTGTACGTCAAAAGACGGAAGTGTACCTGTTCAATCCCGCCAAACATGCCCTATGATCGACTCGTAAAGAAAACGCTACCAACTACGATGACTTCACGTTTAGGGGGAATTGTTCTGGATAAACAAATGGCTCTTCAACCGGATTACGTGCCGGACGTCACGCGCAAGGCCAGTTATTGGCGGGTTGCGCGCCGCAACATCAAGAAGCACTGGCAACTGCATTTGCTCGTGATTCCTCCGGTGCTATTCTTTCTTATTTTCAAATATTACCCGATGTTGAATGCGGCGCTCGCGTTTAAGGACTACAACGTCATCAAGGGCATTTGGGGCAGCCCGTGGGTGGGCTTCAAACACTTTCAATTGTTCTTTGAGAACCCGCAATTTTGGACGTTGGTGAAGAACACCGTCATCCTCAGTGGTTACCTGATCCTGGCCGGATTCCCGATCCCGATTGTTCTGGCGCTGATGATCAACGAAATCCGCGGCGGCCGCTTCAAGAAGTTCGTGCAGTTGGTCTCCTTTGCCCCGTATTTCATTTCAACCGTCGTCATGGTGTCAATCATCATGCTATTTCTGGCGCCTAGACTTGGTTTTGCGAACGTTGCGCTCAATTACTTCGGGTTGGAGTCGATTAACTTTCTGGGCGAACCGGGGATGTTCCGTTCGATTTACGTCTGGTCCGATATTTGGCAGACCGCGGGCTATAATGCCGTGATTTATTTGGCGGCTTTGGCGGGGGTCGATCCGACTTTGTATGAAGCGGCCAAGGTGGACGGGGCTTCGCGGTTCCAGAAGATCCGCCACGTCGACTTGCCTGGTATCGTGCCGACCATCGTGATCATCTTGATCCTGAACGTCGGCAATGTTATGGCGCTAGGCTTCGAGAAGGTGTATCTGCTGCAAAATCCGCTGAACCTGGTTAATTCCGAAATTATCGCGACTTACGTTTACCGCATCGGTTTACTGAACGCCAACTACAGCTTCGCGACCGCGGTCGGCTTGTTTAATTCCGTCATCAATCTCGTTTTGCTGCTGACCGTCAACGGTCTGGCCAAGCGGCTTACGAAGAACAGCATCTGGTAGGAGAGGAGTTAGGATATGGCAGCTACAGCAATCCCCAAGAAAAGAATCAAAGAATCGGCGGGAGACCGGATCTTTATCGGTGTCATCTATGTCATCCTGACCCTGCTCGTCATTGTTGTGCTCTATCCGTTGATTTATATCGTGAGCAGCTCGATCAGCAGCCCGGCGGCCGTCACCTCAGGGCAGGTCTGGTTATGGCCGGTGGAGCTATCCTTTAAAGGCTTCGAAGAGTTATTCCGCAGAGGAGAGGTGATGACCGGTTACCTCAACTCGATCTTTTATACGACGGTCGGTACCCTGATCAGCGTCACGTTGACCATCATGATCGCTTATCCGCTGTCGCGCCGGGCGTTCTTCGGACGGAACGCGTTGATGATGGTCATCACCTTCACGATGATCTTCAGCGGCGGTTTGATTCCGACCTATATGGTCGTGAAGGGGCTGGACCTGATCGATACGCGCTGGGCGCTGTTGATCCCCAATGCAATATGGGTCTGGCAGGTGATCATCGCCCGCTCGTTCTTCCAATCCTCCATTCCCGAGGAGCTTCTGGAGGCAAGCGAAATCGACGGCTGCAGCGATTTAAGGTTCATATGGAGCGTTGTGCTGCCGCTGTCCAAACCGATCATTGCCGTGCTTGTGCTGATGTATGCGGTTGGCCAGTGGAACGCTTATTTCGATGCTTTGATTTACTTGAAAACCGCAGACCTGTTCCCGTTGCAGCTCATCCTGCGGAGCATCATTATCCAGAACAACAGCGGGAGCAACATGGATGCGATGGCCATCGTCGAGAAGCAGCAGCTTGCCGAGCTGCTCAAGTATTCACTGATTGTGGTCGCCACGCTGCCGGTGTTGATCATTTATCCGTTTGTGCAGCGCTATTTTGTTCAAGGTATGTTGGTGGGTTCGGTTAAAGGCTGAGAGGGCCGTACACCTCGAAATGACGGTTGCGCCTGGGGGGTTCTGACTTCATTATAGAAGGAGGTGATGCTCTCGATTTGCACCAAGAGAGTTGCGGAAGGGAAGCGAATGACATCTATTAAAAAGGGAGCGATCAAATTTGAAAAAAACCCTGCTTAGCATGTTCATGCTGGTACTGGCGATTACGCTGGTGATCAGCGGCTGTTCGGGAAAAAATACAGAGAGCTCGAACAACGCCCAGGGCAACGGTTCGTCGGGCGCGGAATCGACCAAACCGGTGGAAGTCAGCGTCTTCGCCGTTCAGGAATCGGGCATCGATATTCCGACCAATAAATTTACGAAGTTTTTGGAAGAGAAGTTTAATATCAAGTTTAACTGGCAGATCAACCCGTCCGACGGTGCGAAGGAGAAACGCCAAATCTCGTTGGCGAGCGGCGACTATCCGGAAGCCTACCTGCTGACCGCTTACATCGACGAATTCTCCCAAGCCGACGTGCTCAAATACGGGCAACAAGGCGTATTGATCCCGCTGAACGACCTGATTGACAAGTATGGCCCGAATATCAAAAAAGCGATGGAAGAATCCCCGGAAATGAAAGCGCTGTACACCGCCCCGGACGGAAACATCTACGGGCTCGGCGCTTACACGGAATGCTTCCACTGCTCTTATCCGAATAAAATGTGGGTGAACACGGATTGGCTCCAGAAGTTGAACCTGGAAGAGCCCAAAACGACGGAGGAATTCAAAGCGATGCTGCAGGCGTTCAAAACAAAGGACCCGAACGGCAACGGCAAGGCGGACGAAGTACCGCTTAGCGGCTCCACGGAGGATTTCGGCGTACGTATCGTGCCCTATTTAATGAATGCCTTCGTCTATGATGATGACCGCAACTATTTAAACATGGAAAATGGAAAGGTGGTTTCCGCAGCGATCAAGCCGGAGTGGAAAGAGGGCTTGGCTTACATCAAATCGCTGTACGATGAAGGACTGATCGATCCGGGTGCCTTTACGCAAAACGCCGAGGCTTACAAGAAGATCGGCGAAAACGCGGATGCGGAAATCCTTGGCGCCGGCGCGGGCATGCATCCGGCAATTTTCGTAAACATCGATCCGGGCAATACCCGTTCTGCTCACTACAATCCGCTGGCGCCTTTGTCAGGACCGGGAGGGGTTTCGTTCGCCACGCATGATGCCGGCGGCGTGACCTCGGGGGCTAAATTTGTCATTACGAATAAAGCCAGCGAAGAAGTGCAAGTCGCCCTAATCAAAGCGATCGACTACATGTATACACCGGAAGGGCAAACCAATGCCGGCACAGGGATGAAAGGCATCGATTGGACCGATCCTGAGCCCGGTGACAAGGCCCTTGGCGAAGGGGTAACGCCGATGGTCAAGACGATTCAGATGAAGGAAGGCGAAGCGCCGCACAATGCGGGCTGGAGCGGCATGGGCCACTTCTACATGCCGAAGGAATACCGCGATACGTGGGTACAAGGGGAAGACATCTACGCCTCCGACGGCTATGAGCGCAGATTGTATAACGCCTCGCTGCTGTATCAAGGACATGAGCCGAAGGAGATTTTCCCAATCTGGTCGATCTGGATTGATCCAAGCGAAATTGACGAAGCCAGCATGCTGCAAACGAACTTGAAAAACTACATCGAGCAAAGCCAGCTGCAGTTCATCACCGGCAACAAGGACTTGAATAAGGATTGGGATGCTTATGTGCAAGGCTTGAAGGACTTGAAGCTGGATCGCTATCTGGAAATTCTGCAGAAGGCGTATGACCAATCGGCGAAATAACTCGAATATTTCGCGTCGCAGCCGCTTTTGGGCTACCGGCGGCGCGGATCACGGAAGCCGGCCTCTTGGGCCGGCATTCCGTTTTTCTTATCGAGATGGTGGAGTCGAAGATGGACGTTTTTAGGCATTTTTCTGCCAATACAGAGATAGATGGAGAGGAGCGGATGTGATATGTTAGGCGAAGATCGTGCAACCGTAATCTCCCTAGTGGATTATGGAGCCCGGCCGGATACGGAGGAAGATGCACAGCCGGCCATGCGTCTAGCATTGGAGGCGGCCGAACGAGCGGAAGGTCCGGTTGTGCTGGATGTGCCATGCGGACGGTATCATTTCTATTCGCAGGCGGCCATCCGGGCTCCTTACCATGTGACCAACACGGCAAGCGAAGAGGAATTGCCGGATGTTACGAAGACAATCGGGTTGCTGCTAAAGGGGCAGCGGCACCTGACCCTCCGGGGGAACGGGGCTCTGTTTCTGTTCCATGGCAAGCAGACGATGCTGTTGATCGACAGCTGCGAAGACGTCGCCATCCGCGACCTTCACTTCGATTACGCTATACCGACGGTAACGGAAATGACGGTGAAACGGTGCGGGCAAGAGGAGGGCTGGATGGAGGCAGAAGTGCATCCGGATTCGAGCTATGAGGTGAAAGAAGGCAGGCTAGCATGGATCGGCGAAGACTGGCGTTTTCGGGCCGGGCCGATGCAGCTCTGCGATCCGGTCGATAATACGACGTGGCGGGTGGATAATTGGCTGGAGCAGACGACTACGCATACGGAGGAGGTCCGCCCTGGACGGCTGCGGTTTGATTTTGACGGCGGCTTACCCGAGGGGATGGTCCCCGGGCGGATCGTACAGATGCGGGACGGCATCCGGGATCAGGTGGGCGTCCTTGTGCATGAAAGTGACGGCATCGCGTTTTCCGGCTGCGGCCTGCATTTTATGCATGGGCTCGGGATGGTCGGACAATTCAGCGAAAACCTCATCTTCGAGCATCTGGACTTGTCGCCGCGCGCCGAAACCGGCCGGACCGTCGCCGGCTTCGCCGATTTCATCCACCTGTCGGGCTGCCGGGGACGGATCGCGATTCGGGATTGCCGCTTTGCGGGCGCGCATGACGATGCGATCAATGTCCACGGCACGTATTTGCGGATCGTCGGCCGCCCGGCACCAAATCAATTGGTTGTGCGGTTTATGCATCCGCAGACTTACGGGTTACCGGCTTTCCGCGCGGGGGATGAGATCGGCTTCGTCGATGCGGATACGCTGGTGACTTATGGAACCGGCGAGGTGCGTGAAGTTCGTCGGCTAGATCCACGCGAGCTGCTGCTCACGCTGGAGCGGCCTGCTCCGGAGGAGAGGGGATCGCGGGATGTGATCGAGAATGTCACCTGGTCCCCGGAGGTGGAAATCACGGGTAATCATTTCGCCCGCATCCCGACACGCGGAGTGCTGGCTTCCACACGCGGGTCGACTTGGATCCGCGGCAACCTATTTGAACGAATGCGGATGAGCGCCATTCTAGTTGCCGCCGACGCGAATTCCTGGTTCGAATCGGGTGCGGTGGAGAATATGGTGATCGAGGGGAACCGGTTTGTCTCCTGCGGTGGGGAAGCTTGCGCGACGATCATGATTGCGCCGGAAAACCGGGAAGCGCTCCCGGATAAGCCGGTTCATCGTGGAATTGCCGTCGTCGATAATCACTTCGAATCGGAGGGTTTCCTGTTGTCCGCGCACAGCACGAAGGATTTGATCTTTCGCGGAAACGAAGTTAGGCTGGCATCTTCCGGCGGGTTCGACCTTAGGAAAGCCATACAACTGGAGGCCTGCCCGGATGCGGTGATTGTAGATCATGTTTATCATAGCAGTGACGGGTTGAAGAACGAGAAATAAGAATGGGCAGGGGAGGAAGGAACAATGGAGCAAAACACGAAGCTGCAGTATGAAAGACCAGCCGCGGTCTGGACCGAGGCGCTCCCGGTTGGAAACGGGCGTCTCGGCGCGATGGTTTACGGCGGGGTGGAGCGGGAAACGATCAGTCTAAATGAGGATACGTTATGGTCTGGTTATCCGCGCGATTGGAACAATCCCGCCGCTCGGCAGGTATTGCCCGAGGTACGGAAGCTCGTCCGGGAAGGCCGCTTTGAAGAGGCGGACCAACTGGGGCGTCAAATGCTGGGGCCGTATACGGAATCCTATTTGCCGCTCGGCGATTTGCAGTTGACGTTCGAGCATGGGGCCGCCTGCCGGAGTTACCGCCGCACGTTGGATTTGGCGAATGCCGTCCATCTGACGGAATACACTGTCGGAGAGGTGACCTATACACGTGAGATCTTCGTGTCTCACCCGGATCAGGTCATTGCACTGCGGCTGACGTGCAGCCACCCCGGGGCGCTCGCCTTCCACGCCCGGCTAGATAGCCCGCTCCGCCATGCCATCACGGCGGAAGAAGGCGTACTGGTGATGCGGGGGACGGCGCCGGAACGGGTGGAGCCGAACTATGTGAGCGCGGATCGTCCGATCCGCTACGGCGACCCGACTGTCTCCCCGGCGATGGCCTTCGAGGGCCGTTTGGCGGTTGTGAATACCGACGGCCGGATCAACGTCGACAGCTCCGGTATTCACGTGCTGGATGCGACGGAGTCGGTGTTGGTTTTCAGCGCGGCGACCAGCTTCGAGCGGTTCGACCGGATCCCGGGGGCGGGCCGGACCGGGCCTGCTCCGGCTGAGATTGCGACGGCGCGCGCCAAAGCGGACCTGGCCGGCGCATTAACCGGACGCTACTCGGATCTTCGGGCCCGGCATATCGAAGACTACCAAGCCTTGTTTGGCCGCGTCAGCTTGCGGCTTGGCGAATCGCCTGCTCCGGAAGGGGTGGACACAGAGCGGCGGATCGTGGAATATGGCGCTTCCGATCCGGGTTTAGTCGAGCTCTTATTCCATTATGGCCGGTATTTGCTGATCTCAAGCTCTCGTCCCGGTACGCAGGCGGCCAACTTGCAGGGGATCTGGAATGCGATTACCCGGCCGCCTTGGAGCAGCAACTGGACGCTAAACATCAACGCGGAGATGAACTATTGGCCGGCAGAAGTGTGCAACCTGGCGGAATGCCACTGGCCGCTCCTGGAGATGATCGGCAACCTAGCCGAGAACGGGGCCACAACGGCCGCAATCAATTACGGCACCCGGGGTTGGACTGCCCATCACAACACGGACATCTGGGGACAAACGGCCCCGGTAGGTGATTACGGCGACGGCGATCCGGCGTGGGCATTCTGGCCGATGGGCGGCGTCTGGTTGACGCAGCACTTGTGGGAGCATTACGTCTTTGGCGGGGATATCGCATATTTGCATGATTTTGCTTATCCCATCCTGAAGGACGCCGCTTTATTCGCCCTCGACTGGCTCATCGAAGACGAGTCGGGCCGTCTCGTAACTTCGCCTTCAACCTCGCCGGAGCATAAATTCCGCACGGCGGAGGGCGTTGCGGCCATTAGTGAAGGGGCGACGATGGACCTGTCGCTGATTTGGGAGCTGTTCACGAACTGTATCGAAGCAGCCGGGGTACTTGGCATCGACGAGGCGTTTCGCGAGGAGCTGAGACAGGCCCGCGAACGGTTGCTACCGCTGCAGGTCGGGAAGTATGGTCAGCTGCAGGAGTGGAGCCGGGACTTTGAGGACGAAGACGTCCACCATCGGCATACCTCCCATCTGGTGGGCGTCTATCCCGGCCGCCAGCTGTCGGCGGAAGAAACGCCGGAGCTATTTGCCGCGGCACGACAGGTACTGGTGCGGCGGGGTGACGAAAGCACGGGCTGGAGCCTGGGCTGGCGGGTGGCTTTGTGGAGCCGGTTCGGCGATGGAGACCGGGCGTTGCGGCTGCTCGGCAATATGCTACGGCTGGTGAAGGACGGCGAAACCGAGCGTTATCATCACGGCGGCGTGTACGCCAGCCTGCTGGGCGCGCATCCGCCGTTCCAGATCGACGGCAATTTCGCCGCATCTGCCGGCATCGCCGAGATGCTGCTGCAGTCGCATCTCCCGGCGCTGGCGCTGCTGCCCGCCTTACCGGAGGCTTGGTCGGACGGCGAAATCCGCGGCCTTCGCGCCCGCGGCGGCTTCGAAGTGAACCTGCGCTGGGCGAACGGGAGACTGGCCGAGGCGGAGATCGTCTCCCGTCTGGGTCATGCCTGCCGCGTTCGAGCGGGGCTCGGCGGAGACACGCCATTTCTCGTTTACCACGGCGGCGTTGAGGTTGCGGCGGAGCGAACCGTGGAAGGCGAGACGCAATTTGCTACGGAAGCGGGAGAAACGTATCGGCTGGTACCGCAGTATCTCGCGTCCGGGAAGGAGTGAAGGCGGATGAAGGTGGACGTAACGGAGCAGGGGGCAACCCGGCTCTGGTATGACACGCCGGCCACGGTTTGGTCGGAGGGACTGCCCGTGGGCAACGGGCGAATCGGCGCCGTCGTGATGGCCGCGCCCGACCGCGAGGTCTGGAACCTGACCGAGTTGACGTATTGGTCGGGCCAGGCGGATGAAGGCGCACCTGCCGCGACCGATGGCAAAGCGGCGCTGGCGGAAATCCGCGAGCGGCTGTTCGCCGGCGATTTCGCCGGCGGCGACCGGCTGGCGAAGCAGGCGCTGCAGCCGCCCAAGCCAAATTTCGGCACCCATCTGGCCATGTGTGATGTCGTGATCGAATTTGCCGGGAGTGGCGAGGGAATTCTTAACGGCACCGGCGGTACTTGCGACGGCACCGGCTTCCGGCGCGAGCTGGACTTGGCGACGGCCCTGTTGACCACGACCGGCGGCCCGGCCGGAGCGACCTTGGTACGCAAGCTATTCGCCTCCCATGCAGACGATGTCCTCGTCTCGCGGATGTGGAGCGAAGCGGCGGGGGGCGTCTCGTTTACGCTGGGCATTGCGGGACTCACGCCCGAGTTTGCGGTTTCGGCGGAGGGCTCTGCGACGCTCGAATTTCGCGGCAAGGCCACGGAAACGGTGCATAGCGACGGAGCTAGCGGCGTCAACTGCCGCGGCCGCATCGAGATCGAGACGCGAGGCGGCAGCATCCGCGTCCAGGAGGGCAGGCTGGTCGTCACCAGTGCGGACGAGGCCTGCATCTATGTGGCCATCGCCACGGACTATCGCAGCGAGTCGCGAGCGTGGGAGCGTGCAGCCGGACTGCAGACCGTCTTGGCGTTGTCCAAGGGCTACGATCGCCTGATGGCAGACCATTTGGCCGATTACGAGCCGCTGTTCCAGCGGGTGTCCATCGATCTGGGCCCCTCTAATGCGGCGGAATTGCCTACGGACCAACGGATCCGACTACTGCGGCAGGGCGGCAGTGATCCCCAGTTGTTTGCTTTATTCCTGCAGTATGGTCGTTATTTGACCCTGGCCGGCGCGCGGGAGGATTCGCCGCTCCCCTTGCATCTGCAGGGCGTATGGAATGACAGCGAAGCTTGCCGCATGGGCTGGAGCTGCGATTACCACCTCGATGTGAATACGGAGATGAACTATTATCCAACGGAGGTCGTTCATCTTGGCGAGAGCCAACTCCCCTTGATGCGTTATCTGGAGGGCTTGGCCCAGGCTGGCCGAAAGACGGCTCGCGACGCCTATGGTTCACCCGGTTGGGTGGCGCATGTATTTTCCAACGTGTGGGGATTTACGGAACCAGGCTGGGACACCTCCTGGGGATTAAACGTCACCGGCGGGTTATGGCTGTCCATGCAGATGATTGAGCATTACCGATATGGACTGGATCGCGATTTTCTTGCGAATCAGGCGTATCCGGTGCTGCGCGAAGCAGCCCGGTTCTTCCTTGACTATATGACGATACATCCGAAATACGGCTGGTTGGTGACCGGCCCGTCGAACTCCCCAGAGAACCACTTCTACCCGGGGCGTCCGGAGGAGGGGCATTGGCAGTTGTCGATGGGGACGACACTGGACCAGGTACTTGTTCGGGAACTCTTCACGTTCTGCCTGGAAGCGGCGGAGTTGCTGGGAGAGGATGTGGACCTGCAAGGGCTTTTGCAATCGGCCCTCTCCCTGCTGCCCCCGCTGCGGATCGGCAAGAAGGGACAGTTGCAGGAATGGCTGGAGGATTACGAGGAAGCCCAGCCGGAGCATCGCCACTTATCGCATCTGTTTGCGCTGTATCCCGCCCATCAGATTACGCCGGAGGAAACGCCGGAGCTGGCGGCCGCGTCTCGGGTAACGCTGGAAAACCGCATGCAGCAAGATGAACTCGAGGATATCGAGTTTACGGCCGCGCTGTTCGGATTATTCTTCGCCCGGCTGCAGGACGGCGACCGTGCCTTGAAACATATTTCGCACCTGGTCGGGGAGTTGTGCTTCAACAATTTGCTGAGCTACTCCAAGGCCGGCATCGCCGGCGCGGAGACAAACATCTTCGTCATTGACGGCAATTTCGGCGGTACCGCAGCGATTGCGGAAATGCTGCTGCAAAGCCGTCCGGACGGGGAAATTCACCTACTGCCGGCGCTGCCGGCGGCGTGGCCGACTGGCCGGGTGACGGGTCTAAGGGCCCGTGGAAACGCCGAGGTCAATCTCGCCTGGGAAGTGGGACGATTGACCGACGTAGTCGTGCGCGCCTATTCGCCGGGCACGTTTACGTTATGCTCTGGTAACCGCCGCATCGCCTTCGAGGCCGCTGCCGGTGGGGAATATCGGTTTGACGGCGCGCTTGCGCCGCAAACGTTATAGTTTAGTGGGGCGATCCCGAAGCGGAAGTCAATGACGAACTCCGTGGGATGGCCCCTGTTTTATCTTGGCTAGGGCCCCTAAACAGGAAAGGAATAAAATAAGTGCTTAAGTGCAGTTATTTGGACACATTTCAGCCAATCTAGCGGATTAGTTGCAGGGATGCAGTTATTTTCGTCAAATCGATGAAATTCGGACATTCCCTGCGAGAATAACTGTATGAGCGGCGCTATTTTCATCAAACCCTCGTCCTCAGCGAAAATAAAGGCATTCTCGCCGGTTATTTCTCCGCAAGCCCTCTTCGTAGGGAAAATGTACGCCACACACCGCAAAGGTACCTTTACGCTCCCAACTTTACACGGTAACATCATGCCTGGAAAGCGCCTCCAACGGGGAGTGCGCCTTCATCATGGAAAGCAAGACAAGGGGGAGACCTGTGAAAAAACTGCATTTACTCAGCAACGCGCATCTAGATCCGGTATGGCAATGGGAGTGGGAGGAAGGAGCGGCTGCGGCGATTTCGACATTCCGGGCGGCTGCGGATTTTTGCGAGGCGTACGAAGGATATATTTTCAATCATAATGAAGCGATTTTGTATCAATGGGTCGAGGAATACGAGCCGTCGTTGTTCACCCGTATCCAAACGTTGGTCCGAGAAGGCAAGTGGCACATTATGGGCGGTTGGTATTTACAGCCGGATTGCAATATGCCGTCGGGCGAATCGTTCGTGCGGCAGATCCTGCTCGGACGGGAGTATTTCCGCGAGAAATTCGGCGTGCAGCCGACCACCGCGATCAATTTCGATTCGTTTGGCCATACGCGAGGCCTCGTGCAAATGATGCAGCAGGCGGGTTATGATTCATACATTTTCATGCGTCCGGACGAGTTCCCGGCGTTGTCGGCCCGGGATTTTATCTGGGAGGGCTATAACGGCAGCCGGCTGATGGCTCACAAAATCGAAGGCAGCTATAATTCGGCGCTAGGGAAAGCCCATGAGAAGATCGGCGAGTGGTTGGGAAATCACGGCGATGAACCGATCGGCCTGATCCCGTGGGGCGTGGGCAACCATGGAGGCGGACCGTCCCGTTTTGATCTGGACCGGATCGGGGAGATGATGCAGCAGCCCGAGTCCTGCGGCGGGTTCGAATGGGTTCATTCCACACCGGAGGCTTATTTCCGGGAGCTGCCGGAGGCCAAAGCGCTACCTTCCTACGCGGGGGATTTGAATCCCCGCTTCGTCGGTTGCTATACATCAATGATCCGTGTTAAACAACGGCACCGGAAGCTCGAGAACGAGCTGTATCTAACGGAGAAAATGCTGTCCGCCGCCGCGCTGCAGCACGGCCTTCCCTATCCGGCGGAGGAATTGCGTGCTGCTCTGCAGGATCTGATGATGGCGCAGTTTCACGATATCTTGCCGGGGACGTCGATCCAGCCGGCTGAGGAGTCCGCGCTGCATTTGCTCAGCCATGGGTTGGAAACCGCCTCACGCCTGAAGACGCGGGCCTTCTTCGCCCTGGCCGCCGGACAGCCGAAAGCGCAGCCGCAGGAGTATCCGGTGTTGGTTTATAACCCGCACCCCTTCCCGGTCCGGGGCATCTTCGAATGCGAATTTATGTTAGAGGACCCCAATTGGGGCGAAGGATTCTCCAACCCTGTCGTTTACCGAGATGGCGTGCCCGTTCCTTGCCAGGCGGAGAAGGAGGAGAGCAATCTGCCTCTTGATTGGCGGAAGCGAGTCGTGTTTGCGGCGGAGCTGGCGCCGTTGTTGATGAACCGCTTCGACTGCCGGATCGAAATGCGGGATCACAAGCCGCTCCCGACGCTGCGGGAGGAGAACGGGGCCTATCGGTTCCAGAGCGAGGATTTGGAGGTCACGATCAACGCTCGCACGGGTCTGATCGACGGATACCGGATTCGCGGCGGTGAGTCTCTGCTTCAGCCGGGGGCATTCGCCGCGCTGGCCCTCCAGGATAACGAGGATCCGTGGCGCATGGATACCCATGCATTCCGCGACGTCGTTGGACGGTTCGAGCTGATGGATCCGGCAGAAGGCAGCGCCTTTTCCGGTATCCAGGCGACCCTGCCATCCGTTCGCGTCATCGAGGACGGCTTGGTGCGGACAGTGATTGAGGCGGTGTTCCGGTACCGGGATTCTTTTCTCGTTCAAACCTACAAACTGCCGAAGCAGGGAACGGAGATCGAAATCGGGTTGCGGGTTTACTGGAATGAGAAGGATACGATGCTGAAGTTGGCGGTGCCTACGGTGTTTGGCGGCAACGGGCAGTTCCGCGGCCAGACGGCCTTCGGGATCAGCGAATTGCCGGAGGACGGCACCGAGGCCGTCGCCCAAAGATGGGTCTCCGTCCTGGGCCGCACCCCTGGCGGCTTGCAGCGAATGTTAACTTGCGTCAACGACGGCATCTACGGCTGCGATTACCTGGATGGTGAATTGCGACTATCGCTACTGCGCAGCCCGGGTTATTGCGCCCATCCGATCGGCGACCGGCCGATCCTGGCGCAGGACCGCTTCTCGCCGCGGATCGACCAAGGGGAGCATCGGTTTACCTTCTGGCTTGGCGCAGGGGAACCCGCGGAGCGAATCGCACGAATAGATCGCGAAGCAACTGCGCGCAACGAGCGGCCTTATGCGTTGTCTTTTTTTCCATCCGGGGAAGGGGAATTGTCCAAATCCCTGCTGGAGCTGGGAGATGAAGTCATCCAGCTAAGCGCCTTCAAGCAGGCGGAAGATAGGAAGGGGTACATCATGCGATTGTTTGAGCCTACGGGGCAGGCGAGGAAGACGACGATCGCCATCCCTTCGATGGGCATCCGGGAGGAGGTTCACCTGGGCGGCTTCGAAATTGCCACTTACCGGATCGATCCGGAGGCGGGAACCATTCAAACAACCGGATTATGCGAGAACCTTGTATAGTCGGGATGGGGAGAAGCTGATTAATGAATCTGGGCCAAGAGTCCACAGAACCCCAACCCCAACAATGCTTTTCCTCGCTTGGCCGTCATGATATAGTAACACCAGAAACCTGCGAGTGAGGGGGAAGATCGGTGTATAGGAAGTTGGTTGATTATTGCTTGTCCAAAAAAGGGGCCGTCCAGGAATATCCCTTTGGTCCGGAGACTTTGGTGATGAAGGTGGGCGGGAAAATGTTCGCTTTACTGCCCGTCACGTCCGATGATGGGGCGGCGAGCATCTCCTTGAAATGCGATCCCGTTATCGCCGCCAATCTGCGGGAGCAGCACGCGAGTGTCAAACCCGGCTACCATCTGAACAAAAAGCACTGGAATACGGTCACAGTGGACGGCAGCTTACCGTTGGACGATGTGCGAGCGATGATCGATCATTCTTACGATCTGGTGCTCGGCGGTTTGACGAAAGCGGCCCGCGAAGCCGTCTTGATGCGCATCAGCGGATGACATTCAGCGGAGCTTGCCTCGCCGGGTTTATCCTTTTGGAATGCTTCGGTATTCGGTTGGAGAGTAACCCATAATTTTCTTGAATAGTCGCGAAAAATAATACGGGTCGGACATGCCGACCGCACCGGCGATCTCCTTGACGCTCAAGCCGGTGAGGTCGAGTAATTGTCCGGCCCGCTGCATTTTGAGCCGCAAAAAATACTCGATCGGCGGGAGGCCCGCCTCCCGGTTAAACAAATAAACGAGATGCTGCTTTGACAGACCGACCTGTTTCGCCAGCTCGGGGAGGGTGACGGTCTCCGCGAGCCGTTCGGTCATGTAGCGGACGGCCTCGTCGAAATAACGCTCGCGTTTGCGATCCTGCGCCGAACGTTCGGCGCTGAGCCCGATGCTGCTGAGCAGATGGCGCATCGTCTGCGCGACGTGGATCTGCACGGGCAGGGAGTAATGCTTGTCGTGAAGCAGGCGGTAACACTGCTCCGATTGCTCCAGTAACTGAGAATGAACGCTGAGTGGCAGCCGGACGGGTCCGTCCTGATCCAATCCGTAGGTGCGAATCAACGCAGCGGTATCCTCGCCCTGCAGATGAAACCAGTATATGCTCCAGGGCTTGTCGGTCGAGGCCCCGTATCGATGCGGCGCACCGGCCGGGATGACGGCCAGCTGTCGCTCTGTCAGCTTGTAGCTCCGTTCGGTTAGGTTCGACGTCCTCGTTGTCCCCACCGCATCGCCGGGTTCGTCGCCGCCGGATTCCCCCTTCCATTCCACCCATCCTTCGCCTTCCACGCAATAGATGAAAATATGAGCGTCTGCCCCATCCGGCCGTTCCCGAAAGTGGTGCTGCGCGTGCGGAAAAAAACCGATATCGCTGACGAACAGCGGGCGGGTCAGCGCGGAAATCATCAATTCTTTCAGCATATAGTCCGGTTGAACGAACAGCTTTTGGGATTCGAACCCGTCAGGTTTACGGATGTTCTTCTCCATACGGAACACCTCCAATAAGAATATAATCCATCATCTCCCGTATTTCGTCAATTGGAATTCCTCTGTGCTCGCGGTACATTGGGGTTACAAACGTTATAACAACGACGGGGAGGATTGGATATGAACATTCAACAGCGGGAGGCTTCCAAACGGGCCGCGGTACGAGTCTGGGAAGAGGATAAGCTCATTCCTACGTACGGGGTGGGGGAGCCGGACAAAAACCCGATGTTTTTGGAAAAACGCGTTTATCAAGGCAGTTCCGGACGGGTCTACCCGCATCCGGTCATCGATAAGATTCACGACGAGAAGCAAGAGGTCAGCTATCGGTTGGCGATTCTCGAGAACGAATATGTTCGTATCGAGATCATGCCGGAGCTGGGCGGGCGGATTTACCGTGCGCTCGACAAAACAAACAACTACGATTTCGTCTACTACAACCGTGTCATCAAACCGGCGCTGGTTGGCCTGGCTGGGCCATGGATTTCCGGGGGGATTGAATTCAACTGGCCGCAGCATCACCGGCCGAACACCTATGGTCCGGTCGAATACCGGCTGGAGCAAGGCGAGGATGGCAGCGCCACCGTCTGGGTGAGCGAAATCGACCGGATGTACGGCACCAAAATGACCGCCGGATTTACGCTGTATCCCGGCAAAGCCTATCTAGAGATCTCCGCGCAGCTGTACAACCGTACGCCGGAGCCGCAGACCTTCCTGTGGTGGGCTAACCCGGCCGTGGCGGTCAATGACCATACGCAGTCCGTGTTTCCGCCGGACGTTACCGCCGTATTCGATCACGGCAAACGCGATGTCTCGCGGTTTCCAATTGCCACTGGCACCTACTACAAGATGGATTACTCGGAGGGCGTAGATATTTCCCGTTACAAAAATATCCCGGTGCCTACATCCTACATGGCTTACAAGTCCGACTACAACTTCGTGGGCGGATACGACCACGGGGTGCAGGCCGGTCTGCTGCATGTCGCGAATCACCATATCTCCCCGGGGAAGAAGCAATGGACTTGGGGGAACGGCGAATTCGGCCAGGCTTGGGACCGCAACCTGACGGACGAGGACGGTCCTTACATTGAGTTGATGACCGGGGTGTACACCGATAATCAGCCGGATTTCACCTGGTTGCAGCCGTATGAGGAGAAGACGTTTAAACAGTATTTCATGCCCTACAAAGACATTGGCGTCGTGAAAAATGCTTCCATCGAAGCGGCCGTCAACCTCGAGGTCGACGAGACGGCGCGGACGGCAACGGTGTTGGCTTATGCGACCTCCGATTATGAAGGGGCGATCGTGGAGTTGAAGGGCTCACGCCGGATCTATGTATCCGACACGGTGCGTCTGTCGCCGGCCGCTACCTACAAATCGGTTGTTACGTTGGACGAAGGCGACCAACCGCATGACCTGATCGTGACCGTGCGTAACGGCGAAGGACGGCTGCTGATTTCGTACCGTCCGGCCAAGCCGTCGATCGAGCAGGTACCGGAAGCCGCCAAACCTTTGCCGAAACCGCAGGAGCTGAAGACAAACGAGCAGTTGTATTTGGCCGGCCTTCACCTGGAGCAATACCGTCATGCGACGTTCGAGCCGGAAGCGTACTATCTGGAAGGCTTGAAGCGGGATGCGGGAGACATCCGCATCAATGTCGCTTACGGCACGTTGTTGCTGCGCCGGGGCCGGTTTACCGAAGCGGAAGCGCATTTCCGTGCAGCGGTGAAGTCGCTCACCTGGCGTAACCCGAACCCGTACGACAGCGAAGCGCTGTACCAGCTTGGGCTGGCGCTGCAATTCCAAGGGCGGGACGAAGAGGCGTTTGCCGCCTTCTACAAATCCGTCTGGTCCGCCGCCTGGCAGGACAGCGGCTATTTCTCGCTGGCCGCGATCGCCTGCGGCCGCGGCAGCTATGCCGATGCGCTCGAGCTGGCTGAGCGCTCGCTCATCCGGAACAGCCGCAACTATAAGGCGCGGCTGTTGAAGGCGGCGCTGCTGCGGAAGCTCGGGCGGACGGCGGAAGCGCTCGGCTACTCGGCCGAGACGCTGGCGCTCGACCCGGCCGACTTCGGCGCCGCCAACGAGCGCTGGGCCGCGCTGCTGGCCTCGGGCGACGCTGTCGCCGCGAACGCGGCCTTGGCTGAGCTCCGGCGGTTCATGCGCGATGACGCGCATAACGCCCTGCAGCTGGCCGCGGACTACCTCGGCTTCGGCTTGTTTGACGAAGCCGTGCAGGTGATGCAGCGGATCGCGCCGGACGCGGCCACGCCGGCTTACCCGATGCTGCACTACACCTTGGCCTATGCCCATGAACGGGCTGGCCGCGGCGAATTGGCCGCGTTGCATCGGCAGGCAGGCGCCGCCGCCCCGGCGGATTACTGCTTCCCGAACAGCCTGACGGATCTGCTCGTGCTGCAAAGCGCCATCGTTGCCGATCCGAGCGATGCCAAAGCGCATTACTATCTCGGCAACTGGATGTACGACAAGAAACGCCCGGATGACGCGATTGCCCACTGGGAGGCGTCCCGGAAGGAGGACGCCGGGTTCCCGACCGTGCACCGCAATTTAGCGCTGGCGTATTTCAACAAGCGCAATGATGCGGAAGCCGCGCGGGAGGCGCTGGAGATGGCGTTCGCCTTGAACGCGGACGATGCCCGTGTGTTTTACGAGCTGGATCAGCTCTACAAGAAGTTGGGCCGTCCGGCGGCGGAACGACTTGCGACGTTGGAGCGGCATCCGGCGCTGGTGGGCAAACGCGACGATTTGTACGTAGAGTACGTCACGCTGTTAAATACGCTGATGCGTCATGAGGACGCCCTGCGGGCGCTGGAATCCCACAAGTTCCATCCTTGGGAGGGCGGAGAAGGGAAAGTGACCGGGCAATATCGGTTAGCCCTCGTCGAGCTCGGTAAACAAGCGTTGGAGGCCGGAAACGGGGTGCTTGCGATTGAGCGGCTGGAGCGAGCGCTCGTTTATCCGGAGAATTTCGGGGAGGGCAAACTCGCCGGGGCACAGGAGAACGACATCCTGTATTACTTGGGCTGCGCTTATGAAGTATTGGGCCGGCTAGAACAGGCAACGGCGTATTGGCAGGCCGCCTCGCAAGGACTGGAAGAACCGTCCGGCGCGATGTACTATAACGATCAGCCGCCGGAGATGATTTTTTATCAAGGGCTGGCTTGGTGGAAGCTGGGCGTGGAAAAGGAAGCCAAACGGCGGTTCAACAAACTGATCGACTACGCCGAGACCCATCTGTTCGACGAGGTGGAATTTGATTACTTCGCGGTTTCGTTGCCGGACTTCCTTGTGTTCGAGGACGATTTGAACAAACGTAACGTCATCCATTGCCGCTTCATGCTGGGACTAGGCTTGTTGGGCCTCGGCCGGACCGAAGAGGCCGCCGTCCGGTTCGACGAAGTGCTGGCCCTGGAGCCTAGCCACCCAGGTGCATTGATCCACCAGCGGATGTGCCGCCGGTAACCCCGGCGGGCTGGCCGCTGGGCGAACAAGGCATTGAACAGCGAGCACGAAACGATGAAAGCGATGAATCAATGAGCCATAAACCCAGCGTGCGGGGTGGTGCTGGCGCTAGTGTGAGTGCGGATACGGATGCGTAGACGTGTGCATAAATGTGCAAGTACCAGAGCGTGGATGGGAAGAGCGGATGGAAGCGTCGATGAAGAGCGGATGGAAGTGTCGATGGAAGCGTGGATGGAAGCGTGGATGGAAGCGTGGAGGACGTGCGCTAACGCTTGCCACAATTCTTATTTGGCTTAAAATGACGTTTATTATTTTTTAACGCTGATCAGCGTGCTTATGGGGGCGATTGAGCCCCCTTTTCACTATAAAATGAGCAAATAAGATGTCTGGTAAGCGTTAAATCCAGCATCGCCCTTTTTTTGCTCAAATAGCGTCGGTCACAAGCGTTAGAAGATCCAGATCCCGTGACATAGGGGAAAACCTGCGGGAAGTGGGCACAAAGAATAAGGAACAAGGAGCTTGGCACAAGCCACATGGCATAAATCCACAAGTCACAAGTCACAAGCCACAAGCCACATGGCACATGACATAAAGCCACCGGCCACGTGGCATAAAGCTACAAGCCACGTGGCATAAATCCAAATCACAGGCGACGATTCAACAACGTACTACCTTAGCGATCCGGTTGGAGGAGGAGTAGGCGAATGATACAATGGCGAAAGACCCAGGTGGAACGCTGGGACGCCTGGACAGGGGAAACCAACCTCATAGCGGTGACTGTGGTTCCGGAGCTGGGCGGCAAGGTCGTTTCGCTCCGGAATCGCAAGACCGGACGCGAGTGGCTCTGGCGGAGCGGCAAACTGCTGGGGAACCGTGGTTATGGCACGTCCTTCGGTGATGGCGATGAAAGCGGCTGGGACGAAATGTTCCCGGCCATTAACGCCGGCGTTTACCCGCACGAGCCCTGGCAAGGGCGGCCGATTCCCGATCACGGGGAGGTCTGGTCCCGGCCCTGGGAACACCGCGTCACAGATTCGGAAGCGTTGAGCTGCCGTATCGACGGCGAACAATTTCCATACGTCCTAGAGAAGACGTACACCTCTCCTGCCGAGGGCACGCTGCGCATCGATTACGCCGTAACGAACCGCTCGGAGTCGCCGTTCTCTTTCCTATGGGCGGCCCATCCGTTGCTGCAGGTACGACAGGGCATGAAGCTCCACGTCCCGGCCGAATTGACGGAGATCGAGGTCTCCTATTCCGCGGGAGAACGGTTGGGCACCTTCGGCGACAAACATGCTTGGCCGCTGGCTCACGGCGCGGCCGGAGAGCCGATCGACCTGCGCACAGTGGAGCCCAATGCCGGCCGATTCGCGGAGAAATATTATTTCTCCGGCCGGCTCAGCGCCGGCTTTGCCGGGATCAGCGATCCCGCGACCGGCGAGGCGCTGACGTTCCGCTTCCCGGCGGACCGTGTGCCGTACTTGGCCGTTTGGGCCAACTACGGCGGTTTTGGCGGCAACTACCAGCTCGCCCTGGAGCCGGCCACGGGCCGCATGGATGAACTCGCCCATGCCGTGCGCCAAGGCGAAGCCGCCACCGTTCCGGCCCGCGGCGTGTATCGCTGGCATCTGGACGTAAACATGCTATAAACTTTTGAAACTTACCATCTATGACCCCAGGGGGAACCGATATGATCAAACGTCTATTCATGAACCAAAGCATCCGCGCCAAAATCGTCTGGAGCACCGTATTGATCTCGCTGGTCCCCTTGTTGGTTCTGTCTTACCTTTTTTACCAAAACAGTACCCGTTCCTTGGAGCAGGCGATGGTGCGCAGCTCGGACCAGAACGCCGAATATTTGTCCGATTATCTGGACGAGTATTTTCGCAGCTTCTCCACATCCGCCCTTCAGGTTTACGGCTTTAAGCGGGTCATCGACCTGATGGAATACGGCACCAATTACAACGACGCCGATATCATCGACGTCAGGGAATCGCTGGCCAGCTATTACCGTCTGGCGGTGAGCAACAACGCGGACATCATCAAAATCATGGTCTACGGGAGCGATCATACGCTGCGGGACAGCTGGACCCGTGCCGATAGCTACAACGCCATCGCGCTGGATCGGAGGATGCCGCATTACGGCGATGTCGCCGAGCTGCCGTTTCAACATTCCCTTATGTTTACGTATCAGGATCCCGCGATCAAGCAGGATCTTTTTGTCTATGCATTGCCGATTTACGATCCGTTTTACCGCAAGAAGTTCGGGACCTTATTGTTTTACGTCCTTGGCAAAGACTTCACGAAAAAAGTAGAGACCTATAACCGGGAGCCTAATGTGATTGTGCTGCAAAACGGTCAAGGGGAAACCTTCTACCGGACGAACGACAATTACAAAGCAGAGATCAAGCCTTACCGGCTTCCTGACGAATTGAACGACAGCAACGAGCATACGCTGCAATTTACGGAGGGCCAGAAGCTCTTGGTCAGCAGCTCGCCATTGGATCACGCCAATATCGGTCTGAATATCGTTTATCCCAGCACGGAACTTGCCCATAACCGGCAAATGACGCTGAGGATTACCCTCGGAGCGTTAGTCCTGGTTATGCTGGTGATTGCGGCGTTCTCCCTGCTGGCCCAGCAGTTCATCACGAGGCCGATCCAATATCTCGGAAAAGCGATGAAAGCCGTTCGTAAAGGGAACTTTGACGTGACCCTGCCGAAGAACCGTTGGCAGGATGACCTGTCCGAACTCACCGGAAGCTTCAACTTCATGACCCGGACGATCCAGGAGCTGATTGAAAAAGAATACAAAATGCAGCTGCGCAACAAGGAAGCGCAGTTTATGGCCCTGCAGATGCAAATCAATCCGCATTTTCTATACAATACGCTGCAGACGATCGGCGGCAAAGCGGTGCTGGCTGGCGATTACGAAATTCATGAGATGTGCCGGGCCTTAGGCGATATGTTCCGCTACAGCTTTTACGAGGGGAACATGGAATCGACGATCGGGGCCGAGCTGGCGCACCTGAACAACTATTTGTATATCCAACAGTTCCGATTCGAGGAATCACTTACAACCCGATTCGATGTGCAATCGGAGTTGATGGATGCCCGGATCATCCGTTTCGTGCTTCAGCCGATCCTTGAAAATATCATGGTGCACGCTTTGGGCAAAACGAGACGGAGCGTAGTACGGATTGAGGTGTTTGCGTTGCGGGAGGACGACCATATCCGGATGTCGATTTCTGATGACGGACCCGGTATGGAACCGGACAAGCTAGAGGCTCTTCGGGCGGCTTTGGCTCATCCTGCTTCCAAGGTATTCTCGGGGGTATCTATCGGCCTTCGCAATGTTCACGAACGGATCCGGCTGTTTTATGGGACGCCTTATGGGCTTGAGATCGACAGCCGACCGGGGCAGGGAACGACGGTAAGTCTGACGATTCCTTACAGACAAGGGGAGACAGAGGATGTATAAAGTCATGGTCGTGGATGACGAGACGCTAGGACGCAAATCGATTCGAAAAATGATCAGCGAGCTATTGCTGGACGTCGAAGTGATCGCTGAAGCCCAGAACGGCGAAGAAGCGCTGGAACTGATAGAAATCGGCAAACCGCATATCGTGGTCACGGATATGAACATGCCGGTCATGGACGGACAACGCTTTTTGGAGGCGTTGCATAAACGATACGGCGATATTCGGGTCATCGTCATCAGCGGGTATTCGCAATTCGAGTATTTGAAGGCGGCGATCCGCTATCAGGCGTGCGAGTATTTGCTTAAGCCGGTGTCTGTCCCGGAGCTGCGCGAATCCATGGTTCAGGCGATGGAGGCGATCCGTCGCTACATGAGCTTGCAGCAGCAACAGAGGGAAACGCGGGAAATGCGCCGGATGAAGCGAGGGGCTTTCCTGCAAAATGTAACGGCGCAGCGGATCGCCAATCGGGCAGATATCATGCAGCAAGCAAGGGAAATGCAAATGGACGCGAGTGAGTCCTACCGTCTCGTCGTGATTCGTTTCCGCCGCTTTTCCGAGGTGGCTCGTACCGGTTTTCACGGGAATGCCGAATTGTTAATGTTCAGTATCGATAATATCTTGCGTGAAATCCTTGGTGACGAGCGGATGCCTACTTTCATCTCGGACGACGGCATGGGTTGTTGCCTGATCGTCTCGGAAGACTCTCCCGAAGGTGAAGCCTTTGCAACGGCCGAAGAGGGAGGCACCCCCGGGTACAAATGGCTGGAAGCCCTTCACAAAGCCGTTCAGCGTACGCTGAAGCTTGAGGTGCTGGCCGGTGTTAGCGGTGTGTGCGAAGGGTACGCGGAACTCCCCGAGGCGTATCGCGCCGCTGAACGTACCCTTCTTCATGAATGTCTGCATGGGTCGGGATTGACGGTGTCGCTGGCGAATCCATCGGAGCAACCGCGGAACACGGCGGCTTTGACTTCGTTTGATGCCTTGGCGATCCGTCAGGCATTTGCCTCCGGCTCCGCTACGGACTTCCGTAGACTGTTGGAGGATTACCGAACGCGAACCAACCGTTCCGTCGACATTACGATCGGACAGGTCCAGCGGGAACTCATGATCATCCGGGAGGCGGCGGAGTCAGAAATGAAAGGCATCGCCGCGGCGCATCCTGCGCTGTACGAAACCGCCGCCGTCGCAGGGGTCACCGAACCCAGTGAGCTTCACCGATTGCTCGCCGAATGGGCGGATGCCGCCGAGGAATACGGGGCGGGGCGGCGTGAAACGGATTCGGCGCAATTGATCGGACAACTCGTCGACTATCTGGATGCCCATTATTTCGAAGACGTTAGCTTGATTGATGCGGCTACCCGATTTCATTTAGATCCCAGTTACCTTAGCAAGCTGTTCAAGTCCGTCACTTCTGAGAACTTCATCGAATACGTGACGCGCAAACGGATCGAGAAGGCGTGTGAGCTGCTTCGTTCCTCCGAACGGAAGATCAGCGATATCTCCGAATTGGTGGGGTACGAAAACCAGCGTTATTTCAGTCAGGTGTTCAAAAAAAATACCGGGCAAACCCCCTCCGAATACCGCGATGCCCATGCGGACCAAACCGGAAACACAAAAAATTGAACATCGGACGCACAATTTATTTTATTCCGGCCGGGGCGGCGGACCGATACGATAAAGACAGGACGAAGGCGCGCCGAGCTAGGCAAAAAATGGCTCGATGCGAAGGCCGTTCGTACCGACTTTAACGACCTAGACGAGGGGGAAGCTCAATTGAAGAAGTGGATGTCTATCAGCCTCTGCATCCTGATGTTAAGCGTTTTGCTAGCCGCTTGCGGCGGCGGGAACAATTCGGCATCGCCGACCACGGATAACGGCGGCGGAAATACGAATACCGCCCAAGGTTCCGACAACAAGGCCGATTCCGGTGAGCCGGTGACCATCAAATTCATGCATTTCAAAAGCGATTTCACCGACCAGATTAACCAAATCGTGGAGCAGTTCGAAAGCCAAAATCCGAACATCAAGGTCGAAGTGCAACCGGTGAAATACGACGATTACTATACCCTGCTGAAGACGAAGCTGGCAGGCGGGGACATCATCGACGTATTCACCCTGAACGCCGGCTTCAACACCCAGTTGTTTGCCGATGGCGGTTACCTGATGGACTTGACCGGCCAACCGTTCCTAAGCAACTTCGACGAGAATGTGGTGAAAGGCCAAGCAACCGACGGGAAAAATTACGTCATGCCGCTGAACGCCAACCCGATCGCCGTGTTCTACAACAAGAAAATTTTCCGCGACTTGGGCATTGAGGTACCCAAAACCTGGGACGCAATGATCGCCGCCGCGGAGAAAATCAAAGCCGCCGGCAAAACGCCGTTCGCCTTGGGGTGGAAGGATGCCTGGACGCTGACCATGTGGGATACCCGCGATATGCCAAGCAATTCGGCGTTGATCGGCCAACCGGACTTCTTCGAGAAGATCGAAACCGGCGAAGCAAAATTCGCCGATAATCCGGCCGTAAAAACGACGATGGAACACGCGCTCAAGCTGTATGAGCTGGGTAACAAGGATCAGCTTGGCGTGGATTACAACGGAGCTGTCGATCTTTTCGCCAAAGGGGATGTCGGCATGATGTACATGGGCACTTGGCCGTTGCCGGACATCGAGAAGAAGAATCCGGAGCTTTACAACAATGACCTTGGCTACTTCCCGTACCCGTTCAGCAATGACGAGAATGCCAACAAGCTCGATTTCAATGCGGACGCTTCGCTGGCGATCGGCAGCAAGACGAAACATAAGGAAGCCGCTTTAAAATTCCTGGAGTTCATGAGCAGCAAGGAAGGCGGGGACGCCTGGGTCGAGAACATCAAATCGCTTAGCTACGTGAAGGGTACCTCGACGGATATCGCTCCGGCGCTCAAAGACCTGCAACCGTACTTCGATAACGCGCAAACTTACGACTCTCAGCTCTATCTGGCTAAAACGACAATCGATTGGCGCTCTCAGTTCGACCAAAACCTGCAAAGACTGTTCTTTAATAAAACGACCGTGGATCAAATCCTGGCCGATATGGACGACTGGGTGAGCAAAAATCACAAATAGAGCGAACTAGACGGAAGGCATGGGCAGGGGCCTGTGCCTTTCGCCGGTTTAGGAGAGGGTGAACCGATGGAAACTTTAAAACGCACGGCGAAAAATGAAATGTGGTACGTCTTGTTTATGCTACCGGGGATGGCTCTGTTCGTGCTGGCGGTCGTGATTCCGCTGGTGATGGGAGCCCGGTATTCGTTCACGAATTGGGACGGGGTTTCCGATTCTTTTGCTTCCGTAGGCTTCGATAATTACGTGCAGGCTTTTGGGGATCCGAGCTTTTGGGACGCCCTGTGGAACACGTTTAAATATGCCATTATTCTAACCATTCTGGTTAACGTGCTATCTCTGCTGCTGGCTTTGGTGTTGGACGCTTTCTTGCCTTTGCGCAACCTGTTTCGGACGGTCTTTTTCCTGCCGAGCGTCATCTCGATCGTGCTGGCGGGGTTCGTTTGGAGCTATAACTATAGCACGGGAATTCCGAACTTGCTGAGCCATCTCGGTCTCGAGGTATCCAGTCCGCTCGGCAATCCCGATTACGCGCTGTTCGGCTTAATCCTGATCGCTTTATGGCAAGGGGTCGGGTCGCCGATGATTATTTACATCGCCGGCCTGCAAGGCATTCCGGGCGAGTTGTTCGAAAGCGCCCGCATCGACGGGGCGGGAACTTGGAAGACGTTCCGGCACATCACGTTGCCGTTGCTTGCCCCTTCCGTTACGATCAACCTACTGCTCGTGCTCACCGGCTCGCTGAAGGTGTTCGATCTCGTTTACGTCACGACGAACGGCGGTCCCGGCTTTGCGACCGAGGTCATGTCCACCTATATCTACCGGACTTCGTTCGCCTCGTTTAAGGGAGGATACGGGATGGCGCTGTCCATGCTGTTCTTCCTCATTCTCGTCCTCGTGACGGTCGTTCAGATGTCCATTTCCAGAAGACGGGAGGTTGAGCTTTAATGAAAGCGAACAAAGCCATCACCTTCCTCCTGTTTCTGGCACTGGCGGTCTTATTTCTCTTTCCGCTGTATGTAGCTCTGCTGATGTCGCTAAAAACAGCGAAACAAACGTTCGATAACTTCTACGCGCTGCCGTCCAGCCTTAACTTCGCCAACTACGTCCATGCCTGGGAGACTTCGAAATTCCCGCTGGCGATCATGAACAGCTTGATCGTCACGGTGGTCTCCGTCGTGCTGATCGTGCTGGTATCCGCTTTGGCTGGCTACTCCATTGCAAGAAGAAACAAGCCCTTTTACAACCTTATGTTCATGGTGTTTCTATCCGGCATGATGATTCCGTTTCAAGTCACCATGCTGCCGTTGTATAAACTCGGCAAAACGCTTCAGATGCTCGATACCCATTGGGGAATCATTCTGATTTACGGCGGGTTCGGCATCCAGACGGGAGTGTTGTTCTACGCCGCGTTCATCCGCCAAATCTCTCGCGAGATCGAGGAGGCAGCCAAAATTGACGGCTGCAGCACGCCGGGGATTTTTGCCCGAATCATCATCCCGTTGCTCAAACCGGTGACGGCGACAGTTGTCGTTCTGAATGCCTTATATATCTGGAATGACTTCCTGCTGCCGCTCTTGTATTTGCAGGATAACCAATATCGTACGATCCCGTTGCAGCAGTATTTCTTCTTCGGACAATACAGCAGCGACCTGAACCTGGCATTTGCTTATGCCGTCATGGGCATGATTCCGGTTATTGCGTTCTTCCTGTTGATGCAGAAGTTCATCATCAAAGGCATTGCCGCCGGAGCGGTCAAAGGCTGAGGTTAGGGAGCAAGCGGGAAGGGGAGAGTGATCATATGCCGATTAACGTGTTGGAAGCATCAAAAATATTTGAACTACGCACGAAAAACTCGTCTTACGTATTTGGCGTCAACGAAAACGGGACGTTGCAACACCTCTACTGGGGCGAGCCGGTGGAGGCTGCGGAATGTGCCGATTTGCTTCGCCTCCGTCACCACAGCTCCTTTGATGCCGAGGTGAACCGGGAACGGGAGGAGTATGGAGGTTGGGGCGGTACCTTATATGCAGAGCCCTGCCTGAAGGTGAAATTCCAGAACGGCGTTCGCGATTTGCGGTTGCGATATGAAGGGTATGAAGTCGGGAGCCGCTTGGCGGCGGACGATTTGATTGTTCGGCTGCGCGATGAGTATTACCGTTTGCGGGTGGAGCTGCGCTACCGGGTTATCGAGAAATACGATCTGATCGAACGTTCGGTAACGATCGTCAATGAGGAGGACGTTCCCGTTCGGATCGATCAGGTCATGGCGGCGGCCTGGTCCGCCCCGGCCGAGCCTTCCGTCCGCCTGACGCATGTGACCGGCCGCTGGGCCGGTGAATATCAGCTCCGGCGGGCGCCGCTCACCGAAGGCAAGAAAGTGCTGGAATCGCGGCAGGGTTTCACCGGTGCGCATGCCAACCCTTGGTTTGCGCTGGATGACGGCAAAGCGGACGAGTTGTCCGGGAACGTCTGGTTCGGTGCGCTGGGTTGGAGCGGCAACTGGAAAATCGTCCTGGAGTCCTCCACCTTCGGCCAAGTCCGCGTCGTCGGTGGGGTCAACGACTTCGATGGGGCGTTTACTTTGGGACCGGGAGAGAGCTATACATCCCCCGTGTTTACGGGTGGTTTCGTCTCCGGCGGCTTCGGAGAGATGAGCCGGAAGTTGCACAACTATCAACGGGATTACGTGCTTCCCGGATCCCGGGAACGGAAAGTGTTGTACAACTCCTGGGAAGCGACGGAATTCGCGGTGAACGTCCGGGAGCAAATCGAGTTGGCCAAACAAGCGGCCCGGATCGGCGCGGAGCGGTTTGTCGTCGACGACGGTTGGTTTGGCGCGCGCCACAGCGACCGGGCCGGTCTCGGCGATTGGCAGGTGAATCCTCAGAAATTCCCGAATGGGCTGCGGGAGCTGATCGACGAGGTGAAACGGCTCGGCATGGACTTCGGATTATGGGTCGAACCCGAATCGGTCAATCCGGACAGCGAGTTGTATCGGAACCATCCCGATTGGGTGTATCAATTCCCCACGCGCGAAGGAACGCTGCTTCGCAATCAATTGATGCTGAACTTAGGCAAGCCGGAGGTCAAGGCGTTCGTGCTTGAGTTCATGACGGGGCTGCTCAGCACCTACGACATCGCCTTCATCAAATGGGACATGAACCGAACGATCACGGAGCCGGGGGCCATCCCGCTGCGCGAGCATGCGGAGGAATCGGTGTGGATCAAGCACGTCGATAGCTTGTACGAGATTTGGGCCGAGCTCCGGCGCCGTTTCCCGCGGGTGGAGTTCGAGACCTGTGCCGGGGGCGGCTCAAGGATCGATCTCGGCATGCTGCGGTTTGCAGACCAGGCTTGGATCAGCGACAATACGGACGCCCGGGACCGGCTGACGATCCAGGAGGGCTTCTCGTACGCTTACAGCCCCTCCGTCATGATGTGCTGGGTAACGGAATCTCCGCATGGCCTGAACGGCCGGCGGTTACCGCTGTCGTTCCGCTTCCACAGCGCCATGCTAGGCGGGCTCGGCATCGGCGCGAACATCGCCCGCTGGTCGGAGGCGGAAATCGTCGAAGCCAACCGTTATGTGGCGCTGTACAAACAGGTGCGCCATTTGGTTGCCGAAGGCGACCTTTACCGGCTTGCCTCCTTCGCCGAAGGCGATGTGGCCGCGTGGCAATATGTCTCGCGAGACCGGGACGAAGTCGCCGTGTTCGCTTTTCGGCAGGCGCAGTATTTCGGCGACACGGAGCTGCGGCTGCGCCTCCAAGGCTTAGAGCCGGATGGGCGGTACCGGGTAGAAATGCCGACCGGAGCTGTCGCTGCGGGTGTGGAAGGAACCAACGGTAACGCAACTGACGAGCACACCGACAACCCGGCCGCTGAGGCCCACACGGGTGCCGTCTGGCACGGCTCCACCTTGATGCGCCTCGGCCTGCCGCTGACCTTGGCCGGCGATTACGCCAGCCGGTTTGTATACTTGCGGCGTCACTCTGTGACCTAAATTACGTCCCTTGCCGTGGGCCATACGCTAGAATGAGGACGAAACGAATCCATATGGAGGTAGGATAGCGGATGGCCCATAACAAGGGGAGCAATCGTAACGGCAGCGGGAAACCGGTTCCGAACAACAAGATGGCGTACAACAGGACAACCCAAGGCAAGAAGAACGCCGGTAAGGGGACTGTAGGCAAATCTGCGGGCGGAAAAGGAACAGGCCGGGGGACTGCGAAATCCGGTCTGATTTTTGTGATCTCGTTGATATTGATCGGGGCCTTGGTAATCACCCTGGCGATCGTTTTTCTCAAAGATTCGGGTTCCTCCAGTTTGAAGGATCTCCCGAACTACACGGAAATCAAAGGCGACTACACCGCCGAAGGCTTGAAGTATGAGAAGCAGCCGCATTTGGGAGAACCGAGCGCGAAGGTCAAGGTGATCGAATTCGCCGATTTTAAATGCCCGGCCTGCAAGAAGTGGGAAGAAACCTACATGCCTCAGCTTCAAAAAGACTTCATCGATACCGGCAAAATTGAGTTGTTCTTTACCAACTTCGCGTTCATTGACCGGGATTCGATCATGGCGGCCAGCGCGGGCGAGGCGGTTGCGGCGCAGAGCAACGAGAAGTTCTGGGAGTTCAAGAGCAAGTTATATGCGCATCAGGGCGATGAGACAAAAATTTGGGCGACGCCCGAATTTTTGCTGGACTTCGTGAAGAAAAATATCAACGGTATTGATTACGACCGCTTCGCAAGCGATCTGAAAAGTCATGCCTACATGTTGCCGGTCAAAGAAGATTTCAAAACCGCCGGCTATTACGGAGTCAACGGAACGCCGCAGTTCATGGTCAACGGGGAATTGCTGCCGAGCTCCTCTTACGAGGAATTGGCGGCGGCGATCGAAGCGCAACTGGCGGAGGTTGGCGGGCAATAGGATAGAATTTAAAAGGTGAGGACATGAATGACAGCCTCAACTTGATACGATGTACTTCTGATCTAATCCAGCGATTAATCTAGCCAACTAGTAATATACCGGTGTATTTCTTGAAAACGCCTTCTATTCCACTATCGGGAACAGAAGGCGTTTTTATTTCGAATCTGAGTTGTGTTCTCTCATTACACGACTGATTTAAATTACAACTTAATTAGTGATGCTGATGCATCTACTATTTATTGAAGGGATTTTGCAATATCTTCGAGTTCTGTTTGTGAAAACGTTTTGTTGTGGCTTGAGGAAAAAATTGTAAATGAATATCCATCTTGCTTCCAATCTAAAATCTGAGTTAGTCCATTATCTAAATAATTTGACACAATGCTATTATCTAACTTACCTTGTTTAATTGTAAAATTCGAAGATATTGGAGTTATTTGGGCGTCAACTGTTCTTAATGTTAAATAGTCCTTGGTTTCATTATTGACGTAAGTAATTTCAAGGATATTATGATTCCCAATAGTTGAACTTTGGGCATAGGTCTCATCTACCGTAAATGGGAGCTTAGTTGGCTGTTTTTTAGAAAGATTGGTATTTTCAAGCGCAAATTTGGTAGATAAACTTTCACTAGTAGACATGAGGTTATTAGCAAGGGAATCTTTTGCTGCAAGGGAAGAATTTTTTACTGATAGCTGATTTGCTTGCGTATAAGTTCGGCATATAACCCCAGTACTTATACTGCATGTATTTGGTGGCATATTTTGGGTTTCGAGAGCGCTGACTGGTCTTCCATAATCTTGAGGATAGTATCCTGCTGTTTTATTAATACCTGTGGTTAATGTTGTGTAGTCTGTTAGATGGTATCCATAGTGGCTATTATCGGTAAAAAGAAGCTCATTATTAAAATTATCTGTTACCCAGTATGTTTTATAAATTGGATCTCCGCGTGTTACATCAGGTTTCCATGTAGTCATAATGAAATTCAAATGATATGCATCCGTAGCCTTCACATAATCTTCCATAGTATTTTTATAATATACTGTGGATGTTTGAATAGCCATCACATTCGAGCAGTACTCGGATTTTCCAAGAGTTATGCTACAAAGTTTATCGGAGTCGCTTGCGAAAGTTGTAAGACTAAAGATACTAAAAATAATGGAACAGGTAATTACAAAAGAAACCAAGGTTTTTTTACTAGTTTTCATGTTTTACCCTCCAAATGGTATTTTTATAACAATACTATCCTCCTTTTCCTTTTTTTATTTAATATAATACCATAATTATGTAAATAATGTAATATTATATATTTTATGATTTTGTGTTACTATTTAATGTGTACCTTAAATTCTTATAAAAGGAGTTTTTTTATGGCCATTGGAATAATTGTTATTTTGATTGTGTGTACTGCCCCTTATTTTTATAGAATGCACCAACGGCTCCACAAGCTCGAAAAAGAAGTTGAAAAAATGAAAAACAATAACTTATGACCAAGAGCCAAAGTGGAGAACTAACATTAAGTGGGTGTTGATCTTGGTAATATAAATGGAGGGAGGAATAATAATGGCTAACGTAACGGGAAAAAGTGGAAAGGCAAGTTCAAAAAGCCTTTATGTGATTACAGTAATTGTCTTTGGGTTAATAGTATTGATCGGCGTGATTACGTACGTGAAGAGCGCAAAATCCGCCGAACTGAAGGACCTCCCGAACTACACGGAAATCAAAGGCGATTACACCGCCGAAGGCTTGAAGTATGAGAAGCAACCGCATTTGGGAGAACCGAGCGCGAAGGTCAAGGTGATCGAATTCGCCGATTTTAAATGCCCGGCCTGCAAGAAGTGGGAAGAAACCTACATGCCTCAGCTTCAAAAAGACTTCATCGATACCGGCAAAATTGAGTTGTTCTTTACCAACTTCGCGTTCATTGACCGGGATTCGATCATGGCGGCCAGCGCGGGCGAGGCGGTTGCGGCGCAGAGCAACGAGAAGTTCTGGGAGTTCAAGAGCAAGTTATATGCGCATCAGGGCGATGAGACAAAAATTTGGGCGACACCCGAATTTTTGCTGGACTTCGTGAAGAAAAATATCAACGGTATCGATTACGACCGCTTCGCAAGCGATCTGAAAAGTCATGCCTACATGTTGCCGGTCAAAGAAGATTTCAAAACCGCCGGCTATTACGGCGTAAACGGAACGCCGCAGTTCATGGTCAACGGGGAATTGCTGCCGAGCTCCTCTTACGAGGAATTGGCGGCGGCGATCGAAGCGCAACTGGCGGAGGTTGGCGGGCAATAGGATCATTTCGCACGCTTTGCACGATTATCCCCTTTGATCAGATTGCCGAGAACTGGAGAAGAGCTCGACTCACTCCGGGTCCCTGGCCCTCCTGAATGAAAGGGATAATCGTGCAAAGGCAGCATAAGGGACATCAAGGCGCGCCGGAAATGCTGACCGAGGACATCGGTCGGCCTTTTTCTTATTGATCCGTTTCGCCTGAAGTACACGGTAAAAGCGTCCGCTGATAAAATAGCCATACCTCATGGCGATATCGATGATTTTCTCGTCGGTATTTTGAATGTCGTAAGCGGCGCAGCTCAGCTTTCTGCGGCGGATGCATGTCGGCGTTCCGGCAAAATAATTTGTTTGCGCCCCCCACAATTTTTGATAGGGCAACGTAATAAACAACAAACCCCAATTAACGACAATCATTGAGGAGGACACAACAACATGAAAAAAAGCTGGATGATCGCATTTTTCTGCGTGGTGGCATTAAGCTTGACGACCGGCACGGCGTCGGCAAAAGCGGAGCAAGGGAATAACGGCAAGGGAGCCGATAAGAAAACGGAAGCCGGCATCCAAGTGGATGCACAGCAAACGAAAGCTAACGGCAAGAAGGTAGAGAAGCAGTCGGAAGGGACGGTAGAGGAGCAGGCGACGGAGGACACGCAAACCCCGGAGGGCGAAGAATCGACGGATACGCAGAAATCCGAAAAACCGGGCCACAACGGCTACAAAGGTTTGCTGAAAGCGATCCAAAACGTCAAGGACAAGCCGTCGGGCGCGGTATTGGCTGATCTGCTCCTGACAAAGTACGATACCAAACTCACGGATGAGATGAAGGCGGAGCTTACGCAAATCAAGGAAGATGCGGCGGCTTTATCCAAAGCGGCGGACCTGTTGGAGCAAGAGGGCAGCGTGACCGATGCGGTTTATTTGCAAGAAGAAGCGGTGTTGGCTGACTTTACGAACATCGAATCGTACAAGAAACTTGGCAAACTCTATGAGAAGCTCGGGAAAAAAGGAGTTAAATTGTTCGTCAACGGCGAGCAGCCTGCGGCGGACGTAGCTCCGGTCGTGCAGGATGGAAGCACGCTGGTCCCATTCCGGGCCATCTCCGAAGCTTTGCAGGCGGAAGTCGCCTACAACCCGGCGGACAAGTCGATCACGGTGACGAAGGACGGCGTAACGCTGAAGCTAATCATCAATAGCAAAACGGCTTACGTGAATGGCGAACAACAGACGCTGGACGCGCCGGCTACCGTCATTGACGGCAGCACGGTTGTTCCGGTCCGGTTCATCAGCGAGGCTTTTGAAGCGGTCGTGCAATGGGAGCCTAGCTCCCAATCGGTTGTCATCTATAATGAGAGCGCCGATCCGGCGGCAAGCAATGAAACCACGACCACGACTACAACCACCACGACAACGACTACTACAGAACAGCAACCCTAGATTGAAATAGGGAAAAAGCGACCTTCCCAGGTCGCTTTTTTATTTGAACCGCCATTGATATAGCTTGAAGGTCAAAGAAGGTCAAAATACAGGATTAGTCCCTAAACGTGAAGAAAAACGCCCCGAAATCGCCCCAAAAGGGACAAAATGATCGTAGACCGGTTTTGTCACTCTCCAATCCGGGGCATATAATGAGGATGTAAGGTCAAACAAGGTCAAAGAAAGGGGAATGCATGATGTTTGATTTGATTCCTTTCGGCAGAAACAGAGAGGATGCGTTTAGTCAACTGGCGAAGACGTTCAACGATGTGTTTCAAGATGACTTTTTTGCACCGTTGAAGAATTCGCCGTTATCCTTCAGAACCGATATTCGGGAGACGGAACCGGCATACCTGGTTGAAGCGGAACTGCCTGGTTTTCGCAAAGAGGACATCGAGATCGACTATGCTGCTCCTTACCTGACGATCAAAGCCGTTCGCGACGAAGATCACAATATAGAGGACACGAAACAGCAAATCTTCCGTAAGGAACGCCGGTATGGTGAATACGTGCGGAGGTTTTACGTGCAGGACATCGATGAAGAAGGGATCCGCGCCTCTTTGAAGGATGGCGTCCTGAAGCTGGAGGTGCCGAAACGGCAGCCGACCCGCTCCAAACGCATCCAGATTCAAGATGGCGATTAATATACAAGGGGCTGCCCGTCCGGCAATGCGAATTGCTGGGGGATAGCCCCTTTTGTGTTTCGTAACGACCTTTACGTTGAACAACGTGGGGGTTCAGCACATCTCCGTAAAGTGGGCGTGGGGGGAGCCGCCATATCCGCCGCAGTCCCAGAAATAGCTGCGGGAGCTGCGTTACGTCGGGCTTCAGCGTTGGCCCGTGCGACCCGAGAAGCTTCGCCAACGCCTCCGTCTGAAGTGGTGCCGCCCGGTTCTGCTTCCACCCGTTCTGCCCGGACGGCGCAGATTTTGAATTCAGGCATTCGGCTGACGGGGTGGAGGGCATCGTTCGTCAGCCGGTTGATCGCTTGGTCGCCGCCCCAGTGGAACGGAACAAAAATCGTGCGCGGATGAATGTCCGGCGTCACCTTGGCGGCGAAATCCAGCGACCCGCGCCGCGTGGTCAAGCGGATGCGGTCGCCTTCGCGCAGGCGAAGCTGCTCGGCCAGAGCCGGGTGGAGCTCCGCCACCGGCTCCGGCGCCTTCTTCGCCAGGGCGTCCGTGCGGCGGGTCTGGGCGCCGCTCAGGTAGTGCCCGCCCAGCCGGCCGGTCGTCAGCAGATACGGGTACTCCGTATCTGCCGTTTCCGCCGGCGGCTGCGGCGTGATTGCGTGCAGGCGGGCCCGGCCGCCCGCACGGGGGAAGACGCCGCCCGCGAACAGGCGCGGCGTCCCGGGGTGCGCCTGGCCGGGCCCGGGGCACGGCCAGAACAACCCCTGCGCTTCCTGCAGGCGCGAGTAGCTTAAGCCGCTATAATCGGCTTTGCCCCCGGCGGAAGCGCGGCATAACTCGTCGAACACTTCGCTCATCGACGAGTAGGAGAAATAGCGCCCTCGGCCCAGCCGTTCGGCGAGGGCGCACAGCAGCCAGGCGTCCGGCATGGACGCGCCGGTCGGCTCAAACACCCGGGGCCGATAGAACACCCGGCCCTCAAGGTTCGTCATCGTCCCTTCCACTTCGAGGAAGGACGTGCCGGGCAGCAGCCAATCCGCGTAGGCGGCCGTCTCCGTCTCGAACAAGTCGACGACGACGAGCAGATCCAGCTTCGCCAGCGCCTCGGCGACCCGGGCGTTATTCGGGCTGGACACGACCGGATTGGAGCCGAGAACGATCATCGCTTTGATGTCGCCGTCCAATACCTTCCCGAACAGCTCATACGCGGAGACCCCTTTGCCGGGCAGTTCGCCGGGATCAAGTCCCCAGACGCCGGCGATATGCGCCCGGGCGTCCGGGTCCTCGATCGACCGGTAGCCCGGCAGCTGGTCGGCCTTGAGTCCATGCTCGCGGCCGCCCTGCCCATTGGCCTGCCCGGTGACGGAGCCGAAGCCGCTGCCCGGTTTACCGAAGTGCCCGCACAGCAGGCACAGGTTGATGTACTGCAGCGTATGCTCCACGCCGTTCACCTGCTGCTCCAAACCCCGCGCGGTCAGGATGATCCCGCGTTTCGCCCCGGCGAATCCCCGGGCCACCTGCCGGATCGTTTCCTCAGGGATCCCGGTGAGGACGGACACTCGGTCGGGCGAGAACGGCCGCACAGCTTCCTGCACCGCTTCAATCCCTTCCGTATGTTCGGCCACGAATTCCGCATCGTACAGCCGCTCTTCCAGGATCACATGCAGCAGCCCGCTAATTAGCAGCGAATCCTGTCCGGGTTTGATCGTCAGTTGGTGGTTTGCAATCTTGGACGTCATCGTCCGCCGAGGATCGATGGTGACGATGACGGCTCCTTGTTTTTTGGCAGCCAAAAGGTAAGGCATCAAGGTCGGTTGGCATTCGGCGATATTGGTGCCGGCAAGGATGAGGTAGTCCGCTTGGGGAATATCCTCGAGCGGAAAGGAGAGACCGCGGTCGATCCCAAACGCCAACTGCTGGGCCGCCGCCGCGGAAGACATGCAGTATCTTCCATTGTAGTCCACGTAGCGGGAGCGCAAAGCGACCCGGGTAAACTTGCCGAGCAGATAACACACTTCATTCGTCAGCGAACCGCCGCCAAACACGGCTACGCTGTCAGGACCGTACTGTTCCTGGAGCTGCCGAATGCGCTCGGCGATACCGTCCAGCGCTTCGGGCCAAGCTGCGGGAGACCAAGCCGACGAGGTTCCTTCGGAGGACCGAGACCCCGCCTCCCCTTTGCCCCATCCCTGTTCCGAAAGCCTGCGTAGCGGCTGCATCACCCGTTCTGGATGAACCGTATGGTCCAAGGCGTGGAAGCCCTTTTGACATAATCGACCCGTGGCTACGGGGAAGTCTGGACTGGGCTTAACTTCATACCCCGCGAAGGAACCGGGGGCTGAGTGCAACCCCAAACTGCATTGCATACTGCAGAAGGGACAGTGGGATCGCATTCGTCCGTCAGGATGGGCGGCTGTAGGGGTAAGCGTCATAAGCAGCCTCCTTCCGCTCCAGAAACGTTCGTTTCCACTCGCCGTGAATCAGGATCACCGTGAGAATGCAAGCCAACGCGATGCCGCTTAGAATGAGGAAACCGGGCGTATAGGAACCGGTCCACTGCTTTAGGAGGCCAAGAATGTTCGGCAAGAAATAACCGCCGAGCCCGCCGGCTGCGCCTACAATGCCTGTGATGACCCCGATTTCCTGTTGGAAGCGTTGGGGGACGAGCTGGAACACGGAGCCGTTGCCCATTCCCAGACACATCATGCCAATGAATAGCAGCAGGGTCACGATCGACAGCGGCGGTAATGACGACACCAACGCCATCATGAGGGCGACCCCCGCGTATAAAGCGAGCAGCATGCGTACTCCGCCGACCTTATCAGCCAGCCAGCCGCCCACAGGGCGGAAGAAACTCCCGGCGATCACGCACAAAGTCGTGAAATCGGCGGCCCTTACCGCGCTAAGCCCATATTCCGTGTTAAAAAATATCGTCAAATAGTTTGACAACCCGACGAAACCGCCAAACGTCACCATATACAACAGGCAGAACAGCCACGTATCCCTTTGGCGGAGCACGGCGGCGTAGTCGCGAAGTTTTTTCGGCTCCGGTTGGTTGGGACTGTCTTTCGCCAGCAGCGTAAAGACGAGGAAGACCAACGCTACCGGGATGAGGGCCAACCCGAACACGACTTCCCAGCCTCCGTAATGCTGGGCGATCCGGTTGGCGAATAAGGTGGAGAAGACGGTGCCGCTATTACCGGCCCCGGCGATTCCCATCGCCAATCCCTGGTATTGCGGCGGGTACCAGCGGCTGGCCAAAGGCAGGGCCGCTGAGAAGGAAGCGCCGGCAACGCCCAGGAGCAAAGCCACCACATACAATTCGCTGAGCGAATCGACGAATTGCCAGCCCCAGACGAGCGGCACCAGGGTGACGGCCATACCGATCTGGCCGGTCCGTTTGGGACCGATCCGGTCGGCCAGCACGCCGAGCACGAGGCGAAGCGCGGAACCGCCGAGGATCGGCAGAGCGACGAGATTGGCCTTTTGCGCCGCATTCATCGGGTAATCTTGCATCATGATGACGGCCAGCGGACCGATCAGAACCCATACCATAAAGCTAACATCGAAGTACAGAAAGGCGCTCAACAACGAGGGCTTATGCCCACTTTTCATAAAACCGGTACGTTCCATCCTTTCATCTCCTCTCCAGGATTCATCCCCTTCAACCGGGACGTTTCTGTTTTCTTTTTGGCATGCCCCAACGAGGGGCGCAAAACAAAAAGGAGCCCCGGGCAATCTAGGGATTGCCCGAATGGCTCCTTTGCCAACCGGCGGCACAGCGTTGTGCGAAACCGGATTATATGCGCCACGACGTTGTGAACGTAGTTAAATTATAGAAGCTGGAAAAAGATCATGTCAATATAAATTACAAAAAACGTTCATAAAGTTGACCGAAAACCATCTTGACGGTTGTGTAAATATGTATAATACGTCTAAAATCATAATTTTACTAATTTATATGTTAGTTAATATGACATGAATAACCTTTCTAGTTTACAAACCTATGCTGAGCCCATCATTCGTGTCGAAAGATGCCCAGCGACCTAATTTCGGGTTACAATAGAAGAACAAACCTAAATGACGCCGAATTCGAGAAAAAGAGGGATCCGCCTTGAGTGAAACCGAGAATTCGACCCAAGCGCCTACCGATGCACAGCCACCCGAGCGATCCGTCGCAGCGGTCGTTCGCGCTCAACAGCAATACGTCCGCAGCGGCGCCACGCGTTCGGTAGAATTCAGGCTGCGCCAACTGGAGCGTTTGAAGACGGCCATTGCCCGTTACGAAACGCGTATTTTGGAGGCGCTGCAGCGGGATCTGCGCAAACCCGAGCTTGAAGGCTACAGCACGGAAGTTGGCTATGCTTACGACAGTATCGGATACGTGATGAAGCGACTAAAGCAGTGGGCCAAACCGGAGCGGGTCCGTACGCCGCTAACCCATATCGGCTCCAGCAGCTATATCTACCGGGAGCCTTACGGCTCGGCGCTGATCATCGGCCCGTTCAACTATCCGTTTTTGCTGGTGATCGATCCGTTAATCGGGGCGATCTCTGCGGGAAACGCCGCGATTGTTAAGCCGTCGGAGTATACGCCGCACGTCTCCGGGGTCCTTGCCGAGATGCTCGGTGAATATTTTGATCCCGAGTACATCCGGGTCATGGAGGGAGGGCAGGAGGTCACATCCGCGCTGATTCATGCCCCGCTCGACTTTATCTTTTTCACCGGAAGCATTCAGGTTGGAAAAATTGTGATGACGGCGGCTGCTGAACATCTGGTGCCGGTCGTGTTGGAGCTTGGCGGGAAAAGCCCTTGTATCGTCGATCGCGAGGCGGATCTGGAGTTAGCCGCTCAGCGGATCGTTTGGGGGAAGTTTCTGAATACGGGTCAGACTTGCGTGGCCCCGGATTATGTGCTCGTTCACGAGTCGGTCAAAGCGGAGTTGATCGCCAGAATGAAGACACAGATCACGGCATTCTACGGGGATGATCCGCAGCAAAGTCCGGATTACGGGCGGATCGTGAGTGAGCGGCATTGGAACCGGTTGATGGGGTTGTTGGACTCGTCGAAGGTAGCGGTCGGAGGGACTGGGGAACGTGAGGATTTGTACCTGGCGCCGACGATTATGGAGAACGTAAGCTGGGAAGACCAAGTGATGCAGGAAGAAATCTTTGGGCCGATTTTGCCGGTGCTGGACTATCAGGATCTGGATGCGACGCTTCGGAACATCGGAGAGCGGCCTAAGCCATTGGCATTGTATGTGTTTACGAGCAACTCCGGAACAGAGCGGAAGGTGATGGAGTCGGTTTCGTTTGGCGGCGGGTGCATCAACGACACGGTCATGCATCTGGTCAGCCCGTATCTGCCCTTTGGGGGTGTGGGGTCCTCCGGCATGGGGGCTTATCATGGACGCTACAGCTTCGAAACCTTCTCTCATCGAAAAAGCGTGCTAAAGAAGTCAACGCGGATTAACCTCAGCTTCATTTATCCGCCTTATACCGCCGGTAAATTGAAGTTGATCCGACGCTTTATGAAGTGAATGGGGATCTGAAGGTGTCAAAGTAAATGAATTTTTCATGGGAGGGATTTTCGTGGGAATCAGTCCAAGCCGGAAGTTCGCCTGGACCTGGCGCGTGAAGGAAGACCAGTTGGAGGCTTACGTTGACCTGCATTTGAACCCTTGGCCGGAGGTGCTCGCAGAGCATACCCAAGCGGGCATTCGAAACTATTCGATTTTTCAGCAGGGGAATCAGTTCTTTTATTGCTTCGAATGCGATGATCCGGACGCGGCTTTCAAGTACATCGCGGATAGTGAGGTTTGTCAACGGTGGAACGCGATTACGTCGGGGATGGTCGAGGGTTCGTTTGACTTTAACGAGCCACAGCCGATCGTGCCGATGCGCGAGGTTTTTTACTTGAAATAGAATCAATTCACATCGGGAGGATTGGAAGATGAAATATCGCAAATTAGGCAAAACCGGCCTGAACGTTTCCGTGGTCGGCATCGGTACTTGGCAGTTCGGCGGAGAGTGGGGCTTGAATTATACGCAAGCGGAAGTGGATGCGATTTTGGACCGGGGCCGGGAGCTTGGCATCAACCTGATCGATACGGCGGAGTGCTATGGCGATCATTTGTCCGAATCGTTTATCGGAGATTATCTGAGTCGGCGAAACCGGGAAGATTGGCTGGTTGCCACGAAATTCGGGCATCAGTTCCATGAACGGTTCACGCGGACGGATCGGTTTGAAGCTGAGGCGGTACTGCAGCAGCTAGACGCTTCGTTAAAGGCGCTGAAGACCGATTATATTGATTTGTACCAATTCCATTCCGGGCCGGATGCGGCGTTTGATCATGATGAACTCTGGACGCTGTTGGATAAGCAGAAGCAAGCGGGGAAAATCCTTCATCTAGGCACTTCGATCGGCAGCAACGATAACCTTCATCAGACCGAGGCTTCGTCCAAGGTAGGTTCGGAGGCGATCCAGGTGGTTTATAACCGACTGGACCGCGTGCCGGAAAACCGGGTGTTCCCATCCTGCGAGCGCCAGGACTTGGGCGTGCTTGCCCGGGTACCGCTGGCTAGCGGTTACCTCAGTGGCAAATATAAACCGGGTGCAGTGTTCGGCGAGACCGACGTACGCCACCATCATGACCCGGAAAGTACCCGCCGCAAGCTTGAGGAAGTAGAGGAGATCCGTCGGAATGAAGTGCCGGAGGGCGTAGATATGGCCCAGTGGGCTTTGGCCTGGTGCCTAAAGAATCCGATCGTTAGCACGGTGATCCCCGGCTGCAAAAATCCGGCGCAAGTGGAAGCGAATGCGGCTGCGGCGGAGCTAGAAATCTAGGAAACTACAATTAGACCGATAAGCAGACAAAATAGTTGCTTATCGGTCTTTTTTCTTATTGACGACTGTCAAATTTAGGATTATTATGTAAACATAAATTGGAATTTTAGAAGTATATGGTGTTGCTTGATGTCATTGGATGTCGTTTGGTTGCTCTATCAGTCGAGATTATTCGGCTCATAGAAGTAAGCGGAATTGGGGGGCGATAATTTTTTGATATCCACAACCACGATTCGCGCAGAACTGGAAGACTACATCAAGAGCGAAGGGACAACCCTACATCGCTTTTCGGAAACTGCCGGAGTTAATGTCGGAACGTTAAGCGGAATTATTAACGGAAACCGACCTATTGCGATCGGACAGTTGGACCGAATCACAGCGGCAATGGGGCTGTCTGAGGGACACTTCTACGATTTATACGCTGATGAGTGTTTTACTTCAACTGCTCCGCATTGGAGAAGGTTACGACCGTTCCTTCTAAGATGCGCTGAATTGCAGAAGCATGATTGCATTAATCAGGTATTAAGCCGATTACTAGAGGATTTGAAGCAGATTGCGGGGATTTTCGATACGGCGGAACAAATGTTTGTTCAGGGGTTGAAAGAAGCCGCCGTCATTCTGTATGAAGCCGTAATTGAAAGCGAGCGATCCAGTCATTCCGAGCGGTTGGCGATGAGTTACTACCGGTTGTTTAAAATTCACAGCATGGATAGTGATAAGGGATTTAAAACGGCAATGCAATTTTTACCCTACAGACATCGTTTGCCGGAAGTGTATGCACTCGATGGAATACTAATGTTGGTCGAAGTTTATTCGCTTAAATTTAATTGGTCTGAAGCCGAAGCTTACGCAGATGAACTTTGCACATTAGCTAAAGCGTTATATGAAAGAAAAGTGTGGAAATACAGTGATTTCAAGCCACTCCGTCCTCTTGTTTATTATTATGGTAGGGGCTATCTTTTCAAATCCGGCTCTTATGAATATAGAGGAATGTTTGAGGAAGCAAAGAAATGGATTGCTGAATATGCGGATTTAAGTTGGTTTAATGCCGATGATGAAGCCCAAACTGCCGTTATCGAACAATTTAAAATGTTTGCGCAAGCCAATTATCTTTGCATGGATATTAAAACGGGGGATCGATCAAAAATTCCTAAGTATGTTCAATTCTTGGAAGAAGAACCCGATGAACTGGTGGAAGGCTTGATAACATTAGTAGAATCGGCCAATCGCTATCAGTTTTACATTGATGATATTCTTGATCGATTTTCCGAAGAAATTGAAAAATACAGGTTGATTGGTAAAGATAAGTGGTTTCCAGAATCGGTAGTCAGTGTGAACCGTTGTTCCGTTTTTTTTCAGAATTACGCAATTTATAATCTGAGGAAAAAGAATTATGAAGAAGGTATAAGGAGCTTACTATACAGCTTAAAGATGGCAATTTCTTTGAATAATAAATCTATGATCGTGAATTGCATGACATTAATTGAACTGAATCGTAAGTTCGTAACTGAGGAGCAATATAAAATTTTTGAAGAATTGTGTAGAAAGGTGTGGGAAAATGAAAAAGAAAATGTTTTATACGGTTTCGGCTTTGACAATGGTTAGTTTGGTAGGTTTGGCTAGTGGTACTGGTTTAATTGCAGCATTGTCACATGGTTATTGGGGTTAATATATTTCGACTTGAACCATTTGAAAAAATAGGGATCAGCCCTTTTTAGGGTTGACCCTATTTTTATTTTATAGCGCATATAGAGAAAGAGTTAGCCATATTCCGTGCTGTAACATTTCAAAAAATGGAATTTTTTTGTTTCTTGCATTAGGTTTCATTATGCAATATTTGGCAACCTCTTCTAATATGTTCCTAGGGTGATAGCTATGAACAATTCTGAAAAAATCAGATTCCGCATTGAAATGGAAAGACAGGAATTAAATCGGTTAGCACAGAGATATGGCTTGCGGCATGCACGGGTACTCCATCAGTCGGTTGTTCTTGACCGGTTGTTGAATAAATATAGTAAAGTCACGTACTCTGATTACCGAAGAAAAAAGCCCATCGCGTAGATGAGGCTTCTTTATCCTTCGGTCAATTTGTTAGTTGATTATTTTGTTGACTTCCTCGATCGGTAATTGGGTTGTGTCGGCGACTTCCTTTGGAGAGAAGCCTTTGGATAACAATCTGCGTGCGATATGCTGGCGTTCAATTAGGGAGCCTTTCTCCAGCCCTTCTTCCAGGCCCTTCTCATAACCTTGACGCATCCAAGCAGGCATGAGTTCCATAATCACTTCACTCTCCTTTACATATTGTTTCGCCAGTTCCCGAAGCATTTCTTCATCCTGCCTGGGATCCGGTTCAAAATACAAGTCGGCGATGGACATCACCAATGCAAGACGGGCATTATCCAGTCTTTGGCTGAGCTGCAGCAGCATACGCAGATAGGCAAATCGGAGCTCTCGTTCCTCCCCTTTATTGTATCCCATTTTAGCTAGTAATGCAGCAGCTACAGGGTTGTTAGATTCGATAAACTTACGCCAGGGTTGGTTGATCAGTTCTATTTTCAAAAACCGAAATTGGAGAATGTCTTCTCCTGGAATCGACATGATCAAGGAGTTCTGCTCGTTCTTACTTTCAGTTGATGTAAAGATGGCGATGGGAATGATCAGTTGATGTTCCTTCCGGTGCCGTTCAAAAAGCCGGCTGAAATAGATAAACATTCGCTCGTGGAAGTCTGCCTGCCGATACGACTGAGGTTCCAGATGAATAAGGATGAAAGCATCCGTCTCCACGTACTTCGTCTCTAGCAGAAGATCCAGCGTTCGCGCTTCTTCCCCTACTACATCAACAAGCTGCTCCTGCATGAGGAAACGGGTTTGGCTGAAGTCTAGCTGCTGTTCTAATTCAGGGAAAAACAAAGCGATAAATTCAGCGAAAAACGTATGAAGCAGTTTTTTAAACGCTTCATCGTGAGGGAGGCCCCTTTTTCCATAATTGCCTCTTTGCGGCTCCTCTCGGACTTGCTGGACCGAGGATAATTTCATTGCCAAAGACAACACTTCCTTTCTTATCGCAAAAAAAGCACACCACGCACGCCAAGGATTGACGGATGCGCGAGTGTGCTTCGCTTCGCTTATGGATGAAACTCGATTATACCTAGATTACCTGAAATGGGTCATTTTGGCAATGTGCCGTTTCACTCTGTCCCGGACTTATCGGAAGGAGGTGACCAAGCCCTGCAGCAGCGTGCGTACATCGTACTGGTATTGATTGATCGGGGCAATGGGCTTATTTAACCCTAACAGTCCATACACCGCCATACGGGCTGCGCGGACGGAATATTCTTCGGTGAATACGACATCGTCCGGGATTTCACAAAATTGACTGATCAACGCCAGGTTGGTTGAACCGTCCGGGATAACCTTTGGCCGATCTTCGATCGTTCTAGGCATGAACTGCGCGGTAATGAACGGCATCATGCATGGAATGCAGTTCGCCGTGGAAATGACGGCCTCCATGTCCTGTTCGAAATGGAGATGGTGCAGCAGTTCGGTTAGTATTTCCTCACCGGTGCATTCGGACATTTTCTTAGGCACATAATCCCCGACGCGATCCGGAAATAATCCGTATCCCCAGAATACCTTAACCTGCTCCGGCTGATTGCGGAAATGCGGCTGATGGGCCAGCACGATGGACATCAACCAGCTTGAATCTTTAAAGGTCACAAGCGCGCCGGTTCCCGCCTTGTTGCGGGAGAAGGCCTCCATCCGGTTAAAGAAGTGCGAGTCCTGACAGGTGACCGTAAACGACTCCCATTTTGACCCATCGATATGATCGTCGAAGGAGGAGGGACGACCAAGCCCCGGTTTCTTCGCGGCCATGCGCTCCCACAGCAGCCAAGAGCTCCCTTTGCCGTTCAGCTTCGGCGCCGAGGTCATTGAGCCTAAGCTGTAGCCCTCCGTCATCGAACCATTGGTCACAATCACCAGATCTCCCTCTGCCAAATCTAGTTCTCCCGGAACCCCCTCCTTCAGATAGTGCATTCGCGTAACGGTGATCTCATCGCCTTCGCGGAAATCCAGATCCGTGACCGTGCATTTCAGCGAAAAATCCACGCCGTGCTCCTCCAGATATTTTTGCAGCGGCAAAATAATAGAGTCGTACTGGTTATACGGCGTGCGGGTGACTCCCTCCAAAGTATTAATTCTTGGGAACTCATGCATGAATCGAAGCATGTATCTTTTGAACTCCACGGCACTGTGCCAAGGTTGGAAGGCGAACGTCGTCGCCCACATGTACCAGAAATTCGTCTCGAAAAAATGTGGCCCAAACCAATCGTTAATCCGCGCTTTGCCCATTTTCTCCTCGGGGGTCATCATCAGCTTGACCATCGCTAGCCGGTCCGCCATATCAAAGCCCATGGAAGTGACGTCCTCCACCTGGCCTTCGCGGTTCACCAATCGGGCGTTGGAATGCGTCGGGTGGGCGTTATCGAAAGCGATGATTTCATCCCGCACCGAAAGCTCCGGATGGTCTATCGAAGGGATGGAACGCAGCAGATCCCAAGTGTTTTCGTAAGTCTCATCATTCAGCATCCTGCCGCCGCGGATCACATATCCTTGCTCACCGTTACCGGCGCCGTCGTTGCTGCCGCCCAGCACCTTCATTTCCTCCAATACGTGAATATTTTGGCCGGGAAAATCACAGTCTCGCACCAGGAAAGCGGCTCCCGCCAGTGAAGCGATTCCTCCGCCGACCAAATAAACCTGTCTCGTGTTAAGTTCTACTGACATTACCTTCGCCTCCAAGGAATGTGATGAATGGAACAATCTCAATGTAATCTCTCTTTGAAGGAAACAAAATCATCAATGGAGCGCGGTTGTATAAAAAAAAGACACTCCTCAGGGAGTGTCTAGGATTCCGACGAAATCGGCCCTATTTCGAGCAAAACCATTTACGTTGATGACTTGAAACTTTGGACGTGCAGGCTTTCTGTTCATATCGCTGCAGCGCTCGTTCGAAATGGCCGTCAGCCAGTTCACCAAGCTTATCGACGATGTTCTCCGGACGTTCCTTCATGCCATCTTGCATCCATCTAACGATCAACCCGACAAACGCCAACGCATAGAAATTTGCCAGAAACCGTTGATCCGCTTCATCCACCTGCATTCCTACGGACACTTCTTCCACGACCTCCATGACCAGATGGTTTGTGACGTTATACAGGTACGAGTCCAGATGGCTTCGTGCCAGGGAATTCAGCGTGTTCAAACAAAATAATCGGTTCTCTTCGATATATTTGAATATTTTCAGAAAGCCGCTGGACCAGGTGTGGTAGCCGTGCTCCCCGGCGATGGCATCCACCGCTTCGGTCTGGTAAATCCAACCCAGGAGCTCGTAAATGTCCCGGAAATGATAATAGAACGTTTGCCGGTTTAGGCCGCAATTGTCCACGAGATGCTTAACGGTAATTTTATTGAGGGGGATATGGTTCATCCTGTTTTTCAGCGAGGCGGCAAGCGCCCTTTTGGTGAGATGGGAACTGGACATGAGAATCACCTGCTTATGGAAAAAATAGGTGCATAATCCTGCCTCCCATTATACTCCGGCATGGGTGCATATACAAAAAGGGCCCTCGGTTTCCGGAGGGCCCTAGGTTTAATTCGTCTTCGACTTATTATAAATATCAAAGGCGACGGCAAGGAGCAGAACAAGACCTTTGATCCCTTGCTGCCAATCGACTCCGAGACCGATGAGCGACATGCCGTTATTCATGACGCCCATGACCAGACCGCCGATAATGGCGCCGATGACGGTGCCAATCCCGCCGGAGGCCGAGGCGCCACCGATAAAGCAGGCCGCGATCGCGTCGAGCTCAAAGTTCGTCCCGGCTTTCGGCGTCGCCGAATTGAGGCGGGCGGCGAAGATCAGTCCGGATAACGCGGCCAAGGCGCCCATGTTGACGAACACCCAGAACGTCACCTTCTTCGTCTTGACGCCGGAGAGATTGGCGGCCTTCTCATTGCCCCCAAGCGCATAGATATGGCGTCCGGCGATCATTCGGTTCATGACGAACGAGTAAATGACGATCAGGAAGAACAAGATGATCAAGATATTCGGCAGCCCGTTATAAGTGGCCAGCACAAAGGTAAACACGTTGATGATGGCAACGAGCAGCACGAGCTTGGTTACGAACATCCAAATCGGCGCTACCTCGAACTGGTATTTGAGCTGGGTCCGGCGCTCCTTCCATTCCTGCCAAATCAGGAGGAGGGAGAGGACCAGGCCAAGGAGAACCGTCAGGGTGTGGAGGCTGCCGCCGCCGAACCAGTCGGGAATAAAGCCGGAACTGATCCGCTGGAACGATTTCGGGAACGGCGCGATCGATTGGCCGCCCAGCACGATCATCGTCAAGCCCCGGAACAGCAGCATCCCGGCTAACGTGACGATAAAGGCCGGTATTTTCACATAAGCAACCCAAAATCCCTGCCAGGCGCCGATCAATCCCCCTATCACCAAAGAGATGATAATGGCTAGGAACGTAGGCAACTGAAGATCGACCATCATGATGGCGGCCAAAGCCCCGATGAAGGCGGCGATGGAGCCGACGGATAAATCGATATGTCCTGTGATGATGACTAATACCATCCCGATGGCTAACACTAGAATGTAGCTGTTTTGCAAAATCAGGTTCGTAATATTAAGTGGCTTCAACAAGATGCCGCCTGTCAAAATTTGAAACAGCACGGTAATGAAGATTAAAGCGATAATCATACCGTACTGGCGGATGTTTTTTCTGAAAATCTCGCTAACCGCTTGCATCGGTCTACCCCCTGCCTCGAGTCATTGATTTCATCAGTACTTCCTGGGTGGCGTCCTCCCGTCTGACTTCTCCGGTGATCCGGCCTTCGCTCATGACGTAAATGCGGTCGCACATCCCAAGAATTTCCGGAAGCTCCGAGGAGATGAACAAAATGCCCTTGCCTTCGTCCGCCAACTGGTTGACGATCGAATAAATTTCGTATTTGGCTCCGACATCGATGCCGCGCGTCGGCTCATCAAGAATCAGAATTTCCGGCTGTGCGTAAATCCACTTGCTGAGAACAACCTTCTGTTGATTGCCGCCGCTCAGGTTGACCGTTTTTTGCAAAATGCTCGGCGTTTTAATGTTGAGCTTGCTCCGGTATTCCTCGGCGACCCCTACTTCCTCGCGTTCGTCGATGACACCGCGACGGGAGAGCTTCCTTAACGAAGCCAATGAAATATTGCGTTTGATATCATCGATCAGAACCAATCCGTATTGTTTACGATCCTCCGTGACATAAGCGACGCCATGCTTGATCGCTTGACTGATGTCATTTAACCGCACCTCTTTCCCATGCAAGAAGAGTTGGCCTTTTATATGCCTTCCGTAGGAACGGCCGAATAGGCTCATCGCCAGTTCTGTCCGGCCTGCGCCCATTAAACCGGCGATCCCGACGATTTCCCCGCGGTGGATATTCAGGTTAATGCCGTCCAGCACTTTGCGATCCTCTTGCTGCGGGTGGGTTGCTTCCCAGTCCCGCACCTCGAAGATCACCTCGCCGATCCGGGGAACCCGCTCTGGATAGCGGTGGGTGAGGTCACGGCCAACCATGCCCTTGATGATGAGATCCTCAGTCACCTGATCGGCTTTCATATCCAAAGTCTGAATCGTCTTGCCATCGCGTAGAATCGTGATCGAATCGGCGACTTTGCTGATTTCGTTCAATTTGTGCGAAATGATGATAGAGGTAATGCCTTGTTTCTTCAGCTCGAGGATCAGCTCCAGCAGGTTTTCGCTGTCGTTTTCATTCAAGGCCGCTGTGGGTTCGTCCAGAATCAGCAGCTTGACCTGTTTGGACAACGCTTTGGCGATCTCCACCAACTGCTGCTTACCGACGCCGAGTTCTAATACGTGAGTGGCCGGTGATTCATCTAAACCAACGCGTTCCAGCAGCGCTTTCGTTTTGACCGTCGTTTCGTTCCAATCGATTAGCCCACGTTTGCTTTGCTCATTGCCGAGAAAAATGTTCTCCGCGATAGAGAGATAGGGGATCAGCGCGAGCTCCTGGTGAATAATAACGATCCCTAGCTGTTCGCTTTCCTTAATGTCCTTGAATTCGCAGACCTTCCCTTCGAACAGGATCTCGCCTTCATAGGAGCCGTAAGGATATACGCCGCTGAGCACTTTCATTAACGTCGATTTACCGGCCCCGTTCTCACCGCACAGGGCATGAATTTCCCCAGAGGTTACCTTTAAGTTGACATTGTTCAGCGCCTTGACGCCCGGGAAGGTTTTCGTAATGCCCCTCATTTCCAAAATCGTGTTGCTCATTTGCGCCACCTGGCCTTTCGCTCATGGTAAGGGCATAGCGACGGCCGCCCCAATCCGCGTCCGCCGCTATGCCAGTCACCGTAAGTTGATGTTAGAGTCCCAGATCCTCTTTGGAGTAATAGCCGGTATCGACAAGTGCTTGTTCAAGGTTATCCTTGTCAACCGAAACCGGTTCGAGTAGATAGGATGGAACGACTTTGACGCCGTTATCGTAGGTCTTCGAGTCGTTGACTTCGGCCTCTGTGCCTTCCAGAATGCTTTGGACCATGGAGACTGCTTTTTTCGCCAACTCGCGCGTATCCTTGAAGACGGTCTGCGTTTGTTCGCCGGCAAGTATCGATTTGACCGAAGCCAGCTCAGCATCCTGGCCGGTCACGATCGGCATCGACTTGCTTCCGGAGCCGTAACCAACCCCTTTGAGCGAGGAGAGGATACCGATGCTGATCCCGTCATAAGGGGAAAGAACCGCGTCAATGTTCTCCGTGCTGTAATGGGCGCTCAGCAAATTGTCCATGCGGGCTTGGGCGGTGGCGCCGTCCCAGCGCAGGGTAGCGATTTGCTCCATTTTCGTTTGTCCGCTGCGCACCACCAGCTTACCGGAATCGATGTAAGGCTGTAGTACGGACATGGCGCCGTCATAGAAGAAGTAGGCGTTGTTATCATCCGGCGAGCCGCCGAACAACTCGATGTTGAACGGGCCTTTGCCGTCCTTCAGGCCAAGCTTCTCCTCAATGTAGGAGGCCTGCTGCACGCCAACCTTGAAGTTGTCGAAGGTGGCGTAGTAGTCGACGTATTCGCTGTTCATGATCAGCCGGTCATAGGCAACAACCTGGATGCCTTGGTCGTGGGCTTTTTGCAGGACGTCGGTCAAAGCGCCGCCGTCGATAGCAGCAATGACGAGGACCTTCACGCCTTTGGTGATCATATTTTCGATTTGCGACACCTGGTTTTCGATGACGTCTTCCCCGTATTGCAGGTCGGTACCATAGCCAAGCGCCTTAAACTCCTTGACCATGTTGTTGCCGTCGTTCACCCAGCGTTCGGACGATTTCGTGGGCATGGCGATGCCGATCGTTCCCTTTTTGCTGTTGCCCGATCCGCTGCCACCGTTGTTTCCGCCATTGGCGCAAGCCGCGAGGGCCAATACCATTGCCAGTGCAAGTAAAATGGCCGTTACCTTTTTCAAAACCGATTCCCCCTATACCTGAAATGAATGCGTTTACAGTAGGGAGTATAGCAAGCGATGGGGGAGGTCGTATTTACAGTGAATTGACTCTTTTTATAAAAATCGTACCTTTGTGGAGATCGAGGGGGGATTTATATCTCAGGGGGAGCGTTACTCCCCCTGAGCGTCTTCGCGTCCAAATGCGCCTTTGCGGTATTGCAGCGGGGAAAGGCCGGTCGCTCGCTTGAACGCCGTGCTGAAGTAGTGCTGGGTTTCGTAGCCGACTTGTTCAGCGATCTCACCGATCGTCAGGTCCGTGGCATTTAACAGTCGGGTCGCCCGGCGAATGCGAAGCTGCGTCAAATAGCTGTTGAACGTGGTCCCCAGCTCCTGTTTGATCATGCGGCTCAAATAAGCGGGGGAAGACTGCAGGGCTTGCGCCATCGCTTCCAACGTGAATCCGCTATTGCCGAAATGCTCCAGCATGTACTGCTTGGCCCGGCGCACCAGCGGCGAAACGACGGTTTCTCTCATCACGGCGGATTTGGCTTTCCGGTAAACGGCAGGGAGCCCTAGTACGTCGCCGGTAGCCTCGGCCAAGTGAACCTCGGCGGCTATTTTCAAGTGGGTACGAACCAAAGTTTCGATGCGGTAGAAATCGGCTTCGGCTTCCAAGCTCCAGAGCAGGATGACGATGAGGCCGAAGGGATCCCGGAAGATCGTCTTGGGGTAAGGGGCGAGCACCTCGGCCGCGATATTATCGACCGCAAATCCATAAAGCTGTCGATCGTCCTCCTTGAGGACAGCGGCGGAGCTCGCCGACTCTGGCAAACGGATGACACCCAGCCAATCGGGGCAGGCATCCGGCAGCTTCAAGAACTGCAATTGCTCGGCGATTTCCACGGCGGTCATCCCACCGTCCAGCCATTGCTGGCAGAATCGCTCTCTTAGAAGCGGGTAGCTGCGCGTAATCTGCCGGGAGGCCTCCTGCCACTGTTGCTGTCTGGACGTCTCTTCCTCTAGTTCTCCGCGAACTTGGCGCAGCACCTTCGCCAGCTGCGCGGGATTGGCCGGCTTTAGAATATAATCCTTCACCTGAAGCCGGATCGCCTTTTGCGCATATGCGAACTCGTCGTGACCCGTGATGATGACGATTTTGCAATCCGGCAGCTGCTCGCGGACCCGTTTCATCAATTCGATGCCGTCCATGATCGGCATGTTAAGATCCACGAGCATGATATGGACGCCATGCCGGATAGCTAACTCCAGGGCTTCCTCGCCATCCTCCGCCTCGGCGGCTACGGTAAGGCGCATGCCCTCCCAGTCGACGCTGTCGCGGATACCTTCGCGGATAATTTGCTCATCGTCGGCGATAAGCACCTTACAGCGGAAATCGGATAAAGCTTCGTTCATGATTCGCTCCTTTCCCATCGGGTGGGTTCCTCCCGAATGATAGGGTGGGTGACGGTAACGACCGTTCCACGGCCTACTTCGCTCTGGATCGTCATTCCATATTTGGCGCCGAAGGTCAATGCGATTCGGGCTTGCACGTTCAGCATCCCATAACCCTGGCCGACGTCACCTGCGCCGGATGAGCCTATCGGTTCAAGTCCCTGTTCCCGTCCATCGGCGGCAACCGCGGCTTGGAGGTCCTTTTGCAATTGGGCCAGTTTATCCGGCGGGATTCCTTTCCCGTCGTCCCGGATAGAGATCACCAGCATGCCGCCGTCTTCAACCGCTTCGATCACGACATGGCCCGGTCCTCGGCGTTCCTTGATTCCATGGTAGATGGCATTCTCTACGATGGGCTGAAGGATCAGCTTCAAGACATAGACGCCGCGAATTTCCGGGGCGATATGCAAAGCGTATTCGAGTTTGTTTTGGTAACGGACATGTTGAATTTGCAAGTAGCTACGGACATGCTCGATTTCATCATTCAGCGGGATGATGTCATTCCCTTTGCTGAGTCCGATTCGGAATAGCTTGGAGAGGGACTCCGCCATTTCTGCGATATCCTCCGCTCCTTTGCGGCGGGCCATCCAATGGATCGTATCCAGCGTATTGTACAAAAAATGCGGTTTGATATGCGCCTGTAAACTCCGCAACTCCGCTTCCCGTTTTTGTCGCTCCTGCAGTTCGGTTAGAGAGAGCAAGCGGTGAATTTGCTGCAGCATGGCATTGAAGCGGCGACCGAGCAGGCCGATTTCGTCAGTTCGGTCGCTCCAGTGGCGAATCGTCAGATCCCCGGATTGCGCCTTCTGCATAAAGGAAGCCAATTGACCGATCGGCCTGGAAATCGTATGGGCCAAATAGAAGGAGGCCGTCATCCCCAACAGGCAGACGACAAAAACAAAGCTAACCACGTAAAAGCGAATTTCCCGCATCTCGGAGGCGGACTCCGCCATGGAAAATACGCCGACGGTCGTCCAGTTCGTAAACGGCGAGTGCCGGTAAATGAATTGCAGCTCGCGTCCGCCCATTCGCTCCGCGTAGGTTCCCGAAGCGTCCTGGCTAAGCCGTTCCAGCGGGACACGGTCGATGTAGGGATCCGGCGGGGCATAGATCAATTCGCCGTTTCCGTCCACCACCGTTAGATAGCCCGTTTTCCCCAAACGGACGTCCTGGGCGGTCTCAGCGATGACCCGCAGCTTGAGGTCGATTAATACGACACCTTTCACCTGCTGGGTCTCGGGGTCGAGAATCGCCCTTACGGCCGAAACGACCTCGCTGTCCTTGTAGTTCACATGCGTCGTCACGTTACGGCCCCGCGGATGGCCGATAATCTTAAAAATTCCTTTATTGCGAACCGCCTCTTGATACCACTCTTCCCGGGTCAGGCTTCCATCGGTCCTGGCATACATTTCATTGCTGATGTAGTCGCCGCGGCTGTTGACGATCAGCACCCCCGCGACTTCTGAATACAAGGTGGTAAAGCCCTGAAGGAACTTGCGAATTTCGTAGTGGTCGGCTTCGGCTTCAGCTACGGTTCGCGGCTGGGCGTCCGTGCTTCCAGTGAGGCGAGGTTCCCCGCCAGACGGTGTCGTTGAACCGTCTATCTCCATATCAGTGCGGCCCTCGAGGAACTGCAGCACCTCCGGGTTAAAGGAGATAAAGAACGTCATGTTTTGCAAATTTTCCACATAGGTCTCCAGCGACCGGTTGACCTTGCCGATGAGCTGAAGCGTATTGTCCGTGATCTGGCGTTCGATGATGCGGTCGACGGTCCAATTCGTCAGCACCCCCAGGCCGATGGAAGGCAGGATGCTGATCAGCAAAAAGTGAACGATTAATTTATAACGGATCGGCAGATTGTTAAGCGAAAAATCGCGGAACTCCCAGGACCGTTTTCCATACCTATTTCGCATAGTAATCATTCACATTCTGCCGCGTAACGACGGTGATGCCCGTATCCAACCGCTGCGGGACGCGGGGGCCGGGATGCTGGGATCCGTCCGGATCATGCTTCAGCGAAAAGAGCAAGTGCAGCGACCAGTACCCCATATTCCAGGTTCCCTGGGCCATCGTGGCGGAGATGTCTCCGCTTTTGACCAAGTCCAGGGTGCCTTTATCGGTGTCAAAGCTGATGATCTTCGGACCGGAGGGGGTCAAGCCATATTCACGGACCGCCTCCGCAACGCCGATGCCACCGTTGGCTTCGGTGGTGAAGATGCCGGCGATCCCGGGGATATCTCGCAAAATCTCTTCTGCCGACTGCCGGGAGTAAAGCTCGTCGCCTTTTCCGTTTTTTATCGCGGCGATGTGCATGTCGGGGAACTCCTTTGAGACGGTGTCCGCAAAGCCGTCTGTGCGCTCCTGGTGATTTTGCTGATCCGGGACGGTCACGATCGCCACCTCGCCGCGTCCGCCGGTGAGCTCGGCCATTTTTCGTGCAGCCTCAACTCCTGCGGAGTAATTATCCGTACCGAGGAAGGAAAAGGCTCGGCTACCCGGGGCGTCGGAATCGAATAGAACAACGGGGATGCCGGCGTCAACCGCTTTATTGATCGTGGCGGTGAGCTCGGTCGGATGGATGGCGGAAATGGCAATGCCAGCCGGTTTTTTGGCGATAGCTTGCTCCAGCACCGTGATTTGCTCGTGAATGTCGCGCTGGGTGGAGCCGCGGTATTCCACGGAGACGTTGAGCGCTTGGGCCGCGTCCTCAAATCCTTTCAACCCGCTTTTCCAATAATCGATCCCCCTTTGAAACGTCACCATCACATACTTCTCGTCGATGGATCCCTGCAGGCCTCCGGAATTCCATTGATCGTTTAAACGGGTCTGCGAGTGATAATCCAGCACGTATAACGCAAAACAGGCAAATAACAGCAAATATACAATCCAAATCTTCTTCATATGTAACCCCTTTCATGAGAACGTTCCAAAAAAGAGATGGACTTCGACATCATCATACTATGATTCGCCATAAAAGATAATGATGTAATTTAGGAGATCCCTCGGGTTGGGGTTAGCAGAGTCACAAAGTCGTAGATTCTCATCGTGCTAAATTGAAATTAGGTTTCTCGTTGGCTGGTAAGCACCGGGGGCTGAGTCTTTTGAGGCGGAGATGGATAACAATGTGGAAGACAATTGAACAGAAAATTGAACGTTTATTTCCGGGGTATTTCTCCATGGCGATGGCGACCGGAGCCTTGTCGATTGCGATGAAGTTGCTGAAGATTCCGCTTGCTCCCGAGATTCTGCTATATCTGAACACCTGCATTTATATCACGTTGTGGATCCTCACGTTGATTCGCCTAATCCAATTTTTCCCGCGAGTGCGGGCCGATTTGACGAGCCATAGCCAAGGTCCCGGTTTTTTTACCTGCACGGCAGCGACCTGCGTATATGGCAGCCAGTGGGTCATTGTGGCGCATAACGGTACGATATCGACCGGGTTGTGGTTTTTTGGCATTTTGCTTTGGGTTGTTATTATGTACACCTTCTTTACGGCCGTTACCGTGAGAAAAGAAAAGCCGTCTCTGGCCGAGGGGATCAACGGTGCGTGGTTAATCGCCGCTGTCGCCACCCAATCCGTTTCCATTCTGGGTACGCTGATTTCATCCTACCTAACGGAGGGGCGTGAGGTCGTGTTGTTTTTTACGCTATGCATGTATTTGCTGGGGTGTATGCTTTACCTGAATATCATCACCTTAATATTCTACCGGTTTACCTTTGTCGATCTGAAATATGCTGCGTTGACCCCGCCCTATTGGATCAATATGGGCGCCGTTGCGATTACGACCCTGGCCGGCTCCACGTTGATGCTGCATGCTGAAAAATGGCCGTTTTTGACGGAGTTGATCCCCTTTTTGCGCGGATTTACGTTGTTCTTCTGGATTACCGGCAGTTGGTGGATTCCGTTATTGTTTATTCTGATGATATGGCGGCACGCCTACCATCGTTACCCTTTGACGTACGACCCCCAGTTTTGGGGAATGGTGTTTCCGTTGGCCATGTATACAACCAGTACGTATCAGTTGTCACAGGCATTGAAGTTGCCGTTCTTGGTCGCGATTCCGCGCGTCATGATCGTCGTTGCCCTGACGGCTTGGGTCGTTGTAATGACTGGTTTTCTCCATCACCAGGTTCGCTCGTTCCGACGGGAAGGGAAAACGAGATGACAATAACAAGATCGCTCCTTGTTGAGTGAAAGTGAATAACAAAAATATAACAACTTTCATCTAAATTAGTATATAATAGAGCATAACTTACGACTTCATGGAGGGCTTATGAACAATCATAGCTATGCGATCCAACATTGGAAATTCAAGGCTTGCGACGAAAAGGAGTGGAAGTCGGCCCGAGTACCGGGCACGGTGCATACGGATCTGCTCAGCAACGGGCTCATCTCCGATCCGTTCTATGGAACCAACGAACATGACCTGCAGTGGATTGATCGAAAAGATTGGGAATACGAGGCCTCCTTCGATTTGGATGAGGTTTGGTTCGCTTTGCCGCAAATTGAACTCGTCTTTGACGGCTTGGATACGTATGCCGACGTAACGGTCAACGGGGTACACGCCTTGTCGGCCGACAATATGTTCCGCGTCTGGCGAATCGATGTGAAGCCGCTTTTGCGCCAAGGCACCAACACGATTGCCGTTCGCTTCCGCTCGCCGATCGCGGAGGATTTGCCCAAGCTTGAGAAGCTGGGTTACGACCTCCCGGCGTCGAACGACCAATCGGAGCTGGGCGGTTTAGGCGACCGCCGGGTCAGCGTGTTTGCCCGTAAAGCACCGTATCATTACGGTTGGGACTGGGGGCCCCGCTTCGTGACCAGCGGAATCTGGCGCGAGGTTCGGCTGGAAGGATGGAGCGGTCCGGTGATCCGTGACATGCACATCCGCCAGGACCGCGTGAACGCCACGGCTGCAGAGCTCACCGCCGTGGTGGAGATCGAAACCGCCGAGCGCTGGGAGGGCCAGCTACAGTTATCCACCGGCGAACTGAGTTGGGTTCGTTCGATTGCTTTGGAACCGGGAACTCACATTGTGGAGGTGTCCGCGGTGATCGCCCAGCCGAAGCTGTGGTGGTGCCGGGGGTTGGGAGAACCGGCGATGTACCATTTCCGGGCCGAGCTCGTCGTGGTGGGCGGGCAGGAAACGGTCGCTGAGGCGTCCGTCCATACCGGGCTGCGTGACATCAAGCTGGTTCGGGAGAAGGACGCTGCCGGAGCTTCCTTCCGATTCGAGTTGAACGGTGTACCGGTGTTCGCCAAGGGTGCAAACCATATCCCGAACGACAGTTTTTTAACGGAAGTAACGGACGAACGCTATCGCCATGAGATTGCCTCAGCCGCCGAAAGCGGTATGAATATGCTTCGCATCTGGGGCGGCGGCATTTACGAGCAGGACATTTTTTACGAGTTGTGTGATGAATACGGGATTCTAGTTTGGCAGGACTTCATGTTTGCCTGCAGTATGTATCCGGGCGAACCAGGGTTTCTAGACAGCATTGCCCGCGAAGCGGAGGACAACGTCAAACGGCTGCGGAATCATCCAAGTATCGCATTATGGTGCGGCAACAACGAGATTGACTCGGCTTGGGCTCATTATGAGGAAGATGGGGGCTGGGGATGGAAGAAGGATTACACCTCGGAGCAGCGTGAGAAGATATGGGCCGATTACGAGGCGATTTTCCATCGCATCCTGCCGCAGGTGGTGGAACGTTATGGCGGCGGTGTGGCCTATTGGCCGTCTTCGCCACTCCGTGAGCTTACGGGGGATGCAAACCAGCATGCGCTCCAAGTGACCGGTGAAGGCGACGTCCATTACTGGGGCGTGTGGCATGCGGTCGAGCCGTTCGACAACTATAATCACCGAGTCGGTCGATTTATGAGCGAATACGGCTTCCAATCCTTCCCGGAGCTGAAATCGGTGCTAACCTATGCGCCGGAGAGCGAGCTAGCGCTCGAATCCGATATCATGCTGGCTCACCAGAAGAACGGCCGCGGCAACCAGTTGATCAAGGAATACATGGATCTTTATTTGCCTGCGCCAAGGGACTTCAAATCATTCCTGTATATGAGCCAGGTGCTCCAGGCCGAAGCAATCCGTACAGCGATTGAAGCGCACCGCCGCAACAAGCCTTACTGCATGGGAACGCTGTACTGGCAGATGAACGATTGCTGGCCGGTGGCGTCCTGGGCGGGGATGGACTATTACGGACGCTGGAAGGCACTGCAGTATACGGTTCGCAGAAGTTACCGCGACTTGATGCTGGTGATCTACGAGCCGGAGGAAGGTCCAATCTCGGTCAACCTCATCTCCGATCTGCAGAAACCAGTGGGAGGTCAGCTACGGTTATCGCTATACGACATGCATGGTGCCTTACTAAAAAAACAGGTGTCGGAAGTTCGCGCAACTGCGGATTCGGTTGTTGAAGCTGCCGCGTTCACTCGGGAAGAATGGCTGGAAGGCCGGGATCCGCGCCAGGTCGTATTGCACGCTGTTCTGGAAGTGGACGGGCATGAAGTAGACAGCAAATCCTTTTATTTCGTATCCGACAAAGAGCTTTCGTTGCCGCAGGCGAACATTACCCTTCTGGAGGAGGACGGCAGTGGTGGCAGCCGATATACCCTGGTAAGCGACGCCTTGGCACGCCAGGTGTGGATTTCGGCGGAAGAGGAGGGGATCTTCTCCGACAACTACTTCGACCTGATCCCAGGCATTCCGTTGACGGTGGAGTTCCGGAAGCGGGGCGGTGAGGGCAGCGCGGAACCGTTCGTAGCGGGGCATCCGGGCAAGCTAATCGTTCGCTCCATGGTTGATTTCGTGTGAATTCGACTCTGGATTTTACCGTGTTATAATAAACGAATAGAAAATCGTGTGTTATTAGAGGATGTTCAAAAAGTCGTCTTCCCATGACGAAGTAGTTCATGGAGTCAAACCGACATCGAATCTTGAATTCAGCCGGGCCTTGCGTTGCTCACGTAGATCTGTCTACGCTCCGCTACTCAGTCCCTAGCTTCATTCAACCTTCTCGGTCCTGAAAACCCCGACTTTTTCAACTCGTAATTCATGTAAACACGGGAACAATCCGGAGAAAAGAGATGGGAATCATACGTAACTCAAACCGAATTCATTTTATTGCAACGTTCGCGCTGATCGGTGCGAAGCTGTTATTGCTGCGTTATTTTTTCTATGGAAGTATTGGAGCTCAGGGATTACCCGGCGAGTGGCTGTCGGTGCTGGCGCTGCTGTGTCTGGTTGAGCTATTAACGCCGATCAAGGGCAAATGGGGGGCGTATCTAGGATTTAACTTTGCCCTATCCTTCATCCTGTTTGCCGCAACGGTGTATAATGCCTATTTTGGTACGGTACCTACCTATGCGGTCCTAAGCGGGTTAAACCAGGTGCCTGAGGTTAAGGCGAGCGTAGCCTCGTTATTGCGGCCTGAACAATTTCTGTATTTCATCGACCTGCCGGTGTTGATTACGGTGCGTATCCTCCGGGCGGGGCGGCGTCGCCGGGCTTCGCGAGGATTCCATCTGTCGGGAAGCCTCAGCTTCCGCACGGACCGGCCGCGTGCCTCGTTGATGTGGAAGGTGGGAGTTGCGTTCGTCCTGATCGTCAGTCTGATGCTTTCCGGGCTGTACATCCGTTCGGGGAAGAGCATCGATAACGAACTGGTGCGGGCCGAAAGCGTCGGGTTCTTTAACTTCCAGGTCGATGCGGCAATCCGCGACCAAGAGGAGGAGCGGATGATCGCGGAAGGCAATTTGCAAGAGACGGCAGCCAAGGTCCGTCAGCTCCAGAGCAGCTATCCTTACCAAGAGGTAGCGGCAACGGGGGATCCGGCATACTTCGGCGCCGCCCAAGGGATGAATCTGATGATCGTGCAAATGGAATCATTCCAGAACTTCCCGATCAATCTCAAGCTGAACGGTCAAGAGATCACGCCTGTGTTGAACGGTTTAGCGAAGGAAGGCTTCTACTTCCCGCACGTGTTTCAGCAAATCGGACCCGGCAATACGTCGGATGCCGAGTTTATGTCCAATACGTCGATTTATCCGACGGCCGCAGAAGCGATGTCGACCGGTTACGGCGATCGGCAGATCCCAAGCCTTCCGCGCTTGCTGCAAAGTCGCGGGTACACGGCAAACACGTTCCACATCAATAAAGTGACTTTTTGGGACCGCCATAAAATGTACCCGGCGTTGAACTTCGATAAGTATTATGACAAGCCGTATTATACGAACGATCATTTTAACGATTTTGGAGCCTCTGACGAGGAAATGTACCGGGTTGGCATGGAAAAGCTGACGGAGCTGACAGCGCAGAACAAGCCGTTTTACGCCCAGTTTGTCACCACTTCGAGTCATAATCCGTTTGTGGTGCCGAAGGACCGTCGCCATTTCGATCTTCCGGCGGACATGGAAGACACGATGCTCGGGAATTACATCGAGGCAGCCAACTATACTGATTACGCAATTGGGAAGCTGATCGAACGGTTGAAAGAAACGGGTCTGTGGGAGAACACGATGCTGGTACTTTACGGAGATCACTTCGGCCTCCAGGAGAAAGACATTCCCGCGAAGGAAATCAGCGAGAAGCTGGGGATCGCTTACGACGAGCGGATCAGCCGATTCAACATCCCGCTGATCATCCACATCCCAGGACAGCAGCACGGCCAGGTAGTGGAGCGTGCTGGCGGACAGGTTGATATTTTGCCGACGGTAGCCAATCTCCTTGGCATTTCGCTGGAAAAGGAAGGGTTTACCGCGTTTGGGCATGACCTGCTGAATATGGACCGCAACGTGGTTGGAATGAGGTATTATCTGCCGACAGGCTCCTTCTTTAATGATGAGGTCATGTTCGTGCCGGGAGCTGGCTTTGACGACGGTACCGCGATCTCCCTGGACTCGCTGCAGCCGGTTGCCGATATCGCGTCGTATCGCAGCGATTACGATTACATTACGCAGTTGATGAAGCTCTCCGACGAATACGTCAAGCTGCTCCCAAAGCGGGGAAAATAACCAAAGAAGGCCCTACCGGATACCGCAAGCGGTTATCTTGTAGGGCCTTCACTTTGATTTCGTCAGGTTAACCGAGGATGGTATACCTGGTTCGCGCGCTCTGTGCCACGAGTTCCGGGAGCTCCTGCAACTGAAGTTCATAAGCTTCTTGGGTTAAGCTTCCTTCGTTCAAGCGTTTCTGCAACTGCTCCTGCAGCTGTGCGACCTGCAGCCGGATCACCCGGTCCGCGTCTTGACCACGGGATTCGGCGATGTCCGCCAACGACTCGCCTTCTAGCAAGGCGTCGTAGACCTCCTTGTCGGAGGCAGCGCCGAGAAGTCCGTTAAGCTCGTCCTCCGGACGCTCCGCATGATTGCTAGTGCTGGATTGCTTAGATGGATGAGCCGCATAGGCCAGGCTGGTCAAATACCCGGACATACTGGGATTTATGGTAATGACGAGGGCCATCGTACCGAGGATGACCACTTTTTTAAGTTTGAATTTCATGGATTGAATTCCTCTCTTTGAATAAGGGATAGACATGCGCGAAGCAATGATTCCTAGTAGTAATACGGATGAGTTGCCCTGTAAGTTTCAGTTGGCTGGTCGTCTCTTGGAATGTAGGGTGGTGTTGTCAGAGGTCCTCCCGTATAATGGAATTCAATATAAAGGTGATTTCGGAGCAGAGGAGTGCAATAGGAGATGGTAGAGCAAGTAGCGATCCGTTCGCTGAATGTAGGGAAGCCGATTGAGGTTGAGCATCAAGGCAAGACGGTCCGTACGGGGATTTTCAAAATGCCGGTGAAGGACGCGCTGCATCTATCGACGGTGAATTTTGCCGGGGACGCGCAGGCAGATCTCCGATTTCACGGAGGGCCGGATAAGGCCGTTTGCGTGTACCCCTTCGAGCGGTATGCCTACTGGGAGGAGCGGTTTGGGATCGCATTGGAGTTAGGGGCATTTGGGGAAAATATCACGACCGAAGGGATGCTCGAAGAGGAGATCCACATCGGCGACCGGTTTCGATTGGGCGAAGCCGTCGTTCAGGTTAGCCAACCCAGACAGCCCTGCTTCAAGGTGGGCGTTAAGCATGGCTTGCCCGAGCTGCCGCTGGAAATCCAGCAAACGGGCTATACCGGGTATTACTTCCGGGTTCTTCGTGAGGGGGAGGTTCGCCCCGGGGATCGGTTGGAGCTGATCGAAAGTCACTCGGCAGGCGTCACGCTGGCCTTCGCGAATCGCGTGATGCACCTGGACAAGGAGGATGCCGAGGGAATTCGGCGCGTTTTGGCCGTGGAGGAACTGTCGGACAGCTGGCGTGAAACGTTGAGCGCCCGGTTAGATAGGCTCGCGGGGGAATAGGTTCTCATGCTCAACCGCTTTCCCATGAGGGGGAGCGGTTTTTTTTGCGCCTTTCGAATCAGTTAAGGGGGCTTCAGCCCTGGGACTTCCGGGCTTCTTGGTTCAAGGCTAGGCGTCCAGGGGTAATTTTTTTATACGACAGGAAAACATAGAAACTTTTACCTGAGATGATACGTCAAATGGGAAGAGTTATTTTTCTGTAGCTCTGTTCATGATGGGGAGGATGAGATTTTTGAAAAAACTATGGGCTTCGCTCTTAGCCGCATTTCTAATCATACCAATGTTTCAACAATCGACGGCGCAGGCGGCTACGCCGATCAGCATCTACATCGATGGCAGCCGGTTGACCACTGATCAGGCGCCGGTTGTCATCAGCGGGCGGGTCATGCTGCCACTGCGGGCCATCTTTGAAGCGCTGGATGCTACGGTCAACTATAACCAGACGCTGCAAACCGTCACGGCCCAGAAGGACGGCACGACCATCGTGCTGAAGCTAAAGTCGCGTTCGGCTACGATCAACAACGACGCGGTGCTGCTCGACGTGCCGGCGCAAAGCATCAAAGGCAGAACGATGGTGCCCGTTCGCTTCGTCAGCGAGGCGCTGGGCCAGCAAGTCGGGTGGAACAACTCCACCAAAATCGTCACGATCAACTCCGGCTCGGGCACAGGCGGATCGGGCGGATCGGATGGTGGAAGCTCGGATCCTAGTCCGGTCGCTTACGTATCAGCCCGCGATGTGGGGAATAACGGGGACGGCCGGGATTTGGAAATCAGCTTCTCGAAATCCTCGAACGAATCGCGCGTTGAACAGTACCGCGTGATGATCGTGAAGTCCTCGAATGCTTCCGTCTTTAATCTGACGGCAGCGCAAAGGATCTCGTCGGCCAATTACACGTCGTTGTCGCCGTCGGGAACGGATCCGGTCGTGAACCTGTCTTCCGGTGCACGAGACGTTGATGGGGCTGCAATCCGTGAAAACCAATCTTACGTTGCCTATGTATTGGCCATTGGGAAGGGCAATAGCGCTAATGCGTTGTCGAATCCATCTCCGGCGATTACGTTGTCCAACGGCGCGGCCGTGGCCGCTCCAACGAACGTGAAGGTCAGTGACGTGAGCGATTACGGCGATGGCCGTGACTTGAGCGTCACCTTTACGCGGGCTCAGAACGAGAGCAGCATCGCTAACTACCGGGTGTTCGTCGTTAAGAAGGACGCCGGAAGCTTTACCCTGAGTACGGCGAACAACGTGCCAAGCTCGTATTCTACGGTCGTGTCCAAATCGGGCAGCGGTTCGACGCTGACCGGTCAGTTGGCTTCTTCCGCTCGGGATACATCCGGCGATCTGATTAAGAACGGTGTGTCCTACACCATTTTTGTGCAATCGGTAAGTAATAATTCAGGCTTCGCTAACAAATTGTCGTCTGCCTCTTCCGCGATCTCGCTTGCGATAGGCTCGGTCATTTCGCCGGTCATTACGAAGGTCGAAGACTGGAACGACTACGGCGATGGCCGTGACCTGCGCGTCAGCTTCAATCGAATTTCGGACGAAACGCGGATTGGCTCTTACCGGATTTTCGTCGTCAAGGCCAGCGATTATGCCAACTTCAGCCTGGCAAAGGCGAACGGAGTATCCAGCGCGAACTACACCCAGGTCAATAAGACGGGCTCGAACATCACATCGTATGCCTTGTCCTCTAGTGCGCGGGATGTGGATGGAGCGACAATTCGCAACGGCGTCAGCTACCGGGTGTTCGCCATGGCCGTGGGCACCGGAAATTATGCAGGAACGAATACATTATCCGCCGCTTCGAGCGCCATAACGCTGACGAACGGCAACACGGTGGATACGGTATCGAACGTCACCGTTGAAGACGTGAGTGATTATAACGATGGTCGCGACCTTCGGGTGACGTTTACCCGGGCTTCAAACGAGACGTACATCAGCAACTATCGGATTATGGTCGTCAAAACCTCGGATGCAGGCAACTTTACGTTGTCTAAAGCTAATAATGTCAGCAGCTCGAACTATACCACCGTAAGCAAAAACGGCTACACCCTTTCCACGGTCCTTAACTCGGGGGCAAGGGACGTCGACGGAGCGACGATTCGTAACGGGGTGAGCTATCGGGTGTTTGTTCTCTCGGTAGCCAGCAGCGGATATAACCTGAGTAACGCGTTGTCATATTACTCCTCGCCGATTACGCTGTCGTACAATGCGGTTGGTTCCATCTCGAATCTGAATGCCGCTGACGTCAGCGATTACGGTGACGGCCGCGACTTGTGGGTATCGTTCAACCGTGCCGCCGATGAATCGAATATCAGCCACTACCGGATCATGGTAGTAAAATCGGCAAACGCCGATAGCTTTAATCTGTCGAAGGCGAATGCCGTATCCAGTGACAGATACACGTATATCAGCAAGGGCAACTATACGTTAACCGGTATCCTGGCTGCGGGGGCCAAAGATGTTGATGGAGCAGCGATCAAAAACGGCGTCAGCTACCAAGTCTTTGTCTTGTCGGTTGGCAGCAATGGCTATACAGGCAGCAACACGCTTTCTCCTGCTTCCAACGTCATTACGCTATCGGGAGCGGCTGTTGGGACGGCTTCAAATGTAGCGGCCAATGACGTAAATGATTTCGGCGATGGCCGGGATCTGCGGGTGACGTTTACCCGGGCCTCGAACGAAACCTATATCAGTCAATATCGTGTGTTCGTGGTGAAGGCGTCGAAGTACGGAAGCTTTAATCTGAACGCAGCCAATTCGTCTAATTACTATACGCCCGTCAATAAAAATGGGGTAACCTTGACCGCTGACCTTGGGGCAGGGGCACGAGATACCGACGGGGAGCTTCTCCGCAACGGTGTGGCTTATCGGGTTTACGTCCTATCGCTTGCCGTTAGCGGCGGTGGATCGAATGCGTTGTCGGGGGTTTCGAATGAGGTTACGTTGAATGACAACAGTTCCGTAGGTGCCGTTTCCGGTTTGTATGCTCAGTTGAACTCGAATTATAATGGCACATATAGCAATATCGTGGTTAGCTTTAATAAGTTGGCCAATGAGAATAACGTGGCTGAGTATCGGATTCTGGCGGTTCCGGTAGGAAACGCCGGCAACTATAAAATTTCCGATGCCAACGCTGTAACCCAACCAGACCGATACACATCGGTAGGAGTTCCGAATGCAAGTAACATTACGAAAACCTTGGATAAACCAAACGATGTCTACGGTAACCCGATCAACAAAGATACATCTTATCAATTCTTTGTATTGACGGTTGCACGGAGCGGAGCCAATAATTTGTCTGCGGCCTCCAATGCCGTTCAGCCTATTCTCAAAGCGGATAATATTGCTGTCGCACCTGTAACTCGGGTGAGTGCGGTAGCTAATGCTTCCTCCATAACGGTTGAATTTGATTTACCCGGTGATAGTCGTATTAGTTCGTATCGAATTCTTGTAGTTACCGAGGGCCAAACCCTTAACGTAGATGCGGCTGTCGGTCTCAAAGATAAGGGCATACAGGTGGCTGCTAATGGTCCGCTTACGGGCACGGTTAGCGTAGACGTTTATGATTCTCCGATTACTGCTCAGAGCTATAGGGTCTATATCCTGTCAGAACCGGATATGATTAATGCCAAGGGATATGCGCTCTCCAACCCAGTCCTGGTAACTGTAGCTCCAGCTGCAGCGCCAACGGGCACGGATCCAATCACATCTCCAACGCCAACTAATCCGTAACCAGAATCAAATCAACTCTATATTGATTAAAAAGAGCGGTTCGCCTAAAGGCGCCGCTCTTTTTTTCGCCCACACCCCCCGCTCCAAGACAGTGGATTGACAATCTTTTCAAAATTTATGTACCATTAAGGTCAAACTAGGGAGCGGGAAGGATAGCGAATGCGGAATTTGGGTGAAGAAGTCAAAGTAGATGGAACGCTGGACGATAACCGGATATGGCGCAGGGAACCGATGTACCAAGGGATGAACGGGCGATGGGTGGAGCGGTTCTATACCGATCCGGAGCACAGCTATATCTTCAAGCCGCTCACGAACGGCGAATCGGTGGATCGGGAGGCGTGGGTGAACCGGAACATTCTGGCGAAACTCCCCGAGATTACGGCACCCAAGCTGTTGGCGGCCTCCCTGGATGGGAAAGGAACCCGGGGCTGGACGATCTTCGAGGATTTGGGGCCGCTGAGACATTCCTACCGGCTAGAGTATGCTCAAGCGGCGGCCAGACAGCTGGCCCGCCTACACGCCGCACCGGCGGAACAATGGCCGGGCTTAACGGCTCAAGGCCCCAAGCCGGGCATTGAGGTCATTGCCGCTGATGTGCTGCGACGGCGGGACGAGGCACTGGCCGTCCTTGGCGGGCAGGGACTGCCGATACAATGGCTCGACTGGGAGATCGTCCCGGCGGTTCGGGACGGGTACGGCTTCAACGTCAGGCGGCAGGTGTTGTCGCATGGCGACCTGCATCTGGGCAACTATGCCGTGACGAAGGAAGGGGGCGTGGTTCTACTCGATTGGGAGCACACGCATCGGAATCTCCCCTACTGGGATCTGTACCACCTCATCGACATGTCGCACCCGCGGTTTCCAAAGGCGATGCCAGTCGAGGATCGGGTGAAGCTGCTTGAGACTTATATGGACGAAGCGGACAAGCAAGGCACGCCATGGGCGAGGGAGGTATTGGTCCGGGAGTATGCCTGGTTCTCTGCGATCTTTTCTCTATGGATGCTGCTGTTGGTCGAAAGCGACTTGCGGCGGGGTGGCGGCGTTTGGACGAAGGAAGGACTGCTGCGGCAGCGGGAAGAGACGGCGAAAGGCTTGACTGGATGTTTGGAACTGCTGGAGAACCATGGGTAATATAAGAACACTTACGATCTGCTAACGGACCGTAGTGACCTTATCGACTCATTTCCCGAATATTTCCCGGAGTAACGGACTTGTAAGCCGCTATTTGGGCTACAAAGAGGTGTTTTTGCCGGATTTGCCTACAATAAGGTCTCTCAAGTCCGTTAAAACCTCGTAGTCCCGGATTCGTAGCCAATAACGTCCCTCAAGTCCGTTAGCGGTTGACGAAGCAAGACATGACGTGGCAATCCATCCACTACAAGACAATATAAACTAGAGGCGGGATCCTATGAAGAAAGTCGGTTTAGTGATGCGAAAAATCCAGTTCGCGGAAGCCCAAGGCCCACGTGTGTTTGCGGAGCGGTTGCGCGATATCGGCCGTGAACTTGGCGTGGACGTTGTATTTATCTCCCCGGAACGCCATGTCAGCGGGCATGATTGGCTTCCCGGCTACGAGCACGAGAAAGGCGATCTGGTCAATTACGATGTCGTATTGGACCAAATCCATGCGCACCAAATCGAGCATGTGATTTATACGGTCTCCGGTTTTACTTTTCTGAAAATGTTCCTCCCGAACAGCGTACTGTTCCCGCATAGTTTCCCTGACCCTGCGTTAACCGGATACGAAATGATGAAGCCTTTCTACGGAATCGTGGACAAGGCGATCGTGCAAACGGAGTTTTTGCGACGACAGTTGAACGACGTGTTCGGAGTAAGTGATGTGGATGTGATCCCCATCGGATTTAACGAATCGCTGGCGGAGCGTCATTTTGACCCGACAGCCGTCGTCGATAACCGGGTATTGTGGATCGGACGCGATGAAGAGAACCGGCGGCCGGATCTGGTGCTGGAGTACGCGCGGCAAAATCCGGACAAAGATGTCGTGATGGTGTTCGGCGGGGAGCGTTACAAGGAAAGTATGAAAAAATACGACATCCCGCTTAATGTCACCTTGCAGTTCGCGTTAAGCCAGGACGAGGTGTTTGCGTTGATGAACTCGGCCAAGGTGTACTGGAGTTGCTCTAAATTCGATACCTTTGCCATGCCGCTGACCGAAGCGCTCGCAATGGGCAAAATCGTCGTCAAGCCGGAGCATCCTTGCTACGGGCATATTAGCTCCCGCCATGCCTTTGCGGGCAATGAGAAGAACTGGTTCGAGCTGGTGAATATGGCGGCGGCCTCGCCGCAGAAATATTCCGCCGACAACCGGGAATACGCGTTTTCGAAGTTTTCGGCTACAGTGATGAAGCAAGGATACGAGCGATTCTTTGGGGAGTGGTTGAAATGAAACGTTTATCTGTGGGGCCTGAGCCTGCCAGCGCGATAGAACAGTTGGCAGCGAGCGGGTGGCCACCGAGCGAACTCGAGTCACTTGGCACCTGGAGGCTGAGGGCCAACGGCGGTGTTACGACGCGGGCGAACAGCGTGCTGGCGGCGGGGCCGTTTCCGGAGGGCGAGTGGTTGGAGGGAGTTGAGCGGTTTTACCGGGAGCGTGGACTTCCACCATGTTTTCATGTCAGCGACTCCTCGCCCAAAGAACTGGAGGGGCTCCTTGCTGCGGCCGGTTACGAAGTTTCGATGAATTGTCTGTTGCTGGCAGCCTCCATCAAGGAGGTGCTTCAGCGCTCCACAGCTTACGAGATTGGCGAAGCAAAAGTTACTTTGACCGCACAGCCGGAGGAGCCTTGGATGAATGATTTCCTGCGGATGGAAGGATTTCCGGAGGAACGGCGGGCCGGGTATTTGGCGATCTTCAAGGCCATGCCGAAACCCAAGACGTTTGCCGCCATTTATGAGGCGGGAAAGCCGATGGGAGTGGCCACCGTGGTGATCGAGGAAGGCTGGGCGGGAATCAGCAACGTTGTCGTCGACTCGCGTCATCGCCGCAAAGGCGTTGCTGGCCGTCTACTGCAGGCGTTGGCGTCATGGGCGGCCGAGCACGGCGCGGAAGGCATGTACTTGCAAGTGTTGGCGGGTAATGCGCCGGCGTTGGAGCTTTACGGCAAGCTGGGCTTTGAGACGATTTCGGGCTATCATTACCGAATTCGCAAATAGCAGGAAGCGAGGGCGACCTAACGAGGGTCGCCTTTTTTTGCGTCGGGAGGAATAATTTGGGGATATCGCGAAATTTACTATCCAGGGAACTAGAGGCTGGGTTTCTTACATAAACATGGAGTAGACGTATCGGCCAAAGAAAGGATTGGAATGCATGGCACAAACACTGCTGTACCAATACCGCCCTGACCATTTTGAGCCGTCATCGCTGGAAAGTGAGGCGCGGAGGGAAATGATTTACCGAGATCCCAATCCGGTGTATGTCGGTTTCTGGAGAAGGCTGCTCGCTTATTTCATTGATGGGCTGATCTTGACAGTGATCGATTGGATCCTCCCTTTCTCCGACTTCATGCAAAGGCTGCTTGATCTGCTGTACTTCGTGATCCTGCCGGCCACCTCTTGGCAAGGAACGATCGGGAAACTGGCGGTAGGAGCGAAGATCGTGGATGGGGAGGGAGAACGAATCTCCATTTTGCGATCCATTGGTCGATATTTTTCGCAGTTCTTATCGGCATTGCTCTTGTTCATTGGTTTCCTCATGATTGCTTTCAGCGCGGAGAAGCGTGGCCTGCACGATTGGATTTGTAATACGTTCGTGCTGAATCGGGACTCGGAGTTGTATCCGTAAACCAAAGGGCGGCCGATGATCGGCCTCATGAGTTATGTAAGCGTTTTATTCCGGGAGCGGAAAAAGCTATTTGCGAAAACGGAGGGGGAAGACAGATGACACTGGCAGAGCGATTGGGGTATGGGCGGGACACCAAATTGTTAATCGTCAATGCGGACGATTTTGGGATGTGCCATGCGGAGAACACGGCGATTATCCAACTGCTGCAGGAAGGTGCGGTTTCCTCGGCTACGGTCATGGTCCCTTGCGCCTGGGCTAAGGAAGCTGCGGCCTGGAGCGTCGCCAATCCAGAATACGACGTAGGGGTGCATTTGACGTTCACCAGTGAATGGAACGGTTATAAATGGGGACCGGTCACCCGCGATGGAGACGTGCGAACGCTGGTTACGGAGGAAGGTTATTTTCCCAAAGACGTGGCCCGCTTCGAATTGCAGGCGAGTCGCCCTCAGGTGCGCTTGGAGATGATCAATCAGGTGGAGACCGCGCTGGCGTTAGGCCTCGCGCCTACGCATCTCGACAACCATATGGGCAGTTTATACGGGTTGGCAACGGGTCAACATTTCCTCGACGTAACGTTCGAAATTTGCGCCGATTACGGTCTGCCGTTCCGTTTGCCACGCTCGTTGCCGCAGGTAGGCAAACTGCCGCCGGAGGCTGCTGCCTTAGCCCGCCAGGTCACCGAGCTGGCCGACCGGATGGGCGTCATCCTTCTCGACGATCTGATCGGGCTGCCGTTCGGCAAGCAGCCGGGTGAAACGTACGAAAGCTACAAGCGGGAGATGATCGCCGTTCTTAAAGCGCTGCGCCCCGGTGTATCCGAAATCATCATACATCCTGCGCTGGCAACGGAGGAGCTGAAGGCCATCCATTCCGAGTGGGAAAAAAGACAGTGGGATTTTCAGCTCTTCCGCGATCCGGAGATCAAGGCGGTACTGGCGGAAGAGGACATCGAATTGATCCGCTGGAAGGATCTGCAGCAGTTGCAACAGCGGCCCTAGAACAGGACGGATTTCAAAAATAAGGAGGTGGGGCGGATGATACGTCATGTGAATCGGGGCAAGCGGTCGGAGATTCATAAGGTGGCCTATAGTTCGGGGAATCTGGCGGTAAATTTGATGTCGCAGGCCTTTGCCACCTATCTCGTTTACTATTATGTAGACGTGCTGGGCGTCCGCCCGGCCTGGATCAGCTTGGCGATGGTGTTCCACGGCGTGCTTAATGCCTTGCTTAATCCGCTGTTTGGCCATTTGTCCGATCGGACCCGCACACGGTTCGGCAGACGGCTCCCTTATATCGGGTTCGGCCTGGTTCCACTGGCCGCAGCCTTTGCGCTGTTATGGACGCCTCCGGCGGATGAAGGTGCGGCTTTTCCCTATTTTATAGGAACCGTAATGCTGTATGATGCGTTGTTCGTGTTAGTGGTGCTGAACTACTCCGCATTGTTCCCGGAGATGTTCCAAAGCATCAAGGACCGGGCTTACGTATCCTCCTGGCGGCAGATGTTGGGCATCGTCGGCATGATCGTGGGTGTGGCGATTCCGCCGCTCCTCTATTCGCAAATCGGCTGGGGTGCAATGGGGGGCATATTCGCAGCGTTGTCGGCCGTTTTCCTGGCCTTGTCCCTTTGGGGCAGCCGGGAAAATCCCGATGCATCCCGCACAACGTTCCGCTTGACCACGGCGGTTCGGCATACGTTGGGGAACCGTGCGTTTGTCCTGTATGTGATCGGTAGTTTTCTGGTGCAGTTCACGTTTGCCCTGCTGCCGGCCGGCATACCGTTTTACACCAAATACGTGTTGGGCCGTGAGGAAAGCTTTAACACCCTGCTGTTAGGGGCGATTTTTCTATCTGCCATTCCGTGCGTATTCCTGTGGGGACGATTAACAGCCAAATACGGAGCGCGGCAGGGTATTCTGATCGCTGTTGCTTGCTATGCGGCCGCCCTGCTGCCGTTTGGCTGGGTTACGAGGGAGGGCGGCGCGATTGCCACCGTAGTTGCCGTGGGGATTGGATTAGCCGGGCTGCTGGTGCTGCTTGATGTCATGTTGTCCGAGGTGATCGACGAGGATGAACGGCGTACCGGCGCACGCCGGGAAGGTATGTACTTCGGCATGAACGGATTTATCGTGAGGTGGGGCGTTTCGCTGCAGGCTGCCTGCATGGGGCTCATCCTGGAGGCAAGCGGGTATGAAGCCGGCCTAAAAGAACAGCCGGCATCGGCCGCGATCGGCATCCGATGGATGCTCAGCGGGATACCGGCTGCGGCGCTGCTGCTGGCGTTGCTGTTTTTTTACTTGTACCCTTTGGGCAAGCGGCAGTCAAGGTCGTAGTCACTTGATACCGTGGCGGCCATTAACTAGACTTCAACAATCCCTCTATCGCTTCAGCGTTCAGCGGTCGACTGTAGTAGTAACCTTGAATCTGATCGCAGCCGTTTTGCTGCAGGAATTCGAACTGGGCTTTCGTCTCGACGCCTTCGGCCAGCACGGTCATGCCCAGCGATTTCCCAAGCTGGATGATGGAACGAAGCAGGGAATTGTCGCGTTCCGAGCATGGCGTTTCCTGCACAAAGGTGCGGTCTATTTTTAGCACCTGAACGGGTAGCGACTTCAAGTAATGGATGGAAGAGTAACCGGTTCCGAAATCGTCCACGGACAGCGAAATGCCGCGTTTCTGCAAGGCGGTTAAGGTATCCCTGATCAGCACGTGCTCGTTCAGCAGCGATTCGGTCACTTCGAGCTCCAGAAATTGTGGAGCGAGCTCCGTTTCGGCTAGCACCTGTTCAACCGTACGCAAAAAGTGCGGATGTCTGAATTGTACCGCCGAGACGTTGACGGACATCGGCAGCTTTGGAAGCCCAGCCTCCTGCCATCGTTTGTTCACCCTGCAGGCTTCAAGCAGAACCCATTTGCCCAATTCAACTATAAACCCATTGTCTTCGGCAATCGGGATAAAAGTGACCGGCGGAATGTATCCCTGCACGGGGTCGTTCCAACGGATCAGCGCCTCGAAGCCGGTTAGCTTCTCGGTGACCGCATCGATTTTGGGCTGGAAATGCAGCTCGAACTGCCCTGACGCCAAAGCTCGAATCATCTTCTTCTCTAAAGTCAACTGGGCCATTAGGCGGTCCATCAAGTAATAATCAAAGTAGTGCGGGCCTTCCAGCGCTTCCTTCTTCGCTTCCTTCATCGCCATTTCGGCATGTTGCAGCAATTGATTTACGTCGGACCCGTCATCGGGGTAGAGACTGATCCCCATCCCCAAACCGACATGAAATGTTTCACCGGAAAGGGTATAAGGCTCCTTTAGCGCGTCATTCAAATCAAGTGCAAGTGTATGTATATACAAGGGATCGGACACGTTTGATACCAGCACGAAAAATTCATCCGCAAAGTTGCGGCACATCGGCGTTCGTTCTGGAAAGGCACGGCCCAATCTTTCGGCGACCTGCCGAAGCAGCTCATTGCCGTCACATTCGCCATAGCTCTCGTTGATATGCCGGAACCGATTCAGATTGATGCACATGACCGCCGCCATTGTATTCTCGGCTTGGGCAGAACGAAGCTCGGCGTGCATGAGTTCCTTGAAACGATTGGAATTCAACAGGTGGGTGACCGGATCGAAATGGGACAGCTGGCGAAGTCGTTCTGTTGATGCCTGCTGTTGCTCCACTTCTTGGGTCACATCGAACTGAAGTCCGATGAAATAGAGAGGGTGGCCCTCTGAATCCAGTATGGGGCTGATGACGAACTGGTTCCAGTAAGTACTGCCGTCCTTCTTGTAGTTCTTGATTCTTACTGTAGCCGATTCGATCTCCTTTACCGCTTTCCGTATAACGTCGAGATGTTCTTTGTTGGTCTCTTCTCCCTGAAGAAAACGGAGATTCCGCCGCAAGACTTCCTCACGATTATACCCGGTAAGATGTTCGAACCCTTGATTTACGTAAACGAGAGGGTTGTCCTCGAGATTAGGATCTGTGATGGCCAAGCCGACGCCCATCCGATCAATGGCGCGAAGCAGGGCCGAGGCAGTGAGCATGGATTCTGGTCGGAATGGGGAGCTAGCCTGGTCGTCTTCCACGAAATAAAAGCCTCCTCGAAATGAACCGCTTGAGATGTAGTTAACCGACGATGTCCGTCATACGGGAGCGTCCGATCAAAGCCAAAGCTTATAACCCCATCATACATGCGGCATAGTGCCGCTGGCAATCGGTTTTTCGAAAAGACACGACAATCGTCGCATGCCCTTCTGCCTAGCTAAGTAATTTTTTTCACGATGGTGATCTTCTTCATTCTGAACGGTCTGGTCACGGTGATAACATGGGCTTATTTAAATGCAATGCGTAAAGTTGCAGCTGTACATTTCATTGCTTTATAGCGATAACGCGAGAAGACGATGGTAGTTCCGGTTCATGCAAAAACGAGCGTCATTTAGATCAGGAGGTTGGAGATGGGAAAGGCTACCGGTTTTTTGGAATACCGTCGAGAGGTACCGGGCGAGATTCGGCCACAAGAGCGTATCGGCTCTTGGCAGGAATTCGTCGTACCGCTGGAGGAGGAGAAACTGAGAATGCAGGGCGCGCGATGCATGGACTGCGGGACTCCGTTCTGTCATGCAGGACAGCTTCTGTCGGGAATGGCTTCCGGCTGCCCGGCGCACAACTTGATTCCGGAATGGAATGATCTTGTGTACCGCGGCAGTTGGAAGGAAGCGCTAAAACGACTGCAAAAGACGAGCAATTTCCCCGAGTTTACCAGCCGGGTCTGCCCGGCGCCGTGCGAAGGAGCGTGTACCGTTGGCAAGAGCGGTCAGCCCGTGACGATCAAAAGCATTGAAAGGGCCATTATCGACCACGGATTCGAGGAAGGCTGGATACGGCCTCGGGTCCCTGCCGCATCCACCGGTAAGAAGGTGGCGGTCGTGGGATCCGGTCCTGCGGGGCTGGCCTGTGCGGATCAATTGAACAAAGCTGGGCATGCCGTGACCGTGTACGAAAGGGCGGATCGCATCGGCGGGCTGTTGATGTACGGCATCCCGAACATGAAGCTTGATAAGCAAATCGTTCAGCGCCGCGTTAATTTGCTTGCCGCCGAAGGGATTCGCTTCGTCACCGGGGTCGAGATCGGCGAGGAGCTTCCGGCCGACCGGCTGCGGACGGAGTTTGACGCCGTGGTGCTGTGCTGCGGGGCGACGCAAGCCCGGGAGATGAAGATCGAAGGCCGGGAATTGAACGGCGTTCATCAAGCCATGGAGTTTTTGTCCCGGAATACCCAAAGTCTATTGGATTCGGGGCTTCAGGATGGCAACTTCCTATCGGCTAAAGATAAGCATGTCGTGGTTATCGGCGGCGGAGACACGGGAACCGACTGCGTCGCTACGGCCATCCGTCAAGGCTGTAAGAGTGTGACTCAACTGGAAATCATGCCGAAGCTTCCGCTGTCCCGGGGGCAGGATAATCCGTGGCCAGAGTGGCCGAAGGTGCAAAAGACGGATTACGGGCAGGCAGAGGCGGCCGAGATGTTCGGACAGGATCCCCGCAGGTATGAAACCTCGACGAAATCGCTGCAGGGGAATGAACAGGGCCAAATAACCGGAGTCCATACGGTCCGCGTGGAGTGGAACCAGGTAGACGGGCGCTGGATACCGGTGGAAACTCCGGGAAGCGAGCAGGTTCTTCCTGCCGATCTGGTGTTGTTAGCATTAGGATTTGCAGGTCCGGAGGCGGTCCTACCCGAGCAACTCGGCCTGGATCAGGATGAACGCACGAACGTGAAAGCGGAACTTGGCGATTTTCGAACGAATGTAAAGGGCGTATTTGCCGCCGGAGATATGCGGAGAGGTCAAAGTCTTGTTGTTTGGGCGATGTATGAGGGGCGGCTCGCCGCCCGCGAGGTCGACCGATATTTGATGGGCAGCACCATGCTGCCGTAACTTTATATCGTTTTACACTTTACGCCGTCCGAATCGGACGGTTTTTTTTCGAAATAGGACCCCCATTGGCGGTTTAATCCATCAACAACTTGAGCAGCTGTGTCCGGTTGCTAGCGCCTACCTTTTGAAATATGGACCGCATATGCTTCTTGATCGTGACTTCACTAAGGAAGAGGCGTGAGGCGATGTCGCGATTGGTCAACCCTTCGGCGGCCAGAGCGGCAACCTCCTTCTCACGATGGGTCAAATCCGTACGGGCGTAAATCGCGGCCTCTGGTTTCGTCATCGGCATCTTCTCCGGCGTTAGACCGAATGTTATCGCTTCAGGATGTCTCTGATCGCCGTCATCTCGTAAGCTGGGGAAGACCACTTCCCCGTTATTATGCCCGCTAAGCCATGAGGCCAGCATCAGGGGGAAACCGTCGGTTTGTTTCCAGATGCGGTAGATCTGCTCTGGCTCAACGATGCCGCAGGTCCGCAGATAGGCGACAACGCTGTTAAAATCCAGATTCGTGAGCGGCATCCGATAGATGGATCGTTTCCAGAAGGGACTTTCCGTCCATTGACTGGACAGTGGGTTTCGGCCGGAAATGACGCAAAGGCAGCGGTCTTTGATTTGCGGGATATAAAAATCGCGAAACCAATCATCCATCGGTTCTAGAAGCTCATACGTATCGATAAATAAGAACGCAGGACCAAGTTTGGATCGTTTCTGGATGGCATCGATGGAGGCTCTGATGATAAAGTCAGGATCGGAAAGGGAGGAGAGGGAGTCCAATAAATCAAGCTGGTACAGGACTTGCCTGCTGAAATCTTCCGGTACGGTTCTGATTTTCGCGGCGTCGATGGCGATAACGGTAGCTCCTAACCTGGTGGCTTGTTTTTGAAACTCCTCAGCCAACGCGCTTTTTCCTACGCCAGCCGAGCCGTAGATATTAAGGATTCGTTCCATATTGGAGTAGTGCTTTAGATATACGGAAAAGATCTCCGACTCCCACTCTCGTCCTAGCAATCGAGGGAGTTGTTCCAAGTCCTCGTACTCATGAAATGTCAAATTCATAGTTCTTCATCCCCCCTCACCAACTTCAAATTTTCGCTATTATTATTTAGAATATCGTTGAAATGTAAGATAGAATAGTGACTTTTTGTATAGTAATGTCGAAAGACCCTTTTACAAAGTATACTTTGGGGTAATGTCTCAATTGCTGCCGTCATGATAAATTTTATTTTGTCGAATAGGAAATTTCTGTGGTCTGGACTACAATTCTTGAATTATTATAGGAAGATAGGAAGATAGGAAGAAAACGATGATTAGGCCGAAAGGCGCAGTTAATAGACCATGACATAGGGCGAAGGCGTTCGTCATAACTAGCTGATCTGCAATAAGGATGAGGTGATGATGTCATGAGACAGGTTCATGTCAGAATGCTCGAACCAGGCGACGTTTTAGCCGAGCCTATACTAAATCAACACGGGATGACCATGCTAGGAGCGGGAACCGCGTTAACCGAAGGCCATATCGTACGCCTTAAGAAGTTGGGGATTCAAACGGCCATGATTGGCAAGAAAGAACCGGTCGGTTCCTTCCGCGATGAAGACATCCAGGGGACAAGCCCCATCATGAAGTTTCAGGATCTCAAAGAGAAACGCGAGGCGCGCAAGCAAATCCGGCAAATGCTGGTTCGTTTGGCCGATTCCGACTTGGGTTTTGGGCGACCGTCCACCCCGCAGTTGGACGAACAATTTCGCCGCATGTTCCGGAACATTTTATACGAAATCACAAGCCATGAGCAAGTGTTGGATGGCTTGATCCGCCTGCAACAAAGCGATCCCTACTTGCTTGAGCATTCCTTTCACGTGACAGCGTATTCGGCTATTCTTGGCATCGCGGGTCAATACTCCGGGGCGGAAATGATCGATCTCTGCGTCGGCGCGTTATTATTCGATATCGGAATGACCGAATTGCCAGCCCACACGATCCGGCGAAACGGCAGCTTGACCGGAGCCGACCGTGAGGCGCTGCGTCGGCATCCGGAGGCGGGCTTCCAAATCATTTGCGATATGGAAGGCGTATCGAGACGTTCGGCCCTATGCGCATTGCAGCATCATGAGCGGTATAACGGGGCGGGATATCCCTCCCGACTGAAACATCACGAAATTGATGAATACGCGCAAATCGTCGCCATTGCCGATACCTACCATGCCTTGATCTCACGGCGGAACTACCGTCTGGCCTATACTCCGGGAGAAGCGATTGAATATTTGCTGGCTGCTGGAGATCGTTATTTCAGCCTGGAACTCATTCAAACTTATCTGCGCAATATCAGCATTTATCCTCTTTCCTCCGTAGTGAAGCTCAGCAACGGCCAACTCGGCATCGTATCCTCTCTGGATTCCAGCCTGGTGCATCGTCCGGTGGTTAAGATCATCCGCGAAGCAGACGGTTCAAACGTAAGATCGCCTTATGAAGTGGACCTCATGCGTAAAACGGATTTGGTGATTACTGAAATGATGGAGTCTAGCGGGGAAGACTTGCAGATGTCTGTAAGGGTCTAACCCCATCTGGGCTTCATGGAATTCGTGTTCATGCAAAAAGCGCGAGCTTGGGAAGCTTTCCCTAAGCACGCGCTTATTTTTATGTGAACCCTATCTATTCTATTGACTGACGTCGGTGAACTCGGACTGCATCATTTCCAGCTTGCGGATAATTTCCTTTTGCCACTGTAGGTCGCCTAATTGGGCGGCAAGATTGAGCAGATCCAAGTAGTCATCGATGTTCAGCCTTGTCTTTCTGCGGGCGGATAGCAATCTCATGGGCGTTCGTCTCCTCTTGGCCGTTTTCGGTGATAAACCGGAGTGATCTCGAAGATAATAATGATAATCATTATCAAATGAGTCTTTTTTTATTATGCACAATTTCGTACCCCTTGTAAATAGCGGCGAGACCGTTTAATCTAAAATTTGAATGAATTGGCACATTGCCGGATGGCAATGGCTAACAACGGATAAGCTAAATGAACACGAATAACAGAACAGAGAACAATGGGAGGCGTTATGGAGACAGAATCACTGTTGAAAGTCGAGGAGCTGGCGCTCAAGAAGTATAAAATTTTTATGCAAAGCCATCTCCGCTATATTGCTAGAGCCATGCTGGCGAGTATGTTTATCGGTTTTGGGGTGATCGTTGCTTTCAAGAGCGGGAACTACTTTTACCTAGAGCATTCGCCGCTGACCTATCCGATGGCCGCCATCACCTTTGGCGCTGCTATTATTCTGATCGCATACGGTGGCGGGGATTTGTTTACCGGGAATACATTTTATTATACATACGCCGCTTTAAGGAAGCGGCTGAAATGGCGCGACATCACGAAGTTATGGGTGTTCAGCTATATCGGTAACATCTTGGGAGCAGGGGCCTTCGCCTTATTAATCTATCTGACCGGCTTATTTGCCGATGCCTCGGTCAACACTTTCTTGTTAAGTGTGGTCGAACATAAAATGGCTACCCCGATCATGGAGTTGTTCTTCCGGGCGATTCTATGTAACTGGCTGGTATGTCTGGCGTTCTTTATCCCGATGGCCCTGCAAGGAGACGGGGCCAAAATGTTTGCCATGATGCTGTTCGTCTTCTGCTTCTTTATTTCCGGCTACGAGCACAGCATCGCCAATATGTGCACCTTTGCCATCGCTTTGGTACTGGATCACCCGGACACAATCTCGTTTGGCGGTGTCGTGCATAATCTGATTCCGGTAACGCTCGGCAATTTGGTTGGCGGAGTGCTGCTGATGGGCTTCATGTACTATTTCGCCAATAAACCGTATTTGGATGCGGAGGAAGCTTCCAAAACCCCGCATAAATAAACATATTTTCAAGGTAGGCGCCTCCGCTTTCGGAGGGGCCTATTTTTCTTGTCGATCCGGGTATTTTAGCCTATGGGTTCCAGCCTAACTATGATAAGATGAAACAAAATATGCATATTTTCGCGATTCGATGGGGGAACCCCACTCTTATCCTACCGTAAAGGGTGTATCGCTTATGAAGCGGGTCCGAATGTTGTTAATAGCAGGTATGCTCGTGTTTTCGATCATGGCGGGGTTAGGCGCTGCGACGGTCGAGGCGGAACGAAAGGTGGTTCGTTACCAGACGGAGCTGGACTATCCGCCCTATAAATTCAGCCAGAATGGGTTCGAAATGGGCTTCGATCTGGAATTGACTCATCTGATTTTTAAGGAGAGGGACTACACGCTGTTCTATTCCGCCTCCGATTGGAAGGAAGCTTATCAGGCGCTGGTTGGCGGTTCGGCGGATACGGCAGGTTTGATGGCAGTTCAGGAGAATCGGAAGCAGGATATTCTTTTTTCTAAACCGATCATGCAGACCTACATAGGCGTCTATGCCGGAGAGAGCTTTCAGGGCAGGCTGGGTACGGATCAATTGAATCAATATACCGTGGGGGTCGGCGCGGGTCAATATTCCGAGGAGATTCTGCAGTCGGAAGCCGGCGTAACGTCTTACCGTACATACCCTACCGTTGAAGCGGCCCTTATGGCTTTAAACCGGGGAGAAATCGACCTATTGTTTGAGAATGAGAACGTCGTCGATTATTTGATCGTGAAGCGGGAAATGACCGGTGAGGTTCATAAGGTATTGGAGGATCTGTATCCTCGGGATGTGGCTTATGGAGTCAGCAAAAAGACGCCGGAACTGGTCGATTACATCAACGGCCGAATGGATGAACTGAAGCGCTCGGGGGTCTATGAGGAGCTCTATCTGAAGTATTTTTTCACCCATTCGGAGTCTTTCTCGAACGCGATGCGGAATCGACTTATCCTTGTCGTCGGCTTGTTAGTCGGTGGAGTGGCAGCTAGTTATTGGCTAATCCGGGTCTACATCATCCGTTTGCGGCGCACGATTCATGGAGAACGGGGATTTTCCAAGGAAGTGCTGGATCATACCAATCTATTTATTTGGGCGGTGCAAAGCGACCGGACAACGGTGCGTTTCAATCGATATGCCGAATGGATTACAGGCATCCGGGAGGGAGAAGCAGTTGGACGTTCCTACATGGAGCATCTCCTGCTGCAGCATGCTTGCCGGGAGTTGATTCCGCTGTTGGACGAGGCGTTATCCCATCGCTTTGTTGATAACCGCGAGCTCAACCTGTTTTGCGCGAACCAAGGGAAAGCGAAGGCGTTTTTGTTCCGAACGGCGGTCATTCCCGGACTGCAGGGCGATCCGGACGTCTTCATCATGACCGGCGTGGACATCGAGGAGCGGAAGCAATTCGAGAATAAACTGCATCAAAGCTATCAGGAACTGGAGTCCGCCAATCTGGAGTTAACCGCCACCCAAGAGGAGTTAAAGGAGAACTACGATAAGCTGCTGGAAAACCAGGAGAGGCTGAGACGAAGTGAGGAACGCTATCGGCTGGTCGCTGAAGCCTCGAACGGCGGCATTTGGGAGTTGGATCTGGAACGAAATCGCCGGTACTACTCGCCAAGGTGGTTTGAGCTGCTTGGGTATAGTCAAGAGGACCCGATTAGCACCGAGAGGCTGGAACAGGTGATCCACCCCGACGATACCCCGAAAATTCAGCAGGAGATCACGGCACTGCAGGCAGGGGAAAAGGAAGTTTTCGAGTGCGAATACCGCCTGCTCTGTAAAGACGGGGAATACCGGTGGTTCCTGGGGCGGGGAAAAGCGCTGTTTAATGAACAGGGGCGTGCCTACCGGATGGTGGGCTCGAATATCGAGGTGCACCAATTGCGAATGTACCAACAGCGGATGCGGCATCTCGCTTATTACGACACGCTTAGCGATTTACCGAATCGTCTGTATTTGCTCGAAGAAATGGATGCCCTGGTTTCCAGGGCGAACGCCAAAGCGGCCCTCTTTTTCGTGGATACCGACAATTTTAAGTATATCAATGATACGTTAGGGCATAAATTTGGCGATCGTCTGCTGATGCAAGCAAGCTCCCGCTTGACCTCCCTGATCGAGGATACGGGTATGTTATTTCGGTTGGGCGGGGACGAATTCGTGATTTTGCTGAAAGATGTGGAGAGGGAACAGGCGACAGCGCTGGCGGACAAGCTGCTCCAGGGCTTCCGTGAGCCGTTCCGGATCGACGACAGCGATCTGTTCGTGTCGGTCAGCATCGGGATTTCGTTCTATCCGCAAGACGGCCGCACTCCTGAAGAAATCCTCAAGAACGCCGACGTGGCGATGTACGCAGCCAAAGAGGCGGGGAAAGGCAAATACGTCGTCTTCGATCCCGTATTTTTGCAAGCGTTTAATGAACGGGTGCATTTGGAAAAAAACCTTCGGCAAGCCCTGACCCGGGGCGAGTTTACCATCCACTATCAGCCTCAACTCGGGGTGCGCGACGGCCATATTTGCGGCTTCGAGGCGCTGATTCGCTGGAACAGCCCGGAACTCGGTTACGTGTCGCCCTTATCTTTCATTAAGATCGCCGAGGACAGCCGCCTGATCGTACCGATCGGTGAATGGGTGCTGGAAGAGTCCTGCGCCTTCGCCAAACGTCTGGAGGACGATGGATTCGGAATGTACAAAATCGCCGTTAATATCTCGGTCGTTCAGCTTCTTGAAGAGGACTTCGTCAGCAAGGTTCTGCGCATCCTGCAGCAGACGGGGCTGGCACCCGAGTGTCTGGAGTTGGAGATTACCGAGTCCATGATTATGGAAACGGTGGATTCGCTTGTGCCTAAGCTGAACGAACTGAAAGCCTTCGGTATTCAAATCGCTTTAGACGATTTCGGCACGGGTTATTCGTCACTGGGATCATTGAAGCAGATGCCGATTACGACGCTGAAGGTGGACAGAACGTTCATCGAGCATTTGCCGGAGCAGGACGACAGCCGCTCCCTCGCCAAAGCGATCGTGCTCATCGGACGAAAAATGGGACTTCAGGTCGTCGCTGAAGGCGTGGAGACGGAGCAACAGATGCAGCATGTTCGGCGAGCCAAATGCGATATTATTCAAGGGTATTATATCAGTAAGCCGCTTCCGGAGGCCGGTATCCGCGAGTTGCTGCGAAGCTATCGGCCACAAATGATCTAACGCAACAAATAACCCGCAGGATCGTGAAGTAAACTCACGAATCCTGCGGGTTATTATCTATCGCTTAAATTCCGGCCGGCGTGTTGCCTTCCTGCGCTGGAACGGGATCCGGCTCGCTGAGGAACATGGTAATCGGCATGGATGCCGCGCCCAGCGCTGTAGAACGGATACCTAGATTGGCGAAGGCGACTCCGCTTTTCTTCCGGTGATAGGATAAGCTGCGGTTCTCGATGGTGCGCAACATGGCGTCTTGCAATAGGTCTCCGGCAAGCGATAGGCGGTTGCCGATCACGATTAGCTCCGGATTCAGGATGTTAACCAAATTGGCCAATCCGACGCCAAGCTGGGCGCCGATTTCATTCAGGAGCTGCACGGCCCGAGGCTCGCCGTCGCGAGCGAGCCGGATAATTTCCTCCAGATCGGGGTGCGAATCGTTCCACAGCTTGGCTGCCCGGTCGAGCAGCGCCTTCTCCGAGGCTAGCGTCTCCCAACAGCCGCGGTTGCCGCAGCGGCAGAGGGGACCGTTCTCGGCGACGGTCATGTGGCCAACCTCGCCGGAGAAATTCGACGTGCCGCGGTACAACTCGCCGCCAACGATGATACCGGAACCGATACCAATGCCTATGCTCAAGTAAATCAGATTTTGGGCCTCGCGGCCGGCGCCGTAAAGCTTCTCGCCAATGGCTCCGGCGTTGGCCTCGTTATCAATATGCAGATTGGTCCCAAATTCGGAGGCCAATGGATCGTACAGGTCCACCTGGTTCCAGTCCAGGTTGGGCGCCGATACAACGCGGCTCTTGTCGTCGACGAGCCCAGGCACCCCGATCCCGATCCCAACGATACCGTACGGGGATTCGGGGAGTTTTTTGCTAAACTGGCGGATCGTTTTGCGAATCTGTTCGACCACATGGTCCGGGGTGAAATCGGCGAGCGCAACCGTTTTTTCCAGCAGAACGTGGCCTTCCAGGTCGACGAGCACGGCCAGCAAATCATTTACGCGGATATCGATGCCGACCGCATAACCGGCGCTGCGGTTAAAGAGAAGCAGAGTAGGCTTGCGTCCGCCGCTAGATTCGCCGGGGCCGATCTCGGTGACAAGCTGGCTGTCGATCAATTCAGAGACGAGGGACGATACGGTCGCCTTGTTCAACCCAATCGCGGCGGAAATATCCGCGCGAGACAATGGCTGACGTTGACGGATCGTATCCAGGACGATGGTTTTATTCATTTTTTTGATGAGCTGCTGGTCGCCTGTGATTTTCATATAAACTCCCTCGTTATACCCATGCCTCTAGGCACGGTGAATGTATGTCTATACGCATCATAACATAAATGACCCGGGTTTAATCAATAACTTTGTTAGTTTACTAGACAAACTAAGTGGAACGTGATACGATCTAGGTGTAGAAAGCATGCTCCCGTGATCGGGTGGGCATGCTACTTATAATCCACAGGATGTAAAGGCTTACTTAAAATTTAATTTCTGGCTGGGAGGAATTAGTGGTGAGTTATTTTAAGAACATTAGCAAAATTCAGTATGAAGGCGCAGGTTCCAACAATCCGCTGGCATTTAAACATTATAACGAGAATGAAGTCATCCTCGGCAAATCGATGAAAGAGCACCTGCGTTTTGCAGTTGCTTACTGGCACACGCTGACGATGAACGGTAGCGACCCGTTCGGTCAAGGTAACATGATTCGTCCTTGGGAAACGGTAAGCGGCTTGGATCTTGCGAAAGCCCGCGTAGAAGTGAACTTTGAATTCCTGGAAAAGATCGGCGCTCCTTATTTCTGCTTCCATGACGTTGACGTTTCTCCGGAAGGCGCTACGCTGAAAGAATCGAACGAGAACCTGGATGTTATCGTTGCTAAAATCAAGGAAGGCATGAACCAAACCGGCGTGAAGTTGCTGTGGAACACAGCGAACATGTTCTCCAATCCGCGTTATGTACATGGCGCAGCAACAACTTCGAACGCAGACGTATTCGCTTATGCTGCAGCTCAAGTGAAGAAAGGTTTGGAAACGGCTCTTGAATTGGGCGCTGAAAACTATGTGTTCTGGGGCGGACGTGAAGGTTACGAATCCCTGTTGAACACGGATATGGGTCTGGAACTCGACAACCTGGCGAGATTCTTCCAAATGGCAATCGACTACGCGAAGGAAATCGGCTTCAAAGGCCAATTCTTGATCGAGCCGAAACCAAAAGAGCCAACCAAACACCAATACGACTTCGACGCAGCTACAACGATTGCGTTCCTGCAAAAATACGGCTTGCAAGACCACTTCAAACTTAACCTGGAAGCAAACCATGCGACGCTGGCTGGTCATACGTTCGAACATGAACTGCGCGTAGCTCGCATCAACAACATGTTGGGTTCGGTCGATGCCAACCAAGGCGATATGCTGTTGGGCTGGGATACCGACGAATTCCCAACTGACCTGTATTCCGTAACGCTGGCTATGTATGAAATCCTGCAAAACGGCGGCCTGGGCTCCGGCGGCGTCAACTTCGACGCGAAGGTAAGACGTAGCTCCTTCGAGCCGGAAGACCTGTTCTATGCTCATATCGCAGGGATGGATACCTTTGCGAAAGGCTTGAAAGTAGCCGGCAAAATGATCGAAGACAAGTTCATCGAGAACCTGTTGAATGATCGTTATGCCAGCTTCAAGACGGGAATTGGCGCGGATATCGTATCCGGCAAAGCCAACTTCAAAACACTGGAAGCTTATGCTTTGGAGCACAGCCATATCGTCAACAAGTCGAACCACCTCGAGCTGGTTAAAGCCCGCCTGAACGAATACATTTTCGGAACGAAATAAGATTCAAAAGTCGGCTTTTCACGCACAACTTTTTCAAAAAGGGACGCTTGCCGTCCCTTTTTGTGGTATAAAGCCCCTTTCGGGGACATGCGAAGGGAGAGTATCGCAATGAAGTATGTGATTGGCATCGATCTAGGGACCAGCTCGGTCAAGACGCTGCTCGTGAACCAAAACGGGGAGATCGCCGGGGAGGCGTCGGCTTCTTATCCGCTGATTCAAGAGCGTCCCGGGTTCAGTGAGCAAGATCCCGAAGAATGGGTAAAAGGAACAATGACTTGCTTGAAGCAATTGCTGAAAGAGAGCGGCGTAGCGGCTGGAGACGTGGAGGGCGTATCCTTCTCCGGTCAAATGCACGGATTGGTCCTGCTGGATGAGCAGAACAATGTGTTGCGCAACGCCATCCTGTGGAACGATACACGGACGACGAAGCAATGTCGTGACATTGATGCAAAGCTGGGCAGCAAGCTGCTCGACATTACCCGCAACGCCGCGCTGGAAGGCTTCACGCTGCCGAAGATCCTCTGGGTTCAGGAGAATGAGCCGGAGCTGTTCGCTAAAGCTTCGCGGTTCGTGCTGCCGAAGGATTATTTGCGTTACCGCATGACCGGCCAAGTGCAAATGGAAATCTCCGATGCGGCGGGAACGTTGTTGCTTAACGTACCGGAAGGCCAGTGGAGCGAAGAGATCGCTGCAGCCTTCGGGCTTCCGGCTGGCTTCTGCTCGCCGCTCGTAGGCAGTACCGAGAACACCGGCTCGCTGCAGCCAGAGTTTGCCGCAGAGTCCGGTTTGTCGGCCGGCACGAAGGTATTCGGCGGCGGCGCCGATAACGCCTGCGGCGCGGTTGGCGCGGGCATCGTCCGCAAGGGCGACGCGCTTTGCAGCGTCGGCACATCCGGTGTCGTGTTGACGTACGAAGAAGACAAGAACAAGGATTTCGCCGGGAAGGTGCATTTCTTCAACCATGCGCATCCGGGTGCTTTTTACGCCATGGGCGTGACGCTGGCTGCAGGTTATTCCTTGAGCTGGTTCAAGGAATCGCTGGCGCCGGAGCTTAGCTTTGACGAGCTGCTGAAGCCGGTGGGCGATATCGCGCCGGGTTCGGAAGGGCTGCTGTTCACCCCGTATCTGGTTGGGGAACGTACGCCGCACGCGGACAGCGTGATCCGTGGCAGCTTCATCGGCCTGTCCGGCACGCATCGCCGGGAGCATTTGGCTCGCGCGGTGATGGAAGGGATCACCTTCTCGCTGCAGGAGTCGTTTGACCTGTTCGGCGCAGCCGGCATCGAGGTCGAACGCGTCATCTCCATCGGTGGCGGCGCCAAGAATCCGGTTTGGTTGCAAATGCAAGCGGATATCTTCGGCAAGCCGGTTGTGGCGTTGAAGAACGAGCAAGGCCCGGCGATGGGTGCCGCGATGATGGCAGCTGTCGGCAGCGGCTGGTTCGGCAGCTTGAAGGAATGCGCCGACGCCTTTATCGGCTACGCCAAGACGTATGAGCCGATCCCGGCCAACGTGGAGAAGTACGCTCGCCTCTTCAAGCTTTACCAGCAAGTCTACGCGGCGACCCGTTCGCTGAACGAAGGGCTGCAGGAATTCCGCGGGTAAGATCCCGGCTCGGATCAATCCGCTATACATGAGAAGCGCCTGTTCCTATGAGGAACAGGCGTTTTAAATTTAGGAATGTTGCAGTACGTGCAACATTTCAGCCTATTCGCCGCATTACAGGGTGGCACCCCGGGAGCTTGCCGCTACCCGTCAAGAACGGCTAATCCCATGTAGCCCCAAAGGCATGGTATAATTGACCTTGCACGAGGAGGGAAGACATGTTCATTCGGAACATTTATCGGAATTACTTCAAGAACAACTTGTTCATGAAGATCATCTTGTTTTTCTCGGTGATTACGATCGTTACGATCATTACGTTTTCATATTTAATGTTCATGTTTATGTCCGAGTCCGCGGTGCAACGGCAGCTGGATATCCAGAAGCGAGCGATCGAAAGCGTCAGCGATTACATCGGTGGCAAATACGACTCCGTGCAGTCCATGGTGCGGGACATTTATCGCGATGAGGAGCGGGCCTCGAATACTTCCTTTTTCCTGGAGCATCCGTATCAGGATTACGTGAATTACCGTCTAGACCGATTCTATATGGAAAATAGTTCGTCTACGGACACCGTGTTGTATTTCCGCAACGTGGTCGATGATGATCCGGACATTCGTAGTTTGATGTTATATAGCGCGGATCTGCAGCAGCTGTATGTCTTTGGCAGCGATAAGCAGTTTAAGATTATCCCCACCAATCAGGCCCGATCGTTCGTGCCCGATGTGATGTATCAACAGGAAGGGATGAACGTGGGGATCTCCAATATATGGGTGCGCAAAACGGTGGGTTTACCGAATACCCCGATGTATTCGGTTCGCATCCCGATCAGTAATAAGCTTACGCTTCGCAACATTGGTCAACTGGATGTTTATTTCGATACGGCGAATGTGTGGGGCAGTCTGGCGATGTACAGAGAAGACCTGAAAGGTTCAATCCTGGTCTTGTCCGCGGATGGCAACGTGCTGTTCGATACCTCCGGAACTTATTATGGCCGGAAATATCCCTATACCGAGCAAATTAACTCATTGTACGACACCGGGGTGCTCGGCAACGGGATGATCGCCACCAAGCTGACGCAAAGTCAGGGGGGATTCACGGTGCTCAGTACGGTCCCGAAAGAGGAGTTGGCCAAAACCTATCAAGGACTGCGCAACACGATCCTAACGATCAGTTCCATTTGCATTCTGTTTGCCATCCTCATCCCGGCTCTATTCATCAGCAATTTCGCGAAACGAACGAACGGCATTATCCGGTTTACCCGGAGAGTTCGCAATGGCGATTTCACGGCACGGATCGCCGATGTACGGGAGGACGAGCTGGGGCAAATCTCGAAAAGCTTTAACGACATGTTGGACGAGTTGAATTTGTATATCGACCGGGTGTTTAAAGCAGAGATCAAGCAGCAGCAAACGGAGCTTGTTGCCTTACAGGCCCGGATCAACCCGCATTTCCTGTACAATACGCTTGAGGTCATCCGCATGCGTGCGATCTCCCAAGGGGCCAGGGATGTGGGCGAGATGATCTACAGCTTATCCGTTCTGTTCAAAAGCATGGTGCAGCAAAAGAAAAACTATACGCTGAAAGACGAGCTGGAAGCCTGCCGGTTGTATCTGGAATTGTTCCGCATCCGTTACAAAGATCGCTTTAACTATGAGATCGAAGCCGATCCGGCGCTCTACGGCAAAGCGCTCGTCCGGCTTTCCCTGCAGCCGATTGTGGAGAATTATATCGTTCATGGGATTCGAACGGACCAATTTGATAATCAGATCTCGATCGATGTGCGGGAAGACGGGGATACCCTGGTGGCCGTGGTACATGATAACGGGAAAGGCATCGAACCGGATCGGCTTACGGAAATCCGCCGGGAACTGGAGCGGGAGGAAGAAACCGGGCAAATGTTCGGTTTGCGTAGCGTGCATACGCGATTGCGTTTCTTGTACGGTCCGGCTTACGGGATAGAAATCGACAGCGTGCCCGGTTCAGGGACAACGATCATCGTTCGTTACCCCAATCGGGAAGGAATGGAGGGCGAAGATGTATAAGGTGTTTATCGTCGATGATGAACCATTTATCATCGAAGGTTTATATGATATTGTCGACTGGCCGCAGTTTGGCCTCGAAATCGTCGGGCATGCGGAGAACGGTCAGCAGGCATTGGATGCTCTGGGTTCAACGCCGGTCGATGTATTGATCACAGACATCTCCATGCCGGTGATGAACGGGTTAACGCTGATCTCCGAGGCGAGGAAGCTTCACCAGGAACTGAAAGTCATTATTTTAAGCGGATTTAACGAGTTCGATTATCTCAAAGAAGGCATGAAGCTAGGCATCGAAAACTACTTGCTGAAACCCATTAACCTGGAGGAGCTGGAGTCGACGCTGCGCAACACCGTGCAGAAGCTGGACAGCCTGCAGTCGGACGGACTATATGACGCCTATGATGTCCAGATTCTAAAGGATAACACGCTGTACCGCTGGCTGAACGGGCAAATCGCAGCCGCCGAATTTGAGGAGCGGGCCGAGCTGCTCGGGCTGAATTTACATGGGCCTTGCGCTGCGGTTGCCGTATTGCGCACGGATGGCAATTCGGCCGAAATATTCGAACGAACCGAACGTTATCTCAAAGAGCAACGGGGAATTACCCTGTTCCGTGATGTGGACGGCGATATCGTGATTGTGGGTTCCCTCCCCAAAGGGGCAGTGGAAAAACGGACATTTGCAGAGTGGATGGAGAACCTGTCCCTCGAGCTGTCTGTCATGAACCGGACGATCCAAATCGGCGTTGGGAGCGTGGGCCGGCTTCCCGAGGCGGCTTCACTCAGTTACAAGGAAGCCAAACGCGCTCTAGAGTACTACTTGATTTATCCTGATCGGAGGACGATTGAATATAAGCTGCTGGAAGGCGACCACGGCGGCAACAGTGTTCTGGAGAGCGGTTATCCGCTAGCATGGGATGATTACGCCAAGTTGATTTTGGCCAAGGATAAGGAAGGCTTGAAGGAGTGCATTTGCCGTGATTTTGAGCAGTTGAAGCAGTTGGAGGGGGTCCGCCCTGAGGATTTGCAGAACGCTGCATTGGAGCTGGTTGTCCGCTTTAAGATGGAGCTTCAGCATATTAAATATACAGAAGAGACGGACTTGTTTAAGAAAGCGCTCCAACGTGTGCAACGCTGTGAAACATACCAGGGACTGATCGAAATTCTTGAGGGCTTAGCAGAGGAGACGGTTTGCTCCTTGCTGCAGGACGCGAAAAATCCGGTTGTGCATCAAGTGTTGACTTACATCGATACGCATTATGCCGATGAGTTGTCGCTAAAAACGCTAGGAGCGCAATACCATATACATCCGGTTTATCTCGGACAGTTATTTCACAAGGAGACCGGCGTGTCCTTTGCCGAGTACATTAATAAATATCGGATTGATAAGGCGAAGCAGCAACTCAAGAACACCAATCTCAAGGTGCACGAAATCGCCCGGAACGTAGGGTATTGGGAAATTGGTTATTTCTATAAGCAGTTTCGAAAATACGTGGGGATCTCCCCCACCGACTTTAAAGCGCTGCATTAGATAGGAAGGGGATGGGTACCCTGGATCAAGGAGATTTAGGCCTGCCGGAAAGGTAGGTTTTCCTTGGATCCGGGGTATTGTCCTTTTCTTTAATTTGTACCTCGATTTTTTAAGTTTATCTTCTTTTTGTAACGGCTTTCATCCGGTAAGGTTAAGTTAGTTAAACAAAACAAAAGAGCTTCAAAAGGGAGGATCAGCATGAGTAAAAACAAAAGAAGTTTTTCTTTCGTACTTGCCACTCTGATGGCCTTAGTGCTTGTACTAAGCGCATGCGGCGGCAACAAGAACGCTGAAAGCAATAACGGTTCTGCAGCGGGCAATTCGGAAGAAGCGGTCAACCTGATTTGGTACACAATCGGGACGCCTCAAAAAGACGTAGACCGCGTTATGGAAGAAGTCAGCAAGTACACCAAAGAGAAAATCAACGCAACGATCACCATGAAAATGATCGATTGGGGCGATTACACGCAAAAAATGCAAGTTAACGTTGCTTCCGGTGAGCCGATGGACATCGTCTTCACTTCCGCCGGCGGTTTCGACTACGTACAAAACGCTAGAAAAGGTGCATTCCTGGAGATTGATGATCTGCTCGAGAAATACGGACAAGATCTGAAAAACACCATCGACCCGGCCTTCCTGGAAGGTTCCAAAGTCGACGGCCATAACTACGGCATTCCTGCCAACAAAGAATTGCCACAACAAGAAGTATGGCGCTTTAACAAAACGTTGGCTGACAAATACAACGTAGACATCACTAGCATTCGTTCCTTGGAAAGCATCGAGCCATTGCTGAAAACGATCAAGGAAAACGAACCAGGCGTAACGCCTTTTGCAATGGACAAGAACTACGTTCCTTACGTGCCTTATGATTACATCATCCAGAACTTGCCGATGGCTGTGAAACTGGATACGACCGATTATAAAATCGTAAACATCCTGGAAACGCCTGAAATGCAAGCAGCTCTGAATCAAATGCACAAGTACTATCAAGCAGGCTATGTAGCTCCTGAAGCTGCAACCACCGGTTCCACCAGCGACCTGATGACTTCCGGTCAATGGTTCATGGACCGTGCGCAAACCCAGCCGCTGGCTGATAACCTGTGGTCTGCAAGCTATGGCTACCCTGTGGTTTCCACACCGGCTAGTGATGCGATCATCACGAACACTTCCGTTCAAGGTTCGATCATGGCGATCTCCGCGAACTCCGAGCATCCAGAGAAAGCAATGGAATTCCTGAATCTGTTGAATACCGATCCAGTGTTGCGTAACATGGTTGACTCCGGGATCGAAGGCGTTCACTACAAGAAACTTGACGACACGCACTACGAAAACTTGGCAGAATCGAAAAACTACGACATGCCATCTTACTCTTTGGGCAACAACATGCTCCTCTACTTGAACCCGAACGACGCAGACGACAAATGGGAGCAATTCAAGAAGTTTAACGCAGAAGGCGTCAATTCGCCGATCCTGAGCTTCAACTTCGACAGCACGAAAGTAGCAACTGAAATGGCAGCCGTACAGAACGTAAAAGAACAATTCTGGTCCTCGCTGATGACCGGTACGGTTGATCCGGCAGATTACTTGCCGAAAGCAATCGAAAAATTCAAAGAGGCCGGCCTTGACAAGGTCATTGCTGAAGCCCAAGCTCAGCTCGATGCCTGGAGAGCTGCGAACAACAAGTAACAATTAAAGAAACGAAAAGGATCGGGCGGGTGATTGTTGCGCCCGATCCTTTTTCATTATTTTTCGACAGGAGGGGAACATCATGACTGCATTTTTCAAAAACCTGCTCAAGAATAAAGTCATGTTATTTATGGTGTTGCCGGGTGCCGTCTGGTTTTTCTTTTTCTCGTACCTTCCGTTGGTCGGTACGATTACGGCATTTAAGCAATACCGCTTCAGCCGTGACGGTTTTTGGGCCAGTATTGCCCATAGCAAATGGGTAGGCTGGGATAACTTCAAATTCCTGTTCAGCACCAACGATGCTTTTACCATTACTCGCAACACTTTGTTTTATAACCTTGCCTTTATCTTCATCGGACTAGTCCTTTCTGTAGCTATGGCGATTTTGCTGTCCGAGCTGGTCGGCAAAACGATGGCAAAAGTTTATCAAACCGGGATGTTCCTGCCTTATTTCCTTTCCTGGGTTATCGTCGGCTATTTCGCGTTCAGCTTCCTGAGCATGGATCGGGGGATGATTAACCAAATCCTAGGCTGGTTTGGCGCGGAGCGGATTAACTGGTATTCGGAGCCGAAGTATTGGCCTTATATCTTGATTTTCGTCAACCTGTGGAAATCGATCGGCTATAACAGCGTAGTCTACCTGGCTTCGATTATGGGGATCGACAAATCGCTTTACGAGGCGGCGATGATCGACGGGGCCACCAAATGGCAGCAAATTCGGAACATTACGGTTCCTCTGCTCTCCCCGATCATTATTATTATGACCCTGCTTGCGGTAGGACGGATCTTCTATGCTGACTTCGGCTTGTTCTACCAAGTACCGAGAGATTCGGGCACGCTTTATCAAGTGACTAACGTCATCGACACTTACGTATACCGCGGTCTGAAAACAACCGGGGAAATCGGCATGAGTACGGCAGCTGGCCTTTATCAATCGGTGGTAGGCTTTGTTCTTGTCATGGTTTCCAACTATGTCGTGCGAAAAATTGATAAGGACAGCGCCCTATTTTAAAACAGCTGAAAGGAGTGTCAGAGAATGGCGGAGATTGCTAGAAAAACCAAAGATTTTCATAACGTCTCTCGCGGTTGGAACGCCGTTTTGCACCTGATTGCAGGGATTTTCTCGTTCTTGTGCGTGTTCCCCTTTATCTTCGTGGTCATTATTTCTTTCACGGATGAAAAGACGCTGGCAACGGACGGTTACCGGTTGTTTCCGGCCAAATGGAGTCTGGAAGCTTACCGCTTCGTGTTCGAAAGCGGCGATTCGCTGCTTCGCTCTTACGGCGTGACGATTCTGATTACCCTCGTGGGAACCGTGATCAGTTTGATCATGATCTCGCTTTACGCTTACGCCATCTCGCGGAAGAGCTTCCGTTACCGGAGATTTTTCTCCGTATTTGCGATCGTTACGATGCTCTTTAACGGCGGGATGATCCCGACTTACATGGTGGTATCCCAGTTGATGGGGTTGAAAGATACGTTGTGGGCGCTAATTTTGCCGCTTGCGATGAATGCATTTTATATCATGATTTTACGTACGTTCTATAGTACGAGCGTTCCGGAAGCGATCATTGAATCGGCGCGGATTGACGGCGCCGGCGATTTCTTTATCTTCCTGCGCATCGTCCTGCCGCTGTCGCTGCCGGGCTTGGCGACAATCGGATTGTTTAGCACATTAGGTTATTGGAACGACTGGTTTAACGCGCTGCTGTATATCGACAATCCGAATTTGGTGCCGTTGCAATCGATGCTGATGCGGATCGAATCGAGTATTGCTTTTATTCAACAGAACTCGCAAAACAGCTCGCTGAGTTTGACCGCACTGCAGTCCATTCCGCAAGATACCTCGCGGATGGCGATGGTCGTGCTTGCGACATTGCCAATTATTTTTGCTTATCCGTTCTTCCAACGGTATTTTGTACAAGGACTTACGGTAGGCGCTGTCAAAGAATAAATATAGCGGTGGTTCAAAAATTGCCTTTTGATCACGAAGTAGTACCAAGTAGTGTAATCGGCATCGAATCTTGAATTCAGCCGGGCCTTCCGTTGCTCACGTAGCCTCCAGCTACGCTGTGCTACTCAGTCCCTAGCTTCATCCAACCTTCTCGGTGCTGAAAAGTCAATTTTTGAACGTCTATTTAAAATTTATCAAAACCTGATCAAAACCTGATCAAAACCAGAGTTACTCCCTTTTGAACTCTTATGGAATGAAAGTAATAATTAAAGGAGCGAGGTGGAGACGTTGCTTTACAAAGACAGATCGAAACCCGTCCCGGAACGAGTGGAGCATTTGCTCGGACTGATGACATTGGAAGAAAAGGCCGGCCAGCTGGTCCAGCCTTTCGGTTGGCAGACCTATGAGCATAAAGACGGAGAGATCAAGCTGACCGATTCGTTTAAAGAGCAGGTGCAAAGCGGCGGAATCGGCTCGCTGTACGGCGTGTTACGCGCCGATCCGTGGACAGGCGTGACGCTGGAAACTGGCTTGTCGCCGCGCGAGGGCGCAGAGGCGGTCAACGAAATCCAACGTTATGCCATCGAGAACTCGCGCCTCGGCATCCCGATCTTGATCGGGGAAGAGTGCTCGCACGGCCATATGGCGATCGGCGCCACGGTCTTTCCGGTGCCATTGTCGCTCGGCAGTACCTGGAACGTGGAGCTGTATCGCGAGATGTGCCGGGCAGTGGCCCGGGAGACGCGCAGCCAAGGCGGCGCGGTCACCTATTCCCCGGTCCTCGATGTCGTGCGTGATCCCCGCTGGGGCCGGACCGAAGAATGCTTTGGCGAAGACGCCTATTTGATCGGCGAAATGGCCGTGGCTTCGGTCGAAGGCTTGCAAGGGGAACGCTTGGACGGAGAGGACAGCGTGGCAGCCACGCTGAAGCACTTCGTCGGCTACGGCAGCTCCGAGGGCGGCCGCAATGCCGGCCCGGTTCATATGGGGCGGCGCGAACTGCTGGAGGTCGACCTGCTGCCGTTCCGCAAGGCGGTGGCAGCCGGTGCGGCTTCGATCATGCCGGCCTACAACGAGATCGACGGGGTACCTTGTACGACCAACGAAGAATTGTTGGATGGCATTCTGCGCGGCGAGTGGGGTTTTGACGGCATGGTCATCACCGACTGCGGCGCGATCGACATGCTCGCTTCCGGCCACGACGTGGCGGAAGACGGACGGGACGCAGCGATCCAGGCGATTCGCGCGGGCATCGATATGGAGATGTCCGGCGTGATGTTCGGCAAGCACCTGGTGGAGGCGGTACGTTCGGGACAGCTGGAGGAAGAAGTGCTCAATCAGGCGGCACGCCGCGTATTGACGCTGAAATTCCGACTGGGGCTGTTCGAACAACCGTACGCCGACCCGGCGCGGGCCGAGCGGGTCATCGGCAGCACGGAACATGTGGAGCTGGCACGGCAATTAGCCAGCGAAGGTATCGTGTTGCTCAAGAATGAAGGCGGCGTGCTGCCATTGTCCGCAGGCGCAGGTAAAATTGCCGTTATCGGCCCGAACGCCGATGTGGGCTACAATCAGCTGGGCGATTATACCTCGCCGCAGCCGCGTTCTACGGTAACGACTGTGCTGGGCGGGATCCGCAGCAAGCTGGCTGGAACGCCGGAGCAGGTGTTGTATGCTCCAGGCTGCCGGATTAATGGCGACTCTCGGGAAGGATTCGATGTTGCCTTGTCTTGCGCGGAGCAAGCAGACACGGTGGTTATGGTCGTCGGCGGCTCCAGCGCGCGAGACTTCGGCGAGGGGACGATTGACCTCCGAACCGGTGCATCCAAAGTGACTGGCAATGCAGAAAGCGACATGGACTGCGGCGAAGGCATTGACCGGATGAACCTCTGTTTGTCCGGCGTACAGTTGGAGTTGATTCAAGAAATTCATAAATTGGGTAAACCGCTTGTAGTGGTTTATATCAACGGTCGGCCGATTGCCGAGCCGTGGATCGACGAGCATGCCGATGCGATTCTGGAAGCCTGGTACCCGGGTCAGGAGGGAGGGCATGCCGTCGCGGATATCCTGTTCGGCGACGTGAATCCTTCCGGGCGACTGACGATTTCCGTTCCGAAGCATGTCGGACAGCTCCCGGTCTACTACAACGGCAAACGTTCGCGGGGCAAACGCTACTTGGAAAATGATTCGCAGCCGCGGTACTCGTTTGGATATGGGCTGAGCTACACCGAATTCAACTATAGCAACTTAAAGGTTGAGTCTGAAACGATCGATACGGACGGCACAACGAAGGTGACGGTTGAAGTGACGAACGTGGGCGACCGGGCTGGCGCGGAAGTGGTACAGCTGTACATCTCCGACGTTGCTAGTACCGTGACTCGGCCGGCGAAGGAGCTGAAGGGGTTCCGCAAGGTATTCCTGCAGCCAGGTGAGACGCAGACGGTGGAGTTCCAGGTTGGTTCGGAACAGCTGCAGTACATCGGACGGGATTATAAACCGGTGGTGGAGCCGGGAGAATTCCGGGTGCATGTCGGCAAGAATGTGAATGATACGCTGAGCGCCAATCTCTTTGTGCGGGAGGGTTAATATACATGGAACGCATCAGACGTTTTATCCGGGAGCTGTCGGAAGCTCAGTGGCTTGATCAGATCGAGCTGCGCGGGTGGGAGATTACTTCTTCCGTATACCAGGTTCCCGGAAGTTATACCAAAGAAACGCCTTATCTGGAGGGGCAAGCCTTCGAGCGGTTCCCGAGCACGCAGGGAACAACGTATTTCTTCCGGACTCAGTTGGAAATTCCGGAAGGATGGCGCGGCGGACAGGTGGGTCTCATCTTTGCTTCCGGCGGCGAAGGGTTGTTGCGAATCAACGGCAAATCAGCCCAGGGTTTGGACCGGAACCATACGTTCGTAACGTTGCCGCAGGAGCAGGGACAAGGCCCCCTCTCGCTGGAAATCGAGCTGTATGATCCGATCCCCGAGCCGGTGGATCCGCTGAACCAACAAGCGGTGATTCAGCCGCCGATTACGCGGATTGACAGCCGACTCGTGCTGGTGAACCGGCCCGTGCAAAGCCTGATGTATACGGCAACGATCGTCCGCGATGCGGCGGTACTGTTGCCGGAACAGGATTTTCGGCGCACCCGCTTGATCGAGGCACTATATAGCGCCATGGACGGGTTTGTGACGCTGGATGCGGAAGCGGTCCGCGAAGGCGGAGCGATTGCCGAGTTGGAGCAAAGCTTTGCGGAGCGTGTGAAGGCCATTGGCGGTAATGCCGAGGGCCTGATCCAGATGGTCGGCCAGTCGCATATCGACATCGCCTGGTTGTGGCCGGTGCGGGAGACGGTGCGCAAGACCAGCCGGACCTTCTCGACGGTCGACGCGCTGATGAGCGAGTATCCGGAATACCGCTACACGCAAAGCCAGCCGCTGCTGTTCGCCTTCCTGAAGGAGAACGACCCCGAGTTGTACGAGCGGGTGAAGGCGCGGATTAAGGAAGGCCGCTGGGAATTGGTTGGCGGCATGTGGGTGGAGCCGGATTTGAACCTGCCAAGCGGCGAATCGCTGATGCGGCAGATGCTTTACGGGCAGCGCTTCTATCAAGAGGAGTTTGGATTCACCTCCGAGATCGAATGGCTGCCGGACACGTTTGGCTATTGCGCCTCGTTGCCGCAAATTTTAAAGCATGGCGGGATTCGTTATTTCATGACGACCAAGCTTGGCTGGAATGATACCAACGTATTCCCGTACGATCTGTTCCATTGGGTTGGTATAGACGGTACGCCTATGCTGTCTTATCTGAACCATGGCGTAAACGAGAATACGCTGCCGAAGGACGTTCATGAGCACTGGCAGTCCTACCGTCAGAAGGCCGTCCATCCGGAGCAAATGCTGCTCTACGGACATGGCGACGGCGGTGGTGGGGTTACTCGCGAAATGCTGGAGTACATTAACCGCGCTGAGCTGATGGTGGGTCAGCCGGCGAGCGAATATAGTACGGCGACGGAGTTCTTCGCTGGCATCGAAGCGGCGCAGCCGAAGCTGCCAGCGTGGCACGGCGATCTCTACTTGGAATTGCACCGGGGGACGTATACGACCCACGGACGTAACAAGCGCAGCAACCGCAAGGCGGAAATTTTGTACCGCGAGGCCGAGCTGTGGAACGCGTTGGCCGCTCCGGCTATGCCGAAGGATCAGCAACGCGAGGCACAAAGCACGCTGCAGGCGGGCTGGAAGCTGATCTTGTTGAATCAGTTCCATGACATTATTCCGGGCTCGGCGATTACCGAAGCGTACGAGACGTCAACGAAGGAATATACGGATATTTTTGAAAAAGGCAACACCGGCCTGCGTCACGGCCTAACAGCGTTGGTCGAACGGGTAACCACCACGGGTGAAGGTACGCCATACGTTGTCTTCAACAGCCTGGGTTGGACTCGCGACGCGGTTGTGGCACTTCCGGACCAAGCTTATCGCAGCGGCGCGGCTGCTTACGATGAGCACGGTACGCGGCTTGAGCTGGACGTCCGGACCGGACTTAGCGGCGACTCGGCGGCTTGGGTCCGCGTGCCGGAGGTTCCGGCGTTTGGTTACAAGACGATTTGGTTACGGGCCGAGGCGGCTGCAGCCGCTGGAACGATGGCGACTTCATCGGCCGGAATCAAGGGTTTCCAAGGCGAGTGGGAAACGGAATTCTACCGCCTGAAATTTAATGACCGCGGCGAGATCGTTAGCTTGTGGGATAAGGAAGCCGGCCGGGAAATCGTGAAATCGGGTGAAAGCGCGAACCGCTTCCACTTCTATCACGACCGTCCGACCCTGTGGGATGCTTGGGACATTGACCCGCGTTATGAACAGCAGCCGGCCGGTGAGGCTGTATTGCTGGAGAGCGGTCTGGTCGCAAGCGGTCCAGTCCAAGACGTGCTGCGCTTCCGCTGGAGTCTCGGCCAATCGGCAATCACGCAGGATGTGATCCTGTATCATCACGACAAACGGATCGATTTCCAAACGAAGGTGAATTGGAACGAAGCCCATAAGCTGTTGAAAGTCGGGTTCCCGATCGACGTTGTCACGGACAAAGCGACTTACGAAATTCCGTTTGGCGCGTTGGAACGTCCAACGCACCGCAACACGAGCTGGGAGCAGGCGCAATTCGAAGTGTGCGGGCACCGGTTCGCCGATGTTTCCGAACGCGGCTACGGCGTCAGCCTCCTGAACGACTGCAAATACGGCTACGACATCCAGGGCAGCACGATTCGGTTGTCGCTGCTGCGGGCACCGAAATGGCCGGACGTGACCGCCGATCTAGGGGAGCACGAATTTACGTATTCGCTGTATCCTCACCAAGGTGACTGGCAGACCGCTCATACGGTGCGTGCCGCAGCCGAGCTGAACCACATGCCGGCCGTGCTAGCGGCCGGAGTGCAGGAAGGCACGCTGCCTTCCACAGGGGCGTTGTTAGGATTTGCGGGAGAGCATGTTGTGCTCGACACCGTGAAACCTGCCGAGGATGGCGATGGCGTGATCCTGCGTCTGTACGAGTCGGCAGGCGGCCGCGAACGCGTGGCGTTGAATTGGAACGAGCCGGTTTCGGCCGCGTTCTTGTCCGACGCGCTAGAGCGGGAGCTTGAACCGATGACGATGGACGCTGGGCGGATCGAGCTCGATTTTGCCCCATATGAGATCAAGACGTTGAAGTTGAAGTAAGTAGGAATTGACGAGTTGGGGTGGTGTGGGGCTGCTCGGCAGGTAAATTAACAGGATAATGTACCGTTAATATGTAAGATCACCCGCCCAGTCGCCCAGCCCCCCTCACTCGATTAGTTGATACGAAATGAAATGACCTATAAAGGAGCGAGAAGACAAGCTCATGGAACAATTTAGACTCCCGAAAATACCGATGCCGCAGTTGGAATTGCCGCAAGCCGTCAAGGACGTACTGGCCGAAGCGGAAACGAAATTGGCGCATCGCCCCAAATTGCTGCAGCTGTTCAAGAACTGTTTCCCGAACACGCTGGAAACAACGACGAAGCTGATGGACGACGGAACGACCTTCGTCATCACCGGTGATATCCCGGCCTCCTGGCTGCGCGATTCCGTGGAGCAGGTGATCCATTATGTGCCGTTCGCCAAGAACGATCCCGATTTGCAGCGGATCATCAGCGGGTTGATCAAACGCCATATCAACTATGTGCATATCGATCCGTACGCCAACGCGTTTAACGAATCGGCCAACGATTGGCACTGGAACACGACCGACGTAACGGAGATGTCCCCTTGGGTTTGGGAGCGCAAATTCGAAATCGATTCCTTGTGCTTCGTGGTCCGCTTGGCTTATACGTATTGGAAGGAAACCGAGCTGACCGATATTTTTGACGCCGGCTTTAAAGCCGCAATGCGGAAAATCTACGAGTTGTTTAAAACCGAGCAGCATCACTTCGAGCAATCGCCTTACCGCTTCAGCCGCAACAATGGGATCCCAACTGATTCCTTGCGGAACAACGGTTTGGGGATGCCGGTCAACTATACGGGAATGATCTGGTCGGGCTTCCGCTCCAGCGATGACGCCTGCGATTTCCACTACAACATACCAGGCAACATGTTTGCGGTTGTAACGCTGCGTCAAATGCAGGAATTCGCCGAATGGGTCTTCCGCGACATGGACTTCTTGGCCGAACTGAAGGAGCTGGAGTTTGAAGTCAACCATGGGATCCAGCTGTACGGGATTTACCGCCATCCGGAATTCGGTCCGATTTACGCCTACGAAACCGACGGTTTCGGCAACTACTGCCTGATGGACGACGCCGGCACGCCGGGTCTCATGTCCATTCCGTACCTGGGTTACGTTGGCGCAGACGATCCGATCTATCAAAATACACGGCGTTTTGCACTGAGCAAAGAGAACCCGTTCTACTTCGAAGGCAAAGCAGCCAAAGGCATCGGCAGCCCGCATACGCCGGAGAACTACATCTGGCATATGGCCCTGTCGATGCAAGGTATCACGGCGCAAACGAAGGAAGAGAAGCTGGAAATGATCGCGATGCTGGAGGCCACCGACGCCGGTACCGGCTATATGCATGAAGGCTTCCACGCCGATGATCCCAACACGTTTACGCGCAAATGGTTCGCTTGGTCGAACAGCTTGTTCTCGCAGCTGGTGTATCGTGCAATGCAGGAAGGTATTTTGTAAACTCATATCCCAAAGGAGACTTGACCATGAGCAAAATTATCGGCGAAGCCCTGAAAAATATCCCTTGGCAAGACAAACCGGCCGGTTCGAACGCGCCGGTATGGCGTTACTCCCAGAACCCGATCATCCAGCGTCACGCGATCCCGAACTCCAACAGCGTGTTTAACTCAGCAGTCGTGCCTTTTGAAGGCGGATTTGCCGGCGTGTTCCGCTGCGATTCCCGTTCGGTCAGCATGGATATTTTTGCAGGGTTCAGCGACGACGGCGTGAACTGGAAAATCAACCACGAGCCGATCCGATTCGAAGGCGACGAGGAAATCACCAAACGCGAATATCGTTATGATCCGCGCGTCACCAAAATCGGCGACCGTTACTACATCACCTGGTGTAATGGCTACCACGGCCCAACGATCGGCATTGCTTACACAACCGACTTCAAGACGTTCCATCAGTTGGAAAACGCCTTTCTTCCGTACAACCGCAATGGCGTGTTGTTCCCGCGCAAAATCGACGGTTACTACGCGATGGTCAGCCGTCCAAGCGACACGGGGCATACGCCGTTTGGCGATATCTTCTACAGCGTGAGCCCGGACCTGACGTTCTGGGGTAAACACCGTTACGTCATGGGGACGATTAACGGCGATGCTTCCGCATGGCAATCGAAAAAAATCGGCCCAGGACCGGTTCCGATCGAAACCGACCAAGGCTGGCTGCTGATCTACCACGGCGTTATCAATACTTGCAACGGCTTCGTATACCGCATGGGCTGCGCCCTGCTGGACATCGACAAGCCATGGATCGTCAAAGCGCGTTCGCGTAACTACATCCTCGGCCCAGAAGAGCTGTATGAATTAGTTGGCGACGTGCCGAACGTCACCTTCCCTTGCGCAGCATTGACCGACGCCGAGACCGGCCGCATCGCTATCTACTATGGCTGCGCCGATACGGTAACCGGCCTCGCGTTCACCACCGTGGACGAGCTGCTGAAGTACATGGAAGAATATCCGCTGGAGACGGAAGCGTAAGCCGTCACGTGAGGATATCAAACCACGGAGGAAAGTGGGGGTTTAGATAAATGAGCAAGCAGAGAACGGCCCATATCATTTCCCATACACACTGGGATCGGGAATGGTATTTGCCTTACGAGAAGCATCACGTTCGCCTGGTGGAGCTGGTGGACGCGCTGCTGGATAAACTGGACGGCGATTCGGCGTTCCGCAGCTTTTACCTTGACGGTCAAACGATCATTCTTGAGGACTATCTACAGGTGCGGCCGGAGAACAAGGAACGTCTGGAGAAATATATCCGTGAAGGCCGTATTCTAATCGGGCCTTGGTACATTCTGCAGGATGCGTTTCTGACGAGTGGAGAAGCGAATGTCCGCAACATGCAAATCGGCCACCAGGACGCGTTAAAATACGGCGCTCCAGCGAAGATCGGTTATTTCCCCGATACCTTTGGCTTAGTCGGGCAAATCCCGCAGCTGATGCAGCAGTCCGGGATTGGGAATGCCTTTTTTGGCCGCGGCGTGAAGCCGACCGGCTTCAACAATACCGTGTCCGACGGCGGGTACGAGTCTTCCTTCTCAGAGCTCATCTGGGAAGGTCCGGACGGTTCCAAGGTGCTCGGTATCCTGTTCGCCAACTGGTATTCCAACGGCAACGAAGTGCCGGTGGATGAGACGGAAGCGAAGGCGTTCTGGGATCGCAAGCTGGCGGACGCGGAGAAATACGCAGCCACCGGCGAGTTGCTGTTCATGAACGGCTGCGATCATCAGCCGCTGCAGTTAGACCTCCCGGAAGCGATTCGCACGGCGGAGAAGCTGTACCCGGACACGAAGTTCGTTCATTCGAACTTCCCGGAATATTTGAACGAGCTGGAATCGGCGCTGGAAGGCCGCGAGCTGTCCACGGTGAAGGGCGAACTGCGCAGTCAACGTACGGATGGCTGGGGCACCCTCGTGAACACCGCTTCCGCACGCGTGTACCTGAAACAAATGAACCAAGAAGGCCAGGCTTTGCTGGAAAAAGTCGCCGAGCCGCTCGCCTCGATGGCGAACCTGCTCGGGAAGGATTACCCGCATCACCTGTTTACGTATGCGTGGAAAACCTTGATGCAAAACCATCCGCATGACAGCATCTGCGGATGCAGCGTAGATGAGGTTCACCGCGAGATGGTCACCCGCTTCGCAAAGAGCCGCCACGTTGCCGAGGCGCTCATCGACGACAGCAAGCGGGCGATCGCCGATGCGGTGAACACCTCCGTCTTCGCCGGATATGGCGAAGACCCGTTGCCGCTGGTCGTGTTCAATACGACCGGCTGGAGCCGTACGGGCACGGTGTCCATCGAGCTGGACGCCGCTCGCCTGTATTTGCGTGACGGCCTTGGCCTTGAAGAGACCGGCCGCCGCATGAAGGCGGTGGATCTGTCGGGCCGCGAGCTGGTCGACGAGCAAGGGAACACGGTGCCTTGTGCGGTGGAGGATCTCGGGCTGCTGTTCGGCTATGACTTGCCGGACGACAAGTTCCGCCAGCCGTACATGTGCCGCCGCGTGAAGCTGACGTTCCAGGCGACGGATGTCGCTGCTCTGAGCCTGCGTACCTACGCGTGGGTGCGCCGGAAGTCGGCGGCTGTGGCTGCTAAGCCAGCTTCGTTGTTCACCGGTCACTGGGTGATGGAGAATGCGAACCTGAAGGTGGAAATCGCGGAAGACGGATCTTTCGTGATGACGGATAAAGCGACGGGCCAGGTGTATCGGGACCTTGGCGTGTATGAGAATACCGGCGATATCGGGAACGAATACATGTACAAGCAGCCGGAGGGTGAAAAGGCTCTGACCACGAAAGGGCTGGCGGCGCAAATCCGTGTGCTGGAGGATGCTCCGTTCCGCGCTTCCGTGGAAGTGTGCCATGACTGGGAGATCCCGGCGTCCGCAGACGAGAAGCTGGACGAGGAGATGCGGGAGTTAGTGTACTATCCGTATCGCAAAGCCCAGCGCAGCAGCAAGCTGACGACGCTGAAGCTCCGTACAGTCATTTCGCTTGAAGCCGCCGGCAAAGGCGTTCACATGGAAACGACGATCGATAACACGGCGAAGGATCATCGGATTCGCGCGCTGTTCCCAACCGATCTGAAGGCATCGACGCATCAGGTGGATTCGATGTTTGAAATCGCGGAACGCAGCATCGAACCGGCGCCGGAATGGGAAAATCCGAGCAACACGCAGCATCAGCAAGCGTTCGTGGACGTCAGCGGCGAGGGAGCCGGCTTGACGGTGGCCAACCTCGGCTTGAACGAATACGAAGTGCTGCGCGACGGCCGAAACACGATCGCGGTCACGCTGCTGCGCTCAGTAGGCGAGCTTGGCGACTGGGGCTTGTTCCCGACGCCGGAGGCCCAGTGCCTGGGCGTACACACCGCTCGGATGGAGCTGATCCCGCATAACGGCGACGGCGTTGCGTCCGGCGCGTTTACGGAGGCTTACCAGTTCCAGATTCCGTGGACGGTCAGCCAAACAGAAATGCACGAGGGGACATTGTCCCCGGCGTATGCTCCGTTCCAATGGGAAGGCCAAGAGCTGGCGTTCTCCTCGCTCAAAATGAACGAGGCGACCGGCGACCTGCTGCTCCGTTGGTACAACATGAGCAAGCAGTCTTCGGAGCTGACGCTTGGGCTAAACATTCCGCATGAGCATTTCTATAAAACAACGATTCTCGAAGAAGCCGCAGCGCCGCTCTCCAAGAGCGCGGCAGGTTGCCTGTCGCTGCTGGCCGGCCCTTGTGAAATCGTCACGATCGGGATTCGCCGATAATTCGGGGAAACCCTGTTGAACCTAAACCGGAAAAAAGGATTATAAAGGTTATCCTGCCATTACTTGTAATGGCAGGATAACCTTTTTGTTTTGTCTATCTTGTCTTTGGGAGCTCTTTGCAGGATTATCCCTTTTGTTCAGGGGTGGAGGGGGAGGAAGGAGCGGGGCTGGGAGTGACTATTAGATCTATACGGTGCAGCCTGATTCAAGGGGATAATCATGCAAAGCCCTGGTCAGTAAGGGGTGGCAGAGCTCAAAAAAAGTGAGGTATACGAAAGTATACCTCACTGAAGATGAATCTGAGTTAGACTTCGTCCCAGATGCGCCGGACGTTGTCGAAGGCGATGCGCGCACCTTGCCGGCAGTCCTCCATGCCTTCGTATTCGATGGAGAGGTAGTCATCGTAGCCGGATGCCTTCACGATGCGCAGGATCTCCCACAGATCGAGGTCGCCCTGGCCGGCGATCGCGCCACGCAGGTATTGGCCGCCTGCGCTGCGGAACCAGCCGGCGCCGGGGTTGCGGCCTTCGGGCCGAACGTAGAAGTCTTTGACGTGGACTATCGAGGCGTAGCCGATGTTCTTCTTCACGGCGACGACGGGGTTCTCGTCGACGCAAACGAAGTTGCCGACATCAAGCGTCGTCTTGTAGTTTGGCCGATCGACGGCATGGATCACCGCCTGAACCCGGTCGCTGGCCTGCACGTAATAGCCGTGGTTCTCTAGGCTGGTTGTGATCCCGTACTGCGCGGCATAATCGGCAATCTCCCGGCAGGCGTCCGCGATCCGCGGCAGGTCCTCCTGGAACCGGACGATCGAGGTGTCCGGCCGGGAGGCGACATCATGCCGCATCAGCTTGACGCCAAGCGCATGGGCGTGGTCGACCTCGCGTTTGACCCGGGCGATCTCCGCCGCATAAGCCTCCTCCGAATCCACGATGAAATTGGCGCCGATCGCGTAGTTGGATATGGCAATCCCAGCCTGTGCCGCGCGCTCGCGGATTTGCTCGATCAGCTCGGAGGTTTCCCCAAAATCAAACCCCAGCGGTACGATTTCGATATGCTCTCCGCCGATGCCGGCAACCCAATCGATCACCTCAAGAAGGGTCATCGATCCGGACTGCATCGCTTGATAGAGACTGTAAGAGCTGACTCCCAGTTTCATGAAAGGTTCATCTCCTTTAGTGGTAGTGTGGCCGTCTATCCCCGGAACGAGCGGATAAAACCAACCGCTTGGCGAATATCCTCCTCCGGGTTATCGCCGACTTCGCGTTCGATCGTCAGGTAGCCGGTATAGTCGATTTCCTGAAGGGCGGCGAAATAGGCCGGGAAATCGACGCTGCCCGCGCCGAGCGGCACCTCTTCGAAGCCCGCGCCAGAGGCGGCCATTTCGGCGATTTTCTCGTGGCTCATCTTGTCGTAGCCGAGGAAGCCGTACACGTCTCGCGGATCAACTGAGCGGCGGCGGATGCCGTCTTTGACATGCGTATGGACGATGTAATCCCGAAGCGTCTTAACGCCCTGGACCGGGTCATCTCCCGTGACCATCACCATGTTGGCCGGGTCAAAATTGACGGAGACGCCGTTGGTGGTTAGGGTATCCAGGAAGCTTTTGAGATGGGCGGCCGGTTCGGGTCCGGTTTCGATGGCAAAATAAGCGTTCAGGCTCTTGGCATAAACGCCCAGCTCCTCGCAAGCCTGCTGCATGGCCGCATAAATCGGACTGTTTGTGTCCTCCGGTACGATGCCGATATGCGTCGTGACTACGTTTGTGCCCAGCTCAACCGCGAGATCGAGGATTCGCTTCGACTTTTCGATTTTGGACGGATTGGCGGTGGCGTCCTGAAACCCGTGGCCGGCGAGGTCGCCGCACAGGGCGGAGATCTCTAGCCCCAGGCTGTCGATGTAATCGCGCAGCTCCTTACGCTTGGGTCCGATCAATACCGCCGGGTCCATCTCGCCGGAAACGGCATAAATCTGTACGCCTTCGGCTCCGGCCGCCTTCGCCTTTTTCAAGCCTTCCTTAACGCCTACGCCAAAGCTATCGACGATAATACCGATTTTGTTGTTCAGCTTCATTCCGTTCGCGCCTCCTTAGATTCCAAATTAGAAATGGATTTCCCGGCCTTCAGTAGCCGATTCGTAAATCGCGTTCAGGATTTTGATCATTTCTACGCCGTCCTCCACTGGGCTGATTGGCGGGATGCCATCCAGGCAACTGGCGACGAAATGGTTGATTTCGTTCTGGAAGCCACCCTGAAAATCGAATCCCGGCGAGGTGATTTGCGGTTCGATGTTAAGAATGGTGTTGTGGCGTTCGGTCACGATCGATAACGCCGGTTCGATTTCAGCGCCGCCCTTGTCTCCATAAATGTTAACCAGGGCCGAATTTTGCTTGGCATGGAGGGAGAAGCTGACGTCGACCATCAACGAAGCGCCGTTCTCGAAGCGGATCAAGGCATTGGCCATGTCTTCGACCGTGTTGAAGGAAGCGTCGTAATCTGCCGCTTGATAAAAGGCATAGTTCTCGATATTCGAGCGATTGCCCAATTTCGCGTAAATGTTGCCACTCACGGACTTCACCTTCGGTCGGCCCATCAGGTACCAGCAGAGGTCGATGACGTGCACGCCGATGTCGATCAGCGGACCGCCGCCCGAGCGTGCCTTGTCGGCAAACCAGCCGCCCGGATTGCCTAGCCGCCGGATCAGGCTCGCCTTTGCGAAATAAATTTCGCCGAGGTCGCCGGCGTCGATGAATTTCTTAAGTACCGCGATGTTGGAGGCATGCCTGCGCACGTAACCGACTTGCAACAAGTTGCCTGTCCGCTCAACCGCCTGCTGCATTTGTAACGCTTCGTCCACGGTGATGCAAAGCGGTTTTTCGCAGAGGACTTGTTTGCCCGCTTCCAGGGCGTCGATGCTGATGGCGGCATGGGAGTTGTTCCAGGTGCAGATGCTGACCGCCTGAACATCCGAGTTGGCTAGCAGGTCGTGATAATCCGTGTAAACGTGGGGAATGTCGTACTTGCCCGCCATGATACGGGCCCGTTCTTCATTAATGTCGCAGATCGCCAACAGCTTGGCCCGCGGGTTGGCGCGGTAAGCCTGAAGATGGGATTCAGAAATCGAACCGCTGCCGATCAAACCGATGTTCAGTTCACTCATTTTTCGCAGGTGCACCCTTTCGTTCTCCGCGCGAGTTTGCTACAATGAGAGCATTCATTCGCTAGGATAGGTTTTATTTATTCAAAGTTATGATTAGGCACCCCTAATTTAGCACAGGCATTTTAAAGGGAGAATGTTCAGGATGACAAAGTATCTGGATTATATGATCAGTCCTGAGCCGATCCGACTGTTCAATCCCGCGGTGGATGCCAGCCGGCGCAAAATCCAATCATTAGCTGTCGTGAACGCCGGCCATTTGCCTGGGCGCACGATGCAGCGCGCAGATGCGAGGTTCCGGTATTGGGCGTTTGTGGTGATCACGGGCGGAAGCGGGTATTACCAGGTCGGCAGCGCGGACAGGCAGGAGGTCACGGCCGGCTCATGGTTCTGCTTGTTCCCGGGCGAAACGTTCCATTACGGTCCGCACGCGGAAGGGCATTGGGATGAGTATTACTTCACGGTGGAAGGCTCACGGGTTGAAGAGTGGCTTGGCAGCTGGCTGCAGCATCCCGATCAGGTCCAGAAAGCAACGATCGACGACTCGGTCATCAACCGGATGGAGCTGATGTTCATGTTGATCGACAGCGGTATGCCCAGCAATCTCGACCGGGCTTCGCTGATGCTGGAGGCGTTTCTCTACGAGCTGGTGTCGCAAGCGGATCAGGCGGAGGCCGGGAACCGGGGGCGGTTCGTGCTCAAGGTGATCGAGGACATCTCCGCTTCGTTGTACGCGGATCCAACGCCGGAGGAACTGGCGGCGCGGCATCATATCTCGGTGTCGACGCTGCGGCGGATCGTGCACGAATATTCGGGTTATCCGCTCAACGAATTCATACACCGGCTGAAGGCGGCCGAGGCCAAGAACGTCCTGCTCAACACGGAAAAAAGCGTCAAGGAAATCGGTGAGGCGCTAGGGTATCAGGATACGTTTTACTTTTCGCGCGTATTCAAGCGAATCACCGGGTACTCGCCGCGGAGCTATCGGAGCCGGGGCGGACAGTAGGTCTGAGCGTAGGGGTTTACACTATAGAGGAGGTTCACGGGATGAAGCTTTATTTTCAAGGGATGGACAAGGAATTAGTTGATGGCGTGAAAGAGTTGGAGGCTCAGCTCGGATTCCAGTCGGACCAGGCGGGACTGCCGGTGGAAGTTGTGCGGTTGCCGCAGGACGCTGGGCATTTGCGGGTGTCGCTCAGCGGAGGGATGGGCCGGATCGAGTATGGGGAGAAGATTCATTTTTTCCGTGCGTTAGGGTTGTTTTTGGAGCAGGCCAAGATATCGGAGGCGTTTGATCTGACCGAACGGCCGAACTTCGATTACAACGGGGCGATGCTGGATGCTTCGCGCAATGCGGTGATGCGTGTGGACGCGATCAAGCAGATGCTGCGGTATATGGCGGTCATGGGGCTGAACGGGCTGATGATGTATACCGAGGACACGTATGAGGTGCCGGAACTGCCTTACTTCGGCTATATGCGGGGACGGTACACCGCGGAGGAACTGCGGGAGTGCGACGACTACGCAGCGCTGTTCGGTATCGAGATGATTCCGTGCATTCAAACGCTGGGGCATTTATTTCACGCGCTGAAATGGCTTTATGCCGAGCCGCTTCGGGACCATCCCGACATTGTGCTGCCGGGTACGCCAGCGACGTACGAATTCTTGGAGCAGACGATTCGGGCGGCTACGGCGCCGTTTCGGTCGAAGCGAATCCATATCGGCATGGACGAGGCGTTCCAGGTCGGACTGGGCCGCTATTTGCGGGACAACGGCTTCCGCGACCGGTTCGAGGTGATGAACGAGCACGTGGGGCGGGTCATGGAGATCACCGGGAAGCTAGGGCTTGAACCGATGATCTGGAGCGACATGTATTTCAACTTGCTGTCGAACGACGTGCAGGGCGGGTTGTACAACATGGAGGCGGATTTTTCCGCAGAAAATATGGCGAAGATCCCGGACGGCCTCCGGTTCGTCTACTGGAACTACTGGGGGACAGACGAGAACGCGTACAAGGAAGTGTTCGACAAGCACCGGCTGCTCGGGTCGGAGCCGCTCTTCGCGGGGGGCATCCACATGTGGAATTTGATGGCCCCGAACCACGGCAAAACGTGGTCGTCCATGCACCCGGCGCTGCGTGCGGCGAAGCGGAGCGGCCTACGAGAGGTGTTTGCGACCGCGTGGGGCGATAACGGGAACGAGGCGAATCATTTCGTGATTTTGCCGGGGCTGCAGCTGTTTGCGGAGTACGGGTACCATGACGGCGAGGTGACGGACGAGCATCTGCAGAAGCGGCTTGCCGCCTGCACGGGGCTCGACTTGTTCGGGCCGCTCGAAGCGTTGAAGGGGATGGACGAAGTGCCGGAGGTCCACGAGGGGAACTATTACGGCGCGAATCCGTCGAAGTTCTTGCTTTGGCAAGATCCGCTGATCGGCTTGTTCGATAAGCATGTGGAAGGCATGGAAGGGACGTTGCCGGATTATTATGGCGGACTGGCCGAGAAATGGCGGAGCTACCGTGAGGCAGAAGGAAGCGGGTTGCCGGAGCTGTTTGCCGCGATGTTTGCCTTCTACGAAAAGCTCGCCGCCGCGCTGTCCGTGAAGTCGACGCTGGGCGTGACGATCAAGCGCCTTTACGACGCCGGGGACCGGGACGGACTGCGGCAGATCGCCGACGAGACGCTGCCGGAGCTGCGTCATCGGGTCGAAGAGCTGCGGGTGGCGCATCGGGAGCTGTGGCTTGGAACGTATAAGCCGTTTGGCTGGGAAGTGCTCGACATTCGCTATGGCGGGGTACTGAGCCGCGCCGCGTCGGCGCGCGACCGCCTGCTGGACTATGTGAACGGCCGCGTTTTGTTGCTGGAAGAGCTGGAGGCGGAGCGCCTCGTATTTAACCAGAACAATGTGTTCGGCACGCTGGACGTAAACGGCCTGTACCACCAGATCGCGACGGCGGGTTCGCTGTCGATGTAATATGGCCTAAGAATACTTCTCCAGCAGCTCGGTCAACCTCCGCTTGATCGAGTCCACCAGCTCCGGCGGTTCGAGGGCGGTGGCATCTTGGCCGAGACCGATGAAGAACGAAGTGAGGTACGGGAGCTCGCTGGCCGGGATCGGTCCCTCCAGCCGGCCGGAGCCGTCCTCGCGGACGTTCAGCTTCAGACTGCGGCGGATAAGCAGGCCTTCGCACGCCTCGACGCCCAGCCGGCTGAGCTCGACAACGCAGTTGACCCGCGCCGGCTTGCGCCCGAGGTGTTCCTCCCAGTTGCCGAGGTGCACATGGCGCAGATCGAGCGGTTCCGGAACACCGGATCCCTCGGCGGGTTCGGCTGCGACGATGCGGTCGCAGCGGAACAAGCGGAAATCGCGGCGCTCGAAGCAGTAGGCAGGGCAATACCACAAGCCACCGCTGGCGAAGATACCGACTGGCTGAATCTGGCGGCAGGTAGAGACGCCGTGGCGCGATTCGTAGTTGATACGGAGGACTTGCTGCTGAATGGCTCCTTCGAGCAACAATCCTAGAAAAGGAAAAGCCGATTGTCGCGACGGGGTCACGAAGTCGATGCGGTTCTTCATTTGATCGATCCGGTCCCGTACGTCACCGGACATATAGTGATAGAACTTGCCGAGCGCCGAGGAGGCTTCCGTTTCGAACGGGAGAAACTCATAATGGCGCAGGGCGTGGCTGGCGAAGAAGATCGACACCGCTTCCTCTTCGGTAAACGCGATTGGAGGCAGTACGCGTTCGTTTAGCACCTGGTATCCGCCGTGCGGTCCAACCTCGGAATATAAGGGGACCCCGAGTTCGCCAAGCTCCTGCAGGTCCCGAAGGATTGTGCGGGGCGAGACGCCGAATTCATCGGCCAATTCCTTGACGGTGAACTTTCGTTTGCGGTTGACGGTCATCATCAGCTCCATGAGCCGTTTCGATTTGGACATGTTTTTAAAGCTCCATTCATCATTTTTTAATTATGACAATAGTTGTCACTATTATGAGCTACACTAAGTACAAAGTCCAGCGAAACGGACTTGAACCGGCGCTTCGGTGTCCGGGGAAGTGACAACTAAAAAGGAGCGGATCGAAAATGATCATGTTGGCTAGCCCGTTGATTGCGATGGATGGAGAAGCGGCAGAGGCGATTGCGTTTTATGAACAAGCGTTGGAGGCAAAGGTAGTCTTCAAGCAAACGTTCGGCGAAATACCGGAGCCCAAGGAGCCGATGAGCGAAGAGATGCAGAAGCGCATCAACCACTCGGTACTGAAGCTGGGAGACGCTGAAATGTACGTATCGGACAAGTTACCGGGAGAGACGCACAGCGTCGGCAACCAGGTGACCGTGTGCCTCACGGTGGACACGACGGAGCACGCGCAACGGTTGTTTGACGCCCTGAAGCAGGGGGGCGAGGTGCACCAACCGCTGCAGCCGATCTTTTTCAGCCCGGCGTATGGGATCGTCACCGACAAATTTGGCGTCACCTTCTACGTGTTTACGAAACGCCCGGCGTAAAGCCGGATCCTCGGCGGCCTTTTCGCTTTTTTGGCGAAAGGGCCGTTTTCCTATGCTATGATAGGGATTAGGAGAATGACAGGGAGGTGGGAGCCCGTGCCCCTACGCGAAATCACTGAGCAGGAATGGCTGATGCAAACGGAGAAGATGGTGGAGACAGAGAATGCGGAGAAGGCAAGCGGCAGAGAGGCTTTATTGTTCGTAACGGCTCTCTGCGGGACTTGCCAGTTGGCGGAAAAGATGCTGGAGATCGTCCTGGCGTCCGGCCCCTGCACTCCAGTTTCCAAGCTGAACATCAACTATACCCCGAAGCTGCGGGAGCGGTGGCAGATTGCCAGCGTCCCCTGTCTGGTCGTGCTGCAAGACGGCGTGCCGGTCCGACAGGAATACGCCATGCGTTCGGTGGTGGACTTAAGCGAGTGGCTTCGGGCCTGATCGCTTTGGTCAATAGTAAAAGGAAAGCGGTAACAACGGACTCTTAATTTTGCGATAAAGGTGGTTTTACTATGGAACTACGGGAAGCGGTAGAGATCATCGGGCGGATTCGCCGCAATATCAGCGAGGTGGTGGTTGGGAAGGAGGACGTGGTTGATCTGCTGCTCGCCGCCTTGCTCGGGAACGGGCATGTGCTGCTGGAGGACGTGCCGGGTACCGGGAAAACGCTGTTAGCCAAGGCGTTGGCCAAATCGCTCGGCGGCGAATTCAAGCGGATTCAGTTTACGCCGGACTTGCTGCCATCGGACTTGAGCGGCATTAATTTCTATAATCAAAAGACCGGCGAATTTGAGTTCCGCTCCGGGCCGGTGTTCACCCACGTGCTGCTGGCCGACGAGATTAACCGGGCGACGCCGCGAACGCAGTCCAGCTTGCTGGAGTGCATGGAGGAGCGGCAGGTGACGATCGACGGAGTCACGCATACGCTTGCGGCCCCGTTTTTCGTTATGGCAACGCAAAATCCGGTCGATCAGCAGGGGACGTTCCCGCTGCCGGAAGCCCAATTGGATCGCTTCCTGATGCGGATCGCCATGGGGTACCCGACGTCCGATGAGGGGGTAGCCATTCTACGGCGCTTTAAGGAACGCCAGCCGCTAACGGAGCTTCGTCCAGCCGCCTCCGCCGCGGAGGTAGCGGAGGCGCAGCGGTTCGCACAATCCGTCCGCGTGGAGGAAGACCTGCTCGCTTATATCGTGGCGATCACCGAGGCGACCCGCAAGCATCCGGAGGTTAAGTTGGGGGCGAGCCCGCGGGCGAGCATGAGCTTGCTGCGCGCCTCGCAAGGATTTGCGCTGCTGCAAGGCCGCGATTATGTGACGCCGGACGATATCAAGACGGTGGCTGCGCCGGTTCTTGCGCATCGGCTGCTCTTGCGCCACGGGTTGCGCGGCGCAGACCAGCCTGGCGCCGAGGTGGTTCGCCAGGCACTCGAGCAGGTGGAGGTGCCGGCGGAGACCGTGCTTGCGGCAAAGGGGAGACAGGGGGACTAACCAATGTCGATGCAGCTACCATGGCTACTTGTCAGCGCCGTGCTGATTATCATGCTGCTGGCGTTCGTGTATCGCAGGCGGGCGCTTAAAGGCATAAGCTATCGACGTTATTTCACCGAGCGGGCGGTGTTCGAAGGGGATACCGTCGAAATGGTCGAGGTCATCGCCAACGCCAAGCTGCTGCCGCTGCCGTGGCTGCGCCTCGAGTCGAGCATCGCCGCAGGCCTGACGTTCGGGCGGCAGAGCAATCTAAATATCCATGCCGGGGAAATCTATCAGAACCACAGCAGCTTGTTTTACTTGCGGTCCTACCGACAAATTACCCGGCGCCACGAGGTGACTTGCTCACGCCGGGGACAATACCGGCTAGAGTCGGCTACGATGACGACGGGCGATCCGCTGGGGCTGAATGCTGAGGTCAAGCGGTTCCCCCTGGATTTAGAACTGCTGGTGTACCCGCGGATTCTGGAGTTGCAGGAGCTGCCGCTGCCGAACCACAGCTGGCTGGGGGAGCTGCCCGTCCGGCGCTGGATCATAGAGGATCCGTTCCTGACGGCGGGCATTCGCGAATACCGGCCCGGTGACCCGCTAGGCAACATCAACTGGAAAGCGACCGCTCGTACAGGCGAGTTGCAGGTACATAAACGCGATTATACAGCCGACCATCGGCTGATGATCTACCTGAACCTGGAGACCAGCGATTCGATGTGGAGAACGGTCATCGAACCGGAGCGTATCGAGCTGGGGATCCGTTATGCCGCGACCGTGGCTGAACATGCGCTGCGCAGCGGCCTGGCAGCGGGATTTGCCAGCAATGCGCGTCTGGCCGACGGCCCAAATGAGCCCATCCGAATCGAGCCGCATACTTCCTCTGATCAGCTTACGTTGTTGCTTGAAACCATGGCTCGGATGGTGCTGGACAGAACCGCCTCGATGATTCGGATGCTGGAGATAGAAATCGAGGCAGGGGCGACCGATACCGACTACCTGATCATCTCCTGCCACCAGGGTGAGAAGCTGGCGGAAACCGCCGAGCTGCTGCGACAAAACGGCAACGGCGTGGAATGGATGGAGATTCCCGCAGATTAATTCGATAGACATGAAAAAAGCGCCGGTTAGGAATCCGGCGCTTTTTCTATTAATTTTGCCGTAAGCAGCAACCGTTCTGGAGCTGGCCCGACATAGGTGAACGGGTAACAGGTAATCAGCGTGAGCAGCGGCTCGGCGGAGGACTGGACCGCATCGGCATCGCTCTCGTCGACGATTCTCCGCCCCGTCACCTCATAGGTGTAGCGTCCGGAGGTCGTTTCCACCTCAATCCGATCGCCCGCTTTCAACTTACCCAGATTGCGAAAAACGGTATCCCGGTGTCCGGCGAGCACGCTGTTGCCGTCTTCACCGGGGAGCGGGCTGCCGGTATAATGTCCGGCCCCCAGTTTAAGCGGTTCGCTCCCCGTCCCCTCTAAGATCGCATAGCGCTGATCGAGGGAGGGGAAGGCGATCTCGCCGAGAAGTTCGCCTTCCGCCGCCGTTCGGGTAGGCGCTGCCGAACTTCCATCGCCGCCCGTCTGCCGAAGATTTCCGACTAACGCCGGGGAAAGCGGGTTTTCGTCCGTTGTCCGCGCCGCGTTGCCACCCTCTGTTTCCCGCTGAAGCTCATCCCATTGCCGCAGGGCTTGCTGTGCCTCCAGCGGGGCACTGACTGCTTGGTACGTAGAGTAGGCCAAAACAACCAAGGAAATGGAAAACACCAGCCATGCGGCCATTCGCAGTAACGAACGTTTGTGCCGCATGTTTATCCCCGTCCGGATTTGCGTAGGAACATTCCGGTTCCGACCGTGGCGAACAAACTGATCAGAATCAGGTTAAACCACGGATTCGCTGTTTGTGGCAGCTCTTCCATCATACCCGAGCCGCTGTCGCCCGGCCCCGGCCCTGGTCCCGGTTCCGTCGGCGTTTGGGTTTGCTCCTGCGGCGGGAGAGCGGGGTCTTCCGGCTGCTCTGGCGTGGTGGAATCGGGATTGTCCGCGGAGGGATTCTCCGGAGGTTGCCCGCCTGGTAAATCCGGCTTCACCTCAGGGTTGCCTGGAGGATTACCGCCGTCCACCGGAGTTGGATTATTCGGCTGGGAAGGCCCCTCGCCTGGAGGATTCGAACCTCCGCCTCCGCCGTTCGAAGGCTCCTCGGCATAAGCGGAGAAGCTGAATGCGATCGTCGCCGATTTGCCTTGATACTCGTTACCGGCCTCTTCCGGAAATACCACACTTAAATCCAGCTCGTTCTCCCCGCCCGCCGCAAGGCGTCCCAGGGCGATATCATGTTGCTCCAGATGCAGCGCGCCGTCATAAATGACGGTGTCCCCGTCCTTCACCGTTAACTGCAGAACATCGAAGAACTCCGTGTCCCCCGTGACGAAGCGCGCACGCACCTTGTAATCGAAAGCGACGGTGCCGTCATTGGCGACCGTAAACGTGCGCTCTACCCGGTCCCCGGGCTTTAAATTGCTCATCGGCAGCTCACTGCTTAACTCCGTTCCGATCCGCAGTTTGATTTGGTCTGCGGCGCTGGCCTGTCCTGCATGCCACACGACCCCAGCCAGGATGGAAGCGGCGTACACAGCCATGGCATATTTGCGGTAGCCCCGAACCCTCACCCTCTTCAAATGATCCCATCCTTTCCCTTACAACTCGGCCCTCCTAGCTTGCAGCAGACTGATAATGATGGAAGGTCAGTGTCATTCGCTGGTACGTTCGTTATAACGGACTAATACTTATGTCTATTATATATAAATTTCAATAAATGGGAAGGGGGAAAATCGGGCGAACGTTTCATCTCTCAGCGGGATCGGGTTCCTCGAACAAACCGTACCCAATCGCGCCCTGCTCTAAGAATTTCCTTAACTCCCGGAGGGCGGACGAGATAGTAGGGCGTGACCTGGCCGCCCCAGTTGGTCTTGGAGTATGCGACGGTCGGGAGATTGGCCCCGGCGAAATCGAATTCGGCGAAGCCGGCATCCGATAAATCCTGCAGGGCGAAGCTTTGCGATTGCTGAACCACGCCGCGGTTCAAATGTTCCGTCTTGCTGGCAGCGATCCACCCGAATGCGCGCCGGCCGTCTAATGCAACCACAACGCTGGCGCTGACCGGCTCTCCGCTTGGCGCATAGCAGACATAGGCGCGAAAAGCTTGATCCCCAAGCAGGTCCTGGACCCGCTCAAGATCCTGCAGGGTAAGCTGGTGGCTGAAGCCTTGCCGCGACTCCGTGCCCTGCAAGCACTGATGCACCTCGCCCATGTCCCGCGTCACCGCCGTCCGGTAGCCAGCGGCGGTTGCCTTTTTGATTTTCGCGCGGATCTCCGTACTGGCCTGATCGAGGGTGTAGGGGAGCTTCACGATATACGTGTACTTCACCTCTGCTTTAAAACCGCTCCACAAGAAAGGGCGGATGTCGGCAATCTCAGGAGGAAGTACGAAGCTTGCGCTACGCTGCGCCTTCAGCAAATCCGGAATCATCGCTTTGGCTGCTTCGTGCCATTGGCGAGTCAGCTTGTAAGGCTTGTCTGTCGGGGTCGGGTAGAAGGCAAAGGGGTGGTAGGGGTTCAACGGCGGCAAATACAAGTGGCCTTTTCGGTTGAAGAACAACAGTCCCTCCGCCCGCGCAGCCGAATTTGGGGCTTCCCAATGGGCTAGGCGTGCGCTGCAGCCCCATTTGCGGACGTGAAATTCCGCCCATTTTTCCAATACATCGCGATTGTCCATAGGATTACCTCTGGTTTCTTTTTAAGGCATACCGTGCCTTACTGCCAGCCTATGATCTTGTCCATACGAATATGCGTGGAGGCGGGCGGGACCAACATGGCCATCAGCCGCTCCCTTCGGAGAGACTTGGCATTATATATAATCAAACGAATGCATAGGAGGGAAGACCATGATAACAGTAACGAATTTCGGGGCGAAGGGGAACGGAGTTACAGACGATACCACGGCGATTCAGAAAGCGCTGAACCAGGCGGCGTCAACCGGAGATACCGTTTATTTTCCCAAGGGAGTTTACCTGGTCAATCCGGCCAAAACGTTGAGGGTTGGGGGCAATACCACGCTCAAGGGAGACGGACGTACCTCGATCATTCGCGCGGGGTCCAGCGGCTTTGGGTGGGAACTTATGCGGGTGACGGGCAAAGACACTCTGTTGACCGGCCTTGTCCTTGATGGCAATCGGCGGGTGAACCGGGTGCTGACGATCGCCGGGGGTAGCGCACGAGTTACGGTTCAAGGGTTGCTCGTCCAGGGGGCCACGCATAGCAGTGACCGGCGCAGCGATTATTATGCGGGGGTTGTGTCCGGCATCGTCGTACTCGGCAACACGGAGTCGATTGCCATCCAGGGCGCAGAGATTGCGGACGTCATCGCTCGAAACGGAGGCGGAGCCGGTCTTGTCGCCCGAGGAATTTACGTCACAACAACCTGGGGGAGCAAGGAGCGGGCCGCACAAAAGGTATCGATCATCGGCTGCAGCATTCACCATATCGGGCCGGCGGACGATGGCGACGGCATTTATTACGAGGACCCGGCCATGGAAGAGAATCGCGGTACCCCAGTCGGTAGTCAAATCGTCGGAAACCGCTTCGATTATTGCGCCAAACGGGCGGTCAAGGTGTTTGCGAAAGGGGTCGCTGTGCGCGGCAATACGATCAACAATCCTTATTTGAGCAACAACTTCTATATGGGCGTGGAAAAAGGCCGATTGGCTCCGGACATGTATGCGGCGATCAGCATCTACGGGGGAGATAGCGAAGTAGAGGGAAACCAAATTGCCGGCAGGGGCAGCTTCTACGCCGCGATCGAAGTCGGGGCTGGGCCGGTCGTTGAGAAAGTGACCATTCAAGGCAATGCCATCACCATGGGGAGCCAAAGTGAGATCAAAGGAACGACGGCGATTCGCCTCGGGAATATTCGCGATTTCGTCATCGGGGGCAATGAGCTGCAAAACGGCGAGCGAGGGATTTGGACTTGGCAAAACGCCGAGAATGGGCGAATCGAAAACAACGTGATCCGCATGCCGAAGGGCGGCGGGATCGACCTGACGACGTATCTGCGCGGGTACTCGCAAAGGAATCTCCTCTGTACGGGGAACCGAGTTACCGCTGCCTCTTTCAAGGTGAAGACCTCCTCGACGACCAATCAAAACGTGGTGGTTCAATAAAACGTAAGGTGAATTTTATAAATCGGGCTACTAAATTGGCAGGACGCGGAATATAAGACTATATAGCAACCAACTTGGTAGAACGGTAGATACCACAGCTTGGCCCGAAAAGAGGTGAGTCAAAATTGGCGGAGGAAGCGGGAATCTTAGTCGTTTCGCTCGATTTCGAGCTCTATTGGGGAGTCCGCGATCTTTATACCAAGGCGGAGTATGGAACGAAATGGTTGCGAGAGAGGGAACGGATTTCCGACGTGCTAGAGTTGTTCCGGGAGTGCGGCGTCCATGCAACTTGGGCGACGGTGGGAATGCTGTTTTTTGCGGATCGTCACGAACTGCTGGCCGGTCTGCCGGCACTTAGGCCTAGTTACGCCGACAATAGGCTTTCGCCTTACGGTGAGATCGAAGCCGGATCTGTTGGGGACGGTGAGGCAGAAGATCCTTACTTCTTTGCTCCAACGCTGATCGAGCATATCCGCCGAACGCCGGGCCAAGCGATTGGCTCGCATACGTTTTCGCATTTCTACTGTATGGAGAAAGGACAGACTGTCGACGAGTTTTACAGCGACCTGCAAGCTGCCGTAGCTGTAGCGGAGAAAAGAGGGATTCACCTCCAAAGCCTAGTGCTCCCGCGCAACCAGCTGCGCAGTCAGTACATGCGCAAACTCCCGGAACTCGGTTTCAAGACCTACCGGGGAAATCCACGCCACTCGCTATACAGGGCGGGATATTCGGTTTCCGATCACATTCTGCGCCGGGCACTCAGGCTCGGCGACAGCTACATGAACCTGACCGGGCATCACACATACCCGGTGGATTCGATTTCGCCTAGACTGCCGATCGATCTGCCGGCAAGCTTCTTCTTCCGGACACCGCCAGGACCGCTCAGGCGGCTGGAGCCACTTCGAATCAAGAGGATCAAGGACAGTATGACCCATGCCGCCCGGCAGGGACAGGTGTATCATCTCTGGCTTCATCCCTACAACGCGGCAGAAGATGAGACGTTCAGATCGTTGGAAGCCGTAGTGAAACACTACCGCCTTTTGTCCGAACAGTACGGGATGATCAGCCTGAACATGGAAGAGCTTGGGGAACGGGTTCTGGCGGGAACGGAGAAAGCGGCAATGGCTATCCTGGATGAACCTGTGGAATTTACAGAGAACCGGAGCTTGCAGGCATTAATCGAATGAGGTGAACAATCATGGATATGGTAGCCGTGTGGAACGCCGTCCGGCGGCATTTTCTGGCATTTATCATCGTATTGGCGGCTTGCGTCGGACTGGCTGTTCTTCTGAATGAAGTGGTGACCCCCTCCTACCGCGCGAATGTAAGTCTGGTCGCCAATATCGCCTCGAATCCGGAATCGAGTACGTACAATGAGTTTCTGGCCAGCCAAATGCTGACCAAAACCTATGAGGATACCATTCAAAGCCGTTATGTCGCCGCCGAGGTCAAAAAGAAGGTATCCACCCCTGACACGGTCATCCAAATGCTGAAAAAGATCAAAGTCCGCACCGATCCGGGCACGCTGGTAATCCTGTTGTCATATACAGGAGACGAGCCTAAGCAGGCGGTAGCCATCGCCAACGCCTTCGCCGAAACGTTTATCGCCAAATCCAAAGAAATCGTGGAAGGAGCCAATGTTTCCATTCTCGATTACGCCAGTCTGGAGGAGACGAAGACGCCGGTCAGCCCGCGCAAGGCGTTGAATCTCGCGCTCGCCAGCTTCGTGGGTTTGTTTGCGGGACTGAGCTTGGCGCTGTTTCTGGATGCCCGCCATATGCGCAACAAAAAAAGCCGACAGGCTCGTCGGCACCTGCCGGATGACTATTCGGAGCTTGGAGACGCCCTGGTCCGGATCGAGAAGAAATATAAAGGGAGGGCGGTCAAATGATGAATTTCGCCATCGCGGGCTGCGGGCATATTGCTTACAAGCATATCGACGCGATTGAAAAAACGGAAGGCGCTAGACTAGTGGCTATGTGCGATCCGAATCCGGCCCGTTTGGAGGAGCTGCGAGCGATCACGCCGGCCGCGTCTTATCCGGACCTCGGCACCATGCTGGCGCAGCAGCCGGACATTGACGCGGTATGCATCTGCGCGCCCAGCGGGTTGCACGGGGCACTGGCGCTGGAGGCGCTCCGGGCGGGCAAGCATCTCGTGTTGGAGAAGCCAGTGACGCTGGACCTGACGGAGGCAGAGCAGCTGCGGCAAGCCGTTCGCTTCAGCGGCGTCAAAGCAACGGTCGTACATCCGAATCGGTACCGACCGGCGATGAGAGTGCTTCAGATGGCGCTGGCAGAGCAGCGGTTCGGCAAGCTGAGCCACGTGAACATGACCGTTCGCTGGAACCGCAGCCAAGCCTATTACGATCAGGCGGCCTGGCGGGGAACGAAGGCAATGGACGGCGGTGTTCTGCTGAATCAGGCGATTCATGGCCTGGACTTGCTGCAATGGTTGTTCGGCCCGGTTGCAGAGGTGAAGTCGCTGACAGCCACACGGCTGAAGCAGATCGAAGCGGAGGATGTGGCGATCGCGGCGATCCGGCTGGACAGCGGCGCGCTGGGCGTGATCGAAGCCGCCACCACGGTGTACGGGCATAACCTCGAGGAAAGCATCTCCGTGTTCGGGGAGGAAGGCTACTCCGTGATCGGTGGCAAGACGGCCAATTGGATCCGGCATTGGGTATGCGCTTCGATGTCACGGGAAGAGACGGAGGCGTTGATCCGCAAGGTGGACGAGGATCCTTACGGCGTGCCGGGTCACCAGTGCATCATTGCTGACTTGGTCCGGGCCGTTCGGGAAGACCGGGAACCAGAGATCTCGCTGGAGGACGGCATTCGCGCCGTGAAGCTGGCCCTGGACATGACCGGCGGGGGCAGCGGTGAACCTGCCCATACCTTTAGATAGGAAGGAGGCGATAGCTGATGCATAGCGGGATGCAAAGCAGTTGGATGGAGAATACGAAAAATTCCGGGAACGGGCAAGCCGAGCTGCTGCGTAAGCTAAGGGACAAAACCGCGGTAATCGGTGTGATTGGGTTGGGGTATGTCGGTCTGCCCCTGGCGGTCGAGAAAGCGAAAGCGGGCTATCGGGTCATCGGCTTTGACGTGCAGAGCCGGAAAATCGAAATGCTGAACCGCGGTCACAACTACATAGGTGATGTCGTAGACGAGGACTTGCGCGGGATGGTGGAAGACGGGCGGCTGCTGGCCACCGCCGAGTATGCATTTTTGCAGGAAGTGGACGCCGTAGCGATCTGCGTACCGACCCCGTTGGATATTTATCAGCAGCCGGATACGAGCTACGTGGAGAATTCCACGCGGGAGATCGCTCGTTTTCTGCATCCGGGCATGCTGGTCGTGCTGGAAAGCACCACATACCCCGGGACGACGGAGGAGCTGGTGAAGCCAATCCTCGAGGCGACGGGACTTCGGTGCGGGGTGGATTTTTTCCTGGCGTATTCCCCGGAACGGGTGGACCCCGGCAACAAAACCTACAACACAAAGAATACGCCCAAGGTCGTCGGCGGCGTCACGCCTGCATGCTCGGAGGTAGCCGAAGCGTTGTACCGGCAGGTCCTGAACGGTGATGTGCACGTCGTATCCAGCCCGGCTGTCGCGGAAATGGAGAAGATTTACGAGAACACCTTCCGCCATATCAACATCGCTTTGGCGAATGAGATGGCTGTTCTCTGCAGCCGGATGGGAATCAACGTGTGGGAAGTGATCGAAGCGGCGAAGTCCAAGCCCTATGGATTTATGGCTTTTTATCCGGGCCCGGGATTGGGCGGACATTGCATCCCCGTCGATCCGTTTTACCTGACCTGGAAAGCGCGGGAGTACGGATACCATACCCGATTGATCGAGTTGGCGGGGGAGATCAACAATGCGATGCCCGAGTTCGTCGTGCGGCGGATCGGCGACATCTTAAACGGGGATCGCAAATCGCTGAGCGGCTCGACCGTCTATTTGCTGGGCGTCGCGTACAAAAAGGACATCGACGATTACCGCGAATCGCCGGTGCTGAAGATGATCGAGCTGCTGGAGGAGCGGGGCGCTACCGTATGGACCAGTGACACGCATATCGCGGAGTTCAAGCACCATGGCCTCACCTATACGTGCGAGGAACTGACCGAGCAGCGTTTGCGGGAGGCCGATATCGCGGTGATCGCGACCGATCATTCGGGCTTTGACTATGAGCTGATCGGCCGCACCAGCCGCTGTCTGCTCGATACCCGGAACGCCATGAAGGACCAGGAGAAGCCGGAGCGGTATTACTTGCTGTAGTGTTCGCTCGCCTGGCTTGGTGCTGCCGACGAGTTCAGTTACAGAATGCTGTACTTTTACATCAATTGGCGGTTTGCGCGGAGACTCACCCATTAACCTTATGAGGAGTTAATCACATGAACGGATACGGATATATTCATGAAACCGCGGTTGTCGACCCGGGGGCACAGGTTGGGGAAGGGACGAAAGTGTGGCATTTCGCCCACGTGTCGTCCGGCGCGGTCGTCGGCAGCCGGTGCAGCCTGGGGCAGAACGTCTACATCGCAGACCGCGTCAGCATCGGCAACGGAGTCAAAATCCAAAACAACGTCTCCGTTTACGAAGGCGTCATTTTGGAGGACGAGGTGTTTTGCGGGCCAAGCATGGTCTTTACCAATGTGCGGACACCACGTGCGGCGTTTCCTCGCAACCGCAGCGAGGATTATCTCAGGACGCGGGTCGGGCGCGGCGCATCGATCGGAGCGAACGCTACCATCGTATGCGGGGTAACGATCGGGGAGTGGGCTTTGGTCGCAGCCGGGGCTGTCGTCACCCGTGATGTGCAGCCTTATGCGCTAATCGCCGGAGTACCCGGTCGGCGCATTGGCTGGGTGTGCCGCTGCGGCAAGACGCTGGGCTTTAGCGGCGGGGCAGGACGGTGCGGCGATTGCGGGCGGGAATACCGGCTGGAGCAGGACGCCGTGGCGATTATTAAGGAAGGGTGAGCGGGCATGGAACCATTACGTATCGGAGGACAACAAACAGACAGCACGGTCGGTAAACTGACGGATTCGGGAACGGCGACGGCCGCAGGAAAACCGCAGTCGGCGATTCCCCTGCTGGATCTGAAGCGGGAGGTTGCGGAGCTTAAGCCGCAGGTGATGCAGGCCATCGAGAGTGTGCTGGACGAAGCGGCGTTCATCATGGGCAACCAGGTCAAACAATTGGAGCAGGAAGCCGCCGAATACTTGGGAACCAAACATGCGATTGCGTTGAATTCCGGCACAGACGCGCTGGTCATCGCTTTGCTGGCAGCTGGAATCGGGCCTGGCGACGAGGTAATTACGACGCCGTTCACGTTCTTCGCCACGGCGGAGGCTATCAGTCGGGTGGGGGCGGAGCCGGTTTTTGCCGAGGTCGATCCGTTGACGTACAACCTAGATCTGGACAGCCTGGAGGCGGCGTTAACGACGCGCACGAAGGCGGTTATCCCCGTGCACCTGTTCGGCCGTCCGCTGGACATGGAGCGGTTGATGGACCTGGCCAGCCGTCGGGGGTTGATCGTGATTGAGGATGCGGCCCAGGCGTTTGGCGCCGAAGCAGGGGGACGGAAGATCGGAACGATTGGGGAGATGGGCTGTTATTCCTTTTTTCCGTCAAAGAATCTTGGGGCTTATGGGGATGGCGGCTTGCTGGTGACAAACGATTCCAGGTTGGCCGAAACTGCGGCGATGCTGCGGACCCATGGCTCGAAGCGAAAATACTACAACGAACGTGTGGGCTTCAATTCCCGGCTTGATGAGATTCAGGCGGCCATCCTCCGGGTCAAGCTGCCCCATATTGAGGCATGGAACGAAGACCGCCGTCAGGCCGCGGCGCGCTATCATGATCTGCTGCGGGACATCCCCGGGTTGATGCTTCCAGGCGAGGTGCCGGACGGCAACAAGCAGGTGTTCCACCAATATACGGTGCGCGTGCTGAACGGCCAGCGGGATGCGCTCCAGGCGGGGTTAGCCGAAGCCGGTATCAGCAGCATCGTGTATTACCCGCTGCCGGTCCATCGGCTTCCCGTTTATGCCGACCGCGGCCTGACGTTTCCGCTGGCGGAACGGTTGTCGCAGGAAGTGCTGTCCCTGCCGATTTGGCCGCAGATCGAGGCGGACGTGCAGGAACACATCGCGGGACACCTTCGCAGGCTGATGGGCTAATTTATTTTATTAAAGGACGGCTATGCCAAACATGATGAAGAATCTCTTCTCCCCATTCATCCGCTATCTCAGGCAACTCGGGAAGCTGCTGCGGATCCGGAACCTGCCCGGCCTACTGCGGAAGCTCATGAATGACGGGTTCCTGCGGAACGTGGCCGTGCTGGCCAGCGGAACGATGATCAGCCAGGTGATCGTGATGGCGACGCTGCCGGTGTTGACGCGTCTTTATTCGCCGACGGAATACGGCACGTACTCCATGTACCTGTCCATCATCGGGATTTTGCTGATGGTCATCTCTTTTTCCTACGAAAATGCCATAACTCTACCAGAGGATGACCGCACCGCCTCCAACGTGCTGAGTTTGTCGCTGCGCATCTGCGTCGGGGTCAGCATCGCCAGCGGCATCGGGATTCATATCTTAGAGGAGCCTCTGTCGGCTTGGCTGCACGAGTCCTATTTGACGCACTATTACCTGTTCTTTATCGTCAGCTTGTTCGGCGCCGGGTTTTACCAAATCCTGAACTACTGGTCGATCCGCAAAAAATACTTCAAACCGCTGGCACGGACGAAATATACGCAAAGCCTCAGCCAGGTTTCCTCGCAAATTGGGCTTAGCTTATTCAACCTCGGCCCGCTGGGGTTGATCATCGGTGATATCATCGGACGCTTCGGCGGTTTGCTGCCGCAGTGGAGGCTGTGGCGCCGGGATGTCAAAAGCCAGGCCATTACCTCGGATTGGGCCGACCTGAAAGAGAGCGCCTACCGGTACCGGAGGTTTCCGTTTCTGTCGATGGCCGCCGGTCTGTTGAATAGCGTTGTGCTGTACGTGCCAACCATCCTGCTCGCTTCGTTCTACGGTCCACAGGTGGCCGGCTGGTTTGCGCTCTGCCAGCGCATTCTCGGCTCCCCGATGACGTTGATTATGACCTCTGTTCGCAACGTGTATTTGGCGGAATCCGCCGACTCCATGATCAATCATCCCCACAGACTTTATCCTTTGTTCCGCAAAACGGTTCGCAACGTCTTTCTGTTCGGCGCATTGGTCATCTTCTTCATCGTAGCCGTCGGCCCGTATATGTTCTCCTTCCTGTTCGGCGAGGAGTGGGCCCGGTCGGGCAGCTTTATTCGCATCCTGTCGATCATGTACCTGAGCCAGTTTGTGGCCAACTCCGTCGGCTCTACGATCGATGTCATGGAGCGTCAGGACCTGCACTTGTATCGGGAGATCATTCGCACGGCGTTGATCTTGGGTTCCCTGTACTTCGCCTGGTATACGCAGCAGTCGGTGGAGGTTGCCATCGGGCTGTTCAGCGCAGCGTCCACGCTGGGATACGTGCTGCATCTGGGGCTGTCGTGGCTTTCGGTGCGGAAGTACAAAGGGGCGGACAGCGAAGGGGAGGCCTCCATAGGCACCTCCGCAGAAGCTTCCACCGAAGCCTCTGCAGAGCTATCACTACTGGGCAAGGAGCGAGGATAACGGGATGCTGACGATTTATTCACCTCCAGCAAGGGCCGCCGAGAGAGAGTACATCTACCGCGTGATCCTGGGCGAGTTTCTTGGTCTGGACTATACCATCGCATATAGAGATGGGGAACATGTCGAGTTGGCACTGACTTCGGAAGCCACGGTGGAACGGGGAGATGCTCCGGTCCGCAGGCTCCGCATGCCGGACGTGCTGCTGCAAACACCCGACCATTTGTGGCTCACTCCTGCCTCCTTACCGAAACAGCCGTTGGATCGGTTTACGCCGCCTGCGAAAGGACCCGAGGAGAAACCGTTACCGGTCATCTTTGGGAAGAGGGGCCGCGCCGGCCGCTACCTCGAGACGCTTGGCGAAGAGGGCGAGGCAGGGTTCTATCTCGGTCTCGATGTATTTGGCAGCGGCTTGTTTATGCTGACAAGGTATGAGGAGGTTGCGTTTCGGGAGCGTGACCGGCATGGTCGGTTTCCGGGACGGCGCTCTCTGGCTTGTCGCGAGTCCTTCTTGCATCGCCCGATCGTCAACGAGTATGTGGAGCTGTTGTGGGAATTGTTGCATAAGCTTTGGCCGGAACTGGCTCGCAGGAAGCGGGAGGCATCCGTCTACCTCAGCCATGACGTGGATTATCCATTTTACGTTTATGGCCGCAGCCGGCTGCGTATGATTCGCGACATTCTGATGGACGCCCTTCGCCGTCGGGATTTTGAGTCCGCCCGCAAGAAAGCCGGAATAATCCTTCGATCCCGGCGCGCGTTGGACCGGGATCCGTACAACACGTTTGACTGGTTGATGGAACTAAGTGAAGAAGCCGGACTTCGCAGCGCCTTTTTTTTCATTACCGAAGAGCATAGGGCGAAATCCGGTTTGGATGGGAATTACTCCATCGACGACCCTGTGATTCAACGTCTCCTGCAGGAGATTCATGCACGGGGGCATGAGATCGGACTGCATCCAGGCTACCACACGTTTTTGAACCCTGTGCGCATCCGCAGACAATATGAGAAACTGCGACAGATTGCAGAGGACAATGGAATCCGCCAGGCGGTGTGGGGGGGGCGGCAGCATTATTTGCGATGGCGGGCGCCGGATACATGGCAGTTCTGGGAGGATGCCGGGCTGGACTACGACAGTACGCTTAGCTATGCGGATCGCGCGGGCTTCCGCTGCGGTGTCTGCTACGAATTCCCGGTCTTTAACCTGAAGACCCGCCGGGAGCTGGCGCTTCGGGAGCGTCCGTTGATCGTGATGGATCAGACGATCCTGCACCCGGAGTATATGGGGCTAGGCCCCGAGCAAGCCTATGAAACGATCCGCGATCTATACCTGGAATGTCGAAAGTATAACGGCGATTTCACCCTGTTATGGCACAACAGCCAGCTCGTGAAATCGTCGGACCGATCCGTTTACCGAAGATTGGTGTTGGAACTGCTGGGGCCTAACAGCCGCAAGGGGGAGAAGTCGTGAGAATTGCCTATCTGATTCATTGGAACGAAGGGCCGGAGAGCGGTGTGTTCAAAAAAATCATCAGCCAAGCCCTTAGCTGGCAAGCGTTAGGGCATGAAGCGGCGTTGTTTCTGTTCAGCCGCGGAACCGCTGCTGCGTGGACGGAGGCAGAAACCGGCGGGCTGCCGGTATTCCGTGAGGAGTACCGCGGCTGGCTGGGCCGTTCCCCTCGCTTTAAGGCGTTGACTGCCCAGGTGCGGGCTTGGAATCCGGATGTCATCTACCATCGCTTCGACTTGTTTTATCCTTCTCTGCCCCGGCTGCTCCGCGATTATCCCTCCGTACTCGAGATCAACACGAACGATGTGGCTGAGCTGGCATTGGAAGGAGGAGTCTTGAGACTCCGCCGCTTCTACCACTTGTTGACACGCCGACTTGTGCTGGCGGCTGCAGGGGGCTTCGTCTTCGTTAGCGGCGAGCTGGCCGAAGCCGACGGCTTCCGTCGATACGCCAAAAGTTACGCGGTCATCGGCAACGGTATCCCGTTGGATCAGTTTGCGGAGGTGACTGCTTCGAAGGATGCGGACACCTCCGCGAGCGAGGAACCTGTCCGATTCGTGTTCATCAGCTCGCCAGGCCAGGCTTGGCAGGGTTTGGATGAGATCGCCCGGTTGGCTGCGGCGAAACCGGACTGGTGGTTCGACATCATCGGGCCGGAGCGCACGGAGTTGGAGACAGCCAAACTGCAGGCCCCGGCGAATATGGTGTTCCACGGTCAACTGACGCGCGATCGTTATCAGACATTGCTCGACCGTGCCGATCTCGCCATCGGCACGCTGGCGTTGTATCGAAAAGGCATGGAGGAGGCTTCGCCGCTGAAGGTTCGCGAATATTTGGCCAACGGCTTACCGGTCATCGCCGCTTACCGTGAGACGGATTTTCCGGAGCCGGTGCCGTTCTTTCTCCAGCTGCCGGGAGAGCCGGAGAACGGGATTCGCCATCTCTCCGCCATAGAGCGATTTGCCCGTGAGTGGCGCGGGCGGCGGGTGAGTCGGGAGCATGTGCGTCATTTGGACGTCACCGTCAAGGAGGCGGCTCGTGTGGCCTATATGCGGCGTATTGCTGGAGAGAGGGAAAGAGGGAACGGATCATGACGGAGATCAGCTTAGTATGGGTGGCGTTACTTGTTGCGACAGTTGTATTTTTCACTCTCCAATGCCTGCTGTCGCTAAAAATGAAGGTAGACGCCGCCTACCTGTTTGCGTTTTGCATCTACTTTGATTTCTTTGCCTATTTCTATAAATTGGCCATTCCCGGCGAATCGTTAGTCCTGTTAATCGGGGCACCGCTGCTGCCCGTAGGCGTTGCTTTGCTGCTCAAACCGTCCATCGTGCTCGAAACGTTGCGGGATCAAGGGATTTGGCTATGGGGAATTTTTCTGGCCTATGCCTTGATTTCGCTCACTTGGGCCCCGGCGGAGTCGAATGGAATCATGAAGGAAGTCATTCTATTGGCGCACGGAGTGATTCCGGCGTTGTATGTCTATCTCATCTATCGAAAGTACGGGCGATTTTCCTGGACCGTTGTTGCTTTGGCGGGGATGGCTTATGCGATCTTACACTTACTGCTTGGCGAGTATAGCGAGGAATATCCAGGCCGATTAACGCTTCCCGGCGGGAATCCGATTTTTAACGCTCGAACCTCGCTGATCACGGCGACGGTCTGTCTATGGGCTCCGCGAATTCCGTTGCCGGTCAGGCTACTGTCCCTGGGGGCGGCAGTGGCTTCGGCTTTAGCCACGCAGTCAAGGGGACCGCTAGCTGCTTTCTTGCTCGCCAACGCGCTGTATTTCGGCCTATGGTTTATTCGCAAATTTCGGGAGCGTAAGCTTGGAAAGTTGACTCGCTTGGCTATGCCCTTGCTCTTCCTGTTGATTATCGCAGGCGGGATCGCATCGGCTTATGCGGAGCAACTGGCGGTTTGGGTGGAGAGCAGCCGGTTTATGGTCCTGTTCGACCGGAACCAGCTGCAGGGCGACGACAATTATATCGGCCGGTTAGATTTGCAGACGAGAGCTTTGGAGAAGCTGGAGTCCTCCCCGTTTCTCGGCGCCGGGTTAGGTAGCGTGACGCCGCCTTTAGCTCGGGATTTTCCGCATAATTTGGTGTTGGAGATCGCTGCGGAAGGGGGATTTGCGGGTCTGACGTTGTGGACGTTCGCCGTGTTGTTCTCCTTGTGGGCCGCTATTCAGCGCACGCCAGTGCTGGCCATCCTGCTGGTTCAGTCGATCGGTTACGCCTTGGCTAGCGGGGACTTCGGCTTCAACTATGAATATGTAGTGATGGCCATGACAGCTTTGGCGCTGCTGCCAGCAAAGCAACAGGAAGGAGTGGGAATGAAACATGAAGCTCTTGTTTTTGATCACCGGTTTTGATTACGCGGGGGCGGAAAATCAGGTGCTGCTGCTGTGCCGCGAGCTACGGGCCAGAGGCTGCGAGGTCCGTCTGGTGACGATGATCCCCCCGGTCGCGTACTTAGAGGAGCTTGGGAAACTGGGGGTCGATGTCGTCAGCCTCGGCATGAAGAAGGGCGTGCCGGACCCCCGAGCCATAGTTCGCTTGGCCAGTATCATTCGGCGAACGAGGCCCGACGTGGTCCACAGCCATCTGGTGCACGCGAATATTTTGGCTCGCGTCACGCGGTTGTTCGTGCGCATTCCCTACTTGGTTTGCACCGCCCACAACGTAAATGAGGGAGGCTGGCGGCGGGAGTTGCTGTATCGAATGACTGAGCCGCTGGGCGATTTGCTGACCAATGTCAGCCGGGAAGCTGTGCGCGGTTATACCGAACGCCGGATTGCTCCGGCCCGCAAAATTCGGTTGATGGAGAACGGTATCGATCTCAGCCGTTTTGGTGGGGACGAGCGGGGGCGCCTGCAACTGCGAGCCGAGCTGGGAATGACGGGGGAGGGGGAAGGTCAGCCGGCCGTTGACGGTCCAAGCCCATTTATCTGGCTGGCAGCCGGACGCTTCGTTCCCGAAAAAGATTACCCCGCCATGCTGCACGCCTTTGCCGACGCACGGAGGAGCTTCCCGAATAGCATGCTCTGGATCGCCGGGATCGGGCCGGAACGTCCGCATATTGAAAGACAGGCCGCTGAGCTGGGATTGTCAAACAGCATACGGTTCCTCGGGATCCGTACGGATATGCCGGCACTGCTGCATGCGGCCGACGGATTCGTGCTCTCCTCCAAATGGGAAGGCCTCCCGATCGTGCTGTTGGAGGCCTGCGCCGGGCGACTTCCGATTGTCGCAACTGCGGTGGGCGGCAACGCCGAGGTGGTGCTGGACGGCGTGAACGGCTACCTCGTACCGCCGGAGGATCCGGTAGTGCTGGCTCGTGCGATGGAACGGGTCATGGCTCTGCCGCAGGAAGAGCGGGGAACCATGGGGCAGCGCGGGTGGGAGCATGCCGCGGCAAACTATGAGATGTCCCGCGTCGCCGGGAAGTGGATCGAGCTTTACGAGCAGGCGTCCGGCCGGAAGCTTCCGGCATCCCGGGCCCTGCCGAAGGAGGCGCATGAGGGATGACGCGAAAAGCAGCCTATGTCGCAACGGTCTACGCCCATTTGGCGGCGTTCCACCTTCCTTTTATGAGCGACCTCCGGGATGCCGGGTTTACGGTTCATGCCTACGCCGCCCCGGATCATGGCCGGGCGGATGTGGACCATGCGGGGTTCGAGTGCCGAGATCTGCCCTTTAGCCGTAACCCGCTCGCTCCCGGTAACCTCCGGGCGCTGTGGGAGCTCATCGGCTGGTTGAAGCGGGAGCGGTACGACCTGATTCATGTGCATACGCCTAATGCGAGTGTGGTCTGCCGGCTGGCCGCTCGGCTGACGGGTCAACCCTTTCCCAAAGTCGTATATACCGCGCACGGTTTTCATTTCTTTGCCGGGGCTCCTTGGCGTAACCGGCTGCTGTATTATCCGCTAGAGCGATTCCTGTCCCGGTGGACCGATGTTCTTGTCACGATCAATCGGGAGGATGAACGACAGGCGTCTGCTTTTCCGGTGCGCGGCCGATCGGTTTACGTCCCTGGGGTCGGCGTCGACCTGCTGCTGCACTCGGCCTTGGAGGTCGGAGAACGCGAGCGGCTGCGCCGCGAATTGGGTTTGGCCCCAGACGATTTTGCCGTGCTTTGCGTCGCCGAGCTGAACCGCAACAAAAATCAGGGTCAGCTGATTGGAGCCATCGCTGAGCTTCGCCGTCGGGGCCTCCCCGCCGTGTTGCTGCTGGCGGGAATTGGTGGGGAGGAAGCGCGCTGCCGACAGCTCGCCGCGGAGTCCGGCGCAGCACAGGCGGTGCGCTTCCTCGGATACCGCCGCGATGTGCCGCTGCTGCTGCAAGCCGCCGACGCCGTAGCGCTCCTGTCAAGGCGGGAGGGTCTGCCCAAGGCGCTGCTGGAGGGACTGGCCGCAGGCAAGCCGCTGGTGGCGACGGAGGTACGGGGCAGCCGCGACCTCGTTGTCCCCGGCCGCAACGGGTACCTCGTGCCGGTCGGGGACGTGTCGGCGGCCGCCGCTGCACTCGAGCGGCTGCAGCAGGACGCCGGGCTGCGGAGGCGAATGGGCGAGTACAGCCGCAAGCTGGCGGGGCTGTACGATCTGGAGCGGATTCGCCGCGATTTGACGGCGGTCTATGCGGGGCTTGGGTTGATGGAGCGAGCGGAAGCTCGCAGGGTACGGCCGCACCTGGGGGAAGCGGAGGAGGGGGAAGCTTATGATCAAGCTTTATCGGAATAACGGGATGAAGGCGGTTCTCTTGCTGCTTGATCTCCTGGTGATCTATGCCAGCTACCGGCTTGCAGCCGCGCTGCTGCCGCAGGAGGATTTGCACTCGCCCGCCGTTCTGGGGGATAGTCGGTTCCGCAGCGCGCCTTGGCTGGGGATGTTTACGGTGATGACGTATTATTTTTTTAACCTATATGATTTGGCGGGACGGCGGAAGCCGGTGCAATTCCTGTGGAACTTACTGCTGGCGCAGTTATTTGTTGCCGCGGAACTCATCGTATTTGGGTATGCGAGCAACCTGTTCAGTTTAACCCCCAGCCTGCTTCTCTACGCATTTGCGGCCCAACTGCTGCTGTCGTTCGGACTGCGCCTCCTGTTGTTTTATATTCAGAGCAAGGGGGTTAGTCGCAAAAAGACACTAGCTGTCATCAGCAATGAGGCTCCGGACGATGAGGTGCTTCGCATTATGCTGGAGCAGGGTAAGCCGTGGTTCCGTGTTGAACGGATCGTTCGCGAGGAGGGCCCCGGGATGGGTGCAGCGCTGCCAGAGCAAGCGTGGGAGGGGATGGAGACGCTGCTCATCGGGCCAGGGCTCACCCCCGAAATGAAGGCGGAGTGGGCTCGGAACGCGGGGCGACGGAATATGGAAGTGGTCATCGTTCCTGATTTTTACGAGCTCTATCTGGCCGACGCCGAACCGCAGCAAATTGGCGATTTGCTTGTTTACTCGCTTATGCCGCCGCAGTTGACGCTGCCGGAGCGGGTGTTTAAGCGTTTGCTAGATCTTGCGGTGTCTTCGCTGCTGCTGCTTATGGCGTCTCCTGTCATGTTGGTGATGTTCGTCCTGATCCCGCTGACGTCCCGGGGGAAGGCGTTGTATGTGCAGGAGCGCATCGGATTGCAAGAAAAACCGTTTCCGCTGTACAAGTTTCGCAGCATGGTGGATGGGGCGGAAACTGGAACCGGACCCGTGCTGGCCGGGCGGAATGACACACGGGTAACCCGGCTGGGGCAATGGATCCGCGCCACCCGTATCGATGAACTGCCTCAGCTGTTTAACGTGCTTCTGGGTCAAATGAGCTTGGTCGGACCTCGGCCGGAGCGGGCGTTCTTTATTAACCGCTTCAAGGAGGAGCTGCCGCATTACACCTACCGCCTGATGGTGAAGCCGGGGTTAACCGGATATGCCCAAGTGATGGCGGGGTATGCAACCACGCCCTCCGACAAGCTCCGTTACGACCTGATGTACATCAAAAGATATTCGCTGCTGCTCGATCTGAAGATCCTGTTCCAGACGATCCGGGTTGTAGTCCAGCGAGAGCAGGCCAAGGGTGTGGAGGCAGTCGGAGGGACGGAGATGGCAGCGACATCGTTAAGTACGGCTGTTGCCGTTTCACCCGCATCCGCATCCAGCGGGACGGCTACGGCCACAACGATGGCATCGACGACAAGCTCGCCGCCATCTTAGCTTGCCTGGTACCTTCACCAATAGGAGGTTAAACGTCTCAGCCCACAGTCCACAGCCCATAGTTCGCGATCGCATTTCTCCTCACGCATTCCTCCACCTTGGCCGCGTTAAACTAAATGGATCTTATCCCACCTGTGCCTGCCTGGGAAATGTTGTATTTTGTGCAACAATTTATTCGGTACTAGAGACGAATGGCCGAAATGTTGCATAAAGTACAACAAATTAGAGCGCCACAGGTAAAATGACCCCAGAATGTTGTACTAATGTCAACATTCTGGGGTTTTTAAGCAGTTTAGCGTCTGAAATCGGCCAGGCCCCCGAATATTGGACACTTTAGGATCAAACCTTAGTTCGGCTCAACTATACGGCGATTCTAAACGCGTTTACTTCGTTTCTCTCCAGTTTCACTGCAAATTCAGCGGGAGAGTAGCCATATAAACTCATGTGAATTCGGCGGTTATTGTAAAAGTCCATGAATTGGTCAAGAACATCGAATGCTTCTTCAAAACTCATAAAGATATGCCGCTTGAAACACTCACGCTCCAAGATACTGTGAAATGACTCAATGTACGCATTTTTGTTCGGAGTTCGGTTCGGTGTTCTTTCATGGATCAGTAACTCTTTGTTGTTCTCGAAAAACTCTCTAAACTTGTGGCTCTTGAACTGCGGGCCATTGTCGGTACGAACAACCAGCGGCGTTTCTTGGGTGTACACGCCTCTTTTTAAGAGGGCCTTGTGTAGTGTGGTAAGCAGATCCTTCGTCTTGGACTCCTTGCCGCGGTATTGTCCAACCACATTACGGTCGTAGACATCGATAATACTTGCGGTATAAAAGTAACGTTCCAGGCCGGCGATATAGCCATATTTAATATCTATCTGCCACAGCTGGTTTGGTCCTGTAACCTCCATATTGTTTGCGAGACGGCGTGGATAAGACTGTTTAGGTTTTACCGGCTTGCCTAGGATATCGAGCTCCTTACAGAGCCTGTACACCTTCTTCTTGTTAATCTTAAGATGATGCTGCCGGCGTAAGGCAATCGTGAGTTTCCGGTATCCATAGACGGATTCCTCACTTTCCAGCAGCTTCATAATCAGGTGTTTAATCCGCGTATCGGCCACTTTCTTCCCTTCAAAGGTATAGGAGTATCCGGG
>NZ_WNZY01000008.1 GCF_009725205.1 Paenibacillus timonensis | reverse complement strand
CTCGACGACCTGTATTCTTAACTCGTCGAACTTGCTATGCTGAACTCTCATACGGACTACCTCCAGCTAATATTTATTGTATATTGTTTAGTCTGAAAGTGTCCAAAGTGATTAGGGGGCTTTATAGAAATGTTGCATTTTCTGCTGCATTTTCTAGGGATATCGCGCAGACCGAGCCCAAATGTTGCACTTTTTGCAACATTCCGCTCCCATGGCTCGCTGCAACGCCGAAATGTTGCAGGTTTTGCAACAATTCATCCGTCGGCTGGGGGAAACTGCGGCATGCAAAGTGTTAGATCGACCCAACACCCAAAAAATGAGTGATTACTCACTTGACACACTGCCCGCCCCTGGAGTATATTTATCTCATCAGCAATATGTGAGTAAGTACTCACTTTTAACTATCTCCCCATGGAGGAGTGACTCTAATGAACGATAAAATGGAAGTTTGTGTCCGGACCCGAGAGGTAACTCGAGCCTTCAACGGTAAGGAGGTGCTGCATGGCATCAGCCTCGAAGTCCGACGCAGCGAAATCTTCGGGCTGTTGGGGCCGTCGGGCTCAGGCAAAACGACATTCGTGAAAATGATCGCCGGAATCGACGAAGCGACTCGCGGCGAGGTTGAGGTGCTGGGCACGCCGATGCCGAAGCTGACCATGATGAACCGCATTGGCTACATGGCCCAATCCGATGCGATGTATGCCGAGTTGACGGCCAAGGAAAACTTGGAGTTTTTCGGAGCGTTGTTTGGTCTGCGTGGTGCAAAAATGAAGCGGCGGATCGATGAAGTCATGGCGCTGGTGAATCTGACGGATCACCTCAAACGCCCGGTCGGCGCATATTCCGGTGGGATGAAGCGCCGGCTGTCGCTGGCGATCGCACTGATGCACGAACCTGAAGTGCTGATCCTTGACGAACCAACTGTCGGTATCGACCCTGTCCTGCGCAAGTCGATCTGGGACGAATTTGAAAGCCTTAGCCGTCAGGGCACAACGATTCTGGTGACGACTCATGTCATGGACGAAGCCGACAAGTGCCATCGTCTTGGCATGGTGCGTGACGGCAGCCTGATTGCCGTAGGTACGCCGGAAGCACTTAAGCAGGAAACCGGTAGCGTTACGATCGAAGAAGCTTTCCTGTATTACGGAGGTGTTCGCGCATGAGAATCCGGGCTCTGATTGTTCGCATTATTCGCCAATTCATTCACGATAAACGGACAATGGCTTTGTTGATCGTCGCCCCGCTGTTGGTTTTAGCCATGATGTATCTCGTGTTTAACGGCGACGCCTATCAGCCTAAAATCGGTACGGTGCAAGTACCAGCCGCCCTGGCCGATAAATTGAGCAGTGCGGATGCTGAAGTGACCGCCTTCATGACGGAGGCAGCAGCCGAAGCGGCTCTAGCTGATCAAGAGATCGATGCGATGATCCGCTTCGATCAAGGCGTGCCGAATATCTTACTGGAAGGCAGCGATCCCTCCAAGAACCGGGCAGTTATTATGCTGATCCAAAAAACGCTGCAAGGCCAAGGGGTTCCAGGCGCTTCAAGTATGACGACCCCAGACCAGAGCAGCAGTACCGTTGTTGATCCTGGCAGCGCAGCAGCCACGAATCCGGCCACCGGTGCTGCAGCTAATACGGAGGGCGCGGCGCAGCAACGGCTAACGACGCAGACGCCGGTGTTCGAATATTTATACGGAGGGGCAAACATGTCCTCTTTCGACAGCTTAAGCCCCGTGCTCATTGGTTTGTTTGCCTTCTTCTTCGTGTTCTTGATCGCCGGGGTTTCCTTTCTGCGCGAGCGAACGAGCGGCACGTTGGAACGACTGCTCGCCACTCCGTTGCGCCGATGGGAAATCGTCACTGGCTACATGGCCGGCTTCGGTATCTTTACAAGCCTGCAGGCAGTGCTCATCGCCGGATTTACCGTCTATGTGCTCGGCAGCCTCATGGTGGGTTCTTTCGGGTACGTTTTGCTGATCATGCTGCTGTTGTCGCTCTCGGCCCTTAGCTTCGGCACGCTGCTCTCGGCTTTCGCAAACTCGGAATTCCAAATGATTCAATTCATTCCGGTCGTCATCGTGCCGCAGGTGTTCTTCTCTGGATTGTTCGACCTGGAGAGCATTTCGCCTTGGTTGCGCTGGATTACACACATTACACCGTTGAAGTACGGTGCGGACGCGCTGCGCGGCATCATGATCCGCGGCGAGGGCTGGAGCGGGATCGCACTGGACGTCTATGTGCTGGCCGGGCTATCCCTCGTATTTATGCTGGCCAATGTCCTCGCGTTGCGTAAGCACCGCAAAATATAGTACGCTGGACAAAGAAGCTTACGATACGAAGGGAAAGGGGAGAGGCCTCTATGTCGAATGAGAAAGAGCAGTGGCTGGAGGACTTGATCCGGTTGACGGAAGAAGAGGACACAGAGAAGAAGACGGAGAAGCAGATCAAAATTTTGGAGGCGGCGACGGAGATTTTTGCGGAGAAAGGGTATGCGGCCACCTCCACCAGCGAAATCGCGCAAAAGGCCGGGGTCGCGGAAGGAACGATTTTCCGCCATTACAAGACCAAAAAGGATTTGCTGTTGTCCATCGCCGGGCCGATCGTGATCAAGCTAGTTGCGCCGTTTCTGCTTCGGGATTTTGCCAAAATGCTCGATCTGCCGTACGAGCGGGCGGAGGACTTTTTTCGCGCGTTGGCCAAGGACCGTTTCAAGTTCGTCCGCGAGAATATGCGGATTATCAAAATACTGATTCAGGAGGTCCCGTTTCAGCCAGAGCTGCTGGAGCAGGTGAAAAACCTGGCGTCCGAGATTGTCTTTCAGCGAATCCAGAGAGTTGTTTTACACTTTCAGGAAAAAGGTCAGTTGGTTGAAGCGCCGCCATGGCGGATCGCCAGAACCGGAGCCAGCGTGATGATCGGGATGATTCTGGTGCATGTGCTGATCGTGCCGGATTTCCCTTTTGACGAAGAGGAAGAAATTGAACGCACTTTGGATCTGCTGATGTACGGCATCGCCGGCCGTTCCCAATAAATGTTGTGAATGATAACCCGTTTCAGGCATAGCCTGAGGCGGGTTTTTCCTTGTAAGGCCGTGTTGTAACAATTTCGTAAGGCTTTTCTAAGAATTTCGCAAGCGGTTCGTTCTTGGATGGTTAGCATTGTTCGTTAAGATAAGAGGCGAACGAGTCCAAATGACGAAAGGAAGAGGAACGATGAAGAAAATCGGTGTCATCTTGCTGCTTGGAACTATGCTGACATTAGCGGCTTGCGGGGCCAAGAACAACGACATGAACAAGGAGAACATGAACGATGGGGCCAATGCCTCGACGGAAATGAGCGGTACCGCCGGGAATAGCGAAATGAAGGACGACGGAATGAGCGAGGGTACGATGGGAGAAGAGACGAAGGACGATGGAATGAGCGAGGACATGATGGGTGATGAGATGAAGGACGGCGAGATGAAGGATGGGAATATGACCGATCAGGAGATGACCGATCAGGAGATGAGCGGCCAGGAGATGACCGACAGCGAGATGGGCAAATAACGGAAGAGGTCGTATCCCAGCTAACATCGCGATATAATGTGATTAATGATACAGGAAGAACTTTCCACAAGCCAGGGGGCAATATGGGTGAGCGCCAAAATTGTAGTTGCCGACGATGAACAAAATATTACGGATGTCTGCCGCCGTTATCTAGAGCGGGAGGGCTGGACGGTTTGGGTTGCCGCTGACGGGGACGAAGCGCTGCGACATTGGGAGCATCATCATCCCGACTTGTTGGTGCTGGATCTCATGATGCCGAAGCTTGGTGGTCTTGAGGTGTGCGACCGGATTCGGCAGCAGGAGGATACGCCTATCATCATGCTGACGGCCCGCGGAGAGGAAGCCGACCGGCTGTTGGGTCTCACCATGGGAGCGGACGATTATCTGACCAAACCGTTTAGTCCCCGTGAGCTGGTCTTGCGCATCAAGAATATTTTGCGGCGATCCGGCATTCAGGCAGGAGCAACTGCAGCGGCGGAACCCCGGAATATCACCGGCGAAGGGGGAGTAGAGCCAGTAATTGCGTTTGACGGTCTGGAGATTTATCCGCAGGAGCGACGGGTATTGATCAAGGGAGCCGAAGCGGATTTGACGATGAAGGAATTCGATCTGCTGCATCTGCTCGCGAAGTATCCGGGCAAGGTGTTCTCGCGCAGCCAGCTGCTAAACCAGGTGTGGGATGTCGCGTATGACGGCGATACAACGACGGTGACCGTTCATATCCGGCGGCTGCGGGAAAAAATCGAAGCCAACCCTTCTGCCCCGGACTGGATCAAAACGGTGTGGGGCATTGGCTACAAGCTCGAAGCAAGGGGGCAGGAGCGATGAAGCTGCGGTCCTACCTCCTGCTGGCCAACCTGGTCAGCATCGCGATGATCATTCTGCTGCTGCTGGCGTTTTATCGATATATGCTGCTGAACAGGGAGCAATTTGTCTGGCTGACGATCGCTTCGATCGGCGCGGGTTTGGTATCGGCGCTGCTGCACTTCGTGTTGGTACGGCCGCTGGAAGCCTCGGTTAAGCGGATCGGCGAAGGGGCAAGACGTATTGCTGAAGGCGATTTGAAGGCACGGGTCGAGTATACCGGGTTGAAGGAGTTCCGCCAGTTGGCCGATCAGTTCAACCACATGGGGGACAGCCTCGAGGCCAGCTTCAATCGAGTTTCGGCGGCGGAGGCTGCACAACGCGAATTGGTCGCCAACATGGCTCATGACTTGAGAACGCCGCTCGCTTCGGTTCAGTCCTACGTGGAAGCGCTGGAGGACGATGTCATACAGGATGAGGCCGCCTTCCGCCGTTACTTGACCACCATTCGGACGGAGACGGTACGGCTTGGGGAGCTGATCCAGGATTTATTGGAGTTGTCGACGCTGGAGTCGGCAAGACTGGAAGCGGAGGAGCTTCAGCTCTCGATCGCGGAGGACGTCCTCGTCGAGCTGCTGCCGCGTTTCGCCAAGCCTAGCGAAGCGAAGTCGCTGCAGTTGGCGGTGCAGTTGCCCGATCGGCCCCTAAAGCTCCGAATGGCGCCCCGGCACCTAGAACGAGTGCTGCAAAACCTGCTGGAAAATGCCGTAAGGCATTCTCCCCAAGGCGGGACGATTACGTGCTCGGCGATGGAGATCTCCGGCAGCCAAGAAGGTAAGAGGGTGCGGTTTACAATTACGGATCAAGGTGCGGGCGTCCCTCCTGAAGAGAGGGTTCGGATCTTCGAACGGTTTTACCGCTCCGATCGTTCCCGCAGCCGGGATAGCGGAGGCGCCGGCCTGGGGCTGTCTATCGCCAAGCGGCTGGTGGAACAATATGGCGGAGAGATCGGCGTGGATGAAGCGGAGTCGGGGGGCAGTGCGTTTTGGTTCACGGTGCTGGAGGCCGGCGATGGCAGGCATGCCGAGGCGGATTCAACGAATTGAGGAGGCGGTGGAGCAATGAAGGGAATCCTGGAAGGCCTGCGTAAGGGTTTTGGCAAAAAACTCGTCGCCCTGCATGCCTGGAACGGCTGGATCGTCGTGATTCTGGCCCTGACAGGGCTGCTGCTGGTCGGCGGGTTTTGGCGCGGTTTGCTGGGCGAGGGTCGGGTTTGGATGAAATGGCTGCATATCGCGGTAGGCATCGCCTCGATCCTCCCGGTCTTGTATTACCTGCTGTTAGCGGGGAAGCACTGGAAGCAGTTGCGTCAGAAGCCCTGGCAGCGCTTTAACGTGATTATGGTCCTCGCATTGCTGTTGGGCTGGTTTGGCTCGGGCGTGCTGCTGTGGCAGTTCAAGGCGGTGGGGCCAAGGGTGTCCAATGCGGCGCTGACCGTGCATGACTTATTGACCTGGATCGGGTTGCCGTATATCATCTACCATTCCTTAACCCGGACAAAATGGCTGAAGGAACCCGCTAGACGGTCGATTCAGCCTGAAGTGCGTCCTGCCGCCGCAGGCAAAGAGGCGGGGACAGGAGTCAAACAACCTCAAGGGCCAACGTCTCCCCAACCGGTCTACACCCGCCGAGCTTTTATCCGCGGGGCGATCGGCGTCGGGCTGGCGGTAACGGTCGGACCAACCTTTCTCAAATGGCTGGGCAGCTCTCTCGGCAGCATCGGCGGTACGAGTACCGTCGACCGGCTGCTAGAGGAGAATGCCAATCGGCTAGTTCCGAATCCGGTGCCGCTGCCGGCCTCCGCGCAGGTTGTTGGCGGCGGGGCGCAGGGACATTTTCGCGTCTATACGGTGACGGATATCCCGTCCTTCTCCAACGAGAACTGGTCGTTTACGATCGACGGTTTGGTGAACAACAAGTTCAAGTGGGGTTGGGAGGATTTTCTCAAGCTGGAGCGTACAGTACAGGTCAGCGATTTTCACTGTGTCACAGGCTGGTCGGTGTACAAGAATACTTGGGAGGGGATTCCGTTGCGAGTGCTGCTCAAGAAAGCCGGCGTGAAGCCGGGCGCCCAAACGGTGAAGTTCTATTCGGGGGACGGCGTATACACCGATACCCTCACTTTGGAACAGGCGGACCTAGAAGATGTCATGGTAGCGGTGATGCACGACGGTAAGCCGATTCCGAGCGACTTGGGGGGGCCCGTAAGGCTGATCGTTCCTAAAATGTACGCCTACAAGTCGGTGAAGTGGCTGACACGAATCGAGCTGATTGAAGGCGAGCATGTCGGATATTGGGAGCAGCGCGGCTATTCCAATGATGCGTGGGTGGGACTGAGCTGATAGATCGTATAGTAAAAAGAAGCCGGATACTCCTTTCAGGGGGCCGGCTTTAATTGATTTCATCTATCCGTTCCCTTTCTTTGAGGATTATCCCGTTGCATCAGGCAACAGCCTCACTCTCGATTCCCCCAATTCTGGTGTGATTCAACAAATTTTAGACCCGGCGCTTTATGTTCCGGCTACGGACGGCTACAATAACAGAAAAGAGAGCAAGCGATAAGGAGTGCAAGAGCCATGAACATCCAGGAACTAAGGGAGCACCGCCAATACCCGGACAATATCGGACATGAAAATAACCGTGCCACCTTCGAACGCGATTATTCGCGGTTAATCCATTCCCCAACCTTCCGCCGGCTGCAAGGGAAGTCGCAAGTGTTTGGGGCCGGTACGGGCGATTACTATCGGACCCGACTGACCCATTCGCTGGAGGTCGCGCAAATCGCCCGGGAAGCAGCGCGAAGCCTGCTGCGCGCGTATCCGGAGCTAGCGGTCGATCGAGCCCGGCACCCGGGCTTGGTCATCGATCCGGAGGTGGTGGAATGCGCCGCGATTTGCCATGATTTCGGGCACCCTCCGTTTGGGCACAAGGGCGAAGAGGTGCTGGACCAAATTCTGGAGAAGCTGATCGAGGAGAAAGTACGGACGGCCTTGAAAGGCAAACAACCAACTCCGGGGGAAGAGCAGCAGACCCGGGAGGCGCTCCGGCGAAAATACGAGCATTTCGAAGGCAACGCTCACAATTTCCGGCTGATGATGTTCCTGGAGAAGCGGGAAAACATCGACGGTCTGAATTTATCCGATGCGGTGCTGCTCGGAACGAATAAATATCCGTATCCCGGTACGATCAACAAGAAGGGACTTTATCTGCATGAATGGGAGTACATCTCCTCCATCCGCGACCGATGGGGCATTCCGGAGGGCAAGAAGACGTTTGAAGCGCAGTTGATGGACCTTTGCGACGATATCGCCTATTCGGCCCATGATCTTGAAGACGGCATCAAGGCGGGGAAAATCGAGGTGCACGAGCATTTTCTCAAGGATTCGAATATCCAGCGGCTGATCGTCGAGAAGATCATGACTTTGGAAGATTCGTTTTGGGCGGGGTGGATGCCGGACAAGGTTCAGGTCAAGGTGGCCGAGGTTTTGGACGATTTCCTACGTATATGGAAGGCCAAAATGCCGATTTGCGATCAGGACTATTCCCGCACGCGCCGGGAGGTGAAGGCCTATTGGGTCAGCTTGTTCGTAGGCAGTCTAGGCGTGGTCGAAGACGGCGATTGGCAGAAGGTCACGTTCGTCAAGGAGGGGCAAGAGGACAAGGACATGCTGCGGACGGTGAGCGTGCTAAAAAGCTTTGCCTGGGTCACGATGATCCGCGATTTGCGGGTACAGCGGCTGCAAAAGCGCAGCGCTTGGGTGATCAAGCGGCTGTGGGACGCTTTCGTCGATCCGGAGACGAGCAAATCGATCATTCCCGGCGACTGGCTGCGGCGGTTCGACCGAGACCAGGCCAAGGCCAAGCCGATCTGGACTTGGGAGCATATGATCATCGATTATATTGCCGGCATGACCGACGCCTACGCGGAAAAAATCTACAACGAGCTGTACGGGCTGAAGGTCGGCACGATTTACGATATGGATTAAGCGACAAAAAACGGACCGGTATTGACCGGTCCGTTTCACTTTTGAAAGAAGTTACAGCGGCGGGTTGGTGTGGCATTTGCGGCACACCGGGAAATACGACTCGTTGCCGCCGATTTGGATCTGCTCGCCGGTGTAAACGGGTTTTCCGTTCTCCACACGCAAGTTCATCGTTGCCTTGCGAGCGCAGAACCAGCAGATGGTTTTCATTTCCTCGATTTTATCCGCATAAATGAGCAGCAGGCGACTGCCTTCGAACAGCTGGTTCTGGAAGTCGTTCTTCAGCCCGAAGGCCATAACCGGAATGTTAAGTTCGTCAACGATCCGGACCAACTGCTTGATGCTTTCCTCGCCGAGAAATTGACATTCGTCCACCAATACGCAGTACAGGCGCGGCGTATGATTTTTGACGATATCAAACAGGTTCGTATCCGGAAAAATAGGAATGGCCTGCCGGCGCAATCCGATCCGTGAAGACACAAAGCCTACTTCATCGCGATTATCGATCGCCGAGGTAAAGAGCAATACCGGCTTGTTCTGTTCTTCATAATTATGAGCTACTTTCAAAATTTCGATAGACTTGCCGCTGTTCATTGCTCCGTATTTGTAAAATAATTGTGCCAAACGATGACGTCCCCTTCTGTTAGTTCTATCGCAACCATGATGCTCTTTATTCTAGCATATTTCGGTTCGGTTGTTGGATAGGCAAGCGCGAATTTTGGAGGAAATCATCGCTTGGCAAATCTTACAGGGCTGCTTCCGCCGCCCGGCTTTGAGCTCTGCGGATTTGCATCGCCATGACCGCAGCCACGAAGCATACGAATCCGGCGATCACGAACGCTTGGGAGTAGCTTCCCAGCCAATCGCGCAGAACCCCCGCGCCGTACGCGGCCGTGGAGGCACCGATTTGGTGGGCGACGACCACCCAGCCGAAGATCATGCCGGATCTCTCTTTCCCGAACGTTTCGCCCGCCAGTTTGGCGGTCGGCGGAACGGTAGCGATCCAGTCGAGGCCGTAGAAGACGGAAAACACGACGAGCATAGCGGGGGAAGCCGAGTTCAGCGCGAACGGCAGGAACAGTAAGGAGAGCCCGCGCAGGCCGTAGTACCAGAACAACAGCTTACGGCTGTCGAAACGGTCCGACAACCAGCCGGAAATCGTAGTGCCAAACAAATCGAAGACGCCCATCATCGCGAGAAGTCCGGCGGCGGCAACTTCCAGCATGCCGTGATCGCCGCAGGCGGCGATCAAATGCGTGCCGATGAGGCCGTTGGTCGAAAAGCCGCAGAAAAAGAAGGTGCCAGCAAGCAGCCAAAACGTCGGGTGTTTCATCGCCAGTCGCAAATTTTGCAACGGCGCGATCAAGATGTTGCCCCGGAAGGGCTCCGGTTTGATGACCTCGGTCGAACCATAGGGGGCGGCGCCAACCTCGTACGGGTGATTACGCATCCAGATCGTGACGGCAACCAGGACGACGACAATGTTGGCGACGGCAACATACACGGCGTAGCGCCAGCCGAGGTCCGATGTCAGTTTGGCGAACAAGGGCAGAAACAGCAATTGGCCGGTCGCCGCACTTGCGGTGAGCAGTCCGATAATTAGACCTTTTCGCTTGACGAACCATTGGTTGCTGACCGTGACGCCCAAGACGTTAGCCATCATCCCGGTGGACAAGCCCGACACGACGCCCCAGAGCAGTTCAAATTGCCATAAAGCATGGATGAACGGAGTGACAGCCAGGCTTAACCCAAGCACAGACAATGAGCAGATGATCACTTTGCGGAAGCCAAAGCGCAGCAGCAGGGAAGCCGAGAAGGGACCGACCAGGCCGTACAGAAGGATGCCGATGGAGATGACGCTCGAGATGCTGCCCCGGCTCCAGCCGAATTCATCCTGAAACGGGAGAAGCAGCACGCTCGGCAAGGAGCGAATGCCTGCCGAGACAAGCAAGGTGATAAACGTAAGCAGGACGATAATCCAGCCGTAATAGAAACGTGATTTTGGCCTGATTTCAGGCGAAGCGTTCATTTCATTCATCGTAGGTTTCTCCTCTATTTATAATTTGTTTGTACACACAAACGTCTTGAGTAAGGAACGGAATTACCGTTCTAATTGCTCGCTAGCCAGTTCTTGCTGCGACGTAAGCAAGTCGGCCAATTCTTCTCCAAGAACGGCCACATAGGAGGCTTTCAGTTTTTTCGAAGCTGCGCGAAGGGAGGGCTCAAGGGAACGGCCTTTATCGGTAGGGTAAACCAGCACGGTTTTCCCTTGGACTTGGCGTTCTACAAGCCCCTTCGCCTGTAGCTTGTCAATAAAACGCGTCAACGTAGACGGCGTGATGTACAGCTTCTCGGACAGCTCCTTTTGCGTAATACCGGGTTTGACGATGACCAGACGGATCAGATAGCCGTAGGCGGGAGCCAAACCCGTCGTCGCAAACGCTTCGTCGGCGATCCGGGTGATCGCTCGGCTCAGACGGTTGGTGGTAAAGTACATGCAGCTATGCAGGAAAGCGTCGTCGGCTTCGGCAGCGGCGGCTGTATTTTTTGATTCGTTTGCCATTGGTAAAGCCTCCTTTTGAGGATCACTTATCAGAATTTATATTTTGTATGTACAACGAATATATAAAATTGAAGATCTATTGTCAATCCCTTAATAGGCGGACGAATGAAAAAAATTCCACCTTGGGGTTATTCGTTGCAGCAGGGGCCCTAGATGAAGCTTACCAAAGCTTACCGGGCTCCAGCCTATAGGTGTATAATGGGGATGGGGAAAATGCCCAATGAAGGGAGAGGTGGATATGTCCGTCTTTACGGAGAAATCGCTGCCTAGAAAAAGCCTGAAGGAGCTGGGAATCTCAGCTCGGAACGTGAATGACTTTTTAACATACTTGAAAGCGCATTCTATCGAACTGCATAGCTTGATGTTGGTACGGCATGGGCATGTTGCGGCGGAGGGCTGGTGGGCACCTTACGGGCCGGATCTGCCGCATATGTTATTTTCCCTTAGCAAAAGCTTTACCTCCACGGCAATCGGTATGGCCGTACAGGAAGGCAAGCTGAATGTGGAAGATCCGGTCGTCTCTTTCTTCCCGGAGGACGTGCCGAAGGAAATATCGCCGAATCTAGCTGCGATGCAGATCAAGCATCTACTGATGATGGGCACGGGCCACGCCTTCGATACGATGGATCCGCTCGCCAGAGCGAAAGACGGAAACTGGGTGAGGGCATTCTTGGAACAACCCGTTGAGCATCAGCCGGGAACGTTCTTCCTGTATAACACGGGAGCCACCTACATGCTGTCCGCCATCCTGCAGAATGTCACCGGAGAAACGCTGCTTCAATATTTGCAGCCCCGCCTGTTCGAGCCGCTTGGCATCGCCAATCCGACATGGGAGAGCTGTCCACGCGGCATCAATACCGGCGGATTCGGGCTCAAGGTAACCACCGAGGATATCGCCAAATTCGGTCACCTTTACTTGCAGAAAGGCCTGTGGGGCGAGCGGAGGCTATTGGAGGAAAGCTGGATTGACGCCGCGACCTCCAAGCAAATCTCTAACGGAGATGGCGGAGACAGCGATTGGGCGCAGGGCTACGGCTACCAATTCTGGCGCTGCCGGCACGGGGTTTATCGGGGGGACGGGGCGTTTGGGCAATTTTGTATCGTTCTGCCGGAGCAAGAGGCGGTTCTCGCTATGACGTCCGGCACCAACGATCTGCAAGGTGTATTGAACGGAGTATGGGAGCATCTGCTTAAAGCTTTTGACAAGGGCGAGGGGAGCCGGGCCGACGAGGATGCGGCGGCGGAGAAAGATCTGCAGCATGTACTGGAAGGGCTTTATATAGAGCCGCCTCGAATCGAGCCCGGCTCTGTGCGGGAGGCTGAGCTCGGCAACAGCAATCGTTGCCTGCTGGAACCTAACGCCCTGGACCTGCAAAGCACGCGAATCGAAATTCATGGAGATACGGCCGTGCTGGATATCCAAGACAAACGCGGAGAGCACCGGGTTGAACTCGGTCGGCAGTCTTGGCGACTTGGGCGGACGACGTTGTTCGAAGAGGAGGAGCAGATTGCGGCTTCCTTCACCTGGAAGTCGTCGGACACGCTGCTGCTTAGCATCCAGCGGATTGAGACGCCGTTTCGCTTAAGTATCGAAATCGAATTCCTGGAGGAAGGCATTGAAATTCGCAGCCAGTTCAACGTTTCCTTCGGGGAACCGACCTCGGCACCGATTCGGGGGCATCTAGAGTAAAGGCCGGGTCTCTTTATCTTGCGCTACGCTCGGCTAACAGGCGGTTCACCAATTCACTCATGCCTTCCCATGAGTCCCTCATGAGGAATTGCTCCTGGATTGGCGCATTCCACGGACGGGGGATGCCGATGGTTAATCTTCCGGCTTCTTTGGCAGGGAGCAGATTATGTGGACCGTCATCGATCAGCAGGTCGAAGTCCAGCAGCGTTTTCCGCTTGGCAACGAAGAAATTCTCGAACGGAATAAACGGCATCCAGCGCTGCAGCCAGTTCCATTTCTCCGGAACCGATGACGGTCTGGCGGCCGTAACGATGATTACATCGTGGTCCTTTGCGATCTTGCGCATCTCCTCTACGGTATGCTCATCAAAGATCTCCAGCTCTTCATATAAGCCGGGGCGCCCAAAGAAGAGGTCTTCATTGCATTCGGGATGCCAAATCCCCGTCATGTCGAAGCTGATCATTTGGTCCATGGTCAACTGGCGGTCAGGGAACTGCAAATTGTGATAGTGGATCGCCTTTGGCACGAGGTGGCAGATGGTATCATCCATGTCGATGGCTACGATGTGTTTGCGCATAAATGGGTAATCTCCTGATTGAAGTTGGATTGAAATTCATGACTTCTTCTAAGATATCAGAAAAGTGCGGCTTTGGGGTATAGGAGACTCCATGAAAAAAGACCCGGCTCCGTTGATCGCGGTGCCGGGTCTTTGGCGTATATAGTCGCAGGAGCGGGCTAACCCTTGACTTCATCCCGCCAGAAATGGACGGGCTGCCATCCGAGCAGCTGTTTCGCCTTCTCGTTGCTGAGCAGCGTTTCGTGAGCCTCGAGCGGTGCTCGGAAGTCGCCCACGCCTGGATAACGGGCAGCCATCAGATCCCGGCTGCGAATCGCCATGCTGGAGTCGTCCGCGGCGATGTTCAGCGCTACCGCGCCAAGGCCCTCCGCTTCGACGGCTAGCCGGCAGGCGGTCGCCGCATCGCGCGTGTCGATATAACTCCACAAGATGCGTTCCCGTTCGGCCGGGTCGTGGATGAAGGACGGAAACGACGCATAACGTTCCGGCGGAATCACATTGCCCAGCCGTAGGGATACGATCTGCATATCCGATCGGCGGTGGAACATGTCCGCCGTTAGCTCGTTCACCACCTTGGACAAGCCATAGCTGTCCTCGGGGAGCTGCGGGTGCGCTTCGTCCACCGGTACATACTTAGGGGCGGGCGGATGAATCGCAAAGACGATGCCGTAAGAGGATTCGCTTGATGCGATCACTGCTTTTCGGATGCCAAGCCCCTCTGCAGCTTGCAAAATGTTATACGTGGACATGACATTATTGCGGAAGGTGATCTCCGGCGTGCGGATATGCGCGGCCGGAATCGCAGCCAGATGTACGACCGCGTCCGCGCCGTTAAGTGCACTGTAACATTCGCCAAGTTGCTCCAGATCGACGATCAACGTCGGACAAACCGGATCTTCCGAAGGCCGAACGTCCACATTCAACACCTCGTAACCACGCTCTACGAATTCACGTACGACGTAGCGCCCCAGCATGCCGCTCCCGCCGGTAACGACGACTTTAGCCATAGTTGCCTCGTCTCCTTAGTTCAAAATTTCTTCGATTCGTGTCAGCACATCTTCGCTAAGCTTGATGCCGGAAGCTTTGGCGTTTTCGGTTACTTGCTCCGGACGGCTAGCCCCAACAAGCGCGCTTGCGACGTTGCTTTGACGCAGGATCCAAGCCAGGGCGAGGTTCCCCACGCTGATGCCAAGCTCGGCGGCAATGCCTTCCAACTGCTTCACCTTTGCGATGTTTTCTTCCGTAATCCCCTTGCGAACCCAATCCAGCTTGGCCGCGCGGCTGTCCTGCGGAATGTTGTTGGCCGACGTGTATTTGCCGGTTAACAAGCCTTGAGCCAGCGGCGAGAAGACGACTTGCCCGATGCCGGATCGTTCGCTGACCGGGATCACTTCCTTCTCGATATAACGGTTAAACATGTTATAAACCGGTTGATTGACCACGATGCGATCCAACAGATAACGATCCGCTAAACCAACCGCTTCCGCAATCTGCGAAGCTTGCCATTCGCTGACGCCGGCATACAGGATTTTGCCTTGGCGGATCAGGTCATCGATGGTGCGCAGCGTTTCGTAAAGCGGTGTCTCCGGGTCGTGGCGGTGGCAGTAAAAGATATCGATATAGTCATGGCCCAGCCGCTTCAAGCTCGCGTGTACCTGCTCCATGACATGCTTTCGCGACAAGCCGCGGTCGTTGGGACCTTCTCCCATTGGCCAGAACGCTTTCGTCGCCAGCACGTAGGATTCCCGTGGATAAGCTTTCAGCGCTTTGCCCACCAGTTCCTCTGCTGCTCCTTTTTCATATACATTGGCCGTATCGAAGAAGTTAATCCCCAGATCGTAGGCCGTTTTGATGGATTTCTCGGCATTTTCACGCTCGACGTACCCGCCGTAGGTTAGCCAACTACCCAAGCTGATTTCGCTTACCTTAAGGCCGCTTCCACCCAGTCTTCTATATTCCATGATTTATCATCCTCCTGATCATTTGTGTTGTAACCATTTTCATTCTATTAAAGTTCATATACAATTTAAAGAAGTGAAAACTCTTTCACTTAATTATATCCATGATACTTGCTATACATAATATAGCTATATCCAAGAGGAGGTTTGCCGGATGACTACAGTCCGCAAAGCAAGCAATTATATTCCGAAAACGCCGGTGCATATCGAATGCAATATCGAAAAAACCCTGGATGTGCTCGGAGGGAAATGGGCGTTTCTTGTCATACGTGAGCTATTTGGCGGTACCCTTCGCTTCGGAGAACTGCAACGCCGAATTCCTCAGGTTAGTCCGCGCGCATTAACGAGTACATTACGCCATTTGGAGGAGAAGGGAGTGTTGGAGCGGACGGTTTTCCCGACCGTTCCCGTGACGGTTGAATACTCGCTCACGCCGAAGGGCATGGATCTTCACGTCATTTGCCATGAAATGAAGGTTTGGGCCGCGCGGTGGACCTAACGAGTCTGGGGCGGGGAGCCATGCTTAGACTGATCGGCAAAAGCATCCGCGATTTTCGCAAGTACTCCGCCAAGCTCTTGCTTTTTCAATTGCTCTATATGCTTGTTACGAGCATCGTTGTCCTCCCAGTCACCACGCTGCTGTTCAACCGTATTCTTCGGGTGGTTGGATCCGGATCCTTGCTCAACGGGGAAGTGTACCGGATCGGGCTAAGTTATAAAGGATTAACTGGACTGATTCTCATAGGGCTTGTCGCTTCCTTTACGCTGCTGATCGAATTGCTGGTGCTGATCGTTCTCATTCAGCAGCGCTTTTTCGGAAAGGAGATTGCCCTATCGGATGCTGTGCTGACCGTGTTGCGCAAGACGCCTAAGCTGCTCGGGTTCGGGGTGTTCCAACTGCTGCTGCTCTTGCTGCTTCTGATTCCGTTCATTGATTCACCGCTGACGGCCTCGTTTTACGCGTTGTTTAACGTTCCGATCTTCTTGAACAATCAGGTGCTGGACGCCTCTTTTACCATGACCGCCGCTTATATCGTGCTGCTTGCAGGGCTGTTGTATACCTTGCTCCGGTGGATCTTCGTCCTGCATTGCATCGTGCTGGAGGATATGAATCTGCGGCAGGCGGTTCGCCAGAGCCATGCCCTGACGCAAGGCCGGCGTTGGCGGTTGTTTGGTTCGCTCCTTCTGTTTAATGGTTCGATCCTCGCGGTCACCTATACGGTGGTGTCCGCTCTTGGACACATCCCTTCTTGGTTGGATCTCGATGTGCTCGCGCTCGTGTCCCAGCACTATTCGCTGACGATCTCAACCGTGCTGGCTTACTTGTTGGAGCTTCTGCTGTTGCCGATCAACCTTTTCGTGCTGACGAGACTATATTATGCATTCGGCCGTTTAAATTGGATTCGGGCAAGAGACCAGCTTCAGGTCAGCCACAGCAGGATAGGCCGCGTAGAAATGCGGATCATCGCTTGGTGGAGAGCGTTGAAGTGGAAGAGGACGGTTTATGTCTTGGGTGCTGCCGTCTATATCACCCTGGCTGTGGTCATCGGTTCGCGGGCGAATGATAGTCTGGTGTACGCCAAATGGAACGTTCAGATTGCGGTGCATCGCGGAGATACGTCGTATGCCCCGGAGAATTCGCTGCCCGCTCTACTCTCTGCGATGGATAAAGGCATCCAGGTCGCCGAGTTGGATGTGCAGATGACCAAGGACGGAGTGGCCGTGTTAAACCATGATTCCGATTTGAGAAGGATGGCTGGGGTACGGAAGCGGATCGCCGATATGACCTCCGCGGAGGTGAGTCAGCTATCTATCGGTAGGGACGAGAATGGATACCCGGTACAAATCCCTTTGCTGTCCAGCGTGCTCGCCGAGACGCAGGGCAAGATCAAGTTGCTGCTGGATCTGAAGCCGAATGGCTCTTCCAGCGAAGCACTGGCGGAAGAGGTCGTTCGCCTTATCAAGGAAGCCGGAATGGAGGAAGAGGTGAGGGTGCAGTCGTTCGATGGGGTCGCGCTCGGCCGAATTCGAGAGCTGGCCCCGGAGATCAAGATCGGGAGAATTCTCTTCTTTGCACTTGGAGACCTATCGGTGCTCGACGTCGATTTCTATACGATCGAGCAGGTCATGCTGACGGACTTCTTGATCAATAAAGCCCACGCCGATGGTCGCGAGGTATGGGTCTGGACCGTTAATACCCGACGGGATATGAAGGAAGTCCTCAAGTACCCCATCGATGGCATGATCACCGATGCTCCCGAGACGGCGCAGTCTTTGGTGGAGGTAGATTTGTAATACGCCATCGGTGAAACCTAAAAAGCGTCATCCCTTGTATGGGATGACGCTTTCGTATTTCTAGAGCGCTTGGGAAGCTTGTGCCAGCAAAGTGGAAAGCAAGGCGTAGTCCGGTGGGGCCCCTTCCTTGAATTTGATCCACTTGCGCTCCGGCGGTCCCTCGAAGCCTTTTGGAACCTCTAATCCTTCGGCGTTCATGATCATGAACGCAATCGCGTCCTTCGATGGGGAAATCACCGCTGCGTAATGGCCGTTCTTCAGGAAATGGGGCTTCTTGTACTGAATCCGCTCTTCCACCGACGGAATGGTTTGGTGCACCATCTCTCTCAGTCGTTGGGAGAGCCCGATTTGCCATGCCGCCCCTAATTGATCAATAAAGGCGGTAACCTCTTCGTTCATTGTCTCAATCATCTCCTGCCGTAAAATTTTTCCATAACGGGAATATACCACGGCAGGAATATACTTGTAAAGGTACTTAAAATTTTACTTATTCTTCGTTCGTCGCGATCGGATTCTCGGGATAAGAGATCCAATCGCTCCAGCTACCGGCGTACAGCTTGACCTGCGGGTAGCCGAGCCGATGGAGGGCGAGCACGTTCGGGCAAGCGCTCACGCCGGAGCCGCAGTAGACGATAGCCTCGCGGCCTTCGTCCATTGCGGCGATGACGGGCGCCAGTTGCTCGCGCAGCTCGCCGTCGCTCTTCCAGGAGCCGTTGTCGCCTTGCACCTGCTTCCAAAAACGGTTGATCGCCCCCGGGATATGGCCGGCCTTGACGTCAAGCGGCTCCTGCAGTCCGGCGTAGCGATCCGCAGCGCGCGAGTCCACCAGCAGGACGCCGGGATCGCCCAGCGCCCGGCGGACGTCCTCCACTCCGGCCAGCATGTGCGGCCGGAGCGACGGGGTGAAAGCGGCGGGGACGACGGTCCGCCGCTCAGCGGTCACGGGATAGCCGCCGGCTTGCCAGGCGGCGAATCCCTCATCCATGACGTAAACGTCGTCATGGCCCAGCCAGCGCAGCAGCCACCATAGGCGGGAGGCGTTCATGCCTCCCTGGTCGTCGTAGGCGACCACCCTGGTGGCGTTGCCGATGCCGGCGCGAGCGAAGCGCGCGGCCAACGTGTCCGGGGCGGGCAACGGGTGACGCCCGCCGTGCTCGGTTACCGGGGCCGACAGATCCTCCTCAAGATCGAGATAAACGGCACCCGGAATGTGCGCGGCGTCGTAGGCCGCGCTCCCGGCTTCTGGCCGGCCGAGCTCGAAGCGGCAATCGACGATCACGAGATTTGGCTCATACATGCGGGCTAACAGCCAGCGTTTGGATACGATCGGTTCCATATGGGGGACACATCCTCTGCACTCATCGTTATCATATGGAACCATTATAAGCCTAAAGCTTAAATCAGGCGATATCCGCTTGGCAACGTACCGCTGGTGCGGATTTGACGAACTTGCGCTGCCGTCAAACGTTGGTTTGTCGCGATGATCGATTCTACGTCGTTGCCGTTGATGAGATCATCTAGATCATTAATGCGCCGGCTGCCGCGGAGGATGCGAAAGCTGCCTCTGAACCGGGTCCGCGTAAACAACACGAGCGTAGCATTGCTGCTGGATGAAACGAACCGCAGGCTCTCGATTCCATCCAGAATTGCGTCGGTGTCGCGGATGCCGAGGTTCCCGGTGTAGACACGGCTTCTTCCCGTCAGATTCTCCTCGGAATATACCGTGAGACGGGGAGAAGTTTGAGAAATGTGAACTAGCTTTTTCATTGAAAGTTCCTCCTCAAACGAATGGGTCTGAACGATCGTTCGAAACACTCTATTCTTTCACTTTCTATCCGGTTTGGATGATATGACCTTGGCGCGCCTAGATTACGAGAAAACAGGCGGAAACCATCAGGGTAAATGATAGGGGATGGGAGAAATAGAGACGCTTTTTTTGATTGAGGAACCGTTCTAACTCCGCTATAATGAAGTGGTTTGCACCAAGATTGTGCCGATAAAATTAACGGAAAGCTGGGACCCTGACCTTTATGCATACCAACACCAAGTCCATGGGCAAATATGAAATTTTGTACATTATCGGCATTATTGCCATCTCGTTTTCATCTATTTTCATCCGCTGGTCCAATGCCGAGGTTTCGGTAATCGCGATGTACCGGATGTATCTGACGAACTTATTGATGCTACCGCTGCTGTGGAGTTATCGGGGGGAGATTGCGCACCTGACACGCAAGCAATGGGGGCGCCTTTTGTTTTCCGGGCTCATGCTGGGGCTTCATTTCCTGCTCTGGATGGGGTCGCTTCGCTTGACGACGGTAGCGAGCTCCACCGTTATTCTGACGCTGGAGCCGATCATCGTGATGTTCGGGTCGTTCTTCCTATTCGGGGCCAAAATCAATAAAGCGATGATTCTCGGCGTATCGTTGGCTCTAATCGGTTCGATCGCCATCGGCTCCGGGGATTTTGCCTTGTCCGGCGCTGCCGTTACGGGAGACTTGCTCTCTCTGTTCGGGACGGTGGCGGTCGCGGTTCATATTCTGGTCGGCAAGCAGTTGCTGCAAACGATCAGTGCATTTGTTTATAATTTCCTCGTGTTCGCGGTGGCTGGAACGTCGATGGCCATATATAACGTGGCTGCGGGCATCCGTTTTACCGGATATGAGCCGCGCGAATGGGGGATTTTCCTGCTACTCGCGATCGTCCCGACGCTGTTTGGGCATTACCTGTTCAACTGGCTGATGAAATACCTCAGCGCTTCAGCCGTATCGATGGCCGTTCTCGGCGAGCCGGTGTTTGCTTCGCTGTTGGCTTGGATGCTGCTTAAGGAGAGCCTGACCCCGCTGCAATTGTCAGCGGGCGCACTCATCTTGTGCGGCGTGTGGATCTTCATTCGTTACGGCAAAGAGGCGTCAGCCGTGACGCAGGAAAACGCGAAGGTACTGGCGACGGGGCAAGAGGAAAAGGCGAGTTAAGGGGAAGTAAGAAGGGCGGGTTTGGTTTTATTTTCTCAGCTCGAAAAATTGGCATTCCCGGCGTGGATGGTAGGAAAGCTCGCTTACTCCAGCCTGGGTGATAATGGTGTCGTCCGTGAAACGGATAATGATACTGCCGTTGTCGATCATATGATCGTCACGGAATACGCGGATGCGAAATTTGCGGTCCAGCGCCTCCTGGAAATCGAAATCGGTAAACAGTTCTCTGAGGGTAGGCATATCACTAAACTCCTTATTGGCTTAAGTTGGGGACAACTTGCGTAAATTTGGCTCTTGTTATTGTACCCGGAACCTTGCCGGTTGAAAAGAGAGCGCTTGGGCCTGAGACCAACCCTCTTGTTCGGCGTCTTGCACCATTATCCCGTTTGATCAGATCACGGAGAATCCGGGACGGACATGCTCGGGAGAAGCGAATACGAGTGAAGGAGACCTCCCTTAACAAAAGGGATATTCGTGTAAAGAGCCATTTAGATAAGGTGGATAATCGTGTAAAGAGCCAATTTGACAAGGGTATCATAAAAAGGTCGATCAGGATTCCGCCCCCTGATCGACCTTTTTTCATATGGAGTCCGGCACGCCCCAGCGCATAATTAAGCCGGCATGGGTCAAGCCGCCGCCAAATCCGTACAGCAGAACACGGTCACCGAATTTCAGCCGGCCCGTGTCGACGCCGGCTTGCAAAGCCAGCGGGATGGACGCGGAGGACGTATTGCCCTTATCCTGCACGCTTTGCAGCGTTTTGGAGAGCGGAAGGTCCGATTTTTCGCAAATGGACTCGATCATACGCAGATTGGCGCTATGCGGCACGAACCAATCGATATCCTCCCGGGTGAGCTCAGCCTGCTCTAGCAGCTGTTCAATTCCGGCGGTGACGGTGCGGACGGCCCATTTAAATACCTCGCGTCCGTTTTGTACAATTTTGCCCTTCCCTTCGAGGGGCTGACCATCCATCTGATCCGCCAGTCCTGAACGGTAGACGTGGATGCCGCCTGCCCCATTCGTCCCGAGGATAAACGATTCGAACCCGGGCTGCTCGGGATCCGCTTCGACAAGCACTGCCCCGGCCCCATCCCCGAACAGGATGCAGGTACTGCGGTCGGTGTAGTCGGTGATTTTGGACATCGTTTCGCCGGCAACGACCAGGATTTTGCGATGCAGGCCGGAGCTAATCATGCCGTTCGCCAAATGCAAGGCATAAGCGAAGCCGGCACAGGTCGCGTTAAGATCGATAGCCCCGGCCTGTTCCATGCCGAAGTGTTCCTGAACCCGGCAGGATACGGTCGGGAATGAGAAATCCGGCGTTGTCGTCGCTGCGATAATGAAGTCGACATCGTCCAGCGTGGCCCGATACGTATCGCGGAGTCGCTCTGCCGCCCGGATGCAGAGATGCGAGGTGAATTCGTCCTCTGCGGCGATATGCCGCTCCTTGATGCCCGTACGCTGAACAATCCACTCGTCGTTCGTATCCACGAGCCGCTCCAAATCCGCATTGGTCAGAATTTGTTCGGGGACATAGGTGCCTAGAGCGGTAATGCGGGCCTTGGAAAAGGGTTTCTGTAGGGTCAACCGTATCAGCTCCTTTAATATGTTTGATTTACTTATGATCAGGTTTTAGTACCAGGTGCTAATCCGAGTATATCATTTTTTAAATAATTATCAATGGCTTCAAAAACGATATAGATTCCGTTTATGGACTTTTAGCGGCATACATGGTATTCTTGGTTCAAAATTACGAATGGAGGCTTGCGTGTGCTAATTTAGTCCCGATCGAGACCGCATTGCATGGATTGCAACTGCTCTTTCTGCTCTTTAGTTTGTGCAGGGTCATCGGGATAAGTTTGCCTATTTACGCAGGTCCGCCAAGAAGAATCGCTCCTTCCGGAACGAGGCTTTTTTTGCCTACGATTGCGAGCGGACAACGGGCAATTCCTATTTCGATTGCGGCTGCACAGACCTTGGTCTGTGTTTTTATTTTGCCCATAAGGAGAATGCCTTTATGAATATGGAAAAGTCGAACGATTATCAAGAGGTGAAAAGGGAGCTTTACGCCCGCGCCGCTCAGCACGGTTTGCATTTGAATACGGAAGCGTTTGAGGTTAATGAATCCGGCTTGGATTTCTTCGTTGCGTTTGTGCGGGATAACAACGGTCAAGCGTGGGTTCTTCGCAAGCCTAGACGTTCAGACGTTTGGGAGCGGGCCCTTAATGAACGGAATGTGTTGAAAGCAGTAGCCCCCCGTATCTCCGTTGCCGTACCCGATTGGCGCATCTGTACTCCAGATTTGATCGCTTACCCGCTCCTTGCGGGAAACCCGGTTGCCACAGTTGATCCGGCCGGAAGCGGATATGTCTGGAGGTTCCCACAGGAGGCGCTGGGGGATACCTTCTATGATTCCTTGGCCGAAACATTGGCAGCGCTGCATTGCGTCGACCATGACGAGGCGATGCGATCCGGCGTTCGCCGCAAAACCCCCGCGGAGACACGGGAAGCTTTCGCCGCAAATATCGAGGAAGTTCGGCAGAACTTTGACATCCCTGCCAAGCTGTTTGACCGATGGATGAGCTGGTTGACCACGGACAGCTATTGGCCGGAATTTTCGGTACTGCATCATGGCGATTTGCATCCTCCCCACATCCTTGTGGATGACAATCAGCGCATGACGGGCCTCATCGATTGGACCGAAGCGGAAATTGCCGATCCGGGCAAGGATTTTGTGATCTTGTATGCTCTCTTTGGCGAAAAAGGCCTGCAGGATATACTGAACCGTTATGAACGGATGGGAGGCAGAACATGGTACCGTATGAAGGAGCATATCGCCGAGCAATGGGCCGCGTATCCGGCGCTAGTCGCCAAATTTGCCCTCACGACGAGGAAAGAGGACGATATGAATATGGCACGAGGGATGATAAATAGCTGGAACATTGATTAAGAGGCAGGAAGGATCTCGTCAGACGGAGTGCCCCCTAGCTTCGCGTAAAGGAAATGGTCAGTGCTATAATAGTTCAGAGGAAAGGAGTGTTCGAAACCATTTATGAAGACGTTGGTATTAGCGGAGAAGCCGTCTGTCGCCAGAGAAATCGCGCGAGTGATGGGCAGCCGAGATAAGCATAAAAGTCATTTTGAAGGGCCAAAGTACGTGGTGACCTGGGCGCTGGGCCATCTGGTCGGTTTGGCCGAACCGGAGGATTATGACGCGAAGTTCGCGACGTGGGCGTTGGAGGATTTACCGATCCTGCCGGATAAAATGAAACTGAAGGTGCTGCGCGAAAGCAGCCATCAGTTCAAGGCGGTGCAGCAGCTCATGCGGCGTCAGGATATCGGCGAACTGATCGTGGCAACCGATGCCGCACGCGAGGGTGAACTGCTCGCCCGCTGGATCATGGATATGGTCAAATGGAACAAACCGTTTCAGCGGCTGTGGATTTCGTCGCAAACGGATAAAGCGATCAAGGAAGGATTCGCGGCATTGAAGCCGGGCAGCCAATATGAACGCTTGTACCACTCGGCGCGTTGCCGGGCGGAGGCCGATTGGATGGTGGGCCTCAATGTCACTCGGGCGCTCACGACCAAATTTGGCGCGCCGCTCTCGGCCGGAAGGGTACAGACGCCGACGCTGGGCATGATCATGCAACGCGAGAACGAAATCCTCCGTTTCCGTTCGGAGGAATTCAACATGCTGCGCGCCGACTTCGGTAAGTTCGAAGCGGTATGGCGCGGCGGGAACGGAGATGCACGTATTTTTGATGCGGAGCGGTTGAATGCTCTGAAGCAGAAGCTCGAAGGGGCTTCCGGCCACATCGTCAAGCTGGTCAAGCACGAAAAAACGGTACCCCATCCGCTCGCTTACGATTTGACCGAGCTGCAGCGGGACGCGAACCGGCTGCTAGGGTTTTCGGCCAAGCAGACTTCGAACGTGCTGCAGCGACTCTACGAGCAACATAAGCTGGTGACTTATCCGCGGACGGATTCGCGTTACCTGACGTCGGACATGACGGAGACCCTCAAGGAACGGCTGACCAGCGTAGCGATCGGCCCTTACGCGCCTCTGGCCCGGCCATTGCTTCGGGCCTCGCTGCAACTGAGTAAACGGGTTGTTGATGATAGTAAGGTGACCGACCACCATGCGATTATCCCGACGGAGCAAACGGTGCTGCTGAACGCGCTGAGCGCGGACGAACGCAAGCTGTACGATTTGATTGTGCGGCGGTTTATCAGTTTGTTTTATCCACCAGCAAGGTTCGATCAGGTCAGCGTGACGGTGGAAATCGCCGGCGAGACGCTGCACGCCAAAGGCACGACCATCAAGGACGCCGGATGGCGCGCCGTTTATGACGGGCAGGCGATGGAGGACGAAGAAGGCGGCGAGGACGATGCCGAGAGCGGTTCGGCATTGCCTGAGCTGAGCCAAGGCGAGGCGGTGAAAGTGCAGCGCTGCCGTGTGACGCCGGGGCGGACCCAACCGCCGAAGCGTTACACGGAAGCCGCCCTGCTGACCCAAATGGAGAAGCATGGGCTGGGCACGCCGGCAACGCGGGCGGACATCATTGAAAAGCTGGTCAGCTCGGATACGATCGAGCGGCAGGGGAACTCCCTGCATCCGACCGGCAAAGGCAAGCAACTGATCGAGCTGGCGCCGGCCGATTTGCGCACGCCGGAACTGACAGCCCGCTGGGAGGCGGAGCTGGAGCGGATCGCGCGCGGCCAAGGCCAGCCAGGGCCGTTTCTTAGCGGCATCCGTGAAATGGCGGTCAGCCTCGTGCAAGGTGTTAAACGCAGTGATGCGACCTATAAACCGCATAATGTCTCAAGTAGCCATTGCCCGGAATGCGGAACGCGGATGCTCGAGAAGAAAACCGGACGCGGGCTGATGCTGCTCTGTCCAAACGAAGATTGCGGGTATCGCCGTTCTGGCGAGAAGCGCCTGTCCAACCGTCGCTGTCCGCAATGCCACAAGAAGATGGAACTCAAGGAAGGCAAGGCGGGGATGTACGTGCAGTGCATCTCCTGCGGCATTACCGAGGTGCTTGAGAAAGACAAGGATAAGCACATGAACAAACGCGAGCAACAGCGGCTCGTCAAGCAATACTCTCAACCGCAGGAGTCTGGCGGGGTGAACCTCGGCGAGTTGCTGAAGGCAGCTCTGGAGAAGAAGGGCGATGATTAACCGGCTTAGCAAGCGGTTCTAGGTCCGCATAAATCGGCGGCCTTTACGGGACGCTAAGTACCGGAGGTGATAAGGGTGCCGCATCACAAAGCGCGGAAGACCGAGAACCAGCAGAACAAGTCGAGGCTGATGGAACCAACCGTGGCGGCCAAGCCGAAGAAGCAGGCCGATTACCCGCCCAGTTTGAACGAGATTCCGAAGAACGAAACCTGATGATATTTACAAGTACGGCTCCCCAAGCGGGGAGCTTTTTACATAGAAGCGAATTTGGTGAAAAGATGCTGTTGCTCCGCGGTTGAGGTATAATGGAGTTAGGAACGTCGACATTCGAACGTAAAGATCGAAAGGGGGCGGCGAAGACGAAAACGGGTTTGCTGGTATGGTTTCTATTTATCAACGCGGTTGCTTATCTAGTCATGTCCGACGACAAAAGGCGAGCCAGGCAGAGGCGCGAACGGACTCCCGAGAAGACGTTGTTTTTGCTGGCTGCGCTCGGCGGCGCGTTGGGCGTATTGGTAGCCATGAACACGAAGCGCCACAAAACAAAGCATTTCAGCTTCCGGGTGGGCATTCCACTGCTACTTCTTTTCAACGCCGTGCTTTATGGGTATTTTTTAATATAAACTCTTGGGACAAGTGAGGTGCTTTCCATGCTTTTTAACAAAATTCTTGCTGCGTATGACGGTTCGAAAGCGGCGAACAAAGCGCTGGACAAAGCGATCGAGTTGTGCAAATCGACGCCGGGAGCCAAGCTGGAGGTCCTGCACGTGTACGACTTCCCGCGTTTTTATGTAGCCGAGGGCTTCGCTCCGGTACCCACTTCGATGAACAAGGATTTTTATGAGCTGGCGGAAAGAACGGCAGAGGAAGCAAAAAGCCGGCTGGTGGCCGCAGGGCTGGAGCCCAAAGTCGAAATGGATCAAGGGGCGCCGGCGGAGACGATTTTGGAGTACGCTCAGAAATACGGAGCGGATCTCATCGTTATTGGCAGCCGAGGATTGGGTGGCATCCGCGAATTCGTGCTCGGCAGCGTCAGTCACAACGTCGTCCAGCATGCCCATATTCCGGTGCTCGTCGTGAAATAAGAATAGAGCTTGTTTGGTAGAAGCCTGACCGAAGCGATTCGGTCAGGCTTTTTTTGCGTGCGCATGCAATTTGTCCACTGTGGTCCGTCCGGATTTAGGGCTAACGCTTGCCAGAATGCTTATTTAGGCGAAAAGAAGGGAGTTTGAATTCTAACGCTGACCAGCGTGCTTATATGAGCGAGAGCCACCCCTTTTGGGGTGGAATTCGGGAAATAAGCTCTCCCATAGGCGTTACAATACGAAAATCCCGGTTTTGGTGCAAATAGCGTTTAATACAAGCGTTAGAGTTCCGATGGAGTTTCCTCGATGATCGCCAAGGAAGATTCTTGTGAGGAAAACTAACGCTTGTCCGACCGAATCGGCGAGGAAAGAATTAAATTTTGGGCTATTTTCGAGATCGCGCGTAGGATGATGTAGTTTTTTATAGTCGCCAAAGTAAGGTTATGTTCAAATGTTACGATTACTCACATTGGCATGATGCAAGTACGGTCGAAAGGAACATCCGAACGCTGAAAGGAGGGGTGCCGTTGATTCGCTTTCACCAGGTCGATAAGCACTTTGGCCAATTTCACGTGCTGAAGAGGATTGAGCTGCAGGTCAAAGAAGGGGAAGTCGTGGTGGTCGTCGGTCCGTCCGGTTCGGGAAAAAGCACGATGCTGCGCTGCATCAACCGGCTGGAAACGATCACGAACGGCGAACTGACGGTAGGCGGCCTTCCGGTCCATGACCGTAAGACGGATATCAACAAGTTGCGGCGGGATATCGGAATGGTCTTTCAGCATTTTAATTTGTATCCGCACAAGAAGGTGATCGACAATATCACGTTGGCACCGATGAAGGTGCTGGGCATTTCTAAGGCGGAGGCGGAGCAAACGGCGCTGTTTTATCTGGAGAAGGTGGGCATCGCCGATAAAGCATCGGCGTATCCGTCCCAGCTGTCGGGCGGCCAGCAGCAGCGGGTGGCGATCGCCCGTGGGCTTGCGATGAAGCCGAAGATTATGCTGTTTGACGAACCTACCTCGGCGCTGGATCCGGAGATGGTCGGCGAAGTGCTGGACGTCATGCGGACGCTCGCTAGAGAAGGCATGACGATGGTGGTGGTTACGCACGAAATGGGGTTTGCTCGGGAGGTGGCGGACCGGGTTATTTTTATGGACCAAGGGCAGATCGTTGAGGAGGCCGTGCCGGAGGAATTCTTCGCCAATCCGCGGGAGGAGCGAACGCGTACCTTTCTCAGCCGTCTGCTAAGCCATTAAACCATGATGATCCTAAAAGGGAGGAAGAGAAGATGAAGAAACGTTGGAGGTTGATCAGTATTGCGGCGGTTTGCGCATTGGCGGTGCTGGCGGGCTGTGCGAATAACGGGGCGGGGGGAAATACAACTGGCGATGGCGGAAATGCTGCCCCGACGGCCGGGGAGAGCGGATCCGGGGCTCTGGGCAAAATCAAGGAACGCGGCAAGCTGCTGGTTGGCGTGAAATACGACACGAAGCTGTTCGGTCTAAAGGACCCCGCCAGCGGCAACGTCGAAGGTTTCGACATCGATATCTCCAAGGCGATCGCGAAGCATGTTTTCGGGGATGAAAACGCCTTGGAGTTAAAGGAGGTTACCTCCAAAACGCGAATTCCGATGCTGAATAACGGCGAAATCGATATGATCGTGGCTACGATGACGATTACGGAGGAGCGCAAGAAGGAAGTCGACTTCTCCGACGTTTATTTCCAGGCGGGGCAATCGCTGCTGGTGAAGAAAGGCAGCCCGATCACGGGCATTGAGAACCTGACCGCCGATTCGACGGTATTGGGCAGTAAAGGCTCGACTTCGGTGAAAAATATCCGCGATAAAGTAAACGGCATCAAGGTGCTGGAGTTCGATAACTATCAGGATGCGTTTAACGCCCTGAAGGCGGGGCAAGGCGATGCGCTGACGACGGACGATGCGATCCTGTACGGCATGTCCGCTCAGGATCCGAATTACGAGGTGGTTGGCAAGCCGTTTACCGACGAACCTTACGGCATCGCGGTGCAAAAAGGCAACTCGGATATCGTACAGGCGATTAACGATACGCTGAAGGAGCTCCACGATAGTGGGGAGTACGATAAGATCTACGAGAAATGGATCGGCAAGAAGCCGAGCGAATAATCGTTATGGACTTTACGATATTGACCGATTACTTCGATGTTTATCTGGAAGGGTTCCGAGGGACGATTCTATCCAGCTTGCTGGCGTTGGTCGGCAGCTTTCTGCTGGGGGCGTTGATCGCCGTATTCCGCATCGCCCCAGTCCGCGCCCTGCGCTGGTTCGGAACGGGGTACGTTGAATTTATCCGCAATATTCCGCTGCTGCTTGTCGTATATATTTTTTATTACGGGCCGTCGGCACTGGGCTTGCCGCTTGATGGTTTTACGGCCGGGACGATAGGGCTGGCCGTGTACACATCATCGTTCATCGCCGAGGCGATACGCGCCGGAATCTTGGCGATCCCGAAGGGGCAAACGGAAGCCGCCCGTTCTTCCGGGTTAAGCTACGCGCAAACGATGATGCATATCATCCTGCCGCAGGCGATCAAGCTGGTTATTCCGCCGCTCGGAAACCAGTTCATCAATTTGATCAAGAACTCGTCCGTATTGACGATTGTCGCCGGGCTGGACCTGATGTATTTCGCCGACATCGTGAATACGGAGACGTATCGGACGTTTGATACTTATATTTTTGTGGCGTTGTTTTATTTGGCGCTGACCTTGCCTTTGAGTTACGGGGTTAGGGTGTGGGAGCGGAGACTCGAGAGAAGGTATTGAGGGTGGGGTAAAACGGAAAACGGGTGGATCTAAATTAAGCCCGCTGCGGTACGGTTTGGGCTTACGATCGCTGTTATCCTCGGATTTCTTGAATTTGTAGAACCTTAATCTGTAGAAATCCGAGGATAAAGGCGACCACTCCGTTTCTTCAGTTCCAAACCTTCCCTCCGGGGCTCTGCGATCCACCGGCTCTATCTCTCCCCTCCGCTGTGCTGGGGGAGTAGTAGCAGCGTGCGTGCGGTATAACCCGCATGCACGGCTGCGCAAAAGCAAAAGCAAAAGCAAAAGCAAAAGCATTGCTAGGAAGGAGGGATCCGATGGACTTTGCGGGAGCGTACAGTGCGGAGAATTTGAGCTTTCTGGCGGATGGGTTAGTTGTGACTTTGATTGTCGCCGGGGCGTCGATCGTGCTTAGCTTCCTGATCGGCTGCTTCGTTGGCGTCATTCGCTATACCCAGCAGCCCGTGTTGTCGCCGATCCTGCTGGTGGGCGTCGAGCTGATCCGCAATTTGCCGCTGCTCTTGATCATTTTCTTCATGCGCTTCGCCTTGCCGGAGATTGGCATCAAGCTGGGCCTAGTGGCCGCGACGGTTACAGGGTTAACCATCTTCGAGGCGGCGATGATCGCTGAAATCGTGCGCGGCGGACTCGCCTCCATCGACAAGGGGCAAATTGAAGCGGCTCGATCGTCGGGCCTCGGCTCCTTGCAGACGCTATGGCATATCGTGCTGCCACAAGGATTGCGGCGGATGGTGCCGCCGCTGGTCAGCCAGTTCATCTCGCTGCTCAAGGACACTTCGCTGGCGGTCGTGATCTCCTTGCCGGAGCTGATGCATCATGCCGGCATCGTCATCGGTCACGGCTACACCTACACGATACCTATCCTGTTGCTCGTGGCGTTGATCTATTTCTCCGTCAACTTTGTGCTTTCGGTGATCTCCAGGCGCTTGGAAGCCCGGCACGTGTAGGCATCAGCTGACACGGCTCTTACATATAATGGGATGTATGATATAGTCATCTTTCCCTGGATATGGTACGATAAGGGGCAAAATAACCCACGGGAGCCGGGTGAGCGGAGATGGGAAACTTTCCTCTGAAGTCCTATTTTAGATCCGCCTACGTACAGATCGGAGTCGTGGCCATCGGAACGGCATTGGCCGGGGAGCTGAAGATCAACCCGTTTGATGGTGATATTTTTCGGATCGGATTGGGGAGCAGTGCGTTCTTGCTATTCTTGCTGCTGCTGAGGCGATTGCCGTATCTCATCACCGGCGTCATCTCAGGCTTGGTGGTGCTGCTGTTTCGCACCGGATTAGATCAGGCGTTTGGCCACGGCTTAACCTTGGCCGACAGCGTGACGAGGCATTGCTCGGCGGCGGTGTATTACATCGTGTTTGCGTTAGGGATGAGCGTGATCAAACGGCGGTTGGACCGCTTCTATCCCTTGGCTCTGGGAGCGGTGACGGCAGTAATCGATCTGCTGTCCAACGAGGCGGAGCTGCTGACTCGGCTGTTGGTGACCGGCACCGCCACGTTTAAGCTCAACGAATGGACATTTTTGATGGCGATTGCGATGCTGCGCACGTATTTCGTGACCGGCATTTACAGCAGCATTTCCGTCAGCCGGATGCGGATCGTGCAAAAGGAGCAGAACCGCCGAATTGAGCAGATGCTTAGCTTTAGTTCCGGATTGTACGGGGAAGTCTTTTACCTGAAGAAATCAATCGGTACGCTGGAGAACCTGACCCTGCAAAGCTATGAGCTGTACCGTCGGTTGTCTGACGAAGGGCAAGAGAAGCACAAACACTACGTTTTGGGGATTACGCAGCAAATCCATGAGGTAAAGAAGGATTCGCAGCGGATTTTAGGCGGGCTGATCAAGCTCACGGACCGCGAAGTTCCGGGGGATATGCCTTTGTCGGGTTTAGTCCAATATACCGTCCATAGCAGCCAGAAGTACGCCGAAATGTTGGGGAAAAGAATTGTCTTTACGCAGAAGATCACCTTGGACTACGCCACTGCCAACTACATTCCCTTGCTTACGCTGCTGGGCAACCTGACGGCGAATGCGGTAGAAGCGATCCAGGGCCAGGGGCAGGTTCATCTCGAGGTCCGCGAGCAAGCGGGATGGACCTTATTGACGGTGAACGACAGCGGGGGCGGCTTTCCTCAGGACGAGCGGGAGCTCGTGTTCGAACCGGGTTTTACGACCAAGTTTGATGAGGAAGGCGTTGCTGCGACAGGGATCGGTCTATCTCATGTGAGAGACATCGTGGCCCGGTTTGAAGGGGAGATCTCGCTAGATACCGCGCCGGGACTTGGTGGGGCGAGGGCCCAAATTCGGATACCGACGCGGATGTTGCGGAAGCCGACAAGTCCGACGTAAACACGACTTACCAAACGTTGAGGAGGGTGTACCGATGCCGCTCTCTTTTTGTATCGTGGACGATGATGCCAGTGCCCGGAAAATGCTGCAGTACATTATCGAGGACAGCGGCCTAGGCGAGGTAACGGGGACGGCCGGCGGCGGGGCGGAGGGCGTGCGGCAAATTTTAAGCGAGTCGCCGGACATCGTGCTGATGGATCTGTTGATGCCGGATCAGGATGGAATCGAGGCAATCGACTCCCTGCGCGCCCAAGGCTGCCGCTCTCGGTTCGTGATGATCTCCCAAATCGAAAACCAGGATATGGTCGGACGGGCGTACAGGAGCGGGATTGAGTTCTTCATCCGCAAGCCGATCAATCGGATCGAAGTGGAGACGGTACTGCAGAAGGTCAATGAACGGTATGCGATGAGTCACTATCTGGATGAAATTAAAACCAGCCTAAAGAAGCTGGAGGGCTTGCGCAGCACGCCGTTGGCTGGTCCAGGCAAGCGAACGGTTCGTGAAGCGATTCAACCGATCCTGATGAATCTCGGTCTGATTGGCGAGAGCGGCAGCCGGGATATCATCGCGATGATGGAGCTGTTGCTTGGACAGGGTGACGAGGTTGGTGGCAACCTGCCACCCTTGAAGGAGCTGTATCGTCGAACCGCAGCCTTATACAAGGAGGAGCCGGAGGACATCGCCAAGGAGGTCAAGGCGATCGAGCAACGGCTGCGACGCGCGTTGACAGCGGGGCTGACGAACCTGGCGTCGCTGGGCCTGACCGATTACGGTAATCCTCGGTTTGAATATTACGCCCCTCTTTATTTTGACTTTGAGGATGTGCGGCTAAAGATGAAGGAGATCGAGGAAGGTCGGGAAACCGGCAATGGAAAGGGGAAAGTGAACATCAAGAAGTTCCTGCAGGTGCTGTATATCGAATTGCAGGAGCAGTTGGGCGGATAAATGAAAAAGGTGAATCTTTCATCTAACCTAGCCGGTTTTTAGGGGCTAGGTTTTTTGGTTCTTGTTCAAAAACGAACATTCGGATTTTACAATCATTTAATGTTCGGATTTGAGTTGACATGTCGTGTCCGCCATTGGTAAACTAGGAGAGAAAAGGCGGCTCGCCGCCGAACATCATAATCTCGTATAATGCCGGGGATAGGGCCCGGAAGTTTCTACCCGAGAACCGTAAATTTTCGGACTACGAGCGAATACGTGATGAAGGTAGGGCTACTCCGCACGGAAGGCCTTCTTTATTATGAGCCTGGGCTTGCAAGCGCCGGGCTTTGCGTTGCCGTCGGCGCGGCCCTTAGCTGCCCGTATGCAGGTTTCGTATTCCTCAGGGTCCGCGAATTTCGGGAAATCTTCGTTATTTTCCAGGAAGTTCGGGGCCCTTTTCCGTATTCGGCCATCTATAAATCGTAGGCAGAGTTTTTGACTTCTACTAAAGAAAGTGGGTTGAAGCATGACAGCACAAGTCGCCGTCATCATGGGCAGCAAGTCGGACTGGGAAACGATGTCCCATGCCTGTTCCGTTTTGGAAGAACTGCAGATTCCTTATGAAAAAAATGTCGTATCCGCGCACCGCACCCCGGATTTGATGTTCGAATTCGCGGAGCAGGCTGCGGGTCGCGGGCTGAAGGTCATCATCGCGGGAGCAGGCGGCGCGGCTCATCTGCCGGGCATGGTGGCGGCCAAGACGACGCTGCCGGTCATCGGCGTGCCGGTGAAATCGGCCGCGCTGAACGGCCTCGACTCGCTGTTGTCGATCGTGCAAATGCCGGGCGGTATTCCGGTAGCGACGGTGGCGATCGGCAAAGCCGGGGCGATCAACGCCGGATTGCTCGCGGCGCAAATGCTGGGCGCGTTCGACCCCGAGGTGATGCGCCGGGTGCAGGAGCGTCGCGACCGGATTCAAGCCGAGGTGCTGGAAAGCGGCTCGGAGTTAGGAGCGGCTGAATGAGCGGCAGGCCGTCGGGCAAAATGAGCGGTGTTCAAGGTGCTCCGGTCATCGAGCCGGGCGCAACGATCGGGGTGCTTGGCGGCGGGCAACTTGGGCGGATGATGGCGCTGGCGGGGAGCAACCTCGGGTACCGGTTCGTGGCGATGGACCCGACGCCGGATGCGCCTTGCGGACAAGTTGCGGGGCAGATCGTGGCCCGCTACGACGACCAGGCGGCCGCGCGTGAATTGGCGGCGCGGGCCGATGTGATCACGTACGAGTTCGAAAATGTAGACGCGGGCGTCGCCGCGCTGTTGGAGCAAGCATCGTACGTGCCTCAAGGCAGCCGACTGCTGTACACCACGCAGCATCGGCTGCGCGAGAAGCGAGCCATCGAAGCGGCGGGCGTCAAGGTAGCGCCGTACGCGGAGATCGGCAGCGAGGAGGAACTGCGTGCAGCCGTGGCCCGGCTGGGCCTCCCGGCCGTGCTGAAGACGGCCACCGGCGGCTATGACGGCAAAGGCCAATGGGTGATCCGCAGCGAAGACGAGATTACAGCGGCTTACGCCGAGTTGAGTCGGGCCGGAACGGCGCTTGTGTTGGAGCAATTCGTCCCGTTCGTCAAGGAGCTGTCCGTCATCGCGGCGCGCAGTCCGCGCGGGGAGATTCAAACGTTCCCGGTAGCGGAAAATATCCATGTCGATAATATTTTGCATGTGTCGATCGTGCCGGCCCGCGTGGAGGAGCAGGTGCAGCGAGAGGCCGAACGATTGGCGGCCCGGATCGCCGAAGGTTTGGAAGCGGTTGGCCTGCTGGCGGTGGAGATGTTCCTGACCGCGGAGGGCGAGCTGTTCGTCAATGAACTGGCGCCGAGACCACATAATTCCGGCCATTACACAATGGAGGCCTGCACGACCTCGCAGTTTGAGCAGCATGTGCGGGCGATTTGCAATTTGCCGCTGGGTCCCGTGGAACTGCTGACGCCCGTCGTGATGGTCAATGTGTTGGGCGAGCATTTGGAGGACGTCCGCAAGGGGGTCGTGACCGGCACTTGGTATGGCGATGGCGAGGACGAGGGGTCAACTGGATTCCCGGCGATCCCCAAAGTACACTTATATGGAAAGCACGGAGCCGCTCCGAAACGGAAAATGGGGCATATCAACCTGATCTGCCGCGACGTAGAGGACGGGCTTCGTTGGATAGAGCAAACCAACATTTGGAGGAATGAACGTAAATGATCGAACGCTACAGCAGACCGGAAATGAGAGCGATCTGGACGGAGGAGAACAAATTCAAGGCTTGGTTGGAAGTGGAGCTCTGCGCCTGTGAAGCTTGGGCTGAGCTCGGCGTGATCCCGAAGGAAGACGCAGCGACGCTACGCGAGAAGGCTTCATTCGATATCGATCGGATCTATGAAATCGAGCAGGAAACTCGCCATGACGTCATCGCGTTTACCCGTGCCGTATCGGAAAGCCTGGGCTCCGAACGGAAATGGGTGCATTACGGCCTGACTTCCACGGACGTCGTGGACACGGCGCTGGGGTATTTACTGAAGCAGGCAAATGAAATTTTGGAACGGGATATCGTGAATTTCATCGAGATTTTGAAGGATAAGGCCTTGGCCTATAAAGATACCCCGATGATGGGCCGCACGCACGGCGTGCATGCTGAACCGACGACCTTCGGTCTGAAGATGGCGCTCTGGCACGAGGAAATGAAGCGGAATCTGGAGCGTTTCCGCCGGGCAGCAGACAATGTCCAGTTCGGTAAAATCTCCGGCGCAGTCGGTACTTACGCGAACATCGATCCATTTGTGGAAGAATTCGTTTGCCGTAAACTGGGCACGAGCCCCGCGCCGATTTCGACGCAAACGCTGCAGCGCGATCGTCATGCCGAGTACATGTCGACATTGGCTTTGGTCGCAACGTCGCTCGACAAGTTCGCTACCGAAATTCGCGCCCTGCAAAAGAGCGAGTTCCGCGAGGTAGAGGAAGCCTTCGCCAAAGGACAAAAAGGTTCGTCGGCGATGCCGCACAAGCGCAACCCGATCGGCTGCGAGAACATCTCCGGCTTATCCCGCGTGATCCGCGGGCATATGATTTCGGCTTACGAAAATGTCACGCTGTGGCATGAACGCGACATCTCCCACTCCTCGGTGGAACGGGTGATTCTGCCAGACGCCACGATGCTGCTCAACTATATGCTGAACCGTTTCGGCAATATCGTGAAGAACCTGACGGTATTCCCGGAAAATATGAAGCGCAACATGGGCCGCACGTACGGCGTACCGTTCTCCGGTCGCGTGTTGACAAAGCTCATCGACAAAGGCTTCAGTCGCGAGCAAGCGTATGATACGGTGCAGCCGCGGGCAATGCAAGCGTGGGAAACGCAACGCCAGTTCCGCGACATTATCGAGGAGACGCCGGAAATTACCGCGGTCTTGAGCAAGGAAGAGATCGACGATGCGTTTGATCCGTCTTGGCATTTGAAGCATGTGGATACGATTTTCCGGAAGCTGGGCTTGATTTAATCGAATAGAGTTTGGGATAGGGGAGGAGAACTTTCATGGCGGTACCGGCAATTTCCACGGCGGCGGATTTGGTGAATGCCCCGTTGCTGTACAAAGGTAAGGTCCGGGAGTTGTACGATCTTGGCGAGTTTTTCTTGATCGTGGTCACCGACCGCATCTCCGCGTTTGACTACATTCTGGCACCGGCGGTGCCGGACAAGGGGAACGTGCTGAACCGGCTGAGCGCGTTTTGGTTCGACAAGACGCGGCATGTGCTGGATAACCACGTGATTCATACGGACGTTGACCGGCTCGGGGACGTGATTCCGGCGGAGCATCGCGAGGTACTGCGGAACCGGATCATGGTGACCCGCAAGGCGGAGCGTATCGACATCGAATGCGTGGTACGCGGTTACGTGACCGGCGGAGGCTGGCGGCAGTATGAGCAGACCGGTGCGATTAACGGCATTCAGTTGCCGGAAGGGCTGCGCAAGAACGCAAAACTGGCGGCGCCGATCTTCACCCCGGCGGCCAAGAACGACGTCGGCCACGACGAGGACATCTCGTTTGCCGAGATGGCGGACAAAATCGGCCGCGATCTGGCCGAGCAGTTGCGGGACCGCAGCCTGGAGATGTACGCCTTCGCCCGTGACTACTGCGAGGAACGTGGGATTCTCCTCGCCGACTGCAAGCTGGAATTCGGACTGGTGGACGGCAAACTGATTTTGATCGACGAGATGTTTACGCCGGACGCTTCGCGGTTTTGGGCCAAAGAGAACTACGCGCTGGACATCGAGATCGACAGCATGGATAAAGAGCCGGTGCGGGCTTATCTGGCCGGTTCGGACTGGGATAAGAACAGCGAGCCGGACCCGCTCCCGGCGCATGTCGTCGAAGAAACGACGCGGCGCTACCGCGAGATCTACCAACGACTGACCGGAGCGGAGTTGGAGTAGGCGCAGGTTGCCGCCTCGCGCTAACGGACTCCACGGCCTTTATTAGGCTAGGTACCCGGGTTTGGCTCACGTAACGGACCGAGGAGACCCTATTTGGGCCTGACAGTCTGATATGGAGTTGATCTAGGCAAAATAACGTCTGTGGAGTCCGTTAGCCCGGGAAATACCCGGGAAATGAGCAAATAACGTCGCTACGGTCCGTTAGGAGTTCGAGGGCTGGGAAAGAGGCCGTTTGCCAACGCGCCCAGTGCCCCAAGGTCTCCTTTAGCAGCCTTTTGAGGATTATCCCTTTTGTTCAGGAGGGGTAGGAGACAGGGAGCAAGAAGACAGGCGATCAAGCAAGCAAGAAAGAGAGCAAGCAAGAAAACTGGCGAGTTGAAAGCTAAGTAAGCAAGCAGGTAAGCAAGCAGGTAAGCAAGTAAGTAAGTAAGTAAGTAAGTAAGTAAGTAAGCAAGTAAGTAAGTATCCTTGCAGATCCATACGCAATGATGAGAACCATCCAGAACCAAGCGGCCGTGCCGCACAAGTCCAAACTTAGGAGGAACACGAGGAACATGATGAAAGCGAGCGTTTATGTCACGATCAAGCAAAGCGTACTTGACCCACAGGGGGTAGCCGTTCAGGGAGCGCTCCATTCCATGGGGTTCAGAGAGGTGGACAGTGTCCGCATCGGTAAATATATGGAGCTGACGCTCGACACGAACGATCGCTTCGAGGCGGAAGCCCGAGTCAAAGCGATGTGCGAGAAGCTGTTGGCCAATACGGTGGTAGAAGATTACCGCTTCGAATTGGAGGCCTAAACCATGAAATTCGCGGTACTCGTATTCCCCGGTTCCAACTGTGATATCGACTGTTACAAAGCGGTGGAAGAGTCGCTGGGTGAACCGGTCGACTATGTGTGGCACACGGCCACCGATTTGTCCGCTTACGACTGCATTCTGGTACCCGGCGGGTTCTCTTACGGCGACTATTTGCGGTGCGGGGCGATTTCCCGCTTTGCGCCGGTGATGGCGGAAGTGGCCAAGGCCGCGGAGGAAGGTAAATATGTGCTGGGCATCTGCAACGGATTCCAGATCCTGACGGAAGCCGGTCTGCTTCCGGGTACGTTGCGCCGCAATGAGTCTTTGAAATTCCGTTGTCATGACACGGAGCTGCGCGTGGAGAACAACGATAATCCGTTTACTTCGCTGTATGCACCGGGCGATGTGATCACGATTCCGATCGCGCACGGCGAAGGCAACTATTATTGCGATGAAGCAACGCTAGAGCAGTTGAAACGGAACAATCAGATTATTTTCCGATACGTTCAAAATCCGAACGGCTCGGTGGACGATATCGCCGGCATCTCCAACGAACGCGGAAACGTCGTCGGCATGATGCCGCATCCGGAGCGGGCGGTAAGCTCCTTGCTTGGTTCTGAGGACGGCAAGAAGATGTTTACATCCATTTTGAAAGCTTGGAGGGATCGGCATGAGTCAGCAAGTGTCCGCTAAGGAACCAAATGCAGAACAAATTGCGGAGCAGAAAATTTACAAACAGATGGGCGTTTCCGACAGCGAATACGAACTGATTTGCGGGTTCCTCGGGCGCAAGCCGAATTATACGGAAATCGGCGTGTTTAGCGTCATGTGGTCCGAACACTGTGCCTACAAAAATTCGAAGCCGCTGCTGCGGCGGTTTCCCACCAGCGGTCCACGCGTGCTGATGGGGCCGGGCGAAGGCGCTGGGATCGTCGATATCGGCGACAACCAAGCGGTTGTATTCAAGATCGAAAGCCATAATCACCCCTCGGCGGTGGAGCCGTACCAAGGCGCGGCGACGGGCGTGGGCGGGATTATTCGCGATATTTTTTCCATGGGATCCAGACCGATTGCCCTGCTGAACTCACTCCGATTCGGCAAGCTGGAAAGCGACCGGGTGAAGTATTTGTTTGAGCATGTGGTGTCCGGGATCGCGGGGTACGGGAACTGCATCGGGATTCCGACGGTCGGCGGAGAAGTCGTGTTTGATGAGAGCTATGACGGCAATCCGCTGGTCAACGCAATGTGCGTGGGACTGATTGATCATGACAAAATCCAACGCGGTGTCGCTAAGGGCGTAGGTAACCCGGTGTTTTACGTGGGTCCTCCAACCGGCCGCGATGGCATTCATGGCGCTACGTTCGCCTCGGAGGAGTTGACGGAGGAATCCGAAGCGAAGCGGACGGCGGTGCAGGTCGGCGATCCATTCATGGAGAAGCTCGTGATGGAAGCCTGCCTCGAATTGATAGACACGGGCATCGTACTGGGCATCCAGGACATGGGTGCGGCGGGGTTGACCTGTTCCAGCGCGGAAATGGCCAGCAAAGCCGGGAATGGTCTCGAACTGTATCTCGATCAGGTCCCGCAGCGTGAGCAAGGCATGACTGCCTACGAAATGATGTTATCGGAATCGCAGGAGCGGATGTTGTTCGTCGTTGAGCCGAAGGATGAGACGCAGGCGCGGGAGATTTTTGAGCGTTGGGGAGTCATCTGTGCAAAAGTCGGCAAAGTCACGGACGATGGACGTCTGAAGCTGTTCCATCACGGAGATTTGGTTGGCGACATGCCGGTTACGGCGCTCGTGGATGAATGTCCGATCTACAACAAGCCTTCGGAAGTACCGGCATATTATGAACAAAACGCATCGGTAGATACAACCCGCTACGAAGAGGTGCGCGATTTGGGAGCGGCGCTGGAGCAAGTGCTGGCATCGCCTTCCGTCGCGAGCAAAGCGTGGGTATACAACCAATACGATTATATGGTGCGTACGAGTACGGCTGTTCGTCCGGGTTCGGATGCTGCGGTGGTGACGGTTCATGGCACGCGTAAGGCGCTGGCTATGACGACCGACTGCAACGGACGGTTCGTGTACTTGGATCCGGAAGTTGGCGGGCGGATCGCGGTCAGCGAAGCAGCGCGCAACATCGTCTGCTCCGGGGCGGAGCCGCTGGCGATTACCGACAACCTGAATTTCGGCAGCCCGGAGAAGCCGGATATTTTCTGGCAGATGGAACGGTCGGTTGACGGAATGGCGGAAGCTTGCCGCGTGCTCGATACGCCGGTCATCGGCGGGAACGTCAGCTTGTACAACGAGAACGCCAAAGGCGCGATTTACCCGACGCCGGTCGTGGGGATGGTCGGCCTGGTGCATGATACGGATCATATTACGACGCAAGGATTCAAAGCGGCTGGGGATGTCGTGTTCCTCTTGGGCGAGACGAAAGCGGAGCTGGGCGGCAGCGAGCTGCAAGCCATCGTGCATGGTGTCGTGGAAGGACGACCGCCGCAACTGGATTTGGATGTGGAGAAAAAACTGCTTGGCGCAGTGCTTGCGGCGATCCAAGGCGGGCTCGTGCGTTCGGCTCACGACTTGTCCGAAGGCGGCCTCGCCGTTGCCTTGGCTGAATCGTGCATGAGCGGTGGAATCGGCGCCAAGGTTGACGTCGCGAGCGAGCTGCGTTCCGATTTTGCGTTGTTCAGCGAATCGCAGTCGCGGATTCTGTTGTCAGCTTCGCCGGAGAAGGCGGAGATGCTGGAGAAGCTGCTCGCGGAACGCGGCGTGCCTAGAGCGCGGATCGGGGTCGTGGAAGGTTCGGAACTGAGCGTGTCCGTCAATGGGACGGAGGTTCTGAGCAAACCGGTGGAGCAGTTGAAACGCGTCTGGGAGGATGTCATTCCATGTCTGATGCAATGATGCCAGCGCAGAGACTTTGGACCGGAGACTACTATAACGAAGGGGCAGGGCACGCGGATCCGTTCGATACGTTGCGCGAGGAATGCGGCGTGTTTGGCGTATTCGGCCATGCCGAAGCGGCTTCCCTGTCCTACTACGGACTGCACGCGTTGCAGCATCGGGGTGAGGAAAGCGCGGGAATTTGCACGACCGACGGGGCGGACTTCAATTATCACCGCAGCATGGGACTCGTTAAGGAAGTGTTCGACCGCGATAAGTTGTCCTCGTTGCGAGGCGACCGTTCGATCGGCCATGTCCGCTATTCGACGAGCGGGGACAGCAAGTTGACGAACGCGCAGCCGCTGATTTTCAAATACCGCGATGGCGATTTGGCGGTAGCAACCAACGGCAATATCGTGAATGCGCCGAAAATCCGCCGCCAGCTCGAACAAAGCGGCTCGATCTTCCAAACGACAAGCGATACGGAAGTGATCGCGCACTTGATCGCCCGCTCGCCGAAGGATTTCGTCGAAGCGGCGAAGGACGCGTTGGGTCAACTGGTTGGAGGCTTCGCCTTCCTGCTGCTGACCAACGATAAGCTGATCGCCGCCAGCGATCCGAACGGCTTGCGTCCGCTTGTCATGGGACGGCTCGGCGATGCGTACCTGTTCTCGTCCGAGACGTGCGCGTTCGAGGTCGTCGGCGCGGAGACGCTTCGCGAAATCCAGCCGGGCGAAATGCTGGTGCTGGACCGGGACGGCCTTCGCGAGGAGCGTTACGCCGAGCCGGCCCGCAAGGCGCTTTGCGCGATGGAGTACATTTACTTCGCGCGTCCGGACAGCGACATGAACGGCTCGAACCTGCATGCCAGCCGCAAGCGGATGGGGCAGGTGATGGCGCAGGAGTCGTTCGTCGACGCGGATGTCGTGACCGGCGTTCCGGACTCCAGCATTTCCGCTGCCATCGGCTATGCGGAGCAGACCGGCATCCCTTACGAGCTGGGCCTGATCAAAAATAAATATACCGGTCGTACGTTCATCCAGCCGAGTCAGGAGCTGCGCGAGCAAGGCGTGAAGATGAAGCTGAGCGCGGTGCGCCGTGTCGTGGAGGGCAAACGCGTGGTGATGATCGACGACTCGATCGTTCGAGGCACGACTTCGCGGCGGATCGTTAATCTGCTGCGCGAAGCCGGTGCGACTGAGGTGCATGTTCGCATTACCTCGCCACCGTTCAAGAACCCATGCTTCTACGGCATTGATACGCCGGACCGCGGCGAGTTGATCGCCTCGTACAAAACGGTGGAAGAAATTTGCCGGGAGATCCATGCGGATTCGCTGGAGTTTCTAAGCCCACAGGGGCTGATCCAGGCGGTAGGTGGAGAGAACGCCAAGGATTATAAAGGCGGCCTCTGCATGGCTTGTTTTGACAACGATTATCCAACCCGGACGGATTTCGACGGGGAAGAGAAGTTTGGCTGCACATGCTAGTGGGTGGAAGCCTAAGCTGAGTGCTGCTATTTGTGGGTTGCGGCTGAAGGCAATGGAGCGTTTCGATGTTGCATTTTACTGAATCTACGAATTGTATTCGATTTTTCGTGCATATCTCACGGTTCATGTTATTAATTGTTTGATTAATACATGTTCAAAAAGTCAGGTTTGGAGCACCAAGAAGGTTGGATGAAGCTAGGGGCTGAGTAGCGCAGCGTAGCCAGAGGCTACGTGAGCAACGGAAGGCCCGGCTGAATTCAAGATTCGACGCCGAATAACCTTCACTGACCTACTTCGTGATCGAAAGATGACTTTTTGAACTACCTCTAATCCAAAGGAGTGGGTCCCTCTCGTGTCTGAAGCATACAAGAAAGCCGGCGTTGATATCGCGGCCGGGAATGAAGCGGTTGAGCGGATGAAAAAACACGTCAAACGGACGTTCCGTCCGGAAGTGATGACCGACTTGGGCGGCTTTGGCGCTTTGTTCGGACTGAATAAGGACAAATACGCGGAGCCGGTGCTCGTCTCGGGAACGGATGGCGTAGGCACGAAGTTGAAAATCGCCTTTGCCATGGATAAGCACGATACGATCGGCATCGACGCGGTGGCCATGTGCGTGAACGATATCGTGGTGCAGGGGGCAGAACCGCTCTTTTTCCTCGATTATCTGGCATGCGATAAGGTCGTACCGGAGAAAATCGAGGCGATCGTCGCGGGTATCGCAGAAGGCTGCAGCCAATCGGGCTGCGCGTTAATCGGCGGAGAGACGGCCGAAATGCCGGGAATGTACAGCGAAGGCGAATACGACATTGCCGGTTTTACCGTCGGCGTCGTCGACAAGAGCAAAATCGTGAACGGCAGCCGCATCGCTCCCGGCGACACGGTCATTGGACTTGCGTCCAGCGGCGTGCATAGCAACGGGTTTTCGCTCGTCCGAAAACTCCTGCTGGAAGAAGCGGGCTACGCATTGACAGACAAACTCCCTGAACTGGATGGTGAGGTGCTGGGCGATGTGCTGCTGACGCCTACCAAGCTGTACGTCAAGCCGGTGTTATCGTTGCTAGAGCAGGTGGACGTGAAGGGCATGGCTCACATTACAGGTGGCGGATTCATCGAAAACATCCCACGCGTGCTGCCGGAAGGGGTAGACGTGGAGATCGCCTATGGGTCTTGGCCGATTTTGCCGATTTTCGACTTGCTGCAAAAGCAGGGGAACGTCAGTCCTCGGGATATGTTCACGACGTTCAACATGGGAATTGGGTTAGTGATTGTCGTGGCTGAGGATCAGGTGGAGCAAGCAATCGCAGCGCTACAGCAAGCAGGCGAAACGCCTTACGTCATCGGTAAAGCGACCGAGGGACAAAGGGTAGTGACTTTTGCGGGGGCGGACGTCTAATGGGCGCCAAGTATCGGATCGCCGTGTTTGCCTCGGGGCAGGGCAGCAATTTTCAAAACTTACTGGACGCTTCGCGGACGGGGGATCTGGATGCCGAAATTGTGCTGCTCGTTTGCGACAAGCCGCAAGCCTTCGTCGTCGAACGGGCTCGCCGGGCTGGCGTCGAATGCTATCTGTTTAACCCGAAGTTGTACGCGCGTCGCGAGGATTATGAAGCGGAAATCGCCGCCGAGCTGGAAAAGCGCGGCGTCGATTTGGTGGTGCTGGCTGGTTATATGCGGCTGCTTACCTCTGTGTTGGTAGAGCCTTATGCCGGCAGGATGATTAATATCCATCCGTCTTTGTTGCCTGCTTTTCCGGGGAAAGACGCAATTGGTCAGGCTTGGGAATACGGCGTGAAAGTGACAGGAGTTACGGTGCATTTGGTTGATGGCGGAATGGATACCGGGGCGGTGATTGCGCAAACGGCGGTGGATATTACACCAGACGATACGCTGGATTCGCTCGAAGCGAAAATCCATGACGCGGAACAACGCTTATATCCGCAGGTCGTGTCGTGGTTTGCTACAAACCAAGTGCGGTTGGAAGGCAGAAAAGTCACCATTCTGTCGGAATAGAAACCTTTTGAACGCGCTTGATTGCAGGATTTTCGGAGGAAATGGATCGCTTAAGGAACATGTGGAGAGGTTTCGATATTTCCCGAGAAATATCGGGGGCATGATTCGCCAAAATAAAGGAGGAGCCGATTGTGAGTATAAAAAGAGCGCTCGTGAGCGTGTCGGATAAAACGGGCATCGTGGATTTTTGCCGCGAGCTGTCGCAGCTAGGTGTGGAAATCATTTCGACAGGGGGCACGAAAAACCTGCTGGCGAAAGAGGGAGTGCCGGTCATCGGCATCTCCGACGTAACCGGGTTCCCAGAAATCCTCGACGGACGTGTCAAAACGCTGCATCCTGCGGTTCATAGCGGGCTGCTGGCAGTTCGCGACAGCGAGGAACACCAAGCGCAGATGAAGGAGTTGGGACTGGATTATATCGACCTGGTGGTCGTGAACCTGTATCCATTCCAGGAAACCATCGCCAAGCCGGACGTCACTTATGAAGACGCGATCGAAAATATCGACATCGGCGGCCCCACGATGCTTCGTTCTGCCGCGAAAAACCATGCGTTCGTCAGCGTTGTTGTCGACGCCGCCGACTATGGGACGGTGTTGGATGAGGTGCGTGCGGGCGGCGATACAACGCTTGAGACGCGCAAACGGCTTGCGGCCAAAGTTTTCCGCCACACGGCGGCTTATGATGCCCTGATTTCCGACTATTTGTCGAAGGTAAATGGCGATCCGTTGCCTGAACGGTATACCGTCACCTACGAAAAGATCCAAGACCTGCGTTATGGCGAGAATCCGCATCAAAAAGCGGCATTTTACCGCAAACCGCTGGCGGCGGCCGACACCTTGACCGGAGCAGAGCAGCTGCACGGGAAAGAGCTCTCCTACAATAACATCAACGATGCTAACGCGGCACTGCAAATCGTCAAGGAATTCGAGGAGCCGGCAGTCGTGGCCGTCAAGCATATGAATCCTTGCGGCGTCGGAGTTGGCGCGAGTGTGCTCGAAGCCTACCAAAAAGCGTACGAAGCCGATCCGGTGTCGATCTTCGGCGGAATTGTTGCGGCCAATCGCATCATTGATGCTGATACGGCGATGCTATTGAAGGAAATCTTCTTGGAGATTATTTTGGCGCCGGGCTTTACGGATGAAGCGCTGGAGATCCTTACGAAGAAGAAGAATATCCGCCTGTTGAAGCTGGGTGGCCTGGAGCTGGGCGCGAGCCGCAGCAGCCAGTTCGTTGTCACCTCGATCGATGGCGGCATGATCGTACAGGAAAGCGATGTGCATTCGCTGAAGGAGTCTGACTTGACGGTCGTGACCGACCGTAAGCCTACCGATGCGGAGTTGAAGCAACTGCTGTTCGGCTGGAAAGTCGTTAAGCATGTGAAGTCTAATGCGATCGTGTTAGCAAAGGACGATATGACGGTTGGCGTCGGCGCGGGGCAGATGAACCGCGTGGGTGCGGCCAAGATCGCGATCGAGCAAGCGGGCGACAAGGTGAAGGGCAGCGTTCTAGCCTCGGATGCCTTCTTCCCGATGGGTGACACGGTAGAGGCGGCCGCCAAGGCCGGAGTTACCGCGATCATCCAGCCGGGCGGCTCCGTGAAGGATGAGGAGTCGATTAAAGTCGCGAACGAATACGGGATCGCGATGGTCTTCACCGGCGTGCGCCATTTCAAACACTAAGCCGGAGTCAGACGGCAGACCGCTGCGGCGGCCTGCCGTTTTTCGCGGGTTCGCGGTGAGGATGCTGTAGAAGAGCACTGACGGGCTAGGCTGACAGGCCGACGCTGGCGGCAAGCCGATGGGCAATGGCTGCGTGGTGGCATGCAATCTGCCCAACGTTCTGACGCAAACAATTTACCGGTAAAACCTACCGTTAATGCTGAGATAATGCGGGGATTAGCCGAATTAGCTGTAAAACCTGACGTTAATTTGAGCGAAAAGGCCGCCAACCTGGTCAAAGGCATAATTTAGCGGCACATTTTCCAGTTAATTGTGCTCAGATGCGGGTAGGATGCCAAATTAACGGCAGAATTTCCAGTTAGTTTGTTCTGCGGACCTAGGTGGCAGGCGAGAGGATCGTTCATTAGCACAGATGACCTCGAACTAGTTACCTACAGCAGATTTAGGTTAACAACCATTCAATGGAGATCCCTGAAACGAAGGAGGAGACTATGGATATTTTGGTGATTGGCGCCGGAGGGCGCGAGCACGCGATTTGCTGGAGCTTGGCGAAAAGCCCGAAGGCCGGGACGATTTATTGCGCCCCAGGAAACGCGGGCATCGGGGAACTGGCTGAGCTGGTACCGATTCAAGTGAATGAATTCGACAAGCTGGCCGCTTTTGCTGAAGAGAAGCGGATTGGCCTGGTCGTCGTCGGCCCGGACGATCCGCTTGCGGACGGGATTGTGGACGTGTTTGAGGCCAAGAACATCCCGGTCTTTGGTCCGCGCAAAAATGCCGCGCATATCGAAGGCAGCAAGACTTTTATGAAGGATCTGCTGAAAAAATATAACATCCCTACCGCCGCCTACGAGAAGTTCGACAATTACGAGCAGGCTCTAGCTTATCTCCAAAGCCGCCCGGTGCCGATCGTCATCAAGGCCGACGGGCTTGCAGCAGGTAAAGGTGTGACGGTTGCTTTTACCCGCGACGAAGCGGAAACGGCGCTGAAGAGCATTATGATCGACAAAGTGTTTGGCGAATCCGGCAGCCAGGTCGTGATCGAGGAATTCCTCGAAGGGCAGGAAATGTCGATTCTGTCGTTTGTCGATGGGGAAACGGTCCGCCCCATGGCCGCGGCGCAGGATCACAAGCAGGTGTATGACGGCGACAAAGGTCCGAATACCGGCGGCATGGGTACTTATTCCCCGCTGCCGCATATCGCGGATTCGATCATTGAAGAGGCAATTGAAACGATCATCAAGCCGACCGCCAAGGCCATGGTTGCCGAAGGACGGCCGTTCCGCGGCGTATTGTTCGCCGGTTTAATGATCGCACCGGATGGTAAACCGAAGACGATCGAGTTTAACGCTCGCTTTGGCGATCCGGAGACCCAGGTTGTCTTGCCCCGGTTGAAAAGCGATCTGCTCGATATTTTTCTGGCTGCCGTAAACGGGACGTTGGATCAAGCGGAGATCGAATGGAGCGACGAGGCGGCGGTTTGCGTCGTGTTGGCTTCCGGCGGTTATCCGGCTTCGTATCCGAAAGGTTTGCCGATCCGGGGTCTAGACGAGGCGGGGGCTGCGGGTGCGCTGGTGTTCCATGCCGGAACGGCTAGGGGGAAGGGCGGCGAACTGGTCACGAACGGCGGGCGCGTACTTGGCGTTGTGGGTCTCGGCAAGACGATTGCTGAGGCCCGGGACAAAGCGTACGAAGCGGCAGGATCTATCGCGTTCGAAGGCAAGCATCAACGTACGGACATCGCTGCGAAGGCATTGGTTTAGATCATTAGCTAGGGTACCAGACAAGGATAATCCGCTTCCGATTCGTGCATGTTAAGGGATATTGGGGATCGATCAACGGATTCCCCGCAATTCTCTATCGGGAGGCGGCATCACCATGAGCGACAAAATGAAGGAAATGCTACCGGTTTCACGCGAAGAAGTGGAAGTCGACGGCGTATACCGGGACGAACTGGGACGCGAGGAATATTTGCAAAAGGGCGAGGAATTCCCTTCCGACCCGGTGTACGGCACGATGGAATGGGAACTGAGCGAGCTCTCCCAAGAGAAAAACTCCAAAGGCCATACCGATGACCGCTTATTACACAAAAAAGCGAAAAAAGAAGGTTAACCAGGCGCCCTTCCAAAGCGGGATGTTTCCCGTTGGAGGGGCGTTTGCCTGACGCCGTGCAAAATAACTTGAACCGGAGGCGGTTTCAGGTGTAACTTTAATAGAATGAGAGAACTGAGTTAAAGCGAGGAGAAATAGATGAATCAGGCGGAACGACAAACGGTAGGCATGGAAGACATCGTCAAAGCGCATCACGTACTGAAGGAAGTGGTGATCCGGACGCCGCTTCAGCTCGATGCGACCTTATCAGCCAAATACGAATGCAGCGTTTATCTAAAAAGAGAGGATCTGCAGGTTGTTCGCTCCTTCAAAATCCGTGGGGCGTATAACATGATTCGCAGCCTGCAGCCCGAGGATCTGGAGAAGGGTATCGTATGCGCGAGCGCCGGTAACCATGCGCAGGGCGTGGCATTTTCTTGCAACGCGCTAGGGATTCAAGGGAAGATCTATATGCCAAGCACGACGCCGAACCAGAAGGTCAAGCAAGTCAAACGATTTGGCGGGGAACATGTGGAGGTAGTTCTGATCGGCGACACTTACGATGATGCTTATGCGGAGGCGATGAAAGCTTGCCGGGAAGGCGGCATGACGTTCATTCATCCGTTTGACGATCCGAAGATCGTCGCGGGGAACGGGACGATTGGTATGGAGATTATGGAAAGTTTGACGGCACCGGCTGATTACGTCTTTGTGACCATTGGCGGCGGCGGGTTGGTATCCGGTGTAGGAACGTATTTCAAGACGGTTAGCCCGGAGACGAAGGTCATCGGGGTTGAACCGTCCGGTGCGGCTTCCATGACGGAAGCTTTGAAGCAGAAGCAAGTGGTGACGCTGGAATCGATCGATAAGTTCGTCGACGGAGCCGCGGTCAAACGGGTTGGCGACTTGAATTACGAAATTTGCGCGGACATTCTGGATGACATCGTCCAAGTACCGGAGGGCAAAGCATGTACAACGATTCTGGAGCTGTACAATGACAGCGCCATCGTCGTGGAGCCGGCCGGGGCGTTGCCGGTATCCGCGCTGGATATGTACCGCGATCAGATTCGTGGGAAGACGGTCGTTTGCGTGATCAGCGGAGGTAACAACGACATCGACCGGATGCAGGAGATGAAGGAACGTTCGTTGATTTACGAAGGGTTGAAGCACTACTTCCTGATCAACTTCCCGCAACGTGCCGGAGCGCTGCGCGAGTTCCTTGAAGAGGTGCTGGGTCCCAACGACGACATTGCGCGGTTCGAGTATACCAAGAAGCATAATAAGGAGAACGGTCCCGCTTTGGTGGGCATCGAGCTGAGCGACAAAGCGGATTACGAAGGGCTGGTTGGCCGCATGACCGCCAAAGGGATCGCCTATACCGAGCTCAACCGGGATTTGAATTTGTTTAATTTGCTGATTTGAGTTTTAGCAAAAAATAGTATGGCGAGAAGCCCTCTTCGACAGAAGTCGAGGAGGGCTTTTTTGGTGTGCAGCTTCGTGCGTAACGGAACGTAGAGACCTTATTTGCGAGGAAAATGCCCTCGCCGATTTCTAACGGAACTCAGAGGCGTTATATGGTTCGAATCGCGGTGGTTATGACGGTTTTGTACCCCATAAGGTCACCTCGTTCCGTTAGCTTGGGAAACCACGCGGGAAATTGAAAATAACGTCACGACGTTCCGTTAGCGCTGACGGAGATTGCCGAATCAGAGGCTCGCCCTGAATATTTTTGAAATTAGGCTTTACAATACCAACACACTAGTGTACTATTTAACTATGACACCGATACATTGAAGGAGTGAATGGAATGAACGCGCAGTTTCAGCATATGGAAAACACCGTGCCTGGATTAGACGCGGCGGGTAACCTGCCGGGACGGGAACCGGTCGTGTTATCAGTAAAGCAGGTTACGAAAAGAATCGGCAACAAACCGATCGTCGATAAGCTGTCTTTTGATATTCGACGGGGAGAAATCGTGGGTTTGTTGGGACCAAACGGGGCCGGGAAAACAACAACGATCCGCATGATCGTCGGCCTGATCGGCATGACGGAGGGCGACGTTCAAGTGAAGGGCGTCAGCGTCCGGCAGCATTTCGCCAAAGCGATCGCCCACGTTGGCGCGATCATTGAGAATCCGGAGTTCTACCCGTATATGACAGGGTACGATAATCTGAAGCAATATCAGCGGATGAGCGAAGGGATCACGGAAGAGCGGATTCAAGAGGTTACCCGACTGGTCGGCTTGGAGAAGGCGATGAACAAACGCGTGAAGGCTTACTCGCTAGGCATGCGTCAACGGCTCGGCATCGCGCAGGCCTTGCTGCATCGTCCGTCGATCCTGATTCTCGATGAGCCGACGAACGGACTGGATCCCGCGGGGATCCGGGAAATGCGTGACTATCTCAAGCGCATCGCCTCCGAGGAGGGCATTGCCGTCCTCGTGTCCAGCCACTTGCTGGCGGAGATGGAGCTGATGTGCAGCCGCGTGGTCGTCATTCAGGAAGGGAAGCTCGTGACGGAACGTACTCTCGGCGAAGCAGCGGAGAAGGCGGAGGAACGGGTGAACGTGACGTTCCGGGTGGGCGATACGGAAGCCGCGAAGGCTAGACTCGTTCGGATGGAAGAAATCCGTATGATGGGAGTATCTCCGGAACGGGGAGAGGTCACGATCTCGGTTCGCGACAGTTACATTCCGCGCGTAGTTGGCGCGCTGGGCAGCGAAGGGATCGCGATTTACCGGATCGAGGAAGTCAAAGCGTCGCTGGAAGATGAATTCCTGAAATGGACGGGAGGAAACCAAATTGCGTAGTTTTACCAAGCTTGTCGTTAACGAATGGCTGAAGATGTCCAAGAAACGCAGCTTTCTAGTCCCCTATGTACTAATTGCCGCGTTTATCGCCGGGATGCTATATATGATGTACAATTACTCGGATCAGTTGCCGTCGTTCCTTGAATTTGCCGGGATGGCGATATCCAGAAACGGTTTAGGTCAAATGCTTACTTTGCTGGTTATCATCTGTACGGCGGGCATCGTGGCGAAGGAGCACAGTCTCGGAACCATCAAGCTGCTGCTGATCCGCTCGCAAAGCCGCAGCCGGATTTTAGCCTCCAAATACGTAGCCGTGCTGTTGTTTATTTTGTCGATCTTCGTCTTTACGCTTGCGATAGCCCTGCTCGGCGGAGGGCTGGTATTCGGATTCGGCGGTTCGCAGGAGACCAGCTGGAACGATGTCCTAAGTGGAGCCTTATATCAAGTCATTTATACGCTCGTCTATGTTACGATCACTTTCCTTGCCAGCATCTTAATGCGTTCATCGGGAGCGACGATCGGCATCGGGATGTTCCTCGTTGTCCTGGAGGAATTGGTTGTCGTCTTGCTTTCGAGATATGAGTTCGCAAAATACTTGATCTTTGCTAACGCCGATTTGTCGGTTTACACGAATGGGAATCCACCGATGCCCGGCATGACGTTGACCTTTTCCTCCGTGGTGATCGCCGCTTATTTAGTCTTGTTTCTCGCAGTCAGCTTTGTTACGTTTAAAAAACGAGATGTCGCTTGACCGAATGATTCACGTTAGCGACATCCGGCGGAAAGGAGCCATGAAAGGTGAGCATCGAATTTGACAATAATCTGCCGATCTATCTGCAAATTATGAACTATTTAAAAAGAGAAATCGTCACCGGCAGATTGAAGGCCGGCGATAAAATCCCATCCGTACGCGAACTTGCAGCTGAGCTGCAGATCAACCCGAATACCGTGCAGCGGACTTTTCAGGAATTGGAGCGTGAAACCGTCGTGGAAACGAAACGGGGACTCGGAAGATACGTGACAAGTGAGGAATCGAAAATTATGAATATTAAAAAAGAAATGGCCGGGGAACTGCTTGACCGTTTTATTGGGGGAATGCAGGAGCTGGGTTTTACCAATCAAGATATTGCAGCGCTGGTCGCTGACGCTATGAAATCGGACGATCATCACTAGGGAGGAGGGCAACCAGCAATGGAACAATTATTGGAAGTGCAAGGCGTATCGAAATCGTATGGCAGCAAAAAAGCGTTGCACGGGGTGTCCTTCAGCATCGGTAAAGGGAAGATCGTCGGCCTGCTCGGCACGAACGGCAGCGGAAAAAGCACGTTGATGAAAATCGCCGCCGGCCTGATCCACCCCTCTGGCGGTAAAATCACGGTAGACGGAACCCCCGTAGGGTTAGCGACCAAATCGCTGGTGTCATTTATGCCCGATCGTCCTCTAACGGAATCCTGGATGAAAGTACGGGACGCCGTGGGATTTTACCGGGATTTCTACCCGGATTTCGATGAGCAGAAGGCTCGTATGATGCTGGACTTCATGAACTTGCATGAGAAGGAAAAGATCAACGCCCTATCCAAGGGCATGAACGAGCGGCTTCAACTGACGCTGACGTTGTCGAGAAATGCGAAACTGTATTTGCTCGACGAACCGATCGGCGGGGTGGACCCGGTGGCCAGGGCCAAAATTTTGGACGCCATCGTGGAGTTCTATAATGAGGAGAGCAGCCTGGTGATTTCCACCCACCTCGTGCGGGATATCGAGCGGATTTTCGATGAGGTGATTTTTATCCGGGGCGGCGAGGTTGTCATGCAGGAGGAAGTGGAAAACTTGCGGATCCAATATGGCAAAAGCGTCGATGACATGTTCAGAGAGGTGTTTGCAGAATGATGAAACTATTGAAGTACGATATCAAGCAAAATGCCAATACCTTGTTGGGGCTGGCCGCTGTCTTGGTGATCGTGCAAGGCTTGCTATCGATTGCGGGTAATCTTCGCCATTGGGATCCAGAAGCCATCTTCGTCTTAACCATCGTGCTTTATCTTACGGCCGCAATCATCATGATCGTCCAGGCATGCAAAACGTTCGCAAGCAGCATTAAGGCGTATCATCGTCGGTTGCTCCCGCTGCATCCCATCTGGACGATCTTGTCCTCGCTGCTGTTCAGCTGGCTTGTGGCGCTGATGATCGTGGTCATTATCGGGGCACATGCGGCGTTGTATCTTTCGCTGGCTCAGGTTCCCATCGATTTCGTGAGCATCGAGTTGGTTGGCGTGAAGGACGTGATCTTGATGGTCTTAAGTATCATCTGGGTGTATACGCTGCTGATCCTAACGATTTTTATCTCCATCACGATTGGCGCCAGCGTGAGCATTCAGGGCAAAGCTGGAACATGGGTCGGCATTATCTCCTTTTTCTTGATCCAAAACGGGATCTCTTGGCTGGAAAGCCTGCTCTTTGGAGGGAATGATACGACGATGCTGAATTACGGAACGATTCGTATTGGAACCTCGGAGGAGATCCGTACGGGAACCGCGGAAGCGGTGAACTTCATGTCTCTCGGTCCGCTCCTGTTCGAGGTTGTTCTGGCTGGCCTGATGATTTACGTCATCTCTTATCTGCTCCGTAAACGGGTCCAAATCTAAGATCTCACGAAAAAACCGCAGAGGTCGCGCCTTCCTTCCTTGAAGGGGGCGGACTCTGCGGTTTTTTGAATGGATTAACTCTTCGAGCGGCGTCCGAAGAAGAAGATTTGCCCGGCCAATCCTACTACAAATACGATCAGGCTATCCCAAGGGGATACGGTGAAGGCCGGCATGATCCGGTTCAGCAAGGTGCCAACGATGATCAGAACGGCAGCTACAGCGATATAAGTACCGAATGCCCGGAGATTGAATCCCCCGGGGCCGGAGGAAGGCCCAGCTCCCGGTGTTCCGGATTTCTCCTTGCCGTCCGCAGCTTTGGAGCTGTTGCCCAAGAAGCGGGTGACCAGTTCGATGAGCACGATCGACAAGCCGGCGATGATCAGCAGCGAGGAGCTGCTGATCTGCGTATATTCCAGTTCTCCGCCAAACCATTTGCTGAAAAACCCGGTGATCATATAAATAAAGAAGACCCAGGTCAAGGCTACCCAGGGAATCATCGTATAATATTTGATTTTGTCCTTCAGGGTCCGGGGCTTCCGTCTCTGCACATCCTCTTCCATCTCCGCGCAATACGCCTTCGGATCGGCTCCGAAAAGTTCTGTCGCCGAGACTCCCTTGGCTTGGTTCTTGACGATTTGCCGGGCCAGGTCCAGCAGGATCTCTTCCCCTTTGGCTTCAGTAAGCGAGCTTGCGCCGGAACGGAAGTACAAGACCATCTCCCCGAAATACGCTTCGTTATCCGGCGTCATTTGCTGCCGCAACCGTTTTGTCTCGCCGATCATTTCGTGGATATACATGGTAGTATCTCTCCTCCCAGTTTCTTCCGTAGTATACTGCATAGTTTGTCCGATTCGCAAGGGACCATGGCAGGGCTGAATCGGCAGTGGAACAGAACTAATGGATTATGAACATTCCTTGAACAAGGAATAAAAAGCGTCCGATCCTCCAAAAACTACAGCATAAGTACAACGGCAGGTGTCGGCGAAAAAGGTGAGAACTGTTGCCATGAAGCGGCCTGTACATTTATCAGTTGCGGGAGGCAGAGCCAGTGGGAAAATATGAATCGGAGCTGACCCGGAGGTATTTGCTGAACAGCAACTCTCGGGGCAGCCTGGAAGAAGTCGTGACGAATGATACCGCCGAGGATGGCGACATGTTGTGTGGAGATGACGAGGCCTGCGACGAAGGTCATATGGGCAATCACCAATTTATGAAAGACTGGGAGGGCCGGGTCACGACCCATTCTTTTTTCCGTCAATCTTATGAATAGGGATTAGTGCATCCCGTTGGCGATCCGATTGACACTCCGGTTCCGGTAATGATAAGATAAGCTTAAATCACATTAAACTTATCGGATTTTACTGGAATGCTAAACTATACGATTCATTGCCGGAGTACGGGGAGGAGACGGGGATATGGAAAGACAGATCGTCATCAATCATGGAGAAGAACAGCTTGCGGCCAGCATACATTACCCGGCCGAGAACAAACAAGGGGGGCGCTGCAACCGCGCTCCCCTAGTCGTCATCTGCCACGGATTCGTAGGCAGTCGCATCGGCGTCGATCGTCTATTCGTCAAGACCGCAAGGGAACTGGCGGCAGACGGGTTCCTTGTGCTTCGTTTCGATTACCTCGGCTGCGGCGAGAGCAGCGGGAATTACGGCGAGCACGGCGTCGAATCGATGATCGCCCAGACCCGGACGGTACTGGACTATGGTCTCGAGGCTTTCGATATCGATCCGACGCGGGTGACGCTAATCGGGCATAGCCTCGGCGGGATGATCGCACTCTTGACCGCGAACCGCGACCGGCGCGTGAAGAACCTTGTCCTATGGTCGGCCGTTGGCTATCCGTTCAGCGATATCGTTAAAATCACCGGGCGCGAGCTGTATGACCGGGCGGTGAAGCACGGGGCCGCGGATTATTTGGGGTTTGGGTTGACGCCAAATTTCTTCGATTCACTTGGCGAGTTTCAGCCGTTCCAGGAAGCGGTGAAATTCAACGGCGACGTATTTGTGGTGCATGGGACTTCGGATGATACGATTCCGGCAGATTACGCCTTCTTGTATCAAAAGGTGTTCTGGATGCGGCCCGAGGGGCGCTGCGATAAAGAGATTATTTTTCAGGGCAATCACACGTTCTCGTCCGGCGAGCACCAGCATCAAGTGATCCGGAAGACGAAGGAATGGCTCGGTGGTCTGGAAGCCAAGCAAACCGAATGGCAGCATTGGATGATATAAGTTAGCTGGGGGAGAAGGCATGCACCCGACTCGGATACACAAAAACTGGTAAAATCCTTCCGGGATGGATACAATGAAGATGTAACCATTTTTTGGCGTAGGGAGGTTTGGGAGCTGATGTCTCAGCCTGCATTGTTTATTGCACACGGATCGCCTACTTTGGCCATTGAGCAAAACGCGTATACGGAATTTCTACGTCAGTTGGGCCAAGAAACGCTGGAGCTACCCAAAGCCGTTGTGATTTTCTCAGCTCACTGGGATGATCCAGTACAAGGGGTCACGACCGACACGAGGCATACGACGATGCATGATTTCTACGGTTTTCCGGAAGAAATGTATGCGATCGAATATCCGGCTCCGGGCAGTCCCGAGCTGAGTGAAGAAATTGAGGCGATCTTTCGAGCGCACAACTTGCCGTATAAGCCTTCGGAGGGTAGAGGACTCGACCATGGGGCCTGGGTTGTCTTGCAGCTGTTGTTTCCGTCTGCTGAGATCCCGGTAGTAGCGCTATCCGTGGACGCCAAACGCGAACCTGAAGAACAATATGCCATCGGCAAGATGCTGGCCGAGCTACGGCATCAGAACATTCTCGTCATCGGCAGCGGCGGATTGGTCCACAATCTTCGCCTTCTGGATTGGGAAGCGCGGGAACCGGAAGCCTGGGCGGTTGAATTCGACGATTGGGTGGGTCAGCAGCTTCAGAGCTGGGACTTGCGTCAGTTGTTTGATTATGACCACAAAGCTCCGCATGTGCGAATGGCGATACCGACTTACGGACGAGAGCATTTTGCGCCGTTGCTGTACGCCATGGGGGCTGCGGACGACGAGCGCCAGGCTGTGAAGCTGTTTCAGGATTATCAGTACGGCAGTCTTAGCTTAAACTGCTGGAGGTTCGGTGGCAGTTAATGGATGGAAAACTTCTTCCGGCTAACGAAGAGACCGGTCCTAATAAATAAAGCGCAGAACCCAAGGTTTGGGGTCTGCGCTTTTTTCTGGCTGGAGCGAGGTCAACGCCGTCGTCCGAAGTTCTTACGGAAGTAAGGCTGGATGAAGTAGTCCAATCCGATCCGCCCGGCATTCGAACCGGCCACGACGATAAAGATTTGGAGCAGCAGCAGCAGCGGGTTCGAGCTCACCGTACCCGAGAACAAAAAGGCAAAATTCATGACCATGCCGAAGAAGGCAGCCAGCCAAGTAAAGGTGCCGAGGATGAGACCAAGTCCGACGAGGACCTCGCCATAAGGTACCAAGATATTAAACAAGCCGACGTTCGGTACGGCAAAGTGTTCAAGGAACGAAGCCCACCAACTCGAAACGGCTGGGTGTTCGCCGCCGCTCTTCTCCAGGGCTCCCGTCAGAAATCCAGCGGCATCAAAACCGCCGGTCACTTTCCCCCACCCCGAGGTCAGCCATTCATAACCTACGTAAAGTCTTACCAGCAAGAGCAGCACAGAAGCAATCGTACTCTCCCTTAACCATTTTACGATCATATCTACATCTCCTTTCCGCTATAGGCGGTGACAGTGTTCGTTCTTTTTCGTGGAAATTTTCTCCTATCCTTTAGTATTCATATTAGGGTCTAAATTTAAAACATTCAATTATTATTTTAAATTTTATCCAATATCGGATTCGTCATGGAAAGAAGTGAGGTTCTGGCTTCCCCCAGATCGGCGATTCAACGTATAATGTAGAAAACTCAGGAATTGTGACGGAGGATATGCCTTTGAAATCATCGAAGTTAAGTTGGCTGCTGCTTGTATCGCTGCTCGTCGTTTTGCTCTCCGCCTGCGGGAAGAGCGGGGAAGCGGTCCCTCCTGCGGACGGCATCGCTCCGCCGCAAACGGCGGTCCCGGAGGAGACCACGCCGCCCGAACCGGCGACTCCCGCTTATACCGCCCCGCTGACGGGGCTGCCGCTCGAGGAGCCGCTCACTCGCAGACCGCTCGCCATTATGATCAACAATGCGCCGGCGGCCCGCCCGCAATCGGGCTTGATCGATGCAGACGTCGTCTATGAGGTGCTGGCCGAAGGCGGGGTCACGCGGCTGATATCGATCTTCCACAGTCAGCCGGACAATGCCAAGATCGGTCCGATCCGCAGCATCCGCCCTTATATGATCGATTTGGGCGAAAGCTACCGCGGCGTGCTGGTGCATGCCGGAGCAAGCAATGACGCCTATGCGATTCTGCAAAGGCAACACAAGGAGGATCTGGACGAGATCACGAATGCAGGCTCTTTCTTCTGGCGGGACAAGTCCCGGAAAGCGCCGCATAATTTGTATTCCAACGTGGAGAAGCTCCTGGAAGGTGCCGCCAAGCGCGGGTATGCGACGGAGGAGACGGCAGTACCTGCGTACACTTTTTATAAGGAGAACGAACAACCGATTTCCCTGGAGACGGCCAACAACGTGGAGATTAAATTTCAACTGGACAATTACCGGGTAAGTTACTTATACGATGCCGCGACCGGGCAGTATAAACGGTCCATCAACGGCGAGCCACATACCGATCTGGAGAGCGGAGAGCAATTAACTGCCGCGAACGTGATTGTCATGGGGGCGGACCATCAGGTATTGGACGACGTTGGCCGGTTGGATGTCGGACTGTCGCTTGGCGGTGAAGCGATGTTGTTCCAGCAAGGCAAAGTGACTCGGGCCGAATGGATCCGCAAGGACGGCGACATCATCCGCTTCATCAAAGATAACGTGGAGCTGCCGATGGTGCCGGGCAAGACATTCATCCACGTCGTACCGAATACCCCGGATTTCTCCAGTCATGTTAAGGCGGAGTAAAGGCGGGAAAGGCAGATCTTGTATTTTTAAGGCGATGGAAGGATAACTCTGACAGAATAAGGGGAATTATAAGCACATGATCGTGAAATGTTTGCGACATTATTTCCTATCTGTTAAGCAGTTGTGATAAGATATTCAAGGTTGTGTAAAAACGACCGTAAGAAATACCTTATGGAGAGAAAAGGGGATACTGATGCGAGTGAAGAAGAAAGATATCTTTTTCCAGACGTTAGAGGATATGGCGGATACGATCGTGCATTCGGCTGATTATTTTGCCCAGCAAGTGGCGGAATTCAAGGACGTTGAAGCGTTCGCCAAGAAGATGAAGGAATACGAATCCAAATGCGATGAATACACCCATAGAATCATCGTAGAATTGAACAAAACGTTCATTACCCCCATTGAACGGGACGACATCATGCATCTAATCACGGCGCTGGACGATGTGATTGACGGGTTGGAAGCTTCAACTTCTCGATTCTTCATGTATCATTTGACCGAGCCTGACGAATATATCGCCCGGTTCGCGGAAATTCTGCGCAATTCGGCATATGAAATCCAAAAGGCGATCCATTTGCTTTCCCAGAAAAAGCTGCTTGCGATTCGTGAATATACGATCCGTCTGAACGATCTGGAGAATCAAGGCGATGAGTTGCTGCGCATCTGCATCAAGGAACTGTTCATGAAGGTGACGGATCCGATCGAGCTAATCAAGAAGAAAGAGATCTACGAACGATTGGAAACGACAACGGATGCCTGCGAAAAGGTAGCCAACATGCTGGAATCCATCATCATGCGTAATTCTTAAGAACTTCACTCTATATTTGATATTCGGGAGGTTAGAATTGCGCGGATTTACATAGAGAACACCATCTGTGCAAAAAAGCTATGGATACGAGTTTACTGATTATTCTTATCGTTATCGTGCTGGCGCTGGGGTTCGACTTCATCAATGGCTTCCATGATACGGCCAATGCGATCGCGACCTCGGTCTCAACGCGCGCGTTGAAGCCGCGGACGGCGATTATGATGGCAGCCGTGATGAACTTTCTGGGCGCGATCTTGTTTACCGGCGTCGCCAAAACAATCGGGGGCAGCGTGGCCGATCCAGCAAAGCTGGATAACGGTCTGGAAGTCTTGATCGCTACCTTGCTGTCGGCAATCATTTGGAACTTAATTACGTGGTGGTTTGGGATACCGTCGTCTTCTTCCCATGCACTGATCGGCTCCTTGGCTGGGGCCGTGTATGTTGGCGCAGGACCGGACAAGCTCAACTGGAGTGGGTTTACGACGATCGTTGAAGGTCTGGTCTTCTCTCCGCTGATCGCTTTCGCCATTGGTTATATCGTCATGTTGGTTTTAAAGTGGATCTTTGCCAGACGTAGCCCGCATACCGTAAATAAAGGCTTTCGTTCGCTGCAGATTGTGACTGCTGCGCTGCAAAGCTTCACGCATGGTACGAACGATGCGCAGAAAGCCATGGGGATTATCACATTCGCCTTGGTGACGGCCGACTTCCAGGATCATATGGAAGTGCCGCTTTGGGTTAAGCTCGCCGCAGCAACAGCGATGGCGCTGGGAACCTCAATCGGCGGCTGGAAGATCATCAAAACGATGGGGACGAAAATTTTCAAAATCGAGCCGATCAACGGTTTCGCTGCGGATATTTCGGCCGCATCCGTTATCTTTGGAGCGACATTGTTCCATTTACCGGTCAGTACGACGCATGCGATTACGTCGGCGATCCTCGGTGTAGGTTCGGCTAAACGGTTCTCCGCCGTACGTTGGTCTATGGCCGGACGTATCGTCATCGCCTGGGTGATTACGATTCCGATCGTGTTTATCATGGCCGGAGCCATCTACAAGCTGCTCTTCTAAGAGGAAGTTCAAAAAAGTCGTCTTTTGATCACGAAGCTGGACAAGAAGTGGACTCGACATCGAATCTTGAATTCAGCCGGGCCTTCCGTTGCTCACGTAGATCTGTCTACGCTCCGCTACTCAGGCCCTAGCTTCATCCAACCTTCTTGGTGCTGAAAAGCCGAATTTTTGAACCTATATTTAAGAGGAAGTTCAAAAAGTCGTCTTTTGATCACGAAGCTGGACAAGAAGGGGATTCGACATCGAATCAACCTATTTAGGAATAACGACGAAAGCCAATCTGCCGAGGATTGGCTTTTTTTGAGGAGGCGGCGTATTATGATCAGGGTCATGGGGATGACGCGGGACCATCAGGTCTTGACGGACCTTCCGTTGGAGCGGATCAAAGACGGGCAGTTCGTGTGGACCTGGGTTGATTTGGACGCTCCTACGTCGGAGGAAGCCGAGGTACTCGCGACTTTTTTTCATTTCCATCCGCTGGCGATCGAGGATTGCTTGCATGTGCTGCAACGGCCGAAAATGGACTATTATGAAGATTTTCAGTTTCTGGTGCTGCATGCGATCGATGAACAAACGCTGGATACCGTAGAAGTGGATCTGTTTATCGGAGATGACTGTCTGGTTTCGTTTCACCAGCGACGGCTGGACGAAATGGATGAAGCGTGGAACAGTATGCTGAAACGGGCTCATGACCGTAAGGTCTGGGTGCACGGGCCATATTCAGCGGCCTACATTGTAATCGACAGTCTGGTGGACCATTATTTCCCTTGCGTATATTCAATCGAAGATGAACTTGATGAATTGGAGAGTAAAGGCAGCAGCGAGTCGGTCGAGCAGTTGATGAACCAGGTATTCGACCTGCGCAGCCGGCTGCTCAAGTTGCGCCGGACGATCGTGCCGATGCGTGACCTCATGTACCGCATCCTGAATTCGCAGCATGTCCAAGGGGACAAGGAGCCGCGGGCTTATTATGCGGACATCTACGACCATCTGCTTAAATTGTCGGAGATGATCGATGCTGATCGGGAAATGACCGCGGATTTACGCGACTCCTATATTTCGCTGAATTCCAATCGGATGAACGGCATCATGAAGACGTTAACGGTTATCACCACCGTCTTTATGCCGCTGACGCTGATCGCCGGCATTTACGGGATGAACTTCATTAATATGCCGGAGCTACAGTGGAAATACGGGTACTTTGCCGTCATCGGGCTGATGGCCGCGCTTGGCGGCTGGATGATTCTCTGGTTTAGTAAACGGGGCTGGTTTAAGTAAGTTGACTCGCGGGTGTGTTGCTGAAAGTAAAGCCGCCGCCGAGTTAACGGCGGCGTTTACCCGATTTGCCGGATTTCCCGGTCGACGAGCGTTTTCCGCTGCGGCTGGTTCCGGTACGGCTTCCGCTCTTCTTGCGGGTCGACTTCCGTCGGCGGGGCCGGTATTCATCCATCCGACCGGCACGACCGCCGGCGGATTTGCCTTTGCCTCCAGGCAGGAACGCGGTGAACAGCTTCGCCATCGGGGCGAATTGCTGCACGGTTTGCATGACCTTCTGCACCTGGCCCATCGTAGCCAGGATGCCGTCGATCCCGCCCATCCGGTCAACGATGCCTTTAAGGTCGCCTAGGCTGGGCAGCGATAATCCGCCGCCGGATTTCGGCGTTGCGGCGGCCGGCGCTTGGGTTGGTGTGGGGGACGGCGGGGAGTAAGGGACCAGCGAGGAAGCCTCCGCTTTGATTTCGTACGGATTCACCCCCGGGTAGTAATGGGTGTACGGATAGAACGGGGGCACCGGACCTTGGCGTGAATCATAGTTTTGGGGCATGGTATCACTTTCCTTTTCGGATATTTTGTCGGGCAGGCAGACGATGAAGGCCCGTTTCCTTCTTGTCCGCCCATCCGAGACAAGACCTAGGTTTGGAGCGGTATACGCCGCAGGGGACCCGCTCATTGGAGTCGGCGTTATTTTCCCTAGCTAGGCGTTTGTATTACTATACTGTATGTGCCCGCCGGGTCTTGCGTATGGACGAATGTCCCGGTTCTGGTGGGCGTTCGCGGATTTTGGGCGTTCTTTCTGTGATGCGTGAAACCGTTAATGCTTGAAAAGGAGTACGCCACTCGGGTACAATGAGGTTGTGGTTACAGTAACGGTAGGGGATGATAATTCAGTGCAACTGAAGAAGTTAAACGACAAAACGATCGATCAATTATTCGAAGCCATCTTAACGTTAAAAGACATCGAGGAATGTTACGTTTTTTTTGATGACCTGTGCACCGTAAATGAAATCCAGTCTTTGTCGCAACGTCTGGAAGTGGCCCGTATGTTGGGCAAAGGCAACACATACAACCAGATTGAAGCGGAAACCGGCGCAAGCACGGCGACGATTTCGCGGGTGAAGCGCTGCCTGAACTACGGCAACGACGGCTACAAAATGGCGCTGGATCGTTTAGGGCGTTAAGCCTATGAGCAAGGAAATACAAGCACAGTCGATGGTGCCGGATGCTGGCCGGGAGGCTCTTCAAGCGGAGCTCTCCCGGAAACCGGGCGTGCTGGTGATCAGCCACGGTTCCCCGGACGAGCATTGGGTGGCCCTCGTGGAGGCGGCGGTATCGGAAGCGGCGGGTGATTTGCCTGCCGGACTTCCGCTGGCCTGCGCTTTTCTCGAAACCGTGGAAGGTCGCCTGATTCAGGATGGCATCGATCGGCTGGAATCTCAGGGAGTGACGGACATGATCGTCATTCCCTTGTTCGTGTCCTCTGGGAGCACACATATCGATGAGATTGCTTATGCGCTTGGCGTGAAGGATACGCCGGAGAAGGAAACCGATCTGGAACGTTTTCGGGTTTCCGCTCGGGTGTTTTTTGGCGATCCTATCGATGAGGGGCCGCTCGTCGCCAAGATGGTATGGGACAAGGTGAAGAGGCTGTCGCTGCAACCGGAGCGCGAAGTGCTGCTACTCGTAGGACATGGCAGCAGGCACCCAGGATTTTTACAGCGGTGGGAACGCGGCATCGCTTCGTTGGCAGCACAATGCGGAGAACTCGCCGGGTTAGCGGGCGGGGCCGACTACGCGCTGCTAAATCCGGATAACATCCGTTCGAAGGTGCAGTATTGGTCGGAGCAGCGGGGGATGGATGTGATCATCGCGCCGCTCTTCTTAAGCGCCGGATATTTTACGAAGGTGACGATCCCGTCGCGGTTGGAGGGGTTGCCGCATCGGTATTCGGGGGATGCCTTGTTGCCCCATCCTTTGGCGGCTCGCTGGATGTCGCAGCAAATATTGAATATAATGGGATCATTGACATGTTGACATTTTGAGGTCAGGTGGCGTTTGTAGAATGAAAAGAGCTAGGTTGATTTATAATCCAACCTCGGGAAGAGAAGAGATGCGGCGCCTTCTGCCGGACGTGCTGGAGCGACTGGATCAGGGCGGCATCGAAACGTCGTGCCATGCGACGACCGGGGAAGGCGATGCGACGCGTGAAGCTGCTCTGGCGGTGGAACGCGGATACGACATCATTATCGCGGCCGGCGGCGACGGGACGCTGAATGAGGTCGTCAACGGCATGGCCGGGAAGAGCAACTTGCCGCCGCTAGGGGTGTTCCCGCTGGGCACGACGAACGATTTCGCCCGCGCTATGGGAATCTCCCGGCGCTGGGAGGATTATTGCGACTTGGTCATCGAGAATCAAACGAGACCGATTGATATCGGCCGGGTGAACGGCCGGCATTTCATCAACATCGCCGGCGGCGGCTCGCTCACTGAGCTGACTTACGAGGTGCCTAGCCGGCTCAAGACGATGATCGGGCAACTGGCCTACTACATGAAGGGCATCGAGAAGATGGCCAGCCTCTCGCCAACCACGCTGATCATCGATGCGGAAGGCTACGAGACGATGGAAGGCGAGTTCATGTTGTTCCTGATCGCCAACAGCAATTCGGTGGGCGGCTTCGAGAAGTTGGCGCCGGGTGCACGCATCGACGACGGACTGCTCGACGTGATCGCCGTCAAGAAGTGCAACCTGGCGGAATTCATCCGCCTGGTCACGATGGCGCTGCGCGGCGATCACTTGGGCGACTCGCACGTCATCCACTTCAAGACGCGGCGCATGGAAGTGACCTCGCCCGGCCGCGTGCTGCTCAATCTCGACGGCGAACTGGGCGGCGAATTGCCCGGCGTGTTCGAGATTTTGCCGCAGCATTTGCGGATTTTTGCTGAGGGTGAATGAGGGAAGAGATTAATGATTAAAGATGCTGGTTGAGACGATCCCCCGCCGGGTTGGCGGGGGATTTGGCTTGGGTGGGGCGTGCACGAAGGTGATAACCAAGGATAACGTAAACTGAACCCTACGGCGAGTTGTAGGGGATCCCATGGGATGAGCTAAGGAGTCTCTCGCATGGGGTTCGAAATAAACGAAGTGGAAATTCTACAGTTATTTTAAGGAGAAGACGAACCGGGCGAGTATTAGATGGAAATCGTACAGTTAATATCGGGGTTTTCGGTGAGAATGGGTTGGATGTCCCGAATTAAGTGTAGGAATTCCAGTTAATTTTGCGAAATCGAGCCAAACGGGGTAAATTAGATGGAGGATTTACAGTTAGATAGTTTCAGAGTGCTACAGGAACTATAGGAGCTACAAGAACGATGAACGGGCGCTCTTCTCTCGATGGCGGGGGTTAAAGTATATAGGTAGGACTACGTTGGATGGAAGCAAATTTGAGGAACCGGTTCAGTTGAACATAGAAGGAGAACATGATGAAGAAGCAACGGAGTAACAACGGTCGTCCCGGTGGCGGTCGGATGGCTGGAGCCCCAGGAAAAGAAAACTTGGCTAGTGGCGATCGAAGTGGTCGCGCTGGGCGAGGCGAAGCCGGAGGCAGTCTTAAATCGCGGGGGCGTGCGGCGGTGGCCGATGCGGTGATCGCCGGCCTTCCCGTAGCGAAAAACGATGAAGTCGTGATTGACATCATCGGGATGAACCACGACGGCGAAGGCGTCGGCCGGGCTGAGGGCTATACGCTGTTTGTGGCAGGCGCCTTGCCGGGCGAGAAAGCCCGGGTCAAGGTGCTGAAGACGAAAAAGCAGTATGGTTACGCCAAACTGCTGGATGTGGTTGAGGCAAGTGCGGACAGGGTGGCTCCGCCTTGTCCGATCTACGACAAGTGCGGCGGCTGCCAGCTGCAGCACTTGAACTACGACGCGCAGCTCGCGTGGAAGCGTCAGCACGTCGTCGACGCGCTGGAGCGGATCGGCAAGCTGCGCGTAGCGGAGGGCGCGCCTGCGAGCGGCGACCACGCCGTCGTCGTGCGGCCGACGCTCGGCATGGCCGAGCCTTGGCGCTATCGCAACAAGGCGCAGGTGCCCGTCGGCGTCACCGACGGCGCGTTGGTCGGCGGCTTCTATGCCCGCGGCAGCCATCGCATCGTCGACATGGAGACATGCCTCATCCAGCACGAGAGCAATGATGACGTCGTTAGCCGCGTCAAAGCGATCGGCCGCCGCCTCGGCATCACCGCCTACGACGAAGAGACGGGGAAGGGCCTGCTCCGCCATGTCGTGGTGAAGGTCGGCTTCCGCACCGGCGAAATGATGCTGGTGCTGGTGACGAATGGTGACCGGATCCCTCATGAGGACGAGTGGATCGCCGCGATTCGCGAGGAGATGCCGTCCGTCGTGAGCATTTGCCAGAACGTCAATACGCGGCAGACGAATGTCATCTACGGCGACGTAACTCGCGTCCTATGGGGGCGCGAAGTGATCTTTGATTCTATCGGCGACGTGAAATTTGCGATCTCGGCGCGTTCTTTTTACCAAGTGAACCCACTCCAGACGGAAGTTCTCTATGGCAAAACCGTGGAATACGCCGGTCTATCCGGCCAAGAGACGGTCATTGATGCCTACTGCGGTATCGGCACCATCTCCCTGTTCCTGGCGCAGCATGCCAAACGGGTGTATGGTGTGGAGATCGTCAAAGAAGCGATCGAGGACGCCCGCGTCAACGCCGAACTGAACGGAATGAGCCACGTCACCTTTGAGGTGGGGGCCTCGGAAGACGTCATCCCGGCCTGGAAAGAACAGGGCATTGAAGCCGACGTTATCGTCGTCGACCCGCCGCGCAAAGGCTGCGATCCGCACCTGCTGGACACGATCCTCGAAATGAAGCCCGAGCGGGTCGTCTATGTGTCGTGCAATCCCGCGACCCTGGCCCGTGACCTGCGCATCCTTGAGGACGGCGGGTATCGGACGCTCGAGGTCACGCCGGTGGATATGTTCCCGCATACGGTGCATGTGGAGTGCGTGGTAGGAATATGTCGGGTCGATACCTAGAAGTCCTGAATTATCAGTATTCTGCGAAGTATTCGTCATTTAATATTGAGGAAAACGACTTTAGAAGTAAGATTTTGAAAGATAAAATCGAGGTTTCTATTGTGTTGGATTTGAAATGGGTGGACACATCTGATGACTTCTAATTGAATTTGAGAATATCCAAGAGAGCGTCCAAAAATTGGGGCGTTCTCTTTTTATATAGATACTTTTCAAAAAAGCCGATTGTCTGAACTATTGAATGTTCAGTGCAGTCGGCTTTTTTGCGTGAAAGGAGAGTTGTTGGATGAGCAAAGTAATCGCTCTCGCCAATCAGAAAGGCGGCGTCGGCAAAACAACAACAGCGGTTAACCTTGGCATTGGCTTGGCTGCGGAAGGCAAGAAGGTTCTGCTACTGGATGCGGATGCGCAGGGCAACCTGACAGATTCGCTAGGCTTCCATGAACCGGATAGTCTGTCCATTTCACTGGCTACGATGTTGGTGAAGGGTATGACGGAGGAGCCGTATGAACCGAGGGAAGGTATTCTGCATCATCACGAAGGTATCGACCTGATGCCGGGAAACATAGAATTATCGGCAGTCGAAGTGGCGCTCGTCAATACAATGAGCAGAGAGTCGATTATGCGATCGTTCATTGATTCCGTAAAAGCAGATTACGATTATATCCTGATCGACTGTATGCCGAGCTTGGGCATGATGACAATCAACGCACTAGCAGCGGCGGATAGCGTCATCATCCCGGTACAGGCACACTATCTGCCCGCCAAAGGCATGACGCAGCTTTTACAGACGGTAGCCCGAGTCAAGCGTCAAATTAATCCAAAGCTGGCGGTGGATGGTGTGCTGCTCACGATGGTAGACAGCCGAACTAATTTCGCCAAAGATATTTCTTTCGTTTTGCGCCGAGATTATGGGGATAAGCTGCGTGTATTCAATACAGAAATCCCCCTGTCCATCAGAGCGGCGGAAACAAGTGCCAAAGGCAAAAGCATTTATGCCCACGATCCGAACGGACAGGTTGCTAAAGCCTACGCTGCACTTACGAAGGAGGTGCAGGATATTGGCAGCGAAAGAAGATCGGCTCGCCAGCATAAAACTGACCAAAGTCGATGATTTATTCTCGACAGAGGAAAGCCGCAACGATTCGCAACGGGAAAAGGTGATGGATATTCCATTGGCTGAAATTAGTGAATTTCCCGGTCATCCCTTTAAGGTAAGGGCGGATGAAGCGATGTTAGAAATGGCGGATAGTGTCAAGCAGTATGGTGTCCTTGTTCCCGGCTTAGTTCGGCCAAAGGTAGGCGGTGGATACGAGATGGTATCCGGCCATCGTCGAAAGAAGGCAAGTGAATTGGCTGGTATGGAGACAATTCCATGTCTCGTTCGCGAGTTGGATGACGATCAGGCGACTATCATCATGGTGGATAGCAACCTGCAACGGGAGTATATTTCTCCGAGTGAAAAAGCATTTGCCTACAAAATGAAATTGGAAGCTATGAACAGACAAGGACAACGAACAGATTTAACTCGTTCCCAAGTTGGGAACAAGTCTGCTGCAAAGAAATCAAGCGAGATATTAGCGGAACAGATGGGCGAAAGCAAAAACCAAATATTTAGATACGTTCGCCTAACCGAACTCACTCCTCACATTCTCGAAATGGTAGACGACAAACGGATTGCCTTTAATCCTGCCGTTGAGTTATCTTACTTGGCCGAGAAAGAACAGCAAGCCCTATTCGAGACCATGCAGGCCGAGGACTGCACGCCTTCACTTGCTCAGGCTCAGCGTATGAAAAAGATGAGTCAAGAAGGCAGGCTGAATACAGATGTCATTTACACCATACTGACGGAGGAGAAGCCGAATCAGAAAGAAAAAATGAGTATTCAGCGAGAACGAATCGACCGCTTTTTCCCACGAGATTTCTCGGAAAAACAAAAGGAAGACCTAATCGTGCAACTGCTGGAAAGCTGGTACAAAAGGCGGCAGAGGGAGCACGAACGGTAATTCCCCCGTTGCCGCCCTGTTCATGCGCCCTCTCCCCTGACGGAGAGCTTTTTTTATGCCTATTTTCGGGGAGGAGATCATCAATGGACTTTACGAAAGGAAAACGGCGTCAGTATGAACGTCTGATGAAAGAAAAGCCGGGTTTTGCGCGTAGTAGGCCATCCGAGGAGGAAGAATCACAACTGCGCAAGCAGGCTCAGGAAGCCGAAGGCTGGCACAAGAAACGTGACCACAAAAAGAACCAGGAGGGCTGACGATGGAGCATGAGAAACGAATGGCCGGTGACTACGAAGTCTATCAAGCGCTACCCATTGGCAGGGTGGAGGTTGTTTTAGGCATCGACATCACGAATACCGAAAAGCCCTATTTGGTTTGCTACTGCTCGCAGAATAATTTGTTTGGCATCGATCAGTATTACGGTGCAGAAGGATATGCGGATTACCTGGTCGCAATGCAGGAATTTACCAAGCTATTGCAATGGGAAATCGAGAAACTCCAGACCGAGCGCGCTACGATCACGGAGCCGATGCCTCCCATTCAACCCGACCAATGCCTGCCCATCAAAAGTGACGATGATCTCGGCGGCAGAATTGTTGTGACCCGTTTGGATTGGTTGCGGCCGGAATTTCGCACGGCAGACCATCAGTTGATTTGGGTAACGGGAGGCTTCGGTGCCTCCGGGAACTCACGTGGGCGGGCGGTCTATGCGGAAACCCTCTATTCCGGCGATGAATACCGCTATAACCGGGAAGACCTGATGGGGTTCCTGAAGCCGGAGCATACGCCCACATGGGCGTCCGAGAAGCTGGCACAACGACAAGCAGAGCAAGCCCCATCAAAGCCGCGTCCGCGAGGCGAAGCGCGTTAAGAGAAGCGCAAGGTATCTTCTATATAAATGAAAGGAGATCGTGAACGATGTCATGGACGTATCGACACCGCAAGACGCTCATCATGGGAGCCATCGCGATCAGCGTGGCACTTCTGGTAGCAGCGGCCTTGTATATGCTGATGCAGCACACCGACCAGCAGCAAAAGCAGCAACAGATGAAAGAGGAGTATGAGCGGCAGATTCAGCAATTGAAAAAGGAGGAGCAGCAAAACAGCCGAAATGTCTGGACGACTGCAAAAACAATACCGGCAGGCGTCTCGCTCAAAGCGGATGACCTCAAGGCTGTTCCGATGCCCGTCAGTTTGATTCCGCCGGGCGTCATCACCGACCGGGAAAGCATCATCGGCAAAAACGCCAAGATCGAGCTTCCATCAGGAACGCCGCTACTTTCCTCTTTATTGTACGAAGGACAGCCCATTCCGAAGGATTTGCGCATACAGGAGTTTCAGGTCATTCAGCTTCCCTCTAATCTCAAGTCTAACCAATATATAGACGTTCGCATCGGCTTTCCAACCGGCGAGGACTTTGTTCTCTTATCTAAAAAGAAGGTACAGGAGCTGTCAGGTACGGTTGTGTGGCTGGAACTGAATGAGATGGACATCCTCCAAACGTCCAGCGCAATTATTGATGCGTACTTGCAGGGAGCGCGGCTGTATGCCCTCCCGTACATCGAGCCGGGCTTACAGGAAGCGGCTGTGGTCAACTATCCGGCAAATCAGAAGGTTTTGAACCTAATGGCGGTCGATCCCAATCTGCTCGAAACCGCAAAAATCGAACTTGCCCGCGCGCTGCGTCAAACGCTGGATGGCAATTTGAAGGCGGTCAGCGACTCGGACAAACTTCGCGTCACTAGCGGTAGTGTAACCGTGCAGCAGCAGTTGCAAAACGAACGGATGACGACGCGGCAGGGCAGTGCCATGAGCGGAACACAGCCAGTAGGCACACCGCAATCTGGAGAATCAGCAGTTTCGACGAATGGTCCGCAGCCTAGTGATGCTGCTGGTGCAGCAGCTACGCAATCTCCGAAAAATCAACAGACGCCCCCTCCTGCCGTTTCGCCGTCGCTGCCATCGGGTACGCCTCCTGCAACCGAAGCTCCTCCGGCAAGCGACGATAAGTGGGAAAACATCTTCAATCAATGAGGAGTGCGGATATGAAAAAAATTGTTTTTATCGGCGTAGCGGACAAGACGCATGCTTTGTTGGTGCTTGGCCGCTTGCTTGTGGCGTTGGGGAATAAAGTGCTGTTGGTGGATTCCACCGCCACGCAGTCGATTCGGGGTTATCTGCCGCACGCCTATGCCAATAGCGCAGTTCAGGATTATGAAGGTATGGATGTGGCCTACGGCTATCTCACTCCCGAACAGCTTGAACGAGGCTTGGCACAGGCAGGGACGACACCGGTATACGACATCATGCTGGTGGACACTGACCATACGGAATTTGTTTTCTACCACAACCTGTCCCAGTTTGATAAGCGGGTGTGGTGCTGGGATGGAAGGCGGTTATCGCTGGAGAAAAACGAGGAGCTGATGCTTCGTCTCGGCTTACAGAACACGGAAGAGCCTGTCTCGTTTTTCGAGTTGCTCTCCCCTGACATACCGGGAAAGTTGGCAGCGTGGCGAGCCGAAAAGCGGTTGCGGCATATCCAGTTGGAGGATACGGTGTTTCGCTTCCCTTTGGATGAACGCGATGCAGCCGTCGATTTGAACAATCAACACCACGGCCGCATCGACCTTCGCGGGCTGACCGGGGCGTTTCGCGAGATGCTGCTGACGATGCTGGAGCAGCTTGGCGATTGCGACCGCAAGACAGCGCGACGAGCCTGGGCAATCGCCCGTAAACGGGTGCGGGTGTGGTAGAAAGGAGTACGTTTATGGGAGCTACCGTTGTATTTTGGAGTCCTGTATCCGGTCAGGCTGGGACAACGACTAATCTGCTCGCCGCGGCGACGTGCATGGGTTTGGAATATTCGGCGCGATTGCTGTTGCTTGGGCATTTGCTAAGCAGCTACGCCGCTGTCGAACGTGCCTATTATCGACCTGCCAGAAGAGAGGACATGCATACCCCGGACACGGGAATTGATGCGCTCTTGCGTCTGCTGAAAAACCGCAAGCTGGAGCCTGTCATGCTGCGTGACTATGCCCATCCGTTGCTGCGGGATCGCCTGGATATTTTGCCCGGCTCCATCAAGCAAGAGGATATCTTTATCGAAACGGCAAAAGAATGGCTCACACCGCTGCTTGCGGTTGCCCGCCGCGCTTACGATGTAGTGCTGTTGGATGGGGGGAGCGGCAGCGGGTCGGCTTGGGACGAATTGCTGCGGCAGCAGGCCGACGTATGGGTCGTCTGCCTGCCGCAAAACCGTCTCCTTCTGGAGCGATTTTTTCAATCGGCAGAAGCAGCGATGCTGCAAGGCCGAAGAACACTGCTCGTGTTCGGACAGTACGACCCTTATTCGACGCTCACCGTTAAAAATCTCATGCGTCAATTCCGTATAGGAACGTCCGTGTACCCTGTTGCACATAATACAGGCTGGATGGATGCGGCACAGCATGGCGAAGCGACTCCTTTCTGGTTTCGCAACAGGAAGATAGCAAGCGGTCATGAGAACCACCTGTTCGTACAGCAGGTGCGACGATTGGCGCAGGCTGTAATCGACAGTGTAGGCGCAAGGCAACCCCTTTTCGGCGGGAAGGAGGGCGACGCGCCATGACGGCTATGCTAAATGCCTTCATCCTGGTCGCGCTCTTGTTGCTTTCAATCTTCTTCCTTTATTTGCGCCTGAGCCGACGATTGCCGGAACGGACGGACGACACATCGGTATATACGCTGGAAGCGATGACCACTTTCGTAAAAGCAACGCTACACGAGTTAACCAGCAGCAACCTGGCCGATTTCGGTTTGTCGGAGGAAGAATACCGCCGCCGAAAAAGCAAACGGGCGGAGTTGAAAAAGGCGCTGCGGGGCTGTACCTCCGGTGATCTGCGGGACAAGGAATACGTCAAAGAAATCATTGCCGACCTGCTCGCGCAGCGCTATGAACTGGACGATGCGCATTTGAACCTCCTGCTGCCCTTTCATCAGCCGGAGTCCCTCTCCGCGCAAGACCAGTTTGATATTCTGCTTTACACCTATAAAAAGGAAGCCGGGCTTCATGCGCTCGACCGGCTCGTTCAAACCTATGAATGGGATCGGCAAAGACGAAACGAGGAAGGCCAGCTTGAAACGTACCGGATTACGGCGGAGGATATTCGTATCGTCTTCGCACGTGAAGCGCCGCGTTTGACGACGGACGATAAGCTCCAGCTTGTCGTCCAGCGGATTTATCAGCATTACAAAGGATTCAGCGTTGTGGACGAGCTGCGCGACATGCGTGTGGACGGCGTATCTGGGGGCGTATCCGGTCTGCCGCCGCTCATGTGGGAGGGCGAATGGTCGCTGGAGGAGGACGCACAGCTTCAGTCGCTGCCCCGTTCGCATGACAGCATATGGCTGTTTTACAAGGGGAAGTCCATCCACCTGAGCTTCTTGTCCTTCGGCTCCGAGCAGGAACTGCGACGCGTTTGCCAGATCATCTACAAGCACAATTTTCCCGGCCAGTTGTCCGAGGCGAACGGATTTAAGGTCAATGAAATGGCAGACGGCTCCCGCGTCGTCGTGCTGCGCCCCCGATTCAGTGAATCGTGGGCTTTTTTTGTGCGCAAATTCGACGTGCAAAGCGCGACGCTGGAGCAGTTGATTCAGGACGAAGGCGCGGAATTGCCGATTGGCCTCATTCGTTACTTGGTATCGGGTGCGCGGATCACCGCGATTACCGGTGCGCAGGGCAGCGGCAAAACAACGCTTCTTATGGCGATGGTTCGCCATATTCCAGAAGTGCTGCCCATCCGGGTACAGGAAATGAGCTTTGAGCTTCAATTGCGCAAAATTTATCCAGAACGCAACATCGTCAGCTTGCGCGAAACCGAGACGATTTCCGGTCAACAGGGGCTGGACATCCAGAAGAAGACGGACGGCTCTGTCAATATTTTGGGCGAGGTAGCGACCGATCCGGTCGCCGCTTGGATGGTTCAGATGGCACAGGTGGCGTCATTATTCACCTTGTTCACGCATCACGCCAAAACCTTCCGTGACCTAGTGCTGTCTCTCCGCAATTCCTTGTTGAAAACAAAGGTGTTTACGAACGAGCGTGTGGCGGAGCAGCAGGTCGTCAGCGTCGTCAACTTCGATATTCACCTCCGCCGCGACCTGGACGGACGGCGATATATCGAGCGCATTACGGAATGCGTCCCGGTGCCGCAGGAGACGGCGTACCCGGAAGCCTTTCGCGGGAAGATGACAAAGGACGAACGAATGGCAGCCTTTATGGAAACGACGCTCGAATACTTTCGCCGCTCGACGGATCGCCCGCTGTACACCGCCCGAAATCTCGTCGAATACCGCGACGGTCGTTACGTTGCCGTTCATCCCCTGTCCGAGCAAAGTCGCTGCGAGATTGCGGAATACTTGAGCGGCCCCGATCAGGCTGTCTTTGATGCGTTTCTGGCATCCCATTGGGGGGATGAGACATGATGCGGGAATGGCTCTCCCCTATGCTCGGCATCGCAACTGTGCTCTTTCTTGCCGCTGTCGCGGCCTTCCTGTGGCTGTCCCGGCGTGATTCGGAGGTGGCGGCAGTCCGGCGCTACGAAGCGCTACGTAAGCCGGGGCAAGCGCCTCGCAAGCAGGCGGTTTACAGTTTCATGCAGCAGCTATACAGCGTTTGCGAGCAGATGCCGGTTTTAAGGATGTACTTGCAGCACCTTCGCAGGCGATTGGTCATTCTGCGGCTCGGGGACGAATGGAAGCTGCGGCTTGAGGTGATGAAATCGACACTCATAATGTGGCTTGTCCTGTTTTTGGCCGCGATTCCGCTTGTTTTGGCGGTGCGCGACCCTTTCACGCTGGCGATGCTCGGCATGGGTCTTTGGGTCGGCCACGGCATCCTCTCGGATATGGGTGTTTATCGGCTCGAAATGCGGCTGCTGCGACAACTTCGTCTGTTTCTTGGGGATGTGAGACATCATTACCATCGTCACGGGATGGTAGATGAAGCCGTCTATGAATCGGCGGACAGCGCGCCGTATGAAATGGCGCTGCACGGGCAAGAGCTGTACGACATGCTGACGGACAGCGACGCCGAAGATAAACTGGCGCAATTTGTGGAGCATGCCCCAAATCGTTATTTGCAGGGCCTTGCGGGATTGTCATATCTCATCAAGGAGCATGGCGATCAGCAAACGGAAAGCGGTTCGGTCTACCTCAAGGGACTGGAAAAGCTGTCCATTGAACTGAATCTGGAATTGCTGCGTCGCGAGCGTCTCAGCTTCTTATTACAGGGGCTGACCGTTATCGCGCTGCTGCCGCTGCTATTTACCCGTCCGATTGAAGCCTGGGCCAGCCACTTTTTTCCGGCAATGGACACGTTCTACGCCAGCGCTTTCGGTTGGGCCGCCAAACTCTGTCTGCTTGTCGTCGTGTGGCTATGCTACGTGCTGCTGCGCAACCTGTCGGAGCTGGATGCGACAGCAAGGCCCACCAGCCGAAAAAGATGGGAGCAACGGGTTTATGGCTGGCCGTGGATGCGCTGGCTGGCCGACCGACTGGGGCCGGTTCCCGGCTCGCGAGAAGCGGAACGGATAACCCGGCTGCTCAAGGATACAGCCTCTCCCTTACGTCTTGAATGGTTTTACGTGCAGCGGATCGTGTCCGGGTTCGCAGCCTTTTTGGCGGTGCTGGGCTTATTCGTGTCCTTTCATGCAGCGGAGCGGCATCAGGTGCTGTATTCACCTGTGAAGCCGGGAACACTTTTCGGGCAGTTGTCCCCGGAGGAGGAAACGAAGGCACAGGAAGCCGCCACGCTGGATCGCAGGATGCTCGATCAATTAAAGGAGGTGAGGCCGCGAAGCGAAAATAGCGTCATCAGCCTGCTGCGCAAGGACCCGGCTGCACAGGTCAAGGCGGATCAGCTTCGAGAGGCGGCGCGGCGCATCCTGGGCAAGCTGGAGAAGCTGAATAAGCCTTTTCTGGCGTGGTGGGAAGCGTTTTTGGCTTTCGCCGCAGGATGGGGCGGGTACACGCTGCCAGTTGGTATTCGGCTGTTCCAGCGGCGTATGCGGCAGATGGAGATGAAACACGAGGTGGATCAGTTGCAGGCCGTGATTGCCATGCTCGCCGGGATGGATCGGATGTCGGTTGAACAGCTTCTGTTATGGATGGAGCAGTTCGCGCAGGTCTTCAAGGAGCCACTGCAAGCCTGCCTCCTTCACTTTGAACAGGGTGAGGAGCAGGCGCTTGCGCAGCTCAAAGAAGATGCACCATTTCTGCCTTTTGTTCGGATCGTGGAAAAGCTGGAAATGGCTTCGCAGCATTTGACGATCCGGCAGGTATTCGACGATCTCGAAGCAGAGCAGGCGTTTGCGCGGGAGCAGCGCAAGCAGGAGTATGAACAGTTAATTGAACAAAAGGCAGGCTGGGGACGCTGGATCGGGTTTGCCCCCTTGATGACGTTGATATTCGGGTATTTGGTCATTCCGCTTGTCGTCGTCAGCCTACATCAGATGACCGTGTACTACGATCAGCTTCAACGCATCCAGTAACCCATACAGACGCTTTCCTTCATCAGCGGGAAGGCGTTTTTTTTATCCCCCAATCAAAGGAGAGAATTGTACATGTCCAATGCGCAGAAGGCACTTGTCATGGCAGCCGGAATCTTCCTTGCCATCGCACTCATTACACTGGCTGTCGTGCTGTTTATTTCCGCCCAGGATTCGACCAAGGCGGCTCAAAGCAATTTTAGCAATATCCAGACGGAGCTTTCACAAACGGCGTTTACGGTGTATGACAATACGACGCTTTCGGGCAGTCAGGTTGTCAACGCGCTTCGCAAGTTCCGCGATCAGGATCAATTTGGCATCCAGATCGTTACCGGCAAAAACCCGACCGGTCAGTGGTACGGCAAGGTTGTCAATACCGGTGTGCCTCTGGATAGCATCACCTACGGTGCAATCGTCGGAGCCGCACCCGGCCAGATTAGCCAGACCGTAGACGAAGCGGACATCAACTACGTTAATCCAAGCGGCAAGTTCCGCAGCACGCTGGTGCTGGACAGCAGCAATGTCATTCGCGGCATCGTCTTCCGGCAGCAATAAGGTCGGATGAGGTTACGAAAGCGTCCGGCCCAGGTTGGACGCTTTCGTCATGAAGGAGGTGTAACGAATGAACTATGCGCCAAGAACGATGCTGGAGATGAGCGCAGCCTTGCTCGTTTTCCTCATGGCCGCAGGCAGCGGTCTAATTTTGTTTCAGACCGGTGCCTCACTCAATTCGCTTGCCTATGTAACCGGCCAATCGCAGGATCGTAACTTGCAGCAAATCGCTGTACCGCTCTCGGGCGACGGTTCTGTATCCGGTGCGGAAGTGCTGCAAGCTATCGCTCGCCTAGATGAAGGAGATGCGGAAATGGTGGTAGACGGCGTTCGGTTCGCGCCGCCGCTGGAACGGGAGCAGCTTTCGTCCGCAGGCATACGTCTGAAGGGGCGTTATCAGCCCGCCTATGAACGGGACGTTTCTGGTCACTTGCAGCGCCTGACACTAAGGAGCCTGCCATGAACAGTCTGATCAAAATTTTCGCCGTATTGATCGCTGTTCTGCTGCTCTATCTCTACCCGCTATCTGCCGCCTTTGACCAGCAGGACGATATTTCGGAGCTGGTCGCCTTGCGCGCGACGACAGCCTTCGTCGATGCGGTTCGGGACAAAGGCGGCATCACGCCAACGATGTACAACGATTTCATGACTGCGCTTGCGGCGACCGGCAATACCTTCGACGTTCAGATGGAGCATGACAGCAAGAAGTACGTGCCGGTTTACGACGATCCGACACGGCCCGAAACCTTTAAGGGCAACTACGAGGTACAGTACGATGCGTTTTTCAATGCGCAGATCCTGCCGGTGCTGTTCCCCGACAATCGGGCAGCAAAGGATGACCCAAGCCGTCGTTATCGGATGCGCGCGGGCGACAGCTTTTCGGTAATTGTGCGCAATACGAACCGGACGGCAGGCACGTTGTTCTTTGATTTTCTGAACAATACCATTAGCCCGAATGAAAAAATCGTGATTCCGTATGGCGGGGTGGTGCGCAATGAAATGGATTGAATGGGCTATCGTCGGCGCGCTGTTGTTTCTTCCCTTCGCGATCGTCAATCGGAATGAGACGGATACCCTGAGACGGACGGTGCTGTCGGAGATGAGATACGATGCTGCACTAGATGCGGCGGTGGACGACGCCGCGAGGTTGCTCGTCGTTAACGCAAGCCAGCAGCAGGAAGCGCAATATGCCTCGGCCAAGCATGTCGCGCTGAACAAGGAAGAAGCACTAGCGGCGTTCTACCGGACGCTGGACGCGGGCTTCGGCGCTGCGGATGATCTGGTGTCGCAAGGAATCCTGCATCGCTACATTCCGGCTATCGTGATCGTCGGCTACGACGGCTTTTACGTCTATTCCGAGCAAGAATGGACGGGGGCTGACGGAAAAACCGTCATGAATCCGGCTTGGGGAACGAAGAAGCCTTATGCGTATGCCGATGCGGCGGGTAACAGCCTGTCCTTTACGCTTGACCAGCAGGTACTCGCTTACGATGCGGCCAGCCGAAGCTGGCATGAGGGCTTGCGGCAGGACATCCGGCAGCAAACGATGATTCCGCTTTTGCAGGATGCTGCGCTCTTCGAGCAGGTACGACGAAGCACGATTGTCCGGGCGATCCAGGACGAGTTGGCCTACCGGATCAATCGATATAACGAAACGGTCTCTCGAAATGGCCTGTCCTACACGTTCACCCTGCCTCTGATCTCCGATGAGGACTGGCACAATACGGTGGATGATGTGGGCGTTTTGGCTTTTGTACAAGGTATCCCGATGGGAGCAAAGGTGTACAACAACTATGCGCTTGGCGGGAGCCGCATCGTGAAACGTCCAACGATCATCGGGGCAAGGAGAGGCAGTATGAAGGTGTACTACCGCAGTTCCTGCGGTTACACCTATCCGACCGAAGAAACGTTTGCCAGCGAGCAAGCAGCCGCGCGCAAGGGATATATGCCCCTGACTTGCCTCGGCTCGGCCTTCTAGCAGGAACGTATGCCTATTCGCTCATGTAAGCGATGGCAAGCGGAATACAAGCAAAGGAGTTCATCAATCATGTGGATTCGACTGGTGCTGGCGGCAATCGTTTTTTGGATAGCCGCCGGATTTACCAACCCTATGGATGGGCAGCAATTGGTCATCAGTGGGGATTCCGACCGGATCAATCCGGAGCTCAGCGCTTATGTCGAGGATATAGTACCCGGCGATAAGCGAGAGTACAAGGTTCACGTCACGAATCCCACTGATGAGGAAATAACAGCGCTGCTCTATGCGGCCAATGCCATGCCTGCATTGGGCGGCGGTAAGGATTTTACTTTACCGGGCGATCCCGATACCGGTTCGGCTGCATGGTACAGGGCGCCGGATCGCAGTATAACCCTCAAGGCTGGCGAGACGCAAAGCTTTACAATGGAAATGCAGATACCTGAAAGTGTGGAGCCGGGCCAGTACGTGTCCGTCATCGGCGTCTACGATCAAAGTATGAGGGAATCGGCGGCGCGTAAAATCGGGCTGCAGGTCGTCCTTAACTACAAGTTGGACGAAGCGAAGCCTCCTGAGGCTGTCCCGTACGCAGCCGTATACACGCTGGAGAACGGAAAAGCGAGCCTGACGATTTTGCTGGTCAATGAAGGCGATAGCTTGTCCGAACCGGAGATCGAGGTGCGGCTCAAACGGCAGGACGATGCCAGCGAGCTTTTGTTTGAAAGGAAATCAACGGTTGATTCCATTTATGCAGGCACGGTCGCACAGTACATGGCGGAGCTAAACAGGCCGCTTTCTCTCGGTTCTTACATGGCGGAAGTGAAGACTACGCTGGGTAACCGTACAGAACAGAAAGAATTCCCCTTTGAAGTAACGGACGGTCGGACTATGCCATCAGGAACCGTGATTCAGGCTACTGGGGACGGTTCTCCGCTTCATGAAGGTTCATTTGGATTGCGCCCATCCTGCGTCTACGGGGGCTTGCTGCTGATTCTTGTCATCGTAGTTGTTGTTATAAGAAGAAGGGCTTCGCGCACGGAGTAAAGAGCGGCTTCGGTTCCTGCAGAGGAGAGGCTGCCGGACAGTGGACAGGCAACAGAATCGGCACTATGATGTAGGCAACAGCAAGTTTTTCCAGTTTCGCACATTTTCTTTAGGGAGTGAGACATTTGAAAAGAAGGTTAATATCCCTCCTCATTGTGACACTTTTCGGAAGTATATTCAGTTTGACGGCAAGCGCAGCCAGTAAACCGCCAACCTTTGTCAGCGTCGTCATGGACGGCAAAAAAATCTGGTTTCCCGACGCGCAGGCGTTTATTGATGAGAACGGGCGAACGCTCGTCCCGGTACGCTTTGTCGCCGAATCGCTCGGAGCGAAAGTCGGCTGGGAATCGAAATCACTGACGGTTCCGATTACGAGAGACGATCAATCTATCGTTCTGACGATTGACCAAAATGTTGTGCAGGTAGATGGCAAAGCGGTCACTTTGGATACGAAAGCCATCCTGAGCGGCGGTCGAACGTTTGTGCCGCTCCGTTTCGTAAGCGAGGTGTTGGGTGCGAAGGTGGATTGGGACAATCCGACAGACACCGTGTTTATCAAGACCAGCGAAGATAGCGCGGCGCAGACCGACCAATGGGGGCGCTTGATTCGCACGACTGACTTACCGAAGAATGCGAGCGATTATCCATACATTCTTGCGGACGTTCCGAATGAAATGTACGAGATGGGCTATCCATTTTCGCATCCAACAGACAGCAAAGTTTCATCCGTCCTCTACTCGACGAAGCCGGAATTCAACAAGAAGAACGTGGATATTTGGATGGAAAGACTGAAAGCATTCGGTGCGCTTTGGCTGAATGTAAATTACAACACGATTGATGACGCGTGGGTGCAGGCGGTTTTTGCTACCAAAATGCAAAACTCTGATGCCGAACTGAAGCATATTCGCCGCTACGCAGAATGGGTCAAAGAGAACCAAATCCAGATGGAAGGCTATCTTGATCCCGAACCATCCATGATTTATAAAGATGGGTTTGGCAACAACTTTGTGCGATCCAAGTTCAGGATTAAACTCGTCTCGTACAAGGCAAGCAATGACTTGCTTTACGATGAGTGGTTCCCGAAAAAACAAACGTTTGAGAAAGATGTTTGGTACGAAGGCTACGCCGATATTTCTTTATCCACTAATGTAGGCGGCGATTGGGGAAGTACGTTGAAGGTCGATCCGAATGCAAGTTTGTTCCGCAATCATATCATTAGAAAGGCGGACCCGATCTAGATGCGCAAACCTAAATTCATACGAATCACGTTGAGCATGCTGCTGGCATGCTCTTTTTTATTGTCGTGCTTTCCGTTTCTTACGAATGCCGCGACACCGGCTGTCCGGGTAGATGAGGGTAAGATCAAATTTGAAATCACTAGCACAGCAGCAACCTCGTCCATCCGCTACAGAACGGTAGGTTGGACGGTGCGTCGTGACCAACTCTGCACGAATACATCATCCAAACAGTGCAGTGATCCGCGTAACGGCAGTCACGCATCATTTGTCAATCAACAGGTGCGTCAAGTCGCGCAAAATCCGAACCCCCCAATTCCCGGAGAGCCGGTCACGACCTACTACGAAGTCAGTGAAGATTTAGTAACGGATGGCATGTGGCAAGCAGGCATGGGAGACATCAAGGACAACGACGACCTGTACTTGTACGCAATTATGGTATCCGTCGATGGCAATGGAAACGTGCGCAAAGGCCCATTTTACACGTTAGAAGGAATCAAGAACGCTGAGCCTTGGGCGCACCCGGATGATCTCGATGATTACTTTGGGATTCACGTTCCCTATCGCAGCGCGAATTTTCCTGTCGATGTCGTTGCGAAAACCGTGGGAGGAACGATCCTCAAGCAGCCTGAGGTCACGTTCCATAAGGGCGACTACAAAGTCGGCGAGACGATCAACCACGAGTTTCCTGCGACGATTGAGGATAACGGGAAAACGTACAGTATTGTCCGCTCCTACCTATCGCCGAAGAAGGACCTAACGCAGAAAAGCTGGTTGCAGGAAAATCCGGATACGAATCCGAAGGTGCGAACGCGAAGCTTCACGGTGGCGCTTGGCGGAACGGACGCGATTGCCGAATACGCTGAAAATAACCCGGTAAAGGCGATCTATCAAAAGGAAGATGGTACGAAACTCAAGGAAGTCGACAAAGGCGTCTACGAGACTGGAGAGGAAGCGAACTATACGTTTGATCCGCAGTTCACATCTGGCGGCCAGACCTATGAAATTGTTCGCACGTATATCACAAACAACAAGAAGCCGGATGAGAAGCTATTCATACAAGAAAAAGGAGACGCGAAGCTGCTCGAACGCTCCATCTTGGTTGGCTCTGGCGGCTCCAACTTCGTCGGCATCTATAAAATTCCTTCCCCGATTACCGTGACCTCTCGTATTGACGCGCCGGATCACGTCGATGCTTCCGTTACCTCTGTGGATGGAAATTTTGTATTTGAAGCGAAGTCACCCGTGCCGCTCAAAACGTATGAGATCACCAATATTGAGAACGCAACATTCGTTACGCCAAGCGATAAGTCCGGCTCACTCAGCGGGCTGACGGCAAGTAAATCGCTGCCGATTAAAATTCCATTCACATCCGGCTCCAGTATTACCGTCAAAATCACGGTCGTCGTGAAAGATGCGAATGGTAACAGCGGAGATTCCACCTCGGATCACACCGTACGCAAAGGCGACAGTGGCGGCGGCGATACCTCGTTACCTGGCGCGAGCCAGCAAGCCGAGGCGATGGATGCCACGGCATTGGCGATCATAAAGGCGGATTCTCGCGGCGCAGAACGCTTTGACGTTTTGAAGGGAATACCGACCTCAGAAAGCCTTTATGTTAATGCGAGCGCCAAAGCGTATTTGTATCGCAACACGTTCACGGAAGTGAAAGGCTCGAAATCTTACCCGATTACAGTCAGCCGGACGTATACGCTGAGTTGGACGGAATATGTTCCCGGCCCGCCGGATAGCGAAGGCCATTCGACCACGGTTCCGGTATCCCGATCCGACACGCAAACCGTCACCCAAAGCTACAACGTGGAGCGAAAGTACAGCTATTGGCTGGCAGACCGTTTGGAAGTGTATGGCTTACAGAAGGCGACAGTCGCCAACTATGCCCTGCCTGCCGGTTCGGTGACGCTGCAAGCAAACGGGTACACCGCACCGTCTGTTTCCGCCACCCATGATGCAGCGTTCTCGTCCCATATTACGGACCCGGTGTATCGCAACGTTGTGCTTTCCGGGCAAACGGTTTACGGCGGCTCCAGTAGACCTTCGGTTCCGAGCGAGAACTGGAAGTCTGAGGCTGAAGATGCTGTCGGTAAAATCAAGGTCAAAAACGATACGGTCGTCTTTAACGGACAAACGATCATGGATAATCGGACGGTTGAGGAAACGGCTCCCGCCCCGGGGGCGATTCCCGCATCTCCCATGATCGGGCAGGACGTTTTATATGTTTCGGGCTTTGTCATTGATGCGACTAAAACGAACAAGGCGAGCCAGCCAAGTACGGGAACGATTTATTACACGCTGGTCAAGGGCATCGGCGGCGGATCGAACCAAAGCTTCCCGATCAATGGCATCAATCCGGTGACGGTGCATACGCCCGTCGTCAATCTGGCGTCCGTATCCGACGATCAGGCACACAATCAAAAAACGGTGCCGACAGCCGGTCGCTCGGCGCTTATTCTGGATCGTCCCTTTACCGTGACGATTCCTACCAGCGGGCCGCACCGGGACATTACCGGCTACGGCAATCGGGACTATGCCAAATATGTGCGAGACAAGCAGGTAAGGTTCCCATTCGATGTATACAAGGCTGACCACGCAACGTTGATTCCGAAGGACACCTGGACTTCGATTCCTGTCGGCCAGCTTACAACCACTTTTTACATGCCCGTTTGGGTAGATGAGGGAAATTATGATGTACTGTTCCGCACGTTTGCCGAAAACAGTCCGGTTTCATTCACATCACAAAGTAATGCCAATTCGGACTTAACTAATCATGTGGCGACGCAAGTTGTGGCGGTTGAGGTTATTGGCCGTCTGTTCGACTTCCGAATTACCGATATTGCCGACTACCAGTGGGAAAAGGTGTTCAGAACGGCGGCAGGCAGTGCGACGCCGACCGGAAATAGCTATTGGATTGGCACAAAAGGGATCGACGGCGCGGCGCGCGGCAATACGGCCCCTTACGTGCTGCCGATTCGGCCCGGCAGTCACCCGGAGAGCGGAAAGAAAAATGTTGTCGTAAAAACAGGCTATCACTTCAAATTTGAGGTCAAAACGCTCGGCAACATGTTCAGCGCGGGCGATGGCGTGAAGATTACGCCTACCTTTTACTTCGTTGACAAGCAGGGCAAAAACCGGCAACAGGTGGACTTGTACTATCATTCGGGAAACAAGCGGTTTATTCGGATCGGCTCCACAGAAGATACCGAGCAGCGGTTGGTGACGCTCGACACCCGCCTGCGCAATGTGTCGCAGCAGGAGCTAACCAACACGGCCAGTTCACTGTGGAAGCTGAATGGTTCCTCTGGCACTCAGACGTCGTATGTACAGCAGGTTTTGAAGGACGCGGCGCAAAAGCGGATCTACGTCGGTGGCTACGACGGCATGCTGCTTCCTTCGCAGCTTCGGACGTTTATTGGCAGCATGCAGATACCGTCTGGCATTGATACTGCGCGGGCCAATGCCTCGGTGCAGCGCTGGTTTGGCGAGTATAGCCTTCCCGCTGCTCCCTATGCAGTGCCAGCAGGCATGAATCTGGCCGAGTACGGACGTACCCACCGGCTGGACGACAATGCGCCGATCTTCCTGCGTGACGGCTATATTGTAGTCAATTTTAACATCGAAACCATTCGCAATAAGGACATCGCTCACCCACATTTGCAGTATAAAAATGCGCCGCTGGACAACCAGTGGCAGATGGAAGGTTTTCAGCGCAGTTTTGTCGATCCTTATGGGGGGATGTTCTCTTTGCTAGACGGGGACGTTGTTTTTTATCACGCCGACTTGTCCAGCTACGACGATTTTGGTACGGGCGGCACCCATTAAAAACAGCATACCGTTTGGGAGGAAAAGAACATGATTGAGAAGCTGAAGATTGCCACATCTGAGGATGAGGCTTATTTTTATTCCGCCTCCATCGAGAAGGATACGGAGCGCGGTTGTATTGGGCATGTGCGCGGTGATTTCGGCAAAGATGGGGAGGCATTCTGGGCGACTTGGTTCGAACATATCCCTTCGTTGAAAACTCCTGATTTTCGGGAGGAGCTTGGAGCGGTCATTCAAGCGTTGACGGAACAGGGGCTGCTTCAAAACCGCAGTGGCATGCATGATTTTTGTATAAAACATCCAGAGGCCCGTCTACCAAACGCACGGCACAGCGATGTCTATGGCTTTTGTTTACAGACGGCAAAGCATCGTTACTATCTGCGATGCTTTCCGCGTGCCGGCGACTATAACTTTTATTTATATTGCTTCGCCCGGCCGGAGCGAATGAATGAATTGTCGTCGCCTCTCCAATCCCCTTCATCGGTACCACTAAAGCAGAAGTCTGAACTGGAACGATAGGAGGATGCACTTCTATGAATGACCTTACCCGTTACCGGCTGCTTGCCGGAGTCGCGATCCCACCTGCCGCGAAACTGCTTTACAGTTATATGCTGGATCGTGCAGGCGGGCGAAACGGCACGGTCCTGCTTTCGTCCAGGCGACTTGCGGCAGAGGTAGGTCTTTCCGTTTCTGCTGTGCGTCGCAACCTGCATCGGTTACAGCAAAACGGACTTATCCGGCTCGCGCCCCGATATTCCGAGGAAGGCATTCGTCTGACAAACCAAATTACCTTCGTATGAGGAGGTGCGACCGTTGACAGCCAAGTTAATTCGAATAGCCGAACTTGCCGCCAGCACGGCCCATGCAGTTTCGGATCATCCCGAGCGCTGGGCCGATTTTCTGCGGACGGCAGCCTGGAACTACAAGTATCCGTTTCAGGATCAACTGTTGATCTACGCGCAGCGTCCAGATGCTACAGCCTGCGCGGCGATTGAAATCTGGAACAAGCGGTTGAACCGCTGGGTAAAGCGCGGCGCAAAAGGCATCGCGTTGATCGAGGATCGGGGCAGTCATTTAGGGTTGCGTCATGTCTTCGATGTGTCAGACACGCAAAGCCGAAGCCGACAACCCGTCCCTCTGTGGCGCATGGAGGAGCCGGATACGGAGGCCGTCATTGAAACGCTGGAAAATGCGTTTGGAAGTGAATTGGGACCGGGGATGGAACTGGTCGACGCGCTGTTGTCCGCTGCCCGAAACGCGGTGGAGGATCATAGCGCCGATTACGTGCGGATGCTGCTCACCGAACGCGACAACAGCTTGCTGGAAGAACTGGATGAGCCGCATGTAGAACTGCTGTTCAGGGAAGCCGCACAACACGCGGTCGCCTTTATGGCGCTGACACGCTGCGGTTTGGAACCCTCCCATTACATCAGCGTTGATGATCTGTCCGGCGTCGGTTATTTCAATACGCTTCCTGCGCTCTCTCATCTGGGCGCGGCGATCAGCGACGTAGCTGAAACCATGCTGCGTGAGATAGAATCTACCGTCAGGGCGATGCGCCGCGACGAGCAGCGAAAAAAAGAACGTCAGGAGAACCGTACCGTTGCAAGAACAGAATCCTTGCCGCACAATGAAGCTAAAACACGCGAAAGGATGATGGAACATGGAACTGACCTACACGCCGAACGGGGATTACCTGATGCCCGACTTGACGCTTCCCGAACCGATGAGGTTCGGGAAATATGGAATGTTGCGCAAGACGTTTCTCAAGGACCAACGGAGGGGAACCTACGCCCATCTGATGCTGTCGGAGCAGTTGAATCAGCATCTGGCGGACATCGACCGGACAGCGCGGGAGCAGATCGACCTGACGATGCAGGAACTGATCCGGCAGTATCCAGCACCGGACAAGGAGACCGACCCGATGGGCTGGACGGGTCACATGAACAGCCTGAAGCAACAGGCCGAGGAACTGATTCTCACGGAACTGATCTATCACTAAAATGGTATGACCGATCGACGGAAGACAGGAGTCTTCCGTTTTTTCATGACCAAGCGATCATCAATGACATGCTTCGCGTCGCGCCGCTTACGGAGAGCAAGGCGGCTATCGAAGCCTTTTTCGACGCACATGTGGAGAGCCGTGAACGAACGCTATATATACGCAGTCTGTTCTCCCCGGGAATTACGGAGTTAACGCTAGATGATGACATAAAGACCGGTTTTGAGCCGTACCGCAACGTACTGCATCTTTGGACGGGATCGACGGAGCAGCGGACGGCGCAGAGCTTTTACGATTGGTCGGTTATTGCCGGACATTTTTCCAGCATGATTCTCCTTAACGAGTTTGATCCTGCTCGTACATCGGTGCCTTCCATTCAGCAACAGACATTATGGATGAAGCAAGCGGAGGACGAAAAAGCCTCCGCTTTTTCACTTCCTCAAGCGGCCATCGACGCTGTTCTGCAAAGTGGAAGTGGTTTTGAGAACGGAAAGCTTCGCATCGCGCTATTTTTCCAACAGTCGTTATCGACGCAGGAGAACGCTGATTTTCTGAAACGGGAATATGGCACTGGCGGGCGCCTCCCTGCTCTGATCGGCACCGATATTCATGAAAATCACGATAGTAAGGGAATTACGGTGACACGAGGTTCTATTATGAACCCGGACGTTAAAGTAGTGTTGCCGTGGATCAAGGTGCAAAAGCGAATCGGCGAGCTGCTGGCATCGGGCCGTTATCTAAACCGCCAGGAAGAAGAACGATTGCCTGCCTATGCCGAGCAGCAGGAGGAGAAGCGCAGGCAGCGCGCGGCGGAAAAGACGGAACACAATCTGCCGCTATCGGAAGTGCAGCCGGATGAGTCGCAGCAAATACCCAACCGGGCTCGGGCGCACTATGCGTATACTGAGGGCAGCAAAGTTTTTATCGGTGCGGATGAATACGAAATTGCGCAGATGGAGCCGCGAAAGGTTGTACTGCAGGACGTTCAATTTCCGTTATTCATGCAGGAAATGAATCGCCGGGATTTCGAGCGCATGCTGCGCGAGAATCCGCTAAACGATCATCTGATTTCCGGCCAGCAGGAATCGGATTCGGAACACGCGGAATGGGATACGGAACTGGTGGACGAACCGGAGCAAGCGGCACAACCGGCACATGATGAAGGGGACAGGATATCTCCTGTTGCTCCTTCCGCTGCCACGCCCGAGATCGAGATCCGGCGTGAATCGACTCCGGTCAGCAACTACCGGATCATGGATAACGAATTGGGACATGGCGGCGCGAAAACCAAGTACAAGTGGAACGTGGAAGCGATCCGGCTGCTCGGGCAACTGGAGAAGGATAACCGCCAGGCGGCTGCGGACGAGCAGGCCGTGCTTGCCCGTTATGTGGGCTGGGGCGGGATTCCGCAAGCATTTGATGATGGGAATCCGCAATGGGGAACCGAATATGCGGAGCTGCGAGATTTGCTGGACCCGGAGGAATATGCATCCGCCCGCGCCTCCACGCTGAATGCGCACTACACCTCTCCAACCGTCATCAAGGCGATGTACGAATGCCTGGAGAGGATGGGCTTTCGCAGTGGTAATATTTTGGAGCCGTCTTGCGGCATCGGCAATTTTTTCGGTCTATTGCCCGAGTCATTTCAGGACGCTCGGCTGTTTGGCGTGGAGTTGGACAGCATCACCGGGCGCATCGCGCGGCAGGTTTATCCGCAAGTATCGATTGCTGTCAGCGGCTACGAGCAGACCAGCTTGCCGGACAGTTTTTTTGACCTCGCGGTTGGCAACGTGCCGTTCGGCAGCTACGGCGTGGCCGACAAAAAATACGATAAGCACAAGTTTCTGATTCATGATTACTTTTTTGCGAAGACGCTGGATAAGGTTCGTCCAGGCGGCATTGTCGCTTTCATTACGTCGAAAGGGACGATGGACAAACAAAACCCAACCGTCCGAAAATACATCGCGGAACGGGCCGCGCTGCTCGGCGCGGTTCGTCTGCCTAGCAATGCGTTTCTCGCGAATGCCGGAACCGAAGTGACCGCCGACATTTTGTTTTTGCAAAAACGGGACCGTATGGTGGCCGTCAGCGAGCAAACCGAGGAATGGCTTTCGCTCGGCGTTACGGCAGAGGATGTGCCGGTGAATAACTACTTTGCGGCCCGCCCCGAAATGGTTCTTGGTACGATGGCCTTTGATGATCGAATGTACGGCAACCAGAAGGAAACGACCTGCCGACCCTATCCGGACGCTCCTTTGGACGAGCTGCTGCGCGAGGCGCTGGCGAACATTCATGTGGAGTGGGTCGAGTTGGAACGGGAGGAACAGCCGGAGGAGGAGGAAGTCTCCTTGCCTGCCGACCCGTCCGTTCGTAATTTCAGCTTTGCGCTGGTCGAGGGACGCATCTATTTTCGGGAAAACAGCCGAATGCGTCCGGTTGAAACATCGGCAACCGCGTCCGGCCGCATCAAGGGCATGATTCAGCTTCGGGACACGGTGCGCGAACTGATCGAATACCAAACCGAGGATTACAGCGACGAAGCGATAAGGGAGCAGCAGCGCAAGCTGGATACGCAATATGAATGGTTCACAGCGCAATACGGCCTGATTAACAGTCGCGCCAATAGCCTTGCCTTTTCGGATGACAGCTCGTACTTCCTTCTCTGTTCGCTAGAAGTTGTTGACGAAGAAGGACGGTTGCTACGTAAGGCGGATATGTTCACGAAGCGTACCATTCGGCAACGCGCCAACATAAAACAGGTGGATACGGCTTCGGAGGCGCTGGCGGTTTCCATCGGTATGAACGCTCGCGTCGATCTGCCGTATATGGCAGAGTTGACCGGACTCGCGCAGGAACGGCTTGTGCAGGAGCTTCGCGGCGTGATCTTCCCGAATCCTGAAAATCTGGACGAAGAAGGACAACCGACCTATGAAACAGCGGATGCGTATTTATCGGGCAATGTGCGTGATAAGCTGCGCGCTGCCAAACAGTTTGCGGCCTATGACGCCGAGCGGTACGCTGAAAATGTTAGAGCGCTGGAAGCCGTGCAGCCGAAGGACTTGGACGCTTCCGAGATTGATGTACGACTGGGCGCAACCTGGATGCCGCCGGAAGTCATTCGGGCATTCATTTTCGAACTGGTGGATACGCCGTATATGTACCAAACTTCCATCAACGTGATGTATTCCGGTTACACAGCAGCCTGGAACGTCAAAGGCAAAAGCGATGATCGCAGTAACAATATTAAGGCTAATGTCACCTACGGTACGAATCGCATCAATGCGTACAAAATTCTCGAAGACACGCTGAATCTGCGGGATGTAAGAATTTTCGATACGGCCATTGAAAACGGTGTGGAAAAGCGGGTGCTGAACAAGCAGGAAACGGCTATCGCACAGCAAAAGCAGGAAGCCATGAAAGAAGCGTTTCGGGACTGGATCTGGCGAGATCCGCAGCGCCGGGAGCAGCTCACGCGACTGTACAATGACCGGTTCAATTCCATCCGTCCGCGTGAGTATGACGGGAGCCATATCCGCTTTACCGGGATGAACCCGGAAATCCGGTTGCGGCAGCATCAGGTCAATGCAGTTGCCCGCACGCTCTATGGCGGCAATTCCCTGTTCGCCCATTGTGTCGGCGCAGGAAAAACGTTTGCAATGACCGCAGCGGCAATGGAAAGCAAGCATTTGGGTCTGTGCAACAAAAGCATGCTGGTTGTTCCTAATCATCTGACCGAGCAATGGGCGGCGGAATTTTTGATGCTCTATCCGTCCGCGAACGTGCTGGTCGCCACCAAGAAGGATTTTGAAACGAAGAACCGGAAGACGTTCTGCGCACGGATTGCCACCGGCGATTACGACGCGATCATCATCGGCCACTCGCAATTTGAAAAAATTCCGATCTCGGCGGAGCGCCAGCGGCAGCAGCTTCACGAGCAAATATCCGAGATCACAAGCGGCATCCGCGAGCTAAAGGAAGCCAAGGGCGAGCGGTACGCCATCAAGCAGCTTGAGCGGACAAAGAAGACGCTGCAGGTCAAGCTGGAGAAGCTGAGCGACACGAGCCGTAAGGATGATGTGGTCACCTTCGAGGAACTCGGTATAGATCGATTGTTCGTCGACGAAGCAGACTCGTATAAAAATCTGTTCCTCTATACGAAAATGCGCAACGTCGCCGGGTTGTCGCAAACCGAAGCGCAGAAGTCGTCGGACATGTTTGCCAAGTGCCGCTATTTGGATGAATTGACCGAGGGACGGGGCATTATTTTTGCTACGGGTACGCCGATCTCCAACTCCATCACCGAGATGTACACGATGCAGCGCTACTTGCAATACGAGCGGCTCCGCGGGCAAGGCTTGCAGCACTTTGATTCGTGGGCTTCAACATTTGGCGAAACAGTTACTGCCATCGAATTGGCACCGGAAGGAACGGGCTATCGCGCGAAAACGCGGTTTGCCCGTTTTTATAATTTGCCGGAGCTGATGAACGTCTTTAAGGAAGTGGCGGACATTCAGACAGCGGATATGCTCCAGCTTCCGGTTCCCAAAGCCCACTTCCACAACGTCGCTGTTCCGCCGAGCGATTTTCAGCGTGAGATGGTCGCGGATCTCGCCAGCCGCGCCGAACTGGTGCGAGCGAAGCGAGTAGAGCCGCATGAAGACAACATGCTCAAGATCACCAACGACGGACGCAAGCTGGCCCTCGATCAGCGGCTGGCAAACGCCATGCTACCCGATGACGAAGGCAGTAAAGTAAGCGCCTGCGCGGATAACGTCTTTCGGCAATGGGCCGACAGTCGGGATCAGCGGCTCGCGCAGCTGGTCTTTTGCGACCTTTCCATTCCTAAGCAGGACGGAACCTTTAATGTGTACGACGAGCTGCGGCGAAAACTGACGGAGAAAGGCGTTCCGGTTGAGGAGATCGCCTTCATTCACGACGCCAATACAGAAGTGAAGAAGAAGGAACTGTTTGCCAAGGTGCGAACGGGACAGATTCGCATATTGCTCGGATCGACGTTTAAGATGGGTGCGGGAACGAACGTTCAGACCAAGTTGATCGCGCTTCATGACCTCGATTGTCCGTGGCGACCACGCGACCTGGAGCAGCGCAGCGGGCGGATTATTCGGCAAGGCAACCAGAACAGCGAAGTTCACATCTTCCGTTATGTCACAGAGAACACGTTTGACGCTTACCTCTATCAAACGCTGGAGAACAAGCAGCGGTTTATCTCGCAGATCATGACCAGCAAATCGCCGGTTCGTTCTGCCGAGGACATTGATGAGACGGCTTTGTCCTATGCTGAAGTTAAAGCGCTGGCGACCGGAAATCCGTACATCAAGGAGAAGATGGACCTCGACATCCAGGTATCCAAGCTCAAGCTGCTCAAGGCGAATCATTTAAGCCAGCGTTATGCGCTGGAGGATCGGCTGCTCAAAATGCTGCCGCAACAAATCAAGTCAACGGAGGAACGCATTGCTGGGTATGAGCAGGACGTGGCCTTGTTCATGCGCGCCCAAGCGTCCGAGAAGGGTAGCACCGACGATTCACGTTTTCCAGGCATGACCATCAAAGACTATACGTACTCGGAACGTGCTACGGCGGGCGCTGCCCTGCTGGAAGCCTGCAAGGGCATGACCTCTCCCGATCCGCAGGATGCAGGCAGTTACATGGGCTTTTCCTTATGGCTATCGTTTGATAGCTTTGCAAAGGAATACAAGGTGACGCTGCGCGGCGCTTTGGGCCATACGATTACGTTAGGACCGGATGCAGGCGGCAATATGAGTCGAATAAACAACACCTTGTCGGATTTGCCGAATAAGCTCGCCTATTGCCGTGACCAGCTCGCAACACTCAAGCAACAGATGGTAACGGCGAAGGAGCAGATCGAGGCACCGTTCAAGCAAGAACAGGAACTGCAAACGAAGTCCGCGCGGCTCGCGGAGCTAAATGTGCTGCTGAACATGGACAAACGGGAAAACGAGGTCGTGGACAGCGTGTCGGATGAGGAACCGGAAGCACCCGAACGGCGGGTTGCGGATCGAGAGCGATAACGGCAATGGAAAGGTATAAATCAAAGGACGAAACGGACTCCAGCTTTGGGGTCCTTTTCGCATTTCTGGAGGAACGCACATGTTGTATGCCATCCCAAGCGGCGGCGGATGCTTTTGCCCGATTCTACCGCCTATTTGTTACGGAACCGATCCGACCGAGGAGGGAGAAACCGTGCCAGCATTGGAATTGATATCCAAAGGGAAGAACGGATTTGGCGACTCGTATTATTACATCCGTGATTCGAACGGGGTGACCAGTCAAGTCTATGAAAGCGAGTTAGACGCATTCATGAAAAAGAAAGGCGCTACAGAGTTGAGGGAAAGAAGAGCTTATCTGTATCCCAAAAAGAAGGGTAAGGCACGATGAACAAGTGCGGCAGGATGAAAGAAAATCAGCCTTGCGATTAAGAGAAGCAACTTGTAAATATGTCGTTTCTTCTTATTACATTTTCTGAAAGGAACTACGTTGATGAGCTACGTAAGCAAGGAACAAATCGAACGTGCAAAGCAATTGGACCTGCTCACCTATTTGCAATGCTTCGAGCCATACGAACTGGTGCGGTGCTCGCGCAATGCCTATTCGACCCGAACCCACGACAGCCTTAAAATCTCCAACGGTAAATGGTTCTGGTGGTCGAGGGGGATCGGAGGACGTTCTGCGCTAGACTACCTTATTAAAGTAAGAGGCATGTCATTTCCCGATGCGGTACTGCAAATTGGCGGTAATCCACCCGTTCACATGGCTCCAACTACTCCTGCCATCCAGCAGGATGGTTCAAATACGCGGCTGGAGCTTCCCGAACCGTATGAGACTTCGAATCGCGTCGTCGCTTATCTCTCCAAACGCGGCATTTCTCGCGATGTAATAGATTTTTGTCTCAAAACAGGACGACTGTATGAAAGCCGCCGCTACCACAACGTGGTATTCGTCGGCTTTGATCAACATGGGACTCCACGATATGCGGCGATACGCGGTACGACGAGCACCCGCTATATGGGGGAGGCCACTGGCAGCGACAAGAGGTATTCGTTTGCGATTCCGGCTATGGACTACAGTACGGAGTTGCACCTGTTTGAGAGCGCCATTGATTTGTTATCTTACTGCACGCTGGAGCATCTCGCTGGCCGCGATTGGCGGCAGACGCATAACCTGTCACTGGCTGGCATTTATAGGCCTAAAGCAGTTGAAGCGCAAAGTATTCCGCCTGCCGCCCTAGTACAATACTTGCGGAGCTTTCCGCAGGTGAATCAACTAATACTGCATTTGGACAATGATGAACCGGGACGGTTGGCGGCGACAACGATTTACCATCAACTTTCTTCAGTACTTTCTATTTATGATAAACCTCCCAAGAATGGTAAGGATGTAAACGAAGAGTTAATGGGCTTTCTTCGCCAAAACAAATCCCGTTCTAGATAATAATCGAGCTTTCTAAATGATGAATCTGATCGTTTTCGAAGGTAATATCTTAATTGGAACTCTAGCTAGTATTTGCTGTTCATAGAAAGCTCTTTTTGTATATAATTAACAGTATAAATTTCCGAAAAAGGGGTTTGTACTATGGGGTTCAAATCAAGGTATCAAGGACATTCTGAAATAAAGAGTCCGGAGTCTCTTTTTTATGATCTACGAAATCGAAAAGTCGAAGGTCTATTAGCCCATCAGGCTGACGTATTACGCGTATATAACGAAAAGTTAGAATCCCCCGACATTGCTATGGAACTCCCAACAGGAAGTGGGAAAACTTTGGTCGGCCTACTCGCCGGAGAATACCGGCGCATTACACGGCAAGAACGAGTTGTATTTCTGTGTCCCACACGGCAGCTTGTGCACCAAGTTGTTGAGGAAGCCAAGCATAAATACGATATTCATCCAATTGCGTTTACAGGATCACAAAAAGATTACTTGCCTAGCGACAAATCCAAATACAACGATGGTGAAGCAATTGCGGTTACAACGTACAGTAGCCTATTTAATACGAATCCTTTTTTCCATAATCCACAGTTCATCATTCTTGATGATGCGCATGCTTCAGAAAATTACCTAGTGAAGTACTGGTCATTATCCATTTCTCGATTCAATCATGAAGCTGTGTATAGACAATTACTAGAGATTATTAAAGATGGTCTCCCACAAGAGCAGTACCAACGGATGACCACGGACTCTCCTTCACCTTCAGATCGATCATGGGTGGAAAAGCTCCCTACTCCTTATTTTGTTGAGCGAATTAATAAAATAATACCGTTTCTGGACCAATTCACTTCAGGTATTAGGGATCTCATGTACACTTGGAGTGTTATCAGAGATCACCTTAAATCATGTCATGTTTATCTCAACTGGAGTGGCATATTAATTCGCCCGATAATTCCGCCATCTGAAACACATCGTCCTTTTTCGATGGCAAAACAGCGTCTCTATATGTCTGCGACACTGGGACTTGGCGGTGAACTTGAACGTATCACAGGACGAAGAAAAATTGAGCGTATTAAAGCACCCGAAGGATGGGAGAAACATAGTGTTGGACGTAGATTGTTCTTTTTTCCTGGAACTGCATTAAAAGAGGAAGAAAGTAGCCTTGTGGCAGTCAAGTTGGCTCATGAATCACCACGAACATTATTGCTAGTACCCGATGATCAAACAGCCAATAACTGGATCGAATTTTTTGCTAATCATACAAACAAAAACGTATACCAAGCAGAGGATATAGAAAAAACAAAGGCAGGTTTTATCGGTGATGAAAATGCTGTTGCTATTTTGGCAAATCGCTATGACGGCATAAACCTAGCAGGTGATGAATGTAGGCTTGAAATTATGTTAGGATTGCCCACGGCAGCTAATCTGCAAGAAAGGTTTCTGGAAACCAGAATGGTAGCAAGTATCCTCTTACAGGATCGAGTTCGTACGAGAGTTGTGCAAGCCATAGGCCGTTGCACAAGAAGCGCTACCGATTACTCCGCAGTATGTATTTTAGGGGATGATTTGCAGGATCGCTTATTACAGAAAGAAAACCTAAGGCTCTACCATCCCGAGCTTCAAGCTGAACTAACATTTGGAAATGAGGAATCCAAACAGACTCAATCAGTGGATGAATTTGTTGAGTTGTATCGATACTTTCTAAATCAGAGCAGTCCGGAATGGCGCAATGCAGATAAAGAAATTATTGCGAGACGTAATGATGCCAATCAAACGCCAGATCCTCTTATGAAGGTACTGGAAGATGCGGTAACGTTTGAACTTGATTACCAGCAGGCAATCTGGGCAGGTAATTATGTTGGTGCTCTTGAGAAAGCGAATAGAGTTGCGAGCTTGCTAAGTGGGGATGAACTCAAAGGTTATCGTGGATTCTGGTATTATCTTGCAGGTAGTGCTGCATGGCTTGCTGGAACATTGAATCTAAACACTAACGATTATTCATCCATTTCTCGTCAACGTTTTCAACAAGCTGCGGCGTGTACATTATCGGTTACTTGGTTAAGAAACTTGGTGGAATCCGAATCAGCTTCTGGGCAACAAATCGTAGACGATCCTTATCTTCCATTTATAATCGAGAGATTAGAAATGGAACTAACTACTATGGGAACGACCAGTGATGCAAAGTTTGAAAAGCGAGTTAAGAATATACTTGAAGGAATTAGCAATAACACCGATGGCAATCTTTTTGAACGTGCACATGAAGATTTAGGGAAATTACTCGGATATCTCGCAGGAAACTCTGACGAAAGGACAGCGCCTGACCCTTGGTGGATAGCAGGTAATAATTTTTGTTTAGCGGCTGAAGACTACACAGAAACGGACGGAACAAAACCTATTCCTGCATACAAAGTTCGACAGGCGAACGACCATCCTACGTGGATTTCACGCAAAGTTGAGGGGCTTTCAGCGAGTACGACATATGTTCGTGTTATCATCACTCCTTCAGTTACTGTAGAAGCCAGTGCTCTGAATATCGCCCAGGATATCGCTTACTGGAATCAATCAGATTTCGTTCAATGGGCGCACAAAGCCGCTCAGGTATTACGTACTTTACGTCTTGATTTTACTGGTGTGGGGAATGAGAATTGGAGGGTGAAAGCAATGCATGCTTACCGAGATGCAGGACTTGATCCTACCTCTATCCAGAAACTTCTTGCGGCATCTCCCCTTACAAAATTAAAATCACAATGATCGTAACTAGTCATTATGACGTCGGTGTATTGTTAAGATGAAAACGGACTATGAAAGGCGCTGAGTGAATCGGCGTCTTTTTTTGTTTTCAGGGGTCTCCTCTTTATTCCCGGCAGGTGCCTTTCAGGGCGACGCGAGACGAATGTCTCGTGTTGCAGCAAGCACTGAATTTGGTCTCCCAAATTCGCTTGTTAGGGGCAAGCCCCTAATACCCCTGCCTCAGCTACACGCTCTTTTAATAAGAATATAGGTTTCAACAATGATCGGTATCTTTCAGAAACAGCAGAAACCATTCAGCTATTTCGTGCGAGCCATGTCCTTTGAAGAAGGAGTGAACATGATGAGAAGACGAGCGATTCGCATTCAGGTATGGGTGAACCATGATGAAAACGCAAAGCTCCAAGCGAGTGCGAAGACATCGGGACTTTCACAGGAAGGTTATATTCGATCCCTGATTAATGGATATGTCCCGAAGGCGATGCCGCCAACGGACTATTTCGCTATGATGCGCGAGCTTCACGCCATCGGGAATAACCTTAACCAACTCGCAGCGAAGGCCCATACGACAGGTCATCTGGATCGAGCGGCTTTTCAGCAGGAGGCTGAACACTTGCGCCGCGCTGTCCAGCAGATTCAACAGGCCGTGACAGCACCGGAACCGAGAACCGTACCACAAGGAAATCCTAACGTACATCCGCCGTAAAGGGGACAGCACATATGGCGACAACCGCAATATGGGACGTGACCGACCGTCTCAAGCGCGTACTGGATTACACCACCAATCCTGATAAGACCGATCAAGCACGTGAAGCGCATGACGACTTGCAGCAGGTGCTCGCCTATACCAGCGCGGATGCCAAAACGGAAAGGCAGCTTTACGTTAGCGGGATCAATTGCGACCCGCTTACCGCTTACGAGCAAATGCTGCGAACCAAGCGACAATATCAAAAGACCGATGGCATTGTGGCTTTTCACGGGTATCAGGCGTTTGCACCGGGTGAAACGACGCCGGAAATGGCACATGCCATTGGCGTTAAGCTGGCGCAGGAGCTATGGGGGGAGCGATTTGAAGTCGTTGTATCGACCCATTTGGACAAGGGTCATCTACACAATCATTTCGTATTAAACTCGGTGTCGTTTCTGGACGGTAAACGCTACTACGATAACAAAGCCTCTTACGCGTTTATGCGGCAAACATCCGATCGACTGTGCCGGGAGCATGCCTTATCGGTCATCGAGCAGCCAGAACCGGGCAAGGCCAAGCATTACGGAGAGTGGCGAGCGGAGCAGGAAAACAAGCCGACCTGGCGTGGTTTGATTCGCGAGGACATCGACACCGCTATCGCCGCTGCCATGACGATGACGCAATTCTTCACGATCCTTCAAAAGCAGGGTTATGAAATAAAGTCGAACGTAAAGCATTTGGCGGTACGTCCGCCGGGCAAAGAGCGGTTTGTTCGATTGCGTAGCCTTGGCGACGAGTACACGGAGCATGCGATAAAAGAACGTATTCTGCAAAACCAGTTACCGCAGCGTCAGCCACCCATGCCGTTGCCGCGGCGCAGGCGAGCCGTCATCGTTCGCAGCACCGTACACATCGGACGCAGATTTAGCGGTTTGCAAGCCTTGTATCTGCGTTACTTATTCAAGATGGGTATTCTACCCAGTTCCCGCGCGTTTCTTAAACGGACGTCTTTTTTATTGCGTGAAGACTTGCGACACCTGAAGACCATCACTGAGCAAACAAAGCTGCTATGTCGGCATCGTATTTCCACAACGGATCAATTGACGGGTTATCTTGACGGACTGCAAACGGAGTTGAAACAAGGATACGGCTCCCGCAAAATGCTGTACAACCGCCTTCGCCGTTGCCAGCATCCCGAGCGAATCGAGCTGTACAAATCGCAAATTGCTGAACTTTCCCGACAGCTCGCGAAGCTCCGAAAGGAGGTGAGGCTTTGTACGGGCATCCTTGCCCGATCCGGCGAACTTGCAAACAAGCTGCAATGTAACGAGGAAGACCAATCGACACGAAGGGAGGCCAATGTCCATGAGCAGTGGAACCGAGGCGGCCGATCAGGTCGTCAGTATGAGTCTCCGTGGAATTGAGGTCATGGCGAAAATTTCCGGTGAAGGCGCGAAGCATCTGGCAGTTTATTTGTTCGCCGCCCTACAAGGGCAAAAGCGAACAAGAGGCCGCATTCGTCTGGAAAGCTTGCTGCGCAGTGGCAAGGAACTGAAGGTGTTTGCGGTACGAAATGAAGACTTGCCGACTTTTTGCAAAGAAGCGAAGCGGTATGGTGTCCTCTATTGCGCGCTGCGTGACAAGAAAAATGTGGACGGACTTTGCGACGTCATGGTACGGGCCGAGGATGCGTCCAAGATCAACCGAATCGTTGAACGCTTCAAGCTGGCGACCGTAGATACGGCCAGCATCAAGCAGGAGATTGTGAAATCCCGCAGCGAGAAGCAGTCGGTCGAGCGTGAAGGGGCGGCGCAACCACCGGAGCAACATGCCAGGACACCCGAAGAAGGAGCTAACGAGTCGCCAGCTTCAAATGAGGGAGCGATAGTGAGCGAAGATTTTTTGGACGAACTGTTGGGAAAGCCCGAGCCGGCGGCGGAGGATCAGCCGGTAAACAAGCAGCAGCGAACCGATCATCCGGCGGTCGAGGAGCGGGTGGCCGAGCAAACGGAACCGGATCGTCCGCTCCCTCTCCCGCAGACAAAGGAGGAGAGGACAACGGAACCGTCCTCTCCGTCCGTGCCTACCTCCGGGCGCAGCGCGGCATACGAAAAGGTTACGATTGACCCTGAAAAACCGAAGGAAAAAGTGTCCGTCCGCCGATTGCTGCGTGAAATTCGGGAGGAAAACCGAGCGGCAGAGAGCAGACGGCGGCAGCAGGTGCAGGAACCGTCGTTGCCTAAGCGCAGAGATCGCGGGAATTCGGCGTCCGGCAGTAAAGCATCCGTTCCGATGGCCGGGAGTCGAAAGCGAGGGAAATCGAAATGAGCGAACTGGACGAGTTATTCCAGCCCCAAGTCACGACGGCCTCCGGTCAGCGTGAGCAGCCGTTCGACAAAGAAGCGTGGGCACAAAAAAAGCAAGAACTGCGGCAGTGGACGTATGAGACGATTGATACTGCCACAGCCGCCATTGCGCAAAACGGCGAACAATTTCAGCATTATCTGGACGTACAAAGCCGTTTTGATCTCTACAGCGTCGCGAATGCGCTGCTTATTTTCGCGCAGCGCCCGGATGCCACTCGCATTGCTGATTTTGATAGCTGGAAAGAACAAGGCGTCTATATCCGTCGCAAGGAATCCGGATTTTACATCTTGGAGCCAGGCGAGGAATACAAGCGAGAAGATGGGAGTACCGCAATCAGCTACAACCCCAAGAAGATGTTCGATGTTGCGCAAACAACCGCACCGAAAAAGGAATCGCCGATCTACCCGGATGACCGCACGCGCATCAAGGCATTGATGGACCGCTCACCTGTTGCGATTACGATTGGAGATGCCTTGCCTGCGGAGGTTCATGCGCTCTATCAGCCGGATACGCGAAACATCGTGATACGTCGCGGGCTTGGGGCCAGTGACATTTTTCGGGCGCTCGCACAGGAGCTGGCGCATGCGGAGATTGATCGCGGCCATAACGACTACAGCCGCTCCCATTACAATTTCCAAGCTTATTGTGCTGCGTATATGCTTTGCAAAAAGTTCGGCGTCGAGACGGCTTCTTTCCGCTTCGGCCGGGTTCACGAACGGCTCAAGGAGTTGGAGCCGCAGCATATTCGCGCCGAGCTGACGGTGATGAAGGATGCGGCACACGACATTTCCCGTCGTATGCACCGTATGCTGGCCCAGCAGCGACAGCAGCAACCGAATCGCAGCAAATCCACCCGCTAGTCGAGGGCATGCTTTTCATTTTTCTGTTGGGAGGAGTGGCGATGAAAGAGGAAGAACGCATCCTGAGAATGGATCATTACGAGCATGGCATTGTCATCAACGCCTTGAATGCGCTCCGCAACGACTTGATCGGCCAGCAGCGGCCGACCGATCCTGTTGACGATTTACTGCTCAAAGCGATTGACGCTCCCTATCAAAAAATAAAGCGCCGGAGTCATCATGCGGCGCGCTGAAACCGCAAGGAGTAATCTTTTACTCTTTGCGGTTTTTTTTATTCCGGTCGTGTGGGCGGCGCTGCTTGCCGCCCCCGCTTTGTCAAAGGGATTACCGGCACTTCTGCTGTATCTCAGCGAGGCGATTAACAATCCCTTCCAGATTCAATGGGTCGAGGATACGCCGCGAAGCTTGTTGCTATTCACGTTGATTTATGGGATTTCGGTCGGCATCTACTTGGCGTCCCCGCGCAACTATCGGCGGCGCGAAGAGCATGGCAGCGCACGATGGGGCAAGGCCGGACGGATAAATGCCAAGTATCGCGACAAGCAACCGGAACAAAACAAGATTCTGACGCAGCAGGTACGCATCGGCTTGGATGGCCGCAAGCATCGCCGGAACCTGAATGTTCTTGTCGTCGGCGGTTCCGGGTCCGGCAAAACGCGGTTTTACGCCAAGCCGAACGTTATGCAGGCGCATACGTCCTTTGTCGTGCTCGATCCCAAGGGCGAAATTTTGCGCGATACCGGGCATCTACTCAAGTCCGAAGGCTATGACATCAAGGTGCTGGATCTCATCAATCCGCACCGTTCGCATGGCTACAATCCATTCGCCTATTTGCAAGACGACAAGGATGTTCTCAAGCTGGTCACCAATCTGATCCGCAATACGACACCGAAGGGCAGCAATACCAACGATCCCTTTTGGGAGCGATCCGAGACCGCCTTGCTGGAAGCGCTCGTGCTATACCTCCTATATGAAGCACCGCCCGAGGAGCAAAACTTCCCAATGGTCATGGAAATGATCGCAGCAGCTGAGGTGCGGGAGGAGGACGAGACGTACCAAAGTCCGCTTGATGAACTGTTCGAGCGGCTGGCCATGCGCGACCCGGAACACCTTGCCGTCAAGCAGTACAACATTTTCAAGCTGGCGGCGGGCAAGACGGCCAAGTCCATTTTGATTGGCCTCGGCGTTCGATTGGAGAAGTTTAACTTGCACACGATTGCGGGGATGAGCCTGGTCGATGAAATGGAGTTGCCCGTTATGGGGGAGAAGAAGGCGGCGTTGTTTGCCGTCATTCCCGATAACGATAGCAGCTTCAATTTTATTGTAGGCATGCTGTACACACAGCTTTTTCAATGCCTCATGTATGAAGCGGACTATCAGCATGGCGGACGTCTCCCGATTCATGTTCACTTTGTCATGGACGAGTTCGCCAATGTGGCGCTCCCTGACGAATTTGACAAGCTGCTCTCCACGATGCGCAGCCGGGAAATTTCCGTGTCGATCATTTTGCAAAATTTAGCGCAGCTCAAGGCGCTGTACAAGGATTCGTGGGAATCGATTGTGGGCAACTGCGACGAATTTTTGTACTTGGGCGGCAACGAACAGTCTACCCACAAATACGTCTCGGAGCTGCTTGGCAAGGAAACGATTGATACCAATACCTACGGCCAGAGCAAGGGGAGAAACGGCAGCTACTCGATCAACTACCAGCAATCAGGCCGCGAATTGCTCACACCAGACGAGGTGAGGTTGCTGGATAACCGCTTTTGCCTGCTCTTTATCCGTGGCGAACATCCAGTCCAGGACGACAAATATGATTTGCTCAGGCATCCTCATGTCTCGCTCACGACGGATGGTAACGGTCTTCCCTATCAGCATGGCGGCACGGAACACGCTTTGGACTGGCAATCCGTGTTCCTTCATGCAGACGGGGATTATGAACTTCTTTCGGAAGAAGAAGTAGAGTCGTTATTTTTACGAAGGGAATGATGAACTTGAAAATGAAAACGAAACGGCTGCTGGCCCTGTACATCGTGTTGATCTTAACGGGAACTGTATTCGTCTCCACTGCTTATGCAGAGGGCGATCCGATGACGACAGTCAACAACCTGTCTACTTTTATATTCGGTTTAATCCGTGCGATTGGCATGATTATTCTCGGTTTCGGCATTGTTCAAATTGGATTGTCGCTAAAATCCCATGACCCTTCTCAGCGCGCAAACGGGTTTCTGACGCTCGCCGGAGGGGTCATTATTACGTTTACGAAGGAAATTCTTACCCTGATTGCCGGATGAGCCTGAAGCTTTGCATGAAGGGGGGCGGACGTTTCGTCTGTTCCCCGTTTACGGAAGGGGTGAGCATGTGTCAAAAAACAGTTGGGTGATCGATAACCTCGAAAATGCCTTGGATACCTGGAACGATAAGATGAATGAAATCTGGAGCCTCGTTACGCAATCGCCAGCGGATTTTAAGGGTGGGGGCGTTTGGCGTGTCATCACAGATATTCACGGTGCGTTGCAGGCGACGGGACTGGCGCTTCTGGTCTTGTTTTTTGTGATTGGCGTGGTGAAGTCGACCGGCAGTTTTGCGGAAGTGAAAAGGCCGGAGATGGCCGTCAAGCTGTTTATCCGCTTTGTGCTCGCCAAGGCGGTCGTAACCTATGGTCTCGAGTTGATGATGGCTCTCTTTACGATTGTACAGGGGATCATCTCAACGATGATGGGACGCTCCGGGTTTGGAACGACAGAGGCTATGGCCTTGCCGGATACGGTAGCGCGAGCGATTGAAGACGTTGGCTTCTGGCAAAGCATTCCACTGTGGATCGTCACCATTCTCGGCAGTTTGTTCATTACGGTGCTATCCTTTGTGATGATCCTTTCGGTGTACGGGCGCTTTTTCCGTATCTATTTGTATACGGCAATAGCCCCCGTTCCGCTGTCCGCATTTGCGGGGGAGCCAAGCCAAAATATCGGCAAGTCGTTCCTGAAAGGATACGCGGCAGCGTGTCTGGAAGGCGCGATTATTGTACTGGCGTGTATCATTTATTCCGCCTTTGCTACCGCTCCTCCAGCCATCGATTCTAGTGCGGGCGTGGTTACGATGGTGTGGACGTATATCGGGGAACTCATTTTCAACATGCTCGTTCTTGTCGGTACGGTGAAGATGGCAGATCGTATCGTGCGCGAAATGATGGGACTGTAATCACCTTGTGAATGATGGGAGTTATCGGATTGCGGTCAAAAATAGCTTCAATAGCGCCAGAGCATCCTTGCGCTGCTTCTCTGTGCATTGATTGAGCGCAGCCATAATCAATGCCGTTTCATCGTAAGGTGTGGCGCTCTCCTCTTGACCAAGGAGCAATTCATTAGGAGAAAGCTTGAGCAAATTGCAAATACTGAACATCGTTTCAATGGACATCCCGGCTTTACCTCGTTCAATATCGGCGCAAAATCTTGGGACCCGTCCAACTCGTTCAGCCAGTTGTTCACGAGAAATTTCCAAAGCCTCTCGTTGCTTCCGAATGCGTTGCCCCACCTTCTTTTTATCGTAACTAATCATCAAGCGTCACCTCTTTACAGGGGTTGAGTTTATAACTCCCATTATGGAGGAGTACACAATTGACATAAATGAGATTAAAACTTACCATCGAAGTAGTCTTATAACATACACCGTGTTTCATTCAAAAATGTCGGCTCTCACAATAAAAACGGGAGGATGGATAAATGAACGAATTGTTAAGAGAACTGGAAGAGGAGCGGCGAAAGCTGAATACGCTTGGTGAACAGTTAATAAAGCAATCCATTTCTTTATCCGGCCATCAAGCTTTTCAAGAGCAAAGTCAGAAGGTCGATCAGCTAGTAGCCTGCTATCATCACATGAAAGCCAAGCAGAAGCAGCAGGTAAGGTAAAAGAGTTGTGGGGGGAAGCAGGTAATGGAAATTCCACCGTGGTTTCGAACAGCTATTCAAGGTCGATTGGACTACGTTTCTGCACGATTCGAGCATCATCCTGATCTCAAGCGTGTTCGTGCTGAAGAAAAGAAGGCTTTTCAAGTCTTGTTTGTTGGTATGGATATTGGTCGTATGCCTGAATTTGAAGCTTGGGAGGACAGACATCATTTTAAACAATCGATTATCAATGAGTGGTTATATTTGCAAGGGATGAAGGATGGCTTTCAGCTTGCTGTGGAACTATTGAGCAATCCTGTGCCATTTGATGACGACACACTGTTCAAACCTGAACGCAACGAGCCTGAGGCGTAGACTGCTCATCCGGGAGGGATAAAAAGTGGAAGTGAAAATCAACCGGGAAATCCGGGATTATACGGAAAGCTTGTTCTTCGGACTGTCCTTGCGGCAGTTCTTTTTTTCTATTCTGGCGGTCGCTGCGGCGATTGGACTGTATTTCGGGCTGCGCAGTCATTTCGGACTGGAAACGCTCAGTTGGATGTGCATATTAGGGGCAGCTCCCTGCGCCGCGCTTGGGTTTATCCGCTATCACGGTATGACGGCGGAGCAACTATTGTGGGCGTATGTGAAGTCGGAGTTTCTGATGCCAAGACGGCTTGTCTTTCGCTCGACCAACATATACTACGAAGCGCTGAAAGGAAGCCTGCACAAGCGTGAGCAAGAAAGGATGAAGCGCGATGATTAAGACGCTCAGGCGCACCTTGAAGCAGGACAAGGAGCGGTCTGTCATTCCCAAAAGCGTACAACAAGCGATTCCGATCCGCGCCATCTGGCCGGACGGGATTTTTGCTGTCGGCAACAAGTTCTCGAAGTCGTTCCGTTTCGCGGACATAAATTACGCTGTCGCATCGAGAGAGGACAAGGAGACGATGTTCCTTTCCTACTCCGAATTGCTTAATTCGTTTGACAGCGGCGCAACGACGAAGATTACGATTCACAATCGGCGGCTGAATCAGGCAGATGTAGAACGTTCCATTCTTATTCCGCTCCAGCACGACGGGCTGGATGTGTATCGGCAGGAGTACAACGACATGCTGCTTGGTAAAGCTACTGATGGCAACACAAATGGGACGATTCAAGAGAAATACATCACCATCTCCGTGGTTAAAAAGAATGTGGATGAAGCTCGCCATTACTTCGCGCGGGTCGGCACGGAGTTGACGGCGCATTTCTCTCGTCTCGGCTCGAAATGTACCGAGCTTGATGCGACTGACCGCCTGCGCATTCTGCATGACTTCTTCCGGATTGGCGAGGAAGCCGATTTTCGCTTCGACATGCAGGAGATGATGCGCAAGGGTCACGATTTCAAGGATTACATTTGCCCGGACACCTTCGAGTTTGCCAAAGATCATTTTCAGATGGGCGAATACTACGGTCGGGTCATCTTTCTGCGTGATTACGCCAGCTACATCAAGGATAGCATGGTAGCCGAACTGTGCGACTTGAACCGCAACTTGCTGCTATCGCTCGATGTGATCCCGATTCCGACCGATGAAGCTGTCCGCGAAGTGGAGAATCGACTGCTCGGCGTGGAAACGAACATTACGAATTGGCAGAGGCGGCAAAATCGCAACAACAACTTTTCTGCTGTCATCCCTTACGACATGGAGCAGCAGCGCAAAGAAAGCAAGGAATTTCTTAGCGACCTGACCACACGCGACCAGCGGATGATGTTCGGACTACTTACGATGGTGCATGTCGCGGACAGCAAAGAACAACTCGATAGCGATACGGAGACATTGCTCACTACGGCCCGCAAGCATTTGTGTCAGTTTTCCACGCTCTCCTATCAGCAAATGGATGGTTTGAATACGGTGCTGCCGTATGGGCTGCGAAAGGTTCAAGCTTTGCGGACGCTCACGACTGAAAGTACGGCTGTCTTTATCCCGTTTCGAGCGCAGGAGATCATGCATCCAGACGGCATTTATTACGGGCAAAACGTCATCAGTAAAAATATGATCGTCGCCAATCGAAAGCAACTGCTGAATGGAAACAGTTTTATCCTTGGCGTATCCGGTTCCGGTAAAAGCTTCGCCGCGAAACGGGAAATCGTCAACCAGATATTGGCGAGCGATGACGACATTATCCTGATTGATCCGGAGCGGGAGTATTCCGCTCTGGTAAATGCACTGGGTGGCGAGACGATCCACATCTCTGCTACTTCGTCGAACCATATCAATGCGATGGATATGAACCGGGATTATGGCGACGGAGCCAATCCGATCATTCTTAAATCGGAATTCGTCCTGTCGTTGTGCGAGCAGTTGATCGGAGGACATCAGCTTGGAGCCAAGGAGAAGTCGCTCATCGATCGCTGTACCGCCGCTGTGTACCGCAAGTATTTGCGGAGCAACTATAAGGGACAGCCGCCGACATTGCAGGATTTTCGCGCGGAACTGCTCAAGCAAGCAGAACCGGAGGCGCAGGACATCGCGCTGGCCATTGAATTATTTACTTCCGGCAGTCTGAATACGTTCGCTCAATCGACCAACGTCAACGTCAACAATCGGCTCATTTGCTACGATATTCTCGACTTGGGCAAGCAGCTTCTTCCCATCGGCATGCTGGTCGTACTCGACAACATCTTGAATCGGATTACGCAAAATCGCGCCAGAGGCAAGAATACGTTTATCTTTATTGATGAAATCTACCTTCTGTTCCAGCACGAATACAGCGCCAACTTTCTGTTCACGCTCTGGAAGCGTGTCCGAAAGTATGGCGCTTTTTGTACAGGGATTACGCAAAATGTGGACGATCTGCTGCAAAGTCATACAGCCCGCACCATGCTTGCAAACAGTGAATTCATCGTCATGCTGAATCAGGCAAGCACCGACCGGGTGAAACTTGCCGAGTTGCTCAACATTTCGGATCTGCAACTGTCCTACATTACGAATGTTGACGCCGGGAATGGTCTGATGAAGGTCGGCAGTTCCCTCGTACCGTTTACCGACAGGTTCCCGCGGCACACGAAGCTGTATGGCCTAATGACAACGAAGCCCGGAGAGTAATGGATAACAGCAGTAGGCGGCTGGTCGCAAACAGGATCAGCCGCTTAAGCACTAATATTCATCTCTCATGGACACTTCCCCAGTAAATCTTGGCTGTTAGGGAACTTACAATGTTCACATACAACAAGGACACGGACAAATGGGTATGTCCGAAAGGAGGATACTCCATTTTGATAGGGAGAACAAAGGCAAGACGGAAGGCGGCTACGTGGTAAAACAACGGACCTACCGGAACGAAAGCTGCGAGGGCTGTCAGTTCAAAGAGAAATGCACCGAGTCTGAGCGCAACTGTGAGGTAAAGGTTAGTTTAGAATATCTTCGCTTCAAGAAAAAAGTCAGGGAAAAGCTTAGGAGCGAAGAAGGTCGAAAGCTCTCCGTACAGCGAATGGCCGAAGTGGAGAGTGTGTTTGGGCAAATGAAAAGTAACCGGGGATTCCGGAGGTTCCTGCTTCGCGGCTTGCCAAAAGTGAGCCTAGAGGTCGGGTGGCTTTCGCTTGCCCACAATCTACTTAAAGTACTGAGCATAGAGCAAAAAGGAAAGATAGCCAGGCATGAATAAGGCCAGCCCGGCCATCTTTAGCCTGAAACTAAGGAAAATGTATAAAGAGGCCGTCACCTCAAGCAGGTTTTATCTACTTTTGGGACAGCCTCATTTTTAATAGCAAAAATATTTTCGAATTGAATATTTTCCTCAAGTCGTAGAACAATCAAATATGTATTTGAATATACGAGAGATTTGTTGTATTATAATAATCAAACTAACATTTGATTGTTAATGGGGGGGGAGAGTCGACTATGAATAACTCTTGGAACAAAGTGATTTATCGGTTCTGGGCTCCCTTTTATGATTATTTCTTTAATTCCGGCCCTTTTTTAAACGCCCGGAAAAAGATTTTTGAGAACCTCGACATTAAGCCGAGAAGCAAAATTCTTTTTGTGGGTGTCGGTACGGGAGCAGACTTACAGTTCATTATGGGCAAAGATATTTCTGTTACTGCAATCGACTTGTCATCCGAAATGCTTGATAAAGCAAGAAATAAATATGATGCACCAAACTTTACGTTCATAGAAATGGATGCGCAAGATTTGACCTTTTCTCCGGAATCGTTCGATATAGTCATTGCGAATCTGATCCTGTCTGTCATACCCGATCCAGATCAGTGTTTTCAAGAAATGATTCGGGTTACTGGATTTGGGGGAAGGATAGTCATTTTCGATAAATTTGCTCCTCCCTCGAAGGAATTGCCTGTAATTAAGAAACTATTTCGTCCTGTCGTAGCAATGATGGGGACGGACATTGGCCGTCATTTTGAACAAGTTGTAGAACCATATGAGAACCATATTCGAGTGGAGAAAGATGAGTCTGCCTTATTTAACGGTATGTATCGGAAAATCATACTTCGTAAAATTCAAGCTTAAATTACAGGCAAGATGGCCGGATAGAGGGTGAACAATGCGTAAACGAGACAATAGAGATTTTATCCCAGCCCTGAGATTTCACTGGCTTACATCATTTTATGATCCGATATTACGTTGGACAATGAGGGAGTCTACCTTCAAGAACAAATTAATTAAGCAAATTCAAGTTGATTCGGGGCAGCGAGTACTTGATCTAGGATGCGGGACCGGTACATTGACCCTTCTTTTAAAACAAGCTTACCCGAAAGCAGAAGTAACCGGACTCGATATTGATCCGAATGTTCTCCGAATTGCAGAGAAAAAAGCAGTGGATATGGGAATGAACATCGTATTTAATCAAGGAATGTCGTTTGAACTTCCCTACCCTGATCAATCATTTGATCGTGTTGTCACAAGTCTAATGTTTCATCATTTGACTTTAGAAAATAAACTTCGAACACTAAAAGAAATTTACCGTGTACTTAAACCACGAGGTGAACTTCACATAGCGGATTGGGGAAAGGCGCAAAATCGGCTCATGCGCATTGCGTTCCTTTCAATCCAAATCCTCGATGGTATTAAAACGACAGCAGATAATGTAAATGGCCTGATACCACAACTTATCGATGAGGCCGGGTTTGCTAAATCTAAAGAGACGGATAGGTTCATGACAGTATACGGAACCCTTTCATTATACAAAGCGAAGAAATAAAACAGCATTGCGTTGAAAGTTAGCTTCTCTGCTTCTACCGCAAATAGCTGGCCGGAGAATACCTTTGTTTACATTGTAACGTTTAATCAAATAATTATTTGGATATAAGAACATGTAAATCTACAATTGGATGGAGCAAATCGCAATGTCACTCACCCTAATTCTTTCCGCTATTGGTACGTTCATCGTGACAAATGTTGACGACATTTTTGTACTGATGATCTTTTTCGCACAGATCGAGAAAGCGCGGCACACACAAGTTGTTCTAGGGCAATATCTTGGGTTCGGGTTGCTCGTTGTATTGAGCCTATTAGGGGCTTTCGGTTTTACATTTTTGCCACCCGAATGGGCTGGGTTTCTCGGACTGATACCGATTTATCTCGGCATCCGAATGTTCCTCAAAAAGGAGGGAGAAGATGAGGCGGAAGAAGCGCTTGAGAAATTGGGCGATCTAAAGTCACAACCTTCAAATAACCGTCTGTTTGGACCACTAACCGGTAAGGTCGCTGCGATTACGTTTGCTAACGGGGGGGATAACCTGGGTATATACATCCCGTATTTTACGACCCAGGGGAATGCGTCACTTTTATCCATCTCGATTGTGTTCCTTTTGATGGTCGCGGTATGGTGTTTCCTGGCGTATCGGCTGGCAAGCTTCCCGGCCATTCTAAAGATTCTGGAAAAGTACGGAAGTGTCATTGTCCCACTGGTGTTTGTCGCATTAGGTATTTCGATCATGTTGCATGGTGATTCATTTGCATATCTCATAAGGCTGTTTGGATAACGTTCACGAAAATCGAAATGACGAACTGGAGGGAAACACAATGGTAGTAGGCGACGCAAGCATGCACACGCAGTTGTTGGTAATCGGCGGTGGTTCTGGGGGGTATGTTGCAGCTATACGAGCCGCGCAGCTCGGCAAGAAAGTGCTGCTGGTGGAAAAATCGGAACTCGGAGGTGTATGTCTCAATTGCGGCTGCGTGCCGTCCAAAGCGTTGATATCAGCGGCGCATCGTTATGAACAAATGCTGGACAGCGGCATATCCGGGTTAAAAGCGAAAGTCGTTGATATAGATTTTTCACAGATTCAACAGTGGAAACAGTCGAAAGTGGTGAATCGCCTCAAAACGGGTATTCAATCCTTACTCAAAAAGCATGAAATCTCGGTCTTCAAAGGAGAAGCGTTGTTCATAAATGATCGGGAAGCCCGTCTCTACAATGAACAAGAATCGCTCCGATACCAATTTGACGATTGCATCGTTGCTGTCGGATCGCGCCCAATTGAATTAAAAGCATTCCCGTATGGAAATCGAATTTTGTCCTCCACCGAAGCACTCGCCCTTACCGAAATTCCTGAGCGGATGGTTGTCATCGGCGGTGGCTATATCGGTATTGAGCTAGGCCAAATGTACGCGAAGTTCGGCACTAACGTAACCATTTTGGAAGGTTCACCGTCGATTCTTCCTGGATTTGAGAGTGAAATCACCCGGATTATCAAAAAAAATCTGGATTCCCTTGGCGTTACGGTATATACGAACGCCATGGCTCAATCTGCCCAACAATCGGCTGATGAAATCACGGTTACCTTTACGGTAGATCAGACCGAACAACAAGTGATGGCCGATTATGTTCTTGTGACAGTAGGACGCCGACCCAATACTGATGGCGAACTTGGTCTTGACCGGATTGGGGTGAAAATTGGAGACCGGGGACTGGTCGAAGTCGATCAACAAGGGAGAACGTCTATTCCTCATATTTATGCGATTGGCGATATTATCCCTGGCCCTGCACTGGCGCATAAAGCTTCATACGAAGGAAAAGTGGTTGCTGAAGCCATAGCTGGCCAGCCAAGTGCCTTCGACTATAAAGGGATACCTGCGGTCGTGTTTTCCGATCCGGAAATTGCTTCCGTAGGACTTAGCGAACCTGAAGCCAAAGAGAAAGGATATGACATCATGGTGGGTAGGTTTCCGTTTGCGGCAAATGCACGTGCTCTCTCTTTGGGTGCGTCCGAGGGATTCGCCAAGCTGGTAGGCGATAAGAAAACAGGTTTGATCCTTGGCGGGCAAATCGTCGGCACAAACGCGTCCGACTTGATTCCGGAAATTGCCTTGGCCATTGAAATGGGAACGACCATGGAAGATTTAGCCCTCACGATTCATGCGCATCCGACTCTAGGGGAGTTGTCGGCTGAAGCGGCAGAAGTTGCCCTTGGCCATCCGATTCATATTTAGTTTTGTTTGCCTTTGACAAACCAATAGCGTAAGCATAGTATAATAATCAAATGAACATTAGATTGAGGTGAGGGGAATTGAAGAACCATGATACATGCGAGATCTTTTGTTATGACGAGGATAAGGTCAATCGAGTCCGGGAAAAATTAAGCAAAAATGATTTTCAGGATATGGCGCAAATCTTTAAAGTGCTTGCAGACCATACGCGGCTAAAGGTTGCTTATGCCCTGTGCGATGAAGACGAGTTATGCGTCTGTGATGTGGCCAATATTATCGGCTCCACGATGGCGACGGCTTCCCATCATTTACGGCTGCTGCGGAACATGGGCATTGCGAATTATCGGAAGGAAGGGAAGCTCGTTTTTTATTCGTTGGGGGATGAGCAGCTTAAACAAATGATAAGGCTCGCCATTGAGCATCAAAGGGAGGTTGTTGGCGTTGAATAAAGTGGCTGAATCATTAGAGAACAAAAACGTGTACCGCGTTGAAGGATTTACATGCGCGAATTGTGCCGGGAAATTTGAGAATAATGTCAAACGATTGCCAGGCGTTCAAGATGCGAAAGTGAACTTTGGCGCTTCAAAAATTGCCGTTTTCGGTGAAACCACTGTTGAGGAACTGGAGAAAGCCGGTGCATTTGAAAATCTTAAAGTTATTCCCGAAAAACCGGAACGGGTGTCAAAACCGGAAGTGAACGAGGAAAAAAACGTATTCAACGTTCAAGGATTTACTTGTGCGAACTGTGCCGGGAAGTTTGAAAATAACGTGAAGCAGCTTCCAGGAGTTCGGGATGCGAAAGTAAATTTTGGGGCTTCAAAAATTGCTGTTTACGGTGATGCCACCATTGAAGAACTGGAGAAGGCCGGTGCGTTTGAAAATCTAAAAGTGACCCCAGAAAAAGTGGCACGGGAAGCGAAACCAGAGGGCATCAAAGAAGCGAAAGAACCGTTTTATAAAAAACATAGCACATTGTTGAATGCGATCTTATTGGTGGCTTTTGGATATATTTCTCAGTATGTAAATGGGGAAGAAAACCTAATCACTTCTCTGTTATTTGCAGCCTCTATTGTGATCGGGGGATTCTCGCTCTTTAAAGTCGGTTTTCAAAACTTGATGCGATTTGAATTTGACATGAAAACACTCATGACAGTTGCCATCATCGGAGCCGCGGTCATTGGGGAATGGGCCGAAGGTGCAATTGTGGTTATCCTTTTTGCGATTAGTGAAGCGTTAGAACGATTTTCCATGGATCGGGCTAGACAATCAATACGTTCATTAATGGACATTGCACCGAAAGAAGCACTCGTTAGGCGCAACGGACAAGAAATGCTGGTTAATGTTGATGACATCGCCGTTGGCGATATCATGATTGTGAAGCCTGGTCAAAAGATTGCCATGGACGGTATGGTGGTCAGCGGCAACTCTGCCGTCAATCAGGCCGCGATTACCGGTGAGTCCGTTCCCGTTGGTAAAACGGTGGATGATGAGGTTTTTGCGGGGACATTAAATGAAGAAGGCCTCCTTGAAGTCAAAGTAACCAAGTTGGTTGATGATACGACCATCGCGAAAATCATACACCTGGTTGAGGAAGCACAGGGAGAACGTGCACCATCCCAAGCCTTTGTCGATAAGTTTGCGAAATACTACACGCCGATCATTATGGTCATTGCCGCATTAGTCGCCATTGTTCCGCCACTTTTCTTTGATGGAAGTTGGGCAACTTGGGTTTACCAAGGCTTATCCGTTCTTGTAGTTGGTTGTCCCTGCGCACTCGTGATTTCCACTCCAATTTCCATTGTTTCTGCAATCGGAAATGCAGCGAAAAACGGCGTCCTTGTCAAAGGCGGTATTTACCTTGAAGAAATGGGTGCCTTAAAGGCTATCGCATTTGATAAAACCGGTACGCTCACCAAAGGAGTCCCGGCTGTGACGGATTTCAACGTATTCAGCCAGAATACAAACGAACAAGAATTGCTGTCCATCATTACTGCATTAGAGTACCGTTCGCAACATCCTCTAGCTTCGGCGATTATGAAGAAAGCGGAACAGGAACATATCTCTTATTCTGACGTCAAGGTTGATGACTTTGCTTCCATCACCGGTAAAGGGATTAAAGGTAAGGTAAACGGAAACACCTATTACATTGGGAATCCGAAACTCTTTAAAGAGTTAACTACAGCTCATTTTAGTACCGAACAAGAACAAGTGGTAACTACACTGCAAAATCAAGGAAAAACGGCTATGGTTGTCGGAACGGATGAAGCAATTCTTGCGGTCATCGCGGTAGCCGATGAAGTGCGTGAATCCAGTCAAGAAATTATTAAAAAACTGCATCACCTCGGGATCAAAAAAACGATCATGCTTACCGGGGATAACAAAGGTACCGCTAATGCGATTGCCGGACATGTTGGCGTATCGGATGTGCAGGCCGAATTGATGCCGCAGGATAAACTAGACTTTATTAAAAAACTCCGAGCCGATTACGGCAATGTCGCCATGGTTGGCGATGGTGTCAATGATGCTCCAGCACTTGCTGCTTCTACTGTTGGGATCGCCATGGGTGGGGCCGGTACGGATACAGCTCTTGAAACGGCAGATGTGGCTTTAATGGGGGACGATTTAAGAAAACTTCCATTTGCGATCAAATTAAGCCGTAAAGCTTTAAATATCATCAAGCAAAACATTACGTTTGCGCTGGCCATTAAATTGATTGCTTTACTGCTCGTCATTCCCGGTTGGTTAACGCTTTGGATTGCTATTCTTTCCGATATGGGGGCAACGCTCCTGGTTGCGTTAAACGGTTTGCGACTGATGAGAGTAAAGGAATAGGGCATAAACAAAACATTCAGGTTGAGTTAGGGGTTATACCCCTGACTCTTTCCTTTGAAAGGAAGTGTATTGTGCTTCGTTACTATGTTGTAGCCTTTATCGCCTTTGCCGTTGATCAATTGATCAAATGGAGTGTTGCGACGTATATGGATATCGGTCAAAAAATACCGCTTATTCCGGGCTTAATCCAACTGACATCCATTCGAAATCGCGGTGCCGCATTTGGCATCTTGCAAAACCAGCGGCTGTTTTTTATTTTAGTTACTGCTATTGTGCTTATTGGTATTATTATTTACTTGCGCAAAATCTACCGCGGACAAAAATTCCTCGCTTATGCGTTAGTGCTGATACTTGGAGGGGCGTTTGGTAATTTTGTAGATCGCGCTCTTCATGGTGAAGTTGTGGACATGCTTGAATTAACATTTATCAATTATCCGGTATTTAATATGGCGGATGTGTTCATCACGACAGGGGTTATTATGGTCATGATTGACACGCTCCGGGCATCCAGAGCGGATAAGGCATCGAGTCAGAGTTTGCCGGAGTAGATCGGGGTGGTTGTGCTGAATTGGGGCAGTTTGTTTTATGTATTTCTGGCGGCGGCCGCCAATGTGATCGGCGGCCTCGTTTTTGTGTTAAAACGTCATTGGTCACGTAGCGCCCTGAATGCTTTGATGGCTTTAAGCGCAGGGCTTTTGATCGCTATTGCCATTTTGGATTTTATTCCGGAATCCTTGGAGCATGATTCCTCAAGCCCGATTTTCATCCTGATCGGTGTACTGGCGATTTACTTTTTTCAGCAATATGTCGCCGGTCATTTTCACTTCGGCGAGGAAACGCATGCCCCAGGGAACGAAAAAAGCACCGCAGTCGGTGCCATGGCCGGTATGCTCATCCACACTTTTTTTGATGGGTTGTCGATCGCGGCCAGTTTTGAGGTCGATTTTCGTTTGGGCATTACGGTTTTTATTGCCGTGCTTCTTCACAAAATACCGGACGGACTCACGATTTCATCCATTATTTTTATTCTTTCCAAAAGCAGGACAAAGGCAATGGGCGCCGCACTTTTATTAGGAATCTCTACATTGGCAGGTGCGCTGACGGCATTTATGCTCGCCGACTTTTATTTGCCTGGGGAACAAACGGTTGCCGTTGCGATTGCTTTCTCGGCAGGGGTATTTTTGTATGTTGCCGCCACCGATTTACTTCCTGTGGTGAATGCATCCGGGGATCGCCGCGCTGCGCTGTTTTTCTTTATCGGTATCCTGTTATATTTTCTGCTTCAATGGGGAACTACCTGGTTGGCTCCATCTTTGCATTAAACCATGACGATGCTACTTTTTTTACTTATTGGGCGGCGTATAGGATAGGGCTTGTTTTCCAAACGCTTCCCAACTCCTGATAAACTGCTGCTTATCCACCTTGTGCCCTTTCACGCCGGATAAGGGATCATTGACGTAGACGTACTGCTCGTCATATCCAACCAAAAGTACGCTATGTACAGAGAACGTAGCACGAACCGGTCCGGTAGGCGAATCCCAGATGACCCATTGTGAGGGTTCTACATATGCTATGGTTGTCCATGCAATAATAGGTACTCCTTGCGCCATTTGTTGTTCAAGTGTGTCAAACGTCTTGTTGGTTAAATCGACAGTGGTTGGAATATAGTTTTTTAACACGTGCAATAAAGCCGAGTGATAGATGCTATATCCTTTTTGATTGCCGGTGATATCCCCGACAAAACCGAGATTCGGGTCTCCCCAATAAGTAATGTTGCCATTCGCATCTATTTTCATTGGGGTTGGATCTTTTTTCATTTCGCCGACAAGCTCCATTTTATTCTTATCGATGCCATGAAACTGGAGCAACATGGCTAAACTGGTGATCTCACACCCGTTATACAACTCTGGCAATTGTTTAATCAAAGGCGCATCGAGCTTTACAGTGTTTACTTGGGGTAATGGTGAGACACCTTGCATTGGGGTTGATTTTTGTTCAGGCAACAATAACGGTTCCGACTGAGGTGAACGCCAAGCCAAAAGCGGCTTCCCTGTCACCTTTTCGTAAAAAAGACTGCCTATTATCACATTTATGATGATAAGCGTGCCGATGATCGAGTAAACAAATGATATTTGTAAAGTTTTCGATAACAGGATCAATGTCCTACGCATGGCACGAGTTCATTCCCTCTATTTTAGTCTGTTTGAAATTAGGGTATGTTTTGCCTATAGTAGCATGTTTACTAGAAAGATTAAAATCTTTGTTTCATGTAATAAGGAGGTATGGTTTTGAACCCTGAAAATATTACGATTTGGTTGGCGCTTGGTGCCGGTTTTTTATCATTTATTTCCCCTTGCTGCCTGCCCTTGTATCCGTCCTATATCTCGTATATTACGGGTATTTCTACCAAAGATTTAAACGAACGGCCAAGTCTTTTTCAACGTAAAGCCTTGCTCCATACGTTGTTTTTCATCCTCGGATTTTCCATTATTTTTTTTGCTCTAGGATTATCGGCCAGCCTATTGGGAGATTTGTTTGCTAACAATCGTACACTAATCCGTCAATTGGGTGCGATTTTGATTGTCGTGATGGGACTTGTAATGCTCGAGGTGTTCAGGCCCCAGTTACTTATGCGAGAAAAACGGTTCGAATGGAAGACGAGACCTTCCGGCTATGTCGGTTCGACATTAGTGGGTATTACGTATGCGGCCGGATGGACGCCTTGCGTGGGCCCAATCTTATCTGCGATTGTTGCTCTGGGCATCACAAACCCAGACCAAGCAATATTGTATGTTTTGGCTTATACTCTGGGATTTGGCCTTCCCTTTTTCATCATGGCGTTTTTTATCGGAAAAATGAAATGGATCATGAAATACTCCAATAAAATGATGAAAATTGGCGGAGGTTTAATGGTGGTGGTTGGGATTTTGTTGTATACCGACCAGATGACGCAGATAACGATATGGCTAATTCGATTGTATGGAGGGTTCACCGGATTTTAGGGGAAATGGGAAGATGACAGCACGAGAGGTGATTTTCAAAGCCGTTAAACCGTAGTTGAACGGTCACAAACGGTCGATGGTCGTAAAAATGCTCCTGCAGTTACAGGAACATTTTGCTATTATTCTCCGTTTTCTATGAATATTACCACCGGGGCCATATACGGGGTGAACTGCCTCAAGTGAAGGCTATGCTCGTTCACATAATGGCATAAGGAAATAATGCTAAAATACACACGATTCTACATAAATAATCCTTGACTGTGTACTATAGTACAGGGTTTATAGTTTATTACGGGGTGAGACAAGATGAAGTTTCGTTCAGGAGATATTTCCAAACTAAGTAACGTTAACAAAGAAACGCTGCGATATTACGAACGGAAAGGTTTAATTCCTGAACCCGTGAGATCGGATGCAGGCTACAGGCTTTATCCGGAAGAAACGATCAACCGAATCCTGTTTATTAAACGCATACAGGAGCTTGGCTTTACATTGTCCGAAATCGATAAATTGCTTGGCGTCGTGGACAAAGACGATGTGCGATGTGCGGATATGAATGATTTTGTTGTGCAAAAGCTTGAAGATGTTCGGTTAAAAATTAGAGATCTTCAACGAATCGAAACGATGCTAAACGATTTAAAAGACCGCTGCCCCGATGAAAAAGCGATACATGAATGCCCCATCATCGAAGCGTTGATTGACGATGATCCAAAAGAAAAGGAGGACATCAAATGAAAGAACATACAAAAAAATGGGGATGGGGCTTTTTAGCTCTGCTTTCGTGTCCTTGTCATCTCATTTTGATTGTTCCTCTACTTGCCGGTACAACGCTTGGTGCCTATTTTGCTGCCTATCAAACCGCAGCTAGCGTTATTTTGGCCGTTTTATTTGTGATCTCTCTTTGGATGATGTTCAAACGAACCGACAAACAAGCAAAAACCAATGCGACACACGACTGCTGCGCGGTTCCAGAGCGAAAAATGAGGTGAATGAGTTGAGAGAAAAACTAACTAGCTGGGGAGCGGTACTTTCAAACTTTTCTCATGTCCAGCTGTTGCCTGGGACCCTTAATCCTCATTCCCCTTGGATTATCCAGTTTGGCAGGAACTCTAGCGATTTTTTCGATCAAGCACCAGCTGTTTTTAATGATTATGACGTTAGTATTTCTTGGTGTTTCCTTTTATTTGGTTTATGGACGAAAACGCAAAAAAAAGTACGGTCGTCACATTATGGATGACGACCATTTTAGTTTTAAGCGCGTTTCTTTATTTAGAGTTGGCTGAAACAGGAATGTTTTAAGAACGAGGTGTTTTGTGTGAGAGCAACAATGGGAATTATGGTGTTATTATCACTGTTAGTATTGGGTACGGCATGTGGGAACAATGAAAAATCAGCAACAGCTGGGCAAAGTACAACTATTGCGAATCACTCCGTGTCGTTCACGGTGTTGGGGTTGGAATGTTGCCCGCCTTCGGTCATTCAAGATTCAATTCAAAAGGTAGACGGGGTCAGCAAAGTCGACATTGAACCCATGGGAAGCAAAGGGAAAGTTACGGTTGCCTTTGATGATAAGAAAACCGATTTGAATCAAACATCGGTTACCCAATATGGATTTGGTGTAACGGGAGGATAAAAAAATGAAAAAATACCGGATCAACGTTCAAGGTATGACTTGCACCGGCTGTGAAGAACACGTTACGACAGCACTTGAACAGATTGGAGCTGCGAATATTGAAGCGAGTTTTCGTCGCGGAGAAGCGACGTTTGAATTACCGGATGACATAGAGATTGAAACAGCGAAAAAAGCCATCAATGAGGCCGAATATCAATCCGGGGATGCGGAAGTTCTCGACTCCCATACTGTTCCAGTGCTCAGCGATGAGGGGGACTATGATTTTCTGATTATTGGTTCCGGTGGAGCCGCTTTTTCCGCCGCGATTCAAGCGATCGAATATGGAGCAAAAGTGGCGATCATCGAGCGGGGGACCGTAGGCGGAACCTGCGTGAATATTGGCTGCGTACCATCGAAAACCTTGCTTCGGGCCGGTGAAATCAATCACTTCGCGAAAAATAACCCTTTCTTGGGGCTAAATACTTCCGCTGTTGCCGTTGATTTGGATCAATTGGTTGAACAAAAAAATGAGCTTGTAGCCGAAATGCGTGAACAAAAGTATGAACATTTGATTGGTGAGTACGGATTTGAACTCATTCGCGGGGAAGCGAAATTCGTTGATGAAAAAACCATCGTAGTCGGTGGGCGAAAGCTTACTGCTAAACGGTTTTTACTCGCGACAGGAGCTGCACCGTCGATTCCGGATATTCCAGGATTAACAGACGTTGATTATTTGACAAGCACGTCACTGCTGGACCTTAAACAATTACCTAAAACACTTGCAGTTATTGGATCAGGTTATATCGCCATGGAATTAGGTCAACTGTTTCACAACTTAGGTACTGAAGTTACGTTAATACAAAGAAGTCCGCGAATCTTTAAAGAGTACGATCCTGAAATCTCCGAAGCGGTGACGAAAGCCTTAACGGAACAAGGGATTCATTTGATTACGGGTGCCACGTATGACCGCGTTGAAACAACTGGCAACCTTAAACACGTCCATCTTTCCGTAAACGGTGAAAAGAAAGTCATTGAAGCCGAACAGTTGCTTATTGCGACCGGCAGAAAACCAAATACCGAAGCACTGAATCTTCGTGCCGCAAACGTCATTATTGGTTCCAAAGGCGAAATCATGGTCGATGATGTTTTAAAAACCTCAAATCCTAGGATTTACGCCGCAGGCGATGTGACGATGGGTCCGCAGTTTGTGTACGTGGCTGCCTATGAAGGACGCATCGCGGCGGATAATGCAGTTGGTGGGTTAGAGAAAAAAGTAAACCTTGAAACTGTTCCGGGGGTCACGTTCACTTCACCGGCGTTGGCGACAGTAGGACTTACAGAAGAGCAAGCCAAGGCAAAAGGATATGAGGTGAAGACTTCTATTCTTCCTTTGGATTCGGTGCCTAGAGCACTTGTAAATCGCGAAACAACAGGCGTTTTTAAATTAGTTGCTGATTCCAAGTCGTTAAAGGTGCTCGGTGTTCATATTGTCGCCGAAAATGCAGGAGATGTGATTTACGCCGCCACACTTGCTGTAAAATTCGGTTTAACGGTTGAAGATTTACGCGACAGCCTAGCTCCATATTTAACGATGGCTGAAGGATTAAAACTGGCGGCTCTTACGTTTAATAAAGATGTGTCCAAATTATCCTGTTGCGCTGGATAAGGTATATTATCTGTGGTAATTCACATGTTTGAGGAGAGCGATTTCAATAAACTACAGGCTGCCCAGGGAGCCTGTTTTTTACGCATATATGGCTGTTGACTCATATAAATATCCTTAGCGTACGTTTTCGTTTTGTTGGTGGTACTCCGTATAGTAATTTTCGATAAATTTGCCCCTCCCTCTCAAGATTAGCCTGTAATTAAGAAAATCCTGCGCCCCGTTAAGGAAGTGCTAATGTATGGCTGGGCATATGGATCGGGAGAAAAAGCGCTGCAAGGCAAGGAACTCATTCTGGCCATATCGATTAGCGGACGGAGCATTCGTACCAGGTGGGCGAATACAGCCATTACACGATCAGCGAACTAACCAGCCCCTCCAAGCGACGGCGAATTTGACCGGAATGTACTTTCTTCCTCATTTTGTCCATTATGGAGTTGTCTCAGCCGAAGCCAAGGCGATCAGCCAAAGCACTTCAGCCTATGTACAGCATATTACTGCGCCGCAGGCCCATCGCTATAGGATGGCTCCTTGAAGTCGTAACACATTATCGATAAAGGATGGGACCGACATGAACCTCAATTGGTTTGCTGTGGAAATGCTCATGAAACAACGCCAAAGGGAAATTGATCGATCCGCTAGAGAAGCGTGGAAATGGTCAGCCGCCATGTAAAAGCATTCTGGCCGATTCTTCAGCAGACAACAAATCATCCGTGCAACACCAACGGCCTGCTGCTCTATGGGCTGCTGTTGATTTTATAAAATTAAACTAAGGAGTGAACTTTCATGAATCAAGTGAGTAGTGATCATATTCGTCAAAACGTTCGTAATCGGTATAAGGAAATCGCCTTACAGAGCGTAGGGGCGGAGTCCTGTTGTGCGCCAGCCAATACTTGCTGCGAGTCGCCCGTAGACGTTTCCTCTAAAATGGGCTACCATCAGAAGAACTGACAGCCGCCTCGGCTGTGGCAATCCGCAAGCCATTGCCGGGTTGCAACCGGGAGAAGTTGTGCTGGAACTGGGCAGAGGCGGCGGGTTTGATTGCTTTCTTGCCTCTCGTCAGGTAGGCGCATCCGGCCGCATAATTGGTGTGGATATGACACCGGAAATGGTCAGCCGCGCCCGCGAAAATGCGAGCAAAAGCGGATTTACCAATACAGAATTTCGGCTGGGAGAGATCGAGCATCTGCCGGTCAAGGACCATTCGGTTCGTGACGGGAAATCGGCTCACCATTCATTAGCTGGAATGACAAATTGTATAACAAATTGCATAACAAATTGTGTGACAAATTAAAACGAACATGATGTTGTAGCAGAGAGAGAGAATCTCTAGTAACATCAAGCAAATGTATTACTCTATTTGATGTCAACTAAATGAAATCAACACCTAAGTCTGCATCGCGATTTCGGTTGACCGGCAACTCAATATGGAAAACGGCAAAACTGTCGAAAGGCAGTGACGCAAAGCCACGGATCTTCTCACTGTTCAAGTGATGACCGCCGGGCTACCCAATTTGCCATACACGGCCTATGGGGTCGTGTTTTTGTTATTTGTTTATTTAGAAAACTGAGGAGGGCAATATGATATCCAGAATAGACTTTCATTGGGAATTGCCCATGATATCTGAGAAAAGCAAAGATTGTATTAATGTAGTGCTAGTGGATAGTGACCGAGAATGGTGCAGTCGCTTTGCAGGATTGCTCAAAAAAGCGACGGATATTCATCTCATTAACACTTCTGCCACCAAAGAAGAGGCATTGCGAGCTAGTTTACAGTTGGACGTGGATGTTGTGGTAGTGAATGCAACGCTACAGTCGTCTGGGCGTGATGGGTTAGATGCTACAAAGGACATTCTCGCAAAAAAAGATGTTCCTATTATTGCTATGGCCTCAAGTACAGATCCTGAAACGATCGTCGAGGCATTTACAGTCGGGGCGGTAAACTTTATAAGCAAAGCCGATATGCGAGACATCGTTATCGCAATTCGGGAAGCGTATCACCGTAGCTCATCCTTACATCCGAGAGCATCGAAGGTAATTCGCGAGGAACTCATCCGGCTGAAGCGCAAGGAACTTAGTTGTAAGTTGACTATGACTGAAAGGGAAGTGCTTCAATTAATCAGTTTAGGTCATTCCCAGCCCAAGTTGATCCAATTGATGGGTATTTCACCAAATACGATGAAGACGCACGTTCGTCATATTAGGAGAAAGCTCGGTACAAAATCAATCAAAGAAGCAGCAGAAAAGGCAAGGCGGCTTGGACTAGTGGATATTATGGACAATAAATAGCACGATGCTCTTTGAGGTGACGAAATACGATCTACTTCGACAGGATTCACAGGTTTAAGGGTGATAAATAAATCACCCTGCCGAATGACATCGAAAATAGGTACAATGAGGGGTAAGGTGGGATATGGATAAGGATAAATGACCCACTATGAATAGGAGGGATTTGTGGCAAAAGCAACTAAAGGATGATGCATTGGATAGGTGGAGTCTGTCATGTGAAGAACGGGACAAGCTCAACGTGGTTCTTTTTTCTCATTCACCGTTTGGGTTGTCCCCAAAATGATGAATGAAAGGATGATCGACATGTGTCGAAAAGAAATGGAGTGTGAATTATGTCTGGATAGCCGGATAGGAAACGGGGGGAGAGACTTATGTTGCTAGTTGAACAAATAACCCCTTATGAAAAAGTTGAGACTTGGTTAATGGCTTATGCGGATTGGAAAGCACGGCTGGAATATGCGCAAACAGAGCTTGTGCATATTCCGGGCTTGACCAAAGCGTTGCATGAAGTGGCGATCCATGGCTACGGCCAACCCAATGACGCGTTGCTTCGCACAGTCATTCATCGTTTGGAAATCACCGAGCATGAAATACCGTTTCTTAAATCCAGAATCGGATTGATCGAATTCGCTTTCTCGGCTCTCACCCCAGAGGAAAGACGATTCGTTCAATTGCGATATCAAGATCAACTGGCGTTTTCAACCGCCATGGACCGCTTGGGATTATCGCGCCGCGCGTTTTTCTATCATCGGAAACGAATTTTGCAGAAAATATACCGCAAAATTAAAAGCCGAACAGCATTATTGGAATATGACCCGTTTGATGAAAAGTAAAAGATCAGTATCCGAAAAAAGATGCTATTGCGCATCTTTTTTTGGTGAGCAGAAATAAAAATGCAAGGATATAAACCTAACCTCTATTATAAGGTTCCCCGTAATTGCATGTCTAATCTTTTCGAGTTCGTTTTTTTCCGACCCCAATAAAAGCTAGTAGATGAATTCATTATAACAGACACTATGGGTTTTATAAATAGGGAACTTATCGTGTGTTCATTTGTGAAAATCCACCTTATAAGCTGAAAACATAAGGTGGTGGTCATATTGTTATCCATAAGGGAAGTTTTTGGTCAACGAATTCGGGCATTAAGGGAAAAACTGGGGTTGACGCAGGAGCAGCTTGCTGAAAGAGCGGATCTGCATCCCAATTATATCGGACAAATCGAACGCGGGTTAAAAAATGTATCCTTGGAAAATATACAAAAAATCGCCAATGGCTTGAGGATCGAATTGCATCAATTGTTTTCATTTGACCAATCGCCTCGCTTACAGCCGTTGGAGCAGTTAATCCAATTGTTAAAGTTTTGTCCAGAGGATGAAGTGGCCTTCTTACTCAAACATATAGAACACTTGTTGAAGTGGCGCAAGCCGAATGATAAGGAATCCGATTAGAAATTCTTCTTCAAAACAACTTTGTTGCACTCTTTTTGCACCGAACTTGCACTGAACAGAGTATGGGAGTGCATCCAATATGCACCAATTATGCACCCCATTTGCACGGTTTTCATGATAAGATGGTATCGTGAACAAGACAGGAACAGTATGTTGAGAGGCAAACAGGCCATCCGGTTTCAGAAAGCCTGTTTTTTTGTTTTGGGCTAGAGCGAGCCGATTCTGAAGATGTATAATCAGGATTGTCTGTTTGTCCCTCCTATACCGTTCTCTCATAATCAGGCATCGAGCGCCGCTTCTTTTCCTTATCAGGAAGAGTCGCGAGGCGCTCTTTTTTATTCTGGATGGCAGCACCAACATAAACAGATGGCTTTTCTTCTCGCATGGTGTTGCCATGTGAGGATGGAGCTGATATTTATGTGCCCCCAGCCCAGTTGTCTGTAATATCAAGCCGCGATCTTTTTATGTGTCTGTTCTACGGTTTTTAACACGATCACTTTCAGACTTAGCCGCAATGGAGCGTTGGCATGCTCTGTGGCAAAGTCTTTTTTGTTTTTTTGAGATTATTCACAAACGCTTTAAAGGAAGCTTAGGCTGTCGCTCTCCTCCCTCTGTTTTGGTTTGCCTAAAAACCAAAATGGAGGGACGAATATGAAAAGGATTAACTTGCGGGATATGTATCCCTTTTTTAAGACGGATGTGTGGGTTGATGTGGATGAAGAAGTTGCGCAAGAAATCCGTCGCTTCGACTTGTATGAGAGCGCATACAGGTTACGCGTGTATCGCCATCAAGCTTATTACTCGCTTGATCGGAATGACGGTATTGAGCAGGATATTCTCTTTCTTTCACTTTCATCGGAGGAAGCTTACGAGCGCAAGCTTTCCCGGCAGCAGCTTTATGAGGCTTTGTGCCAGTTGCCGGAGAAATCCGCAAGACGAATTTATGCTCACTTTTTTCTAGGCATGAGCAAAGTCGCGATTGCCAGAGCCGAGCATGTCGATGAACGGGCTGTTCGTAAATCTATCCAAAGAGGCTTGAGACAAATGGAACACTTTCTCAAAAATATGTAATTTTTTCATCGAAGGGTCCTGTTTTCGTGCCAAAATGAACAGTTTTATAGAAGGCCATGTTCAGAAAGCGGCTGGTTATAACCAGCCGCTCATTTTCCATGAGAGGGGCAGGTAACAATGAATCCGATTCGATTTCGAGATGCTGAACACGAAAGTTTCTACTATCGGATGCTGGATGAAAGGAAATGCAGCGACGGCTATCATCGGGCACTTTTCTACACATTAGGTATTTCCCGCGAAACTCGGAGTCATATCCGCGATTTGTTTGATTTTTCTAATGGGGGCATTAAGCCCGGAGGTCTCGCAGCCTCGTGGCAAACCGGTAGTTCTATCCGCTTGTGCAGGCTTGCTTTTAATCTATGGAATGGCTGGACGGAAAAAGGTGGGGAACGCTACTCTACTCCCCACGAATTATTCGATTGCAGCTACGCTCCCTATTTTTTTGAAGCGATTCAACTTCGTTATCCGGATTATTGCCGAAGCCAGGAGAAGATTTTCAAGCGGCTGAACGAACAAGTTCGCTGAATGGCAACCAGCTAAGGGAGTGTATTAGATGAAGGATATTAAAACGAGGACTGTTGTGAAAGACATTAAACGTTTGGACAGACTGCCAAACCTGATGGATCGTGTAAAACATTCGAGCCCCCGCACAAAACAGCATAAAGACAATGACAAGACGACCTCACAATCTCCAAATGAATATGCACAGCACCATTCTGCATCGGCCATAGATAAAACGGTACGTTTTCAAATTGGAACGAGCATGGTTGCTAGCAAAAGATTGATAAGGCTTATTGAAAAAAGGCGGACAAAGTCAGAGGCGGATACGGTATCGATGCAGAACCCCTCTGCTATATTTACTAAGCCTTCGAGTACACATCAATTGCGACTTGCCCGTAGGTTGCATCTCCGAAAGCCGGTAGATGGGAGATATCTCTTGTCAGCTAACCATCGCTCAAAAAAACAACGCTTTATTCGAAGCCGGGTCAATGCCCGGCTTCTGCATCCTTCTCGCAAAGCTAGCTTTCCTGACCGAATTCGGGAAGGTAGACATCAAGAACCAGCCGGGAAAAAAGGAGCATTTGCCGCCGCGGCATCTCATTCAGCAAATGTACGCGGGAATCGCCCAAAAGCGCTAACGTCCGAAAGCTTGAGGAAGCGGCATTTCAGGCCACCGTCATCCCGAATCCCCTTCGCAATATCCAAGCAAGCAGGCAATATGATCAAACGTAAAGAACGGAAGTTCAAGACAATATCGCCATTTATTAAAACGGGACAACGGCTAGGGCAGGCTAAAAGCCATTCTGATAATCAAGCGGAAGGAAAAATGAATAGCGCCAGGACAGCGCAGCGGACTGCACAGATGGCGATGACTGCCCGCCGCTCCATTCATAGGGCACAAGCTGCCGCACGATTAAATCTTCAGATCATTAAAATGGTAGTAAAAGCAGCTGCTTTGTTTGTCAAAGGAGTAGCCGCGATTTTGGGGATTAGTAGCACCGTTATTGTATTGCTGTGCATTGTTATGGCTCTAGCTGCTGTCATTTCCTCTCCGTTCAGCATCTTTGTTTCCGGTGAAAACACGGATGCCGATGTAAAGCCGCTTTCCCGAATCGTTCAAGAGCTGGACATTGAGTATGCCGACCGACTGGCAGAAATACAGCAGTCCGCTGGCCGTGTAGACCGGGTGGAGTTTCATTACCCCGGTAGCGCGGACAACACGCGAATAGATAATTGGATGGATATTATAGCCGTTTTTGCCGTGAAGACTGTCATGGATTCAGAAAACGGAATGGATGTAGCAACACTTGATGCAACAAGGATCGGGATCATCCAATCGGTGTTTTGGGACATGAATCAATTGGAATCCCGTATCGAAACGATCGAACATACGGAAAGCGTTACGGTAGAGCATGAAGATGGGACTACCAGCGAAGAGACGACTACCAGCTATGAACACATTTTGCATATTACCGTTTCCAGCAAAACTGCGGAGCAACAGGCTGAATCTTATCACTTTACAAATGAACAGATGGACATCATGAAGGAAATGATGTCTGGAGAGTTTCGGCCACTCATGTTTGCGATGCTGGGTAAAGAAACGGATATTGGCTTGACGCCGGGGCAGCTTGCGGATATTGGGCAGCATTTGCCCGAGGGAGAAATAGGCAGCGAAGTCGTCAAATTGGCGCTAACTCGTTTAGGTGATCCGTACAGTCAACCGAAGGCCGGACAGGATGACTTTACAGATTGTAGCTATCTCGTTCAGTGGGTTTATCGACAGCTAAGCATTAACCTGCCAAGAACCGCAGCAGAACAAGCAAAATTTTGCGTAGAGAATGGCATGACAGTAAGCGCGACAGATTTGGTCCCTGGTGACCTTGTATTTTGGAGCTACGAGCGCAATGGTAGATTTATGGATATAACCCACGTTGGAATTTATGCGGGGAATGGCAAAGTGGTGGATGCTTCCTCAAGTCGGGGACAAGTGGTGTACCGCAAACTGTTCGATTCGAACAAGCAAGTGTTGTTTGGAAGACCTGGGGTAAAATGAAGCGAATATATCATGATTCTAAGATGTACTCTCGGAATGCTCGGAAGTCACTTATTCAGGGCTTTCTAGCATTGCCCTTCTAATAGTACTCCTTTAATATCTCTTTGTTCATGTACAAGCTTAGACAATTCCATTATGCCATACATTTCATGCTTGATAAAATTGCCTAGCTGCATAAGCATTTCTTCGTTTCTACTGTAGTACTTCCATTGTCTGTAACCCGGGATTCGAACAGCCCGGCTTTCTTCATTAGCAGCAAATAGTTGGAAAAAGGGACTGGGCCAATCCGTCGAGCGTCTCTCCAGGATGATCGATTCGTAGATCATGTCCAGGGAGAACGGCGCACCACTGAGGATGTAGAATGTTTCAAACATGGCTGACCTCCTTGCTCACTTGGCGGTAGGCAACGGGCGATGCCTTCTTTTCGCTGCGGTACGCCGCGTTCGTGGTAGAAGCCGTCCGACCAACTAAAAATGGAGAGAGGCTATTGATTAAGCCGCTCGATTTCTCGCGCTCCGATTAAGTGAGGGCGGATAATGTTTAGTTGACGATCTACTTAAATATGATTTTAAACTTTACGATTTTAGAATAGATATAAACGAAACTAGACAAAAACTATGTTTTGGTATATCTTTATTGTGAGGACATTAACGAGGGGTGACAATTTATGAGTATAGATATTTATCAAAAATGTATGCTTCTCTTGGAGCAGAGAACAGTTATATGTGAAGGAATTAGATCAGGATTTAAGAGACATCAGCTATACCTAGAGCTATTTTCAGATATCGAAACAGATACATCGAATCCCAAAAATCGTTATGACCTTGTTAACACAGAAGTAATTAATTCGATTAAGAAGTATCCGCATTTACAAATTGAGATTGAAAAGAAGAAATCGGGCTTCCATCCTTATATCGTTTTAAGAGAAAAGCTGAGAAATATATCTGTTCTTGTCTTACCATTATCCACTAAGAAAGATATGTTTGACAGTGCCAGTACATACAGAATAAATTTTTCTGTTTCAAATATCCCCAGATTAATTGAAGAAGGATTACCTGAGGACTCTCCGGATATAGATATTCAATACCAGCAGGCAATGCACCCATTAGGTACGGAGAATTATCCTTTTGGTCTAATTGTTGTTTATGACCCTCATGATGGTTCAATCAGAGAGGGCGCTTTACTGCCTGATCATACGGACTGGATATTTTTGGAGGATACTACAAGTATGGTACTTAGCAATAGTTTAGACAATGTTAAGCCTATTAATGTGTATGAGGACAGTGACGATATCAAAATACCGTTCAAAGAGACAGCACATCAAACTGATGAGGATATACCTCTAAAGTTGAAATTTGATCCGTCAGTATGAAAGTAGGAAAGTTATATGATTAATGAAGAGCAGAAAATTATTCCAGCTAGACTCAAAGAGGCACGTTTAGTAAGAGGACTAAGTATCGGTGAACTCGCGATTAGAGTAGGCCTTTCTAAACAAGCTATTTCTCAGTATGAGTTGGGAGAAAATGAGCCTAAATCCAGTACAATGATGGGGATTATTCGGGAGTTGGATTTTCCCAAGAGTTTTTTCTATAAAACCTATGAAGAACATATCATAGGTAATACTTTTTTTAGAGCATCCGCAGCAGCAACGAAAAAAAACAAAGAGATTCAATATAATAAATCAAGGCTTGCTGGATATATTTATGATTATCTGCAAAAGTACATTGAATTTCCTGAATTAAACTTACCTGATTTATCTTTATTTGATCAAACTGATTGGGATGATGATTCAATAGAGTTACTTGCGGAGAATGTCAGACAGTTTTGGGGACTTGGAGAAAATCCTATCAATAATATAGTTAATCTTATGGAACGAAACGGAATTGCTGTTTTTTCAATTGATATGGAGAGCTTGAAGGTAGATGCGTTCTGTCAATCCAGAAAGGGACGTCCTTATATTTTCTTAGGAAATGATAAGGAATCCGCTGCAAGAAGACAATTTGATGCAGCTCATGAAATTGGTCATCGCTTGATGCACAACCATATTCACAACCAGGATATACTTTCAAGAGAGGAATTCAAGATTATTGAGCATCAGGCGAATCGCTTTGCATCAGCTTTTCTATTACCTGCAGAGGCATTTGCAAAGACAGTTACTTCTACAAAGTTAATTCATTTTATAGAGTTGAAAAAATATTGGAAAGTATCAATCGCGGCTATGTTATATCGAGCTCAAGAATTAGGGATAATTGATCAGAGCAGGTATACTTCATTAATGAAGCAAATGTCCATTCACAAAATGAGGTCAAAAGAACCCCTAGATGATGTAATTCCGGTTCCTAAGCCTATTCTGTTGAATAAAGGCATAAAGATGTTACTCCATGATAATTTTAAAAATGAACTTCAAATAATCAATGAGAGTGGCGTACCAGGAGAGTTTATTGAAATGCTTTGTACCATGGATAAAGGTTCACTTAAACTTAAGGAGATTGAGCCTACGCTTAGACTGATTGTTAGCAATAAGAAAGGCTCATAAACCTCTGAGGTCTGAAAACTCCTCGGAGGTTTATGATGTATATTGATTTTACTGGTAGAGCTTTTTGCTGTAGTTTTCGAACAAGTTTGATCCTTAGAAATACCGTGAATCCTTGTGGAATTGTCAATTAGAGGCATCTAGGAAAGTGCTCTTCGATGTGGTACGTTTGAGTTTGAGGGTTTTTCTCCGAAAGATCACTGGCCGGTTGGCGTGGATGTGTAGACCCTCTTTTTTGTGTCTACTGTTACATGTAAGAGAAATTCATTGGTTTAGTGGCTACGTTTGGTCTTAGAGCAGTAGCAGACCTCGCCCCTAGTGCCTCACTAACCTCAAGAATGATTTCGTGCTTAGGGAATAAGCGTCAAGCACCTCCCACAGTAAGCTTGAGTAATAAGAGAAATCAACATTTGATTTTAAAAAATACATAGAAATATGCAGAGAGGATACACAGAACTTATGAATAAGCAACAACTCGCCACGAAAATATGGGAATCCGCTAATAAAATGCGCTCAAAAATCGAGGCAAACGAATATAAAGATTACATTTTAGGCTTCATATTTTATAAGTATCTTTCGGACAGGGAGTTAAAGTTTCTGAAAGAGGAAGGCTTTCCTCAAGAAGACATCGAGATGCTTGTTGAAGACGATACCGAGACAGTAAAGTATATTCGTGAACGTGTCGGATATTTTATTGCCTACAAAAACTTGTTCTCAACTTGGCTCAAAATGGGCAAAGATTTCGATGTGTCTAATGTCACGGATGCCTTGTCTGCCTTTAACCGTCTCATTAATCCCTCTTACAAGATGGTATTCGAGGGTATATTCAATACCTTGCAGGTTGGTTTGAGCAAACTCGGTGACAGCTCCGCTTCTCGAACCAAAGCGATCAGCGATCTGATTCATATGATTAAAGATATTCCAATGAATGGAAAACAGGACTATGATGTCCTTGGCTTCATTTATGAATATCTGATTAGCATGTTTGCAGCCAATGCCGGAAAAAAGGCAGGTGAGTTTTACACGCCGCATGAAGTATCCCTTCTTATGTCCGAAATTGTTGCAGGTCATTTGAAGGACAGGACGGAAATCAATATTTACGACCCAACGAGCGGTTCGGGCTCTCTTTTGATCAATATCGGTCGTTCTGTTGCCAAGTATATTGATGATGAAGACAACATCAAATATTTTGCACAGGAATTAAAGCAGAATACATACAATCTGACTCGTATGAATTTAGTAATGCGCGGCATTCTTCCGGATAATATTGTAACCCGCAATGGTGACACTTTGGAGGATGATTGGCCATACTTTGATGAAGCCAACCCGATTGAAACGTACAATCCACTTTATGTGGATGCAGTTGTTTCCAATCCTCCATACTCTCAGCATTGGGACCCGAGCAATAAGGAAACAGACCCTCGCTACGCACGTTTTGGCCTCGCTCCGAAATCAAAAGCCGATTATGCTTTCCTGCTTCACGACTTGTTCCATCTTAAGCCGGATGGCATCATGACGATCATTCTCCCGCATGGTGTTCTATTCCGCGGCGGTGAAGAGGGCGGGATTCGCAGAAATCTGATTGAAGGCAATCATATTGATGCTATCATCGGACTCCCCGCCAATATTTTCTTTGGCACGGGTATTCAGACGATCATCATGGTGTTGAAGCAAAAGCGTGAGAATACCGATGTTCTGTTTGTTGATGCATCCAAAGGCTTTATGAAAGCTGGCAAGAACAATAAGCTCAGAGCGTCTGATATTAAAAAGATAGTTGATACAGTAACGACTAGAGCCGATCTTGATAAATTCGCAAGAAAAGTCAGCCGTGAGGAAATTCGTCGGAATGAATACAACTTGAATATTCCGAGATATGTCGATTCCTCAGAAGGCGCAGAGAAATGGGATCTCTATGCCTCAATGTTCGGTGGCATTCCCATAAGCGAAACTGCTAAACTCGACGTGTACTGGAATGCTCTTCCGGGATTAAAGGAGGCATTGTTTGCACATGGTGCTGGTCCTTACGCTGAATTGACAGTTGGTAATATTGAACAGACTGTCAACGAGCATCCCGCTGTAAAAGCTTTTATTTCCAATTTCATGGATGCCTTTGGAGACATCGAATGTTTCATGAAAAACGAGCTTATAACCAATATGGCGAGCCTGAATATTTCAAAGGAAGAGGCTGTATTGAGTGCAGAAATTTTTGCCCGACTTGCCTCCATTCCGCTTATTAACAAATACGAAGCCTATCAATTTCTTGCTGATGAGTGGGCAAAAACATCCGTTGATCTTGAAGTTATTCAGACAGAGGGCTTCAATGCCGTTAAGAAGGTTGATCCCAACATGGTCATCAAGAAGAAAGACGGCAAAGAGGAAGAAGTACAGGATGGTTGGATCGGTCATGTTATTCCGTTTGAACTTGTGCAGCGGACAATTCTTTCGGATGAATATGAAGCTGTTATGCAAAAAGAGGGTCGCCTTGCCGAAATCTCCTCTGAATATGATGAAATACTCGACTCACTTTCCGAAGAAGAAAAGGATTCAAGCGTGACAACCGAGAACAGTGATGCGTTCGTCGCTAAAGAAGTTAGCGAAAAAATTAAAGAAATTTATGCAGACGTCGATACCCAGGAAATTAAGGCTCTTAACGCTTATGCCAAGCTTTCCAGGAAAGCCGACAAACTTGCCTTTATCAGCGCACACGACGAAGTCGTATGGTCCAATATGGAAGTAAGCCACGATGGCACCTATGCTAAAAAAACAGTAAATGCTTATTTAGCAGAGCTTCAATCTGCTTTTGAATTCCCGGAAGAATCCTTTGAAGCAAAAATTATAAAAGTAAATAGGCTGATGGCCGAAGAAAAGGAATTAAAAGTACAGGTAAAAGCGGCTGCCGCAGCCTTGCATATGAAAACCAAGGAAGCCATTGAATCGCTGTCCGACGAACAAGCGCTGGAATTGCTTGAACAAAAATGGATTGTTCCGCTTACGGAGAGTATTAAGCAGCTTCCCCATGCAGTAATTTCTGTTCTGGTAGACAACGTCAAAGCTCTTTCTGAAAAATACGCTGTTACATACTCTTCAGTTGAAACGGAGATACAGGAAACGGAGTCTACTCTCTCGGTACTCATTGATGAACTCGTAGGCAACGAGTATGATATGAAAGGTCTCAGCGAGCTCCAAAAGCTACTGAAGGGTGAATAATATTATGGCCGGAAAAGATGAAAAACCAGATATTCGTTTCAGTGGATTTATCGGTGCCTGGGAACAGCGGAAGTTGGGAGAAATATACACGGAACGTAACGAACGAGGAGACGATTCGTTACAGATCCTTTCCGTTTCCATCCGTCATGGTGTTTCAAATGAAGAATTAGACAGTGATACTTTAGGGAAAAAAGTGCGTAGAAGCGAAGATAAGTCTCTATATAAACATGTTTATTTCGGTGATCTCGTTCTTAACATGATGCGTGCGTGGCAAGGGGCAATCGGAGTCGTAAAATCAGAAGGAATGGTGAGTCCTGCATACATTACTGCTATTCCCGGTGCGGAACTTTACCCTCTGTTTATGGATTATTGTTTACGCCGAGATGAAACGATTATTCAAATAAACAATCTCTCTTATGGAGTCACCGATTTCAGGAAAAGGCTTTACTGGGACTCGTTTATTAACGTTTTGTGTCACATACCTTCTGTGCCTGAGCAAGAAAGAATTGCAGCCATTTTCGCTCACATCGACAACCTAATCACCCTTCAACAGCACAAGTATGACAAGTTGGTGATTACAAAAAAATCCATGCTAGAAAAAATGTTCCCGAAGGATGGATCGAATGTTCCGGAAATTCGCTTTGACGGATTCACTAACGCTTGGGAACAGCGTAAGTTGAAAGAAATTTCGTACAAGGTCGTAGAAAAAAATGTGAATCTCAACCTTACAGAAACCTTTACGAACTCTGCAGAGTTCGGAATTATTAGCCAGCGCGATTTTTTTGACCATGATGTTTCAAATGTTGCGAACTTGCATGGATATTATGTGGTGAGAAATGAGGATTTTGTTTACAATCCAAGAATTTCAACATTTGCTCCAGTTGGACCAATTAACCGAAATAAATTGAGCAAAAGCGGTGTGATGTCGCCACTTTATACTATTTTCAGAACTCACGACATTGATAACGGCTTTCTCGAACAGTATTTTAAGAGCAGATATTGGCATTCGTTTATGAAGTTGAATGGCGATTCAGGTGCAAGGTCTGACAGATTTTCAATTAAGGACTCTGTGTTTATTGAGATGCCAATACCATACCCAAGTTTGAAAGAGCAACAAAAAGTTGGTGAGTATTTGACGTACCTTGACAACCTTATTACCCTTCATCGGCGTAAGCTAGAAAAATTGAAAAATATAAAAAAAGCTATGCTCGAAAAAATGTTTGTGTAGGAGGTGTGAACGCGCAATGGTCTTTAACAAAGAATCTGATTTTGAGGAAGCCTTGATTGAGGTGCTGTCGCACAAAGGCTGGGAATCTAAGGTTTTAAAGAATCCCTCTGAAGAAGATTTGATAAAAAACTGGGCGGATATTCTCTTTGAAAACAACAGAGGGATTGACCGCTTAAATAATTATCCTCTGACAAGCGGCGAGATGCAACAGATTATGGAGCAGATCACATCACTGCGTACGCCTTTGAAATTAAACGGATTTATCAATGGGAGAACTGTAGCCATTATTCGTGATAATCCCGATGACACCCTACACTTCGAAAAAGAAGTCAGTCTTAAAATTTACGACCGCCGTGAAATCGCTGCCGGACAAAGCCGCTATCAGATCGCACAACAGCCTAAGTATAAGAGTAAGTCCAAAATATTAAATGACCGCCGCGGCGACTTGATGCTCTTGATCAATGGTATGCCGGTTATACAAATCGAGCTGAAGCGCAGCGGCGTTTCGGTCAGTCAGGCCTATAATCAAATCGAAAAATATTCCGATGAAGGGATTTTCACCGGAATATTTTCGCTGATTCAAATATTTGTTGCTATGGAACCAGCAGAAACCGTTTATTTCGCCAATCCCGGAATGGACGGAAAGTTTAACAAAGATTTCTATTTTCGCTGGGCAGATTTTAATAACGAGCCTATTAAAGATTGGAAAACGATTGCTTCTTCACTGCTTTCCATTCCGATGGCACACCGGCTTATCGGATTTTACACTGTCGCCGATGACACAGATGGCGTGTTGAAAGTCATGCGTAGTTATCAATACTATGCAGCAAATGCTATTTCTGACCGTGTTTCCAAAACGAACTGGGATGGTCGAGATAGACTTGGCGGATATGTTTGGCATACCACAGGCTCCGGCAAGACGATGACAAGCTTTAAGTCGGCGCAACTGATTGCAAACTCCAAAGACGCCGATAAGGTCATCTTCCTGATGGACAGAATAGAACTCGGAACACAGTCTTTGAAAGAGTATCGCGGTTTTGCAGATGAAAATGAGTCCGTTCAGGCAACGGAAGATACGATGGTATTAATTTCAAAACTGAAAAGCGACAACCCGGCAAACACGCTTATCGTCACATCTATTCAGAAAATGAGCAATATCAAGGACGAAGAAGACGGATTAAATGCTCATGATATTGAAATAATGAGTTCCAAGAGAATCGTTATTATTGTCGATGAGGCACATCGCACTACCTTCGGAGATATGCTCCAAAGTATAAAGGATTCTTTCCCGTCTGCCGTTTTCTTTGGATTTACAGGAACGCCGATTCAGGATGAAAACCAGAAAAAAATGAACACCACCTCGACCATCTTCGGTAACGAGTTGCACAGGTACAGCATTGCCGACGGTATTCGTGATAAGAATGTTCTTGGATTTGATCCTTATAAAGTGTTGACCTACAGAGATAGGGATATTCGGCAGGCTGTTGCTTTGGAGCGGGCAAAAGCGTCTACGGTTGAAGAAGCTCTAGCTGATCCTGATAAGAGCGAAGTCTTTTATAAATATATGAATTCCTCTCAAATAAAAATGACGGGCTATATCGGTGATGATGGAAAGTATGTGAAGGGTATTGAGGACTATCTGCCAAACTCCCAATATCAAAGGGAAGAACATCGGAGTACGGTTATTCGTGACATTGCAGATAACTGGGTGACATTAAGCCATAATAGCAAGTTTCATGCAATCTTTGCTACAAGTAGCATTCCAGAGGCGATCCGTTATTATCGAATAATAAAACAAGCCATACCCACATTAAAGACTACCTGCTTGTTTGACCCAAGCATCGATAATAACGGCGGAGTAGCTTTTAAAGAGGATGGTCTTGTTGAAATAATAGAGGATTATAACGCCAGATACAAACAGGAATTTAGTCTGAAGAGATACGACAAGCTAAAAAAGGACATTGCTACGCGGCTTGCTCACAAAAAGCCATATCAATTTATTGAAAGAACACCTGAAATGCAACTCGATCTTCTGATTGTAGTCGACCAGATGCTTACAGGCTTCGATTCCAAGTGGATTAACACGCTTTATATGGATAAGGTGCTTCGGTACGAAAATATCATTCAGGCATTTTCACGTACTAATCGTTTGTTCGGCCCGGAAAAGCCTTTTGGAACGATTCGATACTACAGGTATCCGCATACAATGGAACAAAACATCGAAAAAGCTGTGAAGCTCTATTCTGGCGATAAGCCTATTGGATTGTTTGTAGAACGGCTTGAGTATAATTTAAATAAGCTGAATGTAATTTTTGATGATATCAGCGAACTGTTCGCTCGTTCTGGGATTCCAAACTTTGAAAAGCTGCCGGATGATCGTTCGGAGCGCGGGAAATTTGCCGCTCTCTTCAAATCATTCAATGACTATCTGGAAGCTGCAAAAATTCAAGGTTTTAAGTGGAATCAGTCACAGTACAACTTCAGCCATGGCAATGGTAAGCCAAAGACTCGAGTCGAAATGAGACTGGATGAAAATACTTATTTGGTTCTGGCTATGCGGTATAAAGAGCTGTTCGGCGGCGGAGGCGGAGGTGGCGGCGACGATGTTCCTTTCGAGATCGTTGGTTACCTGACGGAGATTGATACCGGGAGAATCGACTCAGATTATATGAACTCGCGTTTTGAAAAGTTTCAGAGAATTCTTACTCAAGAAAATGTAAATGAAGCTGAAATGCGGGAGACGCTTGATGATCTGCACAAGTCATTCGCTACATTGACGCAGGAAGAACAAAAGTATGCAAATATCTTTCTTCACGACGTAGAAAGCGGAAATGCCAAGATGGAAAGCGGTAAAACTTTCAGGGAATACGTCACTGAATATCAATTCAGAGCAAAGAATGACCAAATCCGGCGTATTTCACGATTTTTAGGGGTGGATGAAAGGAAGCTCCGTAATCTGATGGCTGCCAATGTAACTGAAGCAAGCATCAATGAATTCGGTCGTTTTGATGATTTGAAGGCCTCCGTAGACAAAGCAAAGGCAAAGGATTATTTTGAGAAAATAGAAAACGCAAAAATACCAATCTTTAAGATCAACATAAAAGTACACAATTTGCTCCAGGAGTTCATTCTTAAAGATGGGTTTGATATTGAAGAGCGGGAGATTAAAAATGAGTGACGACCAACTCTTTGGAGGCAATACTTTCATGTCAAAGCAAGTCATTTAAATTTTATAATATAGCATTGGTGTTGTTATGTAACCATTGCCTATTGTACTATGATCCAGATGAATGGGAGCCCATAAAGGGAATTACCATTCATCTGGATCTCCGTCGTTATTATTAATGGATAAATAAAAAATATTGCTGATTAGTTTAACAGACCGAAACTTGTTGTTTAAATTCATGGACTTCTCACGAGTTATGATAATAACCTCTTGGCGGATTGACGGATCAGCGATTTCCGCTTCTCTACTTTGATTCGAAATGATCGCCTTATACACTTGTCGGCCAGACACGAAGAACACCGGACATACACTAATAAAGTCCGTCTTCACGTAAATCGCGATGACGATCAATACAATTGCAATGGTGACCATTAGGTTTATTCCCGATGCTTGATCTATGGAGACTAAGGGTAGCAGTAATGTCATTAAGAAAAATGAATAGTCATTCACACTTAAACGTTCATATTTTCTGACTGTCACATTCATACCTATTTCCCTAGCCCGTAATTGACGATCATAACCGCTGAAAAGCCACATGGCAACTAGGCGGTAGATGAGCAGTGATATGATGATTATCCCCGATATAACCAATACATCAAAGACCGTTTTATTTATATGTTTAGCCAACCATGTTGCCCAATTCGTTTGCTTGAAGAAGTCGTTACTGTCGACAAATCTGTAAATCATAATAAGGACTAAGGGAAGGTAGGCTGTCGCCCATAGAATGACCTGTTCACGCTTGCCCCACATATTTCTCTCCCTCCTAAAGAGGACTTACATACCTCCTAAGAATTATTCTTCGTAAGCAACCGCTACCTTAAAGTCTTCGGTTACGAATGACTTTACGATCTTATCAGCAAAGAAATGTAATAGTGCCCTGGGGGAAGCATCCTCTTTAAAGATAATCTTACGGTTATCCAGATCAATGTATTCGAACAATTCCCAAATGGTGCTGTACTTCTTCTTATACCGTTCCTGCTCAGCTTGATCCACAGGAAGGTTCGCTTTGATTTGCGACAGTTCAGTACATCTAGCCTCAAAATTGGTCTGAATTGCCGTTAAGGTGTCGCGTTTAATTTGAGCTAACCCCCGTGAGTGGATATACCTTTTACAGGACTCCTCGAACTTCCCCTTGTTCGAATCCTCACCATCAAAGAACGGCATTGAAATAATCTCCGTCAAGTTCCGATCTCGCTGTTCATTAATATGATCACGGTAATCAAAAGCGAACTCGAAATTCCGGACATTTATAATGAAGATAAAATCTCCGACAATAAAGAAGTCGATGTTACCCCCTATATCGACTATGGTATCCTCGGCAAAGACAAATTGATTAGCATTCTTGAAGACCATCAATTTCTTTGATGAACGCATGCTATTTTTCTTAACCCCTCGGTAATAACAAAAATACGCATCTTGCTCACTTAGAGTTAGCTTCATCATTTGAAAGCTGGTATGCTTTTCAGGATACTCAGGATCAGGAGTGCGTAATGATGTGGTCAACTTTCTAACTTTATCTAAAAGACCTTGATTCTCAGATAGCTCAAACCTTGCAATACGGTCATTTATCTTGATTTCATGGTTATAGTTCCCGACTAGAAAAACCTTGCTTCCGGTATCGTCAACTTCCTTCAACCCCTGCAAGGTCTTAATGATACTTTTCTTGACCCACTTTATAACATCTGGCGCAAGTTGAATACCTGAGGATTGATAAAAAGAATCGGCTTCCTTTTGCATTCTTACAAGGTGGAAAGACAGATCGACGTTATTCAAAGATTCGTCCGTCAACTCCAGATTACTAATTTTATAAATGATATTATCAGCGTGGTTTAAATTCATCCTTCATCGCCTCCACACATTAATATTTCGACAAAAGGAAAGGGTTTCCTCCATTATATTTGCCGAATCATGCTGAAATGTGATAAGGATTGACACAGAATGCGAAGGAAATGTTAGCACACAAGCTAATATTGTTAAAGTATTATAGAACAGCACAGTCATTATATAACTGATAGTTTAGCGTTCGAGTAATGTGCCATTACGGTAAGGGCTTCTACATGTTAACACTGTGCTGATCAATAGAAACTCATTAGGTTACCGATTAAAATAATAATTTCTTTCTTAAAGTCCATAATGGCACAGAACTTGGAACAACGTAAATGTCAAATGCGCTTGAGAACAAAATGTTCATCATCGATTTCGTTCACATTAAGATATAGACGCAAATTTTGTTTCACAAGTTAGTAACACACGAAGTAGCCCTCAGGCCCGTTAACACTGATCCCGGCAGATCGCCTCCAGAGTGGAGGTGATGCTCATGCAATTTTCGTTGACAGAAGTGATCATGCTAGGCTTGTTTTTACTGGCCCTGCTCACATATCTGAAAAAACAAAAATAACCCGCCCAGGTTAGCGCCAAGGGAACGGATTATTTTCTCTAACCTCTATGGAGGTTTCCCACTCAAAATGTTGTGCAGGGAGTCGGATGGCCGTCCGGCTCCTTTTTCTATCCTAATCATAACACGACTATTTCATTCATACAATTTACCTTTCTCAGTAATCCATCGTATTGATCTCCTCTCCCATTAATACCGAAAGCAACAACCATCCTTCGTAAAACTGACGATGCCCTCGGCTTCAATCCATACTGCCCTGTTACAATAAATAATTTATTGTCAGAGAGTCCGATTTTGCATGAAAAATGAAATGAATAGTAGAGGGAAAAGTATCGTTGCCCTCCATGCACCTTGAAAATTTCATATGATCTAATCCGGTACATTCCCCGCACACCTATATATAGGTAAGCCAATTTGCAGGTGCGCCATGACCTTTTGCCTGTTCTTTTTCCAGTATACGCTGGTGGAGATGATGGCGGAGAGCGAGCGATTTCACCATGCAATTGTAAATGGCGGTTCCATTTATGGCGACGATCCTGCGGAGGGATAATGATACTTCCGTCCAGCCACAGCTCATCGCAATGGGGGCGGCTTCCAGCGATCCTGGGAGAGGTGAGAATCCTATGAGAGCGGCGACACCACCGTTCATCGGATTGGATATTTAAGCGAGAAACCAAAACAGCGGCGGAGTGCAGAGATGTGCATGATGCTGTTGCACATCTCTGATTTTCGCTGTTTCTTGAAACGTAGGTGAACCGTATGGGAGGTTAGTTTATGCAGCATAAGGTAATTCGATATAGCATGCAAATCGCGATGCTGAGACAATTGTTAGCTTTGTCGATGATAAACGAGCATGAGTTTCATATATTAAAAAACAAAACCATGCGAGACTATGGTATCCAATCTGACCTTACCTCTTGATTCGCACCTTTGTTAATCAAACGAAAATTTATTACGCTGTAAGCGTCATAAATGCGAATCAAAGGAGGAGCTCATCATGTCTATTGCAGTTGAAGTCATTAAGGCAAACCGAAAACTGTCAGATCGCACTGGAGGAAAATCGGAAATTCTTCGTGTTGCTCCGTATGCCAGAGTGAGTACAGACACCGAAGAACAGTTAAGCAGCTATAAATCGCAAGTTTCCTATTATACGGAAATGATTAATCAACGCAGCGATTGGATGTTGGTTGACATCTATGCGGACGAAGCCATTACGGGTACACAGGTAAAGAAACGGGATGACTTTCAACGATTAATTACCGATTGCTTGAATGGAAAGATTGATATGGTCATAACCAAATCCATATCGCGGTTCGCAAGAAATACGGTAGATACGTTAAGGTACGTTCGGATGCTTAAAGAAAAAAATGTTGCCGTATTTTTTGAAAAAGAAAATATTAATACCCTTACAATGGACGGCGAATTGTTGCTCACCATTTTGAGTTCTGTCGCTCAGCAAGAAGTTGAGAATATCTCATCGAACGTCAAAAGAGGACTAAAGATGAAGATGAGCCGCGGCGAACTGGTAGGCTTTCAAAGCTGTCTTGGATATGACTACGACCCTGTTACGAAGCGGATAACGATTAACGAAGATGAGGCTGAAACTGTACGTTACATTTTTGATCGTTATATTTCGGGCATTGGCGCGTATATGCTTGCGAAAGAATTGACGGAGCTGGAACATAAAACTAAACGCGGAAATATCGAATGGTGTGATACAAGCGTTTTAGGTATCATTAAGAATGAGAAGTATAAGGGCGACGTTCTTCAAGGAAAGACCTTTACGCTCGACCCTATCACTAAACGAAGAATTGATAACCGTGGAGAAGAAGATCAGTATTATATAAAAAATCATCACGAGCCGATTATCAGTGAGGAAATTTTTGAAAAGGCTCAAGATATACTTCACCGCCGTGGAGAAATTCGAAGCAAGTTGGAAGCAGGCGGTAAACGGGAAAAATACAGTAGAAAGTTTGCTTTCAGCAGCATGCTGGAATGTGCTTTCTGTGGCGGTCATTTTTCGCGGAGGAGCTGGAATAGCGGGACAACGCATGAAAAGACCATATGGCAATGTTCTACTAATACGAAGAAGGGAAAGAAATTTTGTCCTCATAGCAAGGGGATTGAAGAAAAGATAGTTGAAGGTGCTTTTGTTGAAACGTACAATTTGGTTTGTGACAACCATAAAGATGTGTTGGACGAGCTTTTAGTAAGAGCGGAATCTGTCCTGACCGAGCAGAACAGCCAAAAACAGTTGACTAAAATCATTAACGAAATTCAGGCTCTTGAGAATAAGCGTTGCAATTTGATCGACTTGCATCTGGATGACAAGATAGATCGTCCAACATATGAGCGTAAGTATGCAGAACTTGAATCGCTCTTGAACCAACTGCTTGACGAAAGAGCGAAATTAGAGGAATCTGCACAAAATGAAGTCGATGTTGAGAAAAGGATAACCCATTTTCGCCAAGTGCTTCGGTCGAATGCGGTTCTGCCTACGTTTGATCGAAATGTGCTTGAAAGTGTTGTCGATAAAATCCTGGTTGGAGAAAATTGTGATGATAGCAACACTAATCCGTACAAACTAACGTTTATATACAAAACAGGCTTTAAGAGCAGTGTCCAAGCCCAGATGAAGAGCCAGAATCAAAAAAAGCCTTCATTAAATGAGGGGAGTGATCCATGTTCCTATTCCCAGCACAACACATGTGGAGTCGGTGGCAAAGTTATACCGGCAAGAATAGATTCATAGATTCAGTAATAAACTTAATTTAGGGGTGGGTATTCTGAGAAAGCAAAAACCAATGTCAATGGACGAACTACTGAAGGATTTACAAGGTCAAAGAACGATGGAGGAAGATCCAAGTCATATTTCATTAAGCAGTTTGTTTCATGAGTCGTTTATGAGAAAACATTCAAGCCATAATAGCTTTGAAGAGTTTTTAGAAAAGGGCAATTTCCAAGCCGAGACACATGAAGATATTAATAACATCAATGATGAACTCTTAAATCGTCATGTAGTTAGGGAGACAGACTTTGCAAGTTGGAACTCCATGCTGGACACAGCGACCAAAGAGTATTCGGAAAAATAAGAGAAGTGCACTCGTAAACCTCTACCGTCGCGGTGGAGGTTTTTTGCATGCGATACCTGTGCTGAAAATCGAAAAGACGTGATGATATAGGGAAAGGGATGAATGGAGAACTGGCAAAAACCAGATCTATCAAGCTTTTCCCCTGTTTTTCTATCATGACTTTATTCAGATTTTAATAAAGTTGTGCTATTAAATGTGGAGATAAAATTGAGAAAAAGACTGTTTTTGTGAGTTTTTCTTTATTTAAGTTCCAAAATTCCGAGGAAATTGATCCTCATGAGGGCGATATGCTAACGAAGGATATTAGGGAAGAAGAAACGTTAACAGTTGATCAAATAACAGTAAAGGATTTACTAAATATTTTTGATATCATAAAGCAGGATATGAAGCGGTTCGCAGAGATCTATCAGCTTGATGAAAATGAACAAGAATCTGCAATACTTGACGTTTATACAGAGGATAAACAAGAGATCGAATATCTTTTAGATGATTTTGTGCATGGGATTGTTGTCACGGAAGATGAAAACTGGCATCAGCACTGAATGAATATGCAACATATGTATATGACGCTTACTCCTATAGAATCATGACATTGAACGCAAATGATAAGTACGAGAAAGCACAGTTTAACAGCGTGGTATCAGAAAGTATGACAAAACTCTAAAATTACATAATGAAATTTTTGCATACATCTCTCTCATAAATAATAAATAGAGAATTAATGTCGGAGACGAGCAAATAGTAGGATTTGTGATCAATTCTCTTGAAGAACAGCCGCAATTTCTCACAAATGAGACTTTGCGGCTATTTATTAACTACGAGACGGATGGCCCGTGGTTAATAATCAATTCAGAGTAAACAACTCATTTCCCAATCCCTTCGTGTCCTAAGTTTAATTTCCGATCTCACCTCATTCCATACCAGCCCCTTGAATTGCGGATGAACGTAAAGCGGGCGTAGTTTCATCCAAGATCGTCCCAATAGTGACAAGGCATCCACCCAATTCGTAACAATCATTGACCTGTATTGAACGAGTTCAGATAAATCTTCTCCATCTAATATGTCTGCTAAGGCTCCTTCATTTGTTTTTTTTCTAAAAATCCATGTTTCACCCTGTCCCCTCAAACCTAACAAGGTAACTGAACCGCCTTCCCCGCCTAAAATAAGGATATCTTCCCATGTTTGATTCATCTTGATACCTCCTGTTAAAAAGCAATAGGTTCCAATTCATCAACGCTCTCTTCTCCAAATTCGACCCAATCAGCAATTGAGAGATCGTTTGCCAAATTTAACTGAGTCCACACCAAATCCTGACATCTATCTGGCACAAATACACTCTGACTCCCTGTCCAATTATCTTTAACAATAAATTTAGCCTCTGCTCCATATTTCTGGTTCCACTTGAGGAAAGTATATCTTGGCTTGGGCTGATTTTAGGTATGATGTATATTGAACTTTTGGTTATAAAGTGAAATAAGTTCGTTTAACATTTTCGGTTGCTGAGTTGGAATTAATGGGCAAGGATGATAGTAGTCGTCTCTTTGCTTGTGTTTTTTACCGAACGCGGGCACGTTGGACTCGTTAATCAGATTCCGCCAAAGGTCTTTAACACGTTCGAGGTTTTTCCATTTTGAATTCTGCTCAACACTCCAACCTAAGAGGAGCCAGGGGTGAGATTTCAGTTTATTTAGATCAACCGAGGATTCTTCGATCGGATATTCGCCGCAATTTACCAAATTTTCAAACTGATCAATGGCATGAGACGATGCAGTATTTTGCAATGTAAACAGATTGTAGATATGAAAGTGTCCGTTAATCGGTTGATCCATGCCATAAATTCCGTTCAAGAATTTTACAAGCTGTTTCATGGTTGGATCTAACTTAATTTCTCCTTTTGCAAATCCTGTACTTTGAAGAGAGTGAAACAGTTCTGAATTTTTATCAAAATGAGCAGAACCAGGATTTAGGAGCAAACAAGCACCGATGGATTTTTCTGATTCCCCGAACTGAATGTAAGCCGAAGTCCGAAAAGTGGTTTCTCCCAGTTTAATGAATTCACCATAAGCATACGGCTGTTTCATTTTCATTCTCCATTCAAATTTTAATTTTATTTAGTTCTATTCCAACATAATCGGCAACATCAACTGTACCAAGAACGGAATAGTATGAATGATATAGAGATATAGCTATTTTGGCTTCTCGTTTTTCGGTGCAATTTACATACTCAATACCTTTCTTTGGAGGCTTATTATTAACGATAATCGTGTATTTTCCTTCATTCTCCACTACGCTCACATACAAAAGAATCTTATTGGATTTTGGTTCCCACCATTCCCATCGCTCGTCAAATGCAGTACCCCTATTGACCCAGTGTCCTTGAGGGTTTGTTATATATGAATCCTTTTGAGATTGTTTTGATGTATTCCGACAGTTCAACAGAAGTGCCACAATCGTGAGGAGCCAGAACATTGTACTCAAACCTCCTTCATTTCATTGTTCATTCCTGAGTGAAGATCATCGGATAATTCTTTTAGTACATCGCCGATTCTACGGTTATGAATTACCGCATCTGCAATGTCATCCAACGGAGTAGAATCAAAATTCACAATAACTAACTTCGCATTGTTTTCTTTGGCGATTAAGGGGTAGTAATTTGCAGGTGAAACTACCAATGAAGAGCCAAGTACAATGAATAGATCTGCTTTTCTAGCCTCTTTGTTTGCCGCGGTTAATAGATCAGCATTCAAAGATTCTCCAAAGAGCACTACAGATGGACGAATAAACCCTCCACAGTCGCAATATAAATGAACGCCATCGATAAATTTGTCAGTAGAATACTTTGTACCACAAGAATTGCAATGCAGTTGTCTAATTGTTCCGTGAAGAGAGAGGACATTGGAATTTCCAGCCTGTTCATGCAATCCATCTGTATTTTGCGTTATGATTGACCTCAGTTTTATCTGCTCTGCCCAGGTTGTTAAGATATGATAACCTTGATGTGGCTGAACATGGTGTAAGGCTTCAATCCGATTGCGGTAAAACTCAACGAATTCCTTCCTGTTATGTCTCATTGCATCTTTGCTTGCTAATAACTGAGGGTCTTTCCCATGCCACAATCCATCTTGTGAGCGAAAGTCTTTGACCCCACTCTCGGTGCTCATACCCGCTCCCGTGAAAAATACTACATATTTGGATTCCTTTAGCCACTTTGCAATCATCGATTCCACCCTCCAAAGTAACTCTTTATAAATTGATTAAATCATACAAGGTAATCAAATATTTGAGCGGTGGGTAATGTAAAAAGAGGCATCCGCTTAGGATGCCTCATGAATATAGATTAGACATTTTAATGGCTTCTTGTCTGAGTTTTTCAACAAGAGTTTGCGGGGAAATTACTTTTGCATCACTGCCCCACATGAGAATCCATCTTAATAAGCCTTCACTAATTGCCGCTTTTATTTTAATTGAAAAGTTCTGATCATCGATTTTCCAAATGTTTATGTCTTGTCCGAATCGGTCAATCACGACGTTGATCAAGTGGTTATCAAATTGGATCTCGATGTACTCAACTTCTCCTGGATACATATTGAACGACTGCCTCATATGTTCGGCAATATTAAAGTCAATAGGGGTGAATGTTTCAGTAATAACAGATACGTTTTTCATTCTGTCTACTCGATAATGCTTGATTTCATTGTGACTCTGGCTTTTAGCCACAACGTAATAATAATCGTTATTCCAGACCAATGCCAAAGGTATGGCGGTATAGAACTTTCCTTCGTGCCTAAGAACAAATTTCTTCTTAACGTTATAATTGCCGTACTGAAAGGTAATGAATTTATGCTCATCAATTGATGTATGAATCTGGTCAATATGATAACGCACTTCCTGGTTAAGTGCCTTAACCGATGGATCGACTGAAATTTGATGCTGTAGTTTTTTTGCTAAATGATTGCTTGTTAAGGCTTTTATTTTGTCAATTAGCCTTTTTGTTTCATTAGGTGTAATGAATCTGGCCGAAGAAACGGCATCAATAAGCATTCGGAGTTCATGTAATTCAAATTTTCTATACTGATGCCGATAATAAACCGTATTCTTATCTCCTACATATTCTTCCACATTAAATCCGCTTTCTCTCAGTTCGATAATTGATTTTTTTACCGTGTTTTTTGATATTTGATAATCGCCACCGAACTGTAACTGAAGCTGGTTAATAATCTCCTTAATTGACAATTGATGATCTTCATCCGTTTGTGTGAAAAGGATATCACGTATCTTCATGAGACGTTCCGCATTACTGATTTCAACCACTATCCTATCCCCTTCACTATCGTTGAAGTGTATAACCTAAATGTAATAGCCCATCTATAATTCTATTGTAAGAAAATAAAAAATTCTATTGAATATTAGTCCGATTGTTATTGCTGTATTAATATCGTTTCAGTTGCAATCACACATTCATTCTATGACTTTGTGCCTTCAATATTTCTAGGGTTCCGGCCGATGAGACGTATGCATTGTTACCTGGTCAACAAATGTTAGAGAAGGGAAGGGGCTGGAAGCTCTCCGACTTTTCCATTTATTGGCACTGGAGAAGTCTGCTTTTTAGTATTTTACTTCTAGGTGTTCTCCTCGTAGGGATATAAGGGGGCGTTTAATTTTCTGTTTCAGCATAATGTTCAAGAGAAGCAACTACGCTTTCTCATCGGAGCAATCTAAAGAATAATGTACTGTTTACATAACAATAGACAGGAAGGAAATTACCCTTCAATGTAGAAACTAGTAATTAGTTTCAAATAGAACTAATTACCCAGGAGAATCCTATGATCGATAAAGTCATTCGTATTTTTAATATTATTAATGCGATCCAAGCGAATCCGGGCATTTCTGCTGCGGATTTGGCGCTGAAATGTGATGTGAATATTCGAACCATCTATCGTGACTTGGATGTATTGTCGTTAATTGCTCCTGTGACGAATGAAAAACGTGGGACGGGCTATCGCTTTATGGGCAAGTTTTTCTTGTATCCGCTCAATTTTACGGAGCAAGAAGCGCTTGCGTTTTCACTGCTGCCGTCAGTATTGGATACGGACAAGCTACCTCCCGGATTCGATACGGCCTATGACAAAGTAATGGGGACACATTTGAAGGAGAAATCTCAAGCAAAACAGCATCATTGAGGACATCGCAGATGTCATTCAAATGGGAACGCCGGCTTATCGCCAAGAAAGTCCTAATTTTTTGCAGCCGATCATTCAGGCGATTCTTGAGAATAAGACGCTCCATACCGTCTACCATACGCAATCTCGTGACGAAACGACGGAACGCAATATAGATCCCTATTTCCTCGTTCCGCGGAAACAAGGGTTATATTTGATCGGCTATTGTCATTTAAAGCAAGCGATTCGTACCTTCCGCATTAGCCGGTTTCAGCAGGTTGAAATTACCGCAGGGACCTTCGATAAGGGGGATTTTAATCTCAAACAGTATCTTAAAAACACTTGGTCGATTGATCGCGGAGAGAAGAATACCCGGTTCAAGGTGCGTTTTTCCCCGGAAGTAGCTCGTTACATCAAGGAAGAGGAACTGTTCGTCCAGCCTTGGATGAAGGATTCGAAGGACGGAAGCCTGCTATTTGAAGTTACTGTCAATAACGAGAAAGAGTTTTTGATGTGGATTCAGCAATATGGCCCGGCGGCGGAAATTTTAGAGCCGGCTTCGGCCAGGGAGACTTTAAAACAACAGTTGGCGGACTGGATGGCCTTATATCATTCTTAGACTTTGGAACTGTACAGGGGGATTAAACTGGACAGTTCTTTTTTTGCGAAACTGTCGAACATTTATTCGCTGACAAGCTGAAGACAGTTGAGAAGACTAGGATGATCCATAAAGCAAGTAAGCTGGAGGTGGGTTTCAATGGACTCAAACGTTTCGAAGCATCTGTACGAACGATGTATGGAACAGCCGTTTCACAGAAAGGTGATTCTAGCTAGGAGCTTTGGGCAGGGAGAGCAGTGGTTGAACCGAATGTGTAAAGAAAACGGACCGTTGATGAACGTAGAAACGACAACGTTAGATTCATTGATCATCCAAAAAACTAAAGCGGAGCTCTTGCACCGACAGATACGGCTGATGAACCGGGAGCAAGGTTTTTGGCTTGTCTACGAATTGATGTTGACTCATCTGTCTGAAAATAACGGGTATGTTCCCAGGGAAAGTGTAACGGCCGGGATCGTGGAACGGTTCCATAGTGCATTGCAAGAGTTGAGGTTAGCGGGATTGAAGGCGGAGCAATTAACTCCTCTGGATTTCGAAAATCTATCCAAAGGGCGTTATGTTATCCATTTGTTAGACTTGTACGAACGGGAACTGACGCGGCGTTCATGGATGGATATGACCGGGTTGTCCGACTTGTTGCCAGAAGGCGATCCCGAGGCGGCAGAATACATGATTTCAAGTTCTCATTACGAATCACTTAGTCGGGTTGAGCGAGAGATGCTTGATCGTTTGTCCAGAAACAAGCTTCATATATGGCAGGAAGGGCGGTTATTCCCGGATAACTTGACTCAACATGAACGAGAACAAATTCATATGTTTAGGGCGGCGGGTACGCTGGCGGAGGCACGGGAAGTCATCAGAAGAATTTTCTTACAAGAGGTGCCGTTTGATCAAGCAGAGCTGATCCTTTCGGATTATGCCGGCAGTTATGTTGCGGTATATACCTTAATGGAGTATTTGAACATTCCAAGTACTTTTTCACAGGGGATATCCGCGTCATTTTCAACCCTGGGAAAGGCCGCCATCGCTTATCTGGAGTGGCTGGAATCGGGCTTCAAAGTGGATGGGTTGATCCAAGCTTTTCGTAATGGAATTTTATCAACCCGATTGCTGGAGAAAGGCGAATTGAATATGACTCCCCTGCAACTTGTACGCTTACTGGAGCAAAGCGGGATTGGATGGGGCCGGGAACGTTATGAATTATTGGATCATTACGCTGAACAATCAGGCAATCCAGAACACGCTGCAGCATATAAAACTTGGTCGTTACTATTCAAGGAGTTGCTGGGTCGACTGTCAGTGGATTGTCACTGGTCGGTGCAGGATGTGCTCGAAGGCCTGGTGCACTTTTTGGAGAACTTAGGGAATACGTCCGATGCGTGTGATCATTTCGTTTTAGCTTCATTAAAGGAACAGCGGGATGGTTTAATCCTATTGGAGCCCTCTGTAATATCCAGTGAATCGGCAATTCGTTACGTGAAAGATACGGTGATAAACCTGCGCGTCAAGAAAGCTTCTCCGCAAAGTGGACATCTTCACATTTCCTCTTTAGAAAACGGGGGGGAGTCAGGGCGAACGCATACGTTTATCTTGGGCATGAATGAGGAGGCTTGGTCATTTTCCGTGAAAGAAGATCCCATCCTGTTGGACGAAGAAAGGGAACGGATTGGCGGCCTGCGGACCACGGCGGAATCCGTGTACCAGGCTAAACAGGAAAGAGCCGCAAGGCTGGGCGGAATCAGCGGATACGTCAGCTTAAGTTACAGCAGCTATGACCCCGTAAACCAGCAAGACAATCACGCCGCTTTTGAATTGCTTGAGGTTTGCCGCGGGTACACAGGAAATGAAAATATGGATTTTTCAGAAATGAATGCTCTTCTCGGTATACCGGCCGGATTTATGACCCGTCAGGAGATTCGTTCCTATTTGATCAGGGCGAGGAATGAGGTGCAAGAAGGTTTGTTGACCGAAGCGGATGGTCTTATTCAACCGCGTGGAGAACTCACGATTCGTTACCGGGGGAATCCGGAAATTCACCTAAGCGTGACGGAGTTGGAACGTTATGCAGAATGTCCGAAACGTTTCTTTTATAGTTCGGTCTTAAAAATCAGAGAAAAGGACATCCCGGTCTTTGATCGTAATACTTGGCTCGGCCCTGCCGATCGAGGGAGCCTGCTTCACGCGATTTTTTATCAGTACTTAAAAGAGAGGGTCGATTTTCAATCCGGCGATGAGGTTGGAGATCGCAGGTTGCGTCATGATGATTCACGGCTTGAACACATTACCGATGAGATGATCAGCGAATATAGGCGTCTTATTCCGCCCCCATCCCCGCATGTGTTTGAGCAGGAATGTAAGGCGATTCGTCAAGATGTGGACGTGTTTTATCAAACGGAGCTGAAACGCCAAACCTTGCCGAAATGGTTTGAGTTGTCGCTTTCAACCGATGAGCATCCGCTGGAAGTGGTTTTGGACCGTGAAACAATTATTTATATGAAGGGTTTCGTCGACCGGGTGGATGAGCTGTGTCCGCATGAATACAAAATTTACGACTACAAAACCGGCAATCCGCGAAAGTACGAAGAGAATGCCTATTTCGCAGGAGGAACGCAACTGCAGCATGCTATGTATGCAGTGGCAGTTGAGCAGTACCTTCGACAAACGGGTCTGGACCTGGAAGCAAGGGTGACCGAGTCGGCTTATTATTTTCCAACGGAACGGGGAAAAGGCGAGGAAATACGAAGAGTGCAAAACCGCAAACCTGAGCTGGTGCAATTGGTGAAACGTCTGCTTGATTCCATCGAGTCTGGCGTATTTCTTGGAACTCCCCATGCCGACTCTTGCAGATGGTGTGCTTACAAGCCGGTTTGCGGCAATCAAGCGGATCTTGCCAAGGCGAAGTGGGAGAATGAGGAAGATGAGCTGTTGCTAGCTTGGAAAGAGGTGAACGCCTATGCTTAACGATCAGATCGTGCGGGAGCGGATCTTATCTGATCTGGACTCGACTTTTCTGGTGGAGGCCGGAGCCGGTTCGGGAAAAACGACGTCGCTGGTTGGCCGTATGCTGGCCATGATCGAGTCCGGCAAAGCCAAGATTGAGCAAATAGCGGCGATTACGTTTACCCGAAAAGCGGCGGATGAATTACGGAGCCGATTCCGGCTGGAAATGGAGAAGCGGATCAGAACCGCAAGCACCCCTGAGTTTGACAGGCTTGAGGCGGCGTTGAAAGAGATTGACCGATGCTATATCGGGACGATCCATGCATTTTGCGGGAGACTGCTCAGGGAACGGCCTATCGAGGCCGGAATCGATCCGATGTTTCGCGAGTTGGAAGAAGAAGAAGCTTCGGCATTACAGGACCAATGTTGGGATGAGTATCTCTTGCAGTTGAGAAGCCGGGAAACGGGTTTGTTGGTCCCTGAATTGGAAGCGTTGCATGTTCAGATGGGGGAACTGAAAGAAGTCTACCGCAAAGTGTCCGGGTACCGTGATGTACGGATACCAACTCCGCCGAGTCCCCGCCCGGATTTCGACGTGATTCGCTTGTCGCTTCCCGAATTGATTGAAGCCGCTTATCCTTACATACCCACGTTCCAGCCCGATAAAGGCTGGGACAATCTGCAGTTCATGATCAAAGAAGGCAAGCGGAAGATTGCACTCCACGGGCTTGAGAAGGATCAGCGTATCCTGGAGCTAGCCTTTCTTTTTGAACGAAATATGAAGGTAGTACAAAATCGATGGACGGATAAATCGATGGGTAAAGCGTTTCAGGAACGGTTTCAGGATTGGCAGGTGACTGTGCTTATTCCTTTCTTGAACGCGTGGCGCGAGTACTTGTACCCGAAGCTGATTGAGCAGGTGCTCCCTGCCGTCCGCTATTGCGAGCAAAGACGGAATCAACTCGGGGTCATGGATTTTCAGGATTTGTTAATGCGTGCGGCCCAGTTGCTGCGGGAAAACCGGCATGTCAGGGAGTATTTCGGTCGGAAGTACCCCCGTTTGTTCGTCGATGAATTCCAAGATACTGACCCGATTCAGGCGGAGATCCTATTCTGGTTGACGGGGGGCGAGACAACGGAAACGGATTGGCGAAAACTGGTGCCGAGACCTGGCTCCTTGTTTGTCGTCGGGGATCCGAAGCAGTCGATATACCGTTTTCGCAGAGCGGATATTTCGATTTATAATTTTGTGAAAAACAAACTTGTCGAGTGCGGCGAGTGCGTACAGCTGACATCAAATTTTCGTTCGGTTCATGCGATCGGGCAGTTTGTGAATTCGGAATTTCGGCCGCGATTTCCGGAGCGGGAAACTGAGCATCAGGCGGCCTATGCCGAGATGGAGACTCAGATGCCAGATCCGGCAGATATGAATGGTAAATCTATGGGGGCCTTGTATGGCACAGCGGTAATAACCCACGACAAAATGTCCGGCGGCAAACCGGCGATTGCTGAGGCAGACGCTGACCGCATTGCCTGCTATATCGCCTGGGCCTGTGCCGGAAATTTGCAGATCCAAGAGCGGTCTGCGGAAGGTTATATCTATCGTCAGGCTGTTCCGGGGGATTTTCTCATCTTGCTGAAACAAAAGGAGTTCCTGCCTCTGTATGCCGAATGCTTGGAGCTTTACGGTCTGCCGGCGGTGACTGCCGGAGGAACACCGGTATACGAGGAGATCGGTATGCTTGCATGGCTGGCCCAATGCTTGAATGATCCGGACAATAAAATCGCTTTATTGGCTGTTATGCGTGGGATGTTAGGAGTTAGCGACAATGCGCTATACCATTACAAAATGGAGGGCTTTCCGTTCACTTATCTTTTGTTGCCGGAGCGCGAGAAGGTGTCCGTCATTTCTATGCCTGTATTTGATGCGTTGGAGCGTCTGGCCGGATACCGCAGGCAAGTTGGGTTGCTTCCTGCCTGGGCGGCCATGATGTCGATCGTAGAAGATCTAGGTTTGCTGACGCGGGCAATGGGACGAACAGGAGGATTTGGACGTGCGGGAACTCTATTGCGGTTGTTGCAACAAGTTCAATCCGATTTACGAGCGGCGGCGGGATGGGCGGAATTGACCGCTCTGCTCCTGCATTTCGCTGAGGAAGGCAAGCTGGAGGGAAGCCATCTGCTCGCCGGGCAGCAGGATGCGGTACGCTTAATGAATTTGCATAAAGCAAAGGGATTGGAGGCTTCTGTTGTCTTCTTGGCAGCACCATGCGGCAATTCGGATCACAATGCATCCGAGTATGTCGATCGAAGCGGGCCGGAGGCTCTGGGGCATTTCGTGATTTCCCGGAAAATAGGATATCAGAGGGAAATCATTGCCCAGCCCCCAGGATGGCAAGTCCTTGCAGAAAGGGAAAGGTTGTTTATGCTCGCCGAACAGGATCGGCTGCTGTATGTCGCGGCGACACGCGCGAAGCAATTGCTCGTTATCAGTCGGTATCCGGACAAACCGGCGATCGATCCGTGGAGCGGATTTGCAGAGAGCCTACAGGAGGCACCGGAATTGCAAGATGTGGAGTGGGAACCTGTCCTGTCTCAGGAATACCGGGCGGCTGAGGAGGATGAGGGAGAGAAACGAACCGATAGTGGAAGTGTAGGGGGAAGCATACATGAGAAACTTTCAGTTCCGAGCTATCGTTCCGCCTCTGTTACGGAGTTAGCTAAACATGCAAAGACTCAACCGCCAAGGCCAATTGAGGGGAGGGGCCTGGCATTCGGCAGTACGGTGCATCGCTCGATCGAGTTATTAGGCAAGGGGCGGGGTATGGATGAGCTCGACGCCAATATTGCGGTTATCGCTGAAGAAGAAGGGCTGGATTCCCGACTTATGCCAGAAGTGAAAAGCATGCTTGAGGAAGTGAAGGAAAGCCAGATTTGGAGACGCGCTCTCGCCGCTAAAACGATGCTTCAAGAGCTTCCTTTTCGAACGATGAGGATTGATGAAGTAACTGTCGGAGATCAAGAGAGTACTGACCAGGAGGGCAAAGCACCTGACCTACTACTTAAGGGAGTTGTGGATCTCCTGTTTGAGGAAGAGGACGGCTGGGTCATTGTGGATTTTAAGACCGATATGTACGCGGATGGACAACTGGGATTGTTCTCTGACTTTTACCGTCCGCAAGTTCAAGCCTATGCATCTGAGTTGGAGCGTGCGTTTGGTCTCAAGGTGAAAGAGCAAGGGTTGTATTTCTTGCATGGGAACGAATACGTCATGTTGTAAAACAAAAAAGGGGCCCTTTAATCAGGGCCTCTTGGCTTATTGGGCGATTTTCAACAAATGAGCAAGCTCGCGGAAGGGCGTGTACTTATCTTCATTGTCAGTAGAAAAAACGATTTTCGTTTCGAACAAAGATTCCTCGACAGCATTGTTGCATTCCAGAATGAACTTTGAAAAGTATCTCTTGAACAGTTTAGCTGTATTGAAGGCATCGTCGAGTGCGTTATGCTGTTTCCCAACAAAGGGCAGATTTTCGAGCTTCAAGGACTTCTTCAGTCCCATTCTCTGGCCAATGTCGGCTCCGTTCAACCGGGTGTAGGACAACTGAATGTCGTTGTAATTTCTTATCCAGCTCAAATCCATTTTCTTATCGCGGCATTCCCGCACCAATTGATATTTGTCGTCGGGTCCCCAGGAGCATAGATAATATTCCTCGCCTAACCAGGCTTTGAAGTTCTCGATCGCTTCCTTAAACAGCGGGGCGTTATCCACGTCTGATTGAGTGACCCCGGTAAATTCCGTCGTCAGCTTGGAAATTTGGGGGCTTCGTGAAGGCTGCACATAAGTGTGGTACAAATCGGTCATGCTCAACTCGCCATGCTCATCGGATTGAAGCTCAATTGCCCCGATCTCGATGGTTTCCGCTGTATGCTTTTGCGAGCGGAGTACCGTGAACTCTAGGTCAAATACGATGTATTTCATCATCATCGGCTCCTTTATGTGTTTGCTTACTGCAAGTGTAAAGGAGGCTACGTGACAACTGGGTGTCACGAATGGGTGTTCGGGGGGCGTATGAAAGTCAGAAAAGTCCTTAAAGTATCTTTCATAGGGGGGATTTATATATGTTAGACATTGAAACTGTTTGGGCCAACGTTCTTAAGTATGAAGGTGAAGTATTCCGTCAAATTCGTGGTGGTGAATTCAGATATCGAGTAAGCGGGAATATCATTCATCCAGACCGAACTAATATACAGATTTCCAAAAGTCAATTGCATGAAGCTCTAGCATTTTTCCCGCTTGCAAACACTGTCAGAATACAACATTTAAGAGGCCCATCTTATATTTACGCTATACTTATGGATCGTCGTATTTCTGGAAGAGATTTTGACTGAGTAGGGTTGGGTAGAGAATCACCCTAGTATCCATTGAATAAAGTAATGTTAAGAACACTCTCAAAACACGTTTGCGAGCGGAACGTGTTTTTCTTTTTTTTTGATGGAGATAAAAGGATGAGAATAAGCTATATCAGGGGATATTATGGTGTTCCGTGGGAGAGGGATAGAACATATATTCGCTGACCATATACTGTCATTTTGGAAAGGCATAGTAGTAAGTAACCCATAAATGAATTATTAAGAAAGGAGCCTAAATGTGGTATCTTATTACTATGAGAAACTAGGGAATTCTCCCTAAAACCAATGAAAGCTACGGGTGAAATAAACAATGAAGCGAATAGCCGAATACAGCGCAGGAACTGTAAAACAATCGTTCTGGTTTTCCGAATTTCGCAAGGTGGTTCACCTGTTGGATCAAGGAATGACATTAACGGATATTAAGGCATTGAATAAGGAACAGAATATTTTTGCGGCTCCAACTCAGGAAAGAGCTACGCAAATTATGAATACCATAGCCACACGGGTAGCCAGTTTAGACGCTTCCATTTATCCTTTGTTCGAGCAGAGTGATGTGTCAACCCAGAAGCTGATTGCTTTGGTAGCTATTATGCAGACAGATCGATTGTTTTTTGAATTTGTTTATGAGGTCGTTCGGGAGAAGATGATTGTCGGAAGTCACGAACTGGCAGACAGCGATATTCGGATTTTCTTTAAGGAGAAACAACTCCAAAGTGACAAGGTGGCTACTTGGACGGAGTATACGTTGAAACGCCTTGGAAGGTGCTACAAGACGATGCTGATGGAGGCCGGTCTGACGGATCGAACTCCCGGGAGCAGAGAAATACTTAAACCCATTCTGGATCCTGAATTGGAAGCATGGTTGCGAAAACATGGCATGGACCTGATGATACACGCATTGACAGGAGTGAGATAATGACAAGTCTTCAGGAACGGCTGGAACAAGCAGAGGAGATTATTAAAGAACCGAGCTTTCGCCAAAATAAAGGTCTGGGAAATGAAGTCGGCTACTACGTATTTGATTATCCGGCAGAGCAGGAAATGGTGATTAGAGAATGGACCCGGTATATGGAGGCGAAATATACAAAGTCTTACCATGACTTTGAATTGTTGGTATTTGATTTGTATGACATCATTATCGACACGTTGGAGCAGGAAGATTTCATGGAAGATTGCTTTCGGTTCGAGAAAAAGAAAGGGATGGAGCGGATCGTGGAGTCCGTTGGGCGATTGCTTCAAATCAGCGATGACGCAAGCGTGATTGTTCAGCATATCCGGGAACGAACCCCGCAGAACGCGGTTGTTTTCCTGATCGGGGTCGGCAAATGCTATCCACTGCTCCGTTCCCACAAAGTACTGAACAACCTGCACCAGTCCGTGGATCACGTGCCGGTGGTCATGTTTTTCCCGGGAACCTATGATGGGCAGGAACTCGTACTTTTCTCGGAAATCAAGGATGACAATTATTATCGAGCGTTCAGGCTCGTGGAATGACAGGGAGAGGTAAACAATGAAGATACAGGACATGTTTATCAGGGAAATCGACAGGGATATTAAAGGGGTTATCAAAGTCGGACAAGGCGATGAGGCCAACGTCAAGCAGGAGCTGGATGAATACGTCGTTACGAGGGAATTGCAGAAGCATTTTGCTGATTTTTTTGCCAGTTACAAAAAAGGGATCAACGGTTACACGGACAAAATGGGGGTCTGGATCTCCGGTTTCTTCGGGAGCGGTAAATCTCATTTCCTGAAAATTCTTTCCTATTTGCTTGAAAATCGTGAGGTCGAAGGTAAGAAAGCGCTGGATTATTTTATCGATGACCGTAAAATCACGGATCCGATGGTCCTGGCAGACATGAAGCTCGCTACCAGTGTTACGACGGATGTTGTCCTATTCAATATTGACTCCAAGAGCGAAATGTCGGGAAAGCAGTCCAAGGATGCGATTGTCTCCGTCTTTTTGAAGGTATTTAATGAAATGCAGGGATTTTGCGGATCAATTCCGATTCTGGCAGACCTGGAGCGACAATTAGTTGAAGTTGGACGTTACGATGAATTCAAGCGTTTGTTTGAAGCGGACTATGGCAAGCCGTGGGAAACCTCCCGCCACAAGTTTGACTTCATTCAGGATAGCATTGTCGATGTGTTGGTCCAGATGAACTTTATGAGCGGAGCAGCGGCGCGCAACTGGTGTGAGAGAGCGATCGAACCTTACAATATCAGCATTGAAGATTTTGCTCGTCTCGTAAAGGAATACATCGAGCGCCGGGGCAACAATCATCATATTGTTTTTCTAGTCGACGAAATCGGGCAATACATTGGCGATGATTCCAAACTGATGCTGAATTTGCAAACCGTTACTGAGGACTTGGGGACAGCTTGCAAGGGTAAAGTATGGATCGTTGTCACTAGCCAGCAGGATATCGACTCGATAACGAAGACGAAAGGCAATGATTTCTCCAAAATTCAGGGTCGTTTTGATACCCGTCTGTCCTTGTCGTCCGCGAATGTCGATGAAGTGATCAAGAAGAGAATATTGGAGAAAAACACGACTGCAGATCAAACCCTAAGATTGCTCTACGAACAAAAAGCAACCATTATCAAAAATTTGATTGTGTTCAATGATGGGGTTGAGAAAAAACTTTATACTGATAAAGAGGATTTTTCGACCGTTTACCCGTTTATTCCCTATCAATTTAACCTGCTAGGGAGCGTGCTCACTTCGATTCGGACTCACGGCGCTTCGGGCAAACACCTTGCTGAGGGGGAGCGCTCGATGATCGCCTTGTTCAAGGAATCCGCGATGAGATTGATGGAACGGGCGGAAGGGACGCTTGTCCCGTTTAACCTGTTCTATGATGCCCTGCATCAATTCCTTGACCATAGCCATAAGGGTGTCATCAGCAAGGCTATGGATAATGAAATCATTAATCCGGACAAGGTTGAAGAGTGTTTTGCGGTCAATGTATTGAAGACCCTGTTTATGATTAAATATGTCAAGGAAATTACGGCTAACATCGATAACATCACCAGCTTGATGATTTCCGATATCGATACGGACAGAATTGTGTTGAAGGCGCAAGTAGAGGAAGCGTTGAAAGTTTTGTCCAGCCAGACTCTCATTCAGAAGAACGGTGAAATTTACGTATTTCTGACGGATGAAGAGCAGGAAATCAACAAGGAAATTGACCATTTGAATGTGGAAATGTCGGAAGTCATTGGCAAGGTGTCGGAACTGGTGTTTGAAGATATTTTCAAGGAAAATAAATACCGCTATCCCGCCTTTAACGGCAGGTACAACTTTGCCTTCAATCAAGTGATTGATGACCGGCCTTACAAAGCGAATCAGAACCATGATATCGGGGTTCGGATTCTTACGCCAAACTCTGATTTCGGCGATGATGAAACGACACTTCGCATCATGTCCGGTCAACAAAAAGAAGTTCTTGTCGTGTTGCCAAACGATTCCGCTTTCCTGGATGAAACTCGTCGTGCCCTGCAAATTGAGAAATATTTGCGGTTGAATACGACTAGCGCCTTGCCTAAATTTGACCAAATCAAGGAAGCAAAGAGAGATGAAATGCGGAAACGGAATGAAAATGCTAAGTTATTCCTGACAGAGGCTCTGAAGCAGGCGGATATTTATGTCAATGGGGATAAGTCCCAGATCGGTTCCAAGGAAGTCTCCTCCCGGATCAATGAAGCGTTGGGACGGCTTGTGAATACGGTCTACCATAAACTATCCTATATCGATACAGCCATGAGCGAAGCCAACATACGCGCTTTGTTTAAAAGCACTGATCAGATGGCTCTGTCCCTGGAAAATGGTACGGAGCCCAACCAGCATGCGTTGAATGATCTGCTTAGTTATATATCCACCAATTCTTCGATGCACATGAAGACGTCGATGAAAAGCTTGATGGATCGCTTTATGAAAGCTCCATACGGCTTTGTGGAAGATGATGTCGAATGGCTTGTGGCTAAATTGTTCAAGAATGGCGATATTTCCTTTACGGTCAACGGTTCCAACGTGACCTTGTTTAATAAGTCAGATGAGGAGATTGTTCGTTTTATTACGAAGCGGGAGTATGTTGAGAAGCTGCTGACCGAAAAGCGGGAAAGGCCGGATGAGCGTCTAAAGAAGTCCGTTCGCGAAGTGATGAAAGAGCTGTTCGGTACTTCGGGCAACCATGAGGATGACGATGCCCTAATGCGCAGTTTTCAGAAGTACAGTCGCGAGTTGCTTAATGAAAAGATAGAAATATTTGAACTTCTGTACCAAACGAAAGCTTTTCCTGGCCGAAACGTGGTTGCTAAAGGGAAGAACTTGTTGCGTTCGATTTTGCAAATGGAATTCCAGTTGGAGTTTTATAAGAAAATCCATGCCGAACGGGAAGAATTGCTCGATTTTGCGGAAGACTTTGAACCCGTTAAATTGTTCTTTGGCGGTGAACAGAAGGCAATCTATGAGAAGGCATTGAACCTGATAAGCATTTATGACCAAAGTAAAACGTTTGTCGTTCATGAACAAGTAGAACAAGTGGTATCTGATATAAAAGCCATTTTGAGAAAAGAAGCCCCATACGGAGATATTCCGAAGCTTCCGGAATTGCTGGATCGTTTTTCCGAGCTATATGCCGGGTTATTGGAAGAGATGGTTGTTCCCGTGAAAGCGGCGATTGATGATGCGCGCGAGAGAGTATTCGAAGTGTTGGAGACGAAGGAATACAAAGAGCAGTTTATGTCGCGTTTCCTCATGTTGTTTAAAGAAATTTCCGAAAAAGCGGAAACTTGCAACAATGTGGCGACCTTGCAAAATATCAAAATCGAAGCGGACGCCTTGAAGGTGAGGTTGCTTAATGAATTGGCTCGTAAAGATGAAATGATCGCTCTTGACCGAGTTAAGGAACAACAAGCGAAACTCGTTGTGGACCAATCCGAAGGGCAAACAATTCCAAAACCTGCTCCGGAGCAAAAGTTGAAGAAAAGAAAAAACATCAGCATTAAATCGGTCAGTCTCTCCGCCTCCTGGCAAATTGAATCGCCACAGGATGTCGAGAAGTATGTAGCAGAACTAAAACAGAGGATCTTAAAGGAATTGGAAGAGAACACGATCGTAAATATTGAGTTTTAAAAGGAGTAGCATGTAATGAACAAGACAGCCATCAAGAACTTTGCAATCTGGGCCCGCAAAAAGCTGATCGCGGATATTTCCTATAAAGCCGGTTTGCTCGGGATTACGGATAAGGAGATAAAATCTCCGTTGCCCCAATCTACCCGCGATGTCGAGTTTTATGATATAAGCACAAAGGAACCGTATTCGATTAGCGGCATTGAAATTGAACAACGCAAAAAATTGGCCGAAGTCATTCAAGAGAGAATGGAGCGGTCTGATTATAAGTCCGCGTTTAACAATGTGATAGAAGAAGTCGCCTATACCTGGTTCAACCGTCTGATTGCGGTTCGTTTCATGGAGGTAAACGATTATCTTCCGTCACGGGTACGAGTGCTCTCGTCGGACAGCAATGGCAAATCCGAACCGGATCTGGTCACTTCACCGTTTGATGCGGATTTGGAGTATAGCCAGGATGAAAAGGAACAGATCATCAAGCTGAAAAACAACAATGAACTGGACAAACTGTTTCAAATGCTGTTTATCAAGCAGTGTAATGCCTTGAACGCCATCCTGCCTGAATTATTTGAGCAAACGAGCGACTATACCGAGCTGCTACTCAACGTGTCCTTCACGGATCAAGAAGGCGTTGTCTATCATCTGGTGAATGATATCCCAGAGAGTGACTTCGACGTGAAAGAGGAAGGTCAGGTTGAAATCATCGGGTGGTTGTATCAGTATTACAACACGGAACTTAAAGACGAAACCTTTGCCTTGCTCAAAAAGAACGTCAAGATTACAAAAGAGCGAATTCCTGCAGCGACTCAATTGTTTACCCCGGATTGGATCGTGCGTTATATGGTTGAAAACAGTCTCGGCCGCCTCTGGTTGGAGGGCCATCCCAATGATGAGCTCCGCGCCGGATGGAAGTATTATTTAGACGAAGCGGAGCAAGAGCCAGAGGTGCAGGCACAGCTGGAAGCGATTCGGGAGCAATATAAAACGATCAAACCGGAAGAGATCAAAGTGATCGACCCTTGTATGGGGAGCGGGCACATCCTGGTCTATGCTTTTGATGTATTGATGCAAATCTATGAGAGCTATGGCTACAGCCAGCGCGATGCGGCCAAGAGTATTCTTGAACATAACCTTTATGGTCTCGACATCGACAAACGTGCATATCAGCTGGCTTATTTTGCCGTCATGATGAAAGCCAGGCAATACAACCGCCGCATCCTGAACGGTGAAACGAAATGCCACCTCTATGCGATCCAGGAAAGCAACGGGATCAACCGGGAGCAGTTGAAATACTTCGGCGTTGGAATGGACGAATCCGAGCGAAATATGGCTTTGCATCAAATGGAGTACCTGCTCGACACGATGCATGATGCGAAAGAGTATGGGTCCATTTTGATCATTGATGAACTGAAATGGGACTTGCTGGAGGAGTTTGTTGAACGGGCTTATTTGGATGGTCAAGTGACAGCTGATACCGTTGATTTGGATATTACCCAGGTGAAATTGAGACAACTGGTAGGGATTGCTGCCGCTATGACACAAAAGTACGATGTAGTAGTAACAAACCCGCCGTATATGGGGATTAGCAACGGAAATGTGAACTTAATTAATTTTTGTAAAAAATACTACTCAAATAACAAATCTGATTTGTTTTCTGTATTCCTAGAAAAATGTGTGGAAATGACGCAAAGTTTCGGTTTTACAAGTATGATAACAATGCAATCTTGGATGTTCCTATCGAGTTTTGAAAAACTTCGTGACCTAGTACTTAGGGACACTAATATTACATCTCTTATTCATATAGGCTATAATAGTTTTCCTGATATCAATTCTAAAATAGCACAAGCAGTAACCTTCCAATTAAGGAAAAAGCCTATTAAAAAATATAAGGGGATTTATTACGATTTAACTAATAATTATCCTCAAGCTTATGATAAACATCGAGCTTTTTTTAATGAACTTGAAAAGGGTGGAACTGTTGTCAATCAAGATCAATATTTGAAAATCCCGGGCAAATCTATCGCATATAATATTTCAAATAAATTGTTAAAGGCATTTTCTCGCTTCCCCTTATTAAATAGTTTGGCTTCTCCAAAGCAGGGTATGTCGACTTGTGATGTAGATAGATTTACCAAATTATGGTTTGAAATCAGCATTAAAAGAAGCAATATATTTAGTCCAGATTATCGAGAACATTGGGTTCGTTATAATAAAGGAGGAAATTACCGTAAATGGTATGGAAATAAGGAGTCAGTTGTTTATTGGGGAACTGATGGAAGTCAGTTAATTACTAACGGAGCACTTTTACGAAATAAAGACGTCTATTTAATGCCTTTTATCTCATGGACAAAAATATCAAGTTCAGGAACTGGATTTAGAATATTTGAAGAAAACTATTTGTTTGATGGTGCCGGAGGCTCATTATTCATTAATGATCCTCAACAGATAAAATATTTACTTGGGGTATTAAATTCAAAGGTAACAGGTAAGATTCTGGAACTAATATCACCAACTTTAAATTACAATGAAAATCACATAGGTTCTATTCCCGTAAAGATTACTGAATCTGAGGAAAGCATAATTACTATAAATAATCTAGTGGATGAAAACATCTTAATTTCACAAACTGATTGGGATAGTTTTGAGGTTAGTTGGGATTTTCAGCGGCACCCATTTTTGTTGAATAAAACAAATATATCAACTCTTCATAGCGCATTTTTAAATTGGCAGGAGCATTCAGTAAATAAATTTAACCAACTCAAATCCAACGAGGAAGAACTCAACCGAATCTTCATCGATATTTACGGCTTGCAGGACGAACTCACGCCCGAAGTTGACGATAAAGACATAACCGTCCGCAAAGCCGACCTCGGCCGTGACGTTCGTTCATTCCTCTCCTATGCCGTCGGCTGCATGTTCGGACGGTACAGCCTGGATGTGGATGGACTAGCCTACGCGGGCGGCGACTGGGATAGCAGCAAATACAAGACCTTCGTCCCGGATAAGGATAATGTGATACCTATTACGGATGAAGAGTATTTCGAGGATGATGTTGTCGGTCTGTTCTGTGCCTTCCTCAAGAAGACGTTTGGGGAAGAGACGCTCGAGGAAAATCTCGATTTTATCGCAAAAGCGCTAGGCAACAAAGGGAACACATCCCGTGAAGTGATTCGGAACTACTTCCTGAAGGACTTCTTCAAGGATCACTGCAAAATTTATCAGAAGCGGCCGATCTATTGGCTGTTTGACAGTGGGAAAGCGGATGGCTTCAAAGCACTCGTATACATGCATCGGTATAATGCAGATACGATCGGGAATCTGCGAATTGACTATTTGCATCGGATGCAGCGGGTTTATGATAGTGAAATTGCTCGGATGCAGGAGACGATCGACAACAGTGGAAATGCTCGTGAGGTCGCTGCAGCAACGAAACGGAAAGAAAAGCTGACCAAGCAGTTGAAGGAAACGAAAGAATACGATGAGAAAATTGCTCATCTGGCGCTTGCCCGAATAGAAATTGATCTGGATGACGGGGTCAAAGTCAATTATGAAAAGGTGCAAACGGCAGGGGATGGCAAAAAGTATGAAATTTTAGCAAAGATCTAGTCACTAGGAGCTCTAATCCGACAGGAGGACGCCAACTTTTATCGAATGTATTAAGAACAAGGTTCGGTTAATGGAGGTGTTCCGATGAGTGTCGCATTAGAGCTTTTAAAGAGAAATAATGAATATCCGATTGTGTTTATCGGTTCCGGCATGTCGAGGCGATACCTTCAATCCTTTCCAGGATGGGAGGAATTGCTTAAACAATTCTGGGACCAATTAAACACGGGCAAAGATTTCTACGGATTCTTGAGTACACTGAAAAGACATATGTCGGAAACAACCTCGGACACGGAATATGATGTGGATTTCTTGACGAATATTCAAGCCGGATCGGAGATTGAAGATCGGTTTAGCGAAAAGTTCTTTCATCAGGAAATAGAAATTCCAGGGTTTGATACCGAGAAAGCCTACAAATTGGATATCTCGCCATTTAAAATGGCCATTGCCCATCAATTTTCATCCTACCAGGTAAAGAGCGGGATGGAAGAGGAGTATGCGTCCTTTAAAACCTTCTTGAACAAAACACAAATTGTCATTACAACAAACTATGATACCTTTATTGAGGATTCCGTTAATTCGGTTAATCCCCTTGGGATGAAAAAATATATCGGCCAAAAGGGGTTCTTTGAATCCACCTATGGATGGGCCGAAATTTATAAAATCCATGGTTGTGCAACAAATCCGAAATCGATCGTAATTTCTAAAGCGGATTATGAGCAGTTTTCGAAAAATTAGATTCTCATCAGCGCCAAGATTATTTCGTTGCTCCTGCACTCGCCAATTATTTTCTTTGGCTATTCGTTAACCGACGGGAATGTACGGAAAATATTGCGGGATTTTTCCTCCTCGCTGTCGAAAGAGGAACTCAAACGATTAGCTCCAAAAATTATCATTGTAGAATGGGAGAAAGGTCAGACGGGAATTGTCGAACAGACCTTTTTTGATACGGATTTAGGTTGTGAGTATACGGTACTTCGAACCGATAACTATAAACTGCTGTATGAAATTCTGTCTGAGATTGATCAAGGGATCCATCCTTCGGAAGTGCGGAAATACCAACATGTTATTAAGCAACTGATCCTTGATCGAGGCAAAAAGGGAAGTCTAAACACGCTCTTGGTATCACCTGAAGAATTGGAAGATATCGAGAAGCGGATTGGTGATGAAAAGCTGGTTGTTGCCTTAGGAGACACCACCTATATCTTTCAAATGCCCGACCTTCTCACTTATTTATTTGATTATTTCTTCGGCGGCCGTTCCATTCATACGGATATTGCACTTCGCTTTATTGCGAGTCAAAACAGCAATTCACGGATTCCGTTTATTAAATATGTTGAGGGGATCGATCTGGATAAAACCAATCTTCACCCCGTTGAAATCGAAAAAATAAACCAGAGAATTTCAAAGTTTACCAGTCCACAAATTTGTTTGGATTCAATTAATCCATCCAACCGGATCAAGGCAGATTCGTTAACGGAAATTTTGGAACAACAACTGAAGCCGGAGTAAAGAATACGATCTTATTGCTTATAATGCGCTAAAGTTGGACAAGCAAGAAGTAGGGGCGTATTTGAAAGAGAAGTTGGAGAAATTTAAGGCTGATGGGATTAGAAGTGTGTCGACATCGATGAGGAGATTGCTTACAATTTACGACTTTATTGAAAATAAATAGAGACTGACGCCTAACCCACGGAGTGGATTGCCATCAGCCTCTTGAAGCCTTATTAGTATCATCATTTTACCACGAATGTATGATAAAGACAACAACTAACTTAACGGAGCAGAGCCATGGCTGAACTGAATTTGAAGCAAATTGCGGATAAATTAAATAATGAATTTACGGGAGAAACCCGAAAACTGGTGTTCTGGTACGATGACCAAGGAGAGTTTGCCGAGGATATTGATACCCTTGAGCTGCAAAATGCCAAAGTGTATCATTTGGAACCGGACAACCAGTTTTATACGAAATACTTTCTGGAGCGGTTGGATCGGACGACAAATTACCTCATCTATGCTCCGTTTCCGAAGCCGCCTGTCAGGGACAATCATTTGGCTGATACGATCAAGTATTCCAAGCAATTTTATGCCGATCGTGCCTCCTTGCTCGCAGTGGATCTGGGGATTGATGAGAAGTACAAGCCGGTCATCCAAAAATATATCAAATTTTTCGGAGCTAAAGACCGCACCCGGCGCTTCTATGACCTCGAGATTGAGAACTTTACAGAGGATGTCATCGAGATCGCCTTAATGAGCGCCTGTTGTAAAACCCGGACCGCTTCTTTTGAAGAAGTGGTTCGGGTTGTGCTTACGGATGATGATCTGGAGCAGAACAAGTTTTTGGCCGAGTTTGATAAATACGATCTTCTGCCCGCTTTTTGGCGGCTATGTGAACAACAATTCGGTTACACCGATTCGGATCCTAGCTTGGAAAAGCTGGTCCATACGTTGTTCATAACATATACGGATCGATATATGGAAGGAGAGCTGCCTAAGGCTTGGGTAAGCCTGGTTTCCTATAAGTCCGGCAACATCATTGCTTTCCTGGACAATTTGATGAATAGTGTGCTTTATCGAGAACGCTATCGTGAGCTTTCCGGTCAGGTGGCCGAAGCCCTTCGGGTGGAAGAGAAGTTTGCTTCATTAGATCCGGAGGTGCTGGTTGATTGTGAAACCTTCGCGGTCATTGATCGGTTTCTTATCCGTTGGATTGGAGAACGTTTATTGTCTGAAGACTCTGGTGCGAAGCTGGGCAGTCTGACGATTCCGCAGCTATGCGAGCAGCGAATGAAAATGCATTTCGGCGATATTTATAAACTGCATTATGAACTTTTGAGTCAGGCATGGCATCTGATTGGGCATGCGAACTACACTTGCTCAAATGATGTCCACGAAATCGTGAATCAATATCTTCGACACGATCATCGGTTGGATTCTTATTATCGTTGTTTCTACGCTTGTTATGATCGGATTGAAGACAATCAAGAATTCGAAGCGTTGCGTGATTTGGTGGAGAACATCTACAGCAACGAGTACTTAGGCACCCTTCTTCCCAAGTGGAATGCAGGTTGGTCTCAAGGAGAACTGATGTCCGTTCTTCCGTTGCAGCGCCAGTTTTACGCTAAATATATTCGGGATGTGAAAGATCGGGTTGTCGTGATCATATCCGATGCGATGCGCTATGAAACGGGTCGGGCGCTGTGGAGTAAATTGCAGGATGATAAGAAATGTACGGCAGAGATGGCAGCCATGTTGAGTGTACTTCCCTCATACACCCGGCTGGGAATGGCGTCGCTCCTTCCTCATAAAACGCTTGAGATCACCGAGGATTACCGTGTATTGGTAGATGGCGCAGCATGCGACGATTTGAAGCAGAGGGAAGCTGTTCTGCAGAAGGTGAACCCGAATAGCCGCTGTGTCCAGTATGATGATCTCAAGTCTATGAAACGGGATACCGTACGCCAGCTGTTTGCCGGCATGGATGTGATCTACGTTTATCACAATCAGATCGATGCCCGAGGAGATAAGCTGAATACGGAGAATGAAGTGTTTTTTGCTTGTGAAGAAGCCATTGAAGAGGTATTTGGATTGATCAAAAGATTAACCGAAGATGTTAGCGCCACGAATTTTATCGTTACCGCGGATCACGGATTTATATACAAGCGGGACAAGCTGCAGGAAAGCGATAAGATTACGGGTGTTTCTGGTAAAGAGGCATTTGTGAATCGCAGGTTCATGATTTCGGAGAACGTCGTTCAGGAAGACGGGATCATTTCCGTGCCGCTGAGGATGGTCCTTGGCCATGACGATCCGAAGTTTGTTTCTGTTCCGGTCAGTTCCCATGTATTCAAAGTCGCAGGCGGCGGTCAGAACTATGTTCATGGCGGGTCTTCGCCGCAGGAGATGATTGTTCCGGTGATTCAAGTCAAAACCGAGAAGGGGCATAAGGAAACCCGCCCTGTTCAGATTATGCTCGTCAGCATGGTGCAAAAGATTACAAATTTGATTACCACGCTGGATTTTATTCAATCGGATCCGGTCAGCGATGTCGTAAAAGGAATGACCTACAAAATCTATTTTGTATCCGAGGACAATGAGAAAATATCGAACGAGAACACTTATGTTGCGGATAGCAAAGATACCGAACCGCATAAGCGGATGTTCCGTCTGCGTTTTAATTTCAAAAACCAGCTTTACGACAAGTCAAAGCCATATTATCTCATCGCGGTGGATGATAAAAATGTAGAAGTGCTTCGGCATCCCGTAGTGATGGATGTTGCGTTTGCCAATGATTTTGGATTTAATGTGTGAGGCAGGGGATCAAGATGAATGAAATTTCTGGCCGATTAGAAGGTGAATCCGGGCTCATCGATAAGTTGAACACTTACTTTGCCGGCAAAATTGTTCGTAAAGATTTAACCAAGAAAATCAAAGAAGGCGCAAACGTTCCGGTTTATGTATTGGAATACCTGCTCGGCATGTACTGTTCCTCCATGGATGAGGAGGAGATTGAAGCCGGTGTTCGCAATGTGAAGAGCATTTTGGCGGAGAATTATGTTCGCCCGGATGAAGCACAGAAAATCATTTCAAAACTGCGGGAAAAGGGAGGTTACACGGTGATCGATAAAGTATCCGTCAAGTTGAATTACAAGAATGACGTATACGAAGCCGAATTTTCCAATCTCGGGATTGGAAACGTACCGATTGGGGAGAAATATGTCTCTCAGTATGAGCGCCTTCTTGCAGGTGGAATCTGGTGCATAGTTCAGATGGAGTATTTCTATGACGAAGCGGATAAGAACCGCTGCCCGTTCATCATTCGAAAGCTTGATCCGATTCAAATGCCAAGTCTGGATTTGGAAGAAGTTAAGGCAGCGAGAAGCTATTTTACGGATGAAGAATGGATTGATGTGCTCCTGAGAAGTACCGGCATGGAACCATCCCAGTTCACGAAACGGGTGAAATGGCTGCATTTGGCCAGACTCGTTCCGATGATCGAGAACAACTATAACCTGTGTGAACTGGGACCAAGAAGTACGGGTAAGTCCCACATCTATAAGGAAATCAGTCCGAACAGCATCTTGGTCTCCGGGGGTCAGACGACGGTAGCGAATTTGTTCTACAATATGGGGAACAAGACGGTGGGTCTGGTCGGGTTATGGGATTGTGTCGCTTTTGACGAGGTGGCGGGAATCAAATTCAAGGATCAGGATGGAATTCAGATCATGAAGGATTACATGGCGTCCGGTTCGTTTGCCCGCGGCAAAGAAGAAAAAAATGCGTATGCCTCGATGACTTTTGTCGGCAATATTAATCAAAGTGTAGACGTGATCCTGAAAACATCTCATTTATTTGATCCGTTTCCGGCTGCTATGGCGAATGACACCGCATTCCTTGACCGGATGCATTGCTACATTCCAGGGTGGGAAATCCCGAAATATCGGCCGGAGTTTTTTACGAACGACTATGGCTTTATTACGGACTATTTCGCGGAAATGATGCGGGAACTGCGCAAAATATCTTATGGCGATGCATTTGATAAGTACTTCAAACTGGGCAACAATTTGAACCAACGCGATGTTATTGCCGTAAGGAAGACCGTTTCCGGTTTGATCAAACTGGTCCATCCCGACGGACGTTTTACGAAAGAAAATGTGGAGGAGATACTCCGATTTGCGCTGGAAATGCGCCGTCGGGTGAAGGAACAGTTGAAGAAGATCGGTGGAATGGAGTTCTATGACGTGAACTTCTCCTATATCGATCAGGAAACATTTAATGAAGAATACGTCTCCGTTCCCGAGCAGGGAGGCGGCAAGCTGATTCCGGAAGGGATGAATAAACCGGGACATGTCTATACCGTGTCGCACGGCAAGTCCGGGATGATCGGCGTGTACAAATTGGAGACACAGATGACGGCGGGAACCGGTAAATTTGAAAAGACCGGGATCGGTTCCGATCGGGAAGCAAGAGAAGCCGTGGATACTGCTTATCGATATCTGAAAGCAAATGGACGAAATATCAGCGGATTATTGAGTACAACAACGAAAGATTACCTGATGCATGTTCAGGATCTGAATGGCATTGGCATGACCAAATATCTAACTCTACCTGCAGTTGTCGCTATCTGTTCTGTTGCTCTTAATAAGCCGATACTTAGCAGTACCGTTATTCTCGGCGATTTAAGCATCGGCGGCACGATCATCAAGGTAGAGGAGCTCGCCAATACGCTCCAGGTCTGCCTTGACAGCGGCGCTAAAAAAGTACTGGTTCCTATTACGTCAGCTGTTGATCTCGGAACTGTCCCCTCTGAGCTGATCGGCTGCTTTAATATTATTTTTTACCAAACGGCTGAAGATGCGGTGTTTAAAGCTTTAGGGGTGGAGTAAATGGAGAAGTTGGAGCGTATATTGACCGAGCTTGAATACGGTTTAGCTTATACTATTACCTTTGTTGAATCTGACGGTCGCGAGAAATGTTTTGATTTGTGGTTCGAAAAAGAAGATACGGCATACTGTTTGCAGGAGATCTATATAGAAAACGGGATACCAGAAGAACTTGGCGAGATTTGTAGGTATCATAAAGCTGGGGTCATTAGGAAGTTGACGGAGTTTGCGGAGTGCGAGCGGTTTGTGATCAGGGAGTGGAATTCTTAGAATCAAAGAGGTAGGGAGAAAAGTTTATGTATAATCGTCCGAATATTGGGGACATTTTACTGGTAAAGCCTATTGTTGAAAAAGTAGTACCGGCACTCTGCATAAAAGCTGAACTTGACGGATTAACACTGCTGCAGATTAGAACTTTTACTGAAAGGGATAAGCAAGAAGAGGATATCAAACAAAAGAAACTCAAAAGAATGAAGAAGTTCCAAATAGATCGGAGCCGAAAGCCTACAGCCCAAAACTCCAATTATCTATACATCGGTAAACCGAAAGGCTTAATGACGGAATCGGTTGTCTTGTTACGAAAATTTATACACATCAAACAGAATCAAATCATTAAGAAACTTGCTCAAGTGTCGACCGATTTGGCCAGAAATTGTTTGAGCCAAGCTCAAAAATTAAGACACTCGAGTAAGTATCACCGAGAACTTCATAGAATTAAGAAACAGATTGAACTAGCTAAGTTTAATAACGAAAGATTTGAACACTTGGAAAATAGATTGGGTGAAATTCTACAAATCCTCGGCTATGAACAAAAAGTGTCAACTAGTGATAGGGCGTTTTTGAATTATCGTGAGGTTCCGACAGAAGGGTATATTAAGGTGTACCATGGGGGAAGGTAGTGAAAATTAGTTTATCCGGCAGTAATTAATAGAAATTAATAACAAATCAAGAAACAGCCGCTATCTTTTATAAGGAGCGGCATTTTTATATATCATTTTTTATGCAAAACATACGTTCGCTGACATCATGTCGTCAAATTAAACTATTATACTAAGACCAAAAATGAATAAAGAATTGTAGGTAAAAAGAAGGAGAAGACAGTCAATCGTAGAATAGTAAAATGTACATAAAATGACAAGCCTAAAGTATTTCATATAAGTTTTCGACAGGTTATGACTAACAATCAGAGACTGGGGGATCATATGGGATTTTTGAAGAACTTAGTGACGTTTGGTGCGCAAGGACGGATCGATAACAAATTGGAAGAGTTTGATGAGTTAAAGGATGAATACGAATCACTGTTCAGAAGAATGGAACAGAAGCGAGAAGAGGTTAATCGGACACTGCAACATGTTATTCGAACAAAGATTAAGGCTGTAAAGAGCCTAAAACAGATACAGAAAGTTTCCAAAAATATTAAAGGAAAAGACCGTGATTTTGTATATTCCAAAGTTGGTAATGAATATGAGACTGTTGACTTCCGCCATATAGATCAAACCATTTCCTCCGGGAAAATTGCTATGTCTGCAACTAAGGGACTATCGGCTGGTGTTGGTACAGCTCTAGGAGCTTGGGCTCTTGTGTCCACACTCGGTTCTGCTTCAACCGGTGCTGCTATCGCTGGACTCTCAGGAGCAGCGGCGACGAATGCGACGTTGGCCTGGTTCGGTGGTGGAGCATTAGCAGCAGGGGGTGGGGGAGTGATGGCCGGAACTACCGTTCTAGGAGGAATTGTGGCTATTCCGGCATTGGCTATATTCGGTGTATTTAACCATCTGAGCGCAAATAAAAAGATCGCAGAAATTGAACGAGAAATGCGTAAAATCGTAAAATACTTGGACGAAATGGAAGCAAATTTATTAAAATTGGAACTGATTGAGGAACGTTCGGAAGAAATCATCACCTCGGTTGAAAAAGCAACATCGATTTTTGAATATGAAATGAAGAAGGTTATGCATGAGTTGAATCCCATTCCGGTAATTTCAGGGCTTGTTCGTCTTGTACGAAAATACATATTTCGGCAGAATTATTATTCGCAAGCAGACGTTGCTAAGATAGGTTACATTGGCGGCTTGGCTACAGAACTAGCCACTTTAATTGATACACCCATTTTTGATGAAGAGTAGGAGGTGTGAGAAATATGGGCATTATTGAAAAAATTACGAAAAACAAACAACTTAAAACAGCGGTAAAAAAACTAGAAGTGGCCTCGAACGTAATCCCGGCTCCCGATGTATTGAGGTTTTTTAATGTGTTAACCGAGGCTTACAAGGAGGGGCAAGTTACAAAATTAGAATTAGCTAAACTTGAGGCTCAGAAGGAAGTTGCCTTGCTTGAGATAAAAAGCAAATACGATTTATACCATAAGGTGTTCGATTCTATATTTGATGAGCGCCGAGCAGCAATCAACAAGTCCTTTGATATCATTGATCGTGGCTTAGCTGCCGGGGATAAGGAATTAATAAGTATGGGGATGAAAAGCCTTAGTACGATTGTGTCAAGCAGTCCCTTTGCAAATTTTCAGCAGTTATCGAACTTGCTTGAAGGTAATACAATCATCGAAATTTAAAGGGTGACGAACAATGACGATCAAATATACTTCGCCGAACACACGGATATGCGCGATGTGCGAACATTGGAACGGTCCCCGCGGTGGAGACTTTGTACAACCTCGGGTTGGAATGCGTAATACAATGCAGTACGATGATCAAGAGACTAAGGTTTGCTATCAAAATTCGACTGAGAGAAGAGCATGGAATAGCTGCACGAGTTGGCAAAGACGTTACTAATCATAATCTCAAGTCTCACTTACTGATTCTGAATTCATTAGCTAATTAATAGAGTTCTTAATACGCTAGGAGCACCGGCGGTTCTTGCTAGAACCGCCGGTGCTTTTTTTGGGGGGGAGGGAACGTATATTCGCTGACAATCTAGTGCCGTTACAATCGGTCATAATGGAGAAAAGACAACGAGAGGGGGATCTAAAATGGAACAACAACCGATCTTTATCGCTATCACAGGATCACAACACTATTTAGGTACAGCTTTTTTAAGACCCGGTCAGATTGTCCATTTGATCAAAGAGCCGGATAACTCACATGACCACGAAGCCATTAAAGTGGATATCGTTCCCATTGGGAAAATCGGCTATGTCGCTAACAGTATACATACCGTGCCGAGAGGTTGTTGGAGTGCCGGCCGGATATATGATACTTTCGAACATCACATTTGCGGATGTGTGCGATTTGTAATAAAAGATACAGCGATTGTTGAACTGGTTCCAGGGATAGAAGAATTGTTTGTGATTAAGGCTACAACAGACAGCTCGTTTTCAACTTATTAAGATCCCCATTCCCGTATATGGATTTGGGAACGTGTATTCGCTGACAACATCACGTCGCTTCAGAATGTAATAATCGAATTAAATAATTCAATTTATAGGAGGTTCTCCTGATGAATGTTTTGCTTAAAAGAGTTCAAACCGTGTTTTATGCGTTAGCCTTGTTATCGCTCTTTTCAGTACTTATCGGCTGCACTACGGAAACCCCGGTGGTTGTCAACCAAGATCAAGGTTTGAATACAACTACCCCAAATGAAAAAGAAACTTCTCAAGAACAAACCGCTGCTCCTGAGGATACAATCTTCGCGATTGGAGAGAGAATTGCGCTTGGTGATAATGTTTTAACTGTTAATGGCTTCGCTAGATCCCAAGGAGACAATGAATTTGATACTCCCAAAGAGGGACACGAGTACATTATCGTAGAAGTTACCATTGAAAATGGTGGGTCAGAGACTATATCATATAATCCCTTCGATTTCACCATGCAGAACAGCCAGGGGCAAATCCTAGACGGAGCGTTCACCTTGACCGAGCAAGATAAGCAACTAAGCTCTGGTGAGTTGGCACCAAAAGGAAAGGTCAACGGTGTGCTAGTTTTTGAGCAACCTAAAGGGGACACGGGTCTTCAGTTAATTTATCAACCTAATTTCTGGAATGACGGAATGATAAAGATTGAAATAAAATAGTGCGAAAAGCGAAGTTCTCCCTATAACCGTCCTAGCATATACGTAGAAGCGTTATAGTGATGATCATCCGAAATCGGGTTTGCAATGCAATCTATTGATGATACAAAATGGAAATCAATAGGGGGGATCGTGAGATGAAGGAACAAAATGAAAAGCGGAGGAACGTAAGAGGGGAAGGATACTCAAAAAACGGAGATGCTTGGCTTCATCCCGAGGTGGACGAAGAAGGGGAGTTCGAAAGCAAGGTCCGTAATTTGGTGGATTGGTTAGCCAGCCAGGACCTACCTGAAGTCGGAAACTTTTATACAGATTCGGACATGAGGAAACTGAATTTAGTAAAATACTTTAATGCGTTATTCTGGATCAAGCCCGATTGGATGTTTATTGGAGAGGCGCCAGGGGTTCATGGCTGCGTAAAAACGGGTATTCCCTTTACTTCGGAGCGATTGATTCAAGAAAGACGCTTGGAGCGTCATTTTCCTGGTACTCGATTTGTGGTGGAGGACAATAAATCTGAAGCTTCGGCAACAGTCGTTTGGGGGGCGGTCGATCGGTTGTCGAAGCCACCGGTGATGTGGAACGCGTTACCGCTGCATCCGAGGAAAAAGGACGGAGGTAATAGGCCGCCTACTTCTGCTGAACTGGAGATGGGGGTACATGCACTATCGACGGTTGTGGATTTGTTCCCCGGAGTTAAGATCATATCTGTAGGAAAAAAAGCAGAAAGGGTTTGTAAGAAAATTGGAGTGCAAACAGCAGGGCACTTAATACATCCTTCTTATCATGCCAAGGAATTCCGCGAGCAGTTTGAAACGTATTTCTTCAATTAACGGTGGAAGTTGTGTGGTTTATACTTGTTTATTAAGAGGCTTCGAAATAACGGCTGGTTTGTTGAACGCTATAGCGGATAAGAAGGCATATCTGCGGATCACATAAGTAAAAGCTTCGTTACTCTTAATGATTGAGTAAGGGTGTCGTCACGATTCGAACAGTGCTTGATCTCTGACTACGTGTAGATATGATTCATGGTGACTATAATGCAGACTTGTTCATCCGATATTCGCTGAGGTTTTGGTCTTCTGACATTCAACTGACCTGTCAATAGCAGGTCTTTTCTTTTATCCGTCAGTCTGTTAGCCTAAATCTATCGCCGAATCCACTTCGGTGGTTAAAGCACAGTTCAACTCTCATTAGTGGTTATAAATGCACCGACATATTAAGTGGCTATATGAGACTTTGACGAATAATGGTAAATAGTGGCTGCCTCAATACGAAGAACATATGTTTCCTGACAAATATGTGTCCGCTCATTGATTTATACTATTAGCATGAAGTAAATGTGAGGAGATGTTTTCATTGTAAACTGTAGAATTGACTGAGCAAGTTCTTAAATCCAAGGGCTGGGCATACCAATTCGATTTGTCTGTTTTAGCTGACTTCAATGAAGACACCATTAATGAGCCTATTAGAAATGTATATTTATCAGCCCTCCAGACTCTACCAAGCAGATGTAGTCAAAATAAATATTAAAGGGTCCATTTTATGTTTGAATTTGCCAGAAAAAGCTTTTGGGAGATGATAATCAATTTGTGGATGGGTTTGCGTTAATTGTAACCCCCTTCTATTAAGATGTGGTTGGTAGAGATGTGGACCCGCTTGTCGAGACAATGTGGCAGCATAAAGGATATATTCGAATGGAGTCTGCAATCCCGATATTAGAAGGTGCTGTCCCTCTTTGTGTTTTTGAAAATGGAATGGCTATTCCTATTGAGTCGGATAATGCATTGCTGTCCAGGTTGAATGATACTTTTGAAGAACATCAATATATGCTTTCGCTGGTCAATCCAGGAATGACGTTAAGACCTAATCCATACAAATGTTAAATAGAGGGGATGTGCTTGAATGACTGGAATTACAAATGAGGACTTAAGATTATGGAATATCCCCTCTACCCGGACCAAAGAAATTTGGAAGAAGTGGAGTGATTTTGCTCTTACGTTTGATGGTTACGATTATTTTCAAGGTGACTCGGACGAGTTACTTAAGCTACTTTCTACGGTAGCTGAATTCTTTAATACAAATAAGAGCCTTCCCAGAGAACTCAATCTTTCAGAATTACGAGCATGTTTGTTTGCTATGCAAGGACAATTGCGTAATTCTGGTCAACGGAATATGAGTCCCGGAGATAAAGCATTTATCAAGAAATTAATCAACGTGATCAGGGATCAAGTAAAGGAAAATGCAGTTCAGTCATCATCTCTTGTTGATCATGCAATCGAGTATGCCGCTTACGCGCACCAGGGACAGAAGCGTAAAGGCACCGATATCCCGTACATCAGTCATCCTTATGCAGTAGGAATGATTTTGCAGAAGGCAAGATGTTCCGAGGAAGTTGTCATTGCTGGAATTTTACACGATACACTTGAAGATACCGAAACAACGGAAAGAGACTTGCTTGAACGGTTCGGACCGGTGGTGCTTGAGATTGTCAAAGGCTGCTCGGAACCTGACAAGGGAGCGTCTTGGGAAGAGAGAAAGCAGCATACGCTCGATGAACTTAAACACGCTCCATTACCAATTCGTCAGGTGTCTTGTGCAGATAAGCTGCATAATATCCGTTCCATAAAGAAGGATTTGAGGGTACACGGGGAGGACGCTTGGAATAGGTTCAAACGAGGACGGGAAAGTCAGGAGTGGTATTACAGAGGAATAATAGAAAGCTTAGGCTACTCTTCTCGTTTTGCCCTTTTAGATGACCTACAGGACGCAGTCGAAGAAGTGTTTGGTCCGACCCAATTAAACGCAGATTGGAAGAAGTTGAGAAGAGACCGTAAATTCATTGACCTTGCGTTCGAAACGGCCTATGGGAACCCGGAGTCGATAAAAGATCGTGAGCTTCAATTCAAACGTATTGGTGCATTTGATCTGATGGAAGAAATACATACCCAAGCAAACTCCGTTGAACTGATAAACAGTGAAGAGTTTTTTGCAATGGCTGAATACCTGCAGATGCGTGGTATCGAGTTCCAATCGAACAGTGAAGGTCCCACTCTACTGATTGGTTTCAGCACAGCTCTAAAGCAGCTGCTCAATATGTATCCGTCCGAAGTGTATCTGCACTTCAAGAGAAATTTAGAGCGGGGAATTTTAGGTTAACAACGAGATTCACTTTGTTATTGGCTATTTGCAAAGAAAAGCATAAAGAATTGGAGGAAAACATGAACATTACCCAAATTGAAGAAGCCCTGAATATTCCCGAAACCTCGCTTCGTTGTCAACGTGTACTTGATGAAGTCCAACCCGTACTTCGTCAACTCATGGATGATTTTAAAAAAAAATATGCTGCCTCCGCCCCGGAATTGCTCGATTATTATGTTCATACGTATGAAGCTACCCTTCGGACAACGATGCATGATGCTCGAAACCCCAAATATGCGAGTAAGAAGCAAGATTCCGATATTGGTAAGAAGGCATTTGTAGATTTGAACGATAAACGTTTTTTTCAAACTGAATATGGGGTGTTATCTCTTGAGTTGAACGGGATAGAGAAGAAGATGAAGATCGTCTTGGCCAGCAATTTTTATCCATTATGGGAGGCTATCCGAACACAAAGTAATTCCAAAGAATTGGAGGAAGTGATCGAGCGCTTATCGGATGAAATTCAGATTAAAGTCAGTGATAAAGATGGCCCATTTCTTTCAAAACACGATTTGATCCCTTATCTCCATAAGTGTGTGGATGAAAAGCGAAAGCCCTGGTTATCCTTTGGTACTTTTATCGATTTTGATCATATTCCGCACAGGGAAGATCTTGTTGATTTGGTATGGGATACTTGGGTCAAACTAGAGCCACTCCGTAATTTTATCCGCCTGGAAGCCTCCAGACATGCTCTATCCCTGCAAATACTGAATTTATTTAATTCGAATCAGGAAGATTTAAAAGTCACCCTCTATGGTAGAAACTACACGATTAAGTTTGATGAGCTGCAGGAAGTTAAGGCAAACGAGCGCCGTCAAACTTTCAGTGTTTTAGATAAAGGACAGTTGGTTGCCAAAATCGCATTGTATAGTTTCTTAAGGGAACCTAACGAGGTGATTGGGGTTAAGGTTGATGGTCGAGGTCAAATTTATTCTAATCTCCGAACCTTGCATGGTACTGGCAAAGTAGAGTGGTCTATCTCAAAAAGTTTCTATTCCCGCGGCAAAGAGAACTCAGCTGATATGAATAAAACATTTCAGTTAAAAGCGATGGAAGTGTTAACTCAACATGGTTTTGACGTCAGTGGATCTTCGTTTTATGTAGGGACATGGGACAATGATTCCATCAACTTCGTCGAACCCATTGCTGACGTGAAGAAGCGCTTGTTTATCGCAGGGGCACTATTAGCGGATTGTAGCGGAAAAGTTAATCTCCCCAAGGATAATATTGATTTAGTACAAAGGGGGAATAACGACTTCGAAAATATGAATGATGAACCGAATGATGAGGAAGTATTTCAGCACGATTTTAACCTGAACGCCATCATATCTAATGTCCGTGAAAGTCCTTTTACATACCCAGACGTGATCGTAAGAGATTTTCATCTGAACTTGACGAGTCTGGAAGACAAACATTTTGTCATCCTAAATGGCATATCCGGTACAGGTAAAACAAAACTTTGCTTGCTATATGCAAACGCTGTCTACGGCAAAACGTACGATGAAATAAATCCGTATTTAAAAGTCATCCCGGTCCGGCCGGATTGGACCGATTCTACGTCTTTGTTCGGATATTACAGCGCTTTAGAAAAAAGATATGTTCGAACGCCATTCCTGAACGCAGTGCTTCAAGCCATCCAGGAAGGAAAACCGATGTTCATTGTGCTGGATGAGATGAATCTGGCCCGTGTCGAGTACTATTTGAGTGACTACTTAAGTGCCATTGAATCAAGGCAACCGATTCTTCTGCATACGGAAAGCCACATTATAGATGTTCCACAAGAACTGCACATTCCTCACAACCTATATGTAATCGGCACCATCAACGTAGACGAGACAACGCATAGTATCTCGGATAAAGTGTTGGATCGGGCCTTCGTCATGACTTTGTCGGATGTCGATTTGGATCAGTTCTGGGGTCACATAGAGTCCAAGTATAAGACTGCTTTGCAGGAAGAATGGGAACTGCTGCAAGAGCTTCATTATAAATTAAGACACTTTGACCTTCATTTTGGTTATAGAACGATGAATGAAATGCTCCGTAAACTCTACGCCAACTTTGAGCTTGATCAGGAATTCCGTATGGCTAAGAAGGAAGCGGTTGATAGGGTTATTGCGGAGAAAGTACTGCCTAAAATTCGCGGGGATGAACGAATCGATTCGTTGCTTGTCGACATGATTAAGTGGACGGCCGCGGTGTTTGGTGAAGAATCAGAGTCACTCCGTCACTTGGTACGTATGAAAGGAGAACTGGATCGATATGGTGCAGCCCAGTTCTGGAGATAGTCTTGACTTTTTTTGCCCGGATGCGGGAGAGTGGACTCCAATTGAACAAATGCGTTTCGAAGAGGCTAAAACGTATCGTTGGAGAACAGCATACCCTGCTCCATTCCGATTCCTAATAAACGGTATGCCCTTACCTATGGTCTCGACGGCTTACGGTTGGGAAGGCGAGTGGTCGGCGCCTTTCCAGTCGGGCATGCTTGTGTTCACCATCGAACAGGAGGAACGGAAAGCTGTAGAAACATTTTTGTATTCGGATAGGCGGAAATTAACAGAAGACGATTTTCAACAGATGATTACTGATATTTTAGAAGAAGCTGCGACTTGCTTTCAGTATTGTGCTGCATATTCGAGGTTTGATAACAGCGGCTTTGATCGAAAAGTTTCCTTGGCACAATGGGATTATATCGATCGGACTTTTCATTGGTTGCAGCGAAATTTTAAACGAATTCAGGCTGAACCGCTTCGCAGGCTAAGATCAAAGGAGCAGTGGATTCACAGAGAAAATGTGAAGCATGTAACGCCGGCGGTACTCGCTTGGGCGGAACGACATGCAGGCAACGGAGTGAGTTCGGAAATTCCATTCCCTGAGCTTATTTGGTCAGCTGTGCGGGAAGACACTTTCAACGTATATGAAAATCAAGTCCTGCTTCGACAACTGCATGAATTACAGCGTCTGCTGCGTGAGTACCAAACGGTATCTGTTGATGCCATACGATCGAAAGCGGAGCATTATCTGGACCGTATCAACTATTGGCTTCGGTCTCCTTTTTTGCATGGAATAAACCCGCACAGTGGTCCGATAGTTATTTCTCAAGCTTTTCGCAAGCATCCGATCTATCGTAATTGGTTTTTCTGGTTTCATCAGCTCTATCAATTTAATGAGTTCGTGATTGGCTTCAAAAATTCGATACCGCTGAAGGATACGTATCATCTTTATGAAATTTGGGTTTTTATGCGGATGGTTAAGATCCTCCGGGAAAGAGAAGCATTGCTGGATACCTCCGAGCTCTTTTCCGTGGAACAGGACGATTTGGTATTGAACTTATCCGAGAAGAAAGAGAGCCGCATACAACTTGTTGGCGGAGCGACACTCGCATACCAGCGATGGTTTACAAGCGCAACACAGGATTTTGTTACCTATACGCATGGGATGAAGCCGGATATTGTGCTTGAGTCGAAGGGAAGGTTATATATTTTTGATCCCAAATATCGGCTTGACCATAACCTTCCGATGGCACTTGGTGAGATGCATAAGTATCGGGATGGTATCGTGAGCAAAGTGGACGGCAGCAGAGTTGTGGAAGAAGTCTACATCGTCACACCGGCACTGGGGCAAGAAAATTCGCACCTATTCGAAGATGACTATTGCCAGCGATATCGGATGGGAGTTTATTGCTTAAAGCCGGGCGGGATGGAGCAAGAGTTGGAGAATAAATTAGATGAGATATTATTGGAAAAGGTGTGAGCAGAATGATATGACTGGTGAACGGGTAATAACTTGGCAATGAGAGAGCCAGGTTAGTACACGTTTTCTGCTTGTTTTGTTAAGGAAGTAGATTACACTATTTGATAAGTTTCTAGAGAGCAACAGAAATTAAGAAGTGGAATTGGTAAATTACGGACACTAAATAGAAAAGCTCAATATGTAAAAGGCGTAAGAGGCAAGATCAATGCATAACTCGCTGCTTTCAAATATACTAAAAAGCATTAGGAAGATATAATATCACTTAGAAGAGATACTAGATTTTGCGTTCGAAGTTGGCTTTGTTACCAATTGCAAAACGCGCCGTGCTCGTTGAGTTGAAAAGCAGGGGTATCAATATTGTAGACTCCTAGATATGAACGGCGCTATGGAATGCGAGGTGAAGAAGCTGTACAAGATCTGCATAGCAGAACAGTGCTCAAGGTGCAAAGGGAATATGTTTGAGGTAACTAAGGTTGACGAGTACGGACATTGGTTGCGATGTCTGAACTGTCACTTACAAAGGGTGAGCAAAGAAACACTAATCTTGCTTGAAACCTCCGACACTGAACATTTTAAGAGGATAGAAGAAATAATCAGTATGCATGGCGTACAGGGTTTTCTTGAACGAAAGAATCAAGCTCCTAATAGAATATTAGAGTGGTTTGAACTCGATTATTTATCCGCTCGTAAAAAGTGGGCAAATGAGATGGCCACTTTTGTGAATGAATCAGAATTTATTAATCTTGCTGTAGATTTCGTTAGAAGTTGGTTCGAGAAACAATCTTGGGAAGTTCCTGATCCAGAACAAGCTCGGTGTATAGCCGAAGTTTGGGATGATGTGCTGGTCACAGCTAGGGCAGGCAGTGGGAAAACCGCAACTACGGTAAACAGGACGGCCTTTCTGGTCAAGCATTGTGGTGTCTCTCCATCAGAAATTCTCCTACTCGCCTTTAACCGTGATGCTGCTCAAGAAGTAAGTGACCGGGTTAAAAAACTGTTAGGAAACAGCGCGCCCCAAGCGATGACGTTTCATGCTCTTGCTTATGCCCTGGTACATCCAGAGGAAGCTCTTGTCTATGATGACGACTTTAACGGACTAGAAAAAAGTAAGACTGTACAACAAGTTATTGATTCCTTTCTTCATGATAAGCATTGGCGCAGAAAAATCGAAGCTTTTATGCTTAAGTATTTTCGGGAAGATTGGGAGAAGATAGTGGCAGGCGGTTTTCACTTGAACCCGGAACAAATGGTAAACTACCGTCGTTGTATTCCATACGTAGGGCTGGACGGAAAGTATTATAAATCGTTCGGGGAAAAACGATTGGCCGACTTTTTATTTGAATACGATATTCCCTACCTCTATGAAAGAAATTTCTGGTGGGGTGGAATTAATTACAAGCCAGATTTCACAATTTATGTTCAGGATCCGACTGCCAAGGGAATCGTTATCGAATACCTAGGAATGACTGGAAATGAAGCGTACGATCAACAAACTGTCGACAAACGGAATTATTGGGAGAAGAATAAGGATTATCTCTACATTGAAATGTACCCCGAAAATAGGCCTGATGTTATGCTTACACCCATTCTTAAGCAATATGGTCTTCTAGGTCCAAAGCTTACAGATATGGAAGTGTGGCATCGTATCAAAGACCGGGCAGTAGATGATTTTTGTCAAATTATTAGTCAATTCATTAGCCTGTGTCGCAAATCTATGATCTCTCCAACTGATCTAAGGGAGCTTGTAACTTCAAAGAAAAGCTATTTACATGATATCCAATTGGATCTACTGCGTATCGTCTGGAAGATTTATGAGGCATACGTGGAGATTCTTCAACAACAAAATTTGGAGGATTTTGATGGATTACTAATGCGTGCCGATCTGAAGATCCAATCGGGGAAAATGCAGTGGATGAGAAAATCGGGCTCCGGTGATTTGCGTGTACTAAAATATCTATTTATTGACGAATATCAAGATTTCTCTCTTCTTTTTTACAATATGGTATTCGCTATAAAAGAAAAAAATAATAGTTTCAAATTGTTTTGTGTCGGTGACGACTGGCAAGCCATCAACGGATTTGCCGGTTCAGATCTTCGATTCTTCAACGAGTTTGCTAACTATTTTAACGATTCCAAGCAACTCAAAATAACTTCTAATTACCGGTCTAAGGGAAGAATTGTTGCTGTCGGTAACCAAATTATGGAGGGGCATGGCGCAAAGTCCAAAGCGGTTCATCAACAAGGTGGGGAGGTATGGGTCGCTGATCTTAATTCTTTCTCTCCCAATGATTTTGAAATCGTTAATTACAAAGGAGATTCAATAACTCCTGTACTCGTCAGGTTGGTCTATTTATTTGTTAAGAACGGACGGAAAGTTGCCCTGTTATGTAGAAGAGGAAGCGGTTTGCCATGGTACACACCCTATGGTACCCAAAAGGGGAAGTATCATTCCGATTTCCTAGTAGCGCTTAAACAGGCACTACCCGAGAAATATCGAGCTTTGGTAGTGCATATGGACACAGTCCATTCCTTCAAGGGGAAGGAGGAGGATGTAGTAATCGTGGTGGATGCGGTTGACCGGAGTTATCCTCTCGTACATCCAAGCAATATTTTCTTTGAAGTGCTCGGTAGATCGATTGCAGACGTTGTTTTAGAAGAGAAACGATTGTTTTATGTTGCGGCAAGTCGTGCGAAAGAGGCCATGGTATTGGTGACAGAAGCCGGAATGGCGTCGCCATTTATGCCCGCATCCATCTTAAATATCGATCTTATGAGTTTAGAGTCCCCGGTTAAGGATGAATCTTCTAGGTACTACGTCAGAGTCACAGGAAAAAGTACTTACGAGATTAAATCCCTACTTCGAGCAAGTAAATACCAATGGCATCCGGCGGAAAAGTACTGGGTCAAACAATATGCGGCCCAAACGTTCACTAAGGATACCATCCTGAGGGAGAATTGGCTTCATGGAGCTGCCGATCTAGTTATTACTGTCACCGACGAATATTTAAATATCGTATTAGAAATCCATGTTTTGAACGGACGGTTATCTACATATGGCGAACTTATGCCACGATAACGTTTCACTGATGTAAAATTGATGTAAAACATCAACGAAATGTTCGGATTGCAACCAAACGGTACGGATATCCATTATCAAGAGCCCGTTAAATCAGGGTTTCCGCGGTTTGCAACAGACCACATCCCATGATAGAGTGTTCCCGCATACAGTGCATGTGGAGAGTGTGGCGTTGTTGGTGAGAGATTTTGTTGGACTCTAATAAACCCCTGATATTCATAATAAACCTGTGCTAAAAATCAAATAAAGACGAGATAAAATTGGGGAAGGGATGAATGGAGAACTGGCAAAAACCAGATCCATCAAAATACCCCTTTGGTTAGTGAAGATCCTGTTATTAATGAGAAAAGGCATATATTGGTTACAACTCCTATTGTTAAGAGAAGGTGACGGTGATGAAGTTCGGGAACAATTTCCTGGAGCGTCGTAGAGTATGCCGACATCTCCCCAACTAACGTAGACGAAATTCGGTGGTTATAGGTCGCTGCAGACAGTAACGAAAACATCGATGTGAACTTTATTGTCAGACCAGTTTGGAGCTCCGGTATTTATGATATAGAGATTGCGATGAAGTACATCAACCTTAAACAGTTCAAAGCTAGCTAAACAGCCTGCTCCCATCGGAGCAGGCTGTTTAGCTGTGAGTCTTAGAATAAGTGTTAGGTTTAGATAATAACAGTAAAGTCGGCCGAACTGGCTTCGTTTACTGGAATCGTACTTGTTTCGTTATTGCCCTTACTTATAAATTCGAACTTAAAGTTTTCTTTATGTTCCATATAAGGAACAATCTATTATGATATATTACTGGTAATATTTACAGGCTTCTGACGAAGAATCGCTGGCTGTTAAGGGGATGGTATATGCGTGCAGGGCAAGAAGCTGCGCACCTCGTAAATTGCGGGGGTGAAACCATAGCCAACTTAGGTTGAAGCAGAGATGATCATTATATATTTTGCGACAGTATGGAGGGGTAGATGGATGGCGTTATCGATTAACTCGTATAACTTGATGAATCCGGTTAGCAGAACGACGTCTTTGAGTTTCCAAGCTTCCGATAGTCTGGGTGCGAACCCATCGCTATTCTCGAAGTTCGTTTCGAAGAGCAAATCATATGAGCAATATATCAAGACAGCGGCAACCGGGATTGCGAATTTTATGAAATCTGCGCAGGATATGCAAGCATCGGCACAAAAGTTAATGCAGAAGGAAAATTCACTTTTCCAAACAAGGATGGCGGAATCATCGGATAGCAAGAAGGTTACCGCAACTGCATTGGCCGGAGCTGCGAGCAAAACTTATGAACTTAATGTGAATGCGATCGCGACTTCTCAAACGAACAGTGGAACATTTTTGTCTAAAGTAGACCATTCCGTTGTAAGCAAGGGCATGAATCTGTTCAACATTACGATAGGCGGCAAGACAACGAAAGTATCGGCTACCATCTCGGATAACGATACGAACGATCAAGCACTGACCAAGCTGAAAGATGCGGTCAATACAGCGAAGACGGGTGTAACCGCCCATATTGTAACGGATGATAAAACAGGCAATAAGAAGCTTGAGTTAAGCAGCGACAAGACAGGAGTAGATCAGGCTTTCAGGGTTGAAGATGTTACCGGCAACGCGATGTCGACAACCGGCGTTCAGCATGCTACGCAACTAGCATCGAATGCTTCCTACAGCGTGAATGGCGGCGCTACTCAAACCTCGCAGTCGAACACGATTGATCTGGAAAAGGGCAAAGCTACGGCGACACTAATCGCTCCATCGATAGAAGCTGTGAACATTCAAATCAAACCGGACGAAGGCAAAATCATCGCGCAAGTTAAAGATTTGGTGTCGAGTTACAATTCGATGCATGATCGTTTGAAAGAAGCCGGTGGAGTTATGAATTCGTCTGTCCGAAAAAGCATGGAATCGTTAGTCAGCTCATCTACCTATGAGCGAATCGGTATTCTTCGTAACGGTGATGGTACTATCAAACTGGATGAAGAGCAGCTTAGGAAGAGCTTAAGCTCAAATTTCGAGCAAACAACGAAAGCGATTAGCGGCAACTATGGTCTAGCTGACCGTTTATCATCAGCAGTGGAAAGATACAATGAAGTCCCGGCAAGCAGCTTGCTGAACTCGAAGGCTCGCCAGATGCAGCAATTCGTGATGTACCAGTCATCGATGCAAATGGCTATGCCAACACAGGAAAACGGGTGGTTCGTGAATACGCTGTATTAACTCGATACAGCCCACCTCAACGGTGCATTCGGAGTGTGCCAAGTTTACATTAATCCTAAATAGTCTACCTAAGAGTCGCGAAAAACTCAGGGATTCACGCCTGTTTTTCCTCGGCTCTTTTCTCTGTTTTTTAAGGGAAGGGACGATATGGCTCGGGGGCATTTGTTCCCAACATAGATCCTTTTAGGGGGACCACTTGTAATAATTTGATCAAGAACAACTCTCGCATTTCCAGTATAATGATAGCAACGCCAACACATCTCATAGTGAGGGGGTTGCGTAACTCATGAGATGCGCAATATATATTCGTGTTTCGACAGATAAAGAGGAACAAAAATCGTCTTTAGAGAATCAGAGGAGTTAAAAAATCATGTCCTGGAGTAAATTGAAGCAACAACTGGAGGGTTTTCTCAGTCCAGCGTTAATTGGCAAGGTCGAATACCGTGCACCCGCTTACCGCTATTTACCTGATAAATCAGGTACTTGTTATATCACGGTAAATAAAAAGAACGTACTCAATATGAGAGATAAAACGAATTTGATCCGATGGTATCAAACCGAGCTGGAGATCAAGAATGATCCGGAATTCCAAGTTCCTGTAAGCAGTGACGAAATGGAAGCGGTCAGAAAAGATACCAAGGGGACAGTGCCGGAGGATCGCTTAATCGTCATAGCCAGAAGCAAAAAAAGTACGGAACATGCAAAAGAGCTTTTGTCCGCACAGGCTGCATTAAGTAAATCGAATTTCAACGTTGTGGCTAATACATTTTTGACTACTCCTATAGAGGAGAGTCTGGAGAGCAATGATATCTTATTGAATATTCTAGCTTTAGTGGACAAAAGAGTTGGAAAGAAGCGGATCTTGAATATGTCCGAGAAGATGAAGTTAAAGCACCCGATTGTCCAGTATTTCTATGAATTGCGGCGCAATACCTTGTGAAGGTTGATCCCCGCGAATGACTAGAGATGGTCTAGGGGACGTGCAATTTTGATTTTTGTTGTTACTTGATCCGTTCGAGAATCAGATGATAGGCATTCTGAACATGCTGGGGATTGGGATCTTCTCCAAGACGCTTGGGCACATCGAATTTTGATAAATCAAAATGATGCTTGGGTTGGACGTCATGCCTGGCTAAACAGCTTTTGCAGCAGGCCAACGGGCAACCGTCAATGGCAATGATGTCACGTCCGGACTTTGCTGTTCTCACTAGCGGCTTTACGTCACCTCCGACACCAGCAATGCAGGACATTTCGGCGATCATTTCCCGATCCATTTTAATCGCAACCTGGTTAGCGGTTTGAGCAGCCGAGGAACATCCGGAGCAGGAGTAGACTAGAGGCAGATCATTTTTATTCATGGGTATCCCTCTCCATTCAACAAATTAATTGTCAGTATAATCCGGGATGACGGGTTGAATAGTGAGGCGGGTCACTATTGGATTGAGGATCTTCGGTTGCCGCTTGTTGACAATGGATTTGAAGCCGTGAGTCTCAAGGCTCGCACGACGCTCGATCGTGAGTCGAAGCCTATCCTATCACCTCTACCTATCACGCGGTGGAGGTTTTTTTTATGCGGACACGGATCATACAAACTACCGATGTAATCGGAATATATATTTTTGCCGAAATATAGGTATAGACTCATTTTAGTAGGTTTCCCTTAGACAGACACACATCGTAGACAGAAAAAGTGGAGGGATCCATCATGTCATTACCCTATGTTTATTCGCTAATCTTTTTTATCGCTTTTGCTATTTATTTTATGATGGGGATTTATACGATTTCTCTCAACGCGAAGAGGATGTTAAATCGCCTATATTTTGTTGCCTGTATAGCTCTTGCTGTATGGGCATTTTGTTTCTCCATCGCCAATTCAGCGCAGGATGCGGAGATCGCTCTCTTTTGGCGCAGGCTGGCATCCATCGGTTGGGGAACAGTATATAGCATCCTCCTGAATTTTTATCTCATCGTGACGGAAAGGAAGGCCCTGCTGAAGAAAAAATGGCTGTATGTGCTCTTGTACCTGCCCGCGTTGGTGAACGTATTGGCATTTGGTTTGAGTGATGCGGCTAAGGGACAGTACACCCTAGTTCAGACTCCAGTAGGCTGGGTGAACGTTTCAGCGAACAGTTGGGGGGATTGGTATTTTAACCTGTACTATGTTTTATATACGACGGTGGGATTGTTGCTACTCTGGAATTGGGGGAAGCGGACAACAGACCGGGTGAAAAAAAAGCAGGCGTATCTGTTCATGTCCTCCTATATCGTCGCTATGATCTTGGGCACGGTGACTGATATGATTGTGAATACCTATACTTCTTATACGATTCCTCAGTTGGCACCCGTGATCGTACTTTTACCGACCACAGCAATTTTCTATGCAATCCAACGGTATGGCCTTATGGGGCAAGAAAAAAGCGATCGGGTTGAACCCGGAAAAATCTTAAGCGAAGTGAATATGAATCGATTTATCAAAATAATGTCATTCGTGTGCATCCTTGGAGGCATGTTGAATTTCGCGTCACAGTATTTTTTTAACCAGAAGCTTCCCCATCTCAACACGATATTATTATTCAGTTGTTTCCTGTTCGCCGTAGGAGCTGTATTGATCCTCATTAAATCTCTACCTATTCACGAGGGCATTAAAGAGTATAGTTTTGTTCTGATTATGCTCATGTCCATCCTTCTAATCTCGGTTAACTTTATCGAGACGGCCAGTATTACCGTATGGGCTGCCCCGTTTATTGTGATCATGCTATCGGTGCTGTTTAACAAACGTTTGATGATTTTTTGGATCGGGATTTCGATCTTGGTTATGCAAGTCTATATTTGGGTGAGAATTCCGAAGTCCCTCGTCCAGGTTGACGGTTCGGATTATCTGACGAGAATTGGCATCTTATGCATCACACTTTGGTTAGCCTATTTCGTCAACCGAGTCTATATCAAGCGGCTTGAAGAAAATGAAGAGCAGATCCGGTTTCAGAAGATGGTCTCTCGATTTTCGGGTAATTTTGTTAAGGTCACCGAATCGGATCTGGATGAGAAAATCGACGACCTGCTAGAGCTGAGCGGAAAGTTTTTTCAAGTCGATCGGACGTATTTCATCCATTTATCTGAAGGTCAGAAGATCCATGAATGGTGCAGCGAAGGGATCGAATCCACGGCAGACCGTATTCCCGAGTTGCGTGGCGAGTCTTTTCCTTGGTGGATGAACGAGATGCTAAAGACGAATGTGGTGAATGTTACGAATGGGGACATGCTGCCATCAGAGGCCTGTGCGGAAAAAGAGATGTTCCACGCTCATCATTTGAAATCGTTGGTGTCCATGACGGTAACCAATAAAGGCAAAATTCTAGGTATGTTGTTCTTCGCATCGGTTAAAGAGGCAAAAATCTGGGGGAGAACCCATCAGGAATTGCTGAGAATACTGTCAAATATATTGTCCGACGCACTGGTCAAAGTGGAAGCTGAAAAAGAAATAAGCCACATGGCGTATTATGACGCCTTGACCGGGTTTCCCAATCACACTTTGTTCAAGAAACAGTTGGAGCAGACTCTTCAACATGCGAAGGAAACCGGTAAACGCGTGGGAGTTCTTTTTATTGATTTGGATTCATTTAAAACCGTGAACGATACCATCGGCCATCTGGGCGGAGATGAGATGCTGAAACAGGTGACCCACCGGCTATCCGGATGTTTGCGACCGCAGGACATGGTATCGCGTTTTGGCGGAGATGAATTCCTGATCCAACTTGCCGAAAGGGAACGAGTAGAAGATATTCTTGCCATCACGGATACGATCATGAAGACGATCTCTCAGCCTGTGATCGTCAAAGATCAGGAGTTCTTCATTACAGCTAGTGCAGGTATCGCATTATATCCTACTGATGGCGAAAGTACAGAAGAGTTGATTCGAAATGCCGATCTGGCAATGTACGCTTCGAAAGAAAGAGGGAAGAATCAATTTACTTTATGTTCTTCGGCCATGAAAGAGGAAGTGCTGCAAAAAACGCAGCTGACAAACAGTCTTTACAGGGCCTTGGATCGAAATGAATTTGTTCTCTACTATCAGCCTCAGGTGAATGTTCAAACCCAAGAAATTGTAGGTCTTGAAGCTTTAGTTCGTTGGAATAACCCAGAGTTAGGGTTGATTTCGCCAGCTATCTTTATTCCTTTAGCAGAGAAAACGGGGCTCATTATTCCGATTGGACAGTGGGTTCTAGAGACCGCATGTCGGCAGAACAAGGTGTGGCAGGAGATGGGGTTGCCGCCTGTCCGTATGGCAGTGAATCTCTCGATGGTCCAATTCCAGGATCGGAATCTGTATCGTATTGTAGACAGAACGCTTCGTGAAACGGGTCTGGAGTCGAAGTACTTGGAGCTTGAAGTCACTGAAAGTATGGCAGCAGATGGGGAAGACGCGATTATCCAAGTGCTTCATCGTTTGAAGGAACTCGGAGTCACCCTCTCCATCGACGATTTTGGATCCGGTTATTCCTCTTTGAGCCGATTGAAGACATTGCCTGTAGATCGGATCAAAATTGACATGCAGTTTGTACGCGGCATATTACAAGGGAATGAAGACGAAGCGATCGCAAAAACGATCATTCAACTCGCAAAAAACTTGAAGCTGAGCGTGATCGCCGAAGGCGTCGAAAGCAAGTCGCAATTTGATTTTTTCAATCAATACGATTGTGACGAAATCCAGGGGTATTATTTCTTTAAACCGATGCCAACAGCTGAAATCGAGGCGATTTTGGTGAGCCGATCGCAGTGATGCGTCCATTTTATCCTCCGCAGATATTCGCAGGGTACATTTTCCTATAATGATGTTATGATCTAAATAATTAGCATGTTTATGTCGCATTTTGTAGATTGGGGTCGGATTCGTCATGAGGGGTATTCTTCGATTCGGTTCACGAAAGATTTTGCTTTATGTAGCTGCTGCCATTGTTGTTGGTTTGGTGGCAAGTTATGCCGTCATTCCTGCGCCGGATTCCCCAAAATTTCAAAGTGAAGAAGGCATTCTGGATTTAACGCAGGTTCGCATCAGTGAGAATCCGCAAAAGTTAAATGGGGAGTGGGAGTTCTATTGGCAAGAGTTGCTGTCGCCTGAGGACATACAGAATCGCTTAGCCAGGGACGGAAGTCATGACCGCTGGATCCGTATCCCAAGCTCCTGGCTGGGCTATCGGCTAGATGACCAGCAGCTGAACGGTACAGGGTTTGCAACCTATCGGCTGGTCATCCAGCTTAGCGAGCAGGATCGAAACGAGCGGCTTGCTCTGCGGCTGCCGACCATTTTTCATGCGTATAAATTGTGGGTGAATGGCGAGCTGCTGGCCGAAGTCGGTGTCGTTGGTCAGGACAAGCGCAGTGTGACACCGCAACTCGCAACGCGGCTGGTGTTCTTCCAGCCCGAAAATGACACGGTGGAACTGGTGATGCAAGTATCCAACTTTCATCATAAACGAGGCGGCATCACCAAGTTTATCGAGTTGGGCGGCAGTGATGTGCTAACGGTCAAGACCCATCTGAACATCGCGGGTGAAATGTTCGTGACCGCAAGCCTGCTGTTGATTGGCATCTATCACCTGCTACTGTTCGTACTACGACGCAAAGACAGGGCTCCCTTGTATTTTGGGTTGTTCACCTTGTTGTTTGGCATCCGATCCTTGCTGGTTGGCGAACACTTGCTTACCCAATTGTGGCCGGCGTTTCCATGGGAAATTCAATTCAAGATAGAGTACCTGACCCTTTGCAGCGGGGGGTATATTATCACCAAGTACTCGAATAGCATTTTTCCGAATTCCGTGTCGCGATGGTTTCGTCTTGGCTCGGAAATCGTAACGGGTGCACTCTGTCTAGTTGTTGCGGTATCCCCTGCACTTTTTTATACCAAATTATTAACGGTAATCGGTGTGGTCGTTGTTCTGCACATGGTGTATCTGATGGTTGGGCTGGTTCAATCGGCGGTACGGCGTATGGAGGGAGCGCTATTTTTCCTATTGGTGTCGATGGTTGCTTTGGTTACGGTCATCAATGATTTTCTATATTTCAATGAAGGGTCACCCATCGGGAACACTTCTCCGCTGGGTTTGTTGGTGTTTACGATCGCGCAGATGTTTCTGCTTTCTTCCAGATTTACGAGGGCGGCAACTAACGAAGAAAGGATTGCACGTCAATTACAGGACGCGAACAACAAGTTGACCGAAATGAATATGAATTTGGAACAGACCGTGCAGGAGCGTACACAAGCCTTATCCGTAGCTCATGATGATCTCCGCTCATCGTATGATCAGTTGCTTCTATCCGAGCAAGGGAGAAAAAAGCTCCTTGCCTATATTACGCACGATCTGCGTTTGCCGCTGTCCAGCATGCTTGGGTATGTCGAAGCTGTGCGGGATAGGGTCAAGCCGGAACGCGATGAACAGTACTTGAAATATATCCGGGATAACACGATAAGGATTAACCGCATGATCGAGGAGTTGTCCTTCTTATCGCATTTGGAGACAGGACAAGTCTCGTACCGAATGGTGCCGGTCCATATCGTTCACTTCTTGCGTGGGTTTTATGAACAATATGAGCTAGTTGTGCGTGACGCGGGGCTTAATTTCATGCTGGATGTCGGAGTTGCGGAAGACCAAGGAACTGGCTCTTCTGTTGTAGAGCTGGATGCGCAAAGACTGGAGCAGGTATTGTTCAATCTGGTGTCGAACGCAATGAAGTTCTCCTCTAGAGGTGGTGCGGTACGTATTGCACTAGCCGTGAAAGAGGTGAATGAGATCCGCTATGCAATCATTAGTGTGCAAGACACTGGAATGGGTATCCCGCCAGAGCAGCTTGAGCAAATCTTCAATCGCAATTACAGGGTTGATCGACCGGGCATGGAAAATGGAGTAGAGGGAAGCGGGCTCGGGCTGGCGATTTGCAGGGAGATCGTGCAAGCACACGGAGGGACGGTTCGAGCGGAGAGCGACGGCGAAACGGGGTCGATCTTCTATGTATCGCTTCCATGCATTCAAGAAGACAGAAGGTGACGACGGGAAGGACACGTACAAAAAATGATGATACTCGATGATGCCCCCCCATATGAGTGAGGTGCGATGCAAGCACAAACTTAAAGATTTCTTTGAGTTTCCCAAATCGGCAAGTCTACCGTGATAGTATAGTGGAGATCTTTGACGAGTCTTGTAGGTTTCGGGGGGGCGGGTATGTTAATAAAGATGATTAGACTTTTATCCTTCTCTGATAAAGACGCTTCTGCGAAGGAAGTTACGATCCGTGCCGACTTCGATAAGCTTGATGACTTTGGCACAAATTATGCAGGTGGAATTCAAGTGGGCAATACATCTGTAAATTATATCGGATCATTGCCTCATGGAAAGTCAAGAACGGCGCTCCGATTTGAATTGCCCCCTCAGGTGAAGGAGATCCGAAGAGCAACCTTAAGGGTGTATGTAACGGGTACATTGAATACGCCATCTGTTAAGTTATATGGTACGGATACGGTTGATTGGACGGATGATACGGATGCATTTCCTGATGGTTCGATCACTATCCCCCTTACAGGTGAGGAAGAAAATCATTTTGCGTCTGGGAAATGGAAGGAATTTGTCGTTACTGATTATGTGAAGGATCAATTGAAACGTGCACAGAATGAGTATGTCTCCTTCATTTTTGAAGGCAATTCATCTGGCGATGGACACAGCGAAATCACGATTAAATCGACTAACAATGCGAATCAAAGGCCTGAACTTGTCCTTGTGAGTTAGGGTTGGTGAGTCATAGCGGCGTAGGGATACCTTCCTTGCGTCGCTTTTTGATTACCTAAAAAGTAAGTTTTTTATAAGAATTGATTAAGAAAAAGGAAAGTTCCACTAGATATCATTTAACTAACGATGAAGGGAGAGGTTAAACCAATGAAAAACAGAAAGAGGTTTAAATTTTGGAAAGTAGTAAGGAATATTCTTTTCGCTATCGTAACCGTATGTGTGGTTTGGTTCATGATCCATCTTGTGATGACGAAGTATGAACAACAAAAATATCCGGCAAGAGGGGAATTCGTTGAAGTAGAGGGTAAGCAAATGCATGTTTATACAAAAGGAGAAGGGGAAAATACGATCGTTTTACTAAGCGGACTTGGAACTCCAGCACCCGCAATGGATTTTGAGCCTTTGATGAATGAATTGTCAAAGACAAATAAGGTGGTCGTCGTAGAGGCGTTCGGATATGGATGGAGCGAGACAACCAACAGGGGGCGAACGGTGGAGAACATCGTAGAGGAAACAAGGGCTGCATTGCAACAATCCAACATCAAAGGCCCTTATATCTTGATGCCTCATTCCATTTCCGGAATTTATAGTATGTATTATGCCAATCGGTATCCTGATGAGGTGAAAGCTATCATAGGCATAGATTCTACCTTACCTCAAATGATGGAGTATTTCGGTGAATCTGCTTTTCCTACGATGCCTAACTATATGAGCTATCTGGCGCCATCGGGTATTGCAAGATTCATGGTATACTTCCAACCCAATGAAGTTCTGCCGCATGCAGAGAAGGGAACCTATACAGAAGAAAACCTCAGAATAACAAAGGCGATCTCTGCCTGGAAAACCTACAACAAAAATGTAGTTGCCGAAATGAACGAGTTAAAGAATAACGTGGATAAAACCAAGAATATGACATTACCGTCGGATCTGCCTGTCATGATCTTTACTCCTAAGGAAGACAATGTATTTGGCAAATCAAAAATCAGTTTCTATCAAACCCAATTGCAACATGTAAATATGAATCAACTCGTAGTTCTAGAAGGAGAGCACTATTTACATTGGACGCAGTATAAGGAAATGAGCAAATATGTGAATGAGTTCCTCGACTCCAAGTCTTGAACGGTTCATTGAACTTGGTTGCCAAAGCACCTTGCAAGAGCAAACATAAAGTTTTCTTTAGGTTTCCTAAATGGGCAATTCTACTATGCTAAGATATAGGAAAATAATTGTTGGGAGAATTTTCATGAAAAGATTATTTTCTAGTCTTATCATTTTCACGATGTTTAGTATGTTTTTTTCGTCAGGTGATATAAATGTCGCAGCCTCCACGGGTGAGGATCCCAGGTTTGAAGCAATTCATATAACGGATACGACAGCTACTTTAGAATGGGACCCCATTGATGGGGCAGTAAGTTATTCATTACAAATTAACGGGACGGCACTCTTTGACTTTACGCCAAACAAGTTCCGTCATGATGTGACAGGTTTGAACCCTAACCTGGCACAAACAGCGATTCTATTTTACAAGGATGCGGAGGGTGGGACCTTCCAATTAGAAGAGTATGAGTTTACCACGGAACCCTTAATTATAGCGCCTCCAACTAATCTAAGGGTCTTGAATGTAACAACGAATAGTGCAGAAATCCATTGGGTAGGACATCCATATGCAATAGAATATTATATTTCTGTCGATGGCGTTTATGCAGGAAGAGCAGAGAGCAGTCCTTATTTGATGAATGATTTAACAGCGAATACTACCTATAACGTTGAAGTGGTTGCATCCAATCTCCTCCAGAATTCGCCTGCGGCTGAAATCGAATTTACAACCGGAAGTTCTTGGCCGGATGCTTCGGTCGTGAACTTGAGAGCAGAGGCTGTAACAGCTACGACTGCAACATTAGTGTGGAATGAAATTCCTACTGCCACGGAATACCACTTATCGGACGGTGAGGATTTTGAGCAGAGTGTGACTGCTGTTACTTATGGGCTTACAGGGCTATCCCCGAATACAAGCTATACCTTCTCATTGATTGCTAGTAACTCGATAGAATCTTCAAGTGAATATACCTATACGTTTACCACTGCTCCAGCGACACCTGCCGCACCAACAGGCTTGACGGCAACAGCGGGTGACGCAAAAGTGAGTCTTGCATGGAACTCAGTAACGGGTGCGGGGTCCTATAACGTGAAGCGCAGCACAACGTTAGGTGGTTCTTACACTACAATAGCAGCCAATATAGCAGCAACGACCTACACAGATACAACAGCAGCCAACGGAACGACCTACTACTATGTAGTCAATGCGGTGAATCTAGGATTGGAAAGCGCCAATTCCAACGAAGTGAGCGCGAGGCCGGCTGCGACCGTTGTTGGACCCACACAGCCAGGATCAAAAGACGATTCATCCAATCCATCCGGTGAAAATAACAGTCCGGTCCTAATCCCGAAACCACCAGGAGTAGAAGACGGTTCAACCAAGCGAACTGATGACAATAACAGTACGGTTATATTAAAGGTTACCTCTACAATAGAGCAGACCGCAGACGGTAAATCCGTTTCGAAGATCACCGTTGATCCGGTTGATTTGCAAAAAGCGATGGATGCGATGAAATCAGCTTCAGGCACGCCGAAAGTTGTGATTCAAGTACCTGGTAACACGGAGTCAACGAATTTTCAGCTTAACGCTACAGTGGTTGCCGGTATCCAAGCCCAAGTTCCATCCGCTGTGATTTCTGTACAATCTGATAGCGTGACTTACGATCTTCCTGCAGAAGTTCTCGATATTCCGGCTATCGCGAAGAATATGGGAGCAGAAGCGGAAGACCTTAATATCAATATTACCATTGATAAAGTTACCGGTGCGACCGCTGCGGAAATTGAAAGGGCAGCGAAACAATCTGGACTACAACCGATTTCTGATCCGGTGGACTTTAATGTAACAGTAGAATCACCAACAACTGGCCAATCAACATCGATAAGTGATTTCGGAAGCACCTATGTAACCAGAACAATCCATATAGCCCCAACTTCAAACAATGCAACGGGTGTCCTATACAATCCAGGTACGGGTGCATTTTCGTTCGTTCCGGCTACCTTTGAAACGAATAACGGGAAAACTGTAGCGACGCTTAAGCGTAATGGCAACAGTATTTACGCCGTTATTGAATATACCAAAACCTTCGACGATTTGAGCGGACACTGGGCCAAAGCAGATGTAGAATTGCTCGCATCCAAATTGGTGGTTGAAGGAGTATCGGATGATCGTTTTGCACCGGAAAGTCAAATTACCCGCGCTGAATTTGCATCGCTCTTAGTACGTGTAATGGGGATCTCGGAAGACAACACTTCTAAATTCCCGGATGTGAAACCTTCAGATTGGTTCGCAGGAGCGGTCAATGCAGCAGCCAAGGCAGGATTTGTTGATGGTTTTGAAGATGGCACCTTTAAACCAAACGCCAATATTACCCGTGAGGAAATGGCGGTGATGATTGCTCATGCTATGAGCTTCGCAGGCCAACAGCCAGCTGCCGATGCAAAGGTCCTGCCCGTATTTACTGACAGTCCACTCGTCAGCAGTTGGGCTAAAGATGCCATCGCTCAATCTGTAGATGCAGGCGTGATTAACGGCAGAACGGCTACCACCTTCTCGCCTAAAGAGAATGCAAGCCGCGCAGAAGCTGTGGTGATGCTGAAGCGGATGCTTCAAACCTTACAGTTTATCAACTAGAAATGAAGGCTAAAATCGTAAAGAGGGGCGGCAAGCCCCTCTATTTTGTTACTTGCGTGCCTAGAGGCGAACATTTTTAGCGCAGGCTTAAAGTTTTCTTTATATTTCACAAATGGGTTGGCCTACCATGATAAGATAGGTTTGACTCCAGATACCAAGCAGAGATTACCGGGATGCTGTTTCTATTGCTCCCTTGCATTCGAGAAGAGGGAAGGTGACGACGGGATGGACACGTACAAAATTATGATCGTCGATGATGACCCCCATATCTGCGAGATTGTTCAGGCCTATTGCGAGCGAGAAGGCTTCATATCAACCTACTGTCATAACGGGGCAGAAGCTAGGATGCTGCTTACGTCGTTCGAACCAGATTTGATTGTGCTGGATGTACTGCTGGCTAATGAAAACGGCATTGATTGGTGCAGGAACGTACGGGGTTACACCAATGCGCCGATTGTGTTTCTGAGCAGTCATGAAGAAGACGAGGTGAAAATCAGTGCACTATCCGATGGCGGCGACGATTATGTGACCAAACCGTTCAGTCCTGGAGTCCTCATGGCCAAGATCAAGGCTCATCTTCGCAGAGTGTCGACGGGTAGAAAGGAGCAACTACTGGAGTTGCCGGGATTGACGCTCGACTTCTATGCACAGTCCGTCATCATGGGGAGTGAGACCATCTTTTTATCGAAAAAAGAGTTCAGTCTGCTGTCCTTTATGGCACAAAACGTGAATCGTGCCGTCAGTGTCGATGCGTTGTTTCAGCTCGTCTGGGGAACGGAGAGTCTGGAGGATACGAGAACGGTCGCTGTACACATCAGCAATTTACGCAAAAAAATTGAGATTGACCCTGCTCATGCGGAGCGAATTGTTACGGTTCGGGGGACCGGATATATGCTGGTTGCTAGAGGCGGGACGTAAGAGCGAACCTAGCGATAAGATAGGTAAGTAAAAGCGGCGTAGGGATGATCTCCCTTACGCCGCTATTTTTCTAGGGTATATTATTTCCTTGCTATGATTACGCTCTGCTTCATCCTTATATTGCTAGGAATAGGTCCACAACGTCTTGAATATCTTGTTTCGTAGACATAGGCGTTCCCATAGGATTGGTTCTGGACTCCTGATAAGCCAAACTAAGTTCATCTAAGATTGCATCCAGATTTGAAGCATCCACTCCGGTGATGCCGGCGCTAGCGAATAATTCTACGGTTGGGCGAGATCCTCCACCGAGGGGATTCAAATAATCATAGATTGCAGTTACCATCATTTCTTTAATCGTCTCGTTAACAATCGCTTGAATGTCAGCCAATGTTCTTGGAAGTGGTAAATGTGTTGTTACAGCAGGGTCCAAGTAGTATTGGACGCTGTAGAGGTTCACAGATGTGACCCCCGTAATACCTGCATCGGCAAACGTCGACTCATCAACCCCGGTCCAATCCCCGGATTCCGCTGCTTCATTGATCAATTGTAGTGGCGTTTTGGATAGTGCAGGCGTGACATTACCGGTATATTGCAGGGTTGCGGTTGCCAGCGGCGTTGCCGAATCTGTCGCGCTAATCGTAAAATCATACGCACCGCTCACGCTTGGGGTTCCGGTAATTGCACCTGTACTTGGATTCAAAGTCAGCCCCGCAGGCAGTGCGCCACTTGTTACTGCATATGTAATGGCTCCCGTTCCTCCAGACAGCTTCGCTACGCTGCCGCTATAGGAAGCTCCTACGATCATAGGTGTAATCGATTCGGATTCGGGTAGAACAATGGGCATCGTGACCGTGACCGTATAATCAAATCTAGCCACCGAGCTATTCGTCGATCCAGTCTTTACGGCGATGGCTTTAATCGTTGTATTGTTCGTTATGGTGATCGGTCCTGTGTACAGCGTGCTGGACGTTGTCGGTTGACTTCCATCCGTCGTATAATACACCGCCGCAGATACGGTCGCCGAAGTCAAGGCAACTTGCGTTCCCGAAGTCACGGTGCCGCCTGCAGGAGATGCCGTAGGAGTCTGAACGGTAGCCTGTACTGGCGGCTGAGGAGATGGAGATGAAGACGAATCTGGCTGCGGAGCTGGAGACGAAGACGGCTCTGGCTGCGATTTCTGTTCCTCTTCCTTGTTCTTCTCTTCCTCTTCTTTCTTCTTCTCTTCTTCTTTTTTCTTCTGTTCTTCCTCTTCCTTCTTTTTCACTTCGACGTACTGTTGATCTGCTTGGTATGAGGCTATAACGAGCTGAGATCGAAGAGCGACGGAAGTCCCGCCGAACGTCCCGTCCGCTCCGTTTTCCAACAATTTTTTTTCCAACGCTAAGGCGACATACCCTTTTGCCCAGTCAGATACCGTCGTATCACTTACGCCCGGTGTTGCCTTGGCATCCGCATCCATTCCCAGCCCGCGAATAAGAAACGTGGCTAGCTGCTCCTTGGTTACTTCACCCGCCGGATTGTAGCTGCCCTCCCCATATCCGTCCGTAATGCCCGCGGCTTTCACTGCTTCGATATAAGGCAATGCGTAACCATTGGCAGGGTCATCGGCTTTGACGTCGGAGAATGAAGATGACTTTAAGTCTTTATCCACATCCAAATTGAAAATCAACGCCGCAACCTTGGCGAATTGTGCCCGGTTCATCTTATCATTGAGTCCGAAATTGCCCTCTTTTACACCCTCGAATATGCCGGTTTCGATCATCGCGTCGAACTTGGCTTTCGTTGCAGCATCCAGATCCTTCAAGTCCGTGAAGTCGGCTGAAGTCTTTGCCGCTGCTGCGCTATCGGCAAAGTAAATGACGGAAACAAAGCAAAGCAGCATAGTCATCAATAATCCGACAACTTTTTTTCTCATCGTTTGCCCTCCTGAAGTGTGATTAATGGCATTGATTTTTCTTCTACTACTTTATCATGCTAGATTAGCCTATTCATGAAACTTAAAGAAAACTTTAAAATCCACTTGCGGACAATGTACATTGGGAAAAACGGGACCTGGGAACTATTGGAATTATTTTCATATTTTCGTATGATCATAAATGTAATATATTGATTAATTTGTCAGCGTATGAAATATTTAGAAGATAATGCGGTTACACATCTGCGGTTCGTCTCCCGGGTGAGCCACAGATCCTAAATAAAAGGAGGTATAAAAATGACTCGTAAGAAGGTCTCTTTTAAAACCGTATCCCTTTTGGTAGTTTTAACCGTATTCCTATCCACATTTTTAGCAGTTTTACCAGCTAGTGCGGCCTCGAGAGGAGCTTGGGCTCCAAATACTTCATATGCAGTAAACGATACAGTCACCTATAACGGAAGCACCTATACTTGTATTCAGGCACATACATCCCTCGTAGGTTGGGAACCCTCCAATGTTCCTGCTTTATGGGGGAGAAGCGGCGGCGGTGGAACTACACCAACCCCAACACCAAACCCAACACCCTCACCAGTTACAAAGCCTGCAGAAGTTCCAAGTCACATCTGGACCTATGTCATGAATGCGGACAATGCCTATGTTAAAGGCGGAGATTTTGCTTTATTGCTGAGTGCTGTGATCAAAAAGGAAAGCAGCTTTGGAGCAGGTTTGCCAGGTAGCCCCTCAGCCGGCGACGGATTGATGCAGGTTGAACCCAATACGCGTAACGCTTATTTATCTCCATTTAGTGCTAAATTTGGCCATGCCTATAATCACAGCAGCGAACAGGATCAGGTTTATATGGGCGCATTGATTTTGAATGAGAAGATTGCTAGATTTGGTAATATCTATAACGGCTTATTGCACTATAACGGAGGCGATTACTGGTATCCGGGGGCTACAGATTCCTATGGCCGTCCTATTCTTGCCGATCAATATGCAAATTCGGTTTACGCGACGTATAAAGGTTATGGCGGCAGGAACTAAAGCGTGAATGAGATACAAGATCCACCGACCGTAAGGTTCAGGTGGATCTTGTTTTTGATCCTCCTTGGCGCCATAATTCACGAATCTCTCATAAAAAGAACAGGCGCAGTCAAGCTTTCGTTGAGAAAATCGATTATCCTATCCGTAACGAGTGTTTTCATCTACGATTTCTCATCATATATACCCGCGGGAGGTTGTTATGGGAATCAAAGTGGATTTTGAAGTTCATCCTTTTAAAGCCGTTCGGTTTATCGGCAAAGAAGTCGTTGTCGGCAAGTACAACCCAGTTCCGGAATTATGGGAAAAGATCTTGCACGATGGGACCAACGATCTGCTCCAGAGTTTGCCTGTGCGCGTATCTCCAAAGGGAGACACGATCGGATGGATGGGGGAATATGATCCCCGGACCAAAGAGTTCGTCTATATTGCAGGGATTTTTGCCGAGCCAAACGCTGCGGTTCCGAATGGATTTTCATATCGTGACATTCCTGATTGTCTAATGGGAATCGGTTGGATCCAGGGAACGACGTCTCATCTGGAGAAAGGTGCGCATAGAAAAACGGAGAAGATTATGAGGGCCAACGGGTTTGAGCCGGATTATTCCATTGTCGGAATCTCCATGGAGTATTATTCCTTCGAGAAGTATGCCAATATCCAAGGGGATGGGAGAAGCACCTTTACGTTTGGCTATTATTTGCCTTGCAAGAAAATAATCTGATCCTTCAACTAAGTCAATAGAGAAGAAGACACCCGCAATCCCACGGGTGTCTTCTCCATGTTGTCTTCGCTTAGAACTTGTCCGGAAACTGCTTCACGATGCCTTCTGTCAAGATATCGGCTAAATGAATCATGTGAATCTCGTTTTTGTCGGTCGCGGCGATATCTGCCTTCCAGTCGCCTTTGAGGCAGTTCACGACGATTTCGGTAATCAACTGCAGATGGGTGTACATCATATCCTGTATCGTTTTAAACGACCAATTGGGATTGGCGTTGCTTAGAAATTTAGCGATATCATCCGCGTTTCGATGCCAATCGGCATCCCACTTCTTCACGTCCGCCTGATTGCCTGCTTTGGCAGCAGCTACGATTTGGACCGCGATCTGAATATGCTCTTTCAACAGCTCAGCCAGCTGATTGCCGGCGGCTTCCCCATAATACGGCTTGATTACATCGCCGATTTCCTGCTGGTTACGCAACAGCCGATCCAACACGTCTTTCTGATCAGGACGATCCGACATGGCGCTGACAATATAGCTTCGCGTCCAAATCGTATGGTCGATCCAAACTTTTTGCATCGCCGTTTTCAACTGCACCATCTTGGGGCTAAGGCATGTCGAGGGATCCTTTTGAATCACCCTCGCATCTACAGATACGGGCTGCGCGATGCTGCATATGAGCCCCAAAGTTAACAGTAAAGCCGGGAACCATTTCTTCATCCTCATCTTGCTCCTCTGTGGTTAGGAATTTTCGCGGTCTGTCATAATATGATTCACAATTTCCATATTCATGCATTTGGATTGGAGGAAACTGGGGATGCTTAAGCGAGGGAGAGCCATTATAATAGAGTATTAGGGACAACGAGAGGATTGGAGTTAGAAGATGACGAATCATTTTTGGCGTGATTTACCACGACCTTTTTTTATACTTGCACCGATGGAAGATGTGACGCATGTCGTGTTTCGTCATGTCGTAAGTCAAGCGGGAAGACCGGATGTCTTCTTTACGGAGTTTGCCAATACAGAAAGCTATTGTCACCCAGAGGGGAATCATAGCGTACGGGGTCGTTTGCTTTTTACCGAGGACGAACAACCTATGGTGGCACATATATGGGGCGATAAGCCGGAGTATTTTGCAAAGATGAGTATCGATATGGCGAAGCAAGGATTCAAGGGAATCGATATCAATATGGGGTGTCCCGTTTCTAATGTAGCCTCCAATGGGAAGGGGAGCGGCTTAATTCTTCGTCCAGAGGTTGCCGCAGACATCATCCAAGCCGCAAAGGCAGGAGGATTGCCCGTAAGCGTCAAGACGAGACTTGGATTCAATCAAGTGGATGAGTGGGAGGACTGGCTGACCCATATTTTGAGGCAGGATATAGCGAATCTTTCGATCCATTTGCGTACACGAGAGGAACTGAGCCAAGTCGATGCGCATTGGGAACTGATCCCTGAGATTAAGGCGCTTCGTGATTGGGTGGCCCCGCAGACCCTGCTTACGATCAACGGCGATATTCCGGATCGGCAAACAGGTCTGAAGCTGGCTGAACAGTATGGCGTAGATGGAATCATGATCGGACGAGGTATTTTTAAGAATCCATTTGCCTTTGAAAAAGAGCCAAGAGAACATAGCAGCACGGAATATCTTGATCTGTTAAGACTACAGCTGGATCTCCATGATCAGTACTCCGAACAACTGGAGGTGCGTCCCTTTAAGGCGCTTCATCGTTTCTTTAAGATTTATGTCAAAGGGTTTCGGGGGGCAAGTGAATTAAGAAATCTGTTGATGAGCACAACGTCTACCGATGAAGTACGTACGCTTCTGGACGAGTTTGCTCAACAGATGGAAGAGATGCCAGGTAGACAAGAATCAACTTAACGATGGCTATAACTTAAACAGCTGTTCACTAAAGCCTATTAATGGCTAAGTGAACAGCTTTTTTTATACCCGAACTTATGATTCACATCAATAACGGCAAAAATATGTCATCCACGATTTCCTCAATGGTTTCCCTGGAGACGGGTTCGGAGGTGATGAGCAGTTCATGACGGACAAGATCCACCGGCAGCCTTGTAATGCGCGGCGTGATTTTCTCAGGATGGATTTCTCCTCTCTCAGCAGCTCGATTCAAAAGAGTCGTCATTGCGTTAGTTCTCCGAACATTTAAAATTTCGGAGAAAGGGATGTCTGAGAGGACGGACATAAGGCCATGAATGGTTTTGGGTCCAATTTGGTGCAGCATGTCATTCAACTGATTTAGCACGAGGAGTAAATCGCTGCGTAGATTTCCGGTATCCGGGAGTTCCTCCGAAACAGCCGGTAAATGGTGTACGATGGCCGCCAGGACAAGCTCCTCACGATTTGGCCAACGTCGATAAATGACGGGCTTACTGGTTTGAGCGCGGGCGGCAACCCCTTCGATCGTAAGGCTATGAAAACCAACTTCCATCAGCTCGTCCCATGCGGCTTGAATAATGGCCGCCTCCAATTCTGTTCCTCTTCTTCTCGTCGATATTTCTCCTTCGTTGACCTTATTCATAAACGAACGAACCTCCAATAAAATACGTTGCGTTTCTTATTTGTTTATTATATCATGAATTCAAATAAGAAACGTTAAGTTTCTAATCTGGTTGAGGAGTGGAATGAAATGGATAAACCAAGCGAACTTGCAGCTAACCCCCAAATAGACCCAGCCGTGATGAAAGTGGCATGGATTCTGCTGATTGGGCTGCTTGCCCCTTTATTCGATACTACCATAATGAACGTAGCCATCGATACCCTTGGAACTGCGTTACACGCTTCCGTTACAACGATTCAGTGGGTTATGACGGCATATTTACTTGCCATAGGGATGGTTATCCCTATTTCCGGCTGGGCGGTTGAACGATATGGTGGAAAGACAATGTGGTTATTGGCTTTGAGTTTATTTATGGCAGGTTCAGTATTATCCAGCTTGTCCTGGAATGTGGGAAGTCTCATTGCCTTTCGTGTGATTCAGGGTTTGGGCGGGGGGCTGATGATGCCCATCATGCAGACGATGATTGTTCGCGCAGCGGGTGGAGAGAAATTAGGCAGGTTAATGGCGATTGTGGGTTTACCGGTTCTGATCGGTCCGATTCTCGGCCCCGTTTTAGGCGGGATGATAATCCACGATCTGAATTGGCGTTGGATTTTTTATGTGAATATTCCGGTTTGCTTGATTGCGTTATTCCTTGCCGTTAGGGGTTTGCCCAAAGACGATGCCGCCAATCAACCTCAAAAGCTGGATCTGCCTGGATTATTCTTATTGTCTCCTGGTCTCGTGTTGATGATTTTTGGGCTAACCAAAGTCAGCTCGGAGCAGGGGGTCTCTCAAAGCTCCGTCCTTGTTCCGATGATTACTGGACTTCTATTTCTGATGGCCTTCGGTTTGTATGGGTTAAGAAAATCTCATCATCCTCTCATCGACCTACGGATATTTAAGAGCAAGTCCTTTACGGCGTCCTCCTGCCTTCTGTTTATATCGGGACTCTCCACTTATGCAGGTATGTTATTATTACCTCTCTACTATCAACAGGTACGCGGAGAGAGTGTGCTTGCTTCAGGGTTATTATTGATCCCTCAAGGCATAGGGATGTTATTGACGCGTTCACTAGCAGGGAAGCTAACCGATACCATCGGCTCACGTTGGGTGGTGCTCTGCGGTACTCTCCTGACATTACTCGGAACCCTCCCCTTTGCCTTGGGTGCAGCCGACACCAGCGAGGTTTTGCTCGCAGTATCCCTGATTGTCCGTGGCGGAGGACTTGGAGGCCTTATGCTCCCTATAATGGCAACCGCCTACGAGGGATTAGCCCAAGAGTTGATTCCGCATGCCAGCAGCGCTACCCGGATTCTCCAGCAAATTGGAGGCGCTTTTGGCGCTTCTGTTTTTGCCGTCATTTTGCAAAATCAAATCAAAACCGGATCCACTCGTGATATCACCATGCTGAATACGGCATATCATCACACCTTTATGTGGTCCGTGGGGTTTACGATCCTATCCCTTCTGTTTATCGCCTTCTTGCCTAATAAAAGAGCAACCCAGAGTTAAACGCCAGAGGATACCCGGAGGCGCTCTTGATCAGAACAGAGGTTTCCATATTCAGGCCAAAGACAGGCACGTAACGGTTGTTCCATACCTGATCGAAGGGTATAATGACCGGAGGAGCTTGAAAGCTATCTATCTATGAACGTTCGAAAGGGTCAGTCATCATGAGCATGGAATTAAATAGAATTCAGAAGCAAGCGGTCCTTCATACCGAAGGACCTTTGCTTTTGTTAGCTTCCCCTGGATCGGGGAAGACAACGACGATCATTAAGCGGATCGGATACCTGATCGAGGAGAAGAGGGTTCCCCCTAGAAGGATCAAAGCCGTGACCTTTAGCCGAGCATCGGCAAGCGATATGAAGGAGCGATTTCAATCTTTTTATCCACATCTCGCGCCCGTTGATTTCTCTACGATCCATAGCTTGGCTTACGAGGTGGTGCGGGAGCATTTCCGCGTGATCCAGACTCCATTTCAAATCATTGAAGGGGAAGTTAACTCTGCCGAGCTAGAAACCATAGTTTCGGAACAACAGCCTTTGCATAAGAAGATTATTTTGCGGAATCTCTTTAAGGCGATTAGCGGAGAGAACATCACGGATGACCAGCTAGATGAGCTCACCACTTACATTAGCTTTATCAAAAATAAAATGATTCCGTCCGAGCAGTGGCCCACGGTGAAAGTCGATGTGCCCCATGCCGAACGGATTCTACGGGAATACGAACTCTTCAAGCAATCCGGAGCTCGGATGTTGCTCCTTGATTATGACGACATGCTGGTGGTTTGCGAGCAGATCTTGGCGAGGGAGGAAAGTTTGCTTCGCAAATATCAGGAGCGCTACGATTACGTTCTTACGGATGAGAGTCAAGATACGTCTAGGGTTCAGCATGCGATTATCGAGAAGCTGGTGCACAGGCATCACAATTTATGTGTCGTCGCCGACGATGATCAAAGTCTCTACAGCTGGCGAGGGGCGGACCCCAAGTATTTATTGAACTTCAAGCAAGTGTATCCGGATGCGGTGACTTTGTACATGGAGCAAAATTACCGTTCGTCCAAGGAGATCGTGGAAGTAGCCAACACGTTTATCCAGCGAAATAAGGACCGCTACAACAAGAACATGTTTACGAAGAATCCTCCATACAAGCCTATCGAAATGCGGGGGTTGGACGATTACGGCAACCAGGCCAAATATCTAGTGCAGGAGATTCAACAACTCGAGGACCTTTCAGAGGTAGCCGTACTTTATCGAAATAACTCGTCGTCCATCGCTTTAATGAACGAATTCGACCGGGTCGGCATTCCTTTTTATATGAAAGACGCGGATAATCGGTTCTTTTCCCATTGGGTGGTTGAGGATATCCTTAATTTCATGCGGATGACGTTCACGGATAAACGTCCCGATATTTTGGAGAAGATTCATCTGAAATTCAATGGATACATTAGCAAGCAGCAGATGGCGGCCTTGCTTGAGATCCGGAATGACGAATCGGTATTCGATAATTTGCTGAATCGAGTACAGCTGCAGGACTATCAAGTAAAGCAGCTGCAGATGTGCAAGGAAACATTTCAGGAAATGAAGGGGATGCCGCCTCTGCCTGCCATACAGGTCATTCGAGATCGGCTGGGTTATGAGAAAGCTCTAGAGAAGATGTGCGAGCGGCTTGGGTTCCGGAAGGAATACCTGATCGGCATCCTGAACACGCTGGAGGAAATTGCGGCGGGGTTAACGACGATGGAGGAGTTTGCCAGCAGGTTAAAGTACTTGGAGTCTGCGTTGAAAACCTCAAGATCGAGGAGGGGACAGAAGGCCGTCACCTTCTCCACGATGCACAGTTCGAAGGGCTTGGAATTCGAAAGAGTGTATATGATCGACCTTGTGGAGGGGGTTCTTCCTTCCAAGGACGATAAAGGGAACACGGCGATGATGGAGGAGGCTACTCGATTATTTTATGTGGGGATGACCCGGGCGAAGCAGCATTTGGAATTGATCACTTATAAGAAACGGGATGGGGCGGAAGTGACAGAGTCACGGTTTATGACGGCGGTGAGGAATATTCAGAATCCTCCGCAGGAACCTGCAACATCGCATCCAGCTGCCGTTAAACCCCCGATCAATCCGAATGCGATCCGTACGGAAAACGAACTCATCGTTGGGGAAACGGTTCACCACAGGGCCTTTGGAGCAGGTGTTATCGTGAAGGTGACGGATGAACGTATTCATATCCGGTTCGAAGCGGAAGAAAAGGCCTTATCGACGAGAACTTGCCTTGAAATGGGGTTGTTGGAACGGGAAAAAGGATGACATGACATATAGGGCGTCCGAAGGTCGCTTGACCTCGGGACGCCCTTTTTGTCGGTGAGGGGACGGTCTCTACTGAAGTTGCTACGATTGAATGCGGTGAACGGTGAATTGTCCGGTAGAGGCGTGAAGGGATCCCACCGTCTCTTGCGGATCAACCTGATGCAGGCGTTCAAGCGCATAGCGGAATTCATAGAAACCGCCCAGCGTGGCTTTGAAATTGGTTTCCCAATAGTTGGTCAGAATCCAAGCATACGTGCTGGGACGGCTGTCCTCGGATTGCATCGTATGAAGCTTCCGCGGCTCGTGTTCAAGGGTACCCAACTGGACAAGAGGGGTATCCGTCATGGAGAGAGCAAGAGCTCCCTGATCTTTGGCCGAGTGCCAGAACAAACCTTCCTGTACTGCGGTGTAATCCAGGCAGGAGCCGGGAACCTGATCCTTCCATGGGCGAACGAGACAGCCGGCTTTCTCCACGTAAAGCTCTGCTTCCGGTCCCAAAGAGAAGGGGAGGGCTACATAAACGTTCTCCGGGAGCCATACGCTGTCCTTATGGAAGCGGACGGATACTTCGACCCGAGGCTGATTGGCGAACATTTTAAGTTGTAGGGCGTAATAGCTGAGTCCTTTTACTTCATACACCAGCTCCACAAGCGCGTACAAAGGCCCATTGTCCAGCACCTTCACCTTGGTCAGGCAGCCGCTGTCCCGCTGAACATTCATCCCTTTTCGGTTCCGGCCCATACGTGACCGTGTTGAACAGATCTGTGAAGGACTATGTTCATCCTGTGCCGGAGTCACTTCGTATACCGGAGTGAATGGCGCATGCTTGCGGTTCATGTCCAGCAAATCGGCGGATAGGGTTTTATCGATCCATGCCGTGATTCCTTCCTTGATTCTCCATTCGATCCGCATCGTGTCGGATTCCAGGAAGTCGTCTCCGACAAGGATCGGATACTTGGCGGAAGAGGCGGACCAGATATCGTTGATTCCTTCGCAGGGGATCGGTTCGTTATTCCGGGCCGTCACGATCTTATTCGAATCGGCGTAGAGTCCCGCGTTATCGACCGGATGAAGATGGAGCGTGCGGGACTCGCCGGGGAACAGTGTCAGTTCGGTGACGACGGCTTGCGTAGAGGACAGCTGGTACGGTATGGCTTGCCCCGTCGATTCATCGATTAGTAGGAACTCCTTTTGCAGCAGCACGGTTTCCCATCCATCCAGCGGAATCGTCACCAGAAGCGTTGCTTTGGCGGGCTCCGTATTTATGATCTCATATCGCAGCGGGCGTTTGGGAGCCAGGAGAGCTCCTTTTCGAGCGATCAACGCTTTATCCAAGGCCCGGTGAGCCAACTTGCTGGCTTCAGCCGCATAAGACTGCTTACGAACTTCAAGCATCTGTACTTGCGGATGCCAAGGCTCATATACGGAGGAATGATATCCCCACGTATGTTCGGCGTACATCGTTAGCGCCTGCGACACTTCGTCAATGTCGGCGAGACTTGCTGCTTCATGGTTCGGATCGAGTTTTTTCACTTTCCGCAGCGTCCGCTGGGCATCGCGGTAAATTTGGGTGTGCATCGCCGTGGAGGCAACACCGTCGGTCCACCAGTCTGGCCAATCGCCCCGATGTATTGGGAGAGAAGACAGATCTTCCTGTTTCAACGTTGCGAAGAACTCGGAAAGCGTAGCCATCTTGATCGTAATTCGGTTGCCGTGTTGTTCATTCCACTTCGCAATCCATTCCGCGATATCCGCATTCGGGGAAGCATTGTCCGTCCCCAGGCCGGAGACCATGATCGGAACGAAAGAATAGGGATACTGCTCCTGCTCCAGATTCCACAGATAACGGTGAATCCGTAAGGATGCGATCTCGTCATGACGAGGCTCCGGCTCCATCAGGAAATGCTGGATTTCGTCCTTGATGATATATTTTCCTAGCGCGTCCGGACAGAATCCCAGCTCATTGCCGAACATGTAGTGCTCTCCGTTCCAGACGAGCAACTTGTCGCCGTCCGGCGTTTCCCACCAGAACGGGGTTTGCTTGCGGCCGAGCGGGTACATGCCGTGATGCGTGTGGATACAGGAGAATAGATGCTCGATGTTGTTTTGCAGCAGGCTTGCGGCATAACCCCACCCGTATCCATTGATATCGGCCGTCATGGCGCTGTCGATCCGGTGTCCGAACGATTTAGCGAACTGTTGGGCTTTGCTGTGGTTCCGAAGCAGGAGGTCAAAGTCGGGCAGCTCGGTCATGTTCAGGTAAGTTCCCGACAGCTCGATATTCCCTCGGGTCACAGCCTGCTGGAAGGCTTCTTTCTCCTCGGCCGAAGCGCTCTCCAGAAATCTTTCCACGGCCCAGAACGTTTCGCATGTCCATCGGAAGGATTTCCACTCCGGGCGTTCCCCGCGGTGGGCGGCTTCCGTAATCTTCAGGGCTTGGCGGATAAAATCGGCATGGTACTGTTCGATTCTCTCCTGACGCTCCGTATAGCCGATATCCGTGTGGGAATGGTGGATGACAAAGAGGGTCCAGGGACGGGCGGGTTTAGGTTCGTTTTTGCTGAGATGGTGCATATTTGAGATAACCTCCTAGTTTTGAAGTGAGGCGGACGGATGTCCATCCGTATTTTCGAATAGCCGATGAATGCCTTTAAATACGTCGGTGATCCCATCCTGCAACTGGATAACCGGAAGCGTGAACTCGCCAAGAGATTGCTGAAAGTCATTATCCCAGAGCGGGAAGCTGTTGGAGATCTGTCCCCCGAGAATAATGCGATCGGGCTTGAAAGCAGCAACATAAGGCAAAAGCATCTCTCCCAGCCGTCTGCCGTATTCATGGAATAATTCCAGAGCTTCTTTGTCTCCGTGTTTAGCTGCCTCCGCCAGATCCGCGACATCGGTGTTCTCCACAAGGAATCCCCGCTCCTTCGCCATCCCAAGAATCCCTCTTCTCCCAAAATAGTCGTCAACGATCGCCTCCCGATAAGGTTCGGCGAACAGCATGCCGTTCAACGGAACTCCATCGGCGGAGGAGGCGAGTTGTCCGTTCTCGACAAAAGCGGAGCCCAAGCCGGTTCCAAGCGTGAGGCAGATCAGTCGTTCCGACGGGAAACGGAGGCCGACTCCGAGTCCGAATAGGTGGGCGTCATTCCCGAACCGGATTTCGGCTGAGGCGAGCAAATCGGTCAGGATGCCTGGTGTATGGGAAGAGAGTTGATGCAATTTTTCACGAAGCAGATCCCGAACGGACAGCTTATACAGGGCTTCATATTTGCCGATCCCTTGAAGAAGCGCGACGCCTTCCTCATAATTGAACGGACCGGGAAAGGCAAATCCGATCCGGATTTTATCGTTATTACGCAAAGGTCCGTAAGCTGCGGTATAGTAGCTTAGCAAATGAAGGCATACTCCGGCAAAGCTGGCGATCGTGTTGGATGCAGACCCCTGGGATTCGGAGGGTCGGCTCATGAACGAATCGGGTACGATCTCCCCGTTAACGAGAAGTGCCCCCTTTAGGACGGTTCCTCCGGCATCGAGCGTCAGCGTGATCAGGGTAGGGGCTCCCGCTTCGAGGTCCGGTCCGTTACTGAAGTTCATGGGAGGCCTCTTTGCTCGAATTCCAGGTTGGCGGAAGGAGAGGAAGGCTCCATTCCGGATTTACTCTAGCGGCTATAAGCGTACACGGGGAATCGGAGAGGTTCTCCAGACGGTATTCGCCTACGCTGGCCGGTACGATATAAGCTTCGGCATATCCCCATTCAACCGCTGCCGCTTCGTTGTCCGCCGGTACAAGACGGACACGTTCGCCATCCACCAGATTGTACATGACAAATTCGCCACGGGTATCCGCGTGCCAGGTATTCTGCAGGGACAGCCTGCTGACCTGGAACAGAAGATCGCCGCGTTGCCCCAGTAATTCTTCCGTGCTCCGGCCCTGTCTGCGAACAACAATCGGCCGAGCGATCAAACCGCCTTCGACGGCGGAGGTGTCCATGGCATCGTTGATATTATGCCGTGCGTGTTCGGGATTCATGGGACGTGGCTTGCCATCCGCATCCAGGCGCAGGTAATCATAGATTTTGAAAGTGAACCACCAGGTGGTTGAGGAAATCTCCAGAACCAGATTGTCTCTACCGGAGCAGTGCACTGTTCCCGGAGGAATGAGGTACAAATTGCCCTTCTCCGATTCGTATTCGTTCGCATAGGAAGACAACGTGAGCGGTTCTCTTGTCGAGTGGGCGTGTTCCACGGCTTCGAGCAGCTTCTCGCCGGTGACGCCTTCCTTTAATCCAAGATAAACCTTGGCCCCCGGTGCATTTCGCATGATGTAATAGGATTCCTGCTGCGTCATATGCTCGTTGAATGTAGATTCCACATACGCTTGTAGCGGGTGGACCTGGAGCGATAATTCCCCACCTTGCATCGTATCCAAGTAGTCGAACCGGATGGGGAAATAATTGCCGAACAGCCCTACATTACGCTCTCCCAAAATATCGTAGGGGGCTTCCTCCATAAGAAGGGTGAACGGTACTTCCAAGGGCATCCCCTGTACTTCGAAAAGAAGCGTATTCTCGGGAGCGATCGGTTCGAAGCTCCAGGCGCAGTTCGCCCATTCCTCCGGAAGGTCGCACAACTTCTTCAAATATTGCCCTCCCCAGATGCCGGGAGCAAAAAAAGGCTTCACCCGGAACGGCTGCTTCGCCGCTTCTTGGAGTACACTCTTTAATGCTACGACCGGCAGCCATACTGGAGCATTAGGACGATTCAAGTCCATATAGTAGCAAGCCTTCTTATTCGGATGCCCTCCATTCAGTGTCAGCCAGTCTTGGCGATAGGGCTCCCATACGGGCCATTCCAGGAACAGGCAGTGCTTGTAGGTCTCGACCTTGTCGTCCGATTCGCCGAAGCCAAAGCTACCCATCCGCTGGGCATGACGCAACTGTTGGTTTTCCCGGGAATAGTCGGCAAAGAAAGCGAGATCGGGTTCCTTTCCGGCAAGAAGAGCGGCTCCTGGTCCGTAGAGAACATATATCCCGTCACCCGGTGCATCTTCAAGGGCTTTTTTCTCCAGGAATGCCTTGGCATCGTTCCGAAAATATCGCATAGGACGGACATCATTTGCTTTATAGCCAAATGCCCGGTTATCCGTCAGGTAAGCCGCCATTTCCGAACGCAGTTCCCCTTCAGGCTTCACATATTTCGCTGTGAAATCGCTTGAGAAAGGAATACCTTCCTTTTCACAAGCTTGCCGCAGGGGGTCCAGCAAGGCGGAGAAATCAGCTCCGTGAGTCCCGTCAAGCGTGATATAGAAAGTGCCCGCAGTTTCTTGATAAGCAGATAGAATGAATGAACACCAGGAGCTCGTACCCCGCTGCATGAACACGGGGCTGTCTCGGAAGTGTAAGTTATTGATAGGATATTTTTGAAAAGCCGGTACAGGGTTCAAGATGGATGGATCCTCCCTTCTTCGGATCAGCTTACGGTCCTATTGTAGAAGCAGAAGGGAGAATCCGTCTTTATAAAAAGAGGAAGTGTTTTTGTACGATCAGGACATCGATTCCAGCGATAGGTTATAAATCGGAATCGTACCGTCCTTCCGTAAATTGCGAGCGCCGGAAGCGAGCAGGGGTTACGCCAAGCTTGGTCGTGAATACGCGCGTGAAATAGTGTATGGATTCAAATCCGCACAAAGCGGCAATCTGTTTAAGCTGAAGGTCTGTGTTCAAGATGAGGTTCTTGGCTTTTTGTACACGCTGCTCCTGTACGTAATGCACAAAGGATTGGTGCCCGTAGTTGCGGAACAACCTCGTCAAATGGCGTGTTGTGATGTGCAGGTGACCGGCAACCCGTTCTAGGGATAGAGTCTCGCTCAGGTTATCCATGATAAATAATTCGGCCTGATGAACCATGAAGGCGCCTTCGTCATTCTTGTCCGTACCGCCCGTCTCATGATCGAAGCCGGGGCCGTGGGCGGTAAGGATGGACAAGATCAGGGACTCCGCCAAGCTGTGCAGCATGGGCGGCGGGTAATTTGCGCCGGCGGCAGACGAAGCAAACAGGGATAAGAGAGAGCGCCAGAGTAGTCCAGGCGTTTGGTCGTTCCCTTCTTGAAGCACAGGGATTCCCTGTTTGGCAAGCAACTCGAACGCGGCGGAATAAAGTTCGCTGCAAGCCGATTCCTCCGGCTCGAAGGCGACGTAACACAACGCCAGCCCTTCTTTGCTCAAAATCCGGTGCTGGATTCCCGGTCTGGACAGAAACAGGGTCCCGGTTTGAAGCGGGAACTTCGTATGTTCTTCGAGGTAGAAGCCGGATCCTGTTAACACGTAACAAGCTTCGAAGAATGAATGCTTATGCTCCGTATTGTCGAAATGGCGGGGCATAAAGCCCCAATAGTGGATCTGAACGGCCAAATCCGGCTGTCTGAGACTGCTTAGCGTTCGGTTCATGACGGAATTGGCCCGTCGAAACGACGGGATGAAGGATAACGGTTCTATGCTCATCAGAGGATTCCTCCCCGGTTGTATGATCTGATATGAATGGTAGGCCTTTGCCTTAGTGTAAACGATAAATCCCTTATATTGAAGGATCATTAACAAGAGAAACTTCATACCCCTCTGTCACGGTTTTTGATTATAATAGATGAATATATAAAAAATGGGGGATCACCATGAAACCATCACAAAACAACCTAGACCAAGGACGAAATGAACGCTTCTCTTCTACCGGTTTTATCTTGGCCGCCATCGGCAGTTCCGTGGGGCTGGGGAATATGTGGAAATTCCCATATATTACGGGGGAGAACGGTGGAGCCGCATTCTTCCTACTGTTTATCATCTGTTTGATTTTGATTGGCTTGCCTTTGCTTTTGGCGGAGCTGGCCATCGGGCGAGCAGGTAGAGGCAGCGCGTCCACGTCTTTTGTCAAAGCTGGCGGCCCTAAAGCTTTTGGCCGTCTCGGTTTGCTGCAAGTCATTGCACCTTTTCTGATTCTGAGCTTTTATGTCATCGTAGCCGGGTGGACACTACACTATGCTATACAGTCCTTCAGCGGAAATCTGTTTGCGAACTCCGACTACGCTGGACAATTCAGCTCGTTTACTGAAGGCTACATGCCGCTGGTATGGCAGGCGGTGGCCGTATTGATCACCGGGATCGTAGTGGGTAAAGGAATCTCCGGCGGCATCGAGAAATTTAATAAAGTACTGATTCCGGGCTTGATCGTGCTTTTGATCATTTTGATGATTAGGGCTTTAACCTTACCGGGAGCTGGTGCGGGCGTATCCTTCTTCCTTCAGCCGGATTTCTCGAAATTAAGTCCGGAAGCGGCATTGGTTGCGCTGGGACATGCCTTTTTCTCGCTGTCACTTGGCATGGGGATTTTGCTTACCTACGGGGCTTACGTCGACAAACGTCAATCCCTCGGTCCGGCTACCCTGGCGATTGGAGCGGGTGATTTGATTTACGCGTTTATTGCGGGGCTGATTATTTTCCCGACGACCGCCTCTTTTGGGTTGGAGTCTGATGCGGGGCCGTCTCTGGTCTTCATTGCGCTTCCTGCCGCGTTTTCGGCCATGCCGCTGGGAGCATTCTTTGGCGGGCTGTTCTTCATCCTGCTGGCGATCGCGGCATTGACGTCTTCGGTATCGCTGCTTGAAGTCCCAGTAACTTACGTAATGGATCGTTGGGGCTGGGGCCGTGGAAAATCCGTGACGATCATCAGCGTTCTGGTTTTGTTGATCGGGCTCCCGTCGGTGTTCTCCTTTGGAGCCGTTCCGGTATTCACGGATATGGGTGGGAAGAGCTTCTTTGACTGGCTTGATTTCATGACCTCGAATATTTTGTTGCCGCTTGGTGGTTTGATTACCACGGTGTTTGCGGGATACTTCTGGAAGAATGCTGCGGAAGCCGCTGGGCTCAAGGCGGGCTGGTTCCGGGTATGGCTGTTTATGGTTCGCTATATTGCACCGGTTCTCGTATTTCTGGTTCTACTCCATACCACCGGGATTATTAAGTTTTAGGAAATCAAGCAGAGGGGGCGCGTTCAAAGCGTCCCTTTTTTTGGCTCGCAAACTGATCCCTATCCACAAGACGACTCCGTTGGGGTCGTTTTTTACTTTCCAAATCGTTTGATTCTATCAATCTATGTAAAAAAGAAGATAAAACCTTTATTTTGCGAAGTGAAATGTATGCGCTTACCTTCTATAATTTTCTAGTAAAGGGGGTGATAGTTAAATGTTTCTAGATTATGACACAAGGTAGGTGGTGCCCCACAACAGCAAAGACGCATCTCGGTATGAAGCAGGGAGAAGGAACGGTTTTTTCTAAAAAAATAGAGTTCTGAGGAGGAATTGATCATGAAATTGAAAAGAAAGATGTTGACTTTACTCCTGACAGCTTCGATGAGTTTCGGTTTGTTTGGGGCGACCTCAAATGCAGCGACGGATTATTGGCAAAATTGGACAGACGGCGGCGGGACGGTGAATGCGGTAAACGGGTCTGGGGGCAATTACAGTGTCAATTGGTACAATACCGGGAACTTCGTGGTCGGCAAAGGCTGGAATGTAGGTTCGCCGAATCGGACGATCAACTATAACGCCGGTGTCTGGGCTCCTTCGGGTAACGGATATTTGACGCTTTACGGATGGACCAGAAACTCATTGATCGAGTATTACGTTGTGGACAGCTGGGGCACGTACCGGCCGACCGGCACTTATAAAGGTACGGTGACCAGTGACGGAGGCACCTACGATATTTATACGACGATGCGTTACAATGCGCCTTCGATCGACGGTACGCAGACGTTCCAACAATTCTGGAGCGTTCGGCAATCCAAAAGACCAACCGGCAGCAACGTTGCCATCACTTTCAGCAATCATGTGAATGCTTGGAAGAGCAAAGGCATGAATCTGGGAAGCAGCTGGTCCTACCAGGTTCTGGCGACGGAAGGCTATCAAAGTAGCGGAAGCTCCAACGTGACGGTGTGGTAACCGGTTAATCGCTGAACTTTGTGAGAAGGCCGTTCGGTGTTCGCCGGCGGCCTTGTCGATCTTTCAATCAAAGGAGAGTTACCCATGAGGAAGCGATGGATGTATCTGTTTCTGTTTCTCTCGATGTTTGTGCTGATCACGGCCTGCTCGCAGGTTGGCTCAGGACAATCAGATCGGCTGAAGGATCGCTTCGTGCTGGTCAAAGGCGGGGAGGTGAAGAACCCCCTTTCCAACTACTACGGTTCGGGCATCTCACTGAAGGATTTTTATATCGGAAAATATGAAATCACCCAAAAGGAATGGACGGAAGTGATGGGGAGTAACCCATCCCAGTTTCAAGGCAACGATTTACCGGTGGAAATGGTCAGTTGGTACGACGTGATCGAGTATTGCAATCAGCGCAGCATACAAGAGGGATTGACACCTTTTTACCATATAGATAAGAGCAAGATAGACCCGAATAATCAAAGCGATAACGATCAACTGAAATGGCTCGTCACGATTAATGCGGAGGCGAACGGGTACCGACTACCGACAGAGGCGGAGTGGGAATATGCGGCTGGCGGCGGTCAAGAGAGCAAAAGTTTCAAATACAGCGGAAGCTCCCGCGCGGACGACGTGGCTTGGTATTGGCGAAACGTCGGGGATAAATACCTGACCGGGGACTGGAACTGGCCGATCATCGAGAGCAATCATGGCCAACCCAAGCCCGTCGGGGGCAAGAAGCCTAATGAGCTGGGGCTTTACGATATGTCCGGCAATGTGAGGGAATGGTGCTGGGATTGGTACGGGGACGATGTGAGCCGGAGAGAGGATCGCGGTTCCTTTCGAGTGGTCAAAGGTGGCGGTTGGATCGGCGATATACGCAGTAGTGAGGTGTCGTTTCGCGGGAAGTTTGATGCGAACGGCTTTGGTCCGGATCAAGGGTTCCGTTTGGCACGCAGCAAGTAATACGGCGAGACGCTCGACGACCCGGTCAGGGATTTGAATCTAGCCCACCTAACGTAGTAAGCTAGATGAAAGAATCCATGCGGGATGAAGGGAGTCAAATCCATAATGAATATAGAAACGGTAATGCAGGAGCTTGAAGCGCTCGGTAAAGAGCGTCTGAAGAAAATGTACATGTCTAACGGCGCGCGGGAGCCGCTGTTTGGCGTAGCGACTGGAGAAATGAAGCCGTTATTCCGGCAAATCAAAATCAATCAGTCTTTGGCCGAACAGCTTTATGCGACGGGAAACTATGATGCGATGTACTTTGCGGGGATCATTGCCGATCCGAAAGCGATGACGCACGCGGATTTCGAGCGATGGATCGAGGGCGCCTACTTTTATATGCTATCGGATTATGTGGTGGCTGTTACTTTGGCGGAGACGGATATTGCGCAGGAGGTTGCCGACAAGTGGATCGCCAGTGGAGACGAGCTAAGAATGTCGGCGGGTTGGAGCTGTTATTGCTGGCTATTGGGGAGCCAGCCGGACAGCGAATTTGCCGAGAGCAAACTCGCAGGTATGCTAGAAACGGTGAAGAACACGATCCACGAGGCGCCCGAACGAACGAAATCCGCGATGAACAACTTTATTTACACCGTCGGGATTTCGTATATGCCGCTCCACGCGCAAGCGGTCGAGGCCGCCAAGGCGGTCGGTCCGGTAGAGATGAAACGGGAGAATAAGAAAAACACCTTCCTGAACGCCACGGAAACGATCCAAAAATCGCTGGATCGCGGACAGCTTGGATTTAAGCGGAAGTATGTGCGTTGTTGATGCGGAGTGGGAATGACAAGCTATAAGCGAGCGATATAACGCGTATCGCCGTTGGGTACATTCTATATGAAATTTCGAATAGAATCCGCTGGTTTCACCGTTTTTGAACGATTGTATTCGAAATATCGTACAGATTTGTGATTAACACGGGTCGAATCCAATATTCTATATGAAAAAACGAATACAATCCGCCAAATCCGACGATTCCGGCAAAATGGATTCGAAAAATCATATAGATTAGTCTAGTAACTCCGTGCTCCGCGAAAAAGTCAGGCTGTAACGAGTTACATCGGCTTCCCATTCAACGTCGGCGGGTCCTCCGGTTTCATCTCCGGGCCGAATTCGTCGACCGCCGCGGTAGGGTTGCCGTCTTGGTTCCAGGCGTCCTTCGTCATGAAGGCGCCTTTTCGGCCTTCATCGGTTGAATCCTTGGCCTTTGCCCGTTCCAGCTGCTGTTTGGCGTTCTCGTTTTCGCTCATCGGTACACCTAACCTCCTAAGGGATTATCGAATAAAATTTAGTATTTCCTAAATAAATGACATGAACCCCGTTATTTAGTCTATAATGGAATTATAGGTACATCCTTAGGGTGATAAATAACCAAACGGCGGAGTTCTCAGACACCGTTTCACTCAGCTAGAGTGGGCGGTGTTTTTATATTTTAGGGTCCAGATTCAAGGTTTCTCATCAGAAGACTAAAGGAGGAAGGCATATGTTTGCGGTAAATGAGTATGTGATCTACGGAAGCAATGGGGTCTGCCAAATTAAAGACATTTGCACGCCGCCAGGAGTGGAGGGGGACCGCAAGTATTATCTGCTCAACCCGATTTATCTTAAAGGAACTACGATTTATACGCCGGTCGACAATATCAAGGTGATCATGCGCAGCATCATTTCGCGGGAAGAATCAGAGCGTCTGATCTCCCGAATTCCAAGCATTGACGTGACCTGGATCAGCAACGATAAAGCCCGGGAAGCCAGCTGCAAGCAAGCGATCGGTACAGGCGATTACGTGGAGTGGATCAAGGTCATCAAAGCGATGGTGCACAAAAAAAGAGAGCAGCACGGTTTAGGCAAAAAGCTGCGGCAATCGGACGAACGGCTATTGAGCTCAGCTTCTGAGAATTTGCACGGCGAGTTGGCGATCGCCTTGGACATTCCCAAAGAAGAGGTTGAAGAATATATCGAGAACCGAATCGGCCAATACGAATAACGGATGGATGTCATCCGGGAATAAACAAAGGGGCTGTCCCAAAAGTAGTTGAAAAACTACTCTAAGGGACAGCTTTCCATTTAAAAACCCTCGTTTTTTGAAAAATCGTCAGCCAGGAGAGGTTATTCCTGGCCGACGATCTTACTTTGTTGTCTT
>NZ_WNZY01000088.1 GCF_009725205.1 Paenibacillus timonensis | reverse complement strand
ATTTAAAGAGTGCGTAATAGCTCACTGGTCGAGTGACTCTGCGCCGAAAATGTAACGGGGCTAAACACACCACCGAAGCTATGGCTTGATGCTTTGCATCAGGGGTAGGGGAGCGTTGTATGTAGGTAGAAGGTGTACCGTAAGGAGCGCTGGACAGCATACAAGTGAGAATGCCGGTATGAGTAACGAAAAGATCAGTGAGAATCTGATCCGCCGAAAGCCTAAGGG
>NZ_WNZY01000087.1 GCF_009725205.1 Paenibacillus timonensis | reverse complement strand
CCCTTAGGCTTTCGGCGGATCAGATTCTCACTGATCTTTTCGTTACTCATACCGGCATTCTCACTTGTATGCTGTCCAGCGCTCCTTACGGTACACCTTCTACCTACATACAACGCTCCCCTACCCCAGATGCAAAGCATCTAGCCATAGCTTCGGTGGTGTGTTTAGCCCCGTTACATTTTCGGCGCAGAGTCACTCGACCAGTGAGCTATTACGCACTCTTTAAAT
>NZ_WNZY01000086.1 GCF_009725205.1 Paenibacillus timonensis | reverse complement strand
CCCTTAGGCTTTCGGCGGATCAGATTCTCACTGATCTTTTCGTTACTCATACCGGCATTCTCACTTGTATGCTGTCCAGCGCTCCTTACGGTACACCTTCAACCTACATACAACGCTCCCCTACCCCAGATGCAAAGCATCTAGCCATAGCTTCGGTGGTGTGTTTAGCCCCGTTACATTTTCGGCGCAGAGTCACTCGACCAGTGAGCTATTACGCACTCTTTAAAT
>NZ_WNZY01000085.1 GCF_009725205.1 Paenibacillus timonensis | reverse complement strand
TGGTTAAGCTACTAAGAGCACACGGAGGATGCCTAGGCGCTAGGAGCCGAAGAAGGACGTGGCGAACAACGAAACTGCCTCGGGGAGCTGTAAGCAAGCATCGATCCGGGGGTGTCCGAATGGGGAAACCCGGCTGGGTTAATATCCAGTCACTCGTATCTGAATTCATAGGATACGAAGAGGCAGACCAGGGGAACTGAAACATCTAAGTACCCTGAGGAAGAGAAAA
>NZ_WNZY01000084.1 GCF_009725205.1 Paenibacillus timonensis | reverse complement strand
CGAATCTTGCGCTCACCCTCGAAGTGCGGTGCTCATGTAGGCTCCACCTACACTGCGCTCCTCCTTCTTTGGGTTTACGCAACCTTCTCGGTGCTGAAAAGCCTGCATTTTAGTCTTCATTGAAACGGAAACTAAAATTCCGGCTTTTGATCACGAAGGGGAATCGGAGGAGCGGATTCGGCGTCGAATCTTGCGCTCACCCTCGAAGTGCGGTGCTCATGTAGGCTCCACCTA
>NZ_WNZY01000083.1 GCF_009725205.1 Paenibacillus timonensis | reverse complement strand
AAATAGAACCTGAAACCGTGTGCTTACAAGAAGTCAGAGCCCAATCTATGGGTGATGGCGTGCCTTTTGTAGAATGAACCGGCGAGTTACGTTTGCAAGCAAGGTTAAGGCCTAAAGGCTGGAGCCGCAGCGAAAGCGAGTCTGAATAGGGCGACTTAGTTTGTAGGCGTAGACCCGAAACCGTGTGATCTACCCCTGTCCAGGGTGAAGGTGCGGTAACACGCACTGGAGGCCCGAACCCACGTA
>NZ_WNZY01000082.1 GCF_009725205.1 Paenibacillus timonensis | reverse complement strand
TACGTGGGTTCGGGCCTCCAGTGCGTGTTACCGCACCTTCACCCTGGACAGGGGTAGATCACACGGTTTCGGGTCTACGCCTACAAACTAAGTCGCCCTATTCAGACTCGCTTTCGCTGCGGCTCCACCTTCACGGCTTAACCTTGCTTGCAAACGTAACTCGCCGGTTCATTCTACAAAAGGCACGCCATCACCCATAGATCGGGCTCTGACTTCTTGTAAGCACACGGTTTCAGGTTCTATTTCACTCCCCTTCCGGGGTG
>NZ_WNZY01000080.1 GCF_009725205.1 Paenibacillus timonensis | reverse complement strand
GATAAACGAAACGAAATTTGCGTTTTAGAAACATTCCTTTTAGCTGAACTTGTGTCAAAACAAGTTAAATAAGAGGTAGTGACTACTGATGCGAAGGTTTTGTGATGGTCGATCCTTTGGAAGTGCGTGACCGACGGCGAAAGCCGGAAGGGAAACGACGGACAACGAGCGGACAGCACAATACCAGAGCAACTTGGTTAAGCTACTAAGAGCACACGGAGGATGCCTAGGCGCTAGGAGCCGAAGAAGGACGTGGCGAACAACGAAACTGCCTCGGGGAGCTGTAAGCAAGCTTTGATCCGGGGGTGTCCGA
>NZ_WNZY01000007.1 GCF_009725205.1 Paenibacillus timonensis | reverse complement strand
CTCTCCCGCTGAATTTGCAGTGAAACTGGAGAGAAACGAAGTAAACGCGTTTAGAATCGCCGTATAGTTGAGCCGAACTAAGGTTTGATCCTAAAGTGTCCAATATTCGGGGGCCTGGCCGATTTCACAGCAAATCGGGCGCTCTGTCGCAAAAATGCTGCACTTTCTGCAACATTATAGCTAGAACCCCGGTGGATCAGGGTAAAATGTTGTACATTCTGCAACATTTCAACATCAGCACGGATCGGCAAGAAGCCGATAGGAACGCAACCGCTCCTCGTAATCGGGGATCGGCGAGACGATCAAAAACTCGTCGTTAAGACACTCGCGTTGCATGTTCTGCAGCTTTTCGCGGACCTGATGCCCTGTCCCGACAAGCCCTTGGAAAGGCGAACCTCCGCGGGCGAGGAATCCTTCGGCCGCCTTCGCCGCTAGGGTCTCCGCCTGCTCTTTCGTCTCTGCACAAATGACACTAACGGCAAGTATCGTCGTTGGCTGGGCTTGGTGCAAGGAAGGGCGGAAGGTTTCACGATAGGTCCGCAGGATCTCTCCCCCATCGCTTTCACTCATAAATTGACCGAAGACGTAACCCGTTCCGAGTTCGGCCGCATAACATGCGCTTTTGACATTAGTGCCAAGCATCCATAGATCTAGCGGAAGATGGGGAATTGGCCGAGCAGTAACGGGATGATCGTCGTAGCGATAACGATCCGCAAGCAAGTCAGAGAGATCCTTCGCTAGCTGCGGATAACGAGCTACCCGTTCCAGAAAATTACCGCTTAACGCCATCGCCGCATGCGCCTCCCCGCCGGGAGCTCTCCCGATCCCAAGATCGATACGCCCCGGATAGAGGGCCGCAAGGAGCCGGAAGTTTTCCGCTACCTTCAGCGGGCTATAATGCGGCAGCAATACGGCGCCTGATCCAAGACGGATCCGGCGGGTAGCCGCTCCGATCGCTGACAGTAGCACCTCTGGCGCCGCACTGGCCAGACCCTCCATATCGTGATGTTCCGCCGTCCAGTACCGCAGATATCCCAGTTCTTCCGCTTGCCGGGCCAACCGGATGGCTTGTTCAAGTGCCGCTTCCGCCTTAGTCCCCGGGAGCTTCGGAACCAAATCCAGCACGCCAAGCTTTAGCCTTAGCTTCAGCTTCATCTCAGAATCATTCATCGTACGCCTCCTTCTCCACCTCAGGTTCCCCTTCCTCTCGAAAGTACAAACGTTTCACGCCGCCCGGCCCAACCCGGGTGTCCCAGAAACTCAAATTCGGTTGAAGCAGTGAACAGATCAATGAGATAACCCCGCCATGGGTGACGATGAGCAAACGGGTGGGTTCAAGCGGCTGTGATGCGGTTAGCGGCAAAGACGGATATAATCGAACCGCTGACGGCGGGAATGTCTCCCGCAATCGGACGTTTGCCAAACTGCCAAAGCTGGAGTTGGAGTTGGGGATAGAGTTGGATCCCGCTAACGCTTCCGTCCTCGTTAAGAATTCCCCGCACACCCCCGACACACGTGCCTCAAAAGCCTGCCATGATTCGCCGTCAGGTGGCGTTGCGGCTTGCGGATCGTCGATCCAAGTACGGTAACGCTCGTTGTCCTTGAGCATCTCATACGTCTGGCCCTCCCACCGGCCGAAATTCATTTCCCGCAGGCGGGGGTCCTGCTGCGCGCCGTCCAGTAAGTCTGGACGGGCCCAGGCTAACGTTTCGCGGCAGCGCCTTAAATCACTGACATACACCGCCGCGAAATCGACCCCCGCCAGTTCCCGGCGCAGCTCGGCCAAGCCCGATGCTTCACCCGGCAGCAGGGGGAGATCACTATGCCCTTGATACCGGCGTTCGGCGTTCCAGGCCGTGAGGCCATGACGAACCAGCCACCATTCCACGTTCATTCACGTTCACCTCCCAGGCCATTCCCCTCCAAAGTTAAGTTCAAGCTCAAGGCCCGCCGCTAATTCACGAATCGAGTCTCCCATTCCGATTAAATCCATGTCCAATTGCCGGTGATCGCAATCCATATCCCCGTTCCTACGATTACCATCGCATTCGCCGCCCAGAACATCAGTTTCGCCGTCTTCGCTACGTCCTCGGGAACCAGCTCTCGGGTCTTGTCGCCCATATAGGCGCGGAACGAGACGACGCTGTGGTAGGAGTTCTCCCCGCCAAGGCGTACGCCTAGAGCCCCGGCCACCGCCGCTTCCGGGTAGCCGCTGTTCGGGCTCGGATGCTTGGCGGCATCGCGGCGTACCATTCGCCAGACGCCGCGGGCATCCAACCGCAAGGCCCATGCTGCGACGTAGAGCAGCAGCGCCGTCAACCGGGCGGGGATGTAATTGGCGATATCGTCCAACCGGGCGGAAGCCCAGCCGAGATCGATGTATTTGTCGTTCTTATAGCCGACCATCGAATCGAGGGTGTTCACCGCCCGGTATGCCATCGCCAGCGGGGCACCGCCCAGCAGGCCATAAACAAGCGGCGACACGACGGCGTCGACGATGTTCTCGGCGACGGTTTCGGCGGCGCCGCGCGTGATCTCCGGCGCATCCAGGTGCGCCGTGTCGCGTCCGACGATCATGCCGAGCGCGCGGCGGGCGGCGGGCAGGTCACCGCGCAGCAGGTGCCCGGCCACGTCCATCCCAGCCATGCGCAAGCCTTTGGCGGCGATCGTCGTCCAGATGAGGGCGGCCTCCACCGCGGCCGCCAGCCACGGGCTGACCTGGGCCAGCAGGCGCAGCAGCGCCCAGGTCAAGACAAAGCTGCCGCCGGCGACGACCAGCGGCAGCAGCACCCCCGCCGCCCGATAGCGGCGGGGCGGAACGAGGCGGCGGATGGCCGCCTCGAGCGCGGCGATCGCCTTGCCCATCCCCACCACCGGGTGGGGAAGCCAGCGCGGATCGCCGAGCAGCCGGTCGAGCGCATACGCGACCGGCAACACCCACCACGCCGCCATCATCGGCGTGCTCCCGCGCCTGCGGCCGCTGCGCGCAGCGACGCGCCTACGGCGGCGTACACCAGGCGGCCCACCGTGCCGCCCAGGTCCGTCGCGGTGCCCGCGTAAGCGTGCAGCAGCGGCCAGTCGGCCCGCTGACTCACGCCAAGCGCGACCGCGTCGGTCGTGGTGCCGGTGGCTGCGAGCCCGTTCTCGGCGTCCAGCACGCCGAGATCGCCCAGCGCGGCCGTCTTCGCCTCCGTCGCCGTCATCACGGCGTTGACCATCGCCGCCGGCGTCAGCCGTCCGTCCACAGCCAGCAGCACATTAATCGTTCCCGGTGTCCACGAGGCCGGGAACGTCGTCCGCCGAACGCCGGCCCGCGCGGCGTTCGAAGCTCCCGCCGTCGCGCAGCAGAAGACGGCGAAATCGCCTCCCCGCTCCTCCGCCACCGCCACGTAGCGCATCGGCACCGCCGTCAGCAGCCCGGCCGTTCCTTCAGCCGGATAACCCCACTGCCCCAGCAGATCCGCGATATCCCGCGCTGGATCATCGCAGCGGTAATGCCGGTCTACGTAGATGTTGACCATTCGGTTAAGCTTGCCGAAGCCGCCGCCATACACCGCGCTGCTCAGCCCGTCCATCTCCTGCGGGGCTTCCAGCAACAAATGGCGCTCCCCGTATTCCAGCTTCAAGCCAGGCCAGGCTTCAGATGCATAAACCTTGCCCGGGTTCGCCTCCATAAAAGGTATCTCGATCGTCATTCTTCCCTTCCTCCCAAATCCACGTCTTGCGCAATCGCAAACGATACTCGTTCAACTCATCCCTACCGTCAGGAATTCACAGGAATCCCAATCATCCCGCTCCTCTTGAATTCTCCTCACCGCTTCTCCCCCTACAATGCTTCCCCCATCACCGCTTCCAGCTCCCGCAGCAGTTTGCCGCAGGCCGGTTCGTCCTTCACCGCCAGCCGAATGTCCCGCTCCGTCAGCCCCGGGTACATCGCGCAGCTGCGCACCAGCACGCCGCGCCGTCCGAGCGCGGTCTGTATCGATTCGGCCGTCCACGGCTCCGGTACCCGGACAAGCAGGAAGTTCGCTTCCCCCGGCCAGGTTCTGCAACCCAGTCGCATCAACTCACCCATCAGCCGATCGCGTTGCTGCTTCACCAATCCCATAGTCTCTCGTTCGTACGAAACGTCCGCCCCCAAGCAAAACTCGCCCGCAAGCAGTGCCAACGAATTGACGCTCCAGGTCACCTGCTTGTCCCGCATGCGCCGGGCTGTCTCCGGATGCGCGATCGCAAATCCGAGCCGGAGGCCCGGGATCGCGTAAAACTTCGTCATCGACCGGATCAGGATGAGATGCGGATATTCCCCCAGTTCCGGCAGCAACGTTCGGCGCTCCGGTTCCGGGATAAAGTCGATAAACGCTTCATCTATCACCACGTACGTGCCGTATCGCTCTCCTGCCGCGGCGAACCGCCGCAGCTCGTCCATCCCGTATTGCACCCCGTTCGGGTTGTTGGGTTGCCCGATGAACGTCAAATTCGTTTCACGAATCAGCCCTTCAATCTCCTCCGGCGCCGCCTTAAACGCCCGCTCCTCTGTCCCGAACACCGACATCACCTCGGCGCCAAACTGTTCCGAAAGGGTGCGGTATTCGGAGAAGCAAGGCTCTACTATCCCGACCTTCTCCGGGGCGAGTCCAAGCAGCGCCAACGCCATATTTTCCGCCGCCCCGTTGCCGACGACTAATGCATCCCCCTCCACTTGAAGGCGGGCTGCCAACTGCATCACCAGCTTGCGATGTCCGGGATCCGGATAACGCACAATACCCGGCAGCGCCTCCCGAAGGGCATCCAGCAACCCCGGCGGCGGCCCCAGCGGATTAATGTTCGCGCTAAAATCCGTCCATTCTCCCGCCGCCACGCCGTACCGGGCCGAAGCCGTCACCAGGTCGCCGCCGTGGCCGTAAACTTCCAACTCCATGACTGATCCCTCTTTCCTTATGCTCCTTGCATCCATGCACGTTATTCTTTTCTCTCCAAAAAAGTTCAGGTGTCCCCATTATCTGTTCCCGGTCACCTTCCGTCAATAAGGAAGCTATTCGGTTCTTTTTCACCAAATATCCCTGCTCCCTCTTTGGTTTCGACATCAATTGGTTTACAATAAATTCATATGCGTGTAAGACTACATACCGGGGCCTGAGATTCAGGCGTCCGGCCGCAAATAGGAGGATGGAGAACCATGCTGTTTATTGATAACGAAGGCATTACCGATGCATCCGTCAATTTGGCCATCGAAGAATATGCCCTGAGACATTTGCCGCTGGAGGACGACAGCTATTTGCTGTTCTATATCAACGCCCCTTCCATCATTATCGGCAAGCACCAGAACACCATCGAGGAGATCAATCAGGAATACGTCAAGGAGAACGGCGTGCAAGTCGTGCGACGGCTTTCCGGAGGTGGCGCGGTATACCACGACCTCGGGAATTTGAACTTCAGCTTCATTACCAAGGACGACGGTGAGTCTTTCCACAACTTCCGCAAGTTTACCGAGCCGGTGGTGCAGGCATTGAAATCGCTGGGTGTGAATGCGGAGATGACCGGACGCAACGACCTTCAGGTCGGGGAGCAAAAGATTTCCGGCAATGCCCAATTCGCCACGCGAGGCCGCATGTTCAGCCACGGCACGTTGATGTTTAACCTAAACCTGGACAACGTACAGGCTTCGCTGCATGCCAATCCGGAGAAGTTCAAATCGAAAAGTACCAAATCCGTACGCAGCCGGGTCGCCAACATCATCGACTTTCTGGACCGCAAAATGACAATTGAGGAATTCCGCGCCGAGTTGCTGCGGCATATTTTTGGCATGGAACCGAACGCCGTGCCTCAATATAAATTAACGGAAGCAGACTGGGCGAAGATCCATGAGATTTCCGCTCAGCGCTATAAAAACTGGGATTGGAATTACGGTTTGTCGCCGGAGAGCAACGTGAAGCATGCCAAGAAATTTCCGGTCGGCATCATCGATCTGCGCATGAACATCAAAGACGGACACATTCAAGACATCAAGATTTACGGGGACTTCTTTGGCGTCGGCGACGTGGCGGATATCGAGGACAAGCTGAGAGGCGTGAAATACGAGGATTCGGCTGTGCGAGAAGCTTTAGCTGGCATTGAGGTGAAGCACTACTTCGGCAATCTGGAGCTGGACGACTTTATCGGACTGGTATTCCTTGAAGAATAACGAACCTGCCCTATCTTTGAAAAAGCCCGCCATAAACCGGACCCGACTGGCCGATATGGGCCTGTTGTTCGTCGCGTTCATGTGGGGCTGCACCTTCTTGATCGTTCAGCATGCAGTGCGGGTGCTCCCGCCCCTGGCCTTTAACGCCATCCGCTTTAACGGGGCGGCGCTGCTGCTCGCTTTGATCATCGCCGTGTTTTATCGGCAGGAATGGAAGCAATTATCCTGGAGTATGGCGGGACATGCGGCGCTGCTTGGTTTGTTTCTGTTCCTCGGCTATTCGTTTCAAACGGTCGGCTTGCTGTATACCTCCACCTCGAACGCAGGGTTCATTACAGGATTGTCCGTCGTCATCGTGCCTTTTTTGTCATTTTGGCTGCTGAAGCATCGCATCTCCCGGTTCACCTGGATAAGCGCGTTGCTGGCCGCCGCCGGACTCTATCTGCTAGCGTTCGCCGGCACCCAGGGTCTGGCTTTGAATCGCGGCGATGCCCTCGTGTTCTTATGCGCCATTGCCTTTGGGCTGCATGTCGCCTACACCGGCGTGTTTGCTCCCCGTTATCCGGCGCTTCCTTTAGCATCGCTGCAAATGTTGGTCGTCGGCGTTCTCAGCGCGGCTGGATCGCTGCTGTTTGAACGTTCGGCTTCTTGGACCGAAACGGCCGGTCAACTGATGCAGCCGGAGGTATGGCTTGCGCTACTCGTCTCGATCGGGCCGACCAGTGCGTTCGCGTTTTGGATTCAGACGGTAGCTCAGAAGTTTACCAGCCCTTCCCGGGTCGCCGTCATTTTCGCCATGGAGCCGGTGTTCGCCGCGGCGACCGGCGTGCTTTTCGGAGGCGAACGGCTTGGTTTGGCGGCAGGGATCGGCTGTATGTGCATTTTAGGCGGTATGTTGCTCGCGGAATTGAAATCCGCCGGTTAGAGAGAGATCATTCCAAAAGGAGAGAAACCATGTATAAACTGATTGCCATCGATATCGATGATACCTTAATTAATGACGACAAAGAGGTTACTCCTGCAACGCAGCAGGCGTTGGAGCAAGCGGTGTCCAAGGGGGTAGTCGTCACCCTGGCAACCGGCCGCGCCTACGCTTCGGCCCAAGCGATCGCCCGTCAGACCGGGCTGAACGTGCCGATTATTACGTACCAGGGAGCGCTGGTCAAAAATCTGATGGACGAAAAAGTGCTCTACGAGCGTTACGTCCCGATGGAAGCGGCGCGCCAACTGTTTGAATACTGCATCGAGCGCAACCTGCACCTGCAAACGTACATCGACGACAAGTTGTACGCCCGCGAGGAGAACCAGAAGCTTATCGACTATACCACGCTAAACCGGACGCGGTATTACGTGGAGCCGGATTTCGCCAAGCTGGTGGCCCAGCCAACGCCGAAAATGCTGATCATCGACGAGCCTGATTACCTGGACCAAATCGCGCCGGAGCTGAGCAAATTGCTGGGGGACGGCGTTCATATCACCAAGTCCAAGCCGAATTTCCTGGAAATCATGCATGCGGAAGGCACGAAAGGCCATGCCTTGCGTTTCCTGGCGGCCCATTTCGGCTGCGACTTGTCGCAAACGATTGCCATCGGCGATTCGTGGAACGACCATGAGATGCTGGAGGCTGCTGGCCTGGGCGTAGCGATGGGCAATGCCATCCCCGCATTGAAGGACATCGCCGACTTCGTCACCCTGAGCAACAACGAGGACGGCGTGAAGCACGTGATCGATCAGTTTGTGTTAAATGCAAAAAACTAACTGGATTCCTCCAGTTAGTTTTTTTTAGCTGAAATTTCGTTTATCATTTGCTGCAAAACGCCCAAAACTCGAAATCTATTCGGTTTTTCATATAGATTCAGGGCTTTTGCGCCCGATTGGGGCGAATAAGCATGAAATTTCATATACATTGGGTCCAAGTGACCTGACGTGGGTGAAATGTATTCGAATTTTCGCATACATTCGGCAGAAAGTATCGGTAGCGGGTAAATTGTATTCGATTTTTCGCATACATTAACCTCATGCCTACTGGGAACGGAGCTCGGAAGACATCCCCTCGGCCCCCGCTTCGGAACGGCTCGGATATCCGCTTGAACAACCATTCGGAAATCTCCCTAAACATGTGCTCGAACATCCGTTTGAACATCTGCTCGGACATTCACCCGGACGCCCAATCCGCCATCACTCCCCCGTCTGCAGCAGTACCCTCATCCCCGTCGCAGCAAACGCCACGCCCTCCGGCAATCCATAATCGCGCCGAAGGTCGAGGTCGTGCGACAGGTGCGTAAACACCGTTCGTGTCGGTCGAACTTCGTTCAAGAGCTCGAGCGCTTCCTTTACATCATACACCGACCGGGTCGCGAACTCCGCCAACTCATGATAAAAGCTCGTGCCCAGTACCAACAGATCTAGACCATGCAACGGCTCCTTTTGCTCCTCTGGTAAAGCGATCGAATCGGAGCAATAGGCCCAGGCGAAGCAGCCTTTCTCCAATCGGTACGCATACGAAAATCCGTTCTTGCCGTGGAACACCTTCCACGCGCGGATCTGCCACCCGGCCAGCCGGGTCCCTTCGCTGCCAACGGCATGCAGATCTAAATGACCGCCTAGCCACGGATATTGCCGAAGGATCGTGTCCAGCACCTTCTGCGGTGCGTGCAGCTGTCCCCGTCTCCCCAGCCAACGGCAAGCATCCGCCCATTCGGGCAGTCCGCCAATATGGTCGAAATGGGCGTGCGTGACCAGAATTTGCTCGGTAAAACGTTGTCCTCTACGTTCCATGCCGGTCCGCCAATCCGGGCCGCAGTCAATCAGGAAGCTGCCTTCATCACCTTCTACCGCGACTAAAGCGCGATATCTCCGATTCACGCCGCTTGAGCTTCGCGCTTCCGCGCAAACCTCACAATCACAATACACCCTTGGAACCCCCATGGCGTCCCCGGTGCCGATAAACTCGAGCTGATCCATATTGAAACGTCTCCCTCCTGACGAGCCACTTGTCTATTTTTTACGAAATCTCCCGCCATCGAGACCAGTCTGTCTTGAGGGTTGACTACGTCTTATGTGCACAATACTTATCGTCCCAGCAAATCCAGCGAGATGGAATTCGTGTCCTTATACATGTCCGGCGAACCAGATATCGGCTCGATCGTCAGCTCCAAATCGTCATTGACATTCAGCGTCTTGTCCTTGACGTAGAGATGTGCCCGATTCGCATGATATTGCAGCAATCCCAGGCTGTCGCGCGCGCCCTCCTTCACGATCCAGACGCGAATGGTATGACCTTTGTCCGGGACCAACCCGCCAACCAGCATGAGCATTTCCCGGGTGGCGGCGTTGTACCACACCCTCCCGTTTTCCGGCTCCAAACGGCCCATGGCGATCGGATAAGAGATCGTATCCGGCTTGGACAGGACCGATAGGGCTTCCGGCTCGTACGTTTGCACATAACGGTCCCAACCTGCTTCGGGTTGGTTCAGATGATCCAAAGCGTATCCCAAGCCCATCAGCACCATCAGGGCTGCGGCCAGTGACACGGTCCACTTCCAGCGTACCGACAGCAAGCGTAACGCCCGACGTCGCCACCCGACTCCTCTCACCCGGCGACGCAGGCTGCGCCGAATTCGTTCAGAAGGAAGGGCATCTGCCCACGGGTCAATACGCTGAGTGGAAGAAGTGACAGCCTGCTCCTGGAGGTGCGGTTGCACTCGCACTGGCTGCACCGGCATGACTAGCGCCGGCTTCGGGTCTCCGCTAACGGGTATCTCTGGCATGTCCGTCTGTGATGCGTAAACGCCTGCAATCCCCAGGACGTCCTCCCAATACGTTTTCTGCCCCAGACAGATCGCACAGGTGTCCAAATGCTTCGCCATATCAGAGCGCTTCGTCTCCGCCATTGTCCCCAGCAGCCAATCGATCCACTCCTGCTCGGTATACATCCGAACACATACGCCGTCGGGCTCCGCCCCGTTGATTTTGCGAGCATTATCGCCGGTTTGCCCGTTCATGCTCGTTCCCTCCTTCCAGCGATTCTCCCCAACCCTGCTTCTCCAACTGCTTGCGCAAATGATTCAGGCCATATCGCACCCAGGACTTCACGGTACCGATTGGCACGCTCCAGGCCTCCGCCATCTCGCGCTGGGTCTGCAGGGCGAAATAGGAACCCACGATCGCCCTCTTCTGCGGTTCCGGCAGGGTGTAAATCGCCGTGCGGAGCGCCTCCCGCTCCAGTCGCGACAAGGCTTCGCTCTCGCCGGAGCCGTCTTCGTCCACCGCATCCCGGAGCAGGGCCTCGTCGCCTGGATACTCCAGCCGCGCTTTACGCCGCAAGCGGTCTAGGCTGCGGCTACGGGTCATGACCGCCAGCCAGGCCTTGATCGAACCGCGTGACGGATCATAGTCCTGTCCGCGTCGCAGCACCTCCAGAAACACCTCATGGCAAATATCTTCGGCCTCCATCCGCTCCCCAACCAGACGGCCGGCCACCTGCATGACAAAAGGAGAATAACAGGCGTAAAACGCATCAAATGCCGACACCGAACCTTCGCACATTTCGCGCAGACGCCAGGTCATCTCTTCATTTTGCAGGTCCATGTTTGTCCCTCCCGCAAAATTTCTCCTCTTCTTACCTCCCGTTTTACCAAAAATGGTTTCGCTTGAAAACCCCAATTTTTTTTTTGCTCGGAATAAATCCAAGGCGTTGTTTCGTGCGTACCCTTGATGAACATCAATATTTCATAGGGGGTACAAGAGATGCTTCAAACCTTTCGAAAAGCAGCGTTCCTGCTGCTCATTGTGATTACGGCCGTAGGCGGTGCTCTATCCGGGGTTGGCAGAGCCTCGGCAGCCGGTTCGTTGGAACTTTACTCACCTTACTTAGAGTGGTCCGCAGCGCCGGGCGAATCCGTATCGTATACGATCGATCTCGTCAATCATGGCGGAAGCACGGCATCGGCCAACCTCTCTTTAGATTCGCAAAGCAAGGACTGGAAATACGAATTGACCGCGGGCGGCCGCGAGGTCTCGCGCCTGGCGGTAAAGGCCGGAGAGACCCAAACCTTCAACCTCGACCTCGACGTACCGCTGCAAGTCAACAAAGGCCGGTACGTATTCAATCTCAAAGCGGACGATGTCACATTGCCGCTCGTCGTCAACGTTTCGGAGCAGGGCACCTTCAAAACCGAGTTAACCTTGGACCAGGCTAATATGGAAGGCCATTCCGACTCCACTTTCACGTACAGCGCGGTGCTGCGCAACCGGACGACGCAAAAACAGACCTATGCCTTCAGCGCACAAGCCGAGCAAGGCTGGGACGTCCGCTTTAAAGCCGACGGCAACAGCGTAACTTCGGTCGAAGTCGAACCCAATGCCGAGAAGACGATTACGATTGAGGTGAAGCCGCCTGAACAAATCAAAGCCGGCAAGTACGAAATCCCGATTGCAGCTACAAGCGGCGATTCAACCGCCAACGCCAAGATTGAAGCGGTCGTGACGGGAACGTACGATATGAAATTTTCCACGACGGATGATCGGCTTAGCACTGACGTGGGGGCGGGTTCCGAACGCAAGCTGACCTTCGTGGTCCAAAATACCGGTTCCGCCGAGCTGCAGGATCTCTCCTTCTCTTCGTCCGCGCCGACGGATTGGGAAGTGTCCTTCGAGCCTTCGTCGATCACATCGATCGCGCCGGGCGAGAGCAAGCAGGTTCAGGCCACGATCAAGTCGAGCAAGAAATCGCTCCCCGGGGATTACGTGGTCAGTCTGACCGCCTCCTCCGCGAACAAAAGCGCGAACGCCGATCTGCGGGTGACCGTGAAATCGTCCGTATTATGGGGATGGGTGGGGGTTCTCATCATACTGGCGGTTTGTGGCGGCATCTATTACCTGTTCCGGAAATACGGGAGAAGATAATCCATGGTTACTGAGACCGGTATACGTATGACACCCACCCCATCGGCCAACGGCGAACATCCGGTCGTCGAGCTGGTGCAGTTGACCAAGAAATACGGCGAGGCCACAGCTGTCGATCATCTGAATTTGAGCATCGCTCGCGGGGAGATTTTCGGATTGCTTGGTCCCAACGGCGCAGGGAAAACCACAACGATCCTGATGATGCTCGGGCTGACCGAACCGACCTCGGGGCATGCACGGATCTGCGGATTCGATCCGACGCGCGAGGCGCTTAAGGTTAAGCGGAAGGTTGGTTATCTGCCTGATGACGTCGGGTTCTATGAGGATCGGACGGCACTGGATAATCTCATGTACACGGCACGGCTCAACGGCGTATCGGAGCAAGAGGCCCTCCAGCGCGCCAAAGCCCTTCTAGAAAAAACCGGACTTGCGGACAACGCCGACAAAAAGGTCGGGGCGTTCTCCCGCGGGATGCGGCAGCGTCTGGGTCTGGCCGACGTGCTCATCAAAAACCCGGAGGTCATCATTCTCGACGAGCCTACGCTCGGGATCGACCCCGAAGGGGTACGGGAGCTGCTCGCCCTCATCTCCTCGCTGAGCCGCGACGAGAAATTGACGGTACTGCTATCCTCGCACCACCTGCATCAGGTCCAGCAAATTTGCGACCGCGTCGGTTTGTTCGTCGAAGGCCGTCTGATCGCCGCCGGCGACATCCGCTCCTTATCCAAGCAGTTGGACGCGGACGGCAACGTCTACGTCGAGGTTGGCGCCAAAGGCTGGACGGAGGAGTTGGCCCTGCACATCGCCGGTTTGGAAGGCGTCCGCGGCATCCGCTACCCGGTTCAAGGCGACGACGAGCTTGAGCGGGGCGTGACCGCAACCGTGGTATGCGAGCGCGACCTGACCGCCCAAATTGCCGATGCCGTCATTCACGGGGACGCGGAGCTTGTGTACATCCGCCGGAAGGAGTACGGGCTTGACGATATCTATCATCGTTATTTCGAAAGAAGGGGTGAGCAATGATGCAGCCAAACAAAGCGGCCGACGGCCGTTCGCCGAAGGAACTGCTGCGCCTGAACGAATGGCGGGAGCGCGCAAGAAGACAGTGGGCGGAACTGCGTCCCGCCGGCGAAGCTGATCCGCCCCGGGAACGCTCGTTTTCCTCCTTTTGGGTCATGGTGCAGAAGGAAATCGGCGATCATCTGAGCAGTTGGCGGTTCGGGATCCTGATGGGCATTATCGTGCTGGCTTGTATTGGCTCGATTTATTCGGCCGTCACGGCCATTCGATCGGGCGGCAGCGCGGCTGACGGCGGGGCGGGAGATACGTTCCTGTTCTTGAAAATGTATACTCTAACCAGCTCGGCGCTGGCGGTACCCTCCTTCTCTACATTCCTGTCCTGGCTAGGACCGCTGATCGGCATCACGCTCGGCTTCGACGCCGTCAACTCCGAACGGAACAAAGGGACGTTAGGCCGCCTTCTGTCGCAGCCGATTTACCGCGACGATTTTCTGAAAGCCAAGTTCGTCTCGGCTTTGGCGATGATCGCCGTCGTCGTGTTTTCACTGGGCCTGCTCGTGATGGGGCTTGGCTTGTTTACGATCGGCTACCCGCCAACGCCGGAGGAGTTTGCCCGCATCTTCATCTTTTTGCTGATAGCGGTGGTATACATCGGCTTCTGGTTATGCCTGTCGATCCTGTTCTCGATCCGCTTCCGGCAGGCAGCGACGTCGGCGCTGTCGTCCATCGCCATTTGGCTGTTCTTTACGATCTTCTACAGCATGATCATCAACATGATCGACAGCGCGACGGCCGTCTCCCAGATGGCGACGCCGGATGCGCAGCTGCGGCAAATGAACCTCGTGCTGACGCTGAACCGCCTGTCTCCGACGGAGCTGTTCTCGGAGACGATCTCGACGATGCTTTCCCCCGGAGTCCGCGCATTGGGGCCGCTGACAATGGACCAGCTCGTGGGTGCAATCGCCAGCCCTTTATCGCTGGGCCAAAGCCTGCTTCTGATCTGGCCGCAGCTGACCGGACTGCTCGCCGCCACGATGATCTGCTTTGGCCTGTCCTACGTCCTGTTCATGCGCCAGGAAGTGCGGTCGAGAGCCTAACCGAAATCGTACGCAAAGAAGCCGCTGAATATTTCAGCGGCTTCTTTATTCTCACCCCAATAGCGGTACTTTGGGGCCTTATTTTTCACTTTACGCCCCTTCTCGAGGAAATAAGGCCATTTTAGGGTCTTATTTCCTTCAAATCGGGTACTGAAGCGGCAATTTTGGGCTACTTTCGCAAAATAAGGCCATTTTTTACCGCTATGGGTCAGGTCATAATCCACTTATGCGGAAATAAGGGTATTTTAGACCGCTATTTCCCTTGAAAAACTCTCGCAACCTAAGCCTCGCCCACCGAATCGCCTTGGACCAGCGTCACATAAACCCGCTCGTGCTCGACCGGTTCGCCGGCCAGCACCTTCAACAGTTGCTCGGAGGCCAACGCCCCCCACTTTCGCTTGGAATAATCGATCGTCGCCAGGCGCGGCACTGTATATTCGGCCAACTCGATGTTATCGAAACCGATGACGTGGATATCTCTCCCGATGACATAATTGGTACGTTTCACCGCATTGCAGAGGCCAATCGCCATCTCGTCGTTCAGGCAAAATACGGCCACCGGTGACGCATACTCCCGAAGGATCCGCTCGGCCGCCTGTTCCCCTGCATCCTTGTTGAAGTTCCCTTCGATTTCGGTCAACTCCACCCCGTCAAAACGGGCAACCGTCTGTTCCGCCGCTTTCAACCGCTGTTTGGAGTCATACGAGTCCTTGGGTCCGGTAACGATGTAGAGCTTTCGGTGCCCTTGTTCGATCAGGTGCTCGATCGCCAAGGCGGCTCCCGCCTTGTTGTCCAACAGGATCTGATTGATGTTCGGGTGGCCGAGCTCGCGGTCGAGCACCACGATTTTATGCCCGAGATCGGCGTATTTGAGCAATTCCTGGCTGGAGAACGTCGCATCCAAAATAATCGCCCCGTCCACCATGCGCTCCGGCAACAGACGATGGGATTGCTTGCCGCTACAAACGACCATGTCGTACCCCTTCTGGTTGAGCACTTCTTTGACGCCTTGCAGTAGGTCACCATAAAAAGCGCCGCTGAAGTCAGTCAAATACACGCCGATGATTTTCGACTCCCGGGTTTTTAAGGAGCGTGCGGCAGCATTGGGCACATAATTCAGTTGTTCTGCGATCGCCAGAATTTTTGCGCTCGTCTCGTCGGTGATTTTCGGACTCCCATTCAACGCGTAGGAAACCGTGGAGATGGAGACTCCGGCTTGTTTGGCAATATCCTTAATGCTTACCACAAAATTACTCCCCTTATCGGTAGTTCAAAAAGTTGTCTTCCCATCACGAAGGGATTCCTAGATGCAAGTTCGGCATCGAATCTTGAATTCAGCCGGGAACTCCGTTGCTCACGTAGGTTTTGCCTACGCTCCGCTACTCCTTCCCTATGCTTCATCCAACCTTCTCGGTGCTGGTAACCCCACTTTTTGAACTTCATCTTATCGGTAGTTCAAAAAGTTGCCTTCCCATCACGAAGGGATTCCTAAATACAGGTTCAGCATCGAATCTTGATTTCAGCCTACATAAATATTTCAACGACGTTATGATCATTCGACCCATGCGCCGTAAATTCCTGCCGGCTGATCCGTACGCCGCCGCAGCGGTAATATCCGGAATTCTCCCGGACCGGGATCTCGCTGCCGTTGATCCGTACCCGGCGACCCTGACCGTCCATTCGGTAAACGAAGGTTGTCGGGGTGTCCATCCAGGCGTAGTCGAACCGTAGCCCGTCCAAATGCAGGGGCAGCACAGGATCGAGGAGCAAATCCTCTCCCTGCTGGCGGATGCCCAAACAGTTAGAGATCAGTTGGTTCATATAGATTCCGGGGCCGCTGGAATAAATGCGCCAGCCGCCTTTCACCGGCACGTCCCCGCCGCGCAGCTCATCAAACCGTTCCTCCGCCTCGTAACGGGTAGAGAATTTGCCGTCCGAACTACTGAAATACACATTGCTTTGCCGCAGCTCGGCATTGGGCACGACGTCCTTCAGCCCGACCGGGTTAATCTTATGCAGCCCGTTCCAGGCCTCCTCGGCCTTGCCCAGTTTAGTCATCGCTTCGATGAAGCGGATATGAGCATGGACGTATTGCAGTCCGATCTCGCGCCCGAAGTTGGACGCTTGCTCCGCCCGCTTGAAGTGAGTGCTGACGCCGCCCTGGTATTTAGCCGGCCGATCCATCAAGCGAACGCCGTCTGGATAGGACAGTTTCTCCTTAATCAAGGCATAGTGCGCTTCCGCCTGTTCGGCGGTCAACAGCTCGGCGATCATGCTGCGAGTCATCGGCAGCAGCCGGTAGTGGATCCCCGTTTTCGTATCCGCAGGATGGAGCATCCGCTCGGCTTGCCCCGGTTGTTCCATGTATATAAAGCCGGGAATGACATCGGTGTCTAACATGAATTGGGTAAAATCGCGCTTGATGCCTTCCGCTAATCCGGCAAGCTCATCTATCCACCCCCGTTCCTCCTCCGGCAACGCCTCTGCCAGCTGGCGAAACGCCTGATACGTTAACGCCACCGTCCAACTGCTGCTCATGTAGCGTTTGAGCTGGGCATTCGCCGGTTGAAGCGTATCGTCCCAATCGCCGTCACCATAAGAAGACAAATACGTGTCGTGCAAGAAATGCCCGCGGATGTAGTCGATTTCCTTCTTCGCATGTTCGCGGATCGTCGCTGGTTTGGCAGACGGCTCAAAGCTTCCTTTTTCCGTATACGGTACCTCTTCGTCCAGCAACCCGAAGTCCCCGGTGGCCGTCAAGTAATCGCCCAGCACTTTCAGCGGCCAGACAATAATGTCGCCATGGCTCTCCTCCTGCTGGATCCGGGCGTAACGGTCAAACATAAACCATTGCGGCCAGTTTCCGCCTTCCTCATATTGATGGGCATATACCGTTTTCAGGATGTCTTTGACCACCCCGTATTTTTGCGTTGCCAAAAAATATTCCGCCGGTCCCTGGCAGACGTCGCGGGTCCCCCAAGCCGCCCCGCCGTACTGCTCCAGCCCGTGAGGTACCGAGAAGTGAACCAACATATTGTGCGTATACCACCAGGCCAGCGCATTCAGCTTCTGCATTTCTTTTGCCGCTGGGGCCGATCCCTCCAGCGATAACCGAAAACCATTCATGACTCGCCCCAAAAATGCCCGGTACCGAACGGTTTCTTCGTGCATTTCGCGGATGACCGGCTGCGGTTCCCCGCCGTGCAGCAAACCTTGGACCGTTAGTGTCCAATCGCTGCTTGGTTCCGTTTCCAGCACCACCAGAGAGGAGCAACCCGGCGCCGCTCCCGAAGCCAGCCGACGTTCATCATACACTTGATAGTCCGTTCCCGTAACGTGCATCCAGTAAGTCAAGTCCGGATATACGGAAGCGGACAGCGCTTCGCGATCGGCTCGGAACATCAGCACCGATTCCTTCCGCTCCATGATGTAAGGCAGTTGGAACTCCAAATCATTCATGACGATTTGACTCGTCACCAGATAGCGGTATGCTCTGCCTAAGGCAGATACGATGTTCAAGGCCATTTCCGGCGATTCCGACGCCGTATAATTCGTTACGACAATCGTATCGTCCGCCGTTTTGTACGTCCAACGCGCGTAGTTAAAGCCCATTTCAAACATCGAAGGCATCGTCAGCAGCCGGTAAACGCCGTCCATTTCCACATAGAGCCGCTGTCCTGACGCTTTGGAAACGTTCAGCGCATTGCGGACGTTCGAAACCAGCTTGTGGTACGAGGTATTGCCGACCACGATTTGCGAATTAAATACGCCGTACATATACGAAGTCGTCGTAAGTACTTCGCTGCCAACCCGATCGTTCCCCCCAGACATCAGAATGATGCCGTGCGGCCGCTCCACCCGGAGCTCTTTCTCCTTCAAGACGACATGCTCATGCGTATCCGTGAAAAATGACAGCAATTGTCCGTCCTCAAATTCCTCATGATGACGGTGCGGGAAGCGCGCCTCGATTTCAGCGATTTCGATCGGTAAGGTCGACAACGGCTCTCCCAACCCGGTTGCCGGGGTTACAGGAACTGCGGCCTCGGCTGCAGTCACCGCAACGGTATCATTGTCGCGCCAGGCTTCCTCGATCAACCCCTCGAATTCCAGCACTTCAACCGCCTCCGGATGATCCTCACGCACCAGCCCATAGAAGACAAATCGCGCTTGTCCTTCAAGAATCTGACGGCTCGTTTGAAGAGCTGCGTACGCAAATTCATATTGATAGATTTCGTTCGCCAGATCCTTGCGCTCCAACGCTTCAGGTCGATCGCTTTCCTTGTAGGACAACCCGAAAAACTGGAAGCCGTCAGTGGAATACCCGGTTGTGCCAGTTAACGCCCCTTGTTGCAAGTACGGAAACTTTCCGCGTTGCGGCTGGTTTTGGCGCGAGCAAATAGTCTTCCCGCGCTGCGGATGCTCGAACACAACATGGTCGAGGTATTGGGACAAATACGCTTCATTGCTGCGCACGGCCCCGGGTTCGGCAATCCCGATATCTTGACCATAGACTACGTCGATCTCAAACGAGGTTTGTCCCTCAAGCCGAACGTCCCAGAACCAGGCGCCGCGAGAGTCCAGCTTCAATACGATCTCGTACCGAATCCCTTCAACTTCGCCATTCCAAACCGCAGCGTCCGTCCCGAAGCTCAACCGGCTGTTGGAGCGAATGCCAAGCATGGGAACCGCCCGAATACCCTCCGGTCGGTGCAGCCGTAAATACAAATTGTTCAGCGAGCCTTCCACCGGGCCGGATAACAATTGATTAATTAACAGGTCCCGATATTTCATTTCGAACATATCGCCGCTATTCCATATAGTAAACCTCAAATCTCCCACTTGAAGGACCTTCTTTGCTTCCGCTGCTGTTGTCATCCTGTTCACTCCTTTTCTACTTTTGCTTCTATAGGTGTAAAGTAAATCGCATTCCCACGGCATTCCGGCTGTTCGGACCGACATAGGCAACAAACTCGCCTTCGTCGCTGGCATAGGTCAAATCGCTATGGTAATATCGCAGCTGCTTCTCCGCCAGTTCGAAGGCGACTTCCCGGGTCTCTCCCGGCTGCAACAGGATTTTGCGGAACCCTTTAAGCTCTTTGACCGGCCGAACTACGTCTCCCGCCAAATCTCGGACATACAGCTGCACCGTTTCCTCGGCGGCGGCCGCCCCGGTATTCGTCACATTCACGCTTATCGTTAGCGGCCGGTCCGGCGTCATCCTCGATGACGACAGTTCCGGTTCGCCATAAACAAACGTGGTGTAGCTCAGTCCGAACCCAAACGGGAAAAGAGGTTCATTAGGCATGTCCAGGTATTGCGAAACATATCTGATCTGCGCGTCCGGCGCCCCCTTCGGGCGCCCCGTGTTGAAGTGGTTGTAGTACACCGGAATTTGCCCAACCGAATGCGGAAAAGACATCGACAGTCGGCCCGAAGGCAACGCGTCGCCATACAACAGGTCAGCGATCGCATGGCCGCCTTCGCTGCCGGGAAACCAGGCTTCGAGCACGGCATCGGCGCGATCCGCCACGCCGTGCAGGTCCAGCGGCCGTCCGTTGAACAACACAGCCACCATCGGCTTGCCCAGCCCGGCGAGGCGTTCGATCAGCGCCAACTGCGCCTGCGGCAGCCGGATATCTCCCCGGCTGCCCGCCTCGCCGCTCATTGCCGAGCTCTCGCCCAGCGCCAGAACGATGACGTCGGCACCGGCCGCCGCGGCGATGGCTTCCCCAAGCCGGCGCTCATCGCCTTCCTCGATACCGCAGCCTTCTGCGATGGCGACCTTGTCAGCACCAACCTTCGCGGCGATGCCGTCATAAAGGCAAACCGCTGCCTCCGTCGAACCCTGCCAGGACCACGGTCCAAGAATATCGCCGCTTTGCGCAAACGGTCCGATCAACGCTATGGATTGATCCTGCCGCAGCGGAAGCGCTCCGCCATTCTTGAGCAGCACGCAGGATTTCACTGCCAATTCGCGCGATACGGCTCGATGTTCTTCGCAAAAGACGATCTCCGCTTCCCGCTTTGGATCCGCGCCGCGATAAGGATTGTCGAATAACCCGAGGTTTTCCTTCAACTGCAGGATACGCAGTACGGCTTCGTCAATCCTTGCTTCCTCGACAATCCCGGCCTTCACCAATTCCGCCAAATGCTTCATGTAGCAGGTGGTCATCATTTCGATGTCGATGCCCGCTTCGATAGAGCGACGGGCCGCTTCCTTCTCGTCGACCGCAGCGCCGTGCGGAATCAGTTCTTTCACCGCGCCCCAATCCGAGATGATCACGCCGTCAAAGCCCCATTCGTCGCGAAGCAGCTGGCGCAGCAGGCGACGATTGCCGGTCGCCGGGATGCCATCAACGGTATTAAAAGCCGCCATGACCATTTCGCAGCCCTCATCCAACGCAGCTTTATAGGCCGGCAAATAATATTCGCGCAGCTGCCGCTCCGACATATCGACAGTGTTGTAATCCCGTCCGCCCTCGGCGGCGCCATAGGCAGCGAAGTGCTTCACGCAGGCGGCCACCCGGCTCGTATCGTTTCGCAAGTCATGGCCCTGGAAGCCACGGACAAATGCCCGGGCGAATTCCCCGTTCAAATACGGATCTTCCCCTGTCGATTCCATCACCCGACCCCATCTGGGATCGCGTACCAGATCAGCCATGGGGGCAAACGTAACATGTACCCCCGACGCTGCCGCTTCCCTTGCGGCAATTTCAGCGCTTTGCTCAGCCAGTTTCAGATCCCAAGAGCAACCGATGGCTAGCGGTACGGGGAATATCGTTTTAAAGCCGTGAATGATGTCGGCCATCATAAGCAGCGGAATTCCTAAGCGGTTCTTCTTCAAATGGGCCTGCTGAACGTTTATCGCTTCCTGAGCGCCCGACAAGCCGAGAACCGAACCCGTGTTTCGCACCGTTTGTTCCGACACGCCCAGCTCCTGCATCGGACCGGTGATTTCTCCCTCGGTTTGGGCACCTTCGAAGAAGGGCACGGCCAACTGCAATAGCTGGTCGATTTTTTCCGCTAGGGTCATCTGTTTGAGGTAATTCTTTATGGGTTGCCGGATCATTAGTTTAATTCCCCACCTTTTTCATTTGAGAAAATAGTAATAGTATTTCGTTGAAACGTTTCGATTATTTGAATATTTGGATTATATCTCGAATCAAAAAATCCGTCAATTTTCGTTGAATGCGATTTCAATTAGGGTTGAAACGTTTCAATATAGTCAGTTCAACAAAATTAATTCGTTTTTTCGAACCCAAAAAAATCTATTGAATACGATTACATTCTGTTTTATAATGAATCGAAACGTTTCACTCGGTTCTGAATTTCTAGGATTCGAGTTTTGTTTTTCTATTTCGAAACGTTTCACCAAAATCGTCGATCTAGGCGTCAACAAAGTTTATGACAAGGGGACCAATGAATCTATCCAGAGAAGGAGGTGTTGCTCGTCCTCCAGGCCAGCTCATCCGATTTGCATAAAATCTCTAACCAATGCCTCATATTATTTACAGCTATTTTTTTATGAAAGGGACGATCCTTATGTGGAAAAAAACAGCAACTACCCTGCTAGCCAGCTCTCTGGTACTCGCCGGTCTCCTTGCCGGCTGCGGTTCGAACGATAACGCCGCCAATGGCGGTAACGGCAATGGCGGCGCTAACGGCGGCGGAGATAAACAAGTGGAAATCAGCGTATGGGCGATGGGCGACGAAGCCAAATCGCTGCCGCAAATTGCCGACGATTTCATGAAGGAGAATCCAACTATCAAGGTTGACGTTCAGGCGCTGCCTTGGTCGAATGCGCACGACAAGCTCCTGACGGCGGTCGCCTCGAAGAAAGGTCCGGACGTCATCCAAATGGGGACGACCTGGATTCCGGAGTTTGCAAATGCCGGCGCGCTGTTGGATCTGACTTCGTTGGTAGACAAGTATCCGGAGTTTAAAGAGGATCAATTTTATGCAGGCGCCGTAAACACGACCAAATATGACGGGAAGATCGTCGGTGTTCCGTGGTACACCGAAACCCGAGTTCTGTTCTACCGCACCGATCTTTTGAAGGAAGTCGGCTATGACCAAGCACCGAAAACGTGGGAGGAACTGCGTGATGCGGCGAAGAAGCTGGCTGACCGAGGCGAAGGAAAATACGGGATCAGCATCGACATGAATGAACAGTCGCTGGCATTTATGTTCGCCCGCCAGAACGGTTCCAAGCTGCTCGATGACCAGAACAAACCGCTGTTTAACCAACCGGAGTTCGTCGAAGCTGTTGATTATCTGAATGGGTTCTTTAAGGATGGTTCCGCACCTGTCGACCTTGGATTGGATGCGGTTCAAGGGCTTGGCGGCGAGGGCATTGTACCAATGTTCATCAGCGGCCCTTGGATGATCAATACGATCAAGACGCAAGCGCCAGATTTGGAAGGCAAATGGGCGGTCGCCCCGCTACCTGCCAAGGAGAACAACATTTCTGCGCTGGGCGGCTCTGATTTGTCGGTATTCCAATATACGAAACATCAGGACGAAGCTTTGAAATTCATTCAATACATGAGCAAGCCGGAAACGCAAATCAAATGGATGCAGCTGACCAAATCGTTACCGACCAACATAAAGGCCTGGGATGATCCATCCCTGAAGGACGATCCGAATTATCAAGCGCTGCAAGAGCAGCTGGAGCATTCCGAACCGATGCCGCTGCTTACCACTTGGGAGCAAATTGCCCAAACCTACTTGAAGAGCTTTGAACGTGTCGTTCGCGGCGGAGCCGATGTCCAAAAAGAGATGGATGCATTTAACACCGAAGCCGAGAAAATTCTCAGCAAGTAAGCTAAGTTCCACGATACCGCAAAAGCCTGCCGGCTCTTTTACTCACCGGCGGGCTAGTCGGTAACGTTAGCTAAGATGCGCTTAACAAAGGAAGTGATCCGGTATGAAAGGCTTATCGCAAAAAAACGCACCTTATCTGTTCATTGCGCCGACTCTGATTTTGCTGGCGCTCTTTTCACTGCTTCCGATCGCCATCGCACTCGTTATCAGCTTCACCGACATGGATTTGGCCGGTCTGGCCGATCTATCCAACATCAGCTTTATCGGCCTCGATAACTATAAGGAAGTGCTGCAGGACCCTTCTTTCCAGAAATCTATCTTTAACACGTTATTTTACGTTATTATCGGCGTGCCTCTCGTTATCCTCATTTCCCTGATGGTCGCCTTATTGATCAACTTCGGCCAAGCCCGTATCTTCAAGGCGTTTCGGGTCATTTTCTATATGCCGTCGGTCACCAACGTCGTGGCGGTTGCCGTTGTCTGGAGTTATCTGTACAATCCGTCGCTAGGGCTGCTCAACTATATATTAAACTCGTTGGGGTTGGGGTCCGTGCCTTGGCTGCAGGATCCGGTGATGGCCAAAATCTCGCTGATCATCCTGGCCGTATGGCGGGCAATCGGCCTAAACATGATTATTTTCATAGCCGCGATTAAAGGCATCTCGAAAACGTATTACGAAGCGGCGCAAATCGACGGGGCCAGCAGTTGGCGGCAAACCTGGTCCATTACGATCCCGCTGCTGCGCTTTGCGATTTTCTTCGTCTCGATCACCACAATGATCGGCTGGCTGCAGTTCTTCGAGGAACCCTTCGTGATGACCAAAGGCGGCCCGCTCGATGGCACGATGTCCGTGGCTTTGTTTATTTATAACAACGGCTTTCAGTACAGCAAATTCGGATATGCTGCGGCAGGCTCCTTTATCCTGTTCTTCGCCATTATCCTCATCACGCTGATCCAATTCAAATTTCAAAACAAGGAAGCGGATGTCTGATGTCATCCCGGGAGGTGTATACGCATGCAAACCAGAACCTCGGGCGATAAGGCGCTTCAATGGCTGGTCGGAATTCTGCTCGGCGCGATGGGCCTGCTCATGTTGCTGCCGTTCGTCTGGATGATCCTATCATCGTTCAAGCCGGAAAGCGAAGTGGCGCAAATCCCGCCAACGCTATGGCCAAACCAATTTACCCTGGACAACTTCCGCGAGCTGTTTGAGAACATGCAGTTCGGCATTTATTTACGAAATACGTTGATCATCGTTGCCTTCTCCTTCCTTGGCCTGTTTCTGAATGCCTTGGCCGGATTTGCTTTCGCCAAATACCAATTTAAAGGACGAGACGGTTTCTTCTATCTCGTCTTGGCGACCATGATGATCCCCGGGCAGGTCACGATGATTCCGGTCTATCTGATCTTGAACACGATGAGCCTGACCAATACGATGATCGGGATTGTGCTCCCGGGTTTGGTTGGCGCTTTCGGTATTTTCTTATTCCGTCAATTCATGTCGACGATCCCGGACGAGTTACTGGAAGCCACCCGTCTCGACGGAGCCGGCGAATTCCGTATTTTCATGCAGATCGCGTTGCCGATCTCCAAATCGATTCTGGCAGTGCAAGGCATCTTGACGTTCATCGGCGGCTGGAACAGCTTCCTGTGGCCGCTCATCATCGCCAACGACGAGAAGCTGTACACGTTGTCGGTTGGTCTGCAGTTGCTGAAAGGTCAGTACGGAGGAGATTACGCCTTGCAGATGGCGGGATCGGCATTTATGGTCGTACCGATCATCATCATCTTCGTCATTTTCCAAAAACATATCATCGAAAACTATTCGATCTCCGGTATGAAGTAAAACAACTAAAGGGCTGTATCGTGGAAAGCCGCTTCTGCTTTCCTAGATACAGCCCTTTAGTCATTCAAATAATCACGCTAAGCGGATTACCCTTCAGCGGATTCTCGAGGATCCAGCTCCGCTTTTGGTCGAAGAGATAAGCGCGGTGGACGAGCACGCGAACCTCCTGACCCGCCTTCAACGTTTCTTTCTCCAGGGAGCGGAACGTCGTTAGGGTATGCCCCCCGACCTCCACCTCCACCAGCCATTCGCTGCCGCGGAAATGCAGGTGCTTCACGACGCCTGGGGCAGTCGCGGATAACAATGTAAATTCGTGATCGGTGCCTACTTCGATGTATTCCGGACGGATCAAGGCTTTCGTCTCCGGCCCTCCGCTTTCCTCCTCGAAGCCTTTCAGGTCGGCAGCACGTTCCACCAGCGTCGATTGCCCGATAAACGAAGCCACGAACGGGGTTTCCGGCTCCTTGTAGATATCCCAAGGCGTCCCTTTTTGCTCCAGCCGTCCCTGATTAATAATCATGATTTCGTCAGCCACCTCAATCGCTTCATCCTGGTCATGAGTGACGAAAATCGAGGTGATCCCTACCCGCTCGATCAACTCGCGCAGCCACGAACGCAGCTCCTGGCGGATCTTGGCATCGATCGCGGCAAAGGGCTCATCGAGTAGCAACAACTGCGGCTGGGGCGCCAAAGCGCGGGCAAAGGCAACCCGTTGGCGCTGCCCCCCCGACAGTTGATGCGGATAGCGGTTCTCGAATCCCCGCAGCCCGGTCAGCTCGACCAGCTCCATGACCCGCGCTCGCGTGTCCGCCTTTGACACCTTCTTCACTTGCAGGCCGAAGGCAATATTATCGAATACCGTCATATGCTTAAAGAGAGCATAACTTTGGAAAACAAAGCCGATTCCGCGATCCTGCGGTGCCAGCTCGTTGACCCGCTGCCCATGGAATAGAATCTCGCCGCCATCCGGCTGCTCCAGGCCCGCTAGCATGCGAAGTATCGACGTTTTGCCGCCCCCGCTAGGCCCCAGCAAACCGATCAATTGACCCTTTTCGATGCCAAAACTGACATTTTGGACGGCATGGAAGCTGCCAAAATGCTTATCCAAATTCCGCACTTCTACATGCATGCAAAACCACACATCCCTTCCGGTTTCCAAAGAACTGAATTATTAAATATTCAGATGAATTTACTTGGATTTGTTTATTAAGAATAGATTACCAAACCGCAAGCATTCCGTCAATCTGAAAAAAAGCAGTAGCCAAGCGGTTTGAGCGGTTTTTTTTGCTATACACTGAACAAAAACCGGCCTTCCCCGAATCTGTTTTCTACAGGGGATGGACCGGTTTTGTCAATTAGTGTTATAAAGTGTTGATGCTATGATGGTGTAATTGGATAAAGCGAGAAGTGAAAACAAAAACGCCCTATGACGTTATGCGGTAAATGCTGTGGCTTAACATTTTGACGTGCGCGACAGCGGCCGGCTTAATCTCTTCAAAGGTCAGCCGATCCTGGATGTAGTAAGAGATAAATCCATGCATACCCAAAAACATGCTGAGCGGAAGAGACGGATTGTTCTCCAGCGGATGCCTCTCCTCCTGCAAAAAACTGCGGATGATGGACTCGAACATATTGAAGCATTTGGCCTGTTCGCTGCGACAGTACGCCAATATTTCCTCATCCCTGAGCATAAACATGATTTCGTATTGGTGCGGATGCTCCAAGCCGAATTTGATGAATTCCAGCATGAGTTGCTCTGCTTTGGTCAGCCCGTCGGTAGGCGGCCGCTTGGTCACCTGCTCGCACAGATGGGTCAGCGACTCGAAATCTTTCACCACGATGGCATAAAACAACTCGGCTTTTTCCTTGAAGTGATAATAAAGCGAGCCGTGACTGTATCCCAAATGCTGACCGATGCTCCTCATGGAAATCCCGCGGTACCCTTTGGTAATGAACAAGTGCCGGGCCGCTTCCATAATTCTTTCTCTCGACAACTCCTGATCAACTGCTCTTCTTGCCATAGGCATTATTCCCCTTCAATAAAATAAACCTTTTCACCTTCCGTCATCACGGCCTGCCCTCCCGTCAAATCGGTCATCCAATCCATAAAGGCTTGCGCCTCCGGATGATGCGGCAGACAGCATAGTGTCACCTTATCCGCAAACCCCGTATCTCCCGTACGGATGCCGCGGTTACGCAATTCATTCTCCACTTTACCTAGCCAAGTGTAATCCAGCTCCACGAATACTTGCTGATGAAGCACACGGGAAATGGCTTCCCCTGCTTCAATCGCTGCGACGGCTCCGTCAGTATATGCCCGGATGAGACCGCCCGCCCCCAGCATGATCCCTCCGAAATACCGGGTTACGACGATGGCGACGTTCTTGAGGCCCTGATTTTTGATCACCTCCAAAATCGGCTTACCGGCTGTTCCGCTCGGCTCCCCGTCGTCCGATTGCTTTTGGATTTCATCCCGTTCCCCGATCATGTACGCGGAACAGTTGTGCGTGGCGTTCCAGTGCTTCTTCTTGATCTCCTCAATAAACTGAAGCGCATCGGCTTCGGTTTCCACCGGTTTCACGTGCCCGATAAACCGTGATTTCTTGATGACGATTTCTTGTTCTCCGGCTTGCCTAACCGTCTTGTACTTTTCCAGCATATGAGACCATCCTTATGAATGTGCCAAGAAGCAGCTCCTCCGGCATCTTCCGGCGAACTGCTTCCTGACATTCTAACTTCAACGCATTTACTACTACCTGGCCATCCTTATTCGGAAAGACGGGCTTCCAGTTCGGCCTTTTCCTTCTCGTAACCCGGCTTGCCAAGCAGTGCGAACATGTTCTTCTTGTACGCTTCGACACCCGGTTGGTCAAATGGATTGACGCCCAGCAGGTAACCACTGATACCGCAGGCTTTTTCAAAGAAATAAACCAGGTAACCAAACGAATATGGCGTCATGTCCGGCACATTCACGACCAGGTTAGGTACATGGCCATCGGTATGTGCCAGCAGCGTGCCTTGGAACGCTTTCTTGTTGACGAAATCAAGCGTTTTGCCGGACAGGAAGTTCAAACCATCCAGATCGGCCGGATCGGATTCAATCGTGATGTGGCTAGGCACCTCAGTCACTTGAATCACCGTTTCGAAGATGTTCCGGTTGCCCTCTTGGATGAATTGACCCATGGAGTGCAGATCGGTGGAGAAATCAACCGAAGCCGGATAGATCCCTTTGTAATCCTTGCCTTCGCTTTCGCCGTACAGCTGTTTCCACCATTCCGATACGTAGTGCAGGGAAGGCTCGTAGTTGACGAGGATTTCCGTCACTTTGCCTTTGCGGTACAACGCGTTACGTACGGCTGCATATTGGTAGCTGGCGTTCTCGGCGAGGTTCGGGTTGCTGAATTCCTTCGACGCATCGGCTGCGCCTTGCATCATTTCTTCAATATTAATACCGGCAGTCGCAATCGGCAACAGGCCAACTGCGGTCAGAACGGAATAACGTCCGCCAACGTCGTCCGGAATGACGAACGTTTCGTAGCCTTCTTCGGTGGACAGCTTCTTGAGCGCCCCTTTGGCTTTGTCGGTCGTTGCGTAAATGCGCTTACGCGCTTCTTCCTTGCCGTATTTCTTCTCCAGCGCAGCGCGGAAAATGCGGAAAGCGATCGCCGGTTCCGTTGTCGTCCCCGATTTGGAGATGACGTTCACCGAAAAATCCTTGCCTTCAATCAGTTCAAGCAGGTGATTCACGTAAGTCGAGCTGATGTTGTTACCGGCAAAATAAATTTCCGGCGTCTTGCGCTTGTCCTTCGGCAACAGGTTATAGAACGAATGGGACAGCGATTCGATCGCCGCGCGCGCGCCCAAGTAGGATCCGCCGATGCCGATGACGATCAGGACATCGGAATCGCTTTGGATTTTGGCTGCCGCTTTTTGGATGCGGGCAAACTCTTCTTTATCATAGTCGGTCGGCAAGTTGATCCAACCCAAGAAGTCGGAACCTGCCCCGGTACCTTTATGTAGCTGCTCATGAGCCGTGCGAATCGGCTCCGCAAAATAATCGACCTCATGCTGCCCAACGAATTGCAGGGCTTTGCTGTAGTCAAACGTCACTTTTTTGGACATTGCTGAAACTCTCCTCCGTCTAATATTTATCACACTGACCTATCCAAGAGGAAACGTTCAAAAGCTGCTGTCTGGTAAAAAAAGCCGGTCTGAACGCCGCCTCAAACAACTTAAAACTAGGATACTGTAAATTCCCGGCAATGACAAGGGCACAATATACAGGTTTCCACACGCCGTGCTAAAATAATTAAATGATGTTCAATTCTTTTGGAAGATGGTGACGAACTTGAAAAAAATCGGATTTATCGGCCTCGGGACGATGGGTGCGCCTATGGCATCCAACCTGCTGAAAGCAGGTTATCCTGTGACCGTGTTTAACCGGACCGCATCCAAAGCAGCGCCCCTTGCCGAGCAGGGAGCTTCCGTGGCACCTTCGCCGAAGGAAACCGCCGTGTGGGCGGACGTCGTAATCACGATGGTCAGCAACGATGAGTCCATCGCCGAAGTATACGAAGGCGAGAATGGCGTATTGGCCGGAATCCGGCCCGGGACCACCGTCATCGACTGTTCGACGATCTCGCCGGCACTCGTCAAACGCCTAGCCGCACAGATTGCTGAGCTTGGAGGCACGTTCCTCGACGCCCCAGTGACCGGCAGCTCGCCGGCCGCAATCGACGGCACCCTCGTATTTATGGTCGGCGGTTCTGCAGAGACTTTAGCGCAAGTGATGGATTTGTTCGACACGATGGGCAAAAAAGTGCTGCACATGGGCGACAACGGCAGCGGTGCCGTCGCTAAGCTGGCCCATAACACGATTGTCGGCATCAACAATCTGGCGCTGGCCGAAGGGTTTGCCATCGCCGCCAAATCGGGTCTGCCAGCAGACCGCTTCCTAGAACTCGTGCAGCTGGGTTCCGCCGGCAGCAAAGCCGCGGAGCTGAAGGGACGCAAAATCATCGAGCACGATTTCACGAATCAGTTCTCGCTTGCCTTAATGCTGAAGGATCTGAAGCTCGCGTCTGCGCTGACCGACGGCTCGGGCATTCCGGCGCCGATGCTGAGTCTGGCTAAGAGCCTGTTCCAATCTGGCCAAACCCAAGGCTTCGGCGAGGAGGACCTCTCCTCCGTCGTCAAGCTGTATGAAGCTTGGATTGGCAAACAAATCGGCGAATAAGCCTTCAGACTATGAAATAAAGGCAGGTACAGCGACATGGAATCGCTGATACCTGCCTTTTTGATTAGCTATGAGGCTTAAGCTCCTGCCCCATAAGAGCAGCAGTAGTCGGTGACGCTGCGCACCTCCAGCTTGAAGGAAGACTTGGCAGGAACGGTGAACGTTCCGCGCCCGCTGATTTCCCGCCACAGCGTTTCGCCGGGAAGCAGCACTTTTAGGTCTCCGGACAAAATGTCCATCACTTCCAGCGAGTCCGTGCCGAACTCATATTCCCCCGGGAGCATGATTCCCAGTGTCAGTTTGCTTCCGTCCGGAAGCCAAACGGTCCGGCTCGTAACTTTGCCGTCAAAATAGATGTTGGCTTGCTTATCTACGGTTACATTTTGCAGTTTCTCTGTCACGTTCCCCTCTCCCTTCTTCCCCTCTAAGCGGTTGTTCAAAAAGTCGTCTTTTAATCACCTTCCCGGTGCTGAAAATCCGACTTTTTGAACTCCTATTCTTATTTATTTCAATTGGGCTTTCACGTGGTTAACCACGTTTTCTACCGTGAAGCCATACTCTTCGATGACCTTGTCGCCAGGTGCGGAAGCCCCGAATTTATCGATGCCGATGACCGAGCCTTTCTCGCCGACAAAACGATCCCATCCGAACGGATGCGCCATTTCTACAGCAACGCGGGCTTTAACGTCCGGCAGGATAACGGAGTCCTTGTAAGCCTGATCCTGTTTATCAAACAGATCCACGCTCGGCAAGCTGATGACGCGAACCTGGATGCCTTCTTCGGCCAAAGCGGCTTGCGCTTTAACCGCGAGTTGGACTTCCGAACCCGTAGCGATGATTTGCGCAACCGGTTTGCCGTCCTTCGCGTCGGATACGACGTAACCGCCGCGTTTGATCCCTTCGCGAGCCGCTTCCGCTGTTTTCTCCAGGATCGGCAGGTTTTGACGAGTCAGCACCAGGACGACCGGATTCGATTTGTTCTCTACCGCATAAGCCCATGCTGCCGACGTTTCATTGCCGTCCGCCGGACGGATGACCGTCAAGCCTGGGATGATCCGCAGGGAAGCGAGCTGTTCGATAGGTTCGTGAGTAGGGCCGTCTTCGCCGACCGCGATGCTGTCATGCGTCAGCACGTAAGTCACCGGCAACTTCATCAGTGCGGACAAACGCACTGCCGGACGCAAGTAGTCAGTGAACACGAAGAACGTGCCGCCGAACACTTTCAGACCGCCATGCAACATGATGCCGTTCATGGCAGCAGCCATACCGAACTCGCGAACGCCGAAGTACAGGTTGCGGCCATCGCGGGTTTCCGGTGTATACATCGCCAGATCGTTCAAATGTGTCATTGTCGAGCTTTCCAGGTCGGCGGAGCCGCCCAGCAGCTGCGGTACGTTTGGAGCAAGTCCGTTGAGCGCGTTACCGGAAGCTACGCGCGTGGAGACCGCTTTGTCTGTTGCGCTGTACTTAGGCAGCTTCGCATCCCAACCGGATGGCAGATCGCCGGCAATCGCTTGCTCGAATTGAGCGGCCAGCTCCGGATATTGTGATTGATATTGCTTAAACGTTTCTTGCCAAGCTTGATAAGTGGCAATCCCACGTTCTTTAACTTTGGCAAAATGCTCGCGTACTTCTTGCGGAACATAGAAATCTTCTTCATATACCCATTTGTAATTCTCTTTGGTCAGCTTCGCTTCTTCAGCGCCCAGCGGGGAGCCGTGGGTACCGCCATGGCCGCCTTTGCCTTGCTTGTTCGGGCTTCCGTAACCGATCACTGTCTTCACTTCGATCAGCGTTGGACGCTCAGTGTCGCCTTTCGCTTCTTCGAGCGCCGCTTCGATGGCCGCCAGATCGTTCCCATCTTCTACGCGCAGCGTTTGCCAGCCGTAAGCTTCGAATCGTTGACGCACGTTCTCCGAGAAGCTGAGATTCAGCTTGCCGTCCAGCGAGATATCGTTAGAGTCATAGAGGAAAATCAATTTGCCAAGCTTCAGGTGACCGGCGAGCGATGCCGCTTCACTGGCCACGCCCTCCATCAGGTCGCCGTCGCCGCAGATGCCGTACGTATAGTGATCGATCACTTTCAGATTGCCTTTATTGTAAGTCGCAGCCAGTTGGGTTTCTGCAAGCGCCATCCCTACTGCCATCGCCAAACCTTGACCAAGCGGGCCGGTTGTCGCATCCACACCAGCGGTATGACCAAACTCCGGATGACCCGGCGTTTTACTGCCCCATTGGCGGAATTGTTTGATTTCTTCCATAGGGAGGTCGTACCCGGACAAGTGCAGTAAGCTGTACAGCAGCATGGAGCCATGGCCGGCGGACAAGACGAAACGGTCGCGGTTGATCCAGGTTGGTTCGTCCGGATTATGGTTCATCGTTTTGGCAAATAGTTGATATCCCATTGGGGCGGAACCCATCGGCATGCCAGGATGGCCGGATTTCGCCTTCTCGATCGCGTCGATCGCCAGCGTACGAATGGTAGTGATCGAGAGTTTGTCGATCGTGTTGTTGTCTGAAAGTGACATTCGTGTTTCCTCCTTCATTATGAAAAGATCGTTGAAAACCATGAAACATTTAACGCTCCAATTACAAAACAATCATTTTGAAAAAATCATTTTGACTTTATCTATTGTAGCACTTCCTACTCCCCTTTTCCATACCATTATTCCCAACCATTCCCCTGTAAATGAGCTTTTTTCGTGTTGCTCCTGCCCCGTTCATAATTCCCTTGCTTTTTAGGAACATATGTTCTATACTATGTGAAAACATTCACCTCTAGATCCGGCATAAATCCTTATTTATTAGGAGGCTAAAGATCATGATTACCCGTATTCCAACTCCGTTTAGCTATTCTTCCGCCGTTACGGCCGGCGACTATGTCTTTCTCGGTCTGCACCGAGGTTTTGGCGACAACTTCACCGCGCAAATCCACGATGTCTTCACCCAACTGAAATCCACCTTATCCGCGTGCGGATGCCCGCTGGAACGGTTGGTGAAAGTGAATGTGTATCTCAAGCATATTCAGGATCTGCCTGAGATGGAGAAGGTATTTTTCGAGTACTTTGAGCAAAACCATTGTCCGGCGCGCATGACCTCCACCACTGAATTCATCGATACCGATTGTCTTCTGATGATTGACGGGATCGCCTACCGGGGAGAGGAATAACGTAAAAACCGGCATCATGACGAGCTGACACGCTGCCCATGATGCCGGTTTTGTTATCCAAATCTCATGAATGAGGCCGTTAGTTGAAAACGACCGTCTTGTTCTGGTGGACCAAAATCCGGTCCTCGATATGCCATTTTACAGCCCGGGCTAGCACAACCCGCTCGATGGTCCGACCGATTCGTTTCAGTTCGTTCACGTCGTCACGGTGGCTTACACGCTGCACGTCCTGCTCGATGATCGGTCCACCGTCCAGTTCCTCAGTCACGTAATGCGCGGTGGCGCCGATGATCTTGACCCCGCGGTCATAAGCTTGAGCATACGGCTTACCTCCCACAAACGCCGGCAGGAACGAGTGGTGAATGTTGATCAGGCGGTTGCGGTACGGCTCGATCAGCGCCGGGGAGACAATTTGCATGTATCTCGCCAATACGATTAAATCGACGTTGCCTCCGACGATCTCCAACTGCTTTTGCTCGGCTTCGCGTTTCGTCTCTGGCGTCACCGGAATGTGGTGGTACGGAATCCCAAACGATTCGACGAATTCCTTCATATCCGGATGATTGCTAACGACCATGGAGATTTCCGCATCCAGGTCTCCGGCTTGCCATTGCCAAAGCAGCTCGACCAGGCAATGATCCTCCTTGGATACGAAGATCGCCAGCTTCTTCTTGCGGCTCAGCTGATAGATGTTCCACTGCATCCGGAACTGCGAGGCGATCGCTTCAAAATCGCTCCTCAGCGCCGCAATCCGCCCGTCCAATCCATCCAAATCGAATTCGACCCGCATAAAAAACATGCCGCCCTCCGGGTCCATCGTATACTGGTCCGACTGCACGATATTTGCCCCATGCTCGTGCAGGAAGCGGGATACCGCGGCAACGATCCCCGGCCCGTCCGGGCAGGAGATCAACATGCGCGCACGGTTGCTCTCATAAGGTTTGACGGGTTGTCCGCCCGTTTTGATATGCGTATCCATTGTTCTTCCATTCCCCTTGCCACAAATGATGTCTTCGTTATTTACCCGCGCCGGCAAACCAGGCCACCAGGCGTTGGTTCACCTGCTCTTCCGTCAGCTCTGGGAACAGGCTGGCTTCCATCGCGAGGTCGTACAGCCGCTCCATCGGCTCGCGCGGATCGGCCTTCTTCGCTTTGGCATCGTTCTTGAGCAGATTCCACGTATCCAGCACGAAGGAACGGGCCCCGATGTCCTGCTTGGCAAAAAAGTCGGCCAAACGCTCCACATCGCTCAGGAACGATTCACCAAACCGTTCGCGGACGTTCCCGCGCAACAGCGCGATCTCAACTTCGTACATCGGGCGTTGAGTTTTCGCTTCCTTCCCGACCCAAGGCGTCTCCAGAATGAACGGTCGGCCTTGCAGCGCCTCATGATGGACGACGCGGTGGATCGCATCGAAGCCAATCCAGCCGGAGCCGATCGGCGTATGGCGGTCTTTTCCCGCGCCAACCGGGTTTTTGCTGTCATTGATATGAACGACTTCAATCCGCTTTAATCCGATCGTATCGTCGAATTTCTTCAGGACGCCGTCCAGATCATTTACGATATCATAGCCGGCGTCATGGATGTGACAGGTATCAAGGCAGATGGTTAAGCGCTCGTTGTGTTGGACTTTCTCGATAATCTGCGCGATTTCCTCGAAGCTGCGACCGATCTCCGTCCCTTTGCCGGCCATGGTTTCCAGCGCGATGCAAACGTCGGTTTCACTCGTTCCGTTCAGCACTTCGTTAAGGCCTTCCGCAATGCGATTCACCCCGTACTCCGCATCCTTGTCCGTAAAAGCGCCGGGATGAAGCACGATGTTACGTACGCCAAGCGCATGGGTACGACGGATTTCCTCCTGCAGGAAATCCACGGCAAGCTGGTACGTGTTCGATTTGTAAGAACCTAGATTGATAATGTAAGGCGCATGGACGACGATTTCGTCGATACTGGCTTGTTTCATCGCCGCTTGGCCTTCTTCAATATTCATCGATTCGATCGGTTTACGCCGCGTATTTTGCGGTGCCCCGGTGTATATCATGAAGGAGCTGGAGCCGTAGGTTACCGCCTCGGCCGTTGCGCTAAGCAGGCCCTTGTCCGAGAACGATACATGGGAACCAATTTTCAGCAAGGTATTTTCCCCCTTTTGGACATTAAATCGCTAAACAAACCTATTTTAGCTTGAATGCTGAAATAAATAAAGAAATAAGGTATAATTTTAGCAGATTATCTCAGTTTTGAAAGATTCAATTTCTACTATCATAATATCCGAATTTTTAGCGAAAAGCGAAATCCGTTCCGAGGTGATGAATCGTGCTGCAATCTACCGTTTACATACTAACCGCCCAAGGCCCGAATCGCTGGTTTATGAACAGCATCGCGTTTTGGGGTTTCGTGCTGCTTGGCATGATGGCGATCGGCGGCTTCTTTATGTTCCGCAAATTTTTGAAGGTACTCCCGAAGGCTGACGGCATGTCGAAGCTGGACTGGCAGAACCATTGGGTCGAGCAGAGCCGCCACCTATGGACGGACGAAGCCAAAGCGTTCCTCGACCGGTTGGTCGAGCCTGTACCGGGACCGTTCCGGGACATCGCCAAGCATTCGATCGCCGCGGAGATCGGCAAAATTGCGCTGCAGGAGGAAGCCTCCGAGGTCACGCAGGAGCACTGCATCCGCGGTTACATCGTAGCCACGCCAAAACGCGACAACAAGTTCCTTGTTAAGTTTCTGGAAAATAATCAGATCGATTATCAACCCTATCGGCATTTAATGAACAAATAAGCGCATATGCACAAATTCACATCCGGCTCCTTGTCTTGCACTAGGCAGCCGGGTTTTTACGTAGAGGAGGATTCAGGAAAACATGAAAACGGTGATCTTCGGGGGCTCGGGGTTTATCGGCCGGGCGCTGGCCAAGTTTTGGTTGAGCCAAGGACACGAGGTAATGATTGTCACGCGTGGAGGTACCGGGGGAAAGCGCTGGCTGCAGGAGGCTGCTGCTTCCGACGCTTTGCTGACCTCCACAACGTGGTTGGAGTTGGAGAGAAATCCTGTGCTACTGGAAGGTGTTTCAACCATCGTGAATCTGGCCGGAGCTACACTGAATCAGCGTTGGTCGAAACCGACCAAGCAGCAGATTCTAGAGTCCCGCCTGGAGTCCACCCGAGCGGTTGCCCGCGCCGTTGAGCGAATGAAACTAAAACCCGAGGTTGTTGTACAAGGTTCCGCAGTTGGCATTTATGGCACTTCGCTCTCAGAATCGTTTGACGAGAGCTCGTCCATACCATCACCTCCCCCCGATTTTCTCGCCGAGGTGACAGCGGCTTGGGAGGAGACGGCAGACCGGGAATTCCGCGGAGTCCGCGTAGTCAAGCTGCGCACCGGAGTCGTACTCGGGCAAGGCGGCGGCGCATATCCGTTGATGCGCCTCCCCTATCAGCTTGGCATCGGAGGAAGTATCGGCAGCGGCAAGCAATGGGTCCCTTGGATTCATATTCAGGATATGGTGAGGCTGATTGATTACTGTGCCACTCATCCGGAAGTTCGCGGCCCGGTGAACGCAGTGAGCCCGTATACGGTGACGAACCTTGATTTTGGGCGCACCGTATGCCGCGTGCATCGCCGTCCCTTCTGGCTTCCGCTGCCGGCGGCGGTGCTCCGAGCCGCGTTAGGCGAGATGTCGCTCCTGCTGCTCGAGGGGCAGCAGGTCATTCCCCGCGCGTTGCTAGAGGCTGGATTCACCTTCACTTATCCTGATTTAGAATCAGCGGTCGCCGATCTGAAGTCCTAAAATGATCAACGGCCGGGAGACTGGAATTCCAGTCTCCGGGCCGTTGTCATTATCAACATTCAGGCGTTTACATCCGCGACTTCGTTAGCAAATACAAGAAATAAGGCGCACCGATAATTGCTACTACAATCCCGGTTGGGATCTCAGCCGGCTGAAGCACCCAGCGGCCTAGTGTATCGCCTAGGATAACAAGCAAACCACCAGCCAGCGCGGAGGCCGGGAGTAAATACTCATGCTTGGGTCCAACCAGCCGGCGGGCCAAGTGCGGCGCGATCAGCCCCACGAAGGAGATGCCTCCGCCCACGGCGACGCAGGCGCCGGTCAAACCAACCGCGGCAGCCAAGAGCCCCAGACGGGATCGCTCCAATGGAGTGCCGAGACCCGTCGCGGTTTGATCTCCCAGATTGAGCACATTCAGCGCGCGCGACTTCAAGAACACGTAAGGAAGCAGTACGATCAGCCAAGGCAGCAGCGCCAGTACGTACTTCCACGACGTTCCCCAAATACTGCCGACCAGCCAGATTTGCAGCATCTGAAAATTCTCCGGACGCAAGCGCAACTGCAGAACGATCATCGCGGCATTGATGCCGGCAGCAACCGCAATCCCAACCAACACCATTCGGATGGGGAGCAAACCGTAATTTTTTTTGAAGGAGAGTACGTAAATCAAGGTCGCTGCCCCGGCCGCTCCAAGAAAAGCCAGGACCGGCATCATATAGACGGGGGCGCTTGTCGTCGTCGGATAAAACGAAATAAACAGCGTTACCGCAAGGCCAGCTCCGGCATTGATTCCAAGCACCCCGGGATCGGCCAGCGGGTTACGGGAGATGCCTTGGAAGATACAGCCGGCAACCGCCATCCCCATTCCGATCAGCACGGAAATCACGATGCGCGGCAACCGGAATTCGAATAAAATCAGCTCTTGTTTATCTGTCCCAATGCCAACCAGGGTCCTAAACACATCGAGCGGCGACAGACGGATGTATCCGGTATTCATGCTAAAGATGAATACGGCAAGGATCAATAGCGCAAAGACGGTCATGACGATATAAGCTTTACGGGCTTTCTGCCGCAAATGCATAGGGGCTTCGATTCGGTTCATTCCAATCCCCCCTTCTGCTTCATGGCGAGATACAGGAAGAACGGCACCCCGATGACGGCAATCAATGCGCCAATCGGTGTTTCATGCGGTGGATGAACCATCCGCGCCAAAATATCCGCAAATACCATCAACAAACTGCCAAGCAGGGCCGAGGACGGGATCACCCAGCGGTAATCAACGCCAACTAAAAAGCGAGCCACGTGCGGAACCAACAAGCCAACGAACCCAATCGCCCCGACAATCGAAACCGCACTGCCGGCTAGAACCAACACGATGAGCATGCCAAGCGCCTTAATCAAGCGTGTTCTTTGGCCCAAGCCGGTCGCCACCTCTTCGCCGAGGCTGAGCAGAGTAATTGATTTCGACAGCAGCAAAGCGCAGAACAACCCGGCGAACACCCAAGGTGAAACCAGTTTGATTTGCAGCCAATTCGCACCGGCAATCGCGCCAGCGTACCAGAATGCAAGATCCTGTCCAATATTGAAGTAAATCGCAATCCCCTCGCTGATTGCGGTCAACAGCATACTGACGGCAGCCCCTGCCAACGTCAGTCGAACCGGAGACATGCCTCCCTTGGACATGGAGCCGATGCCGAATACGAGTCCGGCACCCAGCCCGGCTCCGATAAACGAATAAAACATCGTTAGCAGGAATGAGGTGCCTGGCATCAACGCAAAGCTAATGGCCAGCGCCAGCCCTGCGCCGGAGTTAAGTCCCAATAAGCCGGAATCAGCCATCGGGTTGCGTGTCATCCCCTGCATAATGGACCCGGCTACCGCAAGCGCCGCGCCGATTAATGCAGCCGCCAAAGCCCGCGGGAGCCTCAGCTCCATAATAATTTGATGCTGAGTTTGCTCCGCCTGAAAGTGGAACAGCGCATCCCAGACGGTAGTGAGGTGAATATCTGCCGCCCCAACGGAAATCGAAAGGCAAATGGCAAACAGCAGCAGCACGGCACCGCCGAATAAAATCAAAGTTGCCGCAAGCGGGCGGGAACGGTAGCGTGGTTTGGTAGATTGGGTTATTGCCGACATGTCGAGAACCATCCTTTAATCAATTTTGCCGAAAAATAAGAGCATGAAATATGTAATTGAGAATCATTCTCGTTCATTATACCCGCTTTTCCGGTGAGAATCTACGGCCATTTCAAATTTGGTCCATGACTTTCCGGTCAAGCGTGGGCGATAACCCCCTAACCCTCCTTGCTTAAGAAACCTCCGCACCGAATTTAAAGCTCGTCTCCGCTAGATAAAACGTGTCGTCCGCCTGCAAAGGATATTCTTTATATGGAGCCACACTCTCCCCGTTTAACCGAGTCCCATTCTTCGATCCTAGATCCTTGAGTAAACAGCCGCGCGAAGTGACCAAAATCTCCACATGGGCACGGGAAACGCCTGCGGTATTCTCCACATATTGAACGATCTCTTCGGAGCGCCCGATTACGAAGCTTCCTGGGGTCAACGGAATCCGCTCTGACACGCCACCACCCTCCTCGAAACGATCTAAATAATAGTGTGGGCTGCGACCGTTCAACGATCGATCTTGTCCCTGCAGCATGGACCGGCTCAGCAACACTGTAGGGGGGGATCCCCCCACTTCGGGTTCAGATTCACTCGCTGCTGCCGCGGATTCCGGCATCTCATACGAAAGCTCCGTCCGCGGCACGAACGACTCCACCGAGGACCTGGCTGGAAAAACGCCAGAAGACTCTAAAGCTTCAATATTTCTATTGTAGAATGAAGAGCCCGATGGTCGTTCTGCGGATAATCCCAGAAGTCCCGATACTCCTAGCGCCTCAGGGGCTTCCTCCAACACTGTTCCTTCCGCTTCTTCTTCCACTGCCGCGGAACTGCGTAGCTTTCGCCATAGAACAAATCCGGCAGCCCCTAAAAGTACGGTAACCGCTATGCTTAGCGATAACCCGAATGCTCCGGGTCGATCAAAATAGAGAAGCTTCCAACTCAACGCATCCACAAGCAGCACCCCGAGCACAAGGTAAGTCGGTTTGATCTGTATTTCTCTCGGCGATACCTTCTCGTCGAGTCCCGCCCATTCTTCCCGTTTAACGTTTACATCGTTAACGGCACTGCCTGCCCAAGTTCCCGATTCCACCGGCTCCCGTAACGGTAGATATTCCCTAACTACGGCAGAACGAGGAAATGACGGAGAAGGCTCCGAAAGCCTTGGCAACGGCTCCTTTACTGTCGTTGATGTTCTCCTTGCCTCCGCATTGCTTTCCGGCTTGATATCCGGTTCATCCGACAACAAACGCAACAGCATTTTTTTAAGTTCTCCCAAAGAAAAAAGCTCATCCCCACATAACCGAATCAACTGCGGGATTCCATCCCCTTCGACATGTGTGACGCAAGTTAGCAGTCGGGTCATCAATGATAACAGCATCTGGGACAGCGGGAGAGCGGCCGGCATCTCCTTCCAAGGAACATAAGTAAAATACAGCGACCCGCTGGATAGCGGCTCCTCCACAAAAATATGCGTCTCATCGAGCAAAAAACCGGATGGGGACAACATATACCTCTTGCTATCTTCCAGCACAGCAACCACTTGGAGCAGCGAACCGTAAAACTCCGGCATGCCGATTTTGTCGCTGCGTAAGCACTGAGACAGCATTCTTTTTCCCGTAATGTCATAGTGCAAACTGATTTGATAATCAACCTCGCGAATGTCGAGCCGCAGCAGGTTCGGCACGGTCACCGATGCCAGCATGGCGCGCTGGACGCGATTCAATTGTTCAGGCTTCAGCCCTTCTTTAGCCTCAAGAATCATGTAGGTTCCGCCGTCCCTAACAAAATCGGCAACTAACTCTGGCATGGCACGCCCCTCCTCGCACGTCACATATAGTAGATCGCCAGTATCGCCCCCGGCAGCACGGCTAACATAAACGGAAACTGCAATTGGCCTTTGGCGGCAATCTGAATGGGGAGCGTACTTCGCAGGGCGGCTGCCCCAAGGACGCTACCGGTGATGCGACGCAGACGAACCCCAGTCTCACGACGCCAAATCAAGATGATTAAGCCGATGCACCCTGCAGCCAAAATCGAATACATCATCGTCGATAGAGCGAAAGCGATTCCCATCCAGGCCCCAATTCCTGCAAACAGCTTGACATCGCCTCCTCCAACCGCGCGCAGTAAATACAGTGCAAACATCAGACCAAATCCAGTTGCAGCCCCGGCAACAGCGAACCAAGCACCAATCCAGCCCTCCATCAAAAGGTGATAGGACAGTCCGGACCAGATTCCTGTTATCGTGATGATATTAGGAATTTTCATCGTTCTCAAATCCGTGACGAAAGCCGCAAGTAACATCAATAAACAACTTCCTAACTCAACCATCAGCCCTTGCACTTCCTTCCTATTCCGAATGCGGACTTGCCACCTCGAACCCGGCTGTCGTGCGCAAGCCCTCTCCCGTTTCAATCACGAAACTCCACGTCCCCGGCGTAGTGTTTCCCCCAACCAACCAGGTCCAAGCAATCCTGCCTTGATCATCCGCAGTCGCTTCCCCTAAATATTTCGCCTGGCTAACCCCGCTTTTATAATAGATGGTCAGCTTGGCGCTAGTCCCTGGAGCAACCTGGGCAACGATCGTCGCCCGATGTCCGGCATACGCCGGGTCGGGCTTGGAGACCACAACCGCCGCTTCCCCGGTTTGGCTCTCTCCGCTTCCAGCCCCCGAATCCAGTTCACCGGTATCGCCGATCCAAAGACGCTCTTCCGCCCTCGTTTGCAGTACCATCCGCCGCCCGGAAAACGGGACCTTCAGCGGAAGCTCGTAACTCACCTCTAGTCCGAAATAAGGCTGCTTGCCCGTCTTCAAGTCTGGAACCGTGACACGATTGACATGCAAGCGTTCTTCCTCCAGCAAGGTCCCTTGCAGGAACGGGCGTAACATCGGTTTAACCAACGGGTCCAAAACAGCTTCCACCGCATTCGTCTTTAACTCTTGCAGCGGTTCGTCGCCTTTACGCGCAGCATCGGTTATCCATGTCGATAGAGGGGCCGGCAGTTTTGCCGCATATTGTCCCGCCCATTCCTCAAGCGACAGGGACGGCATTCGCCAAGAGAACGGGCTGTTTCCCGAAACCGTTCCCTTATTGCGGGAACCCCCCGCTCCATTCAAAGGAGCGGTTCCCTGACCCGTCTCCCCGACCGGTGTCTGCGTTTCTTGCTGCCCGCTGCTCTGCGCCTCGACCGCAATCGCCACCGGATAGATATGTGCGGAGATTTGTTTGACAGCATTCGCTGCCGCCGCATGCAATTGTCCGGATAGCAGCGTCATATGGACAAGGAAAATGAACCAGAATACGACCAACACGAAGACGGGAGCGATCAAAGCAGCCTCCAACGTGATACTTCCTAATGACCCCTTTTCCCGGAAGCGTTGTGCCTTCGATCCTTCAATATGAGAAGTCCGCTTGTTTGGCAGCATAGTACCGGCTTCCTTCCACGTTTCCTTTCAATACGCCGACCTTACCCAACGTTTTACATACCCCGGGCAAAAACCATAAAGGCATTGCCACCTGCACTTTCCCTTTGACATAGGTGGCTCGCTCCGCCGGATCGATCCCGGTATTCAATGATATAACGGCAAGCATTCGCGACAACCGCTGTTCGCTGCGGCCATGCAGCAGCAGAAACAACCGGAGATGATCCCGATAAGTCAGATCAACCTTAAGGTAGTCGCTTAACTGGATTTTCCCGTCCCGGGTTAATGCGACCATATCCTGCAAGGCATGCTGCGCTCCGTACAGCAGGGCTGCGGCAAACACCAGTAAAGGATTCCCTTTGGCCGCGTTCTTGCTGAAGCCCTCCATTGTCCGAATGGCCAGACGCATTGCAAAAATCTCTCCAAACGCGGCAGCGACATTCCCTCCCGGATTATGCATACCGTACAAAATATACTCGACCTCTTGGCTCTCCGGCGCGAATTGCTCGCGGATCACTTCAAGCTTGTCCGCTTGGCCTTTGCCCTCTAGCAAACCGTTCAAGGCGCTGACATCCAGGAAGTGAAAATAACTCGCAACGTACTCCATTTGAAATACGGAGTCCGACATCCCTCCCATCAGTCCTGCCAAACCGCCGTACAATCCGTCCATCCTTCCCATGGAGGCTTGTCCCGCCTCACTTGGATCATCGTTCAAGGCGGCCGAGGCAGACCCGTCTCCAGAGGTGGAACGGTTTAACGATCGATTGGCTTCCATCTTCACCTCTAGTTGATCGAATTTGGCCTGGTGCTCTTTCAATCCGTTTTTGAGCTGTTCGATTCCACGGATCCAGCCGGCTGCCTCCTTCAGCTTGGCGCTTGCTGCCTTCTCTGTCGCCTTCCGCTCCTTATCGGAGGACCGGTGACTGTCCAGCCGACGAGCGCTCGCATCCAGCACATTGGCTGAACCCGGAGTGACGAATTGCCGGAGATAGGCATCGCATGCCTCAGCCGTGCTATTCACGCCCGAAGCGAAAGATGTAGACGAAGCCGTCGCCGATAATACAGATTCGCTTTGCGCTAGGAGCGAGGTTCCGGTGTTCCGGAGTCCGGCGAACGCCGCCGACTGCCGATCGATATCCGCGGCCAGGCCGGCAAACGTCTCCTCGGATAGCAGCAGGGATCCGGCTTGGCTCCGGATATTGGCGATGACGTCGCCGTCGCCGACCGGACCGGAACTGCCACCGCGGGTGCTCGTCCCGGCTGACACTTCGTTATAACCCGTTTGCTCCGGGCGCTTTTCCGCCTCTTCAATCGTTTGCCGCATCTGATCATTGATCCGCCGCGCTTCCTCCAGCAGGGCCCTAGCCTCTGGCAGGCGTGAGGCATGGTTCTGCTCTGCCAGCCGTTGATCGCGGTCCAGTTTAGCAAACATCCCGCTGGTTGTTGAACGGTAGCGGCTGATTTCCGCCGTATACATCCGATCCTCAGGTTCCTTACCCGCATCCGCCTCGACTTGGCTCACATAAGCGGGATAATTCGCCGCAGCGTCGGGCAGCGTGGAGATATCGCCGTTCCAGGCTTCCCCGTAGGTCCCGCCGCTTCCCACTGACAGTACTTCCGCATAAGGTCCTACTGCATTGGCCGCTTGCCGCTGCTTCTCCAGAAGTTCATCCAGCTTGGCTTCCCTCTGGTCGTAAAGCTTCTGTAATTTTCCCAGCAAATCCACCGTATTCGAAGCTTCCTTCATCACTCCGGCCATCGGTTTAAAGCGATTCAACAGATCTATAGTTACGTCGATCGGTGCCCGGTATTTCATTTGTTCGCGGATTTGTTGCTCGAACACGGGATAGGTTCCGATGGGACGCAAAAATTCGACAGAAGAAGAATCTAATTGGGCTCCCAGCAAAGGTAACCCCTCGCTACGTCCGACCAGTTCGAGCTGGTCCTGAAGCACCTTTGCCATAATGTAGTTCCCGTCGGTTTGCCCATATGCAAATAGGCCGTACCGTTCGGCCAGTTCCCGGTCGTAAGCGGACAGGACGGACCTCGAAGCCGCATGCGTCAAAGCTTCTGCTTTGGCCTGCAGGGCGAACATTCTGGCAAAATCGATAAACAGGGCGACAAATGCGAATACCGCGGCAAATATCACGATAAAAAATACCGTAACCGCTCCTTGCTCCGAGCGTTTCCGTTGGAACACCGCCATCCTCCTTTCCCATCATCGCGATGATTTACCAAACAGCTTCAGCGCCTCCTGCGCCTCCTGCTTATCCATCCCCCCTTGCCCCCTACCGCTTCGGAATTTCTCGCCGTAATAGCTCGCAAGCTCCACCGTCCGAATCCATTCCACCGGTTCGACGACATAGGCCTCCGCACGCCCGCTCTGGTTGACATCGCCAATCCAGCCCTCCAATGGAGCCAGCGGAACCAGCCGTTCTAAAGCTACGCTTACTTTACGCATGAGCAGCCGGTTGTCGTAGCGCATCTCCCCGCTAAGGCCCTTAGGCACTTCAGCTCCTGTCCGACTTAGCTTCCGAACCGGGAGCGACTGCCCTGCCTCTCGATCTTCCGCCGGCAAATTCAGCTTGGCGGTCCCGCCTTCGCCGTTCCAGTCAAATACAGCCTGCAGCATACCGTCATCCCCTAGGCGCCAGTAGAGGGGATCGTACTCCCCTTCGTCAAAGGCGCCAGTCAAACTGTCCTGATGGCTATTCTCCCAGTTGTAAGCCGTTCGCTCCGCTGCAACGGTGGCAGCCTGACCCAATAGCACATGTTGATACAGGTAGAGGCAGAAGAACAGGAGAATGAGCACCGTGTAAAAAACCATTGGAAGCACCAATGAGGCTTCGATCGTAAAGCCCCCGCGTTGATCCCGCCATAGGCCCATAATTACTCTCCGTCCATGAAGTCTTCGGTCTTTGACTTGGCTTTCCCAAGCAAGCTCTCGACGATGTCTCTCAACTGATCTCGGAAAATCACTGCAATTATGACGATCACCGCGATAATTAAGATCATTTCTAGCATTCCCAGCCCTTCTTCATTGCGCCATGCCCCTTTGATTTCCTTGCGAAATGCAGTCAACATGTTGATTCCTCCTCTGCTCGAATTTACAAATTCATAATCATAAACGCCGGTGCGCCCACCAGAATCAGTACCGCCATAAACAGCAGCACCATGGGGAAAACCAGCTTGGACGATGCCTGCTCGCCCAGCGTTTTGCCGACGGCTTTGCGTTTCTCCCAGAGCGAATGGGACAAATCTCGCAACGCCAGTGCAAAATCTTCTCCGCCGCGGCGGTAGTTTAAGAGAACCGCCGTAGCAAACGCGGAGACCTCCTGAATACCGCAACGTTTGCTGAAACCTTCCAACGCTTGCTGAAACGAATCGCCCCCTTCCCATTCCTTTTGCATTTGTAGCAGCTCCCTGTATAAAGGATGGTTGGCTTGCTCCCGCTTGCGCTCCAGACATAGCTTAATCGCTTGCTGAACCGTTGAGCCTGCGCCAACCAGCAACACGATCTTGTTCAGCAACTCGGGCAGTTCAAGCAGAACGAGCTGCTCTCGTCGTTGTACCTTGCGATGGAGGTCGTTGATCAGCGCCATCGGCATCAACACGGCTAACAGACCCCCGATCAGCAAACCGCTGGCACCGCCGCTCAGCAAGGTCATCAAGCACCCGAAGATGAGAAATAGATAACCGTACGTGAGCGCTTCTGCCAACAACAACAAGGTCATTTCACCGCTGCGCCGATTCCCGCAGATTTTCTGCACGGCACGCTGAACCTTAAAGAAAAAGCGTGGAAGTCGCTGGGACACTTTGATCCGCTCCAAGAGCAGCAGCATCGGCGGCGATAGGCGCACGAGCCTTAACCCTTCCATGGTTAATCCCTCATAACTGCGGTAAAGTAACCGGGACTTCCAATAGGCATATAGCCAGCTTCCGCCTATGGCGGCCAGCAGCAATCCCGCGACCAGCAGGTACATTGGCAAAGGCCCCTCCTCTATAGCCGAATATCGATGATCTTTAACATCAGCCAAGCACAAACTGCATACAACAACAAAGCCAGTCCCGAGATCAACAATCCGACTCCCTGATGCAGCGGAAGCATATAGTCCGGGGAGGTCATCTGCATAAACAATAAGAACAAAATGGGGGCCGCCAGCATTGCCTTGGCTTCGAACCGTTTTTGGGCAATCATCACGCCAATTTCCTGACTGATTTCCAGCTTCTCGCCGATGAGGTTCGAGGTGCGTCGGACAACTTCAACCAAATCTCCGCCTGAACGCTTGCAGGTCGTAAATACATCCGCAAAGTTGTCGATATCCTCCAGTGCGGCCCGACGGCTGAAATCGAGTAGCGCTTCCTCGACCGGCTGTCCGTAATCCATACGTGCGCAGATGATCGCAAGCTCTCGCATGACATCGTTGTCCCCATCGGGATATAGAAGCTTTAAATCGTCGATCGCTTCGCGAAAGCCGTTCTCTACCGAACGACCAGAGGCCAAAGACGAAGATAACGAATATAATGCCTGCTTAAAATGCAGGCTCAGGTTCTCCCTTCTCCGGCGCAGTAAGTAGCTGCTCCAATATTTCGGCGCATACACGCCGCAAAGCGATAAGAGAAACGCCAGCGGGACCACCCGGAAGAAGACATAACCCAAGGCATAGAACGCAGCTCCTCCAACCAACATGCAAATGCCCCTTTGCTGTGCAGACAATGGATATACTCGATAATCCGCTAGTTTCGCCGGATTATCGGCAGCAATGAATCCAACCCTCCATTTCTGCAGATTTGCCCGCCTTTTTAGCAACGAAAACCCTCCCATCCTAACTCTGCATTAATTGAAAGGCATACCCGCCATGCGCAGCTTGTCCGTATGTATTAACCCTGTATCGCTGCTTTGCAGCTTGCCAACGATTCGACCGTTTTGTTCCCCTTCTTCCCGAAAAGTAAATAAGGGCTGAAGTACCACCTCCCCTTCCTGCAGACCAACGACCTCGGAAATTTCCATTACTCGGCGCGAGCGATCGCGCAGACGCGACAAATGCACGAAAACGTCGATGGACGAGGCGATTTGCTGCCGAACGACCGGAAGCGGTAATTCGGCTCCGCTCAGCACCATCGTTTCCAGCCGACTGATCATATCCGCAGTGCTGTTGGCATGCCCGGTAGAAAGACTGCCGTCATGGCCGGTATTCATCGCCTGCAGCATGTCCAGTGCCTCAGCTCCACGCACCTCACCGACGACAATTCGGTTGGGCCGCATCCGCAGCGAGGATCGAATCAAATCGCGGACGGTAATTTCACCCTTCCCTTCCGTATTCGCATTCCGGGTTTCGAGCGATACTAGATTCGGTACCGTGACGATCTGCAACTCGGCCGAATCCTCAATCGTGATCACCCTCTCATCGGACGGAATAAACTGGGACAAAGCGTTCAAAAATGTCGTCTTTCCTGAGCCCGTTCCACCGCTGATAAAGATGTTATATTTGCTTCGAACAAGCCGTTGCAGCAGCTCCGCCGCTTCCTCGCTAAGCGAACCGATCGAGACTAATTGCTCCATCGTTAGCGGTCGTTCCGGAAATTTGCGAATCGTCATCGTCGGTCCCTTTAAGGCGACAGGCGGCAGAACAATATTGACCCGCGACCCGTCCCGAAGCCGAGCATCAACGATCGGCGACGATTCATTCACCATCCGATTAACGCCAGATACGATCGTTTGGATGATGTCCTCCAAGCGTTCCCGGGATTCGAAGCGGACAGGAATCCGCCTAACCTGCCCCTCCCGTTCAACGAATATCTCCTCATGGCTGTTAATCATAATTTCCGTGACGCCGCGATCCTCAACGAGCGGTTGAAGGACGTCGAGTCCTCGAAACGAATCGTACAGCCTGCGCACCCATTTCCGCTTCTCAGCCGCGGTCGCTCCGCTCAAACGCCGGTCATCAAGCACGCGCCGCTCGATAAAGTCGAGCAGCTGGTCGTCGTTCAAGACGGAGGTGACGTCCAGTCCCTGGCGGATTTCACTGCGCAGCGCCGCAAAGTCCGCTTCCTCCATCACTTATCCCTCCAGCGCCAGCGTGATTGGCCCCTCGCCATGGAGTTCGCTGCATAGCCGAATCATATCGCGTTGATAAAGAGGGGAGTACAGCAAATCCCCTTGGCGGTTGCCTTGACTCCAGGCGGGAATGTGGGATAACGTTGCCTGAATTTTCAAATCCGGCCTTGGCAAATCCACCGACCGCTTCCCCGTATAACGATTTAGTACAAACCGGGCTTTCCCCAGCAGCGACCGGTAAGAATCTGGACGGGTGCGTTCAAGATGAGCCAGCCAGCCCCCGGTTTTGCGCATCACTCCCCAGTCGTCCGTGACGATCCATACAACACGATCAGCCCGCTCCAGGACCGCTTCCGTACGGCCGTCCGGAAATGAATCCATATCCACGATCACCGAGTCGTACAAACCGCTGCCTGCGATGTACTCGAGTAACTCCGACGTATCCTTGCGTTCCATTTCCAGCAGCTCGTTGAGATTGTCCGGGGGAGCAAGCGTGTCCCCTTGCAGGACGGGATGCCTGTAGGCGTAAGCAGATATCGGAAACCGCGGCGGCTCCCGCCGGTCATCCGCCGCCTTCAGATCGTACAACAGCCGGGCCAACCCCGCCTGCCCCTCTCGTAAGCTCTGTCCGGCATGGGTCAGTTCACTGCCGATCGTCTCCAGGTTGAGGTAAAACACCTTTCCCCCTTCCGTCGCCAGCTGCCGAGCCAAATGAAGCGCAACCGTCGTCTTGCCGCAGCCGCCAACGGTAGAGTAAACCCCGATGACGATTGGCCGTCCGCGGGAAGGCATCGATGTCCCAAAGCCTCCTCGAACAAGCTCGACAACCGAAGAGAGCAACTGATGCAGCGGTTGATACTTCTCAATACAAAGGCCGTTGGCTCCCGTGAGATTGCCGTCTTCCCCCAGCTGAATGCAACAGAGTCCAGGCCGCTTCAGAGGATCAACCGCCTCAAGAAAAGTCGAATCCCCCAATATCGCGTCAATATCCCCGCCGGACTCCAACACATATTGGGCAAATGCCTCCTTTCGGCTAAATGCCGTCACCACCAAACGCCGATCAAACTCGCTTGCATGCACATACCGCAGAAACGGGTCGATATACTCCTCTTCTTGCACGGCCAGCACCAATTTAATCGGAACCATGATCCACCCTCCTTCTTCAATGGAACGAAAACAAAAAAGCACCGCCCAAAACCCGAATGAAAATCGGATTATGGACGGTGCTACCGTTCCCGCATTCCTTAAATTTACAGTAAGAATATCACAAATATGGATCGCAGACAAGATTTTTTTATAGATTCAACGCCTCTACCCGTCCTCCAAAAACCGCTCCTTCAGCTCACGGGTCGGAACCAGGCAGGCCTCGTCCTTCCCAAACCAGCGGTAACGATGCTTCGCGACGAATTGATACGCCGCATCCCGAAGGCCTCGCGGGACGATGATCAGCACATATAGCAGCGGCCAGGGATACCGTAAACCTCTGGCTATACGCAGTGCCGCCGCCGAGCGGGTATAGGGAGTCCCGTGTTCAATCAAAACGACGCTGTCCAGCGCTTCCTCACGTGCCACCGCTGCTTTCAGCAACCGGCTGCCGGCCGGCGATTGCAAGGAAGCAAAGCGGAATCGCCCTACCGGGTCACGCTTGATGATAAACTTGACGGCTCCTTGGCATAAATGACAAACCCCATCGAATAAGATGACGTGCCCTTTCCATTCATTTGGCCCCTCAGACACGCTCTAGCCCCCTCTCCTTGCGGCTTCGACGCTGCTCCTAAATGATATATAAGAAAAAAGCACGGGAAATATCCCGTGCTTGCCGTCGCCAGATGGCAAAAGCGATTACTTGGACGAAAGCTTGTCGAGCCACTGTCCTTCTACCATTTGACGGTTAATTTCACCCGAAAATTTCTCCATGCATTGGCAAATGAAGTCTTTACGGCAGACCGGGCAAGGTGTCTTTTGCAGCCTGCTGACGTTGGTTAACCGCCATTCGGGATTACGGTGGTAAAACACGCGGCACGCCGTACCGTCGGCCATATTCACGATAAACTCATACAACCCGTCCTTATCGTTGCTGCCGGCCTTGGTTACATTTACAACATTCGGTCTGTAGGACATGTTATCACCCATATTATCAAATTTCTTTCCAGAGCGAAGCTCTTTTAGTACTTAGTCATATTAAATAATTTTTATCAGCATGTCAACTTGAAAACCCGCCCAAACGGCCTGATCCGGCGCATATTGTGCAAGATGTCTATTAGAATGTGCAAATCTTCCCCGCCCCATACACCCAGACTACGAAAAACAACTTTGCATAACCAAAAAAGAACCTCCCGGAGTTTCCGAGAAGTTCTTTATCGGCTTCAATGATGCGGTCGAGAGGACTCGAACCTCCACGGGCGTACGCCCACTACCCCCTCAAGATAGCGTGTCTGCCATTCCACCACGACCGCGATTCTAAAAGACGAACATGAATTATTATATCTTCGTAGTCATAAAAAGTAAAGTGGAATTATTTGTCCCTCCGCCCGGCCTTCAGCCTCCGGTAACGGGTAAACTCGATGTACTCCCGCACGAAAGCCCGCTCTGATTCAGTCAATGAGCTCGCAAACAAATTCCAATCTTTTTCGATGGAGACATATTCCGTTCTTTGGTCTTGCACTAATTCGGCCTGTTTCTCTCTTCCGGTCATGAGCCAGTCCAGGCTGACATCAAAAAACGCGGCGATTTCAATCAATTTATTCGTACTCGGCGTGGACTTGCCGCGCTTCCAGTCCCCGAGATTTCCTGTACTGATCCCAAGTTCTAGGCAAAAGGCTTTTTTAGTCATACCGGCGTTTTTGATCAGCAATTCGATACGTTCGTAAATCGACAACTTCTCTCCAACCTTCCTAACAAACATTAATGACGCAATTAAGTTATTTTTCCGTTGTAGAACGACGCATATGCGTATATAATAGAGTAAGATACCGCGATACTATTCCATGGGGCTAACATACGCCTATATCTTAACACAGGGCCGACAAGTACTTAATAGGTCGGAAGACTGCCCTTATTTCATGACAGGAGCGCACCCGCCGTGAAAGAGAACCCGCGTTGGAAAGAACCCTATCATTCGTTAAATCAAAGCGTTGCGATCCTAGACCCTAACGGAACGATCGTCTCCGTCAATCGGACCTGGGCCAATCGAGCCTCTCAACTTGGCGTTGCTCCCGAATGGGGGCGGCCCGGTTTGAATCTATTTCAGTTTTTTCAGCATGGCCCCCATCATCTTAGTTATTTTAACGTCCGCCAGCTGCTGGAGCAATTTTCGCGTATTTTAAATGGGGATATTAAGATATTTGCCTTTGAATTCAAGGCCCCAACCACCGAAGAGGAACTATGGTATCTTGCCGAAATGACCCCTTATGCCGAAGAGGCATCCGCCCCTCCCCATGGAATCGTGATCACCTGCACCGACATCACCCGAATGAAACGTCAGGAAATTCAAATGCAGCATGATTTGGCTCATATTCGAACGCTCCGGGGGCTGTTGCCGATTTGCGCCGTATGCAAGAAAATTAAAGACGAAAGCGAAATGTGGAGCACCATCGAAGCCTACCTTATTAAGCATACCCACGCCGAATTTACCCATGATATTTGTCCGGATTGCATTCGAGCACTATACCCCAAATATTCTTCGATCCTGGATCTGCCGCCCCAGTCGGAATAACCTGCTCACACTTAACGTATCGTTCTTTCTACTTTGGCTTTGGTCGGGGCGGGATTCATCCGCCCCTTTCTCACTCGGCTGATCTGCTGCCCTAACGTAGCACCGACCAAGCCTCCGGCGATCAGGCCGACACCCCCAAGCTGGAGTAACGCCGCCAAGGTAGCGAGCACTGCCCCGCATCCCGCGGCGGCCATAAACGGCAGCGTGCGTTTCCCCCCGGCAAGCAGGGCGATGAAGAGTGCCGGCAGCGCGAAAGTTAACACCTCAGCCAGCTCTGCGGTAACAAAACCGCCCAGCCCAGTGCCCGCTGCTGTACCTGCCACCCATGATCCATAAATGGCCATAGCGAAAGTAATATAATAGGAAGGCGATATGATGTCCCCTTGCGCTGCCCGGCTCGAAGTCACTGCAAACCCTTCGTCCGTAAGACCCATCGCCGCCAGCCACTTCCCGGATTCCCGCCAATTCGCCAAATAAGGCCCCATCGTCGCACCATACAGAACATGACGCATGCTTAACAGGAGGAGTGTCGTGATAATTGTAACGGGGGCTGCGGCCGAGGCGAACATGCCTAGCAACATAAACTGAGCTCCTCCCGAGAAAATCCACACCGAGCTGAACACGGTGATTCCTCCCTGTAACCCTCCCGATGCAGCGAGCACGCCGTAAGTCATGGACAACGGAAAATAAGCTAACATGATCGGGAACGCATCCCGCAAAGCCAGTTGGATTTCTTCTCTTTGATACGACCGATTCATTCGGTTCATGAACGCCATTCCCTTCCCTCTAATGGGTACTTTTCCATCTACCCTAACCAGGTAAGAAAGCCGGCATAAAACAAGACGCCGGCAGCCACGGTTAATAGAAGCCGTCGTGACCACCAGGCAATAATCATCGTAGGAATTGCTGCAAACAGCATCGAATTATCTACTAGCGGAATCCACTTCCCGTCTTTGAGCAGCAGAAGCGGTCCAATCAGCGCGCCTAGCACGGCAGGAGACACATAGGACAACCATTCTTTCGTCGATTCAGACCATCGGACACGGCTCCCTAATACTAAAGAACCTGCCCGCAATAAATAAGTTCCTGCTCCAATCAGAATAATAATCCAAAGCTGGGTTGCCACGTCTTGATCTCTCCTTGACCTGAAATGCATTTCATAATCTATACTCTAGAAAAACAGACAACACCCCCAACGATGGGCTAGGAGGAAACTACCATGAAATTGATTGCCGTGGATTTGGACGGAACATTGCTCACCTCGGACAGCCGCCCGAGTCCCCAAGGCTTGGACGCCATTTCGCATGCGGTAAGCCAGGGCCATACTGTAACGCTCTGCACCGGGAGAGCTAGCTTTGACGCCCGACATTTAACCGGAGAGCTGTCGATCCCGATCATTGCTTCGAATGGAGCGGAAGTTTTCGACTCGAAAGGAAAGCTGCTGCGGGAAACGCCAATTGACCCAAGCGCTGCCGCGGAGGCCATTCGTTATCTATTGAAACAAAATGTGTATTTCGAAATCTTTTGCCCGGAAGCCATTTATTCGCCTTCCGACGGCGAGCAGAAACTGCTGGTTGAAATGGATATTCTCGTTAGCGCGAATCCGGAGGTCGAACGGGATCAGCTCTGGGAGAGCGCCAAAATCCAGTTCGTCCAATTTGGTTTCCGGGGAATCGACCAACCGCTACAATTGCTTGAGCAGGGCCGTCCAATATATAAACTCTTGGTTTATACCTTCAACGCAGACAGGCTGAACGAAATTACGGAGCATTTCAACGAGCAACCGCAGGTGCATACCACTTCCTCTGCCAACCACATCGTTGAGGTTATCGCGAAGGAAACCGATAAAGGAAGCGCCTTGCAATTCCTCGCAGGCCAGTTGGGAGTGGACATGTCCGATACGGTTGTCATCGGAGACAGCTACAATGACATCTCGATGTTTGAAACCGCAGGAACCAAAATTGCGATGGGCAATGCGGTGGAAGAGATCAAGCGTCTGTCCACGATGACCACCCGATCCAATAACGATCATGGGGTCGCCTACGCCATTCGATCCTTGCTCGAAATCTAGCCCCTTGCTCACGGCTGCAGGTATGAAGAAAGAACCTTGCTAACCGCAAGGTTCTTTCTTACTGGGATGCGGTCGAGAGGACTCGAACCTCCACGGGCGTACGCCCACTACCCCCTCAAGATAGCGTGTCTGCCATTCCACCACGACCGCATATTCAATTTGAAAATCCTAAAATCGAATGGTGACCCGTAGGGGATTCGAACCCCTGTTACCTCCGTGAAAGGGAGGTGTCTTAACCCCTTGACCAACGGGCCACAATCTAACCGTCGCTTTGAGGCAGCGACAAAAATGAGTATATCAAAAAGCGATGCACCTTGCAACCCTTAAATTATTGACATAAGCTTGCAAATCCTGCCATTCTCTTTCATCTACTATTGGCTTTAATCGCCAGAAATCCCTCCGGATCACCGGAGGGATTTCTACATTCACAATTATACTCAACGGAGAGAGAGGGATTCGAACCCTCGCACCGCTTACGCAGTCTAACCCCTTAGCAGAGGGTCCCCTTATAGCCACTTGGGTATCTCTCCAAGAATGAAATGGCTCCCCGAACAGGACTCGAACCTGTGACAACTCGATTAACAGTCGAGTGCTCTACCAACTGAGCTATCGGGGAACAGTCTTAAATAACGAGAACATGAATTAATTTATCACGCTTCCGCGGCAAAGTCAAGATTCATAGCGCTTTCGAGCCCCTTCCTTCTTTCCCCAATCCTTTTAGGTGTAAGGGAAATCGCAAATGGAACTCACAAGGACAAGCCAAACAAAAAAAGGGTTGCATTCTGTTGGAAATTCAATAAAATAAACATAACGTTAAATAAATTTTAACGTATGATTATTTTTAAAGGATGGGTGCTCATGAGTCAAGAAGTGCGGGTCAAAAGTCAACCATTTCCCGGGTTTAGAGAACTGGCGGTTTACAAATCGTTTATGTATCTTCTGCTGGCCCGTGTGATTTCCCGATTTGGGGATTCCGTCGATTCCATTGCTTACAGTTGGATGGTATACATGCTCACCGGCTCCAAGCTGTTGATGGGTACTTTGTTTGCGCTCAATTTCATACCGAACATAGCCTTCAGTTTTTTTGCAGGAACGCTGGTGGACCGCTGGTCCAAACGAAAGGTCGTCGCCATTACTTATCTGGGACGCGGCCTGATCGTTTGCTTCACGGCTTTGCTCTATTGGCAAGGCTGGCTTGTCCCCTGGCATCTTTATGTGTTGACGCTACTCACCTCAACGCTGGAATGCTTCGCATCTCCTGCCGAACTGGCCCTAGTTCCCCAATTGCTGCCTAAGGAAAAACTGCTAAGCGGCAATTCCTTTAGCACCTCCGCCTCTCGGGCGGCTGAATTAGCGGGAATGGCGGCCGTTGGCGGCATCATTGCGAGCTTTGGAATCTCCACGGCCATCCTGATCGACGGGCTTACTTTCACCATCGCGGCTGCTTTCATCCTGCTGATCCGAGCGCCCCGACAGACTTCGCCTGAACCTCATCATAACGCCGCGGAAAGCAAAAGCTCCTTCTTTCAGGAACTAAAAGCAGGGTTGCTGTATCTCAAATCCAATAAGCTGCTCATTACCATCGTCATGGCTGCGGCCTTCGTTAACTTCTGCTTATCGCCGTTTAACGTGCTGAATGTCGTCTACGTGGATGAAATCTTAGGTTCGGGCCCTGTCGGCTTAAGCTTAATGGGGATTAGCTTGGTCTGCGGAACCATTGTCAGCGGATTATGGATAGGCAAAAGAGGTGCTGCCTATAAAAAAAGCCGGCTCATCTTAACCGGATATCTGCTGCTTGGCCTCAACTATGCGCTGATGTACTTACCTGCGGTCCTACCGATTCAACCGCTGGCCATGGCCACGTTGTTCAGCTTTGGGATAGGTCTGTCCGTCTCGTTATGCAGCACGCCTTCTACCACCTATTTTATGGAAACGGTGCCGAAGGAGCTCCTTGGCCGCGTGGGGGCGCTTTACGGAATGGTGTGTACTTGTGCGATACCCGCGGGGAGTGCCCTCGCCGGTATCCTGGGGGAATGGGTGCAAGTCCACCTGCTGTATGTGAGTTTTGGTATTCTCTTGCTGGTTCCCGTTTTTATGTTGATGAAACAGCGAAATTTCATGGAGATCTGATCCGATCATGCTTTGCGCAATTTATAGGCCCGAGCTATACTTAAAATAAGTGACGGTCAACCGTCTTATGTTCGGGTAGGGGGCTTACAGGTGAACGAGGCGAAGGAATTGAAAACGCTGGAGGACATTCGGATCTATTCCGACCCATATCGTCTTCAAATCCTGGATACATTCAAGCAATTGAATCGTCCAGCGACGATGAAGGAAGTGGCGGATACGATGGGCGAAGTTCCGGCTAAAGTCTATTATCATGCCAAAAAGCTAGAGAGTATCGGTCTCTTGCAGCTCGTGGACACCAAGGTTATTAATGGCATCACCGCGAAATATTATGAACCTTTTGAGGGCGCCATTCATATTAAGAAGAGCTACTTCGACGATTCGCTCAAGCAGGTCGCTTTAACAGAAACCGAGAAGCTGTTGAGCAATTTATACGACGAAAGTAAGAAACGTTTTTTGAAATCCTCTCGCTCCGATACGTCTTCCGGGCAGTTAAGCAACGATCACGTGTATTTGACTCCGCAGGAAGTTGAGGAATTTCAAGCGTGGATCACGGCGTTTCTAAAAAAACACCAGTCCAAAACAACCGAGGATAGTAAGCAATACGAAATTTTTACGACCATAGCAAAAAGCAGCGAAACCGAGGACTGAAAATAAAAAGAACCATCGTCTCCGTAAGGGGAAGCGTGGTTCTTATATTTTTGCCGATGAAGTTGTTCCTGCTTCGTTTTCGTCTTTCGGGTTCGCAGATCTTGAAACGCAAACGGGCTGCGGCTGAGTTCCGGGCTGCGTTTTCCTTCGCGGATGAGCTTTTGCCGCTGCTTCTTGGCTTGGGATTGAGCCATCTTCAATCACTCCTTATGTCGTTTGATCTAAGTATAACACATCCTTAGCCGCCGGATAACGTATATAGGCGCAGTCGGCCGGCGCATTTCCCGCAGCGGTACCGGTTCGGATCGACGCGGCGTTTCCGCAGATACTCCATCCCGCAATCCGCGCACACCAGCTTGTAGCGGTGCGGTAAGACCTTCCGTTGCTTGCTCCCGGGTAAAGAATGGCAGTACCGGCTGCCGCCGACTTTTTGAAGCAGGGCCTTAAAGTCCGCGTCGCGATGCTGATACCCTCGTCCCGCCAAATGCAGGTGGTAGTGGCATAATTCATGCTTGATGATGCGCTCGACTTCCTCCTCTCCGTAGGTGACGAGCTGAGCGGGATTAATTTCGATATGATGGCTTTTCATAAAATAGCGGCCCCCTGTCGTTCGGAGCCGGCTGTTAAACCGGGCTTGGTGCCGGAAAGGCACGCCGAAGGAACGCAGCGAGATTTGCTCGATCCAGGCTTGCAGCTGCTCATCCGTCATCGTCCTCTCCCCTTCCTGTTGTCGTGAGTGCTAGAAATCTGCTAGATTCATTACTTGAATTTTAACTTCTCCTTACGCTACACTGTCAAGTAGGATGGATAGAAAAGGAGAATCGCAAGCATGTCCCTAATGAGATACGTTATTTTGCAGCAAGGCCCGAATCTAGTTTTCGTAGAAATGCCCCGCGACTATGCCTACCAGCTCAGCGCTTTGAATCTGCGGCTGAACAAGGAAATCGATAAATTGACGGCCTCTGAGATTCCGTCGCTGCCGCGTGCAATTGCCGAATGCGACCAGCTCGATCTCCTGCAGGAATCGTTGCAGACCACGAGCGGTCTGGATTATATCAACGGACTGGAGTCCGCTTTTTCCGCAATCCGCGAGGAAAACTACCCCCTGATCTCGCTGCTCACCGAAATCCGCGCCCTCCAGGCTCAGCTCGAGCAATGGTACGAGGAAGAAGGCGCGTAGATTCGTTTCGTACCGCTTAATAGATCCAACCCAAGCCGACTGGACTAGCTGCTCATTGCGATGAGGGCCGTTCAGCCGGCTATTTATGTTGTGAGATTCCGGCATCCCCATCCCCGATGGTGTAGCTTTGCTCCTCGTAGATCTAACGTCGTCCCGATGAGGCAACGTTACTCCTCGCGAGCCTACGTCGTTCCTTGTAGCCTACATCGTTCCTCGCGAGCCTACGTCGCTCTAACGGAACGTAGAGACCTTATTCGCTCATTTCCCGACGATTTCCCGCTGTAACGGAACGAAATGACCTTATTCAAACAATTGGGCAGCTATTTCTCTGCTTTTGCCGTAAATAAGGTCTCCTCGTACCGTTAGAATCGGAGCATGCCCCGTTTCGGGCGAATAGCGTCTCTGAGTTCCGTTAGAGTCACGTGAGCAGCGGAGGGCCCGGCTGAATTCAAGATTCGACGCTGAATCACCACCTCCGATCCCGCTTCGTGATCAAAAGCCGGAAATTTTAGTTTCCGTTTCAATGAAGACTAAAATGCAGGCTTTTCAGCACCGAGAAGGTTGCGTAAACCCGAAGAAGGAGGAGCGCAGTGTAGGTGGAGCCTACATGAGCACCGCACTTCGAGGGTGAGCGCAAGATTCGACGCCGAATCCGCTCCTCCGATTCCCCTTCGTGATCAAAAGCCGGAATTTTAGTTTCCGTTTCAATGAAGACTAAAATGCGGGCTTTTCAGCACCTAGAAGGTTGCGTAAACCCGAAGAAGGAGGAGCGCAGTGTAGGTGGAGCCTACATGAGCACCGCACTTCGAGGGTGAGCGCAAGATTCGACGCCGAATCCGCTCCTCCGATTTCCCTTCGTGATCAAAAACCGGAATTTTAGTTTCGTTTCAATGAAGACTAAAATGCAGGCTTTTCAGCACCGAGAAGGTTGCGTAAACCCAAAGAAGGAGGAGCGCAGTGTAGGTGGAGCCTACATGAGCACCGCACTTCGAGGGTGAGCGCAAGATTCGACGCCGAATCCGCTCCTCCGATTCCCCTTCGTGATCAAAAGCCGGAATTTTAGTTTCCGTTTCAATGAAGACTAAAACTCAGGCTTTTCAGCACCGAGAAGGTTGCGTAAACCCGAAGAAGGAGGAGCGCAGTGTAGGTGGAGCCTACATGAGCACCGCACTTCGAGGGTGAGCGCAAGATTCGACGCCGAATCCGCTCCTCCGATTCCCCTTCGTGATCAAAAGCCGGAATTTTAGTTTCCGTTTTATGGGGGACTTGCACGGATTGGGGGAATGCCCCATACCCTAACCATACCAATGGGTTACCGGAGGAGGGGATACGCTTGCCGAACTGGCTCAGCAATCAGATCATGCGTGCCTTTAACAAGAGAGATCGTCGTCAGATTCGTCTGCTCAACGATTGTTGGTTTTTTTACTACAGTCGCCGAAATAGCCACACTGACAACACCAACCCAATGCAATAACGGCTGATCCAAAACACAAGGGGCGGCTCCGCAGCGGCATGAACGCCAGCTTGGAACAGCCCCGTATTCTCGTAAGAATGTCGTACATTCCTAACTAAAATTTATATAAAAAGGGATTCTGTTAGTCTTTCACGAATTTCTGTTTTAAGAACCCAAGATCACAAACTAACACAGGGTCTTTCGGTCCGACGCCATTTTTGACCAAAGGAGGCAAGCTGATGAACGATTTCGAACTCATCCGACGTTTTCCGTATTTCGAGCATTTGGATCCCGTGGATCTTGCCAAAATGGCGCCGCTGTTCATCACTCGGGAATACGATAAAGGGACTACGATTTTTTGGGAAGAGGAGGAAGGGGACGAGCTGTACCTGATCCAATCCGGCCTCATCCATATTTATCGAAACGACGAGAATCGGGAAATTATCTTATCGGTGTTGAGTGAAGGGGATTTCTTTGGGGAGATGGCATTGCTGGAGAGCGTGCAGTTGCGATCCGCTTCGGCGCGGACGATTGAGAAATCGCTCCTTTATGTGTTGAAACGGCGGGATTTCATCGGCTTGCTGCAGCAAAACCCGCTGATTTCCTTAAAAATCCTGGAGACGACGCTCGGACGCCTGCGGAAGGCGAATGAGTTGATTATGGACTTGACGTTGCTGGATGCCCGTACCCGGATTGTGCGAACGCTGCTGCGCTTGATGGAGCAGCACGGCACACCGAAATCGGACGGCATTCTCATTGCCTTTAAGCTAACGCACCAGCAGCTTGCCGACATGTCCGGCACCGTACGCGAAACGGTGACCAAGGTGATGCTGGATCTGCAGTACAGCGAACTGATCCGGGTTGACAAGAAAATGATCCTCGTCCTCGCGCCGGACAAGCTCCGGCAATCCGCCGGACTCTAGAGCTTGGGAACGTATCGCAAAAAAGAGCCGAAGCCGCGAAACATTTCGCGGCTTCGGCTCTCTTTTTTTACTACCTTACATTACTGTGCCTTCACTTCGGCAGGGCCCCGCATCGTCAAACCAACCCGCCCCTTCTTGATATCCACGTTCAGCACCCAAACGGTCACATTGTCGCCGACGGAAACGACATCCATCGGATGCTTTACGTACCCGTTGCTCAACTGGGAGATATGCACAAGCCCATCGTTTTTGATCCCGATATCAACGAAAGCACCAAAATCGATGACATTACGTACGGTTCCCTGCAGCTCCATGCCCGGGACCAAGTCCTCGATCTTCAGCACGTCGGTACGGAAGATCGGCAGCGGCAGCTCCTCGCGTGGATCGCGTCCTGGGCGCTGCAGGCTTTCGAGAATGTCGCGCAGCGTTGGGACGCCAACCTCGAGGCGAGGCGCCAGCTCGCCGGGATCCAGCCCAGCCAGCTTCTCATTCAGCTCCTTGGAGCCCAACTGATTCAAAGAAACGCCCAGCTCCGCAAACAGTCGGGTCACCACGTCATAAGATTCCGGGTGAATCGGCGTCTTATCGAGCGGATGCTCCCCTCCGTCAATCCGCAGGAAGCCGACGCACTGCTCGAACGTTTTGGCGCCGAGCCGCGGCACCTTCTGCAGCTGTTTGCGGCTCTTGAAACGCCCGTTCTCTTCGCGGAATTTAACAATGTTCTTCGCCGTAGTCGCGTTAACGCCGGACACGTAGGACAAGAGCGCCGGGGAAGCGGTATTCACGTCCACGCCGACGTGGTTTACAGCCGATTCCACGACGTTCTTCAAGCTTTCGTCAAGATGCTTCTGGGAGACGTCATGTTGGTATTGCCCAACACCAATCGCCTTCGGCTCAATCTTGACCAGCTCTGCCAGCGGATCTTGTAGCCGCCGCGCGATGGAAGCCGCGCTCCGCTCCGCGACGTCCAGATCCGGAAATTCCTCCTGCGCCAGCCTGGAGGCGGAATAGACGCTCGCCCCCGCTTCGTTGACGATCAGGTACGCCAGCTCACGGTCCTTGCCCTTGCGTTCGGCGATGACCTCGGCAACGAACTGTTCGGTCTCCCGCGAAGCGGTGCCGTTGCCAATCACGATCAGCTCGACGCCGTATTTGTCGATCAGCTCGTGGAACTTGGCCGCCGCCTCCCGTTTCTTGTTGTTCGGCGGCGTCGGGTAAGTGACCGCCACCTCCAGCAGTTTGCCGGTGTCGTCGACAACGGCGAGCTTACAGCCGGTCCGGTAGGCCGGGTCAACGCCAAGCACGTTCTTACCTCGAACCGGCGGCTGCAGCAGCAAGCTGCGCAGATTGCCGGCGAAGATCGATATCGCCTGGGCTTCGGCTTTCTCCGTCAGCTCGCCGCGCACCTCCCGCTCGATCGACGGGGCGATCAGGCGTTTATAAGCATCGTCGATCACCGCGCGCAGCACGTCCTCCGTTGCGGAACGCCCGCGGATGACCTGGCCGGCGATGTAGCGGCAAATCGCTTCGGCGTCCACTTCCAGCGATACCTTCAGCACGTTCTCCCGCTCGCCGCGGTTCATGGCGAGGATGCGGTGGGACGGCATTTTTTTCGCGGCCTCCCGGTAGTTGTAATACATCTCGTAGACGGATTCCTCTTCCGGCGTCTTCGCCTCGGACACCATCAGCCCGTGATCCATCGTATATTTGCGGACCCAAGCCCGAATGACGGCTTCGTCTGCCACTTGTTCGGCCACGATATCCATCGCGCCTTGCAGCGCCTCCTCGGCCGTATCCACGCCGTTTTCGATCCCGGCAGCCGCCGTGAACTTCGCCGCTTCCCCCAACGGATCGCCCTGCTTCGGCTGCGACAACAGCCATTCCGCCAGCGGCTCCAGCCCTTTCTCCTTGGCCACGCTCGCCCGGGTTTTCCGCTTTTGACGGTATGGTCGATACAAGTCCTCCACTTCCTGCAGCTTTACCGCCTTCCCGATAGCCGCCGCCAACTCGTCCGTCAGTTTCCCCTGCTCGTCGATGATTCGAATGACTTCCCGTTTCCGCTCCTCTAGATTGCGGAGATATTGCGTCCGCTCCTCGATGTCGCGTAGCTGGTTCTCGTCGAGTTCTCCGGTCATTTCTTTCCGGTAACGAGCGATAAACGGAATCGTGTTGCCTTCGTCCAATAGCCCGATCGTCGTTCGTACCTGCTTCAGCGATAATCCCAGCTCCTTGGCGATTTGAACGATGATCCGCTCCTGTTCCCCCGTGTCGGCCGTACCTTGTACCGCTGTTCCGTTCATCTCCGTTTGCGCCATGGCAGAATCCCTCTTTCATTCAAAAAATTGCGATTATTTCTATTATCACAAACTTTGCACGCCTTTTCCAGCGTGTCCGGGCGATCACCTCCGGGGAAAAACAAAGAAACACCGCGCCTTAAGGCAGCGGTGCTTATTTTAGGACATTTAAAACGTGCTGTACGTCGAATCAAACGTTGTGGCATATACCAGAACCGCGATGATCGCGATCACGATAATGATGCCGTACAACACCGTGCCAACGATGCCGCAAACGAGGCCGGCGACACTAAGTCCCTTGCCCTGCTCGCCCGTGCGTTTGATCTCTTTGAACGACAGGCTGGAGAATACAATAGCGACGATCCCCAGAATAAAGCCTACATAAGGAATGACGATCGATAAAATGCCCAACACCAGCGACACGATCGACTTTCCGTTCGTTTTTGCCGGCGCCGGCGGTGCCGACGGCGGATACTGACTGAAGGTGGAATAGGAATAAGGCGTTTCAGACGGACGTTGATCCATGAAAAAAGGTTCCTCCCCGGAAAATGTTACATTTATTGTACTTGATCGTAGCAGATGACGCCATGATATATTTTTTCGCAAACCCCGGCTTTATCAAAAATCCATTCAGAAAACTTTCAGCTAGACTTCAGGTTGGCCTCATCTTCATCCCTTAAAATAGGTTCGACTTGTTGAGTGTAAAGGGCCGTACAAGCCCCGACGCTTGTTGGCGGAATACATAGGTTGGAGGGATTCGATTGAAGAAGAAGTGGTTATGGATCGGGATTGGAGCCGGGGTCATTATCGCGATCGCCCTGATTTTGATCTTAACGATTCCGAACAAACCGAAGCAAGCAGCGACACCCGTTCAGAATACGACGCGGGTCAGCAAAGGCGACATTACGGTCAGCGTCTCCGGTTCGGGTTCTACCGTCTCTACGGAGAGCGAAAGCGTCCGCACGAAAGACGAAGGCAAAGTCAGTGAGGTTCGCGTAAAGGCGGGAGATATCGTAAAAAAAGGACAGGTGCTGCTTACGTTTGAAGGCACCGATAACTCCGATAACCTCAAAGCGCAGCAATCCTCCTTGGAGTCGCAACAATTGGACCTAGTCGATTTGCAGGAGCAGTTTAAGCGTCAGGTGCAGGAAGGAGCCGATGAACAGACGCTGAGCGCCACGAAAAAGTCGATCACCAAACAGGAGTTGAACATCGGCAACACCGAAACGGAGATTGCCAAGCTGAAGGAGGACATGGTGCCCCCTGACCCGTTAACCTCGCCGATCAACGGCACCGTCACGGCCGTCAATATCACGGCTGGCGAACAGGCCAAAACCGGTGCCGAACTGTTCGTCATTAACGATTACCAGAAACTGAGCGTCAAGATTCAAGTCGATGAGCTGGATATCCCCAGCGTCAAGGAGGGGATGAAGGCGACTGTACTGGTCGATGCCCTTCCGGATCAAACCTTTGAAGGCACAGTCTCCGACATCGCCGACGAAGGAACAGCCTCAGGCGGCGTATCGTTATTTGACGTCACGATTGCACTAAGCGATTCCGAAGGCGTGCGGGTAGGCATGTCGGCGGAAGCGACGATTATCACCGAGGAAAAACAGGACGTTTTGACCCTGCCGATCGAGGCGGTTCAGCAGCGGGGCGGCCGGTACGTAGTCTTGTTAGCGGGAACCGAAGCCGGCACAGAGAGCGCAGCTGCGGGTGTGGCGAACCCGGCCGAGGGTGCGACCGGCGCCGGTCGGACGGGCCAGCCCGGGGCCGCACTGGACGCCGAAGGAACGCCGCCGCAAACCGGTTCCGGCACCCGAAGCAGCGGTGCCTCGGAGGCCCCGGCGAACCGCCAGGGCCGGGGCACCGGAGCAAACGGAGCCGCCGGGGGGACCGGTGGCATGGGAGGTCGCATGCAAGTCGTAGAGGTCGGCGCGCATAACGAAACGTTAATCGAAATCGTCAGCGGATTAACTGAAGGCCAGGAGGTCATCATTCCTACGGTGATCAGCAACTCCTCCGGTTCCGCCAACCAGCAGCAGCAGACAAGAATCCAGGGCGGATTTGGTGGAGAAAGTGGATTTAGCGGCGGTAGCGGCGCTGGGTTCGGCGGAGGTGCGGTGCCCGGCGGAGGCGGCGGAGGTGGATTTGGCGGCGGAGGTGGCAGATAATGGCCCTAGCACATTCCCCGCTGATTGACGTGCAGAACCTTGGCCATGGTTACCGCATGGCCGGTGAAATGATGACCGTGTTAAGCGAGATCAGCTTCCAGGTCGGGCACGGCGAATTCGTGGCCATTATCGGTCCGTCCGGCTCCGGCAAATCCACGCTGATGAACATGCTGGGCTGCCTGGACGTAGCGAACGAAGGCACTTATCTGCTCGACGGACAGGACGTTCGCAAGCTATCCGACAATAAGCTGGCGACGATTCGCAACGAGAAGATCGGGTTCATTTTTCAGCAGTTTAATCTGCTGCCCAAATTAACCGCCTACGAAAATGTCGAGCTCCCGTTAATCTACCGCAATGTTCCGCATAAGGAGCGGAAAAGATCCGTCGAGGAGTCGCTCCGTCTCGTCGGCTTGGACGACCGGATGCACCACCGCCCGTCCGAATTGTCGGGCGGGCAGCAACAGCGGGTGGCGATCGCCCGAGCGATCGCCGGCGCGCCGCCGATGCTTCTTGCGGATGAACCGACCGGGGCGCTCGACAGCAAAACCGGCGTCGAGGTGATGGATAAAATGAAGGAACTGAACGCGCTGGGCCATACGATCATCATCATCACCCATGACCTCTCCATCGCCGAGCAAGCCAAACGGCTCATTCGGATTCAGGATGGACGGATCGTCGAAGATCGGGGGAACCCGGCATGAACCTGCTGCAAAGCGTCAAAATGGCCTGGAAGAGCATCGCAGGCGCTAAGATCCGTTCTTTTCTCACCATGCTTGGCATCATCATCGGCGTCTCTTCCGTGATTACGCTCGTCTCTGTGGGGCAAGGCACGACGTCGCAAATTACCGATCAGCTTGAAGGTCTGGGAACCGATCTGCTCACGGTAAATATCATGGGCCGGGGCAGCGCAACCTCGCTCTCTTTCGAGGAGGCGATGGCTTTGGGAGACCTCGATGGAGTGAAAGCCGTATCGCCCGTGATCAGCGGCTCCGTCACCGCCAAGAAAGGGACAACCAACGATACCCTATCGATTGAGGGCATTGCCCCTTCCTACGAGGAGGTTCAGGATTTCCACGTCCAAGCCGGTCGTTACATCATCGATATGGACAACGAATTCCGCATGAAGGTGGCATTGATCGGCACGGAAGCCGCCAGCACTTACTTCGGTACCGACAACCCGGTCGGACAAACGATTCAGCTTAACGGGAGCCGCTTCACCATCGTTGGTTTGCTGGAGTCGAAGGGCTCGAGCTTGACCGCATCCAACGACAATAAGCTGTTGATTCCGATCGCCACGGCGGAGCGCTTTCTGCAAAGCCGCGGCGTGCGTTCGATTACGGTCCAGGTGCAGGACACCAAGGAAATCGATACGGTCAAAACCTCGCTGGAAGCTGACTTGGACAAGAAGTTCCAGAACGCCGACAACGCCTACAGCATCTTTAACTCTCAAGAAATGCTTGATACGTTGAACTCGACGACCCAGATGCTGTCACTGGCTCTCGGCGGCATCGCCGGCATCTCACTGCTTGTCGGCGGCATCGGGATCATGAATATCATGCTTGTGTCTGTAAGCGAGCGTACACGAGAAATTGGCATACGCAAAGCGATCGGCGCCAAGAAACGCGACATCTTGATGCAGTTCATGGTCGAATCGACGGCGCTCAGCGGCTTCGGCGGTTTAATCGGAATCGCGTTGGGCTACGGCGCCTGCGCATTGATTGGACACTACTCAGCTTTGACGACAACCGTCTCCTTTCCGATCGTCCTCATCGCTTTTGGCTTCTCCTTGTTCATCGGCGTCGTCTTCGGGATGATTCCGGCCAACAAGGCGGCCAAGCTTCGCCCGATTTACGCGTTGCGCACCGAATAGAAATCACCAGATTCGCCGGTTTCGGCGAGTTATATATGAAATTTCATATACAATGATCTCTCCGGGCACCGAAATCGTCCATTCTATATGAAAAATCGAATAGAATGCTCCAAATCCCGCGATTTCGCCGAAATATATATGAAATTTCATATAGAATGTCCTCTCCGCGCACCCGAATCCGATTTCTATATGAAAAATCGAATACATTTCGCCGGCGCCTCGCCCCACCTGAATCAACCAAAGAAAAAAGTGCAAGCCACCAAGGAACTCCCTTGCGCTTGCACTTTTTTGGTTTGTTCGGGCGCTCAGCTCACCCCGTACACCGATGCCATGCAATCCACGAACATTCGGTTGTACTCCTGCCGGGTCAGGTCCTTGTTACACTGGATATCGCGACCCAGGAACTGGTACCAGGTGATCTCGACCTGATCCTTCTTATACAGGAACCGGCCGTTCGCAAGCGAAAACTTGTCGTTTTCGAAAGATGCTACATTTTCGTAATCCAGCTTGCTGCCTTGCTGCTCCGCCACGAATGTCGCCAACAAAATCAACATTTTAAAGGGATCGTCATAGATTTCATATTGAGCGTTCAAACGGCAACCTCTCCTTTATCCGTGATTACTCTCATCGTACTCGAATTGCCTCCGATCGAAATAGCAAAATCATAAGATTCTTTTATCAAAATTATCGGCAAAACAAAAAACGCCCCGGAGCAAAGTCCAGAGCGTTTGAAGCAATCTGAAAACGCATTAGTTAAAGAAAACTCAAAAATCGATTAAACCGAGACTGATGAGCAGCGAATCATTCACTTTCTTCATCGTCTCATCGTCCAAATGCGTAATTTTATCCGTTAATCTTTGTTTGTCGATCGTTCGAATTTGCTCCAGCAAGATGACGGAATCCCTATCAAATCCGTGCGTAGCCGCGTCAATCTCAACATGGGTTGGCAATTTCGCCTTTTGGATTTGCGCCGTAATAGCGGCAACAATAGCCGTTGGGCTGAATCGATTTCCGATATCATTCTGGATGATAAGCACCGGTCTGACCCCACCCTGCTCCGATCCTACCACAGGAGAGAGGTCTGCAAAAAAAACGTCGCCGCGCTTTACGATCAATGTTTACACCCCGCTTACTAGGCGGTCCAGAGTGATGTCTGCATCTTCTTCCGCGTGGAACGCTTCGGAGGCCATGGACAAATTGATTTTTGCCATCTCCATATAGCCGCGCTGCATCGATTCCCGGATGAATCGTTTCTTCCGCTCGTTCAGATACAGCTTCATGGCCTGCCTGATCAACTCGCTGCGGTTGGAATTCTCCATCGCGACGATTCCATCGACTTCCTGCAAAAGATGATCCGGCAAACTGATCATAATTCTTTTGGTGTTGTGCATATTGGCCATCTTAAAACTTCCACCCCCAAAACCTACTCGACCCTGTTTCCTGATATCAGTATAGCATTATTCAAGGAAATTTATACAAAAGAAATATATGCCGATAGTATATCAAGTATGCTGCATTTCATTATAAACAAAAACGCTCGTGCCGTACATACCTGATCATTTCCATGTTTAGTATTCGATAGACTCGGCATAAATTCCTTCCCTCAGGAAAAAGTTTTGTAGAATTTTGTCTGCCGCTCCATTCTATCACAGCAGCGGGTTTAGCAATACGTCAGGTTCACCCTTCCGTCTGTATACCCGGGGCACTCGGTGGGCCAGCATGCAGATCAACTCGTAATGGATCGTTCCCATGGCGGAAGCCAGCTCCCCGGCGGTAATTTCCTCGCCGGCTTGCCGGCCGATGAGTACAACCTCTTCGCCGGCTTGAATTTCTTCGGCTTCCTCAGCCAAAGCTTGAAGCGATACCATACATTGGTCCATACAAATAACGCCTGCTACAGGAACGCGGCGGCCGCGTATCAGTACTTGTGCTTTGCCGTTCAGCAATCGCGAATATCCATCGGCATACCCGATCGGGAGGGTGGCAATGCGCTCCTCCTGCTGGGTGACGTATTTCGCTCCATAGCTGATGGCGGAATGAGGCGGCAGCGTCTTGACCCGTACCGTTTCGGTTTTCAAGGATAAAACCGGGGTGAGCCGCACTTGATCGCGGCGGACCTCGTCGGACGGATACAAGCCGTACAAAGCGATGCCGATGCGAACCATTTGTACTGACAGTTCCGGCATATCGATGGCGATTGCGCTGTTCCCCGTATGTATGATCGGGATACGAATTTCATGTTCCCGCAGCGCGTCCACCACACCCTGAAACCGGCGAAATTGTTCCAATGTATAGCTTTTGTCTTCCTCGTCCGCCGTGGAATAATGAGTGAACAGGCCTTCCACTTCCACCTGCGGCGCTTGCGTGGCCTTGCGTATGAAGGCGACCGCTTCTTCTCCGGGCAGCAGTCCGACGCGGCCCATGCCGGAATCGATCTTGATATGGACTTTCAGCTTATGCGGGAATTCGTCGGGATGCAGCGCTTCGATCGCCTCCAGCACTTCCATGCTGAATACGTTCAGCGTGATATCTTGCTCCCACGCGGCGCGAACCCCGTGGGGCGGCGTATACCCGAGCACCAGAATCGGCAGCTTTACACCGGCTTTCCGGAGCTCCAGCGCTTCATCCAGGAACGCGACGCTGAGGTAATCCGCGCCGATCCGTTCCAACTCCTTCGCTACGAGCACGGCGCCGTGCCCATAAGCATTAGCTTTCACACATGCCAGCATTTTCATGTCCGCCGGTTGTCTTCTTCGCAATTCCTCGAAATTGCTGCGCAGCGCGTCCAAATCAATTTCCGCACGGGTAGGTCGATACATCACTTGCACTTTCGGGTCACCTTCTCCAAAGATTGAGAGTTCAAATATCTGAGCAATAACCTAATGGTAATGTTCATGGATGCGACTGTCAATTCTGCAAAAGAACCCAATTGCGAAAGAAGGGCCTTTTTCAGTTACAACCTCGCTATAGAATAAAGAAGCGAATCGTCGGGGCCGGTGGGAGAAGTCTCCCGCCGGCGCAGCCGCAATCCGCCTGTTCTGATTTTATTTACCGGTTTGGTCCTGCATCGATGCGGCGACTTTAACCATTTCGGTCACCGGCAAATTCTCGCTGGTAATCCGGAATTCCAGCCCGTCCACGGTCCAGGTGAGGGTCCGCAGCGCATCGCCGGTCAGAAGTCCCCACGTAAAGCCCATGTCGACCAGTTCGCCCGGTACGAGCGAAGCGGTGCGGTCCGGGGAACGCGTCTCCGATAGCGTAAATTGATATGTACCATCATAACGCAGCATGACGGTCGTGCGATCGGCACCTTCCACGGCTTTGTCATCCTGGTACAAGACCCCTTCCGGCAGATAAGTCGGGATAATCACGCCAAAAGGTTCGGTTAAAGCCGGTGTAGCCGGAGTTTTCGCGCCATCCGCTTCGCTGGACGCGGCATCGCCGTTAGCGCCTGCGCCCTCCTCAGTTGGCGTCTTCTCCACGAGCATGCCGTTCTCATCGACTTCCAGCAGCGTGCCTTGAGAATCCTGAGCCGCCGTATCCAGATTGTGCTGCATGTCAAACGAGTTCTTGTCGAACTTGGCATCGAAGTCGAATTTATCGAATTTCACTTCAACGACGACTTTCGCCTCGGCATCGGATACCTGCACTTGCTTCGGCGCATAGTCATCTTTGGCCAGCCAAATTTTTTGCCGCACTAAGGCATGGGTGTTGTAATTGGCCGCGACTTCGAAGATGTAGTTCTCCTTATCGCTTTCGAATTGCCGCGAACTGTCGCTCAAAATGCTGCGAGCCAGCGTTTGGTACAGATACACCTGACCTTGGTTCTCCGGCCAGTCGCTTTGGAAGCGGAAGCTCTTGTTCAGGCTTGGCGTCAGCACGAACACCCCTTGTTCATTGCGGAGCACGATTTGTGTGACGTCCTTCTGTGCATTCGTGAGTGCGATCCGGTAGAACGACGGGTTTTGATACCAAACTTCCACCTTGTACTCCTGAGGCTTGTCACCCGTATAAAGCGTCATCGTGCCTGAACCTTGATAACTCGCCAACTGGGCAACCACTTTGTCCAAATCCTTGACGACGCCATCGGCGTCCTTTTTCCCGCATGCAGCCAGCACGAAGCTTAAGGCTATCACGATGGTCAGCATCCACGTGAAACGGCGCATGAGATCATCCCCTCTGCAGTTTGATTTCCTAAACTGATACATGTCTATGAGGGAACTTGGCCGATTATGCAGACTAGCCCCAGCAGGGCGAAGACAAGTTGCCGAATGCAGGTTACCCTGCCGCAAATGCAGTTTACCGATTACGGTATTGCGTATGCAAAAAACAGCGTGCTATGGTTAACTCACCAACTCATTTCACAGCGGATGTGGCTTACCCCGAACCCCGAGGAGTGAAACCTTTGAAATTGATTATTGAACAATCCCTCGACCACGAGGACGTAGAAATTACGATCAAATGCCAGCTGATCGACGCCGATTTGGAGAAACTGATCGCCCAGATACGGTTGTATGGTTTTTCCATCATGGGCAAAAAGGACGGTGCCGTCCATCCCCTGCGACCGGAAGATATCTTCTACTTCGAATCGATCGACGACAAGACTTTTGCTTATTGCGAGAAGGACGTCTACGATTGCAGCCTGAAGCTTTACGAGCTGGAGCAGCAGCTAGCTAAAGCCGATTTCGTTCGGATCAGCAAAAGCTGCATTATGAATATTGCGAAGTTATCCAGCGTGAGAGCCCTAATTAACGGGCGTTTCGAGGCTCGCCTCCAAAACGGGGAGAAGCTGGTCATAAATCGCCATTACGTGCAGGGATTTAAGGAAAAATTCAATTTTTAGGAGGGCTGAAGGATGACCCAATTTAAAACCTACTTCACGATCGATTGCATCTCGTTTACGTTCGTTATTTTGATTTTCTCAGGTTTGTCACTGCTGGATCTGCTCCCTTCCTTAACGACCCTGATTGCCTTGCAGATTTTTGCTATGACGACATGCATCACCTTCTTAATGACGCTTACCGATCGCATCCCCTGGAAGAGCCTGTGGCCATCCATCCTTGTTGATATCGTGACCGTGTTGTTTTCGGTATTTGCCATCGGGTGGCTATTTCACGTATTTCCGATGGATTGGCCCAATTTCGCAGTGATCAGCGGCATGTCGGTGGTGGTGTATTTTGCTGTATACGGCGTTCTGATCATTAAGGACCGCGTGGATGCGGATAAAATTAATCAGCAGATTCAATCCAAACATAACAAATAGATGAAGTCGGAGGAGAATAACGCATGGGGAATATCATTGAGGTCACCGGCCTAAAGAAATCATTTGGTTCGCTGGAGGCCGTGAAGAAAGTGGATTTTACAGTGAAGGAAGGAAGTTTGTTTGCTTTTCTGGGTCCTAACGGAGCAGGTAAATCAACGACGATCGACATCATATCCACCCAGCTTCAGCCGGACGCCGGCGAGGTGATCATCGACGGGTATCGCTTGGGACAGGACGATGACCGGATTCGTTCTTCCATCGGGATCGTGTTCCAGGACAGCCTGCTGGATCCACTGCTTACGGTCGAGGAAAATTTGCAGATCCGGGGCCGATTCTACGGGCGGTCTCGTTCGGAACTCCAAGCGGCGATCGAAGTCGCGGCAGAGACGGCGGGTGTCTTCGAATTTCTAAAGCGTCCCTACGGTAAGCTGTCCGGCGGGCAGCGTCGGCGGGCAGACATCGCACGGGCGTTAATCCATACGCCAAAAGTGCTGTTTCTGGATGAGCCAACAACCGGATTGGATCCGCAAACGCGCAAGAGAGTGTGGGAAATGGTCCTCAAGCTGCAGCGAGAACAGGGCATGACGGTATTCCTGACCACCCATTATATGGAGGAAGCCGCTCAAGCCGACTACATCACGATCATCGACCATGGTGAAGTGTTGGCTCAAGGTACGCCGCTGGAACTTAAGAACCGGTATGCTTCGGACATGCTGAGAATTAAGCCAGCGGATGACGGCAAGTTGACTGCCCTACTAGAGGAATTGGGCCTTGCCTTCGAACGGGATGCCGCAGGTATCTACCGTATTGCGCTAAATTCTACCCTAGAAGCGCTCGGGATCCTAGACCGGTGCCGGGACAATCTCGCCAACCTGGAAATCGTCAACGGAACGATGGACGACGTCTTTATTAACCTGACGGGAACGGAGGTCAGAAGCTGATGTTAAGCATCGCAAACCGAAATTTGAAAATCTTTTTTAGGGACCGCGCCGCCGTATTGTTTTCCTTGCTGGCCGTGTTCATCATTCTCGGACTCTATGTCGTCTTCCTTGGCGACACCATCGCAAACAGTCTGCCGGTGATCGAAGGGGCGTCTGTTCTGATTAATAGTTGGGTACTGGCCGGAATCCTGGCCGTCACCTCCGTTACCTCAACCATGGGGGCTTTCGGAATCATGGTCGAAGACCGCTCGCGTAAGATCCTCAAGGATTTTACGACTTCTCCCCTCCGCAGAAGCCGGCTAACCGGCGGTTATATTCTCAGCGCTTGCTCCGTGGGCGTCATCATGAGCGTAGTCACGTTTATCCTTGGGGAGTTGTACATCCTGATGCTGGACGGGGAGTTACTGCCGCTGCTCAGTATCCTGAAGGTGCTTGGACTCATCGTGTTATCCGTGCTCGCCAGCAGCTCGATCGTCTTCTTCATCACCACGTTCCTGCGCAGTCAGAACGCCTTCTCGGCAGCCAGCACGGTGATCGGGACGCTGATCGGTTTCCTAACCGGCATCTACGTGCCGATGGGCAGCCTGCCCGAGGCGGTGCAATGGGTCATTAAGATTTTCCCGATCTCCCATGCCGGGGTGCTGATTCGTAGCGTCATGCTGGAACATCCGATGGAAGTGTCCTTCAACGGGGCCCCCGCCGAGGCACTGACGGAGTTCACGGAAAGTATGGGCGTCGTCTATCATTTTGGCTCCTACCAGGTCGAGTCCTGGTTAAGCATCGTCATTTTGCTGGCGACTACAGTGTTGTTCTTCGGCTTGTCCTTACTGAGTTTGTCGCGTAAAAGCAAATAAAACAAAAGACCGGACCGGGCGTGAATCGCCCGATCCGGTTATTTGGTGTGCCCTGACTTAGCTATTGTTGGTGAACCCTATTAACGGTAGAAAATCCAGTGGGTTGATTACCTTATCAACCCGACACCCCCGCCTGCACCTCCCCATTCCCAGCCGCCGCTTCTCGCGCGTTTAAATGGCGTTTCGCCAGCAGCAGGAACGGCACGCCGAAGGCGGCCGTCAACGCAATGATCCCAAAGATGATCAGGGATTTTGGGGCACCGAAGGCATCCAATAAGAAGCCGCCCAGCAGCGGCGCGAGCACATTGCCTAATTGGTTAAAGCCAAACATGCCGAAATACGTACCGCGCAGCGATGCCGGGGCAATGCGGTCGACCAGCACGTCAGTCATCGTAAACATCAGCACCTCGCCGATCGTAAAGATGACGACGCCTAGCAGGAACGCCCAGATCGCGTGTACCGAGCCGAACAGCAGCAGGCTGCCGGAGACGAACAAATTACCCGCGATCAGCGGCACAACCGGCGAGAAGCGGCCGGCGAACTTGACGATCGGGAACTGTACCACCAGGACGACTACCGCGTTCAGTGACAGCATGTAGCCAAACAGCTTGGCTCCGTCCTGGATACTCGGCGTCATCTCTAAGTATTGCGCCAACGTCGAGCTGAAATGTCCGTACCCAAGCACGCAGAAAATCATACCGACCAGCACATACAAGAAGGTCCTGTCCTGTCCGGTCACCTGCATCGCGCCCTTCAGGGACAGGCGCTCGCCCGCTCCATGATCCGCCGTTCCGATCTCCTTATGCAGCATAAACTGGAATACCAAAACCAGCCCGTACACCAGATAGACGAGACCGGCGAAATAGAACGCAATTCCCGAATCCGAAGCCCCCATTTGCAAACCTAGGATCGGTCCGACGACTACGCCAAGATTAATCGCTGCGTAACGCAGATTAAATACCAGCATCTTGCTTTCCTGTGGCGTGATATCAGCCAACAATGCCCGGGAGGTCGGTTCGAACAACGCACGGCACAATCCGTTTAAGGCATTCATAATAAAAAAGAGCCACACTTGATTCGCCAAGCCAAAGCCAATGAACACCAGCACCCAGCCGAAAATGGAAATGTACAGCACTCTCTTGCGTCCGATGACGTCCGAGATATACCCTCCGTAAAAGCTGGCGAACACCCCGATCAGCGAGCTGACCGCAACGACGATCCCAGTTTCGGACGGGGACGCTCCAAGGGACTTGATGAGATAGATGGATAAGAACGGAATGCTCATGGACGAAGCCATACGTCCAAAAATGGTCCCCACGATGATGGTCCACGATAAAGGGTGAATATTTCTGAGATGTGCGTTCATACGGTTTTCGCCTTCTTTGTTCACGAGTTGTACAAAACTATCTCCCTATTAAACCCGCGAAGTAAATAATTGTCAAGGCTTGACAGGCTCCGTGTTGCCTGACATTTCAAAGACCCGCGAATCCCCCTGGATCCCCCCCGACTGAAGGGATTACCGGGAACCGGATCAACACTGTCGTGCCGATCCCGGGACGGCTAAACATCTTCACCCCATACTCCGTGCCGAAATGCAACTGAATGCGGCTATGTACGTTGCGTATGCCAAACCCGGCCTCCGCCCCGGGTGCCGAGTCGAAAATTTGCCGAAGCCGATCTTGCGGCATGCCGATCCCATCGTCGATGATTTTGAAGCAAACTTCCCGCCCTTTCGCATAACCTTGAACCCGGACGTGAATCGGATCGCCGAACCAGGCATGCTCCAACACGTTTTCGATAAACGGCTGCAGGACTAGCTTGACCGTGGACAAAGATAGGATCGCCGGGTCGACCTCGAAACCAAAGGACACCGCCTCCCCGAATTTCGTTCGCTGGATATTGATGTAAGCCTCCGCCTGGGCCAGCTCGCTGCGAATCGGAATGATGGTCCGCCCGTCGCTAAGCGACAAGCGATAGAACTTCGCCAGATCAAGCACCATGCGCTGCAGCTTGTCAATCTCCCCGAACTTGGCGAGCCGGCTGATCGAGGACAGCGTATTATAGAGGAAATGCGGGTTGATCTGCGCCTGCAGCGTCTCCAGTTCGGCTTCCTTCTTCTCCAATTGGGACAGATAGACCTGCTCAATCAGCCGTTCGATATTGTGCCCCATCTCGTTTAGGGCAGAGGCGATCTGGGAAAACTCATCTTTCCCCCGGTAGCGCATCCGTTTATGGAGATCCCCTTCGCGGAAGGCATTCAGAACCGACACGATTTTCGTTACCCGGATCGAAAAATAACGGGAAATGAACATCCCGGCAAACGTAAACACGATCAAGCACAACACGCAGATCAGGGTCACGAACCAACGTACCTTCGTCGAGTCCTGTTCCATGATCGTAAGCGGAACCCGGGCCGTGAGTACCCATCCCGGACCTGCGACCTCCTCGCGGATCGTTAAAAACTCTGCCGATTCCCCCCGACTTCCGGCAACGCCGGTCTCTTCGATCCCGCCGGATTCGTATAACGTCTTCCCCGCCCCATCTTGAATCAGCAATTGGCTGCCCTCGCCGATTTTGCGGTAGTCCAGTGCTTCGAACAACTCGCCGCTTCGCACGCTCAGTCGCAAGAAGCCGATTACCTGCAAATCGAGCGGCTTATCGCTGTCGACCAGCCGGCGCAGCAGCGAAATTCGGCCATACTCCATGTCCCTCTCTACCTCGCGCCAAACAAGCGTTTCTCCGTATTCCTCTTCCGGAAACTCCAGAACCCACGGTTTGTCCTGAATCCTCTGAAGATGATAGATGTTGTATTGCCCCTCGAGCGCATCCGGGTTCTCTTGTAGGAATGAACCGTGATACACTTCGGGCAGCGTATCGTTCTCAAGGAACACGTACATGGCCAAATTCAGACCGGTCGCATTCATGGCGATATGGAGCTTCGGTTGGAGTACCGTTGTCGTGCGTTCATAGCTGCTCCAGCCTTCCTCATAGCTGCGGAGTTGCCTCACCAGTGTATAGTCGTGGTATAGCATGGAGGAAACGCGCTCCACATCCGCCATTTTGTATTCCATGTTATCGCGGATTTGCAACAGCGTGCCTTGAATAGTGCTGCGGGTTTGCTTGCGGATGGATTCCTGATAAAGAGTGTGGGAGAAATAACCGATGGCGAGCACCGGAATCAGGATAAAAACAAGGTAGGTCAGCATCAGCTTGTAGCCGAACGGTAGGTAACGGGGCGACCGGTTTGGCGAAACGCGGAGAATCTTCATCAAGGCGACTCACTCCCGTTTGCGGAATTCCATCGGCGTCATCCCGAAGGTTTCCTTAAATTGCCGGCTGAAATATGGCATATAGCGATACCCGACCTGACCGGCGACCTCATAGATTTTCACCTTGGGGTCCCTTAGCAGCTCACGCGCCCGCTTCATCCGAAGCTCGGTCAGCATTTCGCTGAAGCCTTGGCCGGTTTCTTCTTTAAAGAGGTGTCCCAAATAATTGGGGGAAAAAGCAAACTGCTGGGCGATTTGCTTCAAAGTGAGGTTCTCGTGGAGACGCGCCTGCATGGTGGCCACGATTTCCTTGATCAACCGGCTGCTGCCTGGCATGTTCCTCAGGTCCGATGGGTCCGAAGGCTCCGGTTCGGCGAGCCGATCACGGGCGTCCTTTGACTCTCTGCCGTCTTGTGCTCCCAAAGCTTGCATCATTTGAAGGAACTGTTCCTCCGTGCGTTTGCGATTCGCCTCGTACTCAAGCTCAAGGGTGATTTGCCGCAACGAAGCGACCAGCTCTTCATCGTCCATCGGTTTCAGCACATAGCTGCACGCCTTCAACGAAAGCGCTTGCTTAACAAAGTGGAAGTCCTGATGCCCGCTGACAAACACGACGCGGACGTCCGGCTTTCGGTCCAACGCTCGGCGCGCCAGCTCCAGTCCCGACATATTCGGCATATTGACGTCTGTCACCAAAATATCGACGGACTGCCGTTCCATCAGCTCACAGGCCGAGAAGCCGTTGCTTACGGCGCCTACGACCTCCATCCCCAGCTCGGACCAGGGAATAAACGTCCTCATGCCCTCCAGGTCAAGATGCTCGTCATCGGCAAGTAATACCTTATACAAGATCGTCTGCCCCCTTTTCCCTTTGCGGAAGTTCGGTGTATCCCTAAGTATACCCGTCCCCCCCGGCGGTTGAGAACGGAGAATATCCTCTAATAACAGCAGGCGTTTACGGATGTTCGGCGCGATGCAAGAAAGGGGAGCCCGAAAAAACGGGTCCCCTCTTCGTATGTCCTGCTTCCTCGCCCTAGTTGCCCTGGATCATCTTCAAGTTTTCATGCCAGCGCTGAGTGTAATAATCCAGCAGCTTCTCGAACCCGATGGACATCGTATCGTCATGCGCTTTGTCCAGAATCGCCAGCGCCTCCTCATCTGTCTTCGCGTACAGGGCTTGAGCTCTCGCTTTCTGCCAAATGTCTTTGCCGCTTTGGAAGGTGATTCCCTCCTCCGTATCCGGCAGCGGGAACAAGTTGATAAACTCGGTCGCATCCCCTTGGGTTTTCCACGTGATTTCATACTGCCAATAGGTCGACCAGTTTCGCTCGTTCTCCGGCAGCGTTGCTTCGAATTTCCCCTTGATGTCGTCGACGTATACGGTATTGCCGACCCACATTAACGGGTCCATCTTCGCTTGGTAGTCCGCGAGCTTCTCTTTGTCCTTCGTATAGTTCTCCGTAAACTTCGGCGTGATGCCATCGGCTTCACGTCCCTGCCAGAACTCGCCCTCGACACCCCACATCTGCAAGGTCATCCCTTCCGGACCGGTCCACCAATCCAGGAAAGCGAAGATCGCCTCCGGATCTTTGGCGCCGGTCGTAATCACAGCGGCGTTCCAGCCAAGCATATTATAGGTGCCGGGATACGTTTTGTTTTTGTCCAGCCCTTCCTTGTGGATCGGCCAGATCATGATGTAGCCGGCGTCCGGATCCTTCTGGGTTAAAGCCGCATGGGCCTGCATTGCATATAAGGTCGGGTTAGAGGAAGTATATACCGCCACTCGGCCGTTCATCAGCTTCTCCTGCACCTGATCCCGCGTTTGCGTCATCGCATCCTGCGTCATCAGCTTCTCGCGGAACAGCTTCGCCGCGTACACCACCGATTCACGGTAAGCCTCATCCTTATAAATCGAAGTCATCTTATCCCCGCTCGGAACGGCAAAATAACGCGGAAAGCTTAAATTGTTCTCTTTAAACGCGGAGTAGATTTGATCCAGGCCGTGGCCTTCGCTGGCCAGATCTGTCTCCAGCGGAATCACGTCCGGATATTTCTCCTTCACGAGCTTTAAGTAGGCGTACAAATCATCGGTCGTTTCCAGCTTGGGCGAGCCCAGCTCCGTATAAATCTTCTTGTTCACGACCCACCCGGCATTGCCGTTCGGACGGTTCGTATACCAGTTCGGGAACTGGTACAGCTTGCCGTCGGGGGATCGCAGCATATTCAGCGCTTTCGGATCCAGCCACTTCTTCAGATTCGGATACTTCTCGATGTAATCATCCAAGGGGACCAGCAGCCCTGCTTCACGCAACCGCTCGACATCGGCTCCCCGCTCACCCCAAATCACGTCCGGCAAATCCCCCGAGGCGATCATCGTATTCAGCTTTTGAACCGTATTTCCGCCGTTCGGGATTTCCGTGATGTTCACCTTCTTGTTCTCCTTGACCCAGGTGGTGGTCTCATCGGCGCCCCATTTCGGCATGGTGTACCAGTCGTAGTTGCCGTATAGCGTAAATTCCAGCGGCTCCTTGCCAAGCTCGTAAAGCTGCGGTTCAGCAGATTCGGCTTGGTTGTTCTTCGCATTGCCGCTGTTCTCCTTCGGCGCCTCGGCGGTATTGCCGCCATTTCCGTTGTTCCCCCCGCCGCCGGAGCATCCCGCGATAAACAAGGCGATCACCAGGAAAATAACCATCATTCGGCTTAACCGTATTCCCCTCTTTTGCATGCGACTGTTATCCCCTTTCTACTTACATTTTTATGTTCAAAGCAAAACCATTTGCTCCAAACCCCATGGCTACTCCTTCAAGGAACCCACCAGAACTCCTTTAACAAAATACTTCTGCACGAATGGATACACCAGGACGATCGGGAGCGTTGCCACCATCATCGTTGCCATCGAGAGCGATTTGCTGGTGACGGTTTTGGCCTGCGCCATATGGGCCTGCGCCGCTGCGTCCAAATTGGCCGTCTGCTCGGAGACGATATTGGAAGCGAGAATTTGCTTGAGAATGGTCTGAATCGGCAGCAGCTCCTCCTTCGAAATGTAGATGCTGGCCACAAACCACTCGTTCCAGTGTCCAACTGCCGTAAACAGCGACAGCGTTGCGATAACTGGCCCCGACAACGGCAACACAATGCGGAACAGGGTGCCCCAATTCCCGCAGCCATCGATCTTGGCCGATTCCTCTAACCCTTGGGGTAGCCCCTGGAAGAAGGTACGGAAGATGATCATGTTCCACACCCCGATCAGCGAAGGAATAATATAAACCCAAAACGAGTTGAACATCCCTAAGTTACGAATGAGCAGAAAGGTCGGAATCAACCCGCCGGAAAAATACATCGTAAAGATACATATCAGCATGTAATACTTACGTCCCATCAGCTCACGTTTCGTCATTCCGTAGGAGAAGATCGCGGTTGCCAAGATCGCACTGACAGTCCCGACGACGGTCCGGAGTACGGAGATGACGAAACCCGACATTAACCGTTCGTCCTGAAAGACGACCTCGTAATTCTCCATGGTGAAGGCCCGCGGCCAGAGAGTAACCCCGCCTTTCGCGGTATCCAACCCCTCATTCAGCGAGATCGCAATGGCATTCAGGAACGGATATAACGTGGAGAGAGCAAAGACGATTAAGAAGACATAGATGAAAGCAACCATGACCCGGTCACCTCTGCTGCTAAACATCGCAAACACCTCCTCCTGATTACCATAAGCTGTTGCCGGATTTGCGGGCCACATAGTTGGCGATGGTCAACAACCCGACGCTGACGACCGCTTTGAATAATCCGACGGCGGTAGCGTAGGAATATCGGTAGTTGTTGATCCCGACCCTGATCACATACGTATCGATCACGTCAGACACATCCCGCAGCGCCGGGTTCATGGCCAACACGAGGATATCCTCGAAGCCGGCGCTTAGCAAATTGCCGATCGCCAATATCATAAAGATCGAGATCACCGGCATGATGGATGGAAGCGTTATCAAATAAATCTGCTTGAAGCGGCTGGCTCCGTCAATCGAAGCCGCCTCATACGTATTCGGGTCCACCCCGGCAATCGCCGCCAGGTAGACGATGGAACCGAAGCCGATTTCCTTCCACACGTTGGTCGTAATCAGGATGCTCCAGAAATACTCGGGCAGGGACAGGAAGTTGATCGGTTCCTGAATGGTACCGAGCCGCTCCAGCAACAGGTTTAAGCTGCCATTATCCGTTGCGAGCAGCGAGGCGACCAGTCCGCCGAGAATGACCCAGGACATGAAATGCGGTAAATACGTAATGGTCTGCACCACTCTTTTGAAAGCCATTTTCCGCACTTCGTTCAGCATTAGAGCCAACAGGATCGGCGCAGGAAAACCGATGCAGAACTTCAGCAAGCTGATCACAATCGTATTGCGCATCACCGTATAGAAATCCGGCGATTGAAAGAAGTAGGCGAAGTGCTTCCAGCCCACCCACGGACTACCGGTAAAGCTGTGTCCGATCTTGTAATCCTGAAAGGCGATCAGGACGCCGTACATCGGAATGTAGCTGAACACGAATATGAGCGCGAGCGCCGGGAGTACCATAAGCTGCAGGTCGATTTGCCGAATAAAACGCGCGAACCCGTTGTTCCTCCTCATGTAAGGCACGCGCGGCTGGGCGGGTTGCATTTCCTGATCGACGGATAGCCGGGCCATACGCTTCTCCCCTTTTCGCTTTATTCATCTTGTGAGTTATTGTATATTGGCCCCGGGCGCTTGCCTACCTGACCAATCAACGAAATGTGATAATAATCAATCGGCTATGATTTCATTTCCTCTGCCTGGGGAATTAGTGTAATATAAGTCCGTATTGCATTTAAGGGCATTTCGAGGATTTAACTTATGTTTAGGGGGCTTTATTTACGTGAAATCCGAATCTTCTACGCTGCAGAAAAAACTGCTGCCCCGCCATATCAGCTTCATGGCTATGGGCGGTGTCATCGGCACCGGCATCTTTAAAGGCAGTGCCGAGACCGTCAGCTTGGCAGGTCCTGGCGTGATCTTCTCCTACGTCTTCGCCGGCCTGCTGCTGCTTGTCGTCATGGGCGCGATTGCCGAAATGGCCACCGTGTATCCCGGCCGAAACATGAAGGACTTCATCCGCGAGGCGTTTGGGGAGCGCATCTCGTTCATCTTGGGTTGGCTGTATTGTTTCATGTGGCTAGCTGTTTGCGTGATTGAAGTGATCGCTGCCGGCAGCTTCCTGCAGTTCTGGCTGCCAGACGTGCCGCTGTGGGTGCTCAGCCTGGCCAGCGCCATCTTTATCCTCGCCATCAATATGATGAGCGTAGGTGGTTACGGTGAATTTGAATTTTGGCTGGCTGGGGTCAAGATCGCGATGATTATTGTGTTCATCTTGATTGGTGCGGCTATGTTGTTTGGCTTCATCCCGGGTGCGGAAGCCTCATTCCCGCGCAATTACATCGATTACGGCGGCTTTTTTCCGAACGGATGGACGGCAATCTTCTCGGCGCTGCTGGTCGTCATGTTCTCCTACGGCGGCTCCGAGCTAATCGGCCTCACCTTGTCGGAGGCCAAGGACGCTGAAAAGGTGCTCCCCAGGGTGGTCAAAAACTTTATTTTGCGTGTGGTGCTGTTTTATACCTTGCCGATCTTGATCATTTGCGGACTTATTCCGTGGAATAGTCTTAGCGAGCAGACCAGCCCGTTCGTACAAGTGCTGACGTCGGCAGGGCTGCAAGGCGCGGCGCATTTAATGAACTTCATCCTGATTACGGCCGTCTTGTCCGCAGCCAATTCCGGCATTTACGGTGCGACCCGGATGCTCCATTCGATGGCCACCGGCGGCGAGGCGCCGGCCAAGTTGGCGCGGATTTCGTCCAAGGGCGTACCGATCAACAGCTTGATTCTCAGCGGGATTGTCCTGATCCTGGGCTCCATGCTCGCCGTTCTCAATCAAGCGGGATTGTTCCGCCTGCTGATGGCCGTGCCCGGCTTTGTCGTCCTGCTCGTGTGGATTACGATCTGCTTGTCCCAGCTGAAGCTTCGTCGGCGTTATCCGACTGTGCCTAGCTTTAAAGTTTGGGGATTTCCTTATCTAACGGTGCTGGCCGTCATCGGTTTAGCGGTCATTGCCCTGCTGTTCCTGTTCGACGCGCAGAACCGCATCAGCATCGGCGTATGCCTCGCCGTACTGGTTCTGTTGATCGGATGGTCAACCGTCCGATTCCGCACGCGCCCAAGCCAGAGAGACTAGCAGCCTAGCAGTTCAAAAGCTCGGACCCTTCATTCCCCTGTTCCTCCCGTTCCCCTGCCCATGTTACAATGAAGGCAGAGGAGAGATTACAACTATTGGGGGAGACCATGGAACTTCAGGTTGTTACGGAACTAGTGTTGCGCAAGCCAAAACGGCGTCACCGGATCGCTCGCCGCATCCGGAATGCCTACCAATACGATACCGCCTACTGGCGATCCGCCGTTGCCGGCCCCTGGGGGGCCGGCATGTTCGCGTTTGGTCTGTTGGCGCTGGGCATGCCGACCGGGCTCGGAACCGCGGTCGACTTACTCCTGTTTCTGCTGGCGGGAACGCTCGCGCTTTACCTGATTGCTCACCTCACTACACTGCTGATAGCCTTGATCGGCTTGCCGATCCCCCGGCTGTTTACGGGGGCGGTCTTGTTTGATTATGCCGCCTCCTTCCTGATTTTCTACTATAACGAAGTATCCCTAGCCGCAGCTGCGATGGTGGCTGCGGTAATCAGCTTGGCGGGGATCGCCGCCGGACTGCTGGCAGGAATGCTTGCCAGCCGGCGCCTCCGGCTTCGTCATAAAGCGGCGATCACCCTGACGGCGGTGTTGCTCGTTGCGGCGGCTGCGATCTGGTCTTTTGCTCCGGGGACGGGCAACGACTCCACCGTGCCCGCATTCCAAGGCGTGCAAAGCGCCGGGTTGTTGCAGGAAGCCGGCGAGGCTGGGGACGGCGGCAGACTATTGGCCGATCAGCCGGATAACCCCGCCGAACCCGGGCCCTATGCTGTGTCGACCTTTACGTACGGTAGCGGGAACGACACTTGGCAACCCGAATACGGTGAATCGGTTGACGTTACGTCCCAGGCGGTGGATGCTTCAGCTTATATCAAGAAGTGGTCGGTCTACCGAACCGCTTATTGGGGATTTAATCAACGTGCATTACCGCTGAACGGCAGAGTCTGGATGCCCGCTATGGCGGAAGGGAAGGACTCTACTGAAGGTCCTTCCCACTTTCCGATCGTCCTCATCGTTCACGGGAATCACTTAATGGAAGACTTCTCCGACGACGGCTACGCTTATCTCGGGGAACTGCTGGCCAGCCGTGGGTTCATTGCCGTCTCGGTTGATGAGAATTTCCTGAATTACTCCGTATGGACAGGGATTCCCGACAACGATATGAAAGTCCGGGCCTGGGTCCTGCTCAAGCATCTGCAGCAAATCGGCGATTTTGCCAACGAGCCCGGCAACCCGTTGTACGGCAAAGTCGACTTTGCCCGCATCGGCCTAGCTGGCCATTCCCGAGGGGGGCAGGCGGTGGCGATGGCCGCCGATTATAAGGATTGGTTCGGGAGTGATACGGAGCTGATTCAGAGCCTCGCCTCGTACCAAATCGAGGCCGTAGCCGCCATAGCGCCTACCGACAGGAAAGTAGACGGCAAGGTCACTCAGTTGAAGGATGTCAGTTATTTAACGCTCCAAGGCGCCCGGGACGGCGACGTTAGCGACTTTGACGGAGACCGGCAGTACATGCGAACGAGTTATTCATCGGGCGAGGAGCGGTTCAAGGCTTCTCTGTACATCGGGGATGCCAATCACAGCCAATTCAACAGCAGTTGGGGCGGCCGCGACGTCAGCTATCCGAAGGGCATCCTGCTTAGCCGGGACGGAATGTTGTCGCCGGCCGAACAGCGAAGCATCGCCAAGGTGTACCTTTCGGCATTCTTCGAAGAGACGCTGCGTGGCGGGGAGTCAGGGAACGACGGCCAATCGGGCCGGTACCTCCCGTTACTGCAGGATTATCGCGTCGGTCTGGACTGGCTCCCAGACACGGCTTACTACAACCGGTTTGAGAGCGGTTCGTTTACGGCCTGGGCCCGCTACGATGAGGATTCGAACTGGGCGACGCTGCCCGGTGGCGGGAATGCGGCAGCCCGTGGATTATCCTGGAGAGAAGAGGATGCGAAGAACCGGCAAAAAGGCGTCAAGCCCTCCCGCGGGATCGTCCTGGAGCGCCGGCTGAGCGGAAACGAGCCGTCCACTTACGCGCTAAGCTGGAAGCAAGGCGCTCCCCTACCAGCTAGCGGTAGGCTGGAAGGGCTCGCGTTCTCGCTAACCGACCGCAGCTTTGAGCTGGAAGACGATACGCCGGATGCGCCCTTGGCTGCGGGGGCCGTCACGGTTGAGGTAGAGCTCATTGACGGCAACGGCACCTCCGTCCGCCTGCCTCTGACGAGATTCATGGAAGCCGAACCGTTGCCAATCACGTCGTTTACGATCCACCCTTGGCTGGACCGCCACCTATCGGACGGGAAATACAAGCATCCGACGGAAGCGGTATATCAAACGTACCGGCTGGCGATGGAAGACTTCATTGCAGCCAATCTGGATTTCGACCCGGATACTGGAATCCTAGAGTTGGCTTTTCAACTCAGCGGCGGCTCCGCCAAGCTGATGCTCGACGATATCGGAGCCTACTGACACGCAAAAAACGCTTATTCCCAACGGCCACCTAATGGCGTCGTTGGAATAAGCGTTTCTTTTTTTGATCATGAGCGTGATTCGGTTTCTTTCGGGACCAGCTTGTAGATCTCTCCGCTTTCCATCGTATCGATGAGACGATCCAGCCATTCGTAATACTTCACCGTTTCCTTCATCTTGCGGACGTCTTCCTCCAACACCTTGCGAAGCGGCCCCTCCGCCTCTTCCGTCATCGCTTTGGTCAATTCCTCGATCGAGCGGCGCAACACCAGGATATTGCCTTCCACCGCTTTTCTCCATTTTATTGCGAAAAAGTCCGTAAACGTTTGGTACCAGTCGTATTCCACTTCATATAAGTCCTTGCGGGAGCCTTTCTCCCACACTTTATTGACCATTTTGAGATCCAGCAGGGTGCGAACTCCCGTACTCATGCTGGTTTTGCTCATTTTCATTTCCATGCCCATCTCATCAAGCGTCATCGGTTTGTCGGCAAAGAATAATAACCCGTACAAGTGCCCTGTCGATAAGGAGACCCCGTACAAATCCATGTTTCGTCCGATCGCCTCGATCACTCGCTTGCGTACCTTCATTAATAATGCCTGTTGCTCATCGGTGAGCTGGTCCAAGCTCATGCTTGCAACCTCCTATTCATTTGCAAAAAAACTCTCCGGCTGTAGCGCGTTTAACCCGTAAACCTTAAATCACCACGCGGCTCAACGCTTATTCTATCTTAAGAAAGTCAAGACCAAATGTAAAGAAGCAGCCTAGGGAGCATTTGGGAGGATTATGGAGTTATCCGGAAGATCTTTACGTTCAGTTTTTTCTGTACGTTCCTTACGTACGGTTTTCGGCTTTGCGTTCTTGACAAGAGGTTTGTTAAGCTTACATCACGGATTGATGCGATACGGTCTCGCTCGGCCATTTTCTAGCAGTGAGCTGATATCGAAGGGGGAACTGAAGATTTAGAAAAGGAGTGAATCTATGAATCAGCCATTATTGCAAGTACGTGAAGTCAGTAAGTTATTTGGCCCTCATCCAGAGCAGGGCATTCCCTTATTAAAACAAGGTTACACCAAAGAGCGTCTACTCAAAGACAAAGGGGTTACGGTCGGCGTCGGGCAGGTCAGCTTGGACATCCGGGAAGGTGAAATTTTCGTCATCATGGGCTTGTCCGGGAGCGGCAAATCGACGTTGGTTCGCATGCTCAATCGGCTAATTGAACCGACGGCCGGAGAAATCCTGCTGCATGGCCGGGACCTCCGTAAAATGAACAAAAGCGAGTTGCGCGAGGTGCGGCGTAAATCGATTAGCATGGTGTTTCAGAAGTTCGCCTTGTTCCCACACCGAACCGTCCTGCAGAACGTGGAATACGGACTGGAAATCCAGAAGGTTGCAAAAAAAGAGCGTCGCGACAAAGCGATGCAAGCGCTGGAGCTCGTCGGCTTGAAGGGCTGGGAGCTCAAAATGCCCGATCAGCTAAGCGGCGGTATGCAGCAACGGGTCGGCCTGGCCCGCGCGCTGGCCAATGACCCGGAAATCCTGTTGATGGACGAAGCGTTCAGCGCACTCGATCCGCTCATTCGCCGTGACATGCAAGATGAACTGCTAGAACTGCAGGAGAAGATGAAGAAAACCATCGTCTTCATTACGCATGATCTGGATGAGGCCCTGCGCCTCGGCGATCGGATTGCCTTGATGAAAGACGGGGCGCTCGTCCAGATCGGTACGCCGGAGGAAATGTTGATGAACCCGGCCAACCGCTATGTGGAACGATTTATCGAGGATGTGGATTTGTCCAAGGTGCTGACTGCAGCCCGCGTGATGCGCCGGCCGGAGACGGTCACCTTGGATCGGGGGCCACGTGTTGCCCTCGAATTAATGCGCGAACGTGCGATCTCTAACCTGTTCGTCATCGGTCGGGGCAAACAGCTGCTCGGTGTTATTACGGCTGAGGATGCCTCCCGCGCCGCGAAATCCGGTGTGGGACTCGAGGAGATTCTGATCACGGACGGCCCCCGCGTAGCTCCGGACACGGTACTGAGTGATCTGTTTGAGGTCACTAGCTCGTCCAAGGTTCCGCTTGCGGTCGTTGACGAGCAAGAGCGGTTGCTTGGCGTGATCGTACGCGGCGCCGTGTTGGGTGCCCTCGCCGGAGAGAGCCATCATGAATCCAAGGAGGTGAGCCCAAATGAAGTCCATACCGAAATTGCCGTTAGCCGAGTGGATTGAATCGCTGGTGGACGGAATGGAACGGACGCTCGGCGGATTTTTCGACGGATTGTCCATGGCGATCGAAACGATCGTTGATTTTTTCGCAGGATTGTTTCTGCTGCCGCATCCCCTGCTGTTTATCGTCATCATCGGAATCATCGCATATTTGATCGGAAAATGGCAGTTGGCCCTATTCACCGTCATCGGGTTCCTTCTGATCGATAACCTCGGTTATTGGGACGAAACCATGAGTACGTTAGGTCTGGTTATCACGTCCGGGCTGATTTCAATCCTGCTTGGGATTCCAATCGGCATTTGGAGCGCCTACAGCAAGCTAGTCCATCGGATCGTTTCGCCGCTGCTGGATTTCATGCAGACGATGCCGGCATTCGTCTATCTGCTGCCGGCCGTGACTTTCTTTAGCCTAGGTGTCGTTCCCGGGGTGATCGCTTCGGTGATTTTCGCCATCCCGCCAACGATCCGGCTCACTTATCTTGGCATCAAGCAAGTGTCCGGCGAGCTGACGGAAGCGGCCAACGCCTTCGGCTCCACGTCCTGGCAGAAGCTGTTCAAGGTGGAGCTTCCGCTTGCCATGCCTACGTTGATGGCCGGGGTGAACCAAACGATCATGTTGTCGTTGTCAATGGTGGTCATCGCCTCCATGATCGGAGCGCAAGGTATCGGGGCTACCGTCTATCGAGCAGTCACCCAGTTGAAAATCGGGCAAGGGTTTGAGGCCGGTCTGGCCGTGGTCGTCTTGGCCATCGTGCTCGACCGCTTTACACAAAATTTGTTTAAATCCAAATCACAAAGGGGAGATTAAGATGAAAATGAAGTTGAAGACGACGAGGAAACTGATGGTGCTGGCAGGTCTGGTTGGGATGTTGGTACTCTCCGCATGCGGACAAGCGAACAATTCCGCCGCAGGTGGCGGTAGCAACGCACCTGATGCGTCGGCGAACGGGGCAGGCAACTCCACTGCCGTCGCGATTGGCGAGCAAGTCGACTACGAAATCATCGGGATCGACCCCGGCGCGGGGATCATGAAAGCGACAAACCAAGCAATCGAAACCTACGGCTTGGCGGACTGGAAGCTGATCGAAGGCTCCGGTGCGGCGATGACGGCGATGTTAGATAAGGCGATCAAAGCCGAAGAACCGATCATTATCACCGGCTGGACGCCGCACTGGATGTTCGCCAAATACGATCTGAAATATTTGGAGGACCCGCAGAAGGTTTACGGCGAAGCCGAGGAAATCCACACGGTGGCTCGGAAAGGCCTGAAGGAAGATCATCCGACCGCTTATGAATTCCTTGACCGTTTTGAATGGACTTCGGATGAAATGGGAGCGATTATGACCGCGATCCAGGAAGGTCAGGATCCGGCTGAAGCCGCCAAAGCCTGGGCAGAGGCCAACACGGACCGCGTTGACAGCTGGACCGAAGGCTTGACGCCGGTGGATGGCGACAAACTCAAGTTGAGCTACGTCGCTTGGGATTCCGAGATCGCCAGCACAAACCTGCTGGAATACGTGCTGGAGAGCAAGCTGGGTTATGATGTTGAGTCCCTCCAGGTCGAAGCCGGCCCGATGTGGACCGGCGTCGCCAGCGGGGACGTCGATGCGACCGCAGCCGCTTGGCTGCCGCTCACCCATGCGGATTACTGGGACAAATACGGCGATCAACTCGACGACCTCGGCGCGAACATGACCGGCGTCAAAACCGGCCTGGTCGTCCCGGCTTACGTGAATATTGGCTCGATCGAGGATTTGAAGTAAGGAAGTCACGACCTTCTCTTCCTAACGGAACTCAGAGACCTTATTCCCCCATTTCCCGGTGATTTCCCGCTTTAACGGAACCCAGAGACCTTATTCGGCTCTAATGCCCGCAAATTAGCTGCTTATATCCGAAATAAGGTCTTCTAGTTCCGTTATCCGCGCTGAACATCTATAAAGTGTGAAATAGCGTCTCCTGGTTCCGTTAGCACTTTTAAGAGTGAGCAACGGAGCGACCGGCTGAATTCAAGATTCGACGCCGAATAGGCTACATCGGCTTGCCTCGTGATCGGAAGATGACTTTTTGAACACCCTTGCGTAACAGGAAGAAGCCACCCCGGGCAGGGGTGGCTTCTTCACGTATATATCAATTAAGAAGAGGGAGTATCTAAAGAATAGCATCGGTTCCTTAAAGGAACATTACAGAAACCTGAAGATCAGCTTAAAATTTTATTTCCAAATCCGTTTTCGCTGCAGCGCCTCCTGCACGTACCCATAAACGGAGACCGGGCTCATCACCATTTGATAGAGCAGCACATAGGCAATAAAGCCAAACAGGTTTTTGCGGATCCGCAGGTTGAGCGAGCGGAACACCTGACTTTGATACCGATACAAAATGAAGTTTTGGATAAACGTTAGCGGCAGCACCAGCAACGTTGCCGGCCCAACGATCCAGAAGATGCCGAAAAAGGCGAGTACCAAACCCGGCAGCCAACAGAAGGTGTACACCAAATCCAAATACGGCATCAGCAAATTGCAACCGGTCAAATATTTGGCATAAATGGACGGTTGGTTCCACGGCTTCAACATTTTCAGAGCTTCGATCATCCCCCGAGCCCAACGGCTCCTCTGCCTGACGAGATGACGGAACGATTCCGGAACGTCTGTAAAAGCGACCGCCAACGGTTCAAAATACACGCGCCAACGCCGGGCCAAGAATTTCCACGTCAGCACGATGTCCTCGCCGATCGCATCCGGCCAACCCTCCACGGCGCGCACGGCATCGGTTTTATAGAGGGAAAAAGCCCCTTGCGCTACCAGCGTTCCCTGGAACATTCCCTGCAACCTTTTAATGCTGGCAATCCCGAGAAAATAATCCCATTCCTGCAGCTTGGCCCAGAAATTATGGCGGCTGTTACGGGCAAGCACCGCTCCCGCAACTGCGCAGATATCCGGTGGCGCCGACTCCATGCGGGACACGATATGCTTGACAGCCAGATTGTGCAGCAGCGTGTCTGCATCCAGCGTGATCATTAGTTCGGTCTCCACCAAAGTTAGAGCCGTGTTAAGCGCATGGTTTTTGCCTGGCGTTTTCTCCTCGATCACGAGCAGGTCCAGACCAAGCTCCCTGCCGGCAGCCTTGGCCCGCTCCGCCGTTTGATCCGAGCTATTGTTATCGATCACGATGACCTTCATCGGTCCCGAATACTCTTGAGCGGCTAGATACGCAAGTGTGGTCCTGATCCCACGCTCTTCATTATGACAAGCGATCAACACGGTCACCGGCTGTTCGGGGGAGCCCCCCGGAAGCGGAGGTTGTCGGTCTAGTAACAGGCTGACGATCATAAAAGCGTTCATGTATCCGGGAATATACGAGATTCCCGCGATGATCAGAACCGCTGCAGGCAGCGTCACAAACCTCGCAAAATCTTGCAGCCACGGCATCGATACCCCTATGGAAAAGAGCATCCACAGACCTGCCGCCACATGGCTGATCCAAAATTTCTGATTCACCGATATGTAAATTCGTTTGGGATCGTCGTAGCTGCGATTCATGATGTTCTCCCTTATGTGAAAACGTTAGATTATGCCCATTATACGCGGTGGGTTCAACCCTGTAAATCATTCGACTCCTTGGGAAATTTATCATTTGTCACCGAACAGCCGATACAAAATGGAGAGGAGGTGACATTATGGATATTGCAGCAACGTCCGTAGCCATGAGCCAAAGCGCGCTTTCCCAAGCCGTTGGGATCCGCGTGTTGAGCATGGCCAAAGACCAGGCCGAAATCCAAGGTCAAAATCTCGTGCAAATGATGTCTCAAAGCCAAGCTCACCCGACGCTCGGGAAGAACTTGGATATCAAAGTTTAACTGTCCCAGTTCCACAGTCCTTGTTTGCCGAGGGCAGGAATTGGCTCGAGAAGCGGACGCAGCTCGGTCAGTTCCCAGGCGTACCGGCCTGGCGCATAGTCTCCGAACCGGTATTCCTGCCCCACGGCTTCCAATTGTCTTTCTCCTCCACCCAGCCAGGCAGTCTCCCCGTTGTTGCTCAACACGGATAGACAATCATTCAACCGACAAACGGCTACGATCGCACCAACTGGCAGTTGTTCAGTAGACGAGTATCCGTGCGCTAGTAAAAGGGACCGAATCGGTTCTGTCTCGCAAGCCTTCCGATCCATATGCTTACCGGCATGTATGCCAAGCTCACCGCGATAATTCGTTCTCCAGCTCCTCGTTTCCAACCGCTTGGCCCCTATTGCAATCAGTGTTGCCCAAGGTTGTCGGATCGTGATGCAACGCATGATTTCCCCCCACTTCGATTATTTTTCATCTGAACGTTTAGTACTTCACCCGCCGTACCTCCGCCTTCAGCTCATCCATCATCAACTCGGCTGCTTCCTCTCCAGCTTTGATGCAATCGGCCATTTTGGAGAAGTCGAACGCGGACACATGCCCCACGTCCGGCCGGATGACGATGTCGGCAAGCCGCAGGCTGGTATGTTTGCGCTCCGCGGTCATCAGACTATAAGAGCGGTAAACGACCTCGATCATGTTGCGGGGCGGTTTCTTCTCATGTTCTCGGGTCACATCAACCGCAATAATCAACCCTACTTCCTTCCGCTTCAACTCCTGAACAGGCAAATTGTTCAACACCCCGCCGTCAACCAGCAGTTGATCCCCCCGTACTAACGGAGCAAACACTCCGGGAAACGCCGTCGTTGCCCGCAGCGCGGTCCCCAAGTCGCCTCGATCCAGGATGACCTGCTTACCCTGCATCAAATCGACGGCAACGGCCTTGAATCGGATGGGAAAATCCTCGATCTTCAGCTCATCCTTGCCATGCTGCTTCAATAATTCGTTGACCGTGTGATAGATTTTATTTCCGCCGATCAGACCCCGGTGGCGGATTCCTAAGTCCATCAACCGGTATTTCGGCGTGTGGTACAGCAAATCCTCAATGTCCCCCGCGGGAATGCCAGCCGCATATAAGCCCCCAATCGCACCGCCCATACTGGTGCCTACGATCGTGTCCACTGGAATCCCATGCCGCTCAAATGCCTTCAGCACACCCAAGTGAGCGAGTCCACGTACGGCCCCGCCGCCTAACACCAACCCCACTTGTTCCATGGCCATCTCCCCGTCAGCCGTTCCTTTTTACTAAAATACATATTCTTCAGCTTGGCGGAAGTTCCTCCTCTCCCAAACAAAGCGCCCCGAATCGACGATGGCAACATCGACCCGGGGCGGACCAGAGCAAGTCAATCAACTTATTGGAAGGCGGCGTAAGGAATCGTGAATTCCGGCATCCCCGCCGCATAAGGCGTATATTCATATTGCGTAAAGTAGATGACAACCCCATTCCGGTTCAGGAAAAAGTCGCGATCCGCCTCGATCGATGTAAACGGATGAAACAGCTCCAGCTTACGCTCTTTGATTTGCTCTTTAATTGTATTGTTAATAATCGAAACGTAATTGGCGTTATTGTTCGCCGCCTCTTTCAAGGTCAGCACTTTACCGGTAGACAAATCAAACGTGTACGGAACGCGTGCCGTCGTCCCATGTGCACCTCCAAGATCCACGTAATAATCCACATAGAGGCTTAACCGGCCTTTTTCGTTATAAGTCACTGTGAAGCGTCCGTCAACGCTGGGCTGACGTACCGACGCGTTCGGGTCGTTGTCGAGAATCCGGCTGTTTTCCTCCGCGGCCAGGCCGATTTCCTTCGCTCCTGCAGCAACGTGCTTATCAGCTTCTTCTTTGAAGAAGGTATTGATCTTCTGTTGGACTCCGCTATCTGCCAATCCGGAAAGGACCGGATAATACACCAACAGCGATTTTCCGTCCCCGTCCGCTCCAATCTCTTTAGCGCCAATTTTCACGTCATTCTCTTGAACGGCTTGAAGAGCAATAAGCTTTGTGGAGGAATCATAACCTACGATATACCCCATTTGTTCGAGAATGAAGCGCATCGGCAAATAGGTCGTATTATCCTGGACCACAAGCTGCGGCCCCCAGAGGAGCTGCTCATTTAACTTAAAAGAGGTTGCGTTCAGATTGATTTCCAGCACCCGGTTTTTGCCGGTGACTTTCGCCATCTGCGTCGCTTTATCGAAGCCGATGCCAAGCCCCAGACCATTACTCAAATCACGCAGCGCAATATACGTAGTGCCATGTAGGTTGATGGTTTTGATCGTTTTTTTGGCACCTTCTATGCTGAACGCTTGAGGAGACACTGTATATTTGGCTTTGGCCGCAGCTTCTGCCTGCTGCCCCGGTAATGATATGGCCAATGGAGCCGCCATAAGTGCTGCAGCAAGGGTATAAATCATCCATTTATTGCGTTTATTCATCGTAAATGATTCCTTTCCGGTGGGCTCACCTGAAACTAAGTATCACTGAAAAAACGAAATCGGGGTTAAAAAAGTTGCATGTTGTGATGGGTGGCCAAACTCGATTTTCGAACGAAATGAACTGCACTTTTGCAGTTGACTAACCTTAACGTACTCGGTGACCTTAGTGGGGCTGGTATGCCCACGAACAAATCGATTACAATGTTAACAACAATACATCGATACGATGGAGGGTTCCCCTATGTGCGGGCGATTTACGATTACACTTCCCCTGGACGAGCTGATTGTCAGGTATCTGATTTTTGAAAATCGGCTGGCGAAATTCGCTCCGAACTATAACGTAGCGCCGATGCAATTCATCCCCGCTATCATTTCGGGCAAGCAGGGCAACCGTCTCGGCGAGCTGCGATGGGGGCTGGTTCCATCCTGGGCCAAAGAGGACAAGATCGGCGGCAGCATGATCAACGCCCGGGCCGAATCGCTAACGGAGAAAGCGGCGTTTCGCAAGCTGCTCACGTCCCGGCGTTGTCTTATCCCGGCCGACGGCTTCTACGAATGGCAGCAGCGGGAAGGCGGTAAGCAGCCGTTCCGGATCGTCATGAAAGACGGGGGCCTCTTCTCCTTTGCGGGGTTATACGATATTTGGACCGATCCCGAAGGCAACAAGCTGGCGACTTGCACCATCATCACCACGGAGCCCAATTCGCTTATGGCTGAAATCCACACCCGGATGCCTGCCATCCTTCGTCCGGAGCACGAAGCCGAGTGGCTGGCGCGAGAGCATGCAGACGCCGCTTCTTTACTTAAGCTTCTTCAGCCCTACGAAGCAGCGAAGATGCGAGCTTACCCGGTATCTACGGCCGTCGGAAACGTGAGGAACAATTCCAAGGAACTGTTGGAAGCGGTCAAATAGTCGGATAGAATCGGTCTTACTCCCGATAAAAAGGGCTTCGCCTTACGCGCAAGCTGATCCACCCTGCTGCGTAAAAGACGAAGCCCTATTCGCTGTTCAATCCTTCAATCGTGGTTACTCGCCCACATTCCGCCGCCCGGCAGCGGACAAGTCCTCTCCTTCAACCAGGCGACTACCGGGATGATGCAGCCGCAGGCCGTACAAGTCATCCCGTCCATCAGCTTGGGGCAATCACCGCAAACGCGCAGCCTTTCCTGATATTGCTCCTCGCTTACTCTTCGTTCCGGCGCAAACGCCGTCGTCTTCAGCAGGCGCTGGATCTGCTCGTCCGTGACCCGATAATCGTCTCGGCATGCTTTGCACGAGGTATCCGCCATCAGAGGTTAACCCCTTGTCACCAATTCGAGTGTCGTCACCGACATCGCCGGCAGGTTAACCGTCAGCTTGCCGCCATCCAGCTGAAACGACTCGAATGGCTGTGGCTTCACCGCGTCCGGTTGGTCGAACGTATTATGGGCGTCGATCGAATGGCCGGTCAACGTCGAACCCGTCGCCGTCAAACTACCGCTGTCCAACCCCCGAACGTCGATCGTCACCTGCGCTTCCGCCTGATGCTGCAGATTACAGAAGCTGAGATGGATCTTCCCTTGCGTATCGCACGATGCCGTGGCGGTCACCGCCGGAATTTCCCCGCCGTCCAGCTTGTAGCTGCCTGTATCCAGCGACAGATCCAGCATCTCGGCATCCTGATGAACCTTATACATATCAAATACATGATACGTTGGCGTCAGAAGCATCTTCTCGCCTTCCGTCAGGATCACGGCTTGGAGCACGTTGACGGTCTGGGCGATATTTGCCATGCGTACGCGCTGGTTATGCTTGTGGAAGATGTTCAGCGTAAGCCCGGCGACGAGCGCGTCGCGCATCGTATTTTGCTGATACAGGAATCCTGGGTTGGTTCCCGGCTCCACGTTGTACCAGGTCCCCCATTCATCTACGATCAGCCCTACCCGACCTTCCGGATCGTATTTATCCATGATCGTACGGTGACGGGTAATCAAGTCGTCCATCCGAAGCGCTTTTTGCAGTGTGGTAAACCAGGCCTGCTCGTCGAACCCGGTTGCCGGCCCTTTATCCTGCCAGTTATCGGTTGGCAGTGTATAGTAATGCAATGTGATGGAATCCATGAACCGTCCAGCTTCCCGCATCAGGACGTCCATCCAGTTGTAATCGTCGGAGTTCGGACCGCAGGCGATCCGGTGAATTCGGTTGTCGTCATAGTTACGTACGTAGGTCTGGTACCGGCGGTACTCATCGGCATAATATTCCGGACGCATGTTACCGCCGCAGCCCCAATTCTCGTTGCCGACGCCGAAGTAAGTGACCTTCCAAGGCTCCCTGCGCCCGTTTTGTGTCCGAAGCTCCGCCATCGGCGACACACCGCCAAAGGTCAAATATTCAACCCACTCGGACATCTCCTGGACCGTCCCGCTGCCGAGATTACCGTTAATATAAGGCTCACAGCCCAGCTGTCGGCACAGCTCCATGAACTCATGGGTCCCGAAATGGTTATTCTCCACCACGCCGCCCCAATGGGTGTTAACCATCCGTTTGCGTGTTCCCTTTGGTCCGATGCCGTCTTTCCAGTGATATTCGTCAGCAAAGCAACCCCCAGGCCAACGGAGTACGGGAATCCGAATCTGCTTAAGCGCTTCCACAACATCGTTACGGATTCCATTCGTATTCGGGATCGGCGAATCCTCACCCACCCATATGCCCTCATAAATACAACGACCCAAATGCTCGGAGAAATGTCCATAAATATTGCGGTTAATCGTTCCTTTGCCGGAATCGGCGTTCAGCACACCTCGTAGTGACATCCGTTGCTTCACTCCTTAGTTAATATATTTATTAATTAAATAACCATATCACTAATATTATAGGCGGCCCTCCGCCGGTTCGTCAAACGATTTTCGAGCAAGAATAGAACCCTGTCCATGCTTGCTAAACAAATGACTTTTCGTTAATATAATGGTTAATTAAACTTCGGTTAAGGTGGGGAAACCGTGAAACTCGATTTAACTGAAAAATCACTTCCGGTCTATGAGGCGCTTGCGAGCCCGGTTCGTCTGCGCATTCTGCGGCTGTTGGCCAACCGCCCAATGAACATTAAGGAATTGGCCGCAGCGGTCGGGTTATCCAGCGCGATCATGACCATGCATGTGCGCAAGCTGTCCGAATGCGGACTGGTCGTCACGCAAATGGCGCCCGGCAAGAGCGGTCTGCAGAAGATTTGTTCGCTTGCCGTCACTAGCGCGGATATTCACTTTCCGGTACAGGCAACCGCCGAGCGCAAGAGCTACCGGGTCGAAATCCCGGTGGGACATTACTCCGACTTTCATATCGAGCCAACCTGCGGCATTGCGACGACCGCCAAGATCATCGGCAGCTTTGATGATCCCCGGTATTTTTGGGATCCAGAACGGATCGATGCAGCCATCCTTTGGTTTGGCACAGGATTTATCGAATACAAGACACCTAATTATCTGCTATCCAGTCAAGAACCGGAGGAGTTCGTCTTCACGATGGAGCTCGCATCCGAAGCCCCGGGAACCAGGGATGATTATCCTTCCGATATTACGTTCACCCTGAACGGGATGCAGCTCGGCACCTGGACGAGTCCCGGCGACTATGGGGATCAGCTCGGCAAATATACTCCTGATTGGTGGCCAAGGCAGGCGAATCAATATGGACTGTTAAAACGGCTGCGCATTACGGGCGACGGGACGTATATGGACGGCTTGAAAATGTCAGACATCACTTTTCGTGACATCGACATCAGGCAGAAGCAATGGACATTCCGCTTGTCCGTTGAGCCGGACGCCCGCTACCCCGGCGGTTTGACTCTGTTCGGTAAAGGATTCGGCAATTACGGCGAGCATCCGAGCGCGGAAGTGTTTTACGTGGAGAGGCAGGATAAAGGGAATCACGCGCAGTAAAAACAACAAAACGGGGCTGCCCCAAAGCCATAATGTATGGCTAATGGAGCTGCCCCTTTTCATTGGAAATCGATCACGGGAGCTACCGCTATCCCTGCTATTCCCAATACGACGCCCCGCCGTCCTTCAGCCGGGCAAGGCCTTCCGCAAAGAAGTAATCGCCGTAAATCAGCGGGACGTCGATGTTCGTTCCCTGCGGGTAATTGCTCGTACCGTGCAGGATCAGGCTTTCCTCCGACGGGTCGTCCCAGGCGCCGTAGTTGTCGTACAGCGATTTGAGGATGCGTTCGCCCCCCTCGCGGTACTTCGCTGCGGTCGCCGCGCTTGCGTCGCCAAGTTTCTCTGCCAGCAGCAACAGACCGCTGGCCGCGCAGGAACCGGCGGACGAGTCCCGCAGATCGCGTATCTCTAACGGCGCGCGGAAATCCCAGGCCGGCACCTGATCGTCCGGCAACTGGCTAAGGAAGAAGTCAGCCGCCCGTTGCGCGGCGGACAGATATTCCGGCTTCCCCGTATGGTGGAAGCCCAGCGTCAAACCGTAAATCGCCCAAGCGGCACCGCGCGACCACGCCGACTCCGGCGCATATCCTTGCCCGCCTTGCGGCCCCACCACCTCGCCTGTGGCCGGATCAAAGACCACGATGTGATAAACCGAACCGTCTTCGCGGATAAACTGCTCAAGCACCGTATCCAAATGCGCTTCGGCCACATGGGCGAAGCGGGGGTCACCGCTTTCTCGGGACGCCCAGAATAACAGCGGCATGTTCATGCAGCAGTCGATGATTGCCCACCCTTCATTCTGCTCGCCTTCCTTCCACGGGTTCCAGGCCCGAATGTAACGCCCCTTAAGATTAAAGCGCGCCGCCAAATAGTTCGCGGCCTTCAGCGCCCGAATCCGCGAAACGTCGCTCCCCGTCAGCTTATAAGAAGCGATGCTGGTCAGCGTCCACATAAACCCCAGATCGTGGTCCAACCTTACATAACCGTCCAGCACCGCATCCAGCTTGGCCTCGCATTCTTGCGCCAACGCCTTCAATTCGTCTCTTCCGCTTCCCTCATACAGCACCCACAGCAGTCCCGGCCAAAATCCCGCGGTCCACCAAGCCGGCTCGGCCAAATCATAAACCCCGCCCTGACTTGCGTGTGGAAACCCGGAACCGATTCTTGCCGTATTCCGCAGCGTTTTGTCCAACGTCTTCGACCAAGCTTCTTCTACCCATGCTCTCCCGTTCCCCATAAGACTTCAGTTCCTCCTCCATTCCCACTTCCTACAACGTGACAAAATTAAAAAGAAAATCGATACCAAGATCCGCTTCCGTGCGCCGCACCCGAAAATCCAGTGCGTACCAGACCATATTCTTCCCGTAATGATCGCGGTACGTCCGTTCCTCAACCTCGGCCTCCAGCCGCTTCGGATCATAATGCAGCTCCAGCATCAGCTCAGCGCGGGCGAAGCGCAGCACTCCCACCTCGGTGACCTCCGGCCGAACCGGGGACACGAACCGTTCCGTCAGACGCTCCGGTGCTTCCGCAAACCGGAATTCATCCCGAAGCGACAGGCTGGGCAGGTCTGTTTTATTCCAAACCCACCTTCTCTCGAACGACCGCAGATTTCCGTCCTCGTAAGCCCCAGACAATTCCAACTCCAAACGGCATACTTCCTCTGAAGTCTCGCATCGAACGACTGTAGCGGATCTCTCTGTTCCCTCTTGCTGATAACGCCCGTCGATGATCGGGACGGAATGCCCTTGCGAGCCGTTACAATCATACTCATACCTAGCCTCGCCAAAATAATCCCGCGTATATTCCCCGCACCCGAGATCGGACAAGAAAAACGCGCCCCTGCCCGCCAGCATGAAATGGCCCAGATCGTTATGGTTATGCGATTCGCCGTTATGCCCGCCCTTCGCGGCAAAACCAAACGTCCCCTCCACGGCCGTGAACCGCGAGATCAGCCAGGCGGCATCCTCGAACACAAAGTCGCCGTCCTTCCACTCCGCTGCCCCTTCAACGGCGTGGTCCCGCCAGATCAGGTTGCGCAGCGCCGGAGCCCACCGGCTGCAATGATCCTCGCGGTAATCCGCATGAAGCGGGGCGGGCGGAACTTCCACCTCCGCATACCGCGCCGCGAGGTAATGCGACAGCCCGGGATGGACGCTGCCGTAGGCTAACGTGTCGGAGAAATTGGCGACCAGGCGGCCGCCCATAAAGCTTTTTTGCTGGAAACCGGCAATTCGCCGAACCTTATCCTCGCGGAACCAGTCCCGCTGGCCCCCGGTTCGCTTCAGCAGCAAATCCGCGTAATAAGCAAAATAACCAAAACCATAATTCCAGTATCCCAGCCCTTCCGGACAAGCCCCGTCCTCACCGAAGCCCTGCAAATAGAAGGACATACTGCGCTCGGTCTTCTCCAGAATTCGGGCCAGACGGGCGTGATCCCGCTTCTCTTCCATCAACAGTAGCGCTGCCGAACCTATCGAACCGGCGCAAACGGCCGACCAGTTGTTCGTCAGCTCCTCCCAATGGAAAGGCCCCTTCTCGAGAAAAGGGCGAAACAACCGCTCATCCACCAGTTCGGCAATCCGCACGCGCAGCAGTTCCGGCAACCTGCCGCCCAGCAGCAGGGACAACTCAGCCAGCGCAAACCCGGTCTCCGCCGAGAACAGGTCAATCGTCTCCGAGACCGGACGGTTTGCATCCACGTGCGCGGGAAGACACCAGGTGAACTCGCTGCAGATCGCCCAGATCGCATCCCACAGCGCGGCCTCGTACGTCTCCGACTCCGGTTCGAGCAGTGACAGAAAGGCAAAGGTGTTCAGACGCCGCCTCTTCTCGAAATAAACCCGCTCATACTCCAGCCGTGACCCCTGCACGGCAAACAAGGAAAACAGCGAATAAGTCAGCTCTTCCGACGGGCAGCATAACAGCCTCTCCCCCTCGGTCCGGATCACATCGACCTCGGTCTGGACGTCCGGATCCACGCGCAGCGACTTCCAGAATGCAGTCCCGCCTTCACCCTCCGGATAATAATCGTCTGCCCTTAAGGGGGGCAGACCCTCAGTCAGCTTCTCCCATTCTTCGTGTTCTGTCATCGACTCTCCTCCTTCCGCCGCAGCCTGAAGACGGCGCGGATTACCCCAGCTCGATCCGTACCTCATTCCCTTGGCAGGTCTTCAAGACGATGTCCCGCTCCCGAATCACGAGGTTCAACGATTCAGGCGATATCGGCTGCCAGGAAACGCCCGGTGTCGGATCCCCGTAAATGGCCGACGCAAGCACATGAACTCCCGGCTTCAAGGAAGCGTGGAGCGTCGGAAGAACGGTGCGTGGATGCAGGATATTCGTGTTGGCGTTCGGGCGAATGAGTTCAGCCGTCTCGTAGCCAAGCAGGCTCTGCACGCCGCTTGATCCATAAGGACTTGCCACACCCGCCGCCGTCCGGTCTACTTCCGTCCACTCCATCAGCTCCGTTTCCACCCCTAACGCGAATCCGCCTTCCGCAGCGTCTAGCGGACGCCCGTTCACAATCCGGTGAATCCGTACATGCCAGGGGAGTCCTGCCACGACCCAGGTACTTACCTCCACGTCGGACCAAGGCTTCCATAACGCATACAGTACGTTATCCTGAATCGACATATCCAGGTTACGGCGTCTGACCCGATACAGATTCTCCCCGCGTTCGCTGAGCGCAAGCATGGAGTCGAACGCGCCTTGAGCCAAGCCCCATTCCGCGCGCGGAACGCTAAACCCAAACCCGGTCGAATAGACGAACTTCTCGTATTTGGCCGAAGTATGGGTATGCTCGTTCGTACCGCGATGGCCGCTGTTGAAGGCCGCAACGTGACCGGACTGGTTATCGCGGGCCAGCACAAAATGCGCCGGACGCTGCACCGACAACGCCGGAAGCTCCGGCAGCGGCAGCTCTTCCGCCGTCCAGAACGGATGATCCTCCGGCAACGCCAGGGGCAGGAACGCCTTAAGCGCCCAATACGGCGAGCCAGGCGAATTGTAGTTCTCCGCCATCACCAGATTCGGATAGGCGTAACCTACCGTAAGGAGCCCGTCAGAGCTCCGAATCGGCTGATTTAGCCACCAGCGTAAGTTGCGCAATACAAGCCCCTTCAGCACGCCGGCCGGGAACCCCTCCACGCCAGCGTAGGCAAGCGCGCTCCAGAAGGCGGATTGAGCGAAACGATATGCGAGGCTTCGCCCGTACGGCAACGCAGCGCCATCCGGCGCGAACCAAGCCAGAAAATCGCATGCGAACGCTGCGGCGCGTTCCTTGAACAATTGAGATCGTAGAGGATCTTCCTCTTCCATCAAGCGTGCATAGAGCAGCCCATAATAGTGGAACGCAAAGGGGACGTAATAGTCGCTGTGTCCCCCGATCCCGTCGCTGTACCAACCGTCCTCCAGATAAAATGCATCCAGTCGGTCCAAATTCCGCTCCAGCTGCACCGCATCGTAGGGCAAGCCGGCCTTGCGGAAACCTATATTCACCAGGACGTTAAAGAACAGCCAATTGCAGTCGTAACAAGGATGCTGATTCATTTGATTCAACCAGCGGTGCAGCCGGTCACGTTCCGCCGGGCGTAGCGGTTCCCAGATATGCTCCGGGATCAGCGCCAGCGCATACCCAAAGACCGCCATCTCCACCAGCCGCTGATCATAATCGCCGACTTCGCCCCAATATTCTTCATGCTCCGGATTTGTACCTGAGCGAATGCCGTCCAGGACGATCTCCCAAAGCTCACTGGAACCTCCGCCAGCCAGCAGAGGAACCAAGCCCCACAGTACACGGGAGAACCCTTCCATCTCCGCCACCGTCGCCGGGTAAGACACGCCGGTTCGGCCAAGCGCCAACCGAGCGCCGCCTTGGCTATAGAACGGCCGGAGGGGGCTCACCAGTTGCTCCAAAGCTTTTACCATATCGCTTCGTGTTTGGAGCGGATGATCGAAAGTCACGTTCATTTCGTCAACTCCTTTTTACCCGTGTTGATTACCCCTTGATGCCGGACGAGGCTACGCCCTGCACGAAGTACTTCTGCAGCGCCAAGAACACAATCAGCACCGGGATGATCGATACGACGCTGGCCGCCATGATCAAGCCGTATTCGGCGGAATATTGCGTGATGAACATCCGCAGGCCGATTTGGATCGTCTTTAACTCCGTTTTGGTCAAGTAAATCATCGGACCGAGAAAGTCGTTCCAGGTATTCACGAACGTGAAAATCGTAAGTGTCGACAACGCCGGTTTGGAGAGCGGGAGCATGATTTTCCCCCAGATTCCATATTCGCTGAGTCCATCAATCCGTGCCGCTTCGCACAGCTCATCGGGAATACTCTGGTAGAACTGACGCATCAAGAAGACGCCAAACGCCGAGAAGGCTTGCAGAAAAATGATTGCGAGATGGGTGTTGTTCAGCCCCATGGAACGCATCATGATAAACTGCGGAACCATATAAGCCTGCCACGGAATGGCGATCGTTGCGATATAACCGAGAAACAGCAGGTTTCTCCCCTTGAACCGCAGCTTCGAGAAAGCATATGCGGCAAAACTGGAAGTCAGCAGCTGAAGTACCGTGACAATAACGGACAACTTCGCCGTGTTGTATATAAATCGGCCGAGCGGAATCCGCGTCCAAATCTCCGCATAATTGAGCCAGCGGGGAGCGTCCGGGATCCAATGCATCGGAAACGAAAAGACGTCCTTGTTCAGTTTAAGCGAGGACGACAGCATCCACGCGTAAGGAACGAGCATACACAGAATGACCACCGCGAGGATCAGGTACGCAAAAATTTTAGCGACGGTTTTGGCTTGTTTGTTGGCTCTTGTCATTTTTGCATCCTCCTATTGTCCGTACTTCTTCTCGCCCTGGAACTGGATCAAGGTAATGCCCAAAACAAGCAGGAACAGCACAATCGCCATGGCGCTGGCGTACCCGTAATCCAGAGAGCGGAACGCGGTGTTGTAGATTTGATAGACAAGTACCCGGGTCGAGTTGTTCAACTGATTGTCGGCACCGGCGAACAGGTTGATAAAGATGTCGTATACCTTAAACGAGTTGATGACCAGAATCATCAGTACGAAGAACGTTGTTGGCGCCAGCTGCGGGATCGTCACGTTGCGGAATCTCTTCCATGGACCGGCTCCGTCCAGCTCGGCGGCTTCGTAAAGCTCGGGATTTACTCCCTGCAGCCCCGCCAAATAAATCACCATGTAATACCCCATATTTTTCCACACTGTAAAAAGAACTACCGTAAACATGGCCCAATCCTTATCCGCGGCCCAGCGGGGTAAATCCTCGATCGGAACCCCGGTGATCGCGTGCAGGATATTGTTGACCGGCCCCATCGTCGGACTGAACACGAAATTCCATACAGCCGCTACCGCCACCAGCGAGGCGACGTAGGGGAAGAAGAACACGGTCCGCATAAAGTTGCGCCCGCGCAGCTTCTGATTCAGCAGGATCGCTAGTCCGAGCGCGCATACCATCGTGACCGGCACGACGCCGGCGGTATAAATAATCGTATTCCAAAACGCTTTGTGGAAGGTGCTGTCCTGAAGAAGCCGGGCGAAATTGTGCAGCCCCACGAACTCCATCGGATTGGCGCCATCCCATTTTACGAAAGCGAGAACAAATGCATAAATCATCGGTACCAGCGTAAATACGGCAAAGCCGATAAAATTGGGGGCAATGAAGCTGTACGCCACCAAATGATCCCTCACGTTTTTGGACATCGCGTTTCTTTTTACCATTTCGTTACCTAACACGGGTTCATTCTGCATGATTTCTCCTCCAAACCTGCTTGCTTGTGCTAGAGAATTCGGAAAAAAGAGGCGGGCTCTCAAGCCCGCCCCCGGCAGCACTGAAACTTCATACGAGTTGATCGAATTAGTTGCCTAGCGCCTCTTGTACCCGTTTCTCCATATCCGCTATACCTTCGTCAATGGTGGCATTCTTCGTCATAATGTTATCGTGCGCTTCGTTCAGGATGACTTCGATGTCTGCGCTCTTCTCATGTAGCGGCATTTCCAGGTAGGTTCTATCTGTCGTCAGAGCCGCTTTGCTGTTCTCGTCCGATGGGAAGCCATCAATGGAAGCGATGGAGTTAACAACCTCATCGTTTTTGATCGCCGGAATCGTCCCCATGGATGCGATCACGGATGCGCCTTCTTCTCCGGTGACAAATTTCAGGAAGTCCAGAGCGGCTTCTTTGTTGGCGGACTTTTGGTTCACCGCCAGCGAGGTAATCGTTCCCAGCGTCGTACCGGCTTTCACGCCGTCCGGATGCGGGTATTTCACGATCCCCCAATTCGTAGCCTGAGACTCGCCGCTTTTCACTTTGTCGATTTGCGTGGCGATAAACCAACTGCCCATGTTCATCATGGCGACGGAGTTATTGTAGAATACGCCGGAATAGTGCGTGCTGGAGGTCTTCAGCGTTGCGTAATCCATCACAATCCCGTCGTCTTGCTCTTTCAAGATCCGTTCGTAAACCGGTTTCAAGAACGCGTATTTCCCGTCAACGATGGTGTTCTTCCCATCCAGGATGCCAAACAGTTGTACCGCGCTGCGCCAGGTGTGGTAGTGAGCGCCGTATACTTTCTCCGAGCCGCTGCCGGACGTCATTTTTCTGGCCAACTCATCATATTGATCCAGCGTCATATCGTTTGTAGGATAAGGAACGCCTGCTTTATCAAACAAATCCTTGTTATAGTAGACAATCCAGAAGTCACTGCGGAAAGGCAGCGCGTACACGTCACCGTTCACTTGAATTTGCTCCACGGTTCCGCCGTATAGGGATGTATCGATGCCATTGGAGTCAATGTAACTCTTCAACGGTTCCAGATGGTTCTGCTTCACCAGGTTGGCATAGCCCGGAATATCCTTGATGGTCAAAATATCCAGGTCCGCGCCGCCGGAGAGCTGCGTGCTGAGCATCGTCATATAGTCGGTAGAGCCCAGGTCGACATATTCGATCGTTACGTTCGGATGATCTTTCTTATAAGCGTCGATCAATGGCTGATAATAAGCCGTTGCCTCCCAGTCCCATAATGCCCATTTCAGCGTGACGGGTTCGTCGCTTTTCTCATTGGAAACGCTTGCAGAATTGTTCGTTTTAGGCTCTGCTGCAGGCGTTTTGCCCGAGTTTCCGTTATTGCCGGAACATCCTGCGAGCAGACCTACGAGGAGAACTGCTGCCAAGGTAAAGCCGAATACTTTCTTTCGTCTCATGTTCAAACCCCTTTTCCTCCTGTATTGAACTTCTGGATCGGCATCGCCAAATCCTTAGGTTCATGGTAACGAAATCTCAAATGAAAGGGCATACATTTTTACGTTCTTTTCCTACACTTTTCTATTCGCTTCTTCAATAAACGGGCGGAAAGCTGTAAAATCATACTCAAAAGATGTAAAAATGGTTGTTTATGATCCATGCCGCTGTCTGTGCAGCCAAGTCATGTTATTGTAATTTATATCGGTTTATCCCGGCAGGAATCTTACTTCGGACGAGGTGATCGACACGAGCGCAAGAAAAGCCACCATCAAAAGCCGCATCATCTTGATCATGACCTTGTTTGCCTTGCTGATCGCGGGGATGCTCTCCTTTTTCAGCTATGAGTTGATCTCGTATTTCCAACGCAAAACGACGATCCAGGCGACGGAATTCAATCTGCAGCTCGTTTCTCACATCATCGACCAGGATCTCAACAATTTATCTGCCTTGGCCTTGGCCAGCAGTACAAACTCCCCTACCAATAACCTGATTCAGGACTATTTTGTCTCGCCGAACGCCAGCCCCAAGGACGGGCTGAACGTCTTCGCCTCCATGCAGGAGGACTTCCGGGTCAACCGGTCCAACAGCTATGTGCGTCGTCTGATCATCACTGACACCCAAGCAAAATTTATTCAAGTCGACAATTCTGGAAGCGCTTCAGTTCCACTGAGTATCCATAATATCAACCAACTGCCCGGGCTTTCCTCCGACGCGAAGGAAGCGTGGGAACGAGTCGTTCAGGATCCGTTCTCCCGTTCAAGCGGCATTCCGATCGTATTACCGATTTACGGAGATCGGGCCGCACGCATCGGAACCGTATACCTTCTGGCCAACACCTCGGTCATTACCGATAAGCTGAAGGGATATGGCCTGCCGGAGGGCTCGGAATTGCTGGTCACACTAGGCAGCCAGAAATATCGGATCGAAGGGGACACCGTTCAGCCTCTCTCCAGTCCTTACACCCTGCTTCCTTATGAGAAAAATGAAGCCACCGGAGCTCTCACCCAGCTGGCGTGGATGGAGCAGGACGGGAAGCGCCGCATTTCCGTGTCTTATCCGGTGAAGGAAGGGGTCCTCCTATCGCAGACGCTGGACGAGAAGCAATTCGCTCCGCAGTTGAACGCTTGGCTGCTATTGATGATCGGCGTATCTCTGCTGGTCATTGCGTTAAGCGGCTTTATTACCCTTTACCTCACCCGGACGATCAGCCTGCCAGTAGAGAAATTGCGAAAGCGGATCGATAAGATCGCCCAAGGCAATTTCCTCATCGACCGGAATATCGAATGGAACAGCGAGCTGGGCGATGTGGGACGAGGCATCAACCGATTGTCCCATGATATCCTGACCCTGATGGATTCCCGCGTGGCGGATGAGAAGCAGAAGCAGGAGTTGGAATACCGGATGCTGCAAAGCCAGATCAGTCCTCATTTCCTCTATAACACGCTGAACTCGATTAAATGGATGGCCACGCTCCAGAATGCCACGGGGATCGCGGAAATGACCACCTCCTTGTCCAGACTGCTTCGCAGTATCGCCAAGGATCACCGCAAGCTGGTTCCCCTGCGGGAGGAGCTCAGCTTAATGGACGATTATTTCCTCATCCAGAAATATCGCTACGGCAACACGATTACGATGGAACAGAAGCTGGAAGACGAGGAGTTATTGTCCGGTCTGATTCCCCGCTTTACCCTGCAGCCGCTGGTGGAAAATGCGATTTTCCACGGGATTGAGCCTAAGGGGCGAGGAGAAATTGCCGTTACTGTAGCCAAAAGCGGTGTAAACGACATTCGGATCACAATTGAGGATAACGGGGTCGGGATGAATGAGGCACAGATCGCCTCCATCTTGTCCCAGCAAGAACCCGGATCGAAAGGCCTCTTTGAAAATGTTGGACTGCGCAGCGTACATGATCGTCTGCGCTTGACCTTTGGGGAGCGTTACGGCCTATCCATCGAAAGCGAGCTGGGCCAATATACAAGCATGAACCTGTTATTGCCTTACCGGAAGATGTGAACATCCGTGTTTTCTGTCTATCGCGAACGTAAACCACGCAAGGAAGTGATGGGATGATTAAACTACTGATCGCCGATGACGAGGCTCTGGTCTGCATCGGCCTGCAGTCCATGCTTAAATGGGAGGAGTATCAGATTGAAGTTGTCGGCATCGCCCATAACGGGGCTCAAGCCGAGGAGATGATCGAGTCTTTGCGTCCCGACCTTGTCATCACCGACATTAAAATGCCGGTCAAAACCGGTTTACAGGTCGCCGAATCCGTTCGCCATAAATATGGCCGGATCCCGTTGTTTATCTTTCTAACGAGCTACGAAGAATTCGAATATGCGCGCAGCGCGATTCACTTGCAGGCGGCGGATTACCTGGTCAAGCTGGAGCTGACGCCGCAGACGCTGGCCGAATCCGTACGGAAGGCCGTGACCCTACTGGAAGATTACAAGACCGTGGAGAGCTACCCCAATATGCTCTATCGCAGCAATTTGCATGCCCTTCGCGACAAATTCTTTATCCGGCTGTTTAACCAGCTGTTCGAGAACAAAAACCAGTTTCTCCTGCAAAGGGATGATCTCGAGCTGGATTTATCGGCTCCCGCCTATCTGGTCTGCACCTGTCGGATTCAGGGGCCGGAAAGTGTCCCTCCGCGCGGGGATAAGCTGGTCGCCTTATGCTCCAGCACGGTGCAGATGGCCAAGGACACGCTCGCCTCGGCACGGCCTTGCTTCGTCACTAGCCTGGATCTGCGGAACTTCGCGATTGTGCTGCCCGTTTCCGATAAAGACCCGCAGCACTGGATGCCGGAGGTCGAAGGCCTACTTCACGATATGGCCGCGGTACTCCATGCCTATTTCAATGTGAATATCATCGGCGCCGCCGGTTACGCCGTGGATGACCCTTATCTGCTGCACGAGAGCTACCTGGCTGCCCGCCGGGCATTGCCGAAGGCGCTCGAGCGGCAATCCTTCGTCTTCTTTGCCCAGAGCAGCGCAGCCGAGCTTGCTCCTTCGGGTGAAGACGATGCGGCCTCCCGCTCGGAAATTCGCCGTGCTTTTGAGGAGCTCGATATCGGCGCCTTATACGCGATGATCACGAATCTCATCGATCGATATGAAGGCAGATCCGAGCTGCTGGTTCCAGCCACCGATGCGGCCTGCAACATCTTGTATATGGCGACCTCATTGCTGGCGGATGGTGAAAACGTGGTCGAGCAAATTTACGAGAACGAGCCAGAGGGCTACCGCGCGATTTATAAGAAGCAAACGACCCAAGGCGTAATCGATTGGCTTGTCCAATTTCGGGACGGGTGCTGTGATATTCTGTCTTCGCGTAAACAGAGCTACAAGGAGCAAATCGTCCGGAACGTTCAGGATTACGTCAAACGGAATCTGAGCAGCAAGCTGTCCCTTAATCAGGTTGCCGATGTGTTCAACTTTAGCCCAAACTACCTCAGCCATCTGTTCTCCAAGACCGCCAAAATCAATTTCGTGGAATATGTGACGGAAACCAAAATCGCGGCGGCCAAGGAAATGATGGTTCGCGGTGAGGGACGAATTTATGAGATCTCGCAAAAGCTGGGGTATGAAAGTGCCTTCTATTTCAGCAAAGTGTTCAAAAAAGTGGAGGGAATCTCGCCGCGGGAGTTCATGCAGCGCAAAGACAGCTCGATTCCTTCCGGCTGATCAACGCCGCAGGATGCCTTTTCGGTGAATTTTCACGCGAGGATCCACGATCGTGTAGAGCAAGTCCGCCAGGAAGTTGGTGACCACCACAAATGCGGAGATAATCAAGATGCTCATGAGCAACACGGGATAATTCCGGCTTTGCGCGGAGCTCACCGCCAAGCTTCCGAGACCGTTCCAGTTAAATACATTCTCTACCACGGCTGCGCCGGAAATTAGAACCGGCAGGTCCAACATGAGGATCGTGATCATGGGGATCAAGGCCATTCTCAATGCATGTCGATAGGTGACTCTTCGTTCCGATAGTCCTTTGGCGCGGGCCAAGTTTAGAAATTCGGAAGGCAGTACCTCGATCATACTGGTACGGATCATTTTTAAGTAGTATGCAATGAGGCCGATCGTTATCGTGGTTACCGGGAGAACCATGTGGTAGAGGAGGTCGCCCAACTCCCCGGTTTTGTTCGGGGTATGCATGCTGCTTGGCGGGAACCAAAACAATTGGAAGGCAAAGATGTTCTGCAGCCAGTGCCCCAGCACAAATACGGGAATGGAGTACCCGATCAGGCTCAGGATGAGACCCAGCTTGTCGGAGAGTCCGTCCTGCCTTTTGCTGTTATAGATCCCCCATGGGATAGCGATCAGTAGGGCAATGATCAATGATGTGCTTAACAAGGTGAAACTGTTCCATACATATTTCCAAATGTAGTGATTAATCGGTGTGCGGTAATAATCCAGACCAAAGTTCCCATGCAGGAGATCGTTGATCCACCGGATATATTGCTGATAAATCGGGAGATCCAGTCCAAACAGATGCTTCTGCTCGTTTGCCATTTGGATCTGCTCTTCCGTCATCCCTATGCTTAATGACCAGAAGTTCCCCGGCATCAAACGCATGATACAAAAGCACACGCTCATCACGATAAACAATACAATTAACGAATGAATCCCACGACGGATCAGATAGGTCCACATCTTCGTCCTCCTCCTGATGGAATAAAATTTTTATTCATTCTATCACAGATCGAGAACACCGTAAGCTGGAAACTGAAAATTAAATTGTTAAATTTTCATAAAGTTTCATAGGATGTAAGGAAATAGAGAGCTGTAGCAGAGTTCTTTTAAAGATAGCGTCCTTTAGTGTACTGAGGTTTCAGCTTATCTAAGGTCTTATTGTAATAACGCTTGAGCCAGTTGTACTTAAGTAATACCCCAGGATCCTGAAGCGAATGTAGTTGATCCTTGATTAAGGATTTTGTTGTGTCTAACGCATCAAAGTAAGCAGATTCTTCATCTATCTCTTGCCACTGAAACATATAATCGATAAACAACTGATGATCCTCATCCTTCTCCAGCAGACCAAGGAGTTGCTCGAGTTCATCTTCCGGATCATGAAGAGCATTTTTCATTCCCTCTTCAATAATAATTGGATTCACTAAGACACGGGGATAAATGGCACGCTTACTTTCTAGCTCATAAGCTTCGATCATCGCAGGACCATAAACAATATGATCATTATGATAGAGTTTGCCTGCTGTAACCCCACCCCTCATTAATATTCCTAACCCCATCATTTCCAATTGAAGATGAATGATGTCGAGCAACAGATAGAAACATGCTGACTTTAAGGATAGCGGATAAGAGATCACAATAGAATCAGAAAAAACCGATACTTCTTTACCCAACTCTTTTTCTGATAAAAGCCCCTGATCATTATCATGTTTTAGTTCGGTTATGAACTCGAGTACTCGTTGGATGTTCTTTGCATGGGTTGTATCTGTTAGCGTTAGTCTAACATGTTCTCGGAAACCCAAAATATCAATAAAAGCGACTACCCGATTTTCATAATAATCGTGTATGGTCATCGTAATTTCTCCTTAAATTTAAAATAGACCTCTCAGCTTGAATTCTGAGAGGTCTATTTTCATAAATTTGTTCAAAAGGCGTTCTCCCCAGGGACCCCCTAGGGTTTTGAACCCTAATTACATCATGCCGCCCATGCCGCCCATGTCAGGCATAGCTGGTTTCTCCGGTTCTGGTTTGTCGGCGATCACCGCTTCGGTGGTCAGGAACAAGCCAGCAACGGATGCTGCATGTTGCAATGCGGAACGAGTAACTTTCGCTGGGTCAACGATCCCTGCTTCGATCATGTTCACCCATTCGCCGGTAGCGGCATTGTAGCCGACGCCAACTTTTTCTTTTTTCAGGCGATCCACGATAACGGAGCCTTCTTCGCCAGCGTTTGCAGCGATCGTGCGTACCGGTTCTTCCAGGGCACGAAGCACGATGTTAACGCCGGTTTTTTCGTCGCCGGTTGCTTCAACCGCAGCTACAGCGCCATATACGTTCACGAGGGCAACGCCGCCGCCGGATACGATACCTTCTTCAACGGCTGCACGCGTTGCGTTCAGCGCGTCTTCGATGCGCAGTTTGCGTTCTTTCAATTCAGTCTCGGTTGCCGCACCAACTTTGATAACCGCTACGCCGCCAGCCAGTTTAGCCAGACGTTCTTGAAGTTTTTCTTTGTCGAACTCGGAAGTGGTTTCTTCCAGTTGTGTGCGGATTTGGTTCACGCGAGCGTCGATGTCTGCTTTAGCGCCGCTGCCATCCACGATCGTCGTGTTTTCCTTCGTAACGATCACTTGACGAGCATTACCAAGCTGATCCACCGTCGTGCTCTTCAATTCAAGACCGAGCTTCTCGGTAATCACTTGGCCGCCGGTCAGAGCGGCGATATCCTGCAGCATCGCTTCGCGACGATCGCCGAAGCCAGGAGCTTTAACGGCTACCGCGTTGAACGTGCCGCGCAGTTTGTTGAGGATCAGCATTGCTTGTGCTTCGCCTTCGAGATCTTCAGCGATGATAAGCAGCGGTCTGGATTGCTGTACGATCTTCTCCAGAAGTGGCAGGATTTCTTGCGTGCTGCTGATCTTCTTGTCGGTGATCAGGATATATGGGTTATCGAGTACGGCTTCCATTTTGTCCGTATCGGTAATCATGTAAGGAGATACATAACCGCGGTCGAATTGCATCCCTTCAACCACTTCGAGCTCGGTGGCAAAACCACGGGATTCTTCAACCGTGATAACGCCGTCCTTGCCGACTTTCTCCATCGCTTCAGCGATCAATTCGCCGACTTCTTCGTCCGCAGCAGAGATCGCGGCAACTTGAGCGATCGATTGCTTGCCTTCGATGGCTTTGGAGATGTCTTTCAGTTCAGCCACTGCAGCGCGAACCGCTTTGTCGATCCCTTTGCGCAGGCCGATTGGGCTAGCACCTGCAGTCACGTTCTTCAAACCTTCGCGGATCAGCGCTTGCGCCAGAACCGTTGCCGTCGTCGTACCGTCACCGGCTACGTCGTTGGTTTTCGTTGCTACTTCTTTAACGAGCTGGGCGCCCATGTTTTCAAAAGCGTTCTCCAATTCGATTTCTTTCGCGATCGTCACACCGTCATTCGTGATCAGCGGGCTGCCGAATTTCTTCTCCAGCACGACGTTTCGGCCTTTCGGACCGAGTGTTACTTTAACTGCGTTTGCCAAAGCGTCAACCCCGCGAAGCATAGCGTGGCGGGCTTCTTCACTGAATTTAATGTCTTTTGCCATTGTTCAATTACCTCCCATATAGATGTGTGTAGGATTGTTCGTTCGATACCCTTCGGCGGTTTAGCCGAGGATCGCGTGGATGTCGCTTTCTTTCATAATCAAATATTCTTTGCCTTCGTATTTCACTTCGGTGCCTGCATATTTGGAGAAAAGAACGCGGTCGCCTTCCTTTACTTCCAATGGAACGCGGACGCCATCTTTCAAAGTACCGCTGCCAACAGCGATGACTTTACCTTCCTGCGGTTTCTCTTTGGCCGTGTCTGGAAGCACGATACCAAATGCCGTTGTCTCCTCTTGCTCGATCGGTTGCACGAGAACGCGTTCACCTAAAGGTTTGATCATGAAAAAACAGCCTCCTTTAAATATGTGGTGTTATGGGTAGATGTTTGTCATATGTATTAGCACTCGATCTACTCAAGTGCTAACAACCACTTTTATATTACTCAAGTTGCGAGTAGATTTCAAGTTCCTTTGTACAAATTTTTTTCTTTGTTTCATAGGGCTTCACCCACGCCCTTCCCATTTTATCCTTGCACTTGGATAAATATTCCGCTGGTCACGGACAGGGCCCCTTCACCCAACCAAGCCCAGGTCCAGCGGGCAAAAGAAAAACGCACCCCGCTTACGCGAAGGTGCGTTCCCCCTCATTTATACTTTTCCGCCCGTTCCGCATCCGCCGCTTGCTGCTTTGCATATACCCGCTTGGACAGGAACACGCTGAGTTCATAAAGCAGGACCAGTGGGACGAGCACCAGGAAGGCAGAAAAGAAATCCGCCGGCGTAATCATCACCGACACGACCACCAGCGCGAAATACGCTGCCCGGCGCATCTTCTTAAGCCGAAGCGGGTTCAATATCCGCAGCTGCGTCAGAAACAAAATGACTAGCGGCAGCTCGAACAATAACGAAATCGGCAGCACGATATTAGTCAGAAACTTGAAATAGTCGGCCATCCCGTAGGTCTCGACAAGTCCCAACTGCTTGTTCAACGAGCCCGTAAACGTCATGGCCAGCGGGAATACCACGTAATACCCGAAAGCCAAGCCCGCTAGGAAGAAGACGAACACATACGGAATATACCTTGCGGTCGCTTTACGTTCCTGGGCCTTCAGACCGGGGCTCACAAACGCCCAAACCTGATAAAGCGTAAACGGCAGTGTAATCCCGAGTGCGACCAGCATGGCGATTTTCATGTAAACGCCAACGCCGTCCCAGAACGAAAAAGCGTTGAGTTCGATGGCCACGCCGGAAATGGCGTTCTTCGTCACATAGTGGTAAATCGGATCGACCACGAAAAAGGCCGCCACCAGCACCGCGACGAACACGACGCCAACAACCACTAATCGCCGCCGCAACTCCGTCAAATGATCCACGAGACTTTGCGCATTGTCTTTCTCCGACATCTCCTGTTCTCCTTCCCCATCAAGCTTCCCTTCAAATCTCAAACAAAATCCCTCCGCGAAGGAAGGGATCAGGTTACGCCTATGTAACTGGATCTACCGTTTCCGTTTATTCAGGAAGACGGCTGTCGTCCGGTTTGGGGCCTTCTACCTGCGGTTGCGGTGCAGTTTCCGTTCTTCTGACTTCCGGTTGATCGTCTACGATATCCCGGGTTGCCTCTTTGAATTCACGAAACGTGCGGCCAACAGCCCGCCCCAGATCAGGCAATTTATTCGGACCAAACAGCAGCAACGCCGCGATGACGATCAACAAAAATCCGCCTGCGCCCATGGTTGATTCTCCTTTCGTTACGGCAAATAAATAGACAGCGATCATCCGAACCGATACATTCACTCGCCCACATCATACCATAATGAATATCACAGTTACAGTCTATTTATTTAACAACTTAACAAAGAAACAGAGAATAAGGCCCGATAATGAAGGTTCATTATAAACGAAATTGTCCCGTGACCATCAGTAACGCTTCCGGCAGCTGGTCCATGATCGCCGCCAAATTTTCGTGCACGCCTTTAGGTGTTCCCGGCAAATTCACGATCAGCGTACGTCCACGAATGCCCACGATCCCCCGAAATAGCATGGCTGCAGGGTTCTTCTGCATCAACCGGTACCGCATCGCCTCCGCCATGCCCGGCACTTCGCGTTCGATGACTCGGCGGGTCGCTTCCGGTGTCACGTCACGAATCGCTAGCTCCGTCCCCCCCGTAGTTAACACCAAATCGGCGTGAAAATAATCGGTCATTTCAATCAATGCGGCGATAATTTCATCCGGTTCATCGGGGACGATCCGGTATTCCACGATTTCGCCGCCCAATTCCTCCTCCACCAGCTCACGGATTACTTGGGCGCTCGTATCTTCACGTTCTCCCCTGGCTCCTTTGTCGCTGGCGGTAAGGATCGCTGTTTTCCAAACCATGAAGTCACCCTCCTCATCCATATAGGAACTCCCTGCGGAGTCCAACGTAATGCCGGATCATGTCGATTCATGCTGAAATCAACTTTAAACTGCCATCTATATCTATATCAAAATCTAGTAGCCGCCGCAAATGTCATGAACGCACGTAATCCCCGCTTTTGCCGCCCAACTTCGACCGTAGCTGCGTCGGACCAATCACCATGTCCTTTTGCAACGCCTTGCACATGTCGTACACGGTCAGCGCGGCGGCGGACACCGCGGTGAGCGCCTCCATTTCAACGCCCGTTTTGCCTTCTGTCTTCACTGTCGCCTCAATGTATAGCTCGTCCTGTCCGTTGTCGCCAAACGTGATGTTAACGCCCGTCAACGCCAGCGGATGGCACATCGGAATCCAATCGGAGGTTCGTTTAGCTCCTTGGATTCCCGCAACCTGGGCCACGGCTAGCACATCGCCTTTGCCGACCCGCCCTTCTTTAATGGCCTCAAGGGTTGACGGCAGCATGGTGACCTTCGTCTCCGCCACGGCCACGCGAACGGTCGCCGATTTCCCGGAAATGTCCACCATACGGGCTCGGCCTTGTTCGTTAAAATGCGTCATTCCTTGACCCGATTCCGAGGTTGTCAAGCTTATCACTACTTTCCTTCATATATATCGTTTCTTTTGCCGTTAACAACAGGTCTAGCCGGAAATCATGCGGTTCCATCGGGATTGCCCCCTCCGGCAGGATCAACTCCTGAAGGACGAGGGCAGCCAGGACGACCTGATCGGTACCGCCACTCAGGCGGCTCAACTCATCGATTAGGCGATCGTAATACCCTGCTCCAAATCCGATCCGCCCCCCGTTCCGATCAAAGGCCAGCCCCGGAACGACAATGACGTCGATTTCGGGATAGCGCTCAGGAGGCCAAACGGCCGTATGCCCCGCGGGCTCCCGGATCCCCCAGGTACCGGGAACGAGGTCCTCCGTCCCGGAAATCTCGTGCAAGGAAAGGCGGCGCTCCGGTCCGATCCTCGGCGTGAGCAACCGGTCCCCCTGGGCCAGGCCGTTAGCCAGCAATGGCCAAGTATCCGGTTCATCTCGGAAAGCCACGTAGCAGAACAAGTTCAGCTTCCCGCCTCGCCGCGCCCGCAGGGGGCTTAGCACCTCACGTTCGGCTATACGGCCGGCGGCCAGAGATTGCTCCAAACGAGATCCCTCCGGAATTTGGGCGCGAACCTTCAGCATTCGCTGGCGCAGCTCTTTTTTGGCATCCATAAACTCCATGCCGTTCTCCCCTTCCGCTCCCGTCACACGATGACCGGTCTTCCACTAGCAACATAGCCGATCCGGCTGTTCTCTCCCTTAGTGTATCATTGTTATATGAAAATGAAAACCAAAGCACCCGGTTTGCAAAACGCGGTCTTCCAAGCATTCAGCGATGCAATTCGCTTGGGTTTCATGTACACTGAAGGTACGAGTTTCAACGAACTAATGCTTTCCCCATCATGAACAGAATGCAAATTTTTTTTTGGAGGATCGAATTCGCTATGCTGCTTCAAGCTTCGAACATTACGAAATTATACGGCGTAATCCCCGTGCTGGAGGGGATCAACCTGCAGGTGCTCGAACGGGACCGGATCGGCCTCGTGGGCGTCAACGGCGCGGGTAAATCGACGTTTTTGCAGATTTTGGCTGGAGAACTATCCCACGATGGAGGACAAATTTTCAAAGCCAAGGAGACTACGATCGGTTACCTCGCGCAAAATAGCGGATTACAATCGGACCGCACCCTCTGGGAAGAGATGCTTGCCGTGTTTGCCCCGTTGATCGAAACGGAACGCGAACTGCGCCGGATGGAAGAGCAGATCGCGGATCCGGAGTTAGCCCGGGACGAGAAAGCGCACCAGGAGTTGCTCGACCGTTATGCGCTTAAATCCGACTGGTTCAAAGATCATGGCGGTTATGAAATGGAGACCCGCATCCGCATGGTGCTGCACGGTATGGGATTTGGCGATTTTGCGCCGGACACCCCCATCGCAACGTTAAGCGGCGGACAGAAAACCCGGCTTGCGCTTGCCCGTATTTTGCTGCAGGCACCGGACCTGCTGATGCTGGACGAACCAACCAACCATCTTGACATCGAAACATTAACCTGGCTCGAGGATTATTTGCGCAATTATTCCGGAGCCTTGCTGGTCGTCTCGCATGACCGTTACTTCCTCGACCGGCTTGTCACAGCGATTGTAGAGATCGAACGACATCAATCCCGCCGTTATACGGGGAACTACAGCCGTTTCATCGAGCTGAAAGCGGCGGAATACGAAAGCCAATTGAAGCAATACGAGAAACAGCAGGATGAAATCGCCCGAATGGAGGCGTTTATTCAGAAGAACATCGTCCGTGCGTCCACGACGAAACGGGCGCAAAGCCGTCGGAAGGCGTTGGAGAAGATGGATGTTCTCGACCGGCCGCTTGGCGACCTGAAACGGGCGACCTTCTCCTTCGAGGCCGAGGTTATGACGGGTAAGGAAGTGCTGCACGTCAATGGCCTTACCTACACGTTTGCGGATAAACCCAAACCGTTATTCCAAAACGTCAACTTCGATCTATACCGCGGCGAAACCGTAGCCTTGATCGGCCCGAACGGGATCGGAAAATCGACGCTGCTGAAAATGCTGACCGGCGATTTGCGACCATCGGATGGAACGATTTCTTGGGGCGCCAAGGTCAAGGTCGGTTACTACGACCAAGAGCAAACGCATTTGAATGCCGCCAACACGGTGCTTGAGGAAGTCTGGGGTGCCTATCCCCACATTGAGGAAGCGCGTATTCGCAGCGTACTGGGCAATTTCCTGTTCAGCGGCGAGGACGTGCTCAAGAAGGTCGCGGCGTTAAGCGGCGGTGAGAAAGCCCGGGTCGCCTTAGCCAAGCTAATGCTGCAAAAAGCCAACGTGTTGATCCTGGACGAACCAACCAACCATTTGGACCTATTCAGCAAAGAAGTCCTGGAGTCCGCTCTGATTGAATACGATGGAACGCTGCTGTTCATCTCCCATGACCGTTACTTTCTGAACAAGATGGCGGAGCGTATCGTTGAACTTCATCCGTATGGTGCGGATCATTTCCTGGGTAATTATGACGATTATTTAGCCAAAAAGCAGGAGCTTGCCGAACTCGCTACCGAGCAGGCGAACGCTGAGGCAGCCAAGTCGAACGCAAACTCGACCAACAAGCCGTCCGAACCGGAGTCTTCGACAGCTAAATCCGGTGCCGCTTCCTATGAAGCCGATAAACAGGCGAAACGCGAGGAGCGGAACCGACAACGCCGGTTGGAGCAACTGGAGGAATTGATCTCCGTGCTCGAGGACGAAATTGCCCGACTGGAATCGGAACTGACCCTTCCCGAGGTCTATCAGGACTACACCGCAGTCCAAGAGCGGCAGGACGGGATCGACCGCCGGAAAGAACAGTTATCCACGGCCTATGAGGAATGGGAATCCTTGGCTGAAGGATAAAATTCACAAAATATTTTGATCCTTACCCCATTTTTTTCACCTTGGTTATACACAGCGTTATCCCCATTATGCAGAAAATATTCGACCTAAAAACGGCCCGCGGGGCCGTTTTTTTCCGGGGAAATCGTCGTTTTTTGTCAAAACCCTGTTTTATCCACCAACTTGTCCACATTATCCACAGTTTTCTGAAAACATGAGACTCGTTTTCTTCGATCTTGCTTCATAGGCTGGTACGCAAGCTTTCATCAACTTTTCATCAAGATAGCCAACAAGCTGTGGATAACCTTGTCCACAACTTGACAAAACCTTCGTCTTAGGTCCAACTCCTCAACCCATCCCCAAATGCTGATTTTCTTCACAGGAAATCGCCCAGGTTCGAAGCTCATAGTTCTCCGCTCCCGATTTCACGAACGGATCGCGTTCCGCGATTTTCCTTGCTTCCTCCAGACTGTCCGCTTGGATAATGACCATCCCGCCCTTGTAATCGAGAAAAGGCCCGCATATCACAAGTTGACCGTTTCGGTCCAGTTCTCTTAGGTGAGCAACGTGTTCGCGGATTAATTCCTCGTCCAATCGTCGGCCCGGATTTAGGGAAAGCAGGATCACGTACCTCTTGAATTCTTCAAAAGAGGGGGCTCCACTCATAGTTAATTCCTCCTTCATCTAGTCTGATGCTTACTTCCCAATTTCCTGCCATTTTGCATATGCGCTCGCCCCGAGCCCCTGAAACCATCCGAAATGCCTATTGCCCTGCCCTTTTTAAAATCATTATGATCTCTATAGAACTGCGGCCAAAAAAACACATAGGCCGTCAAATATTCACCGAAAAGGAGAGAATGGAATGAAATTTGTCAAAGCCGCATCAATCGCCGCACTAGGCGTCAGCCTCGTCTTTGTAGGAGGATGCCAAATGTTCGGTTCTTCTAAGGGCGCTTCATCCACGACATCCCCTTTTACGGAGTCCAAGCTGCCCGGAGGGGGTCTAGCCCTCCCGCAGAACGAACGAATCCATTTGTCTACCGATAATCAATGGATCGAAAAAGAAGGGCATTTATCCGACCTGATCCGCCTGCAGTGGACGGGGGACCGCGCCAAACCCGCGATCGCTTGGGCCGATGAGCAAGGGAAGGACAAAACGGCGATCATCTCACATGATAAAGCGAACAATCCCGAACAGCATGATCATAAGCATATTTCGATCGAAACGACGATGTCACCCACCGGAGAGAATAAGGATCAACTGTTTACCCGTTTGGAAATCCCTTACGATACCGACGTCGCCGAGATTCGCACCCACTCTTCCAATTTTAACGTCATGGACGGTATTTTGCGCGTAGCCGGCGAAGGTAATCGGGACGTGCAGTTGGCCAACACCGGCAAGGATAACGCCACCTCCCCGCTTTGGAGTCTGCGTGCCAACAGCGCCGAGCTCAAGGGAAGCAATGCCGGGGCCGATTTTAACGTGATCCGTTACTCGGATGAAGGAGAAGTGCTCGACAGTGCCCTGACAATCAAACGGGATCATGGACAAGTTGGCATCGGTACGGAGGATCCGCAAAGCGCGCTGGACATCAATGGAGACGGAATTCGTATTCGCGAGTCCCGCACGCCGGCTTCTTCCAAAGCTCCCGGAAATCCCGGCGACATCGCCTGGGACGAAAACTATGTTTATGTCTGCGTAGCCAAAGACACCTGGAAACGAACGGAGTTGTCCAATTGGTGACCTTGCTCAATGATCGGCGGCTACGATACGTATGCCCGCATCTGCCTGGATTTCCGTCTTCACTCGGCCCTTGGCATTGTTACCTACAAATTTGATGCGGTACGTTCCCGGGCTAACCTTCAACTCCATCTTGCCTTCGCTAGTTCCTTCGGCAAGCGTCGTCACCTCGCGATCCGGTCCGATCGCCACCAGCTTGAATCGGCCGCCGTCGATCTCTTGCTGATGGATGAAATTCACCTTGCCCTTCGCCGAGGCGTGGATGAACCAAATCGTTTCCATCCCGTAGAAAGAGGAGAAGGACACCGTGTTCGACTCGTTGCTCGTATCGCCTACCCGCTTCACATAGGTGAAAGTGTCGCCTTCCTGGGCCAGCTCCGCTTCGTCGTCGTAAAGCTGCTTTTGCCTTTCCGTAGCCAGACTGCAGCCCCCCAAAATAGCCAGCAGCATCACAGCGCACAGAAGGCCGAGAAGCAGCCGTATTCCGCCGGGCAGCCGCGTAGAGTTGCCCGGCATCCTTTGATTACGCATATTTCTCCCCTCCTAGGCGTTGTCCGTAAATGACTTTCGATAAAATCCTGTGACCGAAGGCAGTATGGTTAACGCTTGGATCGCCAAGCCCCAAGCCGTATAAACCAAATGTACGACCGAAGAACTGCCGAGAATGTAGATTTGGACCGAAAGCCAGACGATTAATCCAAAGCCGATATAAAGGGAAAAGGCCCAAGACCAATGCCGGTCTTTAAATGGGTTCAGTTTCTCTCCTAAACCCCAATTCCATTTCCATACGAGAGCCGTCGTGACCGTAAGCGGCAACACGCCAAAGGCCATCAGAAGGATCACCCCCGGAATCAAATAATTCGGGAACAACGGGATCTGCATCAACTCTGTCGGCATCCCCAACAAGGCGCCTGACGGATCTAGCATCAACGCTCCACCGCCGAATACAGCACCGATTCCGAGTAACCCCTGCAATCCTATCAATAACAAACTTGCCACCGGTTTATCTACCGTCCCCCCCATTTGTACACCCCTTTTGCGTCTTTCTATTTGTGATTCAATTCACCCATTCACAAAAAAAAAGAAGATGGGGCCTATTTCGGCTCATCTTCGTTGTTACTGCTACTTTATCATAGGATGCCCGGGTTGGAAACGGTTAAATGTCGAATAAACGGCGTGGCTTGAAAGAATAGGAGGTTCCCGAGTAGAATAGATAAAAACTTAAAATTTAAGAGAGAGAGGGCTCGGCCATATGAATCGTAAAGCGGTCCGAAGCATTACAGACCTGATTGGCGAAACCCCGGCCGTCAAGTTAAACAAACTGGTCTCCAACGAGGAGGCGGACGTATACGTCAAGCTGGAGTTTGCCAATCCGAGCGGAAGCGTTAAGGATCGAGCCGCTGCCCACATGCTCGCAAAGGCAGAACAGGCCGGTCTGATTGCTCCGGGGGCCACGATCATCGAGCCGACAAGCGGGAATACGGGCATCGGGCTGGCGATGAACGCCGCGGCCAAAGGGTATCGGATTATCCTCGTCATGCCGGACAACATGACGAAAGAGCGAATCGTCCTGCTGCAAGCTTACGGGGCCGAGGTCGTGCTGACGCCGGCTGCGGAGCGCATGCCCGGCGCAATCGCCAAAGCCCGGGAGCTGCTGGACCAAATCCCCGGCAGTTTTATGCCGCAGCAGTTTCAAAACCCTGCCAACCCGGAAATTCACCGGCTCACGACAGGGCCAGAAATCATGCGGCAAATGGATGGCCGGCTCGACGGGTTCGTAGCCACGGCAGGCACGGGCGGCACCATCACCGGAACCGGCGAGTATCTGCGGGGCGTATTGCCGAACATCCATATCACCGTCGTCGAGCCGCAAGGCTCCCCCGTCCTCTCCGGAGGGGTACCCGGCCCGCATAAGTTGGTCGGTACCAGCCCGGGTTTTATCCCACCGATCCTGAATACCGCTGTCTATGATGAAATCGTCCAGGTCAGCGATGCGGATGCGCTGGAGACGACACGGCGATTAGCGGCACTAGAAGGCCTATTGGTCGGACCTTCGTCCGGGGCCTCGGTTTGGGCGGCGATTCGTTTAGCTCGGCACTTAGGCCCTGGGCGCCGCGTTTTGTGCATCGCTCCGGACACCGGGGAGAGGTATCTTAGCATGGGCATCTTCGATGAGCCCGCACGCGTAGAAGAATAAGTAGATGAAACAAACCATTTTATCGGGAAAAGAGGAATGAATTTATGCCCCAACTAATCGGAGGCATCTCCCATTTCGACAAAGCGGAGTTGCACGCCATCCTTCAGGATCCTGCCAGCGACATCGTCGTCATCGATGTCCGTGAGCCGTTTGAATACGAAGCTGCGCATATTCCAGGGGTCCCCCTGATTCCGATGGGTGAAATCCCCTACCGGCTGGAAGAACTCGACCCGGAGCAGGAATATGTGTTGGTCTGCCGAAGCGGCTCCCGCAGTTACGAAGTCGCCCGTTACCTACAGGCACAGGGCTTCACGCGGATTCACAATTTTCTCGGCGGCATGCTTGGCTGGGACCTCGAGGTGACGTCCGGGCTGGAAGAAGATGCATCCCATTAAGAAAACAAAGGAGAACAGAAGATGAGAAAACTCGTTCTATTTCTACACGCATCGCTTGACGGTTTTGTGGAAGGTCCTAACGGAGAAATGGATATTGGCTGGGTTTCCTACGATACGGATCTCGAGAGACACGCGAAAGAAATTCTGAGTACGGCCGATACGGTTATTTGGGGCCGCGGTACTTATCAGATGATGCACAGTTACTGGCCGTCCGTGCCTTCAAACCCGTCAGCTTCGCAGCATGAACGGGATCATGCCGAGTGGATCGATAAGACAGAGAAAATCGTTTTTTCCACTACGCTGGAGAACGCCGATTGGAATAACTCCAGACTTGTGAACAAAGATATCGAGAATGAAATCCGTCACCTCAAACAGCAGCCTGGTAAGGACATGGTCATTCTCGGCAGTCCTAGGTTAGCGCACCACTTTATGCAACTTGACTTAATAGATGAGTATAAAATTACCGTATCCCCTGTCCTGATCGGTAAAGGTTTGCCCTTATTCCAAGGTCTCAAGGAGAAGATTAACCTTAAGCTCATCGAAAACAAGACCTTTGACTCTGGAGCCATCGGTCTCGTATATCAGACGGTAAGATGATCTTGCCGCTTGCGGTGGCGTTCCAACCATCCTACGGCATAATCAACCAATTCTCGTTGGGGCATCAGCAAGGCGGTTGCCCCGGCGATTTGTCCCTGTTTCACCATTCCGGTTTCCCGTGCAAAATCTGCACCGAGCTGAATAAAATCCTCTGAATCGTATTCGAGCTCGGGAAATTCCACCCACTGTCTTTCCCCATTCACCTGCATCGGTGCTTTTGCCTTATAAATTTCTTTGAACTGATCGTTCATCCGACACTCCGCCAAATGGATCGACGTATTGTTTCCGTGACCTACGCCAAGCAGCAAAACATCTCCTCGAAGCTCGTAAATTCGCGCAAGCGGAGAACGCTCGCCTAGCCCGAATTCCAGGCCGTGATTCGCCGTAATGTTCTCGGCCTCGCGGCCTCTGGCTGCAAACGACACTTGCGGATGTCCACTGCGCAAGGTGCCCTTTTGCTTGCGGAACGTGTCCGGAATCACGCCCATGTACCATAACGACGTCAGCTCGGGATCATAAACCGGCATCTGCTCGCGAATGGTGTCCCACCATTCCTTGGGTACCGGCGGATTTTGCCATCTGGCCGGGTCTCCAACGTCGCCCGAATGGGTGGGCATTACCAAGGTCCCTTCCTCCCCCAACGCTGCCTCTAGAGCCAGGACAACCGCCGCTGGGCCGCCGCACACCCATTTCCCCAGCGCTTTAAAAGACGAATGGACAAGCAGTGTCGACCCTTCTCGAACCCCTAGAGCCGCTAAGTCTGACCGCAATGTTTCTACCGTGTACAATTCCCCTTGAATTTCTTCCATTATGCTTCGATCTCCCTACTTTCTCTAGTCTGCAAACGATGACGGTAAGCCGTCCAGGCTTACGGCGTTTTTCTGGCGACGATATTCCTCCAGGCCGGAAGATCCTTTGGTTTCAGCCCATTTGACCAAGGTTTCGCGATCCCCGTCATAGCTGAACAGCGGTACACCATAGCCGCAGGATGTCTGCACCCCGTAAACAGAGACAAGAACGATTTGGCGCGCCCCGCTCAGCTTGGGAAACAAGCCTTCGAGTCGCCCCCAATCCGCCGATCCCGGCAGAATCACTTGGCCTTTCCCATACAGGCGCAGGATCAAAGGCTGCCCTTCGAAAGCGGCGAACATGATCGTGATCCGTCCGTTCTCCTCGAGATGGGCTGCCGTTTCATTCCCGCTGCCGGTCAAATCCAGGTAAGCGACCTCGTTTGGCGAAAGGATCCGCAGCGAATCATACCCTTTGGGCGACAGATTGACGTGCCCTTCTGCGCTAAGTGGTGCCGAACCAACAAAAAAGAGATGCTGCCGACGAATAAATGCCTCATGCTCCGGCAGCATCGAATCGAACATTTTCCCCATGTCTACCCCTCCCATCAATAAATGCAGCCAACGGTGCCGTCCTTACTTCCGGCTGTTTCTCATCGCGTTCAGCAGTTGGACATCGGTTGAAGCGGTAAACCGCTGATAATCCGGCGAGTCCATGCCGTAGATGGCGATTTTCCCCTGTTCGTCATAATGCACGCCCCATCCATACTTCTTGGGAAGGACCGAGGCCCGCAAGCAAGGGTGCGGTTTGCTGAACAACTCCTCCCAGAGTTCCTGCCTCCGCTCCTGCACAACTTCCTTCGGAATCTGCTTATGGCGAATATGTACCTCGAACAGCAGCTCCTCGTGATTGTACCGGTACGGAGCTTGCGAGAGCAGCTCGTATTGGATCATGTGCGCAGGTTTCGCAGGTCTCGTCGACACCGGCTCGATGCCACGATCTGCAGGACAATCGGGCGAGACGCGAATAAACGTATTTTTGTAGCTCACGGCCCCCGGCCTCCTTCGCTTTTTTTTCCTTATTATACCTGAATCCTCAAATTTAAAGAATATGATCCTTCTTCGTCAATTGTATTCGGTTTTTCGCATACAAAACGGTGCTGAAGCCCAAAAATCCGAAATCTATTCGATATTTCATACAGAATCTAGGCTTACGCTTTCCTGATGGGCAAATAGATATGAAATTTCATATACATTCCGTTATTAACGCCGAAATCGCCCCATTGTATTCGGTTTTTCGCATCCATCTCTGCCTGTGGGCCTCCGGTATCCAGGAGATGAACATCTAAACTCATAAAAAAACCGGCGGTGCATGCACCGCCGGAACAATTACTTGAATCTTACGCCGGGTTCGGCTGTTGGCCGGCCTTATTCTTGGCCAGCTTCAAGTAACCCTGCACGTTCAGAATCTCGCTATTCTCTTCAAACCGCAAACGCATGGGGCCGGCCGCATCGATCAAGTACGATTTCAACGCCGCGGCGCCGCCGCCAAGCACATAAAAGCATTCGATGTCCGGGTACTTCTTCCACCGCTTGCGAATCAGATCAACCAACTTCTGCGCGGCTCGGCTGAAATACATATCGACAATCGGCCGAATATCCGCTTGTCCTTCACCTACACGCTGGATGACGAATTCGCGATTCCGGATGCGTCCAATCAGCTTCGTACGGCTCGGGAAGCGATAGCCGAACTGGTCCTCTATATCGCGGATAATCGAATCCAGATAGGTTGCAAGTCCGAACTGCTCCCCTGTACTGAACTGGTTGTCGATATTCATCCGCTTCACGACCGGGAAATCCGTTGTCAAAGCGCCGATTTCGCAAATGCCGATACAGCCGTTATGGAGTTCTTCGTTTCGCACCTGGAGCGTATCGTTCGTCGCCAAATGGAACAGCGCCGCCGCGCCTTCCACCGACACGATCGTACGGCGGATCTGAAGGCGTACCGTGCGCCCGCGCAGCTCCGGCGTGGACAGGAACGTCACTTCGTGCTCGCCGGTCAGCCGCTCCTCGAACGCTTGATGAAAGGCAACGTAAGAACGGACCGGAAGTCCTGTCCCGATTATGTATTCAGCCTCTTCGATCCCGGTTCCCGCCGTCGGATAAGTTTGTCCAGACAGGGCTGCATAAGCCAGCGCCGTCAGCGCCACGACCAGGGACTGATCGCTGGTGGCTTTGTTGTCCGTCTCTTCCAACTCGGAATTGTCTTGATCCTCCATCGCCAGCAAGCCTACGAAATACCGCTGGTTATTTCTCTTTAATTTAGGGCTATAGACCCGAACATCCAGCGCCTTCAGCGGAGAGTCTTCCTCTTGCAGCACATGTCTATCATATCCGGGAGAAACGATACTCGGAATAATGATCGGTCGTTGTGAACCGTCAACCACTACCTTAACGCTGTCGTTGCCAACGTCGATTCCGGCAATTCTGATCATAATAACCTCCTTACATTAGGAAAGAAGACACTTTTCCAATTATTTCTCATTTCGCTTCCCTTCGACAAATTCCTGCTTTAGGAGTGAAAATAGTTACAAAATTTTTTTAAATGAAAAAGGGATTTGCCACATTTTGCCGAAATAGTTGTATTGGCAAGTCGCAAGGAATGACCTTGGTCCTACATAATGGCATATTCAACCCAAGAAGATCAGGAGGAAGTCATGAAGATCAGATTCAAAAAAAACGTGAACCGGCGCTACACGCTGCTGATCGTGCCGGAAGGCACCAGCCCTGTGTTCCGCTTTAAATTCCGCTTGTTCTATTTATTGGCCATCCTGGTCACCGCGGTGGTGCTGCTCAGCTCCGTGTTGGTTTTGTATGCCGTCAACCGCACGCATACGAGCCGGATCGGGACGCTCGAAGCGCAGCTATCCGATTCTTCCGACCAGTTCAGGAACACCGTCGTCAATAAGGAACAGGAAATCGACCGGCTCTTAAACGAGCTGATGGAGTTATCCAAGAAGTCGAAGACCATTGAGACGAAGATGAGCGAGCTGGAGCAACTGGAAGCCGAGCTTAAATCGATTACGGACGGCGGATCGACAAAAGCAAAAGACAAAACCGCAGCCGCGGGCAAAGAAGCAGCGATGGACTCCCTCGCTTCCGAAGGTGGAGTTGGCGGAGAATCGATCCCACTCACCGAACAGGATGTGGCAAAGCTGGTCAAAGAGACGAAGGAGAGCATCACCACCTCGCTGACGGAGATGCCCGAATTGCAGCAACGGCTGGAGCAAACGAAAATTTCGATCCAGGAATATAAAGCGTTGATGGCCATCTTGCCGACCTTTTGGCCCGCCGATTCCGTCAGAGTCACCTCCGAGTATGGTGAACGAGAAGACCCTTTTAACGGGCGTTTGACCATGCACGCCGGAATGGATATCGGGGGAAGCATCGGCGATCCTGTCTATGCGGCAGCGAACGGTAAGGTCGTCGATACCGGATACAATAGCGCACGCGGGAACTTTATCACGATTTCGCATCCTTCGGGATTGAAAACGAACTATATGCATTTGAGCAAAATCCTAACCAAGGTTGGCGCCACCGTTAAGCAAGGCGATACCATCGCAGAGCTGGGCTCCACCGGGCGTAGCACCGGTCCTCATCTACACATCGAAGTCGTGAAGAACGGCAGTACGGTCGACCCGGCCAAATACCTTAGAAAACCCGGAGAGGAAGAGTAATTCATGAAATTAAGGAATAACGCGAAACCTGTTAAGCTGGACCCGAACACCACCGACACTTTGATCGGGGAAGGCAGCATTTTTGAAGGGAAAATCCGCTCGGACGCCGGCGTGCGCATCGAAGGACAAATTACCGGCGATATCGAATGCGAAGGCGACGTGACCGTTGGGGAGAAAGGTGTGGTCCATTCCAACATCCTGGCCCGTAACATCATTATCGCCGGCACCGTGAACGGCAACGTGCAAGCCAAGCTCAAGCTGTCCATCACCTCCAAAGGCAAGCTGTACGGCAACATGGTTGCTTCCTCTCTCTCCATTGAGGAGGGCAGCGTATTCGAAGGTACCAGTAAGATGGGCGGCTCGGACAAGCCCAATCCCGCTGTAATGAAGGAAACGGCGGCTGCGGTTGACCCCGAGCAAACGCCTCCTGCCAAGAACAACGCGAAGTCGGAAAACGATGCGGTTTATAAAACGTGGTAACGCGAACCCATCGAATAATAAAAGGCCGGACAATTTGTCCGGCCTTTTGCTTGGGGCGGTCGCCTCAATTTTGAATTAGCTTGGATTAACAGACCAGCCTTCCAGCGAAAGTGAAGGCTCGGCTTTTAGCTCCAGGCTGGAAAATTCACCGTTCTTCCACTTCAGGTAAGCGGCTGCGCCAATCATCGCGGCGTTATCGGTGCAGTATTTCAACGGTGGGATCAGCTGGGCAATCCCCTCGCGATCACAGCGTTCGGCAAGCGCAGCCCGTAACCCCCGATTGGCAGCTACGCCGCCGCAAAGCAACAGCTGCCGCGCACCGGTGGCACGAACAGCGCGAATCGCTTTCTCCACGAGCACCTCGATCACCGATTCCTGGAACCCGCGGGCAATGGCCGGCTGGTAGCCGTCCTCGCCGCGCATCTTGTGCTGGTTCACCGCATTCAGTACGGCTGACTTGAGGCCGCTCAAGCTGAAGTCGTAAGAGTCCGGCTCCAGCCACGCCCGCGGCAGCTCCTCTGCTTCCTCCGCCTCCGCAGCCAGCTTGTCCACGAAGGGCCCCCCCGGATAAGGGAAGCCAAGCGCCCGGGCGACCTTGTCATAGGCTTCGCCAACGGCATCGTCGCGCGTCCGGCCGAGCAGGCGAAAGCTGCCCTCCTGCTCCATCAGCACCAGCTCCGTATGACCGCCCGAGACGACCAACGCCATGGACGGGTATAACATCTCCGCCTCCAAACGATTGGCGTAGATATGACCGGCGATATGATGAACGCCAATCAGCGGCTTGTCCAGCGCGAAGGCAAGGCTCTTGGCGGCCATAATCCCGACGAGCAGCGCGCCAACCAAGCCGGGGCCTTCCGTCACGGCGATTGCCGACAGCGATTGCGGCGGAATCCCCGCCTCCTGCACCGCCTCCTCCAGCATTCGCGTAATGCTCTCCACATGCTTGCGTGAAGCGACCTCCGGCACGACTCCGCCGAATGCCCGGTGCGTTTCGATCTGGCTGGCAATCAGGTTGGACAGCACCTCCGTCCCGTTCTTCACTACGGATGCCGAGGTTTCGTCGCAACTTGTTTCTACCGCCAATATATATACATCCTGCTCTTGCTTTACCACAAACTTTCGCTTCCTTCCCCGGTCTCCGACTGCGATCCTGGCAGCTCGCACCACATTATGATTGCATCTTCATGATTATCGGAATAATACCCTTTGCGCACGCCCGCCGGGGCAAAGCCCATTTTCTCATATAGCGCGCGGGCGACCCCGTTGGACACCCGCACCTCCAGCGTCATCCGAACCATCCCCAGCTCCACCGCCCAGTCCATCATCCGGCGCAGCAGCTTCTCCCCGAGATGACGTCCGCGGTAAGCGGTTCGAACCGCGATGTTCGTGATGTGGGCCTCGTCGAGGATCGTCCACATCCCGGCGTACCCGATCGGTTCGCCGTGAATTTCCATGATTTGATAACGGGCAAAATGATTATGGGTCAACTCGTTGCGAAAGGCTTCCTCGCTCCATGGGAGCGAAAACGACTCATGTTCAATGACCATGACGTCCGGAAGGTCCGCGAGCCTCATGTTACGAAATACGATCTCTTGTTCCAGCTTCGCCGCCCCCTCGCCTTACGCGTTCCGCAGCCGTTTGGCTTCGGCTTCGGCCAGCTGCGTATAATTTGGCTCCAGCGCATGGACCTCGTCCGCCGGCAGCCACGTGCGCGCCATGCCGGCGATTCCCATCCAAGCGCCTTCCAGCTCGTAAGGCACGAGCTGAACAAGCTCGCCGAAGGCGGCGATCAGCGGCGCGATCGCCGCTTCGTGCTTCTCGGTCTCGCCCACGAACCAGAGGCGGGCCGGCCGTTCGTCCGGCGGCAGCTGTTCCAGCTGCCGCTGGAGCTCGTCGGCCCACCCGTCCATGAGCCGGATCGCGTCGGGTTCGAGACGCTCCGGCCATCCGCCCGGCGCGGGTACGCCGAACAGCGCCGTATAGGCCTGGCCGCGCCGCGCATCGATCAGCGGCGCGATCCAGTGGCCGCCGGCGGTGGCGCGGCGGCCTGCTTCGCCCCGCCGCGCGGCGAGCTCGCCCAGCGCGGCGGCGTCTTGCCCGCTGGCGCCGGCCCAGCCGCCCAGCGCCAAAGCGGCCAGGCTCGAGACACCGTAAACCGGAAGCCGTAACGACCACGCCAAAGTCTTGGCGGTCGTGACGGCAATCCGGATCCCGGTGTAGGAGCCTGGCCCAATCCCGACGGCGATTCCATCTACATCCTGCTTGGCGAGCCCTGCCGCCTCCAGGCAATCCCCGATCGCCGTCACCAAATATGCCGAATGGTTCCGTTCGGCATGGATATTTCGTTCGGCCAGCACGCGGCCGCCCTCCGTTACCGCCACCGCCAGCGAGGACGTGGCGGTGTCAAACGCCAACAGCCGCTGCGGTGGCCGTATGTTTTCGTATTCGTTCATCTTCAGGATACTCCATTCTCTTTCAGGGCCGACACCCATGCTTCATAGGTTCCGCCCTGACCCTTGATATGCATCCGCCGTCCAATCGCTGACACCGTCTCTACGTAGATGCGCAGCACGTCTTGCGGAAGCAGCTCCTCAATCAAACTCGCCCACTCCACCAAGGTGACGCCATCTCCGTAGAAATACTCGTCCAGCCCCAGCTCATCGGCCTCATCCAACGACAGCCGGTAGACATCCATATGGTAAAAAGGCAACCTGCCCTCATACTCCTTGATCAAAGTAAACGTCGGACTGTTCACCGTGTCCTTCACGCCGAGGTGCTTCGCAAACAGCTGAGAGAACGCCGTTTTGCCCGCGCCGAGATCCCCGTCCAAGGCGATCACGGTTCCCGGCAGCGCCAGCTTCGCTAATGCGGCCGCCAACTGCTCCGTCCCTTGTAGATCCTCGGCTTCGTAAACCCATTGCGCAGGGGGGTTACCCTTGTTATCCTCCACACTCACTCTAGCTTACCACCTTTATCGCGACTCCAACAAAATCATCCGTCAGACACCTAAGTTTCGCTAACGGACCGAGATGACCTTATTCGCTCCATTTCCGAACATTTCCCGTGCTAACGGACACAGGAGACGTTATTCCGCCCTTCCGGCAGAAAAAACACCCCAAAACAAGCAAATAAGGTCTTTCCGGTCCGTTAACGGCCGGAACTTCACACATGCAGACAAATAACGTCCCTGATGTCCGTTACGTCCGTGTTACCTCCACCGGTCACTGCAAGGCACTGTCCTCATTATATCGGTCCGCCGCACCCCCCGCAACCGCAGAACGCAGGAACAAATGGGGATGATCACGAGCGTAAATAGAAACCACTTTTATAACCATACTACGAATAGGCGAATCTATAGCGAGTATCCGACGGAAAGAAGAAAGGGGTTTAATCCATGCATACGGTCTGGAAGGGGGCGATCAGCTTTGGGCTGGTCCATGTCCCGGTCAAAATGTTTTCGGCCACCGAAGACAAAGACATCTCCATGAAATACATTCATCAGGTTTGCGGTAGTCCAATTTCGTACGTGCGGCGATGCCCGGCTTGCGAGGTGGACGTGAACTGGGAGGAAATCTCGCGGGGATACGAATACGAGAAGGGCAAGTATGTACTATTCGAAAAAGACGAGCTGGAGCAGCTCTCCGCCCACGCCGAAAAAACGATCAACATCATCGATTTCGTGGATTTGAAGGAGATCGATCCGATTTATTTTCAAAAAACGTATTATCTGTCGCCGGACCAGGCAGGCGGAAACGCCTATCAACTCTTGCTGGAAGCGATGCGCCAATCGGGCAAAATCGGCATCGCCAAAATCGCCATCCGCTCCAAAAGCAGCTTGGCTGCCATCCGCGTGATGGAAGGATGCCTCGCGATCGAAACGATTTTCTACCCGGACGAAATCCGGCCGATATCGCAAGTACCTAATTTGCCGGAGAACCTTCAGGTGAACGACAAGGAGCTAACGATGGCGAAAATGCTGATCGAGCAGCTGTCCACCCCATTCGAGCCGGAGAAATACACCGACGATTACCGTGAGGGACTGCTGCACTTGATCGAGCAAAAGGTGGCAGGCGAGGAAATCAGTTTGGCTCCGGCCAAGCCGGAGACCAACGTCATCGACCTGATGGCGGCGTTGCAGGCCAGCATCGAAGCCGTCAAGCCGGTCGCTACCGATCCGGGTCCCGCGGCCGCCACACCGGCGAAGCGTACGCGCAAGCCGGCGGCCAAAAAAGCGAAGGCCGAGCCCGAAGCCGCTCCGGCACCAGATGCCGGGACCGCAACGCCAACCGTCGCGGTCAAGCCGAAGCCCAAGCGGCGCACTGCCGCCAAGCCGGAGGCGAAGTAGGGGGACGCGGCTGTGCCGGGTCGTACCGCGCCATACCACGCCGCTGTACCTCGTCCCACTGGCCCTTCCGCCGCCCCCGCCTACATGCTTTGCCCCATGTCGCACGCCTCGGGCGGGACATTCGCCCATCCCTGGATAATGGGGTGGCGCATCGTCCCGCCGGGCGTCCATTCCAGGAACTGAATCTTTACAGTGAGGGCCGGCTGAATCCAGACGGCCCCTTTCATGCGTTCAGGGATGTTCGCGAACGGCCGTTTAGGCACGATCAGCGGCTTCACGTTCTCCGTCAAGTCGCGCCAGTCGGACCCCTTCCATTTCCCGCTGCCGGCATGCCCAATATAGATGAACCGTCCCTCCGGATCGTACAATCCCAGCAAAATCGCGTTCACCCCACCGTCCCGGTACGTCACACCGCCGATGGCCGCGTAAAGATCACGGGCCAGCTTCTTTTTGACCCAGCGAGCATCCTTCCCTCCGATTGCATAAGCGCTGTCCAGCCGTTTCGAAACGATCCCTTCCCAGCCCCGCTCCTGCATCAAACCAAACAAGAGCTCCCCGTCCGCCACGTTAGGCACAAGCTGCACCCGTTCGGAGGGGATCACGATCTCTTGCAGCAGCTGCTGGCGATTCACGAGCGGCTCCGTGTTCACCCATTTGCCGTCATGATGCAAGATGTCAAATATCATGTAAATCGCCGGAATCCGCCTGGACGCAAAGCGGATCTCTTGCTCCCGTCGCAGGCTGTCGCGGCGCATGATTTCGTGGAACGACGGCTTCCCGCCCGAGAGCGCGATCATTTCGCCGTCGAGAATAACCGAACCCGCGCGGCAGTAGGCGCTCGTATCCTGGAACTCCGGATATTGGAGGGACCGGTCGTTCCCCTTCCGATTGATCAGCTTGACCTCGCGGCCGTCGTTGTACGTGAGCATCCGCACTCCGTCCCACTTGACCTGGGCCACCCATTCTTCCCCTTGCGGGATTGTATCGCTGCGAATCGGTTCAAACGGCGCGACCGGTTTCCATTCCATGTGGCTCACAAGCCTCCTCTTTTAACTCCAACGTCCAACCTTTCTCCCCAAGTTTGCCCTCGGCCCTCGGGAACCATTCCGCGAACCCCTCCATTCGCTCATAGTTTCCAGGCCCCTAGGCAAGCCTAACCTCAAACCCCAATCGATCCGGAAAGGAGGATCTGCCATGCCGCGAACAATCAAAGGGACCATCTCCGTTGAAGGCGAAGAGGTCCCCGTCTCCAACCCCGACAAGCTGCTCTGGCCCGAAGTTGGCATCACGAAGCTGATGTATTTGGAGAAGCTTGCCGAGCTTTCACCGTACCTGTTGAAATCCTGCCGCAACCGTTTGCTGACGACCATTCGTTATCCGGGCGGCATCCACGGCAAGTTTTTTTACCAGAAAAACGCACCTGATCCGCTGCCCCCATACGTCCGTACGGCGGTCTATGAGAACATCAACTATGTCGTGTTGGACCGACTGCCCGTGCTGCTGTGGCTCGGGAACCTCGCCTGCATCGAATTCCATCCCTCGCTGCATTATGTCGGGGAGCAGTTACCGTGCGAATGGATGATCGATCTCGATCCTACGTTGGAGGACGAACCGCGAATTATGGAGGCTGCCGCAAGGGTCGGGGATATCTTGACGTCGCTGGGTTTGCAATCCGTGCCGAAGACGTCCGGTGCCACCGGCGTGCAGATCATCGTGCCGATCGAATACGGCGTGACCTTTGACGAGCTGCGTTCCTTCGGCCATTTCGTCGCGAGGTACGTGACCGAGAAGCATCCGAATCTATTTACCATCGAGAGGCTGAAGAAAGACCGCGGCGACAAAATCTATTTCGATTATTTGCAGCATTACGGCGGCAAAACGTTGGCAGCTCCGTATACTCCGCGAGCCCGTGCAGCCGCCAGCGTCTCGACCCCGCTCACCTGGGACGAGGTGCGACAGAATCCTAAGCCTGCCGATTTCAATCTGCTGAATATCGGAAGTCGGCTGAAGGAACGCGGGGATTTGCTGGAAACGGTGCCCCCCCAATCCTTGAAGCTGATTTTGCAGCATTTGAAAGCCCCAATCCGCGCCTAAAGCTGTCCATTATAAGAGTGGGGACAACAGCCGGGCCAACAGTTCCAGCCCTTTTTGCCACCGTGAGCGCTCCGCGAATGCCTCCGGCAGGATCGGCACCGAATCGGCCAGATCTTGCTGAAAGTCGCGCTCCAGTCGTGTGATCGTATCCGGATCAAACAACAAGGCGGTCATTTCAAAGTTGTAGAAGAAGCTGCGCATGTCCATGTTCGCCGTCCCCACGGAAGCGAGCAGGCCGTCAATGATCATCACCTTGGCATGTATAAAGCCCTTCGTATACTGAACAAACTTAACCCCGGCCTGCAGCAGCTCTTCGACATAGGATAACGAAGCCAGCTTGACCAAGCGGCTGTCCGAATGATAAGGCATGATGACGATCACTTCGACCCCGCTCAGCGCCGCTGTTTTGAGCGCCAAATGGACGCTGGGATCCGGAATAAAATAGGGCGAAGCGATCCATATCCGGCGCTTCGCCACCGCGATAGAATTAAAGCACATTTCTTGGATCAGGTTACGTGTCCGATTGGGGGCGCTGGTCAGGATCTGCACCTGCTCCCGCCCAGGCCCTTCGTGGGCCGGAAACAAAGCGGGGTCTCCGAGATCTTCACCCGAAGCTAGCAACCAATCCTCCAGGAAGGCGATCTGCAGAGAATGGACCGAATCGCCTTCCAACTGCAGATGCGTGTCGCGCCAATACCCCATTTTTTCATAGAGGCCTAGATAGTCGTCGCCAACGTTTAATCCCCCCACGAACCCGATCCGTCCATCTACCACGACGATTTTGCGATGATTGCGATAGTTTACCCGGCGATTCCGCACAGCCACTCGGGGCGGCAGAAAGAAATAAACCTCCACGCCGGCATCCTTCAACCGTTTGACGAATGCAGGCTCTAGCTTGATGCTCCCCAGCCCGTCGCAGATCATCCGCACCTTGACCCCTTCCCGAGCTTTGCGAATCATCACCTCTGCAAAGGCCGATCCGATCATGTCGCTGCGAAAGATGTAAAATTCAAGATGGATATGATCCCGCGCCTGCTCCATCCGTTCCAGCATCGCGCCAAAAGCCTTCTCTCCGGAGGAGTACACTTCCGTCCGGTTTCCGCCCGTAATCGGGTTGGCCCCATGATGCGTCAGCAGCCGGTAAAGCCGCTCTTGATGAACAAACTCGGGGTTCCTCATCCCCTCCAAGGTTTCCACGGTCGCCGACTGGGAGAGCAACTGGTCTCGGAGGCTTTGGAACAGAACCGGCCCCCGATGCAGCAGCCTCTTGCGCTTCTTATATTCGCGAGCCATGAGATAGTAGAGAACAGGCCCCAAAGGGGGACATAAGAATAAAATGAACATCCAAGCAATGGCTTTACCGGGATTGCGGAATTCAAGCAGCAGAATCAAAGCGATATGTACGATAAAAAGAAGCAAAATGCCGATCAACCAGATCATGACGTCCACCCTCCCCTGCCATCATCATTAACCATCCGGGCGGCGGTTTATTCATTTGTTCATTCCGATTCAAGGGCAGGAGCCTTCATTTATATCAGACAGGACCCGATTTTTGACATGATTTAAGAATCATAGGAATAGATAAGATATAGAACCAACGAAGCGTAGGGAGGGGATGCCATGAAGAGCGTAAGCTTACCGAATCCCAATCGGATGACGTTGCTTGTCCTTCGGGATGCCGGCCGGCCCGTCAAACAGGTGCAAGTGTCCAAGCCGCTTGTGGTTGCCGTGCCTTTGCTGGCACTGCTGTCCATTTCCGGACTGATTATCAGCCTGCAGGTTCATTCGGATCAAACCGTTTCCCGCCTGGAAAGTAAGCTAGAGCAGCAAACCCTGGCTTTCGAAGCGGTGGTAACCAACAAAGACGAGGCGATTCAACGCTTGCAGAACGAAGTGATTGCCTTGTCTAGCCAATCGAAGGATATGAAGGACCGAATGGAACGTGTAGCCGAACTCGAAGCGGAGCTTCAGAAATTTATCGATAAATACGGAGACGGCGATGCGAAGAACCTGGGCAAGCTGTCTTCGCTGTCCTGGGACGAATCGTTGAACGCGCTTGGAGACAGCGGCGTCGGCGGCGAGTTCATTGCGGTCCATGAGAACGAAATCGAGGCGCTTGCTGCGGACACGCGGAACGATTTTGCCGCGATGAACGACATGCTCGACGAGATGGAGAAGAATGTGCCGCTCACGCTAAAAAAAGCGAAGCAGACGCAAAATTCCCTCTCCGGCACCCCCTCGGAATGGCCCACGTTATCCACGCGGCTGACCTCCAATTTCGGTTACCGCACCGATCCCTTCACCGGTCGAGCTGCCTTCCACGCGGGGATCGACATCGCCGGAAAAGTAGGCGACTCCGTTTATGCCGCGGCCGCAGGTAAGGTTGTTACCGCCAAACGGGACGGCTCCCACGGCAAATACATCGTGATCGAGCATCCGGGCGGCCTGCAAAGCTGGTACATGCATCTGAGCGATATCGACGTCTCCGTCGGTGACGAGGTGAAGAAAGGCGAAAGCATCGGCAATCTGGGCAATACCGGACGCAGCACCGGGCCCCACCTGCATTTCGAGATCGTCAAAGGCGGCAAAGCGATCGATCCGATGCCTTATTTGAAGTAATTCAAACTTGGAAAAGGAGGACGATGACAGCGATGTTCAAAGACAACAAAAAAGCCCCCCGCCCGACCGACACCCTGATCGGCCAAGGCAGCCTGGTAGAAGGCAGGCTGGAATGCAAGTCCAATTTGCGCGTGGAGGGCCAGATCCACGGCGAAATCGAATGCCAAGGCCAGGTCATCATCGGTGAAACGGGCGAAGCCATGTCTAACATTAAAGGAGCCGAGGTGATCGTCGCTGGCAAAGTCGTCGGAGATGTTTCTACGACGGGCAAATTGACGATTACGGCGAGCGGCCAGGTCGACGGCAACGTGGAGGTTGCCAAGCTGATTATCGTCGAAGGCGGCCTGCTGAATGGGTCGAGCAAGATGGATCGAATCGCGCCCGTCCCCACGCCATCGGCCTCTTCCGGCAAGGGAAAGATGAAGAAGTCCGCACGCCCCGAAGCGGGGTGAGGCGAAATAACGCGAAAAAAAAGTTCCCGCCTGACGAGGCAAACGGGAACTTTATTTTTTGCGTTTTTTAGGCTGCAACATCCCTTTTCTTGAACACCAGCCAGGCGATCGCCAGGAACAGCAGCACATACGCCGCCAGTACCGCAGCGGAAAAACCTAACGTCATGCCGGCTGGACCCATCTGCCCGCCGCGGTATTGCCCCAGATCCATGTTGGCGAACAGCAGGTATTTCGCCCAAGGATAGCGGACGGGGTTAAACAACATCGTAAAGATGTTGCCCGCGAATAGAATAAAGATCGACAGCCCAATGGCGATGCCGCTGGAGCGAAACACCGTCGACAGCATAAAGGAAAACGCCGCGATGACCAGCAGGTCAATATAGCTGTAGAGCAGGCTTTCCATAATCCGGCCTAACGGGCTTTCACCTGGAAGGAAAATTTGCGACGGCCCATTCGGGAAGATCAGGAACGCGACTGCCAGGGCGGCGGCAAAAAAGACCACGCTCATGGCCAGCGTAAATAGCAGTACGGCCGCCAGCTTGGACAACAGGACCTTTGTGCGTGTCCATGGGCGGATCAGGAGCAGCTTGATCGTCCCCCAGGTGAACTCGCCGGCCACAATGTCGGCGGCTACGACCGCCGCATAGATGCTGACGAGATAGTACAAGAAGCTCAGTTGATCCAGGGCATCCCAGGCGCTCATGCGGCGGCTGCCCCCATCGAGCGAAAACAACACCCCAAACAGAATCGTCAGCAGGACAAGCAGCCCGAACATAATCCAGGTGCGGACCCGCCGGTAGATTTTCATGTTTTCGTTTTGGATCAGCGCGAGAAAATTATTCAATGTCCTTCCCTCCCGTCAGCTCCAAGAATTGATCTTCCAGGGAACGCGTCACGGCCTGGATGGCGTAGACGTCGATGCCTGCCATAACCAGCTTCGTGTTGATCCCCGCCGCGGCTTCCCGGTCGGCGGATACAATCAACTGGCTGCCTTCAATGCGTCCGGCGCCAACGAGCTCCGCCGCACGCCGCGGATCGCTCACCTCGAAGGCCGTCTCCCGCTCAAGGCCTTCTCCCGCCTCTGGATGCAGGGACTTGACGTCCACGAGCCGTCCCTGCTGGATCACCGCGACCGTGTCGCACATCAGTTCCATTTCCGACAGCAAATGGCTGGAGACGAACACGGTCGTGCCTTCCTCCCGCGCCAGCACCCGCAAATAATCGCGGAGCTCGCGGATACCCTGCGGGTCGAGCCCATTGGTCGGCTCGTCCAGCACCAGCAGCTTCGGCCGATGCAGAATGGCCTGCGCGACCCCAAGTCGTTGGCGCATGCCTAGCGAATACGTTTTGACTTTGTCATGGATACGATTCTGCATACCTACCCGCTCGACCGCTTCCCATATCCGTTGCTTCGTCACCCCCGGGGACATGCGAGCGTAATGCAGTAAATTCTGATACCCGGTCAAGAACTTGTACATCTCCGGATTCTCCACGATGGCGCCGACATGCGAAATCGCCTCTTCAAATCGGTCCTTGATACTCGCCCCTTCAATGAGAATGTCTCCTTCCGAAATGGACATCAATCCGACCATCATCCGAATCGTTGTCGTTTTCCCGGCCCCATTCGGCCCCAGGAATCCATACACTTGCCCTCTCGGGATGTCCAGCGTTAATCGGTCGATCAGCGTCTTGCTGCCGATGCGCTTGCTGACGTCCCGCATGCGCACGACCGGTTCCTGCGTCATCTCCATGGATACTCCAACTCCCTCTTCGTTCTGTATCCCGTTAAGTCAGGATAATTTATCCTATTCTACCATAAGGCGCTGGTCTGCTAAAGCCTCGGCGAGTGATGTTGAAGTGACGGAGGGCTGATGGAGGCGATAGCGATAACAAAATAGCAAACGTGAATACGCCCTCGCTTTCGCTGAGGGCGTATTAGATTAGGTCTACGGCTGGAGAAACGCCGCCGCATCGCGTGTCGGTTGCCTGGCATCGCATCGGGTATCGGTTGCCATTGCCAGCCGTCCGTTGTCAGAGCCAGTTGTCAGCGCCAGTTGCGAGCCGCAGCAATTGCCTGCGGCTTGTTGCCGATGCCCGGTTCACGCCTCGCCGGCCTGGGACTCCTCGCCATACCATAGCTGGCGGAAGCTGGCGCTAGAGGCGAGCAACTGCTCCGCCGTGCCTTCGGCTTCAATCGTGCCGTCCTGCAGCACGATGATATGGTCCGCGTGCGAGAGCGCGGCCTTGCGGTGCGACACCACGAGGCAGGTCGCCTGGCCTCGGGTCTGGAACAACCGCTCCCACAGCTTACGTTCGGTTTCGACGTCGAGCGCGCTCGACAGGTCGTCGAACACGTACAGCTGCGCCTCGCGCACGAGCATCCGGGCGGCCGCGGTCCGCTGGACCTGGCCGCCGGAGAGCTTGACCCCGCGCGGCCCGACCATCGTGTCGAGGCCGTGCGCCAGGTGCGCCACGTCGTCTTCCAGCACGGCGACGTGCAGCGCCTGCGTCAGGCTGTCCCCGCTCTCGGGCAGCCCGAGCAGAATGTTGTTCCGCAGCTTGTCGCTGTATAGGCGCGGGATCTGCGCCGTATACGCGCTTTGTGGCGGAACGAAAAAGTCCGCCGGCGTGCGGACGGGTCGGCCGTTCCAGCGGATCTCGCCGCCTTCCGCCGGCAGCAGGCCAAGCAGCGCCCGCAGCAGCGTGGTCTTGCCGGAACCGATCATGCCGGTGACGACGGTAAATGAGCCACGCGGAAGGCGCAGGTTGACGTTCTCGATCCCCCGGCCGGTCTCCGGATAGCGGTAGGTCAGGCCATTCGCCTCCAGCAGCTGCAGCGAATCCACCGGAAGGCTACTCGAGTGTCCCGGCTGCACCAATTCAGAGGAGTCGGGCGTGGCTCGAGAAGCCGTCATCGTGTCGCCAGCATCTACCTCCTTGCGCTTTCCGATGCCAATATACGCCGGAAGCGTCAATAGCTTGGCCGGAGCGCCCTGAAGCATTTGCTTCAAGCGGGTAAAGCTAATCGCCATCTGCTTATAAAACGTCATGAAGTTGCCGACGTTCGAAATCAATTGGGTGACGAAGGTTAAGTAGTAGATGAACAACGACAAGTCCCCGACGGAAAACGATCCGCTGCGCATCTTGTAGCCGGCCAACACCAGGATTAAGCCGGTTCCGAGGTTGACGGAGTTCGTAAACACAGAGGACAGCGATTCGGTGATCAGCTTGTCTTTGACCATCATCTTCCGGCGATCGTCGCTTAGGCGTTCAAACCGGTGCACGATCCGCCCTTCCGCCCCGGCAACTTGGATCGCCTGAACATTCGCGAACATCTCGCTAATCGAGCCGGTAACCTTAGCCGTTGCGGCGCGGCTGGCTGCCCGGTATTTCTGGATGCGCGCCGTCGCGATTTGCGCCGCCGTAACGACCAGAATCAGAGGTACAAAAACGAAGAACGTCAGCTCAGCATCGATTGAAATCAAGATCGAACTCGATACGGCGACAAAACCGATCAAACCAAACATATCGACCGACCAGCTCATCGCTTCCTCGGTTTGGTCCACATCGTCGCGGAAATTACTAATCGCTTCTCCCGGCGAACAGGGAATCGCTTTGGCGCCAGGCTCCTTAAGCACGTGGGCCAGCATATTCCGCCGAAGCAGCATGCTGATCCGAAAGCGGTAGCCCCCGTCCGTCCAGCAACCTACGGCGATCAGCATGATACGCGCCAGCGCCACGCCGACAAACAGCGCCATCAGCCCCTCGACTCCGTACGGGAAGTCGGCGTTGCCTTCCAAATCATCGAAGAATGCCTTCGTAATCAGCCCCGGAAGCAAGGGAACCATATGGATGACCATCCAGGAGAACAGGTTCGCGAAATAATAGGCCGGCCGATACAAAAGCAGCCTCCAGAAAAAATGCCGCGTACTCATGCCAATACCTCCTCCAGTCCAACGGACAGCATCCGACTGAACCGCGACCCCGGATCCGCGGCCAGATCGACGCGCGGCCCATATTCCACGATTCGGCCGTTCTCCAGAATGAGGATCTGGTCGGCGCGTTGTACGGTCGATAAACGGTGCGCGATCATGATGCAGGTCCGTGATTCCAGCAGTTGGCTGATGGCCGTCTCGATCCGGTTTTCAGTCAAAGGGTCGAGACGCGAGCTGGCTTCGTCCAGGATGACCAGCCCCGGGTTGGTCAGGAACACCCGGGCAAACGCGAGCAGTTGCGCTTCCCCTGCCGACAGGCTGCCTCCCCCCGAGGCGAGCACCGTGTCCAACCCGTCCGGCAAGGTGGCGTACCACTCTTGCAGCCCCAATTCCTTCAGCACGTCGATGATATCCTCGTCCTGAATGCTTTCATCAAACAATGCCAGGTTATCGCGTACGGTGCCTTCCATAATCTCGATGTTTTGCGTCACCATTGCTACCCCACTGCGCAGCTCCTGCAGCTTACAGTTGCGGATGTCGATTCCGGACAGCTCGATCTTGCCCTGCTGAGGATCGTAGAAGCGCAGCAACAGCCGGGCAAGCGTTGATTTGCCGCTGCCGGTGCGCCCCAGCAGACCCAGCGTTTCCCCCGGCTTCAGCATTAGATCGAGCTCATGCAGAGTCGGGTCTCCGTCCTCCTCATAAGCAAACGTCATCCGGTCGAATTTCACAGATAGCGGTCCTTGAGGCAAAGGAGCGCCCGGGCCGTCGGTAATCCGTGGTTTCGTGTTCAACAGTTCGCGGACGCGGATTAGGCTGGCATCGGCTTTTTGTAAATCGTCTAGTTGGGTACGAATCTTCTCGATCGGCTGGGCCAGCAGTTCTGTATAGTAAAAGACGAGGTAAATCGAACCGATCGTCAACTCTCCCCGTCTCCATAACCAAGCGCAGACCAGAAAGGCGGCAGCGTTGCCCAGTGCAAACACCAGGATGGTCGTCCCCCACATCATGCCAAAGCCCAGCGAAGCGCGAATGCGCACCGGCAGCATCCGCCGGGCCATCGCGTAGAAACGCTCCAGCACATAGCCGGCGGCCCCGTTGGCCCGGGTATCTTCCGTGCCTTCCAGCTGTTCGCCGATAAACCCGTAAAGCTCCGCATTTTGCGCCCGCCATTTGGTCCAGACGGGAACAGTAAACTGACGAATTTTGCGGATGATAAAGATCGCGCCGACGACGAACAAGCTCATCGCTAAGCCAATCCAGACGCTTTCACGAAATAGTAGCACCAGGATCCCCGTCATCAGCAGCAAATTGCCGAGCAGGTGGATTAAGAAGCTAGAGAAGAAATTGGCCAGCGCATTGACGTCGCCGTCCACCCTTTCGATCAACGCACCGGAGGTGTTCGATTTGTGAAATGACATATCGAGCGACAAGCAATGTCTGACGAGGTCCGCTCTCAGCTTGTTGGTTGTGGTCCAGCCCAGGTTCTCGCTGAAGTAGGACGCACAGACTGAAACCAACTGCTGCGCGAGGGAAAAGCCGATGAAGAGTCCAGCCGCAATATACAAGGGCCTGAGACTTCCTTCCCCCTGAGCGGTATCGATAAAATAACGAATGACCTGCGGGTTGATCAACTGCAAGGCGATCGAGATCAACAGCAACGCGGTCATTGCGATCAGCAGCTTACGCTGCGTAAACACGTATTTCTCCAGCATTTCACGGTAATGCCCTAGCGGCTTAGTCCTTCGTTGTTTACCACCTTTCATTGCATAAGTTTGTTCTGCCAAGGGACGACCTCTCCTCTCGCATCCGCTTACTCCTATTCTCCAAATCATTTTATACAAAAACATATGTTCGCACAATGGAATTCTTTATTTTCCTATGCAAAAATCCGCCCCGCTGTCTTAACAAGACAAACGGGGCGGTTCTCACCTTCTTGAGGTTACATTCAATTTAATTATTGCCGGCTCGAGCCAACTCGCGCGCGTTTGCTTCAAAGGCAGCCAGCAGCGCGGCCTCACCTTTCAGGCCTTCATCCTCAACTTTGCGGATCTGCTCGAGCATCCGCTTATAGTCCTTCGGAATGACGCGGACGAACTTCGGCAGGTACTCGTTCCACCGATCCAACACACGGCGTCCCACCGAACTGTCCGTGTAGAGGATATGACGGCTGATTAACGTCCGCAGTTGATCCGCTTCCGCCGGATCTTCCACCGCTTCCAGCAACACCATTTCCAGGTTGCAGCGGCTGGCGAAGTCTCCGCTCTCGTCAAGCACGTAAGCGATCCCGCCCGACATCCCGGCGGCAAAGTTCCGACCTGTTCCCCCAAGGACGACGACGCGTCCGCCGGTCATATACTCACAGCCGTGGTCGCCGACGCCTTCAACAACGACGTTGGCGCCGGAGTTCCGAACGGCAAACCGTTCCCCGGCAATACCGCGGATGTATGCCTCTCCGCTCGTCGCACCGTAGAACGACGTATTGCCGATAATAATGTTCTCCTCAGCGGCAAACGTGGCGCGCGGCGACGGCTTCACGATCACCTTGCCGCCGGACAGCCCTTTCCCGGTGTAGTCGTTGGCATCGCCGTCAACGGTGAGCGTCATGCCCTTCGGTACGAACGCCCCAAAGCTTTGGCCAGCCGAGCCCTCGAAATGGAACGTGATCGTATCCTCTGGCAGTCCTTGTTGTCCATAACGGCGAGTAACTTCGCTGCCCACGATCGTCCCGGTCGCCCGGTTCACGTTGCAGATTGGAAGCCGAGCGCTGACGGCCTCTCCCTGCTCCAACGCGGGTAAGGCCAACCGCATCAGTTGCGTCATATCGAGCGTCTCCTCCAGCCCATGGTTCTGCTGTTTCGTGCAGTAGCGGCTGCTGCCTTCCTGCAGCTCCGGCATATGCAGCAGCGAGCTGAGATCAATGCCTTGCTTCTTCCAGTGATCGACCGCCTTAACCGAATCCAAGCAGTCAGTGCGTCCGATCATCTCTTCCAGGGTACGGAAGCCCAGCTCGGCCATCCATTCGCGCAAATCCTCGGCCACGAAAGTCATAAAGTTGACGACGTGCTGCGGATCCCCGGTGAAGTTCTTGCGCAGCTCCGGATTTTGCGTCGCAACGCCAACCGGGCACGTATCGAGATGGCAGACGCGCATCATGATACAGCCAACCGCCACCAAAGGTGCGGTCGAGAAGCCATACTCTTCGGCACCGAGCAGTACGGCAACCGCAAGGTCGCGGCCGTTCAAAATCTTGCCGTCTGTTTCCAGTACGACGCGGTCACGCAGGTTATTCAACATCAGCGTTTGATGCGTTTCGGCCAGACCCAGCTCCCAAGGCAGCCCCGCGTGGCGGATCGAGCTTTGCGGCGAGGCCCCGGTTCCCCCATCGTAACCGCTGACCAGAATGACATCGGCACGGCCTTTGGCCACGCCGGCGGCAATGGTTCCGACACCGGCTTCCGAGACCAGCTTCACATTGATGCGGGCCCGTGGATTAGCATTCTTCAGATCATAGATCAGCTCCGCCAAGTCTTCGATCGAATAGATGTCATGGTGCGGCGGCGGCGAGATCAGGCCGACACCCGGCGTCGATCCGCGCACTTCCGCCACCCAAGGATACACCTTGCGGCCTGGCAGTTGGCCGCCTTCGCCCGGCTTAGCCCCCTGGGCCATTTTGATCTGGATTTCGTCGGCATTCACCAAATAGTTGGACGTAACGCCAAAGCGCCCCGAAGCAACCTGCTTGATCGCGCTACGGCGCAGATCTCCGTTCGCGTCCGGCACATAGCGCGCGGGATCTTCGCCGCCTTCGCCGGTGTTGCTCTTCCCGCCGATCCGGTTCATCGCAATCGCGATCGTCTCGTGCGCTTCCTTACTGATCGAACCAAAGGACATGGCCCCTGTCTTGAAACGGCGCATGATCGATGCCGCCGATTCCACTTCTTCCAGCGGAACTTTCGGTCCGACCGGTTTTAGCTCCAGCAAGGAACGCAAGGTCAAATGCTTCTTATTCTCCCCCTGCACCAGCGCGGCGAACTTCTTATACAGCGGGTAGTCGCCCGTCCGGACTGCCTGTTGAAGCAAATGCACCGTCTGTGGGTTGAACAGATGCTCTTCCCCGCCGCTGCGCCATTGATATTCCCCGATGGAATCCAGCACTTTGTCGCTGCCGTCTTTATCGGTGTACGCCCGGTAATGATGGGCCAGCGTCTCGGCCGCCACTTCCTTCAAGCCGATGCCCCCAATCCGCGACGGCGTCCAGGTAAAATAACGGTCTACGAACGAGGGTTCCAGGCCAACCGCTTCGAAAATTTGCGCCCCACGGTACGATTGGATCGTTGAAATCCCCATTTTGGACAACGTTTTGACGACCCCTTTGGTAGCCGCCTTGATGAAGTTGTACACCGCTTTGTCATGCGAAACTCCCTGCAGCATACGTTGACCGATCATATCCTTCAGCGTCTCGAACGCAAGATACGGATTCACCGCACTAACGCCATAGCCGAGCAGTAACGCGAAATGATGCACCTCGCGTGGTTCGCCCGACTCCAGCAGCAGGCTAACCTTGGTCCGCGTCTCCTCGCGGATGAGATGATGATGCAGGCAGGACACCGCAAGCAGTGCCGGAATGGCCGCGTTCTCCGCATCCGCATCACGGTCGGACAAGATCAGTATATTGTGGCCTTTGGCAATAACTCGATCCGCCGCTTCGCATAATGTATCCAGCGCTTTGCGCAGCCCCTCCGCCCCTTCAGCGGCCGGGAACAGGATCGGAATCGTGATCGCCTTGAAGCCTGGTCGATGCAGATGGCGGATCTTCGCGAAATCCTCATTGGACAAGATTGGCGAATCCAGCCGGATTTGCCGACAGCTCTCTGGTTCCGGCTGAAGCAGGTTGCGCTCCGGCCCGATCGTTGTTGCGGTTGAGGTGACCAACTCCTCGCGGATCGCATCGATCGGCGGGTTCGTGACCTGTGCGAACATCTGCTTGAAGTAGTTGTACAACCGCTGGGGCTGCTCCGACAATACGGCGAGCGGCGCGTCATAGCCCATCGAAGCGATATTTTCTTGACCCGTTAAGGCCATCGGTTCAAGTACTTTCCGAAGATCTTCATACGTATAGCCAAACGCCATTTGGCGTCGCGCAATGTCTTCATGGCTTTCCGCCGGCAGCTCCTTGGCTTCCGGCAAGTCTTCCAGCTCGACGAGGTGCTCATTCAACCATTCGCGGTACGGATTCTCGCGAGCGATCGCCGATTTCACTTCCTCATCGGAAATGATTCTTCCTTCCCTCGTATCGACTAGCAGCATCCGTCCCGGACGCAGACGGTCCTTGTAAAGCACATCCTCCGCGGGAATATCGAGGACGCCGACCTCCGAGGAGAGGACGATCAGATCGTCCTTCGTCACGTAATAACGCGACGGACGTAAGCCGTTCCGGTCCAGGATGGCTCCGATCTGGATCCCGTCGGTAAAGCCCATCGCCGCAGGCCCGTCCCATGGTTCCATCATCGTGCTGTGATATTCGTAGAACGCCTTTTTATCCGGGTCAATATCCTCCCGGCCGACCCACGGTTCAGGCACCATCATCATGGCCACATGCGGCAAGGAGCGTCCACTTAGATACAAGAACTCAAAGGTGTTGTCGAACATTGCGGTATCTGAACCGTCCGGATTGATAATCGGCTTAACCTTCTCCAAATCGGTTCCAAATGCCTCACTCTTAAACATTGACTGACGAGCATGCATCCAGTTCACGTTGCCGCGCAGCGTGTTGATCTCGCCATTGTGAATCATAAAGCGGTACGGGTGCGCCCGCTCCCAGCTTGGGAACGTATTCGTGCTGAAGCGTGAATGCACCATCGCGATCGCCGATTCCAGTGTCTCGTCCCGCAAATCCAAGTAAAACTGCCCCACTTGCTCTGTCGTCAGCATCCCCTTGTACACGACCTTGCGGCAAGACAGGCTGGATACGTAAAAAGCATCCCCATGTTCTCCGCCGCTGTAGCGGATCGCAAGTTCAGCCCGGCGACGGATCACATAGAGCTTGCGTTCAAAGTCCAAATCGTCCTGGAGATCCGCGGAACGCCCGATGAATACCTGACGAACGAACGGCTTCGCCGCTTTGGCCGAATGCCCCAGCGTCTCGTCGCTAGTAGGCACCGTCCGGAAACCGAGGACCCGTTGCCCTTCCGCTTCGGCGATCCGCACGAGCTCCTCCTCCTGTTTGGCCCGAGCCGCTTCGTCATGGGGCAGGAACAGCATGCCAACGCCATACTGTCCCGCATCCGGCAAAGAGAATCCAAGTGTTGTCGCTTCGGCGGCAAAAAAACGGTGCGGGATTTGCAGTAAAATACCTGCTCCATCCCCCGAGTTTGGTTCGCTGCCTTGACCCCCCCGGTGTTCCATATTCGCTAGCATGGTCAGCGCCTGGCTGACGATATCATGGGAGGCTTTCCCTTTGATATGGGCCACGAAGCCCATGCCGCAAGCGTCCTTTTCGAAAGCGGGATCATAAAGTCCTTGCTTGGGAGGTATAACGGTATGTTTCATCATCTGACGCAACCTTTCTATTTAGAGGTAGTTCAAACATCATAAGCGAATATATATAGATCATTCTTCATGCCACGACACAGTGCCGGATAAGCCCGGATCAATCTTTCTTACTATTCTAACGGAAAATGTCACGTCTGTTTTTGCATTATATTCTCTTTATTTTGCACTATTGATTAGAACTTTCAGGCCATGACAGGGCGATTTTGCCTCGAAAGCGTCACCAAATGAAGCCGGATTGTTGTCCTGCTTGGCTGTTTGCACCATTATCCCTTTCATTAAGGGGGGAGGCGTGAAATCCTGTGAAGGGAAAACATTGATTTATCCCCCTCGCGTGTTCTCCCCTCCAGGGAGGGCGGTGACCCTGTATCCTGATCATTCGGGATAATCGTGGAAGCGTTCGATAAAGACCATCAACCTGACGGCAGCGCATGCCCAATGCAAAAAAGATCCGCCCACCGGATATCCGGAGAGCGGATCTTTTATTTCGATATAATTACGATTAATGCGATTGGACGCTCAGATTGGCTTCGGGACTAACGTCCGCGCTGCGTTCATGGCGCATGAAGTACACCAGCGTAATCGCCAGGAATACGACGCCAAACGCGGCCAGCAAGCCGATGTTCTCCCAAGCAATCGGCATATCGCCGGTTGAGATGACCGCTTTGAAGCCTTTGACGCTGTATGTCATCGGCAGGATTGGGTTGAAGGCTTTCATCCAGTTCGGAATCAATTCGAGCGGGAATGTCCCGGCGCTGGTCGTCAGTTGGAAGATCAGCATGAGGATAGCCAAGAACCGTCCCGGGTTCTCCAACCAGGTCACCAGCGCTTGAATGATGAACATGTAACACAAGCTGGTGATAAAGGCGAACAAATAGAAGAGCGGAACACTCTTCACCTCAAGCCCCAGTCCGTACAAGACCAGGACGACGGCCAGTAGGGACTGAATAAGGCTCATCCCTGCAAAAGCCATCGAACGGCTCACGAATCGGTTCCAGCCGCTGGCTTCCGCCACCGAGGTTCCCCGTACTGGTACGACCAGCGTCGAAATCAACGCCCCGACGAACAGACCGAGCGACAGGAAGTATGGAGCAAATCCGGTCCCGTAGTTTGGCACTTCGTTGACCTTCTGCTCGTTGATTTCAATCGGCTCAGCATACATGTTCACAAGCGCGTCGGTTTTCTTCACGCCGGACGTTTGTTCTGCCGCATCGGTCAGCTTCGAAGCCAACTCGCCCGAACCTTCCGTCAGTTGATCCATGCCGTTCTTCAACTCGCCGGCACCTGCGTCCAACTGCTTGGAGCCGTCAGCCAGCGTGCCTACGCCACCGGACAATTGCTCGACGCCGCCAAGCAATTGTTTCGCGCCAGCGCTAAGTTGTCCGGCACCGCTCGCGAGTTTCTGTCCACCGGCCTTCGCTTCTGAAAGCTTGCTGCCAAACAGTTCAAGGCCGCTTGCCAACTGCTCTTGTCCTGCATTCAACCGCGTCGCGCCTTGCAGCAGTTGCTCTTGGCCCGCCGCCAATTGTTGACCGCCTTGGGCCAGTTGTTGCTGGGCGCTATGCAGATTTTGGCTGCCTTGCAGCAGCTGTTGGTTGCCTTGGTGCAGCTGTTCACTGCCTTGGGCCACTGCCTTGCTGGCCGCGACCAGCTGTTGCACCGCAGCGCTCTTCGCTAGTTCTGGATTCGATTGGGCGAGCTGCTCCAGGCCTTGCGCAACGCTGTTAGCGCCCGCAGCCACTTTCGCGCTGCCTTGAACCGACGATTCCAAACCGGTCTGCAGTTGGGCGCTGCCTTGCTCGGACGCTTCTAGGCCAGCTTGCAGCTTCTTCGCGCCTTCAAGTGACGACTGAAGCCCTGCTTGCAGCTGCGTGCCGCCTTGATGCGCCTCTTTGGCCCCATTCTCCAACTGCTGATTTGCCGCTTCCAACTGCGTCAAACCGCTAGCCAAGCCGCTGGCCCCGGTTTTGACCTCATTGATGCCTTGGTACAGTGACTGCGTGCCTTTCTCCAACGGTGCAACGCCATTCTCCAGTTTCATCGTGCCATCAACCAGTTTGGCTAGATTCTCCTTCAGCTTCTTCGTGCCGTCGTCAAGCTTGGCCGCCCCATCGTTCAGGGTGCTGGCACCGCTGCCGGCGTCGCTGAGTCCGCCGGAAATCTTCTCCACTTGGTCGAACAAGGTTTCCGTATAAGCTTCCGTCACCTTGGCGGAAACTTTCGATTTGATTTCCTTGACTGCCGTGCCGCCGATTTGCGCTGCGAGGAAGTTATAGCCCTCATTCGGTTCGAAGATCAGCTGTGCCGGCGTTGGATTCTCATCCATCAGCGTGGTCGCTTGCGACGAGAAATTGTCCGGAATTACGATGGTCATGTAGTAGTCGTTGTTCTTCATTCCGGTTTCCGCTTGCTCGCGAGTGACGAATTCCCACCGAAAATCGTCGCTTTTCTTCAGCTCGGTTACGAGATCCTCACCGGCTTTGAGTTCTTTCCCCTCGTACTGTGCCCCTTGGTCTTCGTTCACCACCGCAACCGGCAGCTCGTTCATCTTCCCGTATGGATCCCAGAAGGCCGTCAGGAACATGCCGCTGTACAGAACGGGAATGAACAGCACGACAAGAATCGGGATGAACACTTTAGGATTCTTGAAGGTGGCTCCCATATCCTTGAAAAATACGCTTAATGATTTCATTTTTGCTTTCTCTCCCCTTGGTGGCTTCTTTCTCTAATAGTTGATCGGTTCCTTTATGCTCTCGCCGGCAGAAGTAAGCCTCCTGCTAGAAAGTCGCGGATAAACTCCTTGATTTGTTCTTTACTCAAAGGCTCATTGTTTTTGTTCCAGTCCGATGTTATCGCGATATACAGCTTAAACACGACAAAAGCGACCAGCTTAGGATCAAACGGGCGAATCTCCTCCCGTCTGGCGGCCCGAGACAGATGACGCTCCAGATACTCCAGAATCGCGTTCTCGATCTGCTCCAAACCCTCCCGGGCCTTCGGAGTTCCGAAATCGCGCACCTCTTGGGATAACTTGATTAGGAGCTCATGCTCGCTGCGGAATTCCAGCAGCGCATCCATCGCTCGGTGCAAGTTCTCGAAGAAAGTCTTCTCCTCGTCAATCTCCGGTTCGATGACCCGCTTCATTTCCGTGATGACGGAACGCAGAATTTCATCGAACAGCTCCTCCTTGTTCGTGAAGAAGGTGTAGATCGTTCCTTTGGCCACATTTGCAATTTTCGCCACATGGTCCATCGTCGTTGCTTTGTAGCCGAATAAAGCAAAGGACTTCTCTGCCGCTTCGATTACGAGTTTACGGCGATCTACCACAGCCATCCTTGTCACCTCCCTGCGTTGGAATTGTCGATTCTCATTATATCGGCCGTAAATGACTAAAATTCAATTCCGGTCATTTGGTCATTCCCTACTTTACTCCTCCCGTATCCGAAATGCAAGCTGTTTTTTCAGTTTTTTTCATTTGTTTTCATTTGCTTGTCCCACGCCTCGACTCCCCCTGCCGTCCCCCCGACCTAAGTCCAGTCGGCTCACCCGTCCGGAGCCTCTTTAATCCAGCATATAAACAACATAAACTTAGTATCAGAGGCAATGAAACGGAACTATCTTGGAAGCAGGTGAAATGAAGATGCGAAAAAGAAGAGTGTTGATCTTATCGGAAGGCTTCGGAAGCGGGCATACACAAGCCGGACATGCGCTGGCAGCAGGGCTAAAACGAATGGATCCGCAAATCCGGACGAAGGTGTTGGAGTTAGGTTCGTTTTTGAATCCAACCGTGGCGCCATTGATTCTCTCCGCCTATCGGATGACGGTAAATACCAGCCCCGCGTTAGTTGGCTTATTTTATAAACACAAGTACGAGAAACCGGTAAGCCGGTTTACCCGTTTGGCTCTGCACAAAATGTTCTATCAGCACGCAGCCGACGTCATCGCGCAGCTTCAGCCCGACCTGATCGTTTGCACGCATCCGATCCCGAGCGCCATCGTTTCCTACCTTAAGCTGGCCGCAGGCCTGGACGTGCCGCTTTGCACGCTGATCACAGACTATGATGCCCACGGCTCCTGGATGAGTCCCGGAGTTGACCAGTATCTCGTCTCCGCGCCCGAAGTCAAGGCACTGCTCGTCCAGCGCGGCGTGGCTCCTTACAAGATACAGGTCACGGGCATTCCCGTGCACCCGGATTTTTGGAGCAAGCAAGAGAAGGCGTCCGCCCGGGAGGATTTGGGGTTGAAAAATATGCCGACCGCCCTCGTGATGGGTGGCGGGTGGGGATTGCTGTTTAGTGAGGAGCTATTAGCGAAACTGGCTGCCTGGCGCGAGGAAATCCAGATCGTCTGCTGCATGGGCAGTAACGAGAAGCTCGCCGCGAAACTGCGAGCCCACCCCGCTCTTCAGCACCCGAATATCAAGGTGATCGGATTTACGCGGGAGATCGGCAAATGGATGGACGCCTCCGATCTTCTCATTACGAAACCTGGCGGAATGACCTGTACCGAGGGGATGGCCAAAGGCATTCCGATGTTGTTCTTCGAATCGATCCCCGGCCAGGAGGAAAAGAACCGCGAATATTTTGTTAAGCGCGGGTTTGGCGCCGAGCTGGATTCTCCGAACGTTTTGGACGTCTGGTTTGAAGCCATCTGTGACCGGCACGCCGCAGGCGACCGGACCGTGCCGGAATCGGCAGCGCGGCAAAGCGGATATCGGCCTGACCTCTGCGCGGGAGCCGTCATCAACTTGCTCCGTGCGATCGTCGCCCCGGCCCGCGTACGTCTGCAAACGGCCGGCCCTGCTGAACAGCGGGCCAACTAACCCAACTCCGCCGTCCCGACCACTTCGTACATCGGGCGCTCATGCATATGCGTCCGATAGATGACCAACCGATCAGCCGTCCAGTGGCCGAAATCCGCTGATAAGGCCTGCAGACTCTGCGGGTCTATTTGGGTTTCCTCCCGAAACTTCCGAGCCAGCGTAATATGCGGGCTGAATCGCCGTTCTTCCGGCTCAAAGCCGAGAGAACGATTCTCCGAAGTAACCTTGCTATAGAGGCTTTCCAGCTCGGTTACCTCTCCGCGTACGCCGGCCCAAAGCACGCTGGGGCTTGACGGCCGTCCAAAGGTGCCAATCCCCATCGCTTGCAAGCCAAATGGAGTCGCCCCCTTTGCCGACCGCTCGATTGAAGCTGTTAATTCATCCAGACGTTTCGGCGAAGTGTCACCCAGAAACTGAACAGTAATGTGATAGTCCCCGGCATGCACCCATTTTTTGAATGGAAGGAATGCCTGTTGCTCTCTACACCATGCCTCGAGTTTTTGTTTTACCTCCAGTGGAAGGGGCACCGCGATAAACAATCTCCATTTTTCATCATTTCCTGACATCGTTTGTCACCTACTGTGATATTTTTCTCAATTTATTCATTTTTTTCGACAAATTGAAGTGCGATTGATTACATCCCGCAAATCTATTCTCTATATAATGTGTCTTAGTGCTACTTACATATACAGTCATCAAGCCTTATTGACGGGAGATGGAATATGAGCTTTGCACAAAAAATTACCTCTGTACTGATTGGACTTCTTATCCTGATCGGTTCGCTGATCGGGTTATTTGGGTATCAGATGACGTACCGCCAGGTGGAAAAGTCCGTCGGAATCGAAACCGTGGGCTGTGCCAATATCACGACCGGGCTCGTCGATCCAGAAGCGATCGCACAGCTCGCTGAAGGAGACCGTACCAGCCTTGCGGAGCTCGAAAAGCGGCTAAACTGGACGGTCGAACATAAACCGCTATTCAAAGAAGTGTTCCTGATGTCACTCGACGGTACCATTCTCGCCGCCGATCAGAACCTCCAAAGCCGGGGATACAAAGCCGGAGATGCTTTTTATTTCAGCGCGCAGGATAGGGACATGATTCTCCAGATGAAACATTCCGTATATACGAAGGTGTATTCTTATGACGGTGTGAAGCTGCTTAGCGGCTATGGTCCCATCTACAAAAATCACGATCCGAATCAAGAGATCGTCGGATTAATGGTCATCAACTTTGACGCGTCCATCATTGGGGAACGAACGCGCGACATCCTGCTCCTTCCGTTCCTCATCGGAGGGGGCGTCCTGCTTGCCGCGGTTATATTCGTGTATTTCTTTATCCACCGAATGATTCGTCCACTCGAAACGCTATCCCGGCATGTGGAACAAGTGGCTAACGGAGATTTGACCGTTCAGACGCACCTTCTTAGCAGCCAAGACGAGATCGGCAAATTGACGCGCAATTTCGCGATGATGGTTGGCAGCTTGCGACAGTTGATCACCGAAGTCAACGATACATCGATGCAGGTCGCTTCCTCCTCGCAGGAGCTATCTGCCAGCGCACAACAAACCGGGAAGGCTAGCGAGCAAACTGTGGGGATCACATTGTCTCTTGCCGAAGGCGCAGAACTGCAGCAGCAAAACCTGGAATCCGGGTCGGCGATGCTTCGCGCGATGTCCGAACAGATCAAGCATATCGCACGTCATGCCGAAGGGGTCTCTGAATCAGCCGAGCAGGTCTCCGCTGCATCCAACCACGGAGGACAGGCTATTGAGTTAGGCGTGAAGCAGATGGCGACGATGGAAGCCCAAATCGTTCACCTCTCCGCAATCATCGAAGAGCTGGGCACCCATTCCAAAGAGGTGCAGAGTATACTCGATATTATGACCGATATTGCAGCCGAGACGAATTTGCTTGCGTTAAACGCTTCGATTGAAGCGGCCCGAGCTGGAGAATACGGCAGCGGATTTGCCGTTGTTGCTTCCTCGGTCCGTAAACTGGCTGAGCGTTCCGCCGTTTCGGCGCAGCAAATTGCCGAACTCATCGCCCATATCGTCAGACGGGTGGAACTCACCGGAGAAGCGATGGATGTGACCGTACGCGAAACGAAACGCAGCTCCGAGCTGGTGCGAAGCGCCGGAGCCTCCTTTGCAGACATCCAAACCTCAGCACAGTACACCGCGGAGTCGATTGCCGATGTCAGTGAAGGCGTTCGCCACTTGTCCGATCACTCGCAAAGACTGGTGCAATCCATTGAAGAAATTGTTCGTTTTGCGGGCGATACGGCAATCAGCGCACAGAACATGTCGGCAGCCTCTGAGGAGCAATTGGCCGCCATGCAGGAGGTTGACGCTTCAGCCAGCTTCCTTTCCGGCTTGTCGGACAAGCTACACACCTTGATCGAACGCTTCAAAGTGATTTGACCCAACAATAGCAAAAAGACCTTGCCCAACAAGCCTTCATTCGCTTGGGCAAGGTCTTTCTATAACCATCAGGTCTTATTTGCCAAGATAAGCATTCAGCATCCAGCGGTGTTTCTCGAGCGCGGATACAATGCCGAGCAGCAGGTCACTGGTCGCTTCGTCTTCCGATCTTGCCGCTGCTTCCATGCCATCCTTCAGTTCGCTGCCCAATTTCTCAAAATCAGCGATCACGGCAGCCACCATCTCATCCGCAGACTCCTTGCCGCTCGCTTCGGAAATGCTGGCAAGTGCAAGGGATTCGCGCAGGGTTGCCACGGGTGTGCCGCCAATTGCCAGCAGGCGTTCGGCGATATCGTCGATATAACCTGCCGTTTCGTTGTAGAAGGATTCAAATTTCTCATGGAGCGTAAAGAAGTTCGGGCCTTTCACGAACCAGTGGAAATTGTGCAGTTTCGTGTACATTACCGTCCAGTTTGCGATTTGCAGGTTCAGTTGTTTTTGCAGTTCTTGATCTGCTTGTGTCATTGTTTGGTTTGCCATCGTTATTTCCTCCATTCACCATATCAAAATTTGAAGTGCAATCCGTCTAATGGGTCTCCTGATTGAAATGCTTTAAATTTAGACTAAATCTAAATCTTGTTTATATCATACCACTCCGCTTTCAGAGATGCAACCACTTGCTTCATGAACATCACATGAAATTCCAAAAACCATCAGGTCTATTCTGTACCTCTTTCATCCTTCATATGCAAAGGACCGAACCGGAAAAAATCGTCCGATTCGGTCCTTTGGTATTATCTTTCGCTGCGGATATGCAGCTTAAACTGCTCCAAGCTTCTTTCCATTTGGCGAATGCCATCCTCCACCAGTCTGCGGTCCACCGCATTCTCCAGATCAAACTGTGGTTTGCGGGCAGCCATCGCCTTCTTTTCCTCTTCCCAATAAGCTTGCCGACGCTGGATTTCTTTATATTTGTCCAGCAGATCGGTAATGATATCGTAGAAGCGCTCGTAATCGACGATAATGTCATCCAGGAATCGGTCGACTTCCTCCTTATCGTAGCCCCGCATCTTGGCGTCGAAATCTTTTTCATGAATGGAGAGCGCATCCAGTTTGATCCCTAGTTGCCGAAACAGGCTTTTTTGATCTTCCAGTTTGCGCGCGTATTCGTCTTGCATTCCAAATCCCTCCGTACCTGCCTAAAAAGGTTATAAAACGCGTTTCCTTGCAAAAGCAATCGTATCTTTTATAATGTACCACATTTTTGGCCTTCCGTTCATCTTCACGGTATGCAGCGAGTGATACAAGTATTCGACAATGTCCGAATTTCTTTCTATAATAGTCATTAGCTGAGTCTAACATCTGGTGGTGAGTAACGATTTTATACTTATTAACTTTTTTGTTATCGTTTCTGATTGTGTATTTTCTGATTCCGCCGCTCGGTAAGCTGGCTTTCCGCCTCGATTTCGTGGACAAACCCCGTGCGGACGTCGAGCGCAAAATCCATCGCCAGCCGATCCCGCTAACGGCAAGCTATGCCATATTTGCCGGGTTCTTCGCCTCGTATCTGTTGTTTACGCGCAACTTCTCCTGGGAGACAGGCGCGTTGTTTGCTGGCGGCGTGCTGCTGCTGGCCATCGGTACGATCGATGACTGGTACAAGACAAAAGGCAAGGATTTTCCCGCGCTGCCCAAGCTGATCGTGCAAGTATCTGCGGCTGTCTTGGTTTATGCGGCAGGAATCACCTTTAGCGGCTTCGTTAATCCATTTAGCGGCGACTACGTCCTGCTTCCCGCATGGCTCCAGTTCGTATTGACCATCCTGTGGATCTTTGGGGTCACTACGGTGATCAACTTCTCTGACGGATTGGATGGCTTGGCCGGGGGATTGTCCGCCATTTCTGCAGTAACGCTGTTTGTGGTGGCTTTGACCAAAGGACAAACCAACTCCGCCATGCTGTCGATCGCCCTCATCGGGGTGACGCTTGCTTACCTGCGGTATAACAAGCCGCCGGCGAAAGTATTTATGGGGGATGCCGGAGCGACCTTCCTTGGGTTTATGCTGGCAGTGATCGCACTGGACGGTGCCTTTAAACAAGCGACGATCTTGTCTTTGTTTATCCCGGTGCTCGCCCTCGGCGTACCGATATTCGATAATCTGTTCGTTGTCATCAAACGGATGCTGCAGGGGAAATCGCCTTATGTGGCGGATGCCAGCCAAGTGCATTACCGGCTGCTCCGGGCAGGGCTAAATCAGAAGCAGGTCGTCATGTTCCTGTACCTCATCAGTACTTGTCTGGGACTATCCTCCATCATTCTTCTCCTGCTCCAGGTATAACGATCGGCACTTAAACCGTTCAAGCAACAAACGCGTGCTCGGGTTTCTTCCCGTAGGCACGCGTTTTTTTGCTTTGGAACCTCAAAAAAAAAGACCCCCGAAGGCGTCCTATCTACTGGCGTTAAGAAGATTTATTCGTTTCCGCGGCTGGTTGTATTTCCGCGGCTTGCGGCTTCTCGTCTTCGAGGATATCTCCGCGTGCGCCTCTCTTAAATTCCTTGAGCATCGTGCCGAAACTACGGCCCAGTTCCGGAAGCTTGCTGGGACCAAATAGTAAAAGCGCCGCGATCACTAGAAGCAACAGATGGGACGGACGCAACAAATTTTCAAGCACATTTATCACTCCCAAACATTATCTTTGTGGTCATTATACTACTTTATTGGAGGTAATGGAAACCCTTTATCGCCAGTATCGGCTTTATCTGCGGACAAGAGGATCGCTCGCCCCATAAACCAATTCCCTTCTCTGGGCATATGCTGTGTCATCATGTATTGCAAAGGAGCGAACATCATGGGTTCTTACAGTCTGTTGGCTGTCATCGCCATTGGACTCGCGTCCAACCTGGATAATGCGGGAGTCGGAATTGCCTACGGGGTACGCAAAATCCGCATTCCATGGTACTCCAATCTGGCCATCGCCATCATCTCTTTTTTGGCCACTCTGGTGTCGGGTTTTTTCGGAAGCTGGTTATCCTCGTGGATCCATCCCTGGATCGGGCAATTATTGGGAACGGTCGTGATCGTTGGTGTGGGCGTTTGGGTATTGCTGCAGCCGTTTCTGGAGAAGAAGATCACTTCCGTTCAGGAGGAGGATGTGAATCCGCTGACTCGCCTGCTGCGCAATCCTGAAGAAGCGGACAAGGACAGCTCCAAATCCATCAGCTTGGGGGAATCCGTTGTTCTCGGGATTGCTTTGGCCATGAATGCGTTAGCCGGTGGTTTCAACGCCGGAATTACCCATCTGAACGTTTGGTATACCTCGATATCCGTCGGTTTGTTCAGCTACTTGCTGCTGGCTGCATGCGCTGGCTTTGGCGAGAAGGTCGCCGCGGAGAAGTTCGGAAACCGGGCCACCGTCATCTCCGGATTGTTGTTAATCCTGATCGGCATTCATCAACTCTTCTGACAACCTACCTTATCTACAAATTCTCCTATATAATGAAGAGGATGGTGCCAGTAAAAGGAGGTCATCCTACGTGAATTGGTTAACCCGCTTTGAGCAGGATTTAGGTATAGCATTCGATGATGCAGAACACCTCTTATCAGAGCTGCCGGAGGAATTCCGGAACCAGGCAATCAACTACCTGGAAAGATTTCGCATCTTAAACAAAGCGGGATCTACAAACTATATTTGCTACTTGTTAGCGTATTGGCTGCAAGAGGCCTCAAATTCCAAACTAGAAGATTGCCGACGTCTTACCGTAGCCATGATTTTCGTAATGATGTATTATCATCTGATCGACGAGGTCATGGACGATCCGGAAGTGAGCGATAAACGGAAACTACCGCTAGCGAATCTGCTACAATTTGAGTTTTGGAAGATTTACAGCAGTTACTATCCGGCAGCATCTCCATTCTGGCATAGTTACCGCAAGTATACTGCTGAATGGGCAGAGGCGGTGGCACTTGAGAACCAAAACGACTTTTTCCAGGAGGACCCCGTACGGATTGCCCATAAGGCTTCTCCGGTGAAGTTGACGGTAGCCGGCCTCCTGATCCTGAACGGCCAAGAAGCCCGGTTGCCTGCATTCGAAAAAGCGGTTGACGTTGTATTAGTTACGTTGCAAATGTTGGACGACTGGGAGGATTGGGAGAAGGATCTTCGCGAAGGCAGCTATAATGCGCTTATTTCCGAAGTACAACGCGAGCTGCAAATTCCCCGGGACCGAAGACCGAATCAGGAGGAGATCAAACACGCTTTATTTGTGCGGGACATTCTTTTCTCCTATGCCGAGCGGACAGATCATAACGCAGCCGTACTCGATCAGACCGCACCGACCCTTACACATTTGATAGATTTTCACGAGTATCTCCGACAGAGTCTCAAGCAGGGGGCACAAAGCCTGAGAGAAGAGAGAGAACTGTTGGCTCAGGGTGGTTTATTGTATTGGCTGTCGAAAAATCAAACACACGCCTAGCGTTATGTCGAATAACATGTTATAGTAATAGGGAAATTATACTATTTTTAGAAAGGGTGATCTTATGACATCAGGAGCTCTCCTTCAATCGCAAGTCGTTGAGAAAGCATGGCAAGACCCAAGCTTTAAAGCTAAGTTGCTCGCCGACCCCAAAGCTGCTATCCAGGAGGCACTGGGTGTAATTCTCCCGGATCACATCAAAATCAAAACCGTGGAAGAAAGCTCTGACGAGTTCTACGTTGTACTTCCACCTCAGCCGGAAAAAGCAGTGAAAAGTGAAGTAAAACCAGCTGGAGCTTGGTTCTAACCTTTGAAGACGACCTCAACATCGCGAAGAGGTTAAAGCCGAAAGGGCAGGACACGAGGAGCAATGGAACCGGACAACTTCCTCCTATTTGGAGGAAGGAAACCGGATGACCGCTTCCGTTCCTGCCCCTTTTTTACTGGTAAAATGGATCTCGCCGTTCATCACTTCGATGATTCGAAATGTCACCATCAACCCCAAACCGGTCCCCTTCGTTTTGTTTGAGAAGTAAGGTTCACCTAGCCGGGCCAGCACGTCTTCATCCATCCCTTCCCCGTCATCTTTAATATGAATGACCACTTGGTTATCTTTCTCGTAACTCCAGATTTGGATATCCCCTTCGCCTTTCAGCGCTTCAATGCTGTTCTTGATAATGTTGATGAAAGCTTGTTTGAATTTGGACGAATTCCCTTTTACGTAAAGATCTTTGGGGATATGCGTCGTAATTTTCCCGCCTTGCAAATTGGCGAGCGGAACCAGAATGCCCTCAATATGAATAAACTCATCAAGCACGTTCAATTCCGTAATTTTTCCGCCTTCCGGCTTTGCAAAGGTCAGGAAGTCCGTAATAATCGCAGAGGCGCGATCAAGCTCCTCCAAAGCCATACTTAGATATACTTTATCGGCTTGCTGCTGCTTCTCGACTAACAACTGTAAAAATCCACGAGTGACCTGCAAGGGGTTGCGCACCTCATGGGCTACAGAAGCGGCAAGCTCACTTATGATCTCCATCTTCTCCGAACGCTGCAGCTCATTGTTGAACATCTCTAATTGCTTGGAATACTCTACTACCTGTTCGTGGTTTGCGACAAATCTCCGGCTTAGAATAATGATCAACGAGCCGAGGAAGCCGATAATTCCCAACTTCCATAAGAATAGAGTATAATACCCGTCATTATAGTAATACCAAAGCAACTCACCTACGCAGAGGAAAGCAAAAATTAAGAACCCGCATAATAGAATGACGGCTTCTTTGTTCCCCTTAATCACATTGATCGTTAAAGTCCCTGCCAGAATGATGAATTGGGCCACCATGATATAGCCCATGAATTGAACGGTAACGATGGTGTAAAGTGTATTGAACATGTCGGGTGAAATCTCATTTAGGATCAACATAAAGGCGCAAAGAATCGAATACGCAAACACAACTTTGCGCGAACGTCTTATCAAGCCTTTATATCCTGAACCGAAGGTTTGTTCAAAGAAATAAGTAAGCGCCGGAAGCAAACTAAACAAGGCCAAGTCAAACAATACCATAAGTAGCCTACCCGCGATCACAAAGTCAAACAGCCAATAGACAAACGACGTGTACGTGAGCACAAGCAGTCCGCTGGAAAAGATGACTCCGCATAACGAAAACCACATGGGGATATGTACATGCTTTAAGAAAAGCGCGCAGATGAGCATGATTGCAGCGATAAAAATCAATGTACTTCCCAATACGAGGTCCGGAACGTTATCCCTAACGAATTTTTTCATCAAACCTTGATAATCGCCGATTTTGATTGGAGCAAACAGGCCGATTTTATACGTCGCCGAGGTTGACCCAATATAGACGGTTTGCTTGGAGTTCTCCGCAGTGATCGGAATGACAATATTGTTGATGGCATAATTGAATAACCGATTGGATTCGTAAACGCGTTTCCCGTTAATCATGACGATCACATGACTTGCATTAATCTTATCGATAAACATAATTTGGGAATTATCTGACAATTCGGGGAGCTGAAACTTGATCCATTGGGACATCCCATTACGGGGCTTCTCTGGGATCACCTCATCTGCTTTCACATCTGTCCAGCCATCCAGCGACTTTACGTTATCCATACTCGTTTCTGGATCTAATCGATCCGTCCATGTGATTTGCCAATGATCTATTTGAATGGTATCTGACCCAGGATCATCGTAACCTTTAAATAAAAAGAAGCAAAGCGTAGCCAAGAGCAGTAGGAAAAACACAATAACGCTTTTTGTCAAAGCCTTCATATAACACCTCTGCAGTTATGATTAAGAGAAAGCCTGTTGTTGAATTTCTAGAACAATACATCATTCGATACAATTACCGCAAAAACCTTCAATTATATGGAAATAGTGATAAATATTTTTAAGATTCGGGCACCACAGTTATTTTACCGTGTCTAAGTTGTTTTATCTATGAATAGTTTGCATTTTCTATCAAAAAAAACGCAGGAGCCATCTCCTGCGTTTCATCTCGTTAACCTTTCAGACGGACAGATCTATACTCCCTCCGTCGTTCGTTTCACATCGTTTCGCACAACGGACGCTGCTTCCGCCCGCCACAGTACTTTCCCCAGCGCAAGCACCAACAAGCCAAGCGCTCCGATTACTCCACCTAAATATACAAAAGTCGTCCCCGGTCCAATCCTTTCCACCAGAAGTCCACCGAACAACGGGGCTACGAACATCACAGCTCCCAAGAGAGAGGTTTGGATACCAAAGACACGGCCGACCATGGCCGATGGCGTTTCTTTTTGCAGGCAGTAATTGAAGGTTACGACCACCAATCCATTGCCGACGCCTAATCCGAATCCCAACAACAGGATGGGAACTGCCGCACTCCCCGCGGGGAGCAAGCCCAGACCGCCGACAGCTATACCTATCAACCCGTATCCGGCGCCGAATTTCCAAGCGTAACCTGCTGCCCCTCTATTCCAGCGGTTAAGCACTGCAATCACCAACACGGCCCCAATCCCCGCCGCGGCTACCATCCAACTGAGATAAGCCTCCTTCAGAGGGGCAATTTCCCGAAACAGGCTGGTGAATTGAAAATCGATCATTTGGATGGCTGTCGTCGCGACAAAACCAAACAGCAGAGTTACCAGTAATAACCGGGTTTTCAGGATAAACCTTAAGCCTTCGATCCACATGGTACGCAAGGATGTATCGACAGCAGTTTCCGGAGAGGAGGAAGAACTAGCTAGATTTAGTCCTACCTTCTTGAATTCAACTTCCGCCTTTTTGATCGTGAGCAGAATCAACAATGAAGACAAACGAAAGCAAGCATTCAGCAGGATGCACCACTCTGGTGTTAATAAGGCCAGTGCAAAGCCGCCGAGCAGCGGACCGGCGATCTTGGAGCCCTGGTTGACGAAGCCATTCAACGAGGTTGCTTGAAATAGCTGGTCTTCCCGAACAATGCTGCGCGTCAACGCTTGTTGAGCGGGAATCATAAACGTTGAGAGGGTTGCTCTCAGTGTCAGCACCGGAAGCAACCAGAGCATATTCGGAGCCAGCAGAATCAGCAAGGTCAGCGCGGCTGTCAGCAAATCGCAAAGGCGCATCAACTTCAACTGGTTGATTCGGTCCGCGACCACGCCCGCAAGGGAACCGAGCAGGACACTAGGTAGAGCGTTGGTTACGGGAATCAGCGCCAGCATGAGCGGCCCGGCCTCCCAGCGGTATCCCACCAGCACCTGGATGGCCAGCATATCAAACCAATCGCCAAATGTCGCCGCTGTGTAGGCTGTATAGATACGTGTGAATATCTTGTTACGAAGCAAGCCGGCAACCCCGGCTTGTACATTGCCCGTCATTTACACTCCCCCAAATAAAGCTAGTTTCGAATGACCTAAGCTCAATGTAACGGAGGAATGTCAGAGAATCATCAGAGCGATTGCACAGATCAACCTAACTCGCCGCGGATAACGGCTTCGAGCGCGTCCGACAACCGGGTTACCCCTATCCGATCCAGTTCCATGTCAAATAATGCCTTGTATTTTCGATCCAACGCTAATGGGGGAGGGAACAGGATAAAATAATTAACGATTCGGTACAAGGAAAGTAAGCGTAGCGGCACGAAGCCAGACCGTTCCAGCACAGCCAGCCCTTCATCCAGTAGTTTTTCCGCTCCCGTCCCTTCCCCTCTCCGCTGCAGCCATAATCCTTTTACCACTTTATAGCTACCAATCTCTCTTAAAAAGGGTTTCTCGGTTAACATCCCATTTTCTATGGCATCCGCCAACGTCTCGATTTTGCGCTCCGGTGATCCTGCCACCAGATGAGCCAACAGCTCAGCGATCGCGGTTTGCGGGATGAAGTTGTCGTAACTCAACTCCGCGATGATGCGATAGCTAAGGCGTAAGCGTTCCACCGCTTTTATCGACTCACCGGCCAGGGTATAAATATCCAGGATCGTCAGAATCTCCATCTCCCTGTGATGAGGGGGCGGCAGCAATTCCAGGGCAAGCATACGCTCGCATACTGGCAAGGCACGCTCCGGACTTCCCGACAGGCAGAAGAACAGCAGCAAGTAATACAAGCGGTCCCGCAAAGGAGCATCGTTCTTATTCAAGAGCCCGTCCAGATCGCCTTGCACAAACGGGATGTATACCGCGTAGAACGGATCCAGTTTATAGCCAAGCACATCCTGCTGACGTGCCAGCGTCAGCATCGAGCGCCCTTGGCCGTAGAGTTGATATTTGCCGAGCAGAGCTCGCATCGTCTCATGCAGCTCCGGGTCTGCTAGGGTTGGAATGGCTCCCTCAGAATGATCGGAAATCGGGAGCACAAGGTTGTAGCCTAAGCCCCGAATCGTCCTGATCTCCAGCCCGTGGATAGGCTTTAGCTTCTTGCGAAGCCGATAGATATGGTCGTCCACCGTACGCTCGACCGGGTATTCCAGCGGCCACACCTTGTCCAGCAACTGCTCTCGGCTGAATGTCCGACCGGCGTTGCGGTGCAAGAACTGAAACAGCGCGAACTCCTTCGGCAACAACTCAACCGTAAGGCCCTCTGCGGTAACTTCGTATCGTTCGCTGTTGATTTCCATATGCATCGGTGTTCCTTCTTTCCCCGCAAATGTTCCCCATATTATAACATCTACGCGCAAAAAAAGACTCCGGACAAACGCCAGGCATCGCTGCCTGGCACCCGTCTGGAGTAAATTTCCTCGCTTTTCGTTTCTGTTAAGCCAACTCCGCTTCGATCCGCCGCACGGTACCGTTGCGGATCTCTTCGGCCAGCAAACCCTCGATCGCGGAGCCGTCGACGACTTGCTCCGTCCCATCCTGCTTCTGCACCGACAACCGACGGATTACCGCCGCATCAGAGCCGAAGGTGTCTTTCTTCTGCGGATTCCGATATACGACCTCCGTCGTACCCAAGAAGCGGAATGACACTTCACCCCGCTCGTCAAAGAGCCATCCCGGCAGGAGGGGTTGGAGCGTAAGCCGAAGCTTGCCTTCGTGCATGCGGAAGACTCGTTTCCCGGCCATCATCATCATCCACATGCTGAGGAACTCGGCGGTGGATCCGCTGAGCCGAGCGACATAACCGCGACCATGGGTATCCGGATCCGGGTTCACGCTCGTGGCGATAAAGGACGAGTTCTCCAACGTACTGCGGCCATATACGGCCGGATCGAGGAACGGAATCAACGAGGCGCGAAGCTCCGCGAAGAACTCCTCCGTCAAGCCGCTCTTGAGCAGCGCCAGCAAATACTTGTAGCTCATATGCAGGAAGACTGATTCCCGCTCCAGCCACCCCGCTGTAAAGGCGCGAATCCGTCCGATTTCATGGGTTTCCGCATCCAGACTAACCGAGGTTTTGTACATTTGAAGCCGGGTGTCGAACAGGTCGCTGCGGCGGATTTGCTCGTACGTCCGCTTAGCTTCGCCCTGATCCTCTACTGTCTTCAACCAACGGGCTGGACCTTCCAGGAAATGCGGCAGCGGCCGAACGGTAAATTTCTTCACCACCGCCTTGGGCAAGCCGTAACTGCTGATGACCGGCGCGCCTTGAGCATCCGTCACCGGCTCAAATTCCACCGCTTCGAAGGCGAAATACGTTGGCGTCACGCCATCGCCCAGCCGGATGGCTTCCTGAATGCCGCGCTCGATTTGCTCCAACATCCGAGACGCCAGGCTTCCGATCGCACTTAACGGTAGACGGACTTCCGTCCCGCTGATCCCGAAACGAATGGCTTCCCGGTACTTCTCGCGGGCAGCGGCCACCCGGTCCCAATAACCAAATGGCTCCAAACCCCCCGCCAAACGGACTTCCAGCAGGTCGCTCACTTTACCAAGCAAAGCGGCGAGCTCTTCCGGCACAGACACTTCATGGCCATCGTCGCCAGCTTCGGCACAAGCCTCCTGAACGAACCGCAGAAGCCGCTTCAACTCGAACGTCTCACTCATTCCCGAGCCAAACAGTCCAGGCAGTCCATTCATTGCATCGTTCCAGCCTGGTTTATTCGCCTCCATCTCTACGCCCATTCCGAAGGGATCCAGCGTGGCGAACTTGATCAATCCCAGAGACAACAGTTTTACGAACAAGGTGGTGCGATAAATTTCTCCGTTGCCATACCCCGTTTTGAGCCAGTTGGTGCTCTTCAGCGTCAGCCCTTGCTTCGCCATCTTCTCTTCATCATGGACCAACGAGCCGTATTGGCGAACGTGACCGCCGCTCAGTACGTACTTCTCACTGCGCGGCAGTACCCGGGCCGGACTGTCGAAGAACGTGTATTCCTGCTCCCCGAACAACAACCGCTCTTTACGATCCGGGAAAATATTCAGATAACTGTCGATCAGGTCCATATTGTAGGTCCAGTGATCCGACCAATAACCTTCGCCGAAGGAAGCTTCGATTTGCTGCTCGGCGAGAGATAACACGCCGGTCAACAGCTCATTCTCCCCAACAAGAAGCTGAGCACCGCGGTTGATGATCAGCGAGATCACCTTTCCCGGGGTAAAAGAACCCAGACAAAGCGCCGCGAGTTCATCCCGGTGATCAACTACCGCCTTCTGCAGGAAGGCAGACAGCTCGTTAGCCCGCTCCGCAGGGACCCGGAACGTCGTCCCTTCTACGCCAAGCGGATTGTAACCATCGGCTTGAATCAGGCTGAAAAACGTGCGGATATTAAACGTCCCCACCCGCGGATTGAAATAGACATCGCTTCGCCGGTTTTGGTTGGCGTCACGGAAGTTGCCGTTGCCCTGTGAATAATATTCCGGGGCGATGGAAAAGAAATTGTAGTCCCGCTCCAGATCTCCGTGTTTACGGGAATACAGATGAACCACAAACCCTTCCCGGCCGTTCTCGAAGATAAACGGATATCCGCCGCGCAGGAAATTGTCCAGATAGCTTTGTCGGCAGTAAGCGTCAAACAGCGGCAGGGCTGTCTTCGTAGCGATGTCAGCGGTGAGCTCGTCGGTCAGTTGACCGGCTTCCGCATTTTTACGGGCGATGTAGTCTGGGCTGGCGATCTCAGCGGCTTTGGTATTCAGCCGTTCGACGCTGTCGATATGCCCGATCAAGGTATAGATGTGCCGGCTTTCTCCTGGGGCCAACTCGGCGGTCAAGGCCGAAAAACCACAAGGAACCTTGTTGGTGCAATACTGCGGCTCTGCGGTTAACGTGGACAGCGGCTTCTCGGCAAAGCGGTCCGGATAAGCCAGCGAAGTATTGTCGCCAAAAATGACGGCAAAGTCGGCGATCGTCTTCAGCAGTTTGCCGTCCTTGCCGAAGGTCAGGTAAAAATGGCCGCTTTGCACCTCGCTCACTTCAGCCTCATCATGCGTGCTGGAGCGGACCCGGTAAAACGGAATCCCCTTCTCCAGATTGTCGACCTCCATCCAGCTGCGCAGAAGATTGCCGATCTCCTTATAACCGGCGTTCTCCACCCCGTAAGGCAGAATCTCCGGCATGCCATCCAACATTTCCAGTTGCAACGGTGCCCTGGAAATATTCGTGATCTCCACTTGGCGCACCAAGGCTGCATAATCGTCGTTAGGCATTTGAAAATATCGAACCTTCACCCGAAGCCCCTGGGCTTCGTTGGTTTCCTCAATCGTCAGCTCATTCGCTAGAATGTGCATGCGGCGAACGGCGGAAGGGTCGGGGAAGGCGCTTTGGAAGGGCTCGTAGATCCCCGTTTTTCCAGTGGCTTTGATGAACGTACGGAAGCCCTTCATCGCTACCGATTGGTACGTAATGCTCGCCGGGGAGAATTCCATGATCGGGCTGTTTTTATCCCGGATCCCGAAACTGCAAACCGCCTGTCCCCGGTTTACGTAAAACGTCCACATCGGAATCCCCTTCAGGCCGGCAAGTCCGGGGAGGAAGCTCGAGAACGGCTTCGCCCGGTCAAATTGTTCAATGACGAACGCATTTTCCTCAAAAGCATATTTAGGCATAGGGCGTATCCCTCCGTTAAGTAAAATTAGGTTTAAGCTTGGATGATGTACGTTGCGATCGAATGGGCCGGCAGCGTTTCGCTGGCGGCTTCGCCGCCCAGTTCCAAAGCAAACGGCTGCGCTTCATCGCTTTCGTTCTGCACAACCACCGCGAAGCTGCCGTCCGGATTGCGGAACGCCGTAGCCAGCAGGGATGGAATTTCGGTATCCATTCCGATGCGAACAGCCCCAGGTTGGATATATTTACTGAAATGGCCAATGTAGTAATAAGAACTGTTGTAATGAACCGTATCGGCCTTCGTATCGGCGATAATCGGCGCGTCGCATAGGTTGCCCACATGGTTCGGGCCTCCCGTTTCGTCAAGCACTAGGTTCCAATCCAGGAAGCCTTCGTTCCAATTGTTTAGGTCACCGATGATATTGCGGCCATAACGTTCGCCGGTAAACCATGCGCCAAGCTTCACGCCGCCTTCCTGACAGCCTTCCGTAAACAGGAGGTGCTTGTCGGGGAACAGTTCATGCACTTTGCCAACGTTCTCGAACGCCTCGCTGACATACCAGTGGAAGCCGGTTCCCCAAACGTACTGGGCCGCCTCGGGATCGTTCAGGACGGCGGAGGCCCGCTCGATCATAATATCCCGGTTGTGGTCCCAGATCAGGATGTTGACGTCTGCCAGCCCTTCCTGATGCATCGTCGGCCCCAGGTGATCGCGAACGAAATCGCGCTCTTCCTCGCCGCTGTAAATACAGGAATCCCAGGTTTGCACCGCCGCCGGTTCGTTCTGTACCGAGATCCCCCAGATGGGAATTCCCGCTTCGTGGTAAGCTTTAATGAACTTCGTATAGTATTTTGACCAAGCCTCGCGGTATTCCGGCTTTAGCTGGCCGCCGTGGTTCATGTCCCCGTTCGTCTTCATCCAGGCCGGCGGGCTCCAAGGAGAGGCTAGCATGGTGATGTCCTTCCCAGCCGTTTTCGCCGCATCATGAATCAGCGGAATCACCCACTTGTGATCACGGGAGATATCGAACGTCTTCAGCTCAACATCGCCGTCTTCGATGTACGTGTAGTTTTCGAGTGCGAAGTCGCAGCTATGGATGTGCACGCGACCTAAGGTATACCCCAGCCCCTCTTGCGGATCGAAATACCGGCGGATGACTTCATCTCGTTTCTGCGGACTGATCCGGGATAACGTATAAGCGGTCGCTTCCGTAAAAGCTCCGCCGAAACCCATCACCGTTTGGAAGGTTTGCTCCGGCAGGACCTTCAACCTCTGCCCCGCTCCGACACCCGCACCGGATTGAACCTCCAGTTCCCCTTGGGGCTGCAGACGGTCAGCAGAATCGCGTGAAGTGAGTACCTTTAACCATTTTGCCATCGTGAATCCTCTCCTTGAGTTTCAAAATTAGCGTCCCTGAAATCGATTACATTTCATAAAGGAACAGTGTCGGCGGAATGAGCTGAGCCATCAACTTTCGAAGTATGACGGGCATCGAAACCGGTTTCGATTTCTAGTAAAAAAATAGAGGCAAGCCAGCTACAGCGATCGGCAAGACTCTCGAACGACCAGCTCCACCGGGATAACGCCCTTTTGCACGTCTTCCCCGCCTTCTATCGAATAGATTAACATGTCAGCCGCCCTGCTGCCAAGTACATATGTATTTTGTCGTACCGTCGTTAAGGCCGGCGTTAAAAATTTCGCCATTTCAATGTCGTCGAAGCCGACCAACGAGATGTCCTCAGGAACGCGTAGTCCATGCCGTTTCATCGCCATCATGGCCCCGACCGCTAAATTATCGCCGGCCGCAAATACAGCCGTTGGCCGTTCGTCCGCTTTCAAGAGTTCTTCCATCGCTCTGCTGCCGCTCTCTATGGTGTAATCGTAGCTCCCTTGCACGACATGCTGCGGGTTGATCGTGAGTCCTAGCTCCTCCATCGCCTGTATATAGCCGTTTAACCGCTGTTCTCCGGCGAACGTTGGACCGCCGCCGATATGTGCGATTTTCCGGTGGCCGATGGAATGCAAATAGGATACAGCCTGCCGCACACCTTCCGCATTATCCGAGTACACGGTACTCTTGACGGTAGACTCCTGATCTAGCAGTACGCATGGGATTTTAGACTCCAGCAGCTCTTGGAAATAGGGATCGGATGCATCCGGCAAGACCACCACCACACCGTCGATGCCACGGATCTTGCAATGCTCCAGATAGCCGCTTCGCTTGCCGCCGATATCCTTGGAAATAAACATCAAGTCATAACCCTTGGAGGTGGCAACTTGCTTGAAGCCCTCGATGACGCCGCCGAAATAGGGATGCAGGATACCCGCGCCGGAAGGCTCGATAAACAGCACGCCAATCATCCAAGACCGTTTGGTTGTCAGCGAACGCGCGTGAGCATTCGGCACATAACCAAGTTCATCGGCTGCGTCCAGGATTTTACGGCGCGTCTTCTCACTGACGTCGGAGTATCCGTTAAACACCTTGGATACCGTGGTCGGCGAAAAGCCGGTAAATTGCGCGATATCGTAGATCGTAATCAACATCTCATCTCCTCTGCCCCGGTCCAAGCAAGCGGCTCGTACCAGGATTCACAGGCCATTGTAGCCGCTGGTTTACCGGAAGTCAACCGGATTCTGCAAAGCGCTTGAATAACCGACCCGATGCTTGCGTCAAAAAAACCGCAAGGCCCGGGTGATTTCCCTGAACCTTGCGATTGGAGGTTGCGTTTACAGTGTCCCAACATTCAACTGAACATTTTTATCTTCGCTAAAGGGATACGGATCCAACCCATCGGCCGGAGGATAAACCCAGCTTAACCCGATCTCATACGTTCCAGTTTCGGCTGCAAAGGGCTCCCATGCCAGCGTTAAATCACTGCCCGTTGCCAACAGTGCGGCTAAAACGCCTGCTTCACCTGTCAGGTAAGCCGTTCCATTCCCGTCAACGATCCCCGAGGCAACCGGCGCACCGTTATGATAAAGTGTGACCGGTACGTCAGCATACGGAGCTTCACCGTATATCGTAGCCTTCAACGCCAGTCGATACGATGGTTGGATATTCTCACCTTTGGCGCTAAACGCATAAGTCAGTTGTTCCTCTGGAGCCAGATTTACCGATGACTCTCCGCCCGTAAAGCCGATCGTCGGCTTTTCGGACACCTTAAACTGGAACGATTGTTTACCTAATGAAACCAGAGTATCCCCCTCACTTTGGAAAGCCTCTGCGGTAACGGTATAATTGCCGATTTGCCCCCAGTTAGCCGATATAACGGCCGGCCAACCGTCGTCTATGGCTCCAATGCCGTAACCCGCATCCTCCTCGGAAGGAAGCCACGCCTCTCCACAGCTCGCCGCCGTCGACGTTCCGCATGCCTCTAGGTTCAGCTCGGTCGGCGGCAATGAATCATATTCGAAGTCGTAACCGATCGCGGCATATACCGCCTCCGGCACATTCGAGCTAAGCGTTACTTTGACCTTAAGCTTGTCCGACTTCGGCTCCACTCCCTCTTTTAGCGTCAGGCCGAAAGCCAAGGTGTGCTGTACACCCAACGGTACGGACGTTTCATCGGCGTACCGCCAGTTCAAAGTAAACGATGCCGGGGGTTCCGGATTTGGATTTGGATTTGGATTTGGATTCGATGGCGCTGAAGTCCCGCCGCTCGGCGCCGTCGGTACTACAGGCGCCGGAGACGGAGGAGTGGAACCCCCTCGCTGGATCTTTTCTTGCTCCAGCTTCCGCTTATCGGCCAAGAATTGTTCCCGATCCTGCGGTGGGAGTTGATTCGTGAATTGCTCCTGTGCCCTGGCACGAGCTTCCTCTTGTGCTTTCCGATTCTCCTCCTGCAGCTTTGCTTGTTGCTCTAAAATGCGTTGAATCAGTGCCTGGTGCTCATTCTGTAGCTCCAGTTGCAGTCGATTCAATTCCTCCTGCTTTTCCTTGAGCAGTTGTTCCCTTTTTGCCAATTCGGGATCCACCCCTGCTGTCTTATCTAGCGGCTGGACCTTGTCCAAATCGATTTTCCCGTTCCCCTCCAGAGAACGGTTGGCCTCGTCGATCAGCTGCTGCACTTGTACGGAAGACAGCTTTTGTTGTTTTACAGCTTCTTGCGCCAGGTTCCCGACCAGGTTGGACAAATTCTGGCTTATCTTGTTCAGATCGGCTAACTGCTGCGGGAGATTCGCGTCTGCAGGCTGCTTAGGCGTATTCGCCTGTTCTTCAAGGCTCTTTTTCGTTTGCTCGTTTTCCTTCTGAATTTTCTCAGCATTTTTAAGCAGGCTTTCGATGACACCGGGCGGTGTGTTTTGGATCAGGCGGGTCGGATCGACCACACTGGGTCCGCCGGGTTCACTGCCCCCAAGATAGATTTGCTGCGCTGGATAGATGACGATTGGAGGCTGCTGGTTAAGAGATCCCCCAGAAGCAGGTCTTGAACTACCTGTGCTCACCGCCCCCGCAACCACGCTTAAGCTGCTCGCTCCCGTGACCGGGTCCGTTACAACCAGAAAGTGAGTTCCTTTTACGTCCAAGGTATGATTCCCGTTCACCACCTGGAACGTATCCGGCTTCCCGTGCAAGTCGGTCACGGCAAAATAGGCCATACCGGAAAGCATCGTCAGCTTTGTTGTTTTCCCCTGCGGTCCGCCGGCCAGGCGGCTGATGTCCAGCACGCTGTATTCCCCAAGATTCACTTCATCTCCGGTATCTTTGATCCGCAGCTGCGCGCCGCCTTGACCGACGATGATTCGATCCCCTTGCTGCAGGGTCATCCCCTCAAACGCATCATACTGCAAGCTTGATCCAGCGGGCTGGACCTTGGCCTCCCCCTGTAAGGCTACAATGACGGCGGTTCGCACGCTGATCTCTGACGCTGCAACCATAGCTGATTGGCCAATGGCCATCCAGATCAGTAACGCAGCGATCCCCCCGCATAGGTTTCTTATCCATTTGTTCATGTCCTTCACCTCCTATTTATCCCTCATGATGGCCAATCGAGCTTCCGACAGCCAAGTGATTTCCTTATTCAACAAGGCACCGGCATCCCGCAATGGGATATACACTTTGCCGCCGCTGACATAAGGAGCAGCAGCCAAAGTGAACTGTGATACCTCTCCCGTCGAGCTGTCGGTAACCGTCACTTCAGAATTTCCGGTACTTAAAGATAAGGATCGCCCCTCTCCTTGGATAACAATGCCCCCCGCTGAATTTAAGGCGATAGTGTAACCTGCGGCCTCCGCGAGAAGACGAAGGGGAACATCCAATCGACCTTGCTTGAGAATGAGTTGCTCCTCCCTTGCCAACCAGCGTTGCTCGAACAATAATGCCGGTCCCTTAAAGTCCACAGCCGAATCTGGTAACCGATAGGGATGCAGCATACGGACTTGCCGATTCATCGCGTCAGCTACCCAAACTTCACCGGTATCCCCATCAACCACAACATCCACCGGCAATGAAAGGTGCGCGTTAGCCTCCGTATGCCCCGTGTTGCCCGGCGCTCCATCCCGGTTGCCGACCAGCGTCGAGACCGTCTGATGTTGAAGCAACCGGATCGCATGATTCAAGGAGTCGGCGATCAGCAACCCTTCTTTCGTCCAGGCGAGACCGGCTGGCCCATTAAACCGCGCTGCCGCCGCATCGCCATCCTGATAACCACCAGCTGCCAGCAGAGCCTGCTCCGATGCCGACTTCATGGATTCGGGAACTTTACCGGCCACCGTCGTTACCGTCTTCGTTGTAAAATCGATATAGCGAATGAGATGATTCCCGCGATCGCTGACATACAGATTCCCTTGATCATCTAGGGCCAATCCGGACGGTTCGTTAAACCGTGCCTGCGTCAAACGGCCGTCAAGGTAATCCCCTGCAAGAACGACGAGTCCCGGATACACCTCGACGACGCGTTCCGAAGTTGCGTTCAGCGTGGTGACCTCACCGTCCGGGGTGATTCTGCGTATGGCATGATTCAGCGTATCCGCCACGTAAACCGTCCCGTCTCCGGTGACCGCGATATCCTGAGGCGAGTGAAACCGGGCTTTATCCCCTTTGCCGTCTCGAAACCCTAAGATACCGTCACCGGCCAGGGTATGCACCTGCCCGTCCGAGGTGATCTTTCGAATGGCATGATTGCCCGCATCTGCAACATAGATATTCCCGGATGCGTCCATTGCCAGCCCTGATGGAGCCCGGAACGCAGATTCCCCTAATGGACCGTCAAGGAACCCGCCGATCGGTTCATTCCATTCATCCAGCTTTGCCGGGAAAGGAAGACCCGCAAAGGTGCTCACGACCCCGTCTTTGATTTGCCGGATCACCTGATTAGCCGTATCGGCCACCAATAAACTTCCGTCAGGTAATCGCAGAAGACCTCCGGGAGTTCGAAAATCAGCCTCCCCCAATGTTCCTTCCGTCCACCCTGCTTGTCCTGTCCCGGCATAAACGTCCACCTGAAGCAAAGGTCTGCCGGCATCGTTGACAAGTCCGCCGGACCAAGCCGCCGAAGCTGGCGTTTGTACAGCGACAACACCACTCAACCCGAGAAGGACTGCCAGCAGCAACCTCCCTTTAAGTTTCATGACCCTTTTATTTTGCAATCGACTCTCCCCTTATCCTTTAGTTCCTGAACAGCCCGACAAATTCTCCAACAACCAACTATGATATTTATCACACAGTTATAATATCGGAAATTTCTTCCTCTGTATAATCTTTTACAGTCGAATTCCGAGGTTTTTTTTGGGGTACACTTTTGGAGATTCGCAATTTCCAGGAAAGGAGACCGTTCGTCATGGACGTATTAGATGACAGAACCTCTGCCGACTTCGAATATGAGCGGTACGAGCTACTTAAGGAGTATCGCCCCGAGAACGACATCCCCAGCGATGATCTGCTGCCTCACGATACACGGGTCGCTCAAGGAATCAGTGAGGAAGAGACCGCGGCAGTAGGACAAGAGGCTCCGCTTCCCGATGTGCCGGATGCGGACGTGATCCAGAAAGACAGTCCCATTGATCCTGTCGCTCCCGATCCGGATGTCATGCACGGTACCGATTTGCTCAACGGTTTTGACGGTGACGAAACCGAATAGATCCTTACGAAAAAAAGAAGCCTCCCGCGCCCGATTGCGCGGAAGGCTTTTCAAATTGAAAACCATTAGTCCTTATACACTTTAAACTTACCAACCAGGGTTTGCAGTTGCTCAGCCAGCCGGCTTAAATCGGCCGAGGACGAAGCGATCTCTTCCACGGAAGCAAGCTGTTCCTCCGCTGCGGCCGATATCGTTTGCGTGTTGCCGGCCGTCTCCTCGGAGAGCTGGCGAATTCGTTCGATCGCCTCTCGTGCCGTTCCGGTTTCTTCTGTCACGTCCTGCATGGTCCCGGCAGCCGTTTCAATCGCTCCCGCCGCTTCCACGACCGAACGGCTAATGGCAACAAACGATTGACCGGATAAATCAACGGCCTCCCTACCTTCCGACACTTTGGACTGAACGTCTTCCATCGTGGTCGCCGCCCGATTCATTTCTCCCCGGATCTGAGCGATTAAATCGCGGATTTGGTCTGCGGATTGCCCAGAGCCCTCGGCCAGCTTCCGAATCTCGCCGGCAACTACCGCGAATCCGCGCCCTTCCTCGCCGGCTCGGGACGCCTCGATCGCCGCGTTCAACGACAACATGTTCGTCTTCTGAGCGACCCCTGCCATCAATGCGGCAATGCCGCCGATTTGCTCTGCACGCTGATGCAGCGAACGGATCACGGATGCCAACTCCGCAACCGTCTCTTCGACACCGCGGATCTTCTCTTCAGCGCCAGCCACCAGTTCTGTACCTTGCTGGGCGGAGTCCGCCGTCCCCGACATCGTCCGGGTAATGAGTTGCATGTTGCCGGAAACGTATTCCACTTGCCGGGCCATCGCATCCACGCTGGCTGCACCGCTTTCCACACTGTTCAGCTGCTGCTCGCTACCGACAGCAACATCCTGGATGGCCACCGTCACGTGTTCGATCGCTTTCGTCGTCTGTTCGGATCCGGCGGATAGCTGCTCGGCCGATGCCGAGACATTCTCGGTCATTTCTCGAACCCCTTCGATCATCACTCGCAAATTATCGACCATCAGCTGGAAATTAGCGGCCAGTTCGCCGATTTCATCGCGCTTGAAGCCATCCAGCTTCTCCGTTAGATCGCCTTGACCGAGGATCGCGGTAGCTCGCTTTAATCTGCGGATCGGAACGAGGATCGAACGGATATTAAAGATGATTAGAATGGCTCCTCCAGCTATCGACAGCAATACAACAAAGATCGCGGTATTGCGGATTTTCACCGTTTCGCGCGACACCTCGCTTTGACTCATCGTCCCACCGATCCGCCAACCGGTTAATTCATTCTTGTGGATCGCCATCTTATATTTCTGGCCGTTCATGACGTAATCAAACGTTCCTCCGTCCTCCGCAAACATCTGGGACACGTAACTGTCTTTCGCCTCTTCGCCGACGCCGCCTGCCGGATTTACGACCGTCTTCTTGGTATTGTCGAGAATCAGGATATATCCCTCTTCTCCCACTTTCATGTTCGTCATTTTCGAAATGCCGGATAAGTTCAAGTCGAGGGCAATGACTCCCTTTCCATCCTTAAGTATCTTAGAAATGGATACGACCGGACTTCCGTCAACGGACAAATAAACCGGGGAAACGACCGCATTGGGAGTCTTCAGCGCCTGCACATACCAATCCCGTACTCTCGGGTCGAAGTCAGGCGGCAGTTCCTGGTCCACCCCAAGCAATGTTCCCCCTTTACTTGTGCCGACATAAATATTTAACACATCCTTATGTAAGGCCAGGTATTGGTTCAGTCGGTTTTTCACCGCCGTTCCCCCCGACGCTAACTCCGCATCGACTGTAGGCGTGTCCAATTGGCCGGCAAAATAATCCAGATCGGACGTCATGTTCTCAAAGTTGCTTGTAATCACCGAATCCGCGGTGTCCACACTCTCTTGCGCACTGGACATCAGTTGCGCTTCAATCCCGTTGCTCGCCGTCAAATAGGTCGTACCGGCGATAATCAGGCTGGGAATCAGCAAAACAGCGGCAAACGAAAAAATAAGCTTTTGACGAATGGAAAATGAAAATTTACGAAGCATGATAGTCCTCCCTAATAATGTTTACCCTCACGGAAAACGGTAGATGCTTTTTTGAATCGTCTCTTCATAGAACAGGTCCGCGGCACGATACACTCGGTTTCGGCCCGCTTCCTTCGCTTGATAGAGCGCCTGATCCGCCTTGACGATCAGCTCCTCCTCATGTTCGTTGGGGTACGTCGCACTCCCCGCCGAAATGGTCAGCCTAAGCTCGCCTCCATCCGGTAGAAGGAAAACGTGGTTCTCCACGTTACTGCGCAAGCGCTCGGCAATCATCTTAATCTGTTCGGCATCGCAACGATCGACCAGGATCACGAACTCCTCTCCGCCCTTACGAGCAATGTGATCGCCTGGCCGGAACGTTTCCCTCATGACATCGGCGATCTGCAGCAGGACCGCGTCACCTGCCAGGTGGCCGTACCTATCGTTAACCTGCTTGAAATGGTCGATGTCGACGAAGAGCAGAGTGAACGGAATTTTGTCGCGCTGAGCGGCGGCGATCTTATGCTCCATTTTCACTTCGAACGCGCGGGAATTGTATAGACTGGTCAAAAAATCGCGGTTCGCCGCTTCCCTCATCATGCGTATGGAATCGTCCTTATTGCGCAAATAACGAAGCATGGAAAACGTAAACATCCCAGCAAGTATGAACAGAGGAAAATAGAGCCCAATCGCCTTGAATGGAAGTCCATTGCTTAGAATCGAAATTACGATCACGGTACTCGAAGCGCTTAGAGCTAAAGTGAGGATCAGGCGCTCCATCGTCGTTTTCCGCCCGCGCAGGAACATGAGTCCGATCAGAAACGTCACGGGCGCATTGATCGCGGCAATCACGGAATGCATCCCTAAACCATACAGGAACAGCAAACGATAGATCGCGATAAATAAGGTGGTGATGACGCCCGAAATCCCCCCTCCCATGTAGACTGATATCAAGATTGGCAGTTGTCTGAAATCGGCTACGGCATGCCCGGAGATTGGGAAGTTGTAATACATCAGCACCACGCCCAGCAATCCCAGCGAGCTGCCCAGAAGAATTCGAATACACAGCGCCGTCTCCAGGCGGTCGGGCATTTTGTTCTTGATCATATATCCAAAAAAGATCACCGTCGTTAGCAGCGTAAAATTGTTGAATAAGCTTTGCAGCATCGAATGTCCCTCTCTGATGTATGGTGCAATGGTAAGTAGTGCTAGCATAACATATTAGAAGGGCAAAAATAAGATATTTTTGCTAATTTTCGATTATATTCGACATATTGTGACATGTTATGTCGAACGTCCTGTCGAATCGATTTCTCTGCCCTTCCCAACGTGATATAATGGCGTCAGATTCATGAAAGGGTGACGGTGATGGACAGCGCGGCTGCGTTCCAAGGAGAGGAGCCTGTACGGGTATGCCTTTTGGCGGGAAAAATCATGCTGCAAAGCGGTGCGGAAACGTACCGTGTGGAAGATACGATGACCCGAATGGCCGATGCGCTGGGGCTCTCCGGCTCGCATAGTTATGTGACGCCGACGGGGATCGTCTTTCAATCGGGCGAGGCAGAATCAGCCAAGTTGATCCGTATCGTGGAGCGGACAACCGATCTGCAGAAGGTATCCGCGGTGAACGATATTTCCCGGAAGCTGGGCAGCGGAAATTTGACGGCCGCCGAGGCGTATGCCTTGCTGCTCGGGATCGAGACGGTGAAGCACGCTTATCCGATGCCGCTGCAAATCGCGGCTGCAGCCTTGTCGAGCGGCTGCTTCACGCTGATGTTCCGCGGGTCATTAACCGATTTTTTGCCCGGCTTGATGTGCGGCGGCTTGGGGTTTGCCGCATACTTGCTTTTCCACCGGCTGGTGAAGGTGAAATTCTTCGCTGAATTTACTGCGGCGCTGCTGATCGGGCTGCTCGCTTTAGGTTTCGTGCAAATCAGCTTGGGCCGGGAGCTGGATAAGATCATTATCGGTTCCGTGATGCCCCTGGTGCCGGGTCTTCTGATTACGAATGCGGTCAGGGACTTGATGGCAGGTCATCTCGTATCCGGGTTGTCGCGCGGGGCGGAAGCCTTTCTCACCGCCTTTGCCATCGGAGCCGGGATCGCCGTCGTATTTACCGTGATATAACTAGAGCCAGAAGGAGACGAAGCGATCCCATGTATCTATTCGTTCATCTGCTTGCCAGCTTCATTGCTTCAGGAGCCTTTGGCATCCTCTTTAATGCCCCGAAACGTACGTTGCTTCAATGCGGCCTGTCCGGTATGGTCGGCTGGATGGTCTACATCCTGCTGGAGTCGCAGATGGGAGGCGTATTTGCGACCGTTGCTGCGACTTTTCTGGTTGGTGCCCTAAGCCAGCTGTTTGCCCGGATCTACAAGAAACCCGTCATTATCTTTAGTGTGGCCGGCATCATTCCATTGGTCCCCGGCGGTCTGGCGTATGACGCCATGCGTCGATTCGTGGAGAACCAATACGACTTGGCTGTCGAGCTCGCCGCTAAAGCTTTTCTTCTATCCGGTTCGATCGCAATCGGTCTCGTTTTGTCCGAAGTGCTGGGCCAGCTCCTGATTCGTCGTGTTCCGCGGCGGCGTCTGCGCAAGCGGGTGGACAAATAAGAAATCGGCGCCGACCGCTTAATGCGGCAGCGCCGATTTCATCCAGAACGAGTTCATATATACAAGCTCAAATCCGCATTTCAACATGTTCCCATGGCTGGCCGTAGCAAACTCGACATCGGTATAAACCCGATTCAGTCCTCGTTCCGACGCCATTCGCAGCCGGTGATGGATCAATGCCGTTTGCACGCCTCTGCTCCGATGATCCGGGAAGGTAAAGTCGTTGGCTAAATACCCGGTATCGCCGCGAATAAATAAAGATCCCATCCCTGCAGGCTCTCCGCCGACGTAGGCGACGAAATTCTGAAAATCGTCCCGGTAAAAATAGCGACTTTTCGACTGTACCCTTACCTCATCCAGCTCGGTACCATCACCGCCACGCGACAGCTCAATCAATCGGATAAAAGAAACAGCCTCGTGCTCGTCAGAGACGCGGGAGATTTCGATTTCTGCGCGGGAGGGCGGCCTTCCCGTTTGACCTACCTCCAAGTCTTCCCCAAAGCGTTCATGCTTGAGAAAAGCGAGCTGCAGCCTCGGTATGAACCCCTGCATTGCCAAAGCCTCCGCCACCTCGCTGGTTTGCCGGTCTGGGCTCATATCAAAGCATGGGTCGATGCCTGCCGCCGCATAATGTTCGAGGATTGCGGATAGCCGCTCCAAATCCGACGGTCCAAAGCCGATCACCCGATTATAATAGCTCGACTGCGGGGACAGCTCGTCCGTCAGCAGCGTCGTCTCACCGGTTTGTGTTACCGTCAGGCGGGATTCCGCCAAATACAAGGAACGCTCATGATTGAATTGAGTCAGTTCCCTCTCCAGGTTAATCATCCGCTCCACATCGCCAAGGACGAGATGATCTTGCTTTGAGGTTTTTTTCATGGCTTTCGCTCCTTTTCTGTACTTCATTCAATGATTGTATCTTCACGAGTCTCGCTTCATCCTGTTATGCATTGTAACACACCTGGTTGCTTCGGCATTTTGCGTCTTCAATGCTTCGGCGGACGTGATATAATAACAAGCGACTGCCTGCCTGCGGGTATCCATATATGCGAATGAGAAAGAAGTGAACAACAAGAGATGATCGGCGATATTATTTTGGACGTCGTTTTGCCCATTTTTGTTTTGATTGGACTAGGCGCACTCATGCAGCGCGCCTTTAAGCTTGATTTGTACACACTGGCCAAGATCAATTTCTACTTCGTGACGCCCGCGGTCGTATTCGTCAGCATGTACGAATCGGAAATGTCGGCGGAACTGCTGGGCAGCGTTACGGGATTTTACGTTTTGTACGTCCTGCTGCTCTATGGGGTCAGCTTGTTCGTCAGCCGGCGCCTGAAGTTTGGACCGGGCATGCGGGCCGCCTTCACCAACAGTCTGATCCTCGACAACTCCGGCAATTATGGACTGCCGATCAATCAATTAGCCTTTAAGGGAGATCCGTTGGCCGCCTCGGTTCAAGCGCTGGTCATGACCTTTCAGAGCTTAGTCACGTTCACTTACGGAGTGATGTCCGTTTCGCGGGCTAAATCCGGCGGCACGCTGAAAGCTGCCCTGATCGGATTTCTGAAGATGCCCGTGCCTTACGCCTTGGTGTTAGGGATGGCGCTGCACATGCTCAAGTGGCCGCTTCCTTATTTCGTAGCAAAACCGCTAGGTTATATCGCCGACTCGATGGTTGCCATCGCTTTGCTGACGCTAGGCGCTCAAATCATCAAATATCCACTGCGTCTCGACCGAATCGATGTTTACGTCAGCGTAGCCCTGCGCCTGCTGATCGGACCGGCCATCGGGTTCGCGTTGGTCTGGGCGCTTGGCCTTAAGGGAATCCCAGCTCAAGCCCTGCTGATCGCTTCCGGCATGCCTACCGGCGTGAACAGCACGATTCTTGCTGAAGAATACGACAATGAACCGGATTTCGCCTCACAAACCGTACTGATCTCCACGCTGCTAAACATTATCACGATGACAGCCCTGATCTCCATATCCCAATACGTCGGATAACACCAAAGAACCTTCCGCGAAATGAAGCGGAAGGTTCTTGTTTTGCGACGCGATTAATCGCCTTGCTGCAGCGCGGCTTCGTGCTCTTTCACGAATTGTTCCGGTGTCACCGCTTTGCCGAACAGAGCCTGAATCATGTTCAGGTGTGTTTGCGCCGCGTTCCATTTCATTTGCACGTCGGCAAACAGCGTCAGGTTGCTGGCGTGGTTCAACTCATCCAGTAAATCGATGTAGAGCTGCGGCAAGTCCGAGGACGACGTGTCCACCTTCGTCGCCGGAATAACCCCTGCCGTGCTAACCGACTCGGCACCCCACTTGCTGATGAAATACTCCACGAATTGCTTCGCTTCGTCTTTGACTTTAGAGTTTTCTGCGACGAATAGGCCAACGCCAGGCCCGCCTACCCAGCTATTTATGTCGCCTTTGCCGCCAGCGAAGGTCGGAAATTTAAAGAAGCCGACTTTGTCTTTGAACTCCTGGGGCACGTCCGGGTTGCTCGTGAAGTTAGGAACCTCCCAAGTGCCCGCCAGGAACATGGCCGCTTGTTCACGCATAAACACGGATTTGCCTTCTTCATTGGACAAACCGTTGAAACCTTTGTTAAACGCGTTCATATCCACCAGCCTTTGAATTTCGGCAGCCGCTTGAATCAACGCCGGATCCTCGAAGGTGCCGGAACGGTCGATCGCCTTCTTCAACGTTTCCGGTCCGCCGAGGCGGTCAGCCAGGTACATATACCAAATCGATCCCGTCCAGCGGTCTCTGTTCCCCAGTGCGACGGGGGTTACTCCTTTGCTGTTCAGCGTACGGACCACGTTCAAAAATTGATCGTAGGTTTGCGGCACTTCCAAATGGTATTCTTTAAAAATGGCTTTATTATAATATATCGGCGAAATGTTCAGCTCGATCGGCAAGCCGTAGGTTCTCCCTTGTACCGCGTAAGCGTCGGTTGCGCCCGGAACGAATTGATCCTTTAAACCACGGTCCAGCAAATCGTCCAGCGGAGCGAACAGGTCGCCTTTCACGTAAGGATCCATGAAGCCGGCAGCCCAAGTGACGCCTACGTCGGGAAGCTCGTTCGCGGCGGACAAAATTTTCAATTTATTCTTATATTGCTCGTTCTCCATCACTTCCTGTTGAATCGTTACATTCGGATGTTCGGAATGATACTGGTCGATGATTTCATTCACCAGCTTATTTTGCTGCGGAGAAGCGCCCACGGGCCACAGATGCATAAATTGAATCGTCACCTGCTCGCCCGCTGCCGATGCCGCTTGGCCTTCCGTCGTGCCGCCGCCCGCTGTCTTATCCCCTGTGCAGCCTGCGAGTCCTAACAGCAGGAGCAGCGAAATCAACACAATGGACGTAGTTTTATGATTGGACATGCCTTTATCCCCCTAGATATCACGGTTCTTCTTGTAACCGTTTCATCCTAAGTTTATCACGTTGATGATTCCGCTTCCATCTCCCGTGGATGGCGGGAACCCGTTCACGGCAGACCTGGTCGAAAATCCGCCCTACGCGTTCTCCTCCGTCTCTTTCGTCTGGCTGCGGTATTTACTGGGACTCATCCCTTCGTAGCCTTTGAATACCTTGATGAAGTATTTATCGCTCTGATAGCCCACGCGTTCCGCGATCTCCCCAACGGACAGCGTGGTCCGCAGCAGCAGTTCTTTGGCGCGGAGCACCCGCAGTCGGCTGATATATTCGCTGAAGGTCAGTTCCGTCTGCTCCTTGAACAACACGCTGAAGTAGCTGGGATTCAAATGCAATCGATCGGCAACTTGCCGCATCGTGATGGGCTCATGCAAATGTTCGTCCAGGAAGCTAAGCGCCTCACGCACCTGCGGTGTGTACTGGGTATCCGTCTCTTTCGTCTCCAACAGCCGAGGATCGACCAGCTTCTCCATCGTTTCGATCCGGTGTCGGTCGTCCTCCACTAGAAGCGCCTGCTCCACGGCTTGGACCAGCTTATGCTTGTCCACCGGCTTCAGCAAATAATTGACGACTCCCAGTTGCATCGCCTTTTGCGCATATTCGAACTCCGCGTATCCCGATATGATGATGGCGACCGGCTTGAATTGTTTGTGGCGCTGCTGCATTTCAATCAGTTCCAGACCGCTAATGCCGGGCATGCGGATATCCGTAATCAGCAGATGTGCGACATGATCCTCGAGCCATGCCAGCGCAGCTTGCCCGCTATCCGCCCATTCGATTTTGTATCGTCCGGCAGACCAGGCTTCCAGCGTTTTCGTAAACCCTTGTCTCGTTCTTGGTTCATCCTCAACCACTAGAATCGTTTTTGTCTGCTTCATACCGTTCCCCCGTATTCACTAGGTATATCAAAGCTTACGGACGTTCCTTCACCCGGATGGCTCGTCACTTGAAGCCCGTGTTTATCTCCATGTTCTCCGTCAAAATATAATCTCAGCCGTCGCTGCACATTGACGATTCCGACCCCCGTACCTTTGGAGGAAATGGAGGGCCCTCCTTCCATTGCCCGCAACAAGCCGAGCAGCGTCTCCTCGTCCATCCCGGGACCGTTATCGCGCACGGTAATTTTCACATACCCCTCCCGCTCCGATGGCTCGACGCTTACGCTGACTTTACCCTGACCCATTTGCTTTTCTACTCCGTGCAAAATCGCATTTTCCACCAACGGCTGAATCAGCAGCTTCGGAATTTTGACATGACGGAATTCGCCGGCGTCGATAGACCAGGTTAACCGTTCCGCAAGGCGGATATCCATCAACTGCAGATAGCGCTCCACATGCTCAAGCTCGTCCTCCATCGTCACCCATTCGTCCTGGTTCGGGCTGCTGATGATGTACCGGAACAAGCTGGACATGCCTACGACCAGATTAGCTAACTCTTCTTCGCCTTTCTCCTCCAGCGACCAATAGAAGGCCTCCAGCGTATTAAACAGGAAATGCGGGTTGATTTGCGCTTGAAGCGCCTTTAGCTCGGTTCGGCTTTGCAGGAGCTCCTTCTCGTAAACGACGCGGATCAATTCGTTCATATTGTCGACCATTTGGTTGTACGAATTGTTCAACTCGTTGATTTCCAAGGTCTTCGAGAACATCGGATTGCGCTGCAGCACCCCAAACCTCGCGCCGCGCATCGCTTTGATCAGCCGGAAGATCGGCCGAGTGATCATCGTGGACAGCGACAGCGACATTATCAGGAATAAGAGGATCCCAATCGCTCCCGAGGCCACTACCGCCGTTCGCAGCGCAGAGATCCCGCTAGTCACATAGTTGATCGGCGTGAAGAAGACCAGCGTCCAGCCGGTTGCTTTGGAGGCTTGCTTGACCTCAATAAAATCTTGACCGCCGATCGTGATATTTTTCCCCACGTTGCCGAGCAGTTCCTTCAGGTTTAAATCCTCTGCGGGAAAGCTGAAATTCGTCGCGACCGGCCGTTGATTTCCATCGACCAGCAGAATGTATTCCCCGCCATCCCCGCCGATCTGTTCATGAATTTGAAAATAAGTTCGATCGATCCGCACCATTAAATATCCCCCGGACGAAAACCAACGGTCAAGCAAACTGACCCGTCGCAACGCCAGTACGGTAGAGGGGTCGCGCGGATCAACGCCGATCCATACGAGCGCCCCTTTCCCCCAATTCGCCGCATTAATCCATTGCGAGTCAATCGTGTCGATCAATTGAGTTTCATTCAGCGGAAACAAGCGGCGGTAATCATTCGTGTATAACTCCAGGGATTTAATACCGGTTACATAGGCTTGATAATCACTAAACAAAGGCAACAGCGATTGACGCGAACTGAACGGCGTCTCCTGTCCTTGCACTTCGGCCAGCAAGAGCTGCTGTACGTATTCATCGGTGGCGACCTGAGTCGTCAGCGTGTTGATTTGGGCGATCAGCGCATCCAGGCGCCCGTTGGCCTGCAGGGCGGTTTGGCTGATATGCTTCTCGGCATTGGTCTCCAGCAGCGCGGACACCCGAGAATACGTCAATACGCTGGCGATCCCCAGAACAAAAATCATCAGCAGCATAAAACTGATGAAAATTTGATTTCTTAAAGTAAACCATCGCTTCGGTTTTTTCACGTCCGGTCCTAACCTTTCCGTCCAAAGTGTACAACCTTATCCCATCATATAACGAATCGGCCGGATGAAACTATGTATTTTTCGAACCTGTCACGTATAATGAGAAGGCAGCGGTACCCGCAGCAAGTAACAATACATAAGCATTTTAAAGGAAAAGACCGAGGTTTTCTGCTTCGGTGCCTAGAGGGAGAAGAAGATCAACACAATGAGGCCAATTACAGCAAACCACGCGGTTTTTTTCGACGTCGACGATACGCTATACGACCATCTGCAGCCTTTTCGCGAAGCGCTGGAAGAGACATTAGACACTGGGCCGGACTTCCCGTATGAACCTGCCTATCACCGGATGCGCTACTACAGTGACTATCTTTCTGCCGAGGCCGGCGGCACGCCAACGCACGGTCAGGTGCTTACATCGATGCGGACCGAGCGCTTCATGCGTTCGCTGGGGGAGTTCGACCTCACGCTCACAGCCGAGCAGGCCGAAGCGGTCCAGTCCGCTTACCTGAATCGTCAATTTGATATTCGCCCGTTCCCCGGCGTGTTCGAACTGATCGGCAAGCTACAGGAGTTAGGTTTCGTCGTCGGGGTGATTACAAACGGGCCGCCGGACCACCAATGGCGAAAAATCCGAGCGCTGGGAGTAGATCGGCTGATCCCCGCCGAGCTGGTGTTCATTTCGGGTGCGGTAGGCTTGACCAAACCAGACGTACGACTGTTTGAACTTATCGCCGGGAAGCTGGGCAAGACCGCGGAACAGTGTTGTTACATCGGAGATTCCTGGCGCAACGACGTCGTTGGAGCCGCCGGTGCCGGCTGGCGCGCGATATGGTTTAACCATCGCGGCGTCCGGCCGGAGGCGGACCCGCACCTCCCTCATACCCCGGTCACGAACTATGTCGAGCTTGCCCAGTTGCTGCTGAACGAATCCAAATAAAATGAATTCAATGAATGCTGCCTTTCATGCAGCATTCATTTTTTTCAAATCCGGTTCCTGACTCTCCCCCTCCTGCATAGTTCTTCCAATGCTACACACAATAGAAGAAAATACCTCAGCTGGAGGAAATAAACCTTGTTCTCCCGATTGATGAAATCCATCCTGACGATGGCCAGACAAAAACCACAGCAGCAAACGTCCCATGTCTCCGAACCCCAGGCTCCCGGCCCGTTATCGCTAAATCGCGTGCTGGATGAGTTCCAAGGGTGCTCCGATCTTTCGCATCGAACTTATCCGGTGATCCAAGCCGATATCCTCTTCTTCGATCACCTGGTCGACAAACAGAAGTTCATCAACAATGTGATCATTCCGTTGGAAAACACCCGACGAGAAGAGCTGGGGGCACTTCTGCAGCAATCCCAATTCAAGCTTGAGGACGAAACTACGAAGGTCGTGCGCGGCATTTTGGATGGGATGCCGCCTTGTTCGTGCCGCAAGGGGTTTACTTGATTTCCGTTTACGGTCCCGAAAAGCGGGCCATTGAATCGTCACAGACGGAGTCTACGATTATCGGCCCGCATGATGCCTTTAATGAATCACTAGATACCAACCTGTCCATTATACGCCGCAGGGTGAAAAGCAGCCGGTTAAAAGCCAAACAATTCGAGGTAGGAGAAATTTTCAAGACCAAGGTCTCTTTGCTGTACCTCGACGAAATCGCCAATATGGACTTCGTCAACCGGATGTCAGAACGGATTCAAAGCATCGAGTACAGTGGGGTTTTTGACGGCAGCATGTTATTGCAATTGATCGAGGATTTCCCCTCCACGATCTTCCCCCTGTTCCTGACCTCGGAGCGTCCCGATGTTGCCATTTCCAAGCTGAACGAAGGCCGGGTGGTTGTCATAATGGATCAAAGTCCATCGGTGATCGTGGGACCTACGACAGTCTTTGAGTTCTTCACCTCGCCCGACGATTATTACAGCCGCTGGGCGGTTGGCACATTTCTTCGGCTCCTGCGGTACATCGCCTTTGTACTTACGTTGACGTTAACCTCATTTTATGTGGCCATCACAACGTACCATTACGAAATGATTCCGCAAGATTTGCTGGCCTCGATGTCTGAATCGCGCAGCCGCGTGCCTTTCCCCCCGGTTCTGGAAGCCTTGTTAATGGAAACCACACTGGAATTGCTGCGTGAAGCCGGCGCTCGCCTGCCTTCCAAAATCGGGCAAACCATCGGAATCGTTGGCGGGATTGTCATCGGCACCGCTGCAGTGGACGCCGGGTTTACCAGTAACATCCTGATCATCGCCGTAGCGATGTCCGCCATCGCTTCCTTTGTCATTCCCAGCTATACGATGAGCGGTTCGATTCGGCTCATTCGGTTTGCTCTCATCATTTTGTCGGGGATGCTCGGAAACTTTGGCTTCATTTTCGGGTTGGGCCTGGTGATCATCCATCTATCCAAGCTGACCAGCCTCGGAGCACCTTACACCCTTCCGCTCGCGCCAATCAAACCAAGCGACTGGAAGGATACTTTCTTCCGGGGGCCCTTCTGGATGTTCTCCAAACGTCCGAAGCAATCCCGCACCCCTAACGAAATAACCAACAAAATGAAGAAATAGGTGACCCCATGGATCGGGAAAAACTGAATCGCTTCCATATCGCTCTTATGGTGTTCAACACCCAAAGCGGAATTATCCTGTTCACTTTGCCGCGGATTACGGCACATTACATTGGGACCAACGGTTGGCTGATACTCGTCCTGATGTTTGTGCTCGTGTCGCTAAACATCATGCTGATTTCGGCAGTTTACCGGATGGGCGGGGGAAAATCCGTCTTTGAAATTCTTGGCGCCTCGCTGCCGCGGTTCATTCTGGTTCCGCTGTATTTGCTGCTATGGGGATTGTTCAGCATGATCGGCTGCCTGGTCGTCAAACAATATGCATTGATCTATCAAATGCTCATTTTTCCGTCGACCTCGGACATGGTTCTCAAAATCTACGTGGATGTGCTCCTGTATCTCTACGTCACCAAAGGGATCTACACCATGTCTAAGGCGAATGTCATCTTCTCGTTGCTATTGCTGCTGCAAGTTCCGCTCGCCTTTTTTTTCATTAAGGACTTCGATCTATCGCGGTTGACTCCCTTTCTGTTTCGGGAGGGAGCGGATATGAAAGAAGGCTTGATTCGGATATATGGCGCGTATATGGGGTATGAGTTAAGCCTGTTTCTGTTTCCCTATACGGAAAACAACAAAAGATGGCTAAAATACGTTCATCTCGGAAACGGAATCACCATGTTCGTTTACTTGCTGGTCACGTTCTTGGCTTACGGCTTCTTTAGCCATAGGGCGCTAATCCATTCATCCTTTCCGATCCTCGACATGTATTCCTATTTACGGTTTCCATTCGTCGAACGAATCCAGAACTTCCTGTTCAGCCTGTTCATGTTCTCGATCGTGCATACGGCGGGCATGTACTATTGGTCAAGCCAAACGGTGATGTCCCAGATCTTTCGCCGAATCCCCTGGAAAGTGATCGTGTTTTTGTCTATGGTTGTGACGATCTCCGTGGGGTTGATTCCTAAGTCCTTAATCAAGGTAGAATCCTGGTTCCGTTATTTAACGATGGCACAATTGGGCTTCTCCTTCGGATTCCCCTTGCTGCTGATCCTGCTGCTCTTGCTGCAAAGGAGGTTCAAGAAACATGCATAGACGCCTATTCCTGGCCGTGACTCTCTGCCTTATTCTCGCTGGCTGCAATCAGGATCAACGCATGCTGGAACGGATCGGTTATATTGAAACCGCCGCTTTTGACGCTGCCCCTCAGGACAAGATCAAAGCCACGATCAGCATGCCGCTGGTCACGCAATTTGCCAGAGACGGGAAAACGACCGACGAATTGCTGGAGACGATCTCCACCAGCCCCAAGGATGCCAAAGCGGCGTTGTCCTTGCGAACAAGCCGAATCATTGTCAGCGGGCAGATCCGTACGTTTATGTACGGCGAAGCCTTGGCCCGTCAAGGTCTTTGGAAGGATATGGATACGTTTCTCCGCGATCCGAGCATCTCGTTTCGAACCGCCATGGCCGTCGTCGAAGGCGAAGCGGGAGCCATTATCAGCCAGGAATATCCTCGTCACACCAAAACGGCCAACTACATCAACAAGTTGCTGCAAAAAGAATTTAACAAGCAATCGGTGCCCCGGACCGCCTTGTATCAATTTACCCGCGATTATTACGACGACGGGATGGATCCGATCGCCATCATGGTCAAGGAACAGAAGAAGGACATCACCATCAGCGGCATCGCCACATTCCGGGACGACAAGATGATCGACAAGCTGCCCTGGAAGGATGTTTACCTGTTTTCGCTCCTGTACCAAGATCTGTCGCAAGGCGAATTCAGCCTAACGTCGGAGGATCCCAACTTGAAGGCCATCTCCTTCCGGGCCGTCCGAAGCAAACGCCGGATCAAGGTCTCGAAAGGCCCGTCCGGCGAATACGAAGCGGATATTTACCTGAAGGCTGAAGGGGGAGTGGAAGAATACTTTGGTCAAGCAAAATTAAGTACTGACGAACGGGCCAAGGTTGAAAAGCTGGTTAGTGAGCACATCGTCATGGAATCACTGCGGATCATTAAGACATTGCAGCAGAATCGCACGGACAGCTTGGGGCTGGGAAAATACGTGCGAAACAAAATGAGCTATGAGGAATGGAAAAGGACCGACTGGCATGAACAATTCAGCCAAATGCCGATTCGCGTCCATTGTTCCTTCTACATGAAGAATTTCGGAGCTTATTTTGACTAAGGCGTATGGCATGTCGGCTTAGCCTTGCAGCGCTTTCCGCACGCTGAGGATATACTTCGCCTGGTCCAGTGGATTAACGCCCCTCCGGGTCCGTTCGGCCTGAACGTCCGGCGGGCACGGTTCATAGCCGGCGAAGGAGGAAGCAAACGTACTCCGTCCCTTCGTATATGAGCTCAGTTCAATCGGGTAATGAAGCGACGTCGAGAGCGGTACATGACCTTCGATTAACACGCGCTCCCCCTGTAGCTGCGGCGGCTCAAAACGACCGCGCATCTGCACGAGATCGTTCATCACCCGGCCGGCGTTCTCTTCGGGAACGACTAACCGGACATGCAAGATCGGCTCCAGCAGCATCGTGCCGACGTTGGCCAGCCCGTCCATCATTCCCATTGGCGTAGCGACGGCAAAATCAAGGGGATGGGTATGCCAAACATGATGCTGACCATAGGTCAACGTGACTTTCAGATCGGTAACCTCCCAGCCATGCAGCCCTTGTTGTAGTGCCTCGGGAACGCGGCGAGCGACCTCGTTCTGATATTGCGGCAGCAAATCCTCGTCCCGCACGTAAGCTTCATAGGTCAGGCCGCTTCCCCGCGGGCCAGGTTCGATCTTAAACCGCAGGATCGCCCAGCAAGGCTTCGGCATCGTGTAAGCGATATAGCCCTCACCCGCCTGCTTAGGTGTTTCTTTGTAAATAACCGACGGCTTGCCGAAGGTCACCTTCAGTCCGTAACGCGTTTCCATTACGCTGCTTAGGACCTCCAGCTGGATCGGGCCCATCACCTTCACGTGCAGCTCCCGCTCCTCCTGCAGCCATTGCAAGTCCAGCAGCGGATCTTCGTCGGACAGTTCCTGCAAGGCATCTGCCACGGCTCGGTATTCCGCCTCGTTGGCCGGATGCGCCCGCACGGTGAGCAGCGGGACCGCCAGCTTGGCTTCGGCCGGGACCGCCTCCAGCCGCCCTAGCACGTCGCCGATGCGGACATGGGACAAGCCACAGACGGCAGCGATGTCCCCCGCTTGCAGCACGCCGATATCCTCGGACCGGGTACCGTCGATTTTACGAATCTGCGTCACCTTCTCGCTCAGGTTCTGCGTGTGGTTCAACACGGCATCGCGATTGTGGAGGCTGCCTTCATAAAGTCGCACATACGCCATCCGTCCCATCGTCTTGTCGCGTTCAATCTTGAAGACGACGCCGGACAACGGGGCCTCCGGATCACCTCCAGCCGGAGGGAAATAGCGAAGCATCGCATCCAGCAGCGGAGCGATGCCGATTCCCTTGGCCGCCGCTCCGTACACCAGCGGGTACATCCGGGCAGACCGGGCCAACTCCTCCGCACATCGCGCCCAACGTTCCTCCGCAACGTTCTCTCCGCTAACGTACGACTCGAGCAGCGCGTCATCGCGCTCGGCTAAGAACTCGATCAAACGACTCCGGGCCGATGCGTATGCTTCCAAGCTGCCTGCCTCGGCAGCGGCTTCCTCCAAATCGGTCTGCCACAAATCCACTGCTCCGCTGTAATCCTGCCAAGCCCCAAGCGGATGTTGGACAGGAACGATGTCCGGAGACAGATAATTGCGTGCCTGAGCGAGCACCGCATCGGGATCCGCGCCAACGCGGTCCATCTTGTTGATGAACAAGAGCGTGGGAATCTGCAGCTTCTTAAGCGCGTTCCAAATCATTTCCGTCTGCGCCTGAACGCCTTCTACCGCGGAAAGAACCAGCACCGCGCAATCCAGCACGCGCAGCGACCGCTCCACTTCGGACAGAAAATCGACATGACCCGGCGTATCGATCAAATTGACCTGCGTGCCCTTCCAGGTGAACGTCGTCATGGCCGCGCGCACAGAAATGCCGCGCTGACGCTCCACTTCCAGCGAATCGGTAAGCGCCGTGCCGTCATCCACGCTGCCCAGCATGCGAATCCGTCCGCTTTCGTACAAAATATGCTCTGTCGTCGTTGTCTTTCCGGCGTCGACATGGGCGAAAATCCCCACGTTCAGACGAGCCGGTTCGATACTCTCCGTTATCCCGCTCATCGTTCACCGAAATACCACGCTAAGAACGCATCGGCAACCACCTTGCCGGCCACCCCATTCGGATGAGGGTCGTCCGCCGAGCTCATGAACTCTCGGCGCAGGCGATGCTCGAGCGGTGCGGGCTGGGACAGCAAAGCCGCCATATCAAACACACGGTCTACGCCCGGAAGCGAAGCAGAGCGGATTTGTTCGTTAACGTAACGCCATATCTGCTCCCGCTCCTCGCTGAAGTTAAAGGGCGGTACGGTGAACAGGATGATTTCCGCGGAGGGATCGTTTTGACGTAATACGGTGATGATGGTGTTCAGATCGGCTAACAACTGCTCGGAAGTGCGTGCTCCGATGTCGATATCGTTCACCCCAAGCGCCAAAACGATCTGCGTACCCGTTCCCGGAACTTGGCCGAGCTTTACCTTGCTCAGCCAAGCGCCCTCCGCCGCGGCATCGTAGGCTCTCGCCCAGCCGGAACCCAGATTCCACGCGGCGTAATCGCTCCCCAGTCCATCGGCAATCCGCGCCGCCCAATACTCGTAACCGTCCCTGCGGGTTCTCACGCCTTGCGTAATCGAGTCGCCTAGGAACACCAAACGTTGCCGCACCGGTTTGGCGCTGGCGATTAACGCAGGCATCACCAGCAATTTTTCCGAAAGGGCAAAGCCTTCGGCATCCGACATATCGGCGCATTTGCCAGGCGCGTCATAAGCCGTGACCAGCATCTGCTCGGTATTGTACGGCACCGTTTTGCCACCCGCATCGGTAGAAATCGTCCAAGTAAACGCCAGCAAATGCCCTTCTGGCAGGTCCAGCTTGACCGGATCGCTCCAGAACTTCTCCCCGGGGGCAACGGATCGGGCCCCGCTGCCTCCGTCAAACGTGACGCGAACCTGCGAGTTAGGCTCGACGGAACCGTCCGGCGCCGTGCCTCCGTCCGCAACGTAAGCGGCTTCGATCCGCCATTGTCCACCGAGGGCTCCGCCGCGGGCAACCAACCCGGTATCCCAAGTAGAGTCAATCGCGTTACTATGCCAGAATCGGAGCTCCAGCTTTCCATGTTCTCTTAACTTCACATAGGTCCGATAAGTATGCGTGAACTTGTCCGGACGCTCCATAATATAGTTGCATGCCGCCGATACGACGGTGGCAGAAGCGTACTGATTCATCATCTATTTATCCTCCATCCTGCCTGATGTAAACGACTTCTTTTTTGATTCTACCATGGGGAGTCCCTCCGAAAACAGAAACTTTTGCGACTGTGGAAGCGTCTAGTTGCTATAGAACTTATTGGGATTTGTTATGGAAGGGAGCGTTTCGATTTGAAAAAGAAATTCATCCTGCTGCTTTTGACGGCCTGCCTTGGGCTAGGAACAGCCGGAGTTCATGCCGCGGAGGCGGCTGACCCCGTAGGAAACGGCAGCCAATCGCTGGAGGAAGCGTTCAGCGAGCTGGCGATCATTCCTTATGATTATCAAGGAAAAGCGTTCATTCAAGGCCGCAAGACGGATGTTGGTGGGGATTACGAAGTCGTTCAACGAAACGGACGTGTCCTCGTGCCCATTCGTTTGATGGGATATCTGGCCGAGCATACGACTCATGCGAATCAAGGGTATTGGGATGTCGTCTGGAACGCGAAGACGCCAAACGATGTGCTTCTTCAGAACCTCCCGCTAAAGAGAACGGTAAAGTTCAAGGTCAACAGCACGACAATGCTCATTAACGGCAAATCGGTGAAGCTCGATGTTCCGCCGCAAAAGATCGGCGGCCGGGTCATGCTGCCCCTAAGGGACGCCGCAACGGCGCTTGGCAAACAGATCGATTGGCTGGATGGGCTGATTCTGATCGGAGATGCGGCACTTGACCTGAAACACCCACAAACGCTGGCGACCAAAGATTCCATCCGAACGCAGCTGACTGATCGGCGCAAACGGATCGATTACGAGAACGTATCTACCCCACTGACCCAATTCGGAACCGATGTGTATTACCTAAAAACGGTTTACCGGAACAACGGCGCTTCCTTGGATGAACAGCTATTCCGGCAAACGGAAGGGAACAAGGCAACTCGGATTCAAGTTCCCGGTAAGCCGGTGTTTCATTCGGGCAAACGGATTGGCGATGTTTTCTATTACGTGTCCACGGTAAACAATCAAGCTTACCTTTACGCCTATGACCTGGGAAAACAACAGCCGCAGCAAATCGCCGCGCTGGGAGACTGGCAGCCCGAGGACGGATGGCTGACGGATGTACGTAAGTTGGATAACGATTTATTCGTTAACCTCCATGTTGGGGATTTGACGATGGGGCGTGACACGCTATATCAGGTGAAGAATGGGACATTGCAGGAGATATTGTCGGCCAAGGACCTGGTTGGCCTCGCTAGTGACCAAGGGGCTTTGTATTATACGGATTTTCGTTTTATGAGCGGATTTGCGGACAATTTGAACCGACTCGACCTAAACACTGGGGAGGAATCGTTGCTCGGAGAGCCCGGATATGCCTATGGCGTGGTCCGATCCGTCGAGGATAACGGCGGAATCGGGTTTAAGTCCGATCCCACGCTGCCGCTGAAGGACGGTGCGCTCTTCGCGATTGGCTTCAATGATAGCGATTCGAAGGATCCTAACGCCTTATACCGGATTGACATAACCGGCCGGACGCACAACAAGCTGGCCACGGACGTAAGTCGATTCTGGCTGATCGGCGAAGGAATTTATTATCTGGATGATCGCTCGGGTCGCTTGATGCATACAGGGTTGGATGGCGGAGGGAGCGCTGTCGCCGTGTTGTCCCGGAAAATTGCCCAAATCCGTATGTACGGGAACGTATTCTATTATACGACCGCCAATGGCAAAGGGATGGATTTATACCGGTTTGACCCGGCCGCAGGGCAGGAGAAGAAGCTGGCCTCTCTAGCGGCCGGAGCGTCGTCTGAAACAACCTTTGAAATCAACAAGTCCGGCGCCTATTACGTATCCTACGGCTACGAGCCCGGTATCTATCACATCGCTGCCGATGGCAAGCAACGCCGTTTAACCAAAGACGATGTTGACCAGACCTTATTAACCGACACTGGCATGCTCTATACGCTGGTTTACAAAACAGGGGTTTACTCGGTGAAATAAATATCAGTAACAGCAGAAAACGGCGGCAGTCCCAGAACTTCACCAACGAAGTCTGAGGCTACCGCCGCTTTGAATTTATACGTTACAGTGCCCGCTGCAAAAAAGACCGGGTCCGCTCATGCTGCGGAGCTCCAAACAACTGCTCCGGACGACCTGACTCGATAATCTCGCCGTCCGCCATAAACATCACGCGGTCGGCCACCTCCCGCGCAAAGCCCATCTCATGCGTGACGACGATCATCGTCATCCGCTCTTCGGCGAGCTGCTTCATGACCTGCAGCACCTCGCCCGTCAGTTCGGGATCGAGCGCCGAGGTTGGCTCGTCGAACAGCAGGATCTCCGGACTCATCATCAACGCCCGGGCGATGGCGACCCGCTGTTTTTGCCCGCCGGACAGGTTGGAGGGATAAACATCGGCTTTGTCCGATAGCCCCACCTTCTCCAGCAGCTCCGAGGCATTGGCACGGATGTCCGTGGCTGGCAATCCCTTGACCAGCTTGGGAGCGAGCTCCAGGTTGCCTCGTACCGTAAGGTGCGGAAACAGGTTGAAATGCTGGAACACCATGCCCATGCGGGCAGTGATTCCCTTGAGCTTGGCGCTGCCGGCATACCGTCCGTCCTTCGCCAGCGTCTCGCCGCCGATGCGGATGCTGCCCCCGTCGATTTCCTCAAGATGAGCCAATGCGCGCAGCATCGTGCTTTTGCCAGACCCGGACGGTCCGATTACCGCCAGCACCTCACTAGCAGCGACGGAAAAGGTGACGTCCTTCAACACCTCCAGGTCGTCAAACGATTTTCGTAAATGCTCGACTTCTACGATTGCTTGATCCATAACTCCAGCCCTCTACTCGAATTTGAACTTCCGCTCCAGTGCCTTGAACAGCACGGTAAGCACCAACGTCATCAGCAGGTATAGAACGCCCGCAAGCACGAACGGCATGATCGTAAAATCCCGGTTGACCGCCGTTTGCGCAAAATGCAGCAGTTCGGGTACGGCGACCGCATAAAGCAGCGCTGTATCCTTGACCAACGTGATCGACTCGTTGGAGACGGCAGGCAGCGCGATTCGCAGCATTTGCGGCAGCACGATCCGCGTCGTCGTCTGCCAGCGGCTGAGGCCCAGCACTTTCGCCGCCTCGTATTGGCCTTTGTCGATCGCCAGCAGACCGCCGCGGAAGATCTCCGCGAAGTAAGCTGCGTAATTCAGCGTAAAGGCCAAGCATGCGGCCGCGAATCGGTCCATGACGAGATACTCGCCGATGACCGGAATCACCGGCAGCCCGAAGCAGACGAACAGCATTTGCAGCAACAGCGGCGTGCCGCGCATGACATAAATGTACGCGCCGGCAAACCAAGCGACCGGTTTGATTCGGCTGCGAACCATAAAGGTAAAGGCAAATCCCAGCGGAATCGACGTCACAATCGCCAGCACAAACAGCAGAATCGTCGTTTCCATCCCTTCCAGCATCGGCCCCAGGATACTCAATAAATACTCCATACTCATGGTCGTTCTCCTCGATTTATACTTGTACGATGCCCCGCGGGCTAGCCGCAGCCAGCAAAAAACCGGATTCCGAAGCAATCCGGTTTGAGCGGGTTCGTTTCTACTTCAGCACTTTATCTTCGCCGAACCATTTCTGCGAAATTTCGGACGCGGTACCGTCCTGGTTCAATTCATCAAGCGCCTGCTGCAACTTGTTGAGCAGCTCTTCGTTGCCTTTCTTCACGCCGATGCCGTATTCTTCAGGCGCCAGCGATTCGTCCAGCAGCTTAAACGTCCCTTCTTCTTTGGACATATAATATCTCGCCACGACCTCGTCGATGACAACCGCGTCAAGACGCTTCGTCTTGAGATCGCTGAGCGCCAGCACGTTGTCTGGAAATTCGGAAACGGTTTTGATCTCGCTCTTGATCGGTGCCGCGTTAAGCGCGTCCGCCGCGGAGGACAATGACTGCAGTCCCACCGCTTTGCCAGCCAGATCGCTTAATTGGGCGATTTCCGAATCGGCTAGCGTGACAACCACCTGGCTATTTTTCAAGTAAGGCTTCGTGAACAATACCTTACCTTGACGTTCTTCCGTAATCGTATATCCGTTCCAGATCAAATCGATCCGACCGCTATTCAGTTCGGATTCCTTAGCCGACCAGTCGATGGGCTGGAAGGTGGCCTCCATTCCCATTTTCTCCGCTGCCGCTTTGGCATAATCAATGTCGAAGCCCACAATTTCGTTCTTTTCGTCGCGGAAGCCCATCGGTGCAAATTTATCGTCAATCCCGATCACCAGCTTGTTGTCATCCTTCCCGGCTCCCGAGCCCGAACAACCGGCCAGCATCGTCAATACCAGAGCCATCACAAGACCCATCATAATCATTTTTTGGTTCGTTATCATCTGTCTCTCTCCCCCTGAAGTTGACCTCTGTGTACGCTTCATTTGTGCTCTTTCCTGTGTTTGCTTCGACAGAAGGCCTTACGCTTTAGTTCGCTAATACGTTATCAGACTATCATGATACCATACTACCAAAAAAGAGTCGATAGGATCCCTGTCGTTTGTCAGAATCTCCCGGTTATTGTGACAGATCTCCGAACGATCCGTTAACGATAAAATTATAACGATCGATCATTAAATTTCGAGTCTTGTTATTCGAATCGGAACATGCAAGGATAGAAGAGTGAGCTAGAGGTAGGGTTAGTAATTCGCGAAACGAAGAAATGCCTATTTTTGAAAACGTTTACTTTAACGATCGAAAAGAGGGATACGCATGAACCAAACATCCAACACCCCTGTACCACTGCGTCGAAGCATCTCCGTCAATCAGCTCGGCTACCCGGCCGAAGCCGCTAAATCCTTTGTTTACGCCGGCTCGGGCGGTGAATTCGAAATGATCGATACCGTTTCAGGAGAAGTGGTTTACCGGAGCACAACCGGTCCTGCACAGCAGGATGAAGCATCGGGGACAACGGTCTGCCGGGGCGATTTCGGGGAACTAAGAACATCGGGAACATACCGGGTTAGCCTGAACGGCGAAAGCTCGGCAGCGTTTGTGATCGCCGGCAATCCCTATGCCGACTTGCAACAGGGCTTGCTGAAGGCATTTTATTATTTACGTTGCGGCATGGAGCTGGAGGAGAGCATCGCCGGCCCCTGGAAGCATCACGCTTGCCATACTTCCGAGGGCATCGTGTACGATGATCCTTCCCTCCGCCTGGACAGCCGAGGCGGTTGGCACGATGCCGGCGATTATGGGAAATACACCGGCCCGGGAGCCAAAGCGGTTACCGACTTGCTGTTAGCTTACGAGGGGAACCCCAAGGCGTTTCAACGGCCGATTCCGTTGCCGGAAAGCGATGATCGGATACCGGATGTGTTGCACGAATGCCGGTACGAGCTAGAATGGTTGTATAAAATGCAGGACCCGCGCTCGGGCGGCGCCTTTCACAAGTTGACGACGAAGCAATTCCCTCCGCTCGACATCATGCCTGAAGACGACCGGGACGACCTTTACTTTCTGCCCGTCTCCGCCACCGCTACCGCCTGTCTAGCCGGCGTGATGGCGATGGCAGCGCGGGTCTATCGACCGTTCGACGAAGCTTTTGCTACGCGCTGCCTGCAAACGGCCGAACGCGCTTGGGCTTGGCTGGACCAAACGCCGCCTCATCCGGACGGTCCCGGCTTCAAGAATCCGGCCGATGTCGGCACGGGTGAATACGGGGATGCAAGCGACTTGGACGAACGGTATTGGGCCGCAGCCGAACTCTTCCGTACGACCGGCGAAGAGAAATATCACGAAGCATTCCGTGGGCTAGCTGCCCTCCCCTTCGCCAAATACGAGCTGGGCTGGACCAATATGAGTGGCTATGGGACAATCGCATACCTGTTCGGCGCAGAGGCAGGTGCCGATACAGATCCCGCATTGCGCACCGCGTTACAGGAAGGGCTGCTCGCGGAAGCCAAACGATTAGCCGACCGTTGTGCAGAAGACGGTTATCTCACCTCCCTGCGCCCGGAGGATTATATCTGGGGCAGCAACATGGTGCTGATGAATAACGCGATGCTCCTCCTGATCGCCAATCGCCTTGGCGGTGAGGAACGTTACCGGGGGCTGGCGCTCGAGCATATTCACTATCTCCTGGGCCGCAACGTACTGGATCTCAGCTACGTGTCCGGCTTTGGCGACCGCTCGGTCAACCATCTGCATTATCGCCCGTCTGTAGCGGACGACGTGGAAGCGTCCGTTCCCGGCCTCGTGTCCGGGGGACCGAACCGCAACCTGAACGACGACTATATGCAGGAGCATCTGCAAGGACTGCCTCCGGCACAATGCTTCGTCGACCATGAGCTAAGCTATGCCGGCAATGAAGTGACGATCTATTGGAACTCGCCGGCCGTGTTCGCCGTATCGCAGTTTGTAAAGTAACTTTTTGGATCAAAGGACGCCGCGGGGAATGCGCCTGCGTGCGTCCTTTTTCAGTGGCTCAACCAGTTATGGTCGGTACCGCTGCCCTCCATCCGTCCTCGTTCGCGTCCTGGAGTTGCGTGGGCGTCGGCGAGAGTATGAGCGAACTTGGGGGTATTAGGTTAGGACGTTCGGTCATTGGGATTATATATGAAATTTCGAATATAATTGCCGGATTCACGCTCAAATAGGGAGTTATATATGAAATTTCATACAGATTGGGCTGTTGGGGAGCCGAATGCGGAGATTATATATGATATTTCGAACATAACTGCTCATTCCATCATCAAACCTCGAATTCTATATGAAATTTCATATAGAATGTCCTGTTAAAAGGTTAGCTGCAGCAGCGAACTGTTATGTAGATCTAAGTTTTGCGCAAAAAGACCGGGGTGCGACCCAGCTAACCCATCCAGGCGTGCGTGAGAAGCCACTAATTACCCCCAACGTGCAGCGCAAACGAAATACTAGATACATGCTGGAAATGGTGTGTTGCAAATCATGAGTTACTAGTTACCTGTTCGCAAATTTCGAGATCCGGGTTGTGCGTTATGAGTTGTGAGTTATGAGTTATGAGTTATGAGTTGTGAGTTGTGAGTTGTGATGATCCAAGGTACGGGCTACAAGTTACAATCTTTGGGCTGCTAGCTACCGGCTACCGGCCATTAACCCGCTTTCTCCTTCCACGCCCCTCTTCCTCATCCGTACTTCCCCACCGCTTAACGCAACGAACCACCGTCCAAATCGCATCGGACGGTGGTTCACGGTTGTTATCGGCTGTGGTTCGCAGCCGCTGTGAGGACAAACTCCACGATGGGCGTGACGTCGGGCAAGCTGTGCGGGTGATGCCCGCCACCCGGCTTGAGGATCGCCGTCACCGTGCCGCCATGGGCTTGGTAGACACGCTCCAGCACCGCGCCGTTCTCCTCGAACGGCACGTCGAGGTCGGCGTCGCCAGAGACGAGCAGCACCGGCACGCCGGCGCGGGCCGGCGCGGCCAGCCCCGCCAGCAGGCGCTCCGTCTCCTCGCCGGCACGCCGGGCACCCTCCGCCGGAGAAGACGCGGCTTGGGCGATGCCGTACGCCGCCAAGCAGTCGCGCCACTCCTCCGGCGCGCCCCGACCCGCCCCCTGGCCCCCCGGCCAGCTGCGGATGTCCACCACCGGCGCGTCGAGGTACAACGCCGCGACGCGATCCGGGTACAGCGCGGCGTACCGCAGCGCGTACAGGCCACCCCGGCTGAAGCCGAACAACGCCGGCTTCAGGGTGAGCCCGTATTTCGCGGCCACCTCGCCGCGAAAGGCTTCCATCTGCCCGGCAGCGTACGGGCAGCCGTAAAGATGGCTCAGCCGGCAATAGGCGAGATGCCAGCCTTGCTCGAGCAGGGCGAGGTCGGCGTCCGCGAACGCGCCGAAGAACTCGCTCCGCCACACCCACGGCCGACCAGGCGCGGCATCCTGCGGAGCGACCACCACGCATTCGCGGCCGCCGAAGTAAAAGTCGGTGCGCGCAAAGCCCATCCATTCGCTCACCTCAGCACTCTCTGCGCCGCCCTCCTCCAAGGCGGCCCGCTTGATCGCCGGCAGCAACGCCTCAGCCTGCAGCAACGCCTCCGCGAGCGGCAGCGTCTCCATCTTGTTCGGGTTCGTATGCCCGACATGCTCCCGCCATGCCGCATTCAGCACGACTCGGCGCTCGCCGACGAGCCGGATGAACGCGCTGTCTCCGCCATCCGCCCAATCTGGCATCCGCTCCAGCTCCAGATGGAACACACGGCTCAGAATCGTCCGAGCGATCACCCAATGCCCGTCTTCGTTCGGGTGGATGCCATCGCCGTAGCGATAGCCGGGGTCCGCCTCCCGCCGAGCGCGAATCAATTCGCCAAGCGGACCGCGGAGATCCACGACCGTCAGCCCTTCGGCCTCGCCGTACTCGCGCACCCAGTCCCCATAACGGTCCAAGACGGCGTTATAATCGATGAAAGGACGCTCAAACGAGTAGTCGTCCATTCCTCCCGGCAATGCCTCCCCGCCGGCTGAAGCAACGTCAAACGGCGGCGGCGTCATCAGGATGACGCGGGCTCCCTCGCCGCGCATCCGGTCCACGGCCCGGCGCACTCCGTCGCGATAAGCTTCAAAGCGCTGCTCTCCAAGCGGATGGTAGATGCCGTCGTTCATTCCGTAGCAAATAAATGCCCAATCCGGCTGCACTTCCGCCAAGGCGCGCTCCAAACGCTCGTGCACGCAGGGACGGGGAAACGGATGATCCGCTTCGCTGGTTCCTGCCGCGGTTTCACTGCTGACCCCCAGATTGATCCACTCCAGCCGGTGTTCCGGCAGATGCTTCAAGAAAAATGCCTCTAAATTACGGATGTACGTTCCGTTCTCCGTAATGCTGTCGCCAAAAAAGACGATCCGCTTACGGAGCGGCAACGCCAATAAGTCAGCGCTTTCAACTGTCACTGCAGCCAACCCCTTTCATAATAAGAGTTAAATGTGAAACCTAGCTCGAAACTTGCCAGGCGATTCCCCGGTCCAGCGCTTAAACTGCCGGCTGAAATGCGCGATATCCTTGTAACCGAGACGCATGGAGACGGCTTCCACCGAGAGTTCCGGCTCCATCAACAGGAGCTTGGCCTTCTTCAGCTTTAGCGCCGATAAGTACTGGCGCGGCGACATCCCGTAGACGCTGCGGAAAATCCGGTTGCAGGAGGACGCGCTATAGCCGAGTCCGGCGGTAACCGCCGCAACGGTTTCGCGTGTCCGATCCCCATCGACCCCGTCGCCATCGCCGCCGAAACCCTCGCCCGTTATCGCGTTTACAGCCTCCGACTCGTCAACGCTGCGTTCCAAGCCGGCGGCAATCTCCGCCGCGATCCGGTTCATCCGGCTGCCCGGAGCGCCGACTTCCCGTTCTGCCAGCCCTTCGCTCAGGCCGGCGAACAGCTCGAACACCGCGGACAAAGCCCGCATCTTGTCCGCCAGCTTAGCGCCCGCCCCGTGCGAGGTCAACGCGATCAGCTTATCCAGGCTTGGCCGGATGATCTCGGCCAGCGGGCTGTCCGCCGCATGCAGGAGCTCCTCGCCGCGGCACAGCAGCTCACGAAGCACGGGTTCGTCGACATTAAAATGCAGACAATAATACGTCATCGACTCCGTCCCCAGCGTCCGGCTTTCGTGCACGTCCTCGGGGCGCAGCAGCAGGAAATCGCCGGGCTGCTGTACGTACCGTTTGCCGCCCACGATCATCTCCTGACTGCCCGCCAGCAGCAGGTTCACTTCGAACAGCGGATGGCTGTGCCGCGGGTACGACCACGCGCTCGTCACCGTCCGCAGATGCGCGGCAAAGAGCTTAAACGTCGAATCCATATCCGGCAGCATATATTCCGTAACCTGATGCTCTCTAACCACCCTCGTCCCTCCGTTTCGCTGCTTTTGGTCCCCTCCTCGCCGTCTTTGAACGTTTTGGATAAATCAATCGACGGTTTGGATATGGGCGTTCCCCCAAAGCCTTGATATAATCAAACTAGCACAACCGCAACCAATTGAACAGGAGGTAATCAACTTGGGTAAAAATATATTTTTTAACGCGCATCACTCCCCGATGGGAGCCTTCGCCAGCTTTACGTTAGGACATCCCGGCCAAAGCGGCGGATTCGACCTCGAACTGGGCAGCCCGCCTAAGCAGAACATTTACATCGGCTTGCAGGACGACGGGCAAGATCATTACCGGGCCCTGCCGTTCTTCGGCGAAGGTCTGGATGAGCGGGACCGTTATACGACGGAAGAGGGCGGCGACGAGTCCAGCGAGCAGCATTCCGTTCAAAAAAAAGAAAGCGGTCTCATCGAACCGTTCGGCCGCAGCGAGATTGTCCGCCGATTCGGTGCGGCGATCGACGAATGGCAAGCCGGCGATTTGACGTTCCGCCTGATCTCGCCGTTTGAAGGCGTGCCCGACCCTGAGACGGCGACCGAAGATCAGCTGCGCTTCGCGCTCATGCCGGCCGTGCTGGCCGAAATCACGGTTGACAACACGCGGGGAACCTCGGCCCGGAAAGCCTTCTTCGGTTTGCAGAACATCGATCCGTTCAGCGCGATCCGACGCTTGGAGGATGTGACCGACGGCCGGATCTGCGGCGTCGGCCAGGGCCGCCATACCGCGATTGCAGCGAACGACCCGCGGATTACAAGCGCCGGATTCTTCAAGATGGAATCCATCCTGAAGCCAAAGGTTCCGGAGAACCTCCGTTTTGGTCTCGGGCCAGTGGGCGCGCTGCTCATGGATACCCCCGCCGGCGAGAAAGCTACCTACCGCTTTGCGCTCTGTTTCTATCGCGCCGGTTACGTCACCACCGGGATGGACGCGTCCTACTATTACACGCGGTATTTCGCCAATATCGAGGACGTAGCCGATTATGCGCTGGCTGAGTTCGACCGTAAGCTGGAGGTTGCGCAGAAAGCCGAGACGCTTGTCTACGACTCGAAGTTGACCGAGGACCAGAAGTTTATGCTCGCGCACGCGATCCGCAGCTATTACGGATCCACCGAGCTGCTGGAGCAGGACGGCAAGCCGCTTTGGGTCGTGAACGAAGGCGAATACCGTATGATGAATACGTTCGATTTGCTGGTCGACCAGTTGTTTTTTGAGCTGAAAATGAACCCGTGGACGGTCAAAAACGAGCTGGATCTCTACACCAGCCGCTACAGTTATCGGGACACGGTACGTCTTCCCGGAGATGCGACCGAATATCCCGGCGGCATCAGCTTCACGCACGACATGGGCGTTGCCAACACGTTCTCCCGACCGGGCTATTCGGTTTACGAGCTGCATGCGATTGACGATTGCTTCTCCCATATGACCCATGAGCAGCTCGTCAACTGGGTATTGAGCGCCACGGTTTACGTCCAGCAAACGAATGACCGCGAATGGCTGGATCGCAACCTGCCGATCCTGGAGCAATGTCTGGAAAGTATGGTGAATCGCGATCATCCGGACCCAGCTAAACGGACCGGCGTCATGGGCCTTGACAGCTCCCGCACGATGGGCGGTGCCGAAATCACCACTTACGACAGCTTGGATGTCTCGCTGGGTCAAGCGCGGAACAACATCTATTTGGCTGGCAAGAGCTGGGCAGCTTACGTAGCGATGGAAAAGCTACTGCGAGCAAACGGTCGCGAGGCGGCGGCCGAACTGGCCGGACGGCAAGCCGAGCGGTGTGCCGGGACGATCACCGCGCATCTGCTGCCAGGCGGCTACATTCCGGCGGTCATCCAGGAAAATAACGACTCCAAGATTATCCCGGCGATCGAGGGTCTGATCTTCCCGCTGTACACTGGATGCGAAGAAGCGCTGGATCCGAACGGCCGGTTCGGCGAATATATTCGGGCATTGTCCACGCACCTGAACACGGTGTTGCAACCCGGTATCTGCCTGTTCGAAGACAGTGGGTGGAAGCTGTCCTCGACGAGCAACAATTCCTGGCTCAGCAAAATTTATCTGTGTCAATTCATCGCCCGCCAGATCCTAGGCCTGGCCTGGGATGAACGGGGCCAAGCGGCCGACGCCGCGCATGTCGCCTGGCTGACCTCCGAGAAGAACGCCTTCTGGAGCTGGAGCGATCAGATGATGGCCGGCGTAATCTGCGGCAGCCGGTATTATCCGCGCGGCGTGACGGCGATTTTGTGGCTGGACGAGAACTAAACGATCACGGCCAAGCGAGCTGAATAAAGCGAAAAAAAGCGAGGTTTTCCGAACCCAGTTAAGGGCGGAAACCTCGCTTCTTTTTATAAGCGAAAGGTTATTGCTTGGCTCCCTGGCGGGAGATCAGGAACAACGTGCCCCAAATCAGAACGAATCCGCACACCTGGGCGGGCGTAATCATCTGCTGGAAGGCAATCCAGTTGATTAGAACCCCGACCATTGGGAAGCTGAGTTCGGCTAATGTGGCGACCGAAGCCTTCGTTGTCGTCAGCCCCTTGTAGTATACAAGCAGGCTGAGCAGTCCCGGCAGCAGCGCTTGTCCCAGCATGTTGAGCGAAAGCGCGGCAATTTGTGAGGTACCGGCAGGCAGGTTCCAGGCGGCCCCTTCGTTCCAGGTGATGGCCAGCAGCAGCGGCAGCGCCAATACAAACCGCAGCGACGTCACCGTCTCATACTTCATATGCCCAACCATCATCCGGCCCATCACGGTGGATCCGCCCCACAACGCGGCCGCGCCCAGCGACAGCAAGCTGCCCACCTGCACGAAGTCGCTCCAATGCCCGATCGGCATCGTAAATCCGAAGGTCAGTAAATACGTTCCGAGCAGCGCAATGACCAAGAAGCCGAAGAAGAACCGAGGCAGCTTCTCCTTGAGCAGTAATCCGGCCAACAGGATGGCAAACAGCGGTTGCATCTTCTGCAGCAGCAGCACAGCGTTCAGATCGCCGTTCGACAGCGCCATCGTAAACAGAATCGTGGCGATGGCGGAACCGCCCCAGGAAATGAAGAGCAGCGCGCCCCCTTGCTTCCAGCCCAGCCCTTTCAGCTCGGTGCGGTTGTTCCATAAGACAGGTATGGCAATGAGCGCGATAATAAGGTGCTCAATGAGTACAATTTGAGCCGACGTCAGCGACTCCAGCAAGATGACTCGAAATAACGGGTCAACGCCCCACAGCGCCGCCCCCAAAACAACGAGCCAAAATCCGCTTCGCGATTTGCGTGCCTCTGCCTTCGCAGACGATTGCTGAACCTGGCCGGATGTGCCCGTAAGCGCCCCCGCGCCCGCGCCAGCCTGAATCCCGAGTCCGCCGCTAACATTTGCTTTTTCCATGGTGTTTGTCCCCTTCTTGAATAGAGGGTCTAAGTAGAAAACCCCCGCACCGACCTTCGTAAAGGTTTGCGGGGGCTGACCAAATAAGCCTGTCAGGAACCGTACCGGTCCCTGGATCAAACTATAGCTTTATTGATCTTCTCCCATCCGGACTTTACCGTCGGCCTTGGAATTACACCAAGTCAGTCGCGTGCGGCCGAAGCCACAAGCGAGTCGCGGGCTGCAGTTTCTGCAATCAGAAACCTCACCGCCGGTTAGGAATTTCACCTTACCCCGAAGATCTCTATTCATTTAAATTTTGATTACTTAACTTGTTTATATCATAACGCAGGATTTTCGGGAACTCTGTTACAAAAATCACAAAGTCCTCTCACGTCCGAAAAATTAGGTTCTACCCTCTTTTGACCACATCGAAGTTGTTCTCGATCAGCAGCCAATTTTGCGGAAAACTCAAGCCCAGCTTCCAATAGCTCATCCCGCGCAGCCCCAGCTCCTTGATCAAATTAAACTTGGCCTGGATTGAGCGGGCATCCTCAAACCATACTTCATGTTCCCGTCCTTCCCCATCCCAATAATGATAAAACGGAGCCTGATCCCGGTCGCTGTATTGAATCGCGACGCCGTGGCGCGCCGCAATTTGGATCGCTTGCTGGGGACTAACCGCCCGCGCGACGCTTCCTTGCACGAAGGGCAGCGTCCAATCGTAGCCATACAGATTTTGCCCCATCATGATTTTGGAGCCGGGCATTTCGGTCAACGCGTATTCGATCACACGACGGACCGGACCGATCGGGGATACCGCCTGGGCTGGTCCCCCGCTGTAGCCCCACTCATAGGTCATGATCACAACGAAGTCGGCGATTTCCCCGTGCGCCCGATAATCATGCGCTTCATACCACAGCCCCTGTTGGCCGGCGCTTGTCTTGGGCGCCAGAGCAGTGGACATCAGCCAACCCTGTTGCGCAAAACGCGCTTTGGCTTTTCGTAGAAAAGCGTTGTAGGCTTCCCGGTCGGCCGGCCGCAAGAACTCGAAATCGAAATGGATATCCCGAAAGCCGTAATTGCTTGCCGTCGTAACAATATTGTCCAGAAAACGGTCCTGGACGGGGATATCGTTCAACAGAATCCGGCCCAGCTCATCGCTGAACTGATCGTTCTCCTGATTCGTGATCACCATCATCAGCACGACCTGATTCGCCCGAGCGATTTCCGGAAACTGATTTAACGGCGGTTCCTTGAGCGAACCATCCCGCTGCGCCTGAAAGCTAAATGGAGCCAGGTATGTCAGGTGCTGCGCCGCTTCACGCGCGCTCTCCTCCAGCGCCGGAGCAACCGCCCCCCCGCGCGGCTCAACATAGGCGTTAAACTCGGCGCTTCTTCGCGGCCGCGGCGGGATATACAGGCGAAATCCGATCGACAGGGGTTGATCGACAGCGATGGCGTTGACGCGGGCTAACTCCTGATAACTTAACCCAAAACGCTGCGCGATCGACCATAGGCTGTCCCCAGATCGAACCCAATAATAGCTGCCGACGATCGGGATAACCAAAGTTTGTCCAACCACAAGCTGTTCCGGGTTCGGCAGTTCGTTGGCTTCGACGATATCTTCATAAGGGACGCCATAAGCTTCCGCGATGCTGTATGTCGTTTGGCCCGGCTGGACAGGATGAATCTGCATTTGCTCCCCTCCTTCATATGGATCATGTTATCACATCCTATGAAGGAGCCAGTTTGACCTATTCCCGTCAGAACGCCGGAAGGGCAATCTCGTTATAATTGTCCTCAAGGAATTTCTTGACTTCGGGGCTGGAAATTGCCTTCGCCAGCTTCTGGATCGGTTCTGAATCCTGATTGTCCTGACGGGCGACCAAGGTGATGGCAAACGCCGATTCAACGGTTTCTGTCAGCAAAGCATCTTTCTTCGGCGTAAGTCCCAGCGGGCTTGCATAGGCCGGAGTCATCAACACCAAATCGGCGTCATCCAGCATCCGCGCCAGCATCAGTAAATCCACTTCTTCGAATTTGTAGTTATGGCTATTTTCTACGATGTCGGCCAAAGTAGCCTGGATACCAACGCCTTCCTTCAGCTTGATCACGCCGGCTTTATCCAGCATATCCAGCGAACGCCCCCCGTTCGTCGCGTCGTTTGCGATCACGATAGTCGCCCCGTCCGGCAATTCTTCCATCGATTTATAGCGTTTAGAATAGGCGCCGTACACGGCGTGATAAACCGGCTGAACCGGAACGAGAGTGGCGTCTTTATTCTTATTGTATTCTTCCATCCATGGCACGTGCTGGAAGAAGTTCGCATCGACCTCCTTGTTCGCCAGCGCATCGTTAGGCTGAATATTGTCAGACAACACGACAACCTCCAGGTTGATGCCTTCCTCTTTGAGCTGCGGTTTAATGAGCTCCAGGATGTCCGTCATCGGCGGAATCAAAGAAGCCACCTTCAGCGTTGTCATTTCCGTCGTCTCGGACTCGGCCGCAGCCGGTGCGCCTACGCCCGTCTCTGCAGTCCCGGAGTTCGAAGCGTTCGAAGCATTGCCATTATTGCCACATGCGCTTAACACGAACATCAGTAACGCCAGCGTCATCATCCATTTCCCTGTCTTTATCATGGTTTCTCCCTCCGATATTAGCGTTTATCCAGCCAGCGGGATAACGCATTTCCTATAAATTGAATTCCTTGGACCAGAACAATCATTAACAGGATCACCGCGGCCATCAGCTCGGTTTCGAACCGCTGATAACCGTAGCGGATGGCAAAATCACCCACTCCGCCGCCGCCGACCACGCCCATCACTGTTGAATAAGAAATAAAGCTAATCGTCGAGGAAGTCAGACCCAACACCAGGCCGGATCGGGCTTCCACGTATAGAAACTTCGTCACAATCTGAAGCTTCGACGCCCCCATGGACCGCGCCGATTCGATCACGCCTCGCGGCACCTCGAGTAAGGATTGTTCGACGAACCGCGCATAAATCGCAATCGCAACGACTGCGAGCGGGATGGAGGCCGCCAGCGTCCCGATCGCCGTTCCGACGATGAGACGGGTGAGTGGAATCATAAACACTACCAGCAGCAGGAAAGGAAAGGAACGAATAACGTTTACCGCTCCGTTCAACAGGCCGTACCCCAGGCGATGTTCATAAAGCTGGCCTTTACCGGTCAGATACAAGGCAGTTCCCGTCGGCAAGCCGAGGAGAACGGCAGCGAGCAGCGCGATTCCCACCATGGCGAACGTCTCGCCGACCGCTTCGCCAATTTGGCTGCGATACTGGATGAAGTTGTCCCACATCAAGGTCATATCAAACACCCTCACACCTCCGTCCCGCCAAGCAGCAATTCCCTGTAAGAAGCGCTGTAGCCTGCGATACCGGAGGTTCCGGCCTCCGCTTCGTTTCGTTCGAGCGTAAACGCATCGATCAACCGGCCGTCCTCCATCACCGAAACCCCTTGGCAGATGCTGCGCACCACGTCCATCTCATGCGTGACGATCACAATCGTCACCCCCAATGTCCGATGGACATGCAGCAGGACTTCCAGTATCTCCGCGGTCGTTTTCGGGTCTAGTGAGGAGGTCGGCTCATCACAGAGCAGGATGTCCGGCCGACTTGCCAGCGCCCGGGCGATGGCCACACGCTGCTTCTGCCCACCGCTGAGGGAGGCCGGGTATTGACCGGCCTTGTCTTCCAGGCCCACAAAACGCAGGCACTCCCGTACACGGTTAAGGCGCTCTCTCCGCGGCAAGCCCGCAAGTTCTAACGGTACGGATACATTCCCGCTTACCGTGCGGTTATTCAGCAGATGGAACTGTTGAAAAATCATACCGATTGAACGCCGCACTTCACGCCGCGTGGTCTCAGGGAGCGCGGTAAGCTCCTGGCCCAGTACCGTTACAGTCCCCTGATCCGGCAGTTCCAGGGCGTTCATCATTCGCAGCAGCGTCGATTTACCGGCTCCGCTGGGGCCGATGATGCCGTGGATGGTACCTTGCGGAACCCGCAGAGACACGTTCCGAACCGCCTCAAACCGTCCGCTTGGCAAGTGATAGATCTTGCTGACATGCTCCAACGTGATGATAAGCGTCTCCCCCTCCCGATCCGCGTTCTGTATTACTTATTTATTTATGCTGTTACATTATGCTTTCACCTGTTGATTATAGACCATAAGCAATACTGTGTCACTAATATTAATTATTTATGTAAATAGGGAGAATTCCAAGCAGAGGGTGGAATCGTCTCGAAAGCTAGTGAATCCATCACGAAAACCCCTTATTTTTCAAAGGGGGTTGTGTCTCTCATTTTTTGAGAGTTAGGCAAAAACCACTTTCTGTTTATGGAGGTCAATCGTCCAATCTTTCCGCGGAATAGACAATACACTAAGGTTGAGTCAACTTAATTGGAGGTGTAATGATTCATATGGGAATGAGCGAACACAAGCATTGCAAACAACCCAAGCATCGAAAGCTCCACAAACACCACAAGCTTCATAAACACCACATGCATCATGGCAAAGTGAAGAAGATTATTAAAGTTAAGGTGAAGCCAGAAATTAACGTGCAGGCTCCGCAGGGGCCGGCGGGAATTCAAGGCGTTCCGGGTCAACAAGGCCTTCCTGGAGCGCAGGGCATCCCAGGTCCTGCCGGACCCGTTGGACCCATCGGACCAGTAGGGCCTATCGGACCCGCTGGACCTCAAGGACTACGGGGTCTTCCTGGCGAGCCTGGACCCATCGGACCCCAAGGGATTCCCGGGCTAGTCGGACCGGCTGGACCCCAAGGGATTCCTGGACCTGAAGGTCCCGCAGGGCCTGCAGGAGGGCCTCCTGGACCTCCCGGACCCGCAGGGCCTGCAGGGCCAGTAGGACCGGCAGGGCCAGCGGGTCCTGCCGGAGCAGTAGGACCGGCGGGGCCAGCGGGACCCGCGGGAGCAGTAGGACCGGCGGGGCCAGCGGGACCGGCGGGGCCAGCGGGACCTGCCGGAGCAGCAGGACCAGCGGGGCCAGCAGGACCGGCAGGACCGGCGGGGCCGGCTGGAGGCATCTCCGACTTTTTAAGTATTTATCGTGTTGACCCCGGTACAGGAACCGATACCGTGCCTGGTAATACAGCTGTTGTTTTCAACGGGTTATTGGCAAACTCCGGCGGAGCTTTTACATTTACGCCCCCATCCGCTACAGTAACCATCAATGAAGCAGGGGTGTATTTGGTCAACTTCACGGTTCACAATCAGGGGAATGCGGATTTCAACCTGACCTTAAACGGTGCTCCGATCACTCCCGCTCCGTTTACAGGAAACGGCGGCGGACCTACTTCGGCGGAGGTCATTATTAGTGTCCCTACCGTGCCGGCAACTCTTCAAATTGTAAACGCAAATGCGACTCCTGCTCAGCTGCATAATTTGTTAAACACAACCTTAACCATTTTGAAGCTAGCTTAGTAACGTTGATCTATCGATTTTTTTGGCCTGCCATGGATTTGGCAGGTCTTTTTCTATTAACGTATTCGAACCTCTTGAGGAGTGTGCAAGGATATCCGTCCTATCAGCTATTGAACCACGAGACAGAGTTACCCTATTGATAGGTAAACTGGGTTCCGGTCCTATGAAAGGCTCAGCTCCCCGAGAGAGGAACCCCCCATACCTCCTGCAAAACGGAGTGGAACAATTCATCCAACACATCGAGCAGCGCACGATCCGGATTCCTGTTTCCCGACTTTAGCGCCGGGGCAAGCCGCTCAAAATAAACCACGCGCTCGGTCAAATATTCGTCCAATCTCGGGAGGCGAAGCTCTGGTCCTGGCGTGGACATCGCTTTTTTGCGGATCAGAAGGAGACCGATCTCCTCTCGGAGCTCCCCGAACTGGGCCGGCAGAGCCGTTTCCGCAAGCTGCTCGATGTCTAAAGGCGGCGGCGTTCTATAGCGTTCAATCCAGGCACAGGCCAGCAACGGCCGAAGAACGTTAAGGTATGCCTTGGGCTCGGCATACTCGCCCGCAAGCTCCGTCCGTAGATTACGTTTTGCCATATGCAAGTAATGATGCATCGCAGCTTTGGCGGAGAAAACTCGCGGTGCCAACGCTTGCAGCCGTTCCCGAAACCCATAGTCTTCGGTATAGACGATTGGAGAAGCCAACCATTCGAACAGGGTGGGATTCCCTTTGCCGAGCAGCGACAACGCCTTGCGCAGATCCCAGCCTGCCCAATCAAGTCCGCCGACACCCCCAAGCTGAGACAGACCGGACTGCTCGCCGTCAGGCCGCCCGCCATCACCCCCATCGCTCATCGGGTACTCAATGACGTCCCTCTTCTCCCCGATCGACAAATACCACTTCACCGGTCGCACATAAATGAACCTGACATCATAATCGCTCGCGGCGGACGCGTACGCCCAGGCCCGGCTGCCCGCCTCACAGGCATAAAGAATGCGCATCTGCTCCGCCTTCTCCACCTGCCGCAAGCGATTTAGGATCCAAGGTTGACTTTCTTCCACCGGTTTCACCGCCGCAGCCTCCTTCCTCGCCTAAATGGCCGGCATCACATTGCCGCCGCTAACGGGGAGATACGTCCCCGTGATAAATCCAGCCAACTCGGATGCGAGAAATGCAACCGCATTGGCGATATCCTGATCTTCGCCTCGGCGCTTCAGCGGAACTCCGGCGATATAGGCGGCATCATTTCGATCCGCAAGTTCGCGGTCACGGTCGCTGATCGTCCAGCCTGGAGCTACCTGATTGACGGTGATCCCGTGTTCTCCTACCTCCTTAGCCAGGACGCGGTATACGCCGTCCATGCCTCTTTTTCCCGCCGTATAGGCCGATTGGTTAGGGAAATTCTGCATGGCGCATTCGGTATTGATCCCGATGAACCGCCCCGATCCTTTGCCGATCATCGCCGGAATAAACGCCTTGGCTAGAAACACGCTCTGCAGCACGCAAGATTCGAACTGGCTCACGTAATCCTCCGCCGGTTGTTCCAGAACCGAGGTCCAGTTATATTGCACAACCGCATTGGCTACCACGATATCCGGATCGCCTAGCTCCGCCGCCACCTTCGCTTGCATGGCTCTAATCTCCGCTTCCTTCGTAATGTCGCCCCGCACGGTGATGGCCGTTCCGCCGGCCGCGGTAATCTCCCGCTGTAATTCCTGCGCTTTGGCCTCATTTTGGACATAGTGAATGGCCACCTTCGCTCCGCAAGCCGACAACGTCCTTGTCATGACCCGGCCCAATTGGCCGGTCGCTCCGGTAATGAGCGCAATTTTCCCCGATAGATCGATATGAAGCATCATTACGTTACCTCCTTGAACTTGGTGTCCCCCGCTTGGACCTTCATCGGGCATTACTCCCATTCTACCTTCCGGCTACTGGAAAAGCGAACCGCAAAAAGGCCCAGCAAAGGAGAAACCTCTCCTTGGCCAGGCCCTTTGCGGTCGTGAATGTAGGGCAGCGACAGATTACTGTGATTTGGCCGCAATCGAGAACACGACGGTCTTGGCGTTGTTATCGACCAGCACGCTCACCGAGAAATCCCCGACCGTTGCCTGCTTGTCGGCCAGCGGTCTGCCGGCTTCTACTTCAGCGCAAATCGCGTCAAACCAGCGGCGAAACGCGATAGCGTCGTAGGAAAACAGTTGATTGGCAAACAACTCGATCGATTCCGTGTTACGAGCTAAGGTTCCTTCCCGAAGCCGAACGGTGATGCCATAGGTGTTGTACGTCGGATCGAGCCAAATCGCCGCTTCCTCCGCCGCCGTCCCGCTGGAGGAGCCGCCCCCTCCTGCCGCCGTCGCCTGCTGCACTGCCGCCTTCTCCTTCTCGTCCTTGAACAGGCGCAGCGTTGTATCAAACAAATCGTAGTTGGTACCGCGCAGCTGACCGGCCTTCCGTAAGGTATCATAGGCATCCCACATCCGTTTGTCGGGGAAAGCGACGATTCTTTGCCCCCCACTGGCGGTTGGGACGAGCCGTTGCAGCTTTCCTTCCTCCGGTTGAATTGGGATTCGCTTGGTTTTGTCGGTCAAACGGTTAAGCAAGACCAGCGCCTCGGCCCGCGATACAGTTCGTCCGACACCGAAATTTCCGTCCGGGTATCCCTGCATGATCCCCTTGATCAACGATTCGGCGATAAACTTCTGCTGGCGGTCGCTTGCGCTGGTCAAATCCCCATAGGACGTAGCCACCGTCCTGCCAAACTGTTCATCCTCCAAAAATTCGGTTTCCTGCAGCGTGTAATAGATCACTTCCGCCACATTTTCCCGGGTCATCCCGGTTTGGAAATCGTTGTAACGGCTCTTGTTCAAAAAATTCAAATCGCTCGCCACATCGATATACGGCTTGGCCCAATAGCCCGTCATCGCCGGTTTGAAGTCGTAGTAACGATAATCCTGCTTCAGGATCGTTCGATTCTCTTCGCTCAGGGATTCGAGGAAAGACGCCCGCCAAGTGCGTTCCAGGTTCGGATGCTGCTCGCTGTAGGACAAGATCAACATCTTGATGAACTGATCCACCTGCACCGGTTCGTTAGGTCGGAAGGTCCCGTCCGGGTAACCGTTCAGAATTCCCTGTGTAACCATTGACTCGATTTCCTTCTGCGCCCAATGTCCGCGAATATCTTTAAATCCAGCGGGATCACCGAATACAGCAGTTGCCCCCGCTGTGGACGGACCTATGAGTACATCCGCCGGCCCGTATCCCCCGGCTAAGCCGAATAACAAAACAGTCAGCAAGCAAAACGCCGCCCCTTGACGCCGTCTCCGTTTGAAGATGCGCTTCCAAATCTTTCTAATCATTACTACAGCCTCCCAAGTCTTGACACATGATGCGTTATGTACAGCACACGCAAATACGCTGCCACTACTCAGAAAACCATAATTCAGGCCGGATGTGAATAGGCCGAACGACAGCCGGAATTTCGGCATGGCCGCGCGGCTTCGCCTGCGTCAAACGAACCGGCAATAAGGCCCGGAGCAGGGCTCCGGGCCTGGGTAAACCTTAGATCCTCATTACTCGGATATGGTGCTTTTATCCTTCTCGCCGGATTTCTCGTAAGCCTGGAGGATCGAATCAAGCAAACCCGGAAAGCGGTATTCCAAATCTTCCTCCCGCACCGACATAAACCGCTGCGTGCCTTGGATGCGGGTAAACACGACACCGGCTTCCCGCAGCGCCCGGACATGATGCGACAACGTCGATTTGGCGATCGGAACCTCGAAATAGTTGCACGGCCGTTCGCCGCTGCGGCGCATTTCAGCCACGACACTGAGCCGAATGGGATCACTCAAAGCGTACAGCACAGAAGACAACTGAATGTCGTCCCGGTCAGGATGATACAGAACTTTCATTAGGAAAACTCCTTTATATTAGAAATTCGTGGTGAATTTATATTTCCCTAATTGCATCATAAGCCAAGGCATGCTATATTTCAATTGTTCGATAATATTCGAACATTAAAACAAAGAAAGAGTGGGTGAAATCAATACCATGCTTACCGCCTCCACCGAAACCATCCATCCCGTGACGCCGGCGAATCCGCCTTCCGCGATAAGAGAGGGATTGTTAACGGCGTTGCTCTCCATTGCCGTCGTGTTAGTTATCATGAATACGGCGATGTTTAACCTGGCGTTGCCGGACGTCACCGAAGACTTCCGCTTGTCGGCTGCCGTCACATCCCTGATCGTCACCGGCTACTCGATCATGTTCGCCATCTCTTCCATCACGTTCAGCCGGCTTTCCGATTTCCTGCCGATTCGGCGCTTGCTGGCGATTGGACTTACGACGCTGGGAATCGCCGCCATAGCCGGGTTGTTTAGCCCGAGCTTCTGGGTTCTTCTTGCGGTCCGTGTCGTTCAGGCCTCTGGAGCTGGAGCGGTTGTCTCTCTATCCTTGGTTACCTTATCCCGTTACGTGCCCATTGAGCGGCGCGGCAAAGCGATGGCTTTGATCATGTCGGCCGTATCGTTGGGTCTTGGCCTTGGCCCTGTCGCCGGCGGCGCGATTGTCGAATACTTCGGCTGGAGATACTTGTTTGTCGTCACGGCGTTAACCTTGTTGCTGGTGCCGCTCTTTCTACGGCACATTCCAAGAGAACAACCGGTTCGCGGCGCATTCGACACCCTCGGCGCGATATTCGTAGCCGTCGGCACGACCGGGTTGCTGCTATTTTTGACGGAGCATTCCTGGGTGGCGCTGGCGTTTGGCGTTGCTGCGCTGGCCCTGTTCGTCTGGCGGATTCGCACCGCCTCCGATCCGTTCGTCTCGCCTGCGTTGTTTCGCAACGGGTCGTACCTGGCTTTATCGATCGTCGGCATCGCTTCGTATTTGTGCAGCTTCGCCACATTGTTCCTACTGCCGCAAATCTTGGTGCACCGCTTCGGATTAACCGCTAGCCATGCCGGGCTAATCATCTTCCCGGGCTCGATCTTGGCGATGGTAGCTTCTCGCAAAGTCGGCTCCGTCATCGACCGTCACGGCAACGGCGCGATCTTGCGGTATGTTCCGCTGCTCGTGCTGAGCTCCATGGTCCTATTCGCCTTGTTCAGCGGGCAATCCTGGCTAGCCATCCTATTCATCTATATGCTGATTAGCTTAGGTTTTACAATGCTCTCGAGCAGCGTATCGAACGAAATTTCCCGTATTCTGCCGGCATCCCAGGTGGGTTCAGGGATGGGGCTCTTCCAGTTGCTGCAGTTTTTCAGCGGGGCCTTTAGCGTCGCTATGGCCTCCAGCGCTATGGAATGGCAGCACGGTCTATCGTTATCCGCCGCTTACTCCAACATTTTCTGGGGTCTGATGGTGATGGCGTTGCTCGCTCTCGGTTCGTCATTCGTCTATTTGCGTAGCGTTGCTTTACAAGGAAGCCCGCGGCAAGGTCCCTCTGTTGAACTGTAACCCGGCTCAGCATAGCGAAACCCCTGGAGCACGTTCGGAACGTATGGCGTCCGACCCACCCCAGGGGTCTTGCTATTCCCGGCCATCCGGGGATTTATTCGGCTTCCCGTAATCTAGCCACAATCGTGGCATGCGACAACCTGCGGTAAGAAGCTAGTGTCACGATCAATGCCATCAAGATGAGCAGTGTAATCAGGCTTGCGATCGGTAAAGGACTCATCCGGAAATCCGTAAACGCCATACCGTCCGCAATCCCTTTGGCAACCAGGTACGTCAAGCCCATCCCTGCCGTGCCCACGATCAAGCTGGTAAGCAATACGCTGTAGAGGCCTTCCAACACAAGCATCGCTCTTAATTGTCTCCGGGTCATGCCAATGCTCTCTAAAATAGCGAATTCGCCTCGTCTTGACCACATGCCTGTGATCACCGTATTGATGTAATTGAGGATTCCGATCAGGCCAATCACTAAGCTCAAGCTGTAGCCGATCATTTGAAAAATCCGAATAAACCCTTGCATCTCCTTCTTATAATCCTCCCGTGATTTGACGACTAGGCTGGGATGGGATGCCGTAAAGGATTTCACCGCCGATTCGACTTCACCAAGTTTAGCCGGATCGACGTGAAGGGTCACAGACAATAGAATCGGGTCTTTCACTGACTTTACGAACTCATCCGCCGGCCAAAACACCTTAAAACCTCCAACGGTGTAGTATTGGGTTCCCGCCGCATAAAGCGCATCCGAACCTAACACCGCCATCACCTTGTAACTCTTGTTCATCCCGTCGAACCGGATGGATTCGCCTGGCTGATAATAACGAGCATATTGATCGGACCCCAACAATGCTTCCGTTACAAGCACATAATCACCGGTGTCGAACTTGTTCCGGTCAAACGTCCCGGCGACGATATCCTTCGGATCGATCACCTCGTACCACCCCGGATCGAGTCCATGGAACTGCAGATCGACAGCCTTATTTTCCTTAATCCAGGCAATCGGGGACTCCTCGGGGGCTTCCTTCGTTGATAGAGGCTCAATCACTCGCTGAATCTTCTCGTTCAGTGGAAACGAAGCCTTGCGGAAATATACTTTGTCCATGCTAGCGACCCCGTCGATTTGCTTTAACTTCCGCGATAACTCCTCCGTTAACGCGGCGTCATCCGGAGCAGGAACATCTCCTCGCCCGCCAACGTCTTCCTTGATTACGAAATCCCCCGTAATAAAACTGTTCAAATATTTATTGACGCTGAACGAAGAAATAACGGTGAAGATGACACTGAACAAGATGATGCTTAATGACAAAGAGGCCAGCATAAGCAGCAGTTTCCTTTTGGATCGGAACAAATTGGCGAAGGCCATACGCGAGAGCTTGGCCCCGTACGACGAACGTTTCAGCTTTCGGCCCAGACCCCGGTTCTCGTTCCCGGCGATACCGGAAAATTTCACCGCTTCGACCGGGGAAATTCGCGACGCGGTGCGACCTGGTTTGCTGGCAGCGATCCGTACCGTCAGATAGGCAAAGAGCGCCGCCCCGATAAAGATCAAAGGGTTGCCAGAGCTCACCGTCTCCTCCGCCACTTCGCTGGAGAATCCGCTCATCAGCGGCATCAGACCTACACCGATTCCGTACCCCAACGCCAAACCAATGGGAAGGCCCACCAGATAAAGACGATTCGCTTGCATGGAAACGACGCGTTTCAATTGACGTGGTGTTGTTCCGATCGTCTTTAAGAGACCGTAAAACTTGATATCCCGTACCACGGAGATATGAAAAATATTGTAAATTAACAGATATCCGCTGATCATAATGATCAGAATGAGCACAAGAAACGGAATGACATTGGCCGGATCTTCCTCTAGGCCAACGCTGCTATACGCCCAATTTACCCCGTACGGGGCATCCACTCCGGTATCTGACAGCACCTTTTGCAGCTTCTTCTCAATGCCGAAGGAATGATCGAACATCACGTCCAGCCGAATCGTATTGACGTAACTGCCCGTTTTCCGGGTCTGCTGCGGATCGATCCGGGATAGATGCTGTTGGACGAAAACCTCCGAGACGAACGCCATCCCTGCCATCGATAAATTCCGGTCCGCCGGAAAAAAACCCGACACCACAAACTCCTTCGTAACCGCTTGCCCATCAATATCCAGATCCAGCTTCACCTTGGCCCCAAGTTCATGGGGCACTCCGAGCAAATCCAGCACCCAGGTACTCGTTGCGATCCCTTTCTCTTCCGTTGGCAAACTGCCTTTCTCGAATCGGACGAAGCTGTGCTTCGCCTCGTTCTCGTCGATTTGATCGATTTCCAGCGCCGTACCGCGAAATACGTCGCTCGTCGCACGGCCAACCAGTACGGATTGGCCATACTCTTTGATCGACGGGTGCTGCCGGATCTTCTCCGCCTCTGCGGGAGTCAAGTATTTAAAGCTGCCGTGATAGTCGCCGCCGGCCGTCTTCATTTTGGTCAACTGCATCGATTCGTTGATACTGAACGCCATCGTAAACACCGAAGTGAGCAGCAGCGTCGTCAGGATGATGGCACTGACGATCATTGCGTTACGCGGCAGATTTGCCTTCAAGCTTCGGTTGACGATGGTTGTGATTCCTGTTCGTTTATTCGTGGTCATTCGACGCCCCCGCCCCTCTTCCGGCACGGTTGGAGCGGCTGACGATTTGGCCGTCCTCGATCCGCACGATTCGATCCGCGGTGAGCGCGATCTCTTCATTGTGCGTAATCATCACGATCGTCTGGTGGAATCGTTCGCTCATCTGCTTCAGCAGAACCATCACTTCCTGGCTTGTTTTACTGTCCAGGTTGCCGGTCGGCTCGTCCGCCAAAACAATGGAAGGCTTGGTGGCCAGCGCCCGGGCAATCGCCACCCGTTGCTGCTGTCCGCCAGACAGATTCGCTGGCAAATGGTACATCTTATCGGACAGCCCAAGCGCACCGATCACCTGCTCCACATGCTCCCGATCTACGCGAGCCCCGTCCAACTCGATGGGCAACACGATATTTTCGTATACATTCAAGATGGGAATCAGATTGTAGCTTTGAAATACAAAGCCGACTGAACGTCGCCGAAAAATCGTCATCTTCTCGTCATTCATGGCATAAATATCGTTTCCGTCCACATGCACCTTGCCTTCGGTGGGACGGTCCAACCCGCCCAGCAGGTGGAGCAGCGTGCTTTTTCCGCTGCCGCTTGTGCCAACGATCGCAACGAATTCGCCTTTATCCACGCTTAGCGTGATCCCATTCAGCGCCTGGACGGCGTTAGACCCTAGGCCATACGTTTTCTTTAACTCTTCAACTTGCAGGATCGGCATACCGGTTTCTACCTCCCAACAAAAAATCCTGTACCTTATTCGTACAGGACTTACTGTAGCAAACGAATCTTTCGTTCGGATGTCCGAAAAATAACAAGATCGACATAATCCATCACTTTCACTTATAGGCTAGGTAAAAATAAAGAGAATACCGAACCCTCGCCTAGCTTGGACGACACCTTAAGGTACCCGCCCTGCGCCGCGATAATCTCCCGGGCCAGATACAGGCCGATTCCGACGCCTTCCTGCTGGGCCGCTTGCTTGCTACGATAGAAACGCTTGAAGATATCGTTCCATTCTTCCTCCGCGATCCCCATGCCCTGATCAGCAACATCGATGCGGACGAACATTTCGCCCGCCAGCGCCGAAATATGCAGGCCGCTCCCAGCGGCGCTGTATTTGACTGCATTTTCCAGCAGGTTAAACAACGCTTCGCCCGTCCATTTCGGATCGTGCCTTGCCGAGATAACCGGGTCACAGTTAATTGCGATTGGGATCCCTTTGCGCTCTGCGCTTGCATAAACCTGAGAGACCGCTTGCGTAATCGTTGGAATCAGCGGCGATACGATGGTTTGCAGAGCGATCATCCCCGCCTCGAGCCGGGACATTTTGACCAAGGACCCGATCAGCCAATCCAGCTTGGCAGCCTGCGCCTTGATCTGAGTCGCATACTGGCGGGCCTCTTCGCCCAAATTCGGGACTTCTCCCAGCAGTTCCCCGTATAGCATAATGCCGGATAGCGGCGTTTTCGTTTGATGTGAAATATCGGAGAGAAGCGTCTGAAGATGGCCCCGCTCCGCTTCGACCTCCTCTTCGCGCGCCCGAGCCAGCTCGACATAGCGGATCACCTTGTTCTCGAGCGCGGAAAGCTCCGTCTCTTCAAAACCGGTGAGCCGCTGTTGACCCGCGATCGCGGTATCCACGATCTCATATGCTGCACGGATGGCGTTTGCGGACCTGGCCCGCAACGTCCACGCGAATGAACCGGCTATGAGGAGCAACGCCGCCGCGAAAACGATGGGGATCCAAATCGGCGGGGTAAACACTTCCCCCGCCCATACCCAGGAAGCCAGCGGATAGCCCAGCACGAACAGGACAAACAGCGCACCGTAGGCTACGTAAACCCAATCGAAGGCCAACCCATTCCGGCGCGGTGAACCGGTCAGTCCATCCGTCCGCGGAGGAATGTGACGTGCTGCGAACTTGGCAAGTCCGTGCTCTCCGTTAGTCGCTCCATCGGTTGTCATGTCTGCACCCCCGCATCGGCCCAAAGGTATCCCAAGCCGTAAACCGTCTTGATATATTGGGGCGCAGCGGGATCCTCCTCGATTTTAGTCCGCAATCGCTTGATCGTGACGGTCAGCGCATTTTCATCCACAAATTCGGAATCTTGCCCCCATACGAGATAAATCAACTGCTCCCGGGGCAGGACTTGTCCCCGGTGGTTCACGAGCGCTTTCAGCAGCTTTTGTTCCGTCACACTAAGCGAGATGGCTGCGCCTTCCTTGCGGTAATCCATTTTGCCAAAGTCAAACGCGAGAGAACCGATGTTCACTTTATCCTCGCGGCTGGGGTCGCAGCGCCGAAGCACAGCCATCACCCGAGACCGCAGCACCATTAGGCTAAACGGTTTCGTGATGTAGTCATCCCCTCCCATCTCGAAGCCCATCACGATATCGGACTCCATATCGTTCGCGGTCAGGAAGATGACTGGCACCCGAGAAGCCTCCCTAAGCTTGGCGCAAAAGTCCAGGCCGCTTCCGTCCGGCAGCCTGACGTCGAGCAGCACCAGATCGATCCCGCCGGCCGCAAACCTTTCTTCCGCCCCCGCCAGATCATAGGCCTGCTCCACGGCGACTCCGTCCCTCGCCAATGTCAATGCGATCCCTTTGTTTAAGCCCACATCATCTTCAACAATCAGAATGCTCGTCATGATTCCGTACTTCCTTTCCTTCCGGTCATTCCTACAAGCAAATTATACATGAACGTAACCTCGGGTAAATCGTTTAACTATGACATAGATCCAACAGAAAGCGCCGCAACCCGATTTGCAGGCCGCGGCGCTTGGATTTAGAAAGACAGGTGACATTTTACTTCTTACGACTCCGCAGCTCCTTCATAATTTTGCGACCGGTTGGCGTTTGTGCCAGCCCGCCTTGCGCGGTTTCGCGGTGGCGGCTGGGCATCGCCGACCCGACCTCCAGCATCACGTCGATGACTTCGTCCGATGGGATTGCGCTGCGTACGCCGGCCAACGCCATATCGGCGGCTGCCAGTGCGTTTACCGCGCCGAAGCCGTTGCGTACGATGCAGGGAATCTCCACCAAGCCGCCGACGGGATCGCAGATCAAGCCCAGCGTGTTCTTGAGCGCGAGGCCGACGGCGTGCACCGCCTGCTCCGGCGTCCCACCGCGCAACTCGACCATCGCCCCGGCTGCCATTCCGATCGCCGAACCAATTTCGGCTTGGCAGCCGCCTTCCGCGCCGGAAATAAACGAGTTGTTGGCGATCACGTAGCCGATGGCCCCGGCGCTGAACAACCCGCGCACGAGGTGCTCATCTTCCCAGCCGAAGCGCTCCTGGGCGCTGACGAACACGCCCGGGATGATGCCGCAGGAGCCCGCCGTCGGCGTAGCGACGATCCGCCCCATCGAGGCGTTAACCTCCGACACCGCCAGCGCATAGGCCATGGCCTGGCAAGCGATGTCGCCGACGGAGGCCTCACCACGGCTTCGATAGGTCTCGACTCGTTTGGCATCGCCGCCCGTCAGACCGCTTGTGGAGACGATGTCCTCCGTCAGCCCCTTGCGTACCGCCGATTTCATGATTTGATAGTATTCGCCCATGGCGGCCAGGATCTCGGCCTCCGATTGCCCGCTCTCCGCCGCCTGATCCTGGATCATGATGCCGGATATCGTCTGGGATTCCCGCTCGCACAACCCCACCAGTTCCCGCAAATTTCTAAAACGCATCCTGCCCACTCCTTTCTTATCTCGTCAGATCGATATAAGCAACTTGGTTGACATGCTCCAGCGACTCAATCGCCTTCATCAGTTCCGATGGGATCGGCGAATCGGCTTCCACCACGGTCAATGCTTCGCCGGTGCGTCCTTTCCGATCGGTAATGATGTAGCCGATATTCACGTACTCCCGGCTGAACAAGGCGGTAATGCCCGCCAGAACTCCTTGGCGATCGGCATGGGATACGACCAGGGTCGGCAGCTCGCCCGAGCTCTTCACCTCAAATCCGTCGATGCTGCGGATGACGATCGTCCCACCCCCGATGGAAGCGCCCGTCACCTCCGTATGCCGGCCGTCTTGGCCGGTTAGTTTAATTTTTACCGTATTCGGATGAGCTCCCGGCTGTACTCCTGTGGTAAAGGTCACCTCGACCCCTTGCTCTTCGGCGTCCTGCAGCGAATGACGAATTCGCTCGTCGTCCGTGCGGTAATCGAGGATGCCGCCAACAACGGCCAAATCGGTACCGTGTCCGCTGTACGTTTCGGCAAAAGAGCCGTAGAAGCAAATCGCCGCTTCCGCCGGCACGCTTCCAAACAGCTGACGGGCAAATCGTCCAATCCTCACCGCCCCGGCCGTATGTGAGCTGGAGGGCCCGATCATCGCGGGACCGATAATGGAGAACACGTTTTTGAATCGCATGGATTAATCTCTCCCTTGTTTACATTCAAGATGACCAAGCCGCCTATCACGAAAAAGAGACAGAGCAAAAAGGCCGCTGCCCTTCTGCTCTGTCCCCGTTACCTGAAAGTTTAATGTTCCCGGAGAACCATTGGCCCGGGATCCATGTACCTCTTGGGTGGCTGATCGCTCTCTCCAGAGTGGCGTCCGATCATGGTCCTTGTACCTGAGAGATTCGGTTGCCGATTGCAGGACCGGCCCTTTGCTCCTTCGGTGCCGCTCCTCGGCTTACCCCAGCGGTACGCCCAGCGGACTCTCCCATCATCCTCATTCGCCTGTATGAATTGTATTAATGTAAAACGAAGTTAGCAAGATGTCAAGATAACTCACATAACGTTGCGTATTTCGTCAATCTATTTTAGTCATATTCTCCTATTTTTATGTGAAAATATGGTTATTTTTCATATAGAACCACTTGTATCCTTAATTTTACAGATATATACTATCCCCAACAACTCCAGATTTTACCTTATTTTATGAATTGTTGAAAATAAGGTGCACTCCGCGTCAACTTTCCTTCACATCACGATCACTTGGATTTCCGTTACGCCTCTCACTCCGCATCCGGCTTCAACTACAACTTCTCATCCACCATGGTGTACCCGCATTTGCATCAACCACTTTGATGAAGGAGGTGATGAATAAAGGGACGTTTGCTCTTGCTTGATCCGTTTTCAGGCATAACGTGTCCGGACCTTGCTGAACGTTGCTCCGGGCGGCCGCCAAAGGATGTCTGCTGCACTTAAAACCTCATAAAGGGAGTGAAGAAGTTGATAAGTCTCAAGAGATTTCGCAAATCTTTCTCGCTTGGCATGTCGATCCTTCTAGCGTTGACCCTCGTTCCCGTAGCCTCCGCCGACAGCAGTGGAGTTTCGGGAAAAACCAGCCTGAAATCGACCGCGCCTCACGTGGCTGAAGCCAAAATCGACGCCAAATTGCAGACTCAGTTTAAGCAGGACGACTTCGTCACCTACCTTGTCAAACTCAAAGAACAAACCGATACGGCCTCGGTCGCCAAACTGGCTCTCCAGAAAGCCACGCTGGAGAAAGCCACACCTTCCGCCGCGAAGCTTTCCGCTCGAACCTCTGTCGTCAGCGCGCTTCGCGAAACCGCCTCCCGCAGCCAATTCGCATTGGAGGATTACTTGCAGAAAGCCCAGCAATCCGGAGACGTAAAAGACTACCAAAGCTACTTTATCGTAAATGCCATGGCGGTGACAAGTACAAAAGAGGTACTGGAGCAAATCGCCCTTTTTCCTGAAGTGGAGAAGATCCTTCCGAATGAAGAGCGTCACTTGCAAAAGGTCGAAATCCATAAAGAATCGGCAACGCAACCTGCCGTAGAGGCACCTTCCGTAAAACCGGCTGACGGTAAGTCATCACCGCTGGACGGTGCAAGCAAGGACCCCTCCACCGTCACGCCTAGCAGCATCGAATGGAATATCGCTCAAGTCAATGCCCCCGAGGTTTGGAACAAGGGCATCGACGGGACAGGCATCGTCGTCGCCAACCTCGATACCGGCGTCGAGCTGAACCACCCGGCCTTGAGAAGCAAATGGCGTGGATTTGATGCCTCGGGCAATATCGTCGACCCCGAGCTTAGCTGGTATGATCCGCATAGCCATGCTTCACTGCCGACGGATGGCCACGGCCACGGCACGCACACCATGGGAACGATGGTCGGTTCGGAGCCGGACGGCTCGAATCAGATTGGGGTCGCGCCGGGAGCCAAATGGATCGCGGTCCGCATCTTTAACCCCTCCACCACCGACGCGATCATCCTCGATGGCGGCCAGTGGCTGCTGGCCCCGGTGGATGCCGAAGGAAATCTCCATCCGGAGCTCGCTCCCGATGTCGTCAACAACTCCTGGGGCGGCGGACCTGGCATCGACGAATGGTTCCGCCCGATCGTGCAGGCTTGGCGAAGCGCGCAGATTTTCCCCGAGTTTTCGGCGGGCAACGTTGATGAATTCAACCCGGGCGGCCCCGGTTCCGTAGCCGCGCCGGCCAACTATCCCGAGGCATTCGCCACCGGCGCCACGGACATTAGCGGGAATTTGGCCGACTTCTCGTTGCGGGGCCCCTCACCTTACGATGAAGTTAAACCGGAGGTTTCCGCACCGGGCGTGAACATCCGCTCCTCCGTTCCCGGCGGAGTCTATGAGGGCGGCTGGGACGGCACCTCGATGGCAGGTCCGCATACGACGGCGATCGCCGCGCTGCTACTGCAGGCGAACCACTCCCTCACGGTAGACCAACTGGAGGATATCCTGACCAGCACAGCCACGCCTCGGACGGATAGCGAATATCCCACCTCGCCCAACAATGGGTACGGGAGCGGGATCGTCAATGCGCTGGACGCCGTCGGCTCCGTCCTGCAAGGGGTCGGAACCGTCTCCGGGCGCGTAGTCACCGCCGGAGAGGACCTGGACGAGCCTACCTTGGAACATGCGCCGCCTACTTTAGTATATGAAGGCTTCGACGTGACGCTTTCCGCACGCGTCAGCGACGATGTCGCCGTCACATCGGTCGAGTTTTACGCCAAGGAAGCAGGAACCAGCCATTATTTATACCTTCCGGCCAAACGGGTTTCCGGGAACGAGAAGGACGGTGTATATGAAGCCACCATACCCGCCTTCCTAATCGGGACGGCTGGACTTGAATATTACATTCGGGTGAACGACTTCGGCAACAACGGGTTTGACAGCAAGCCGTACGCCGTCACGGTGTCGGCCGGCATCGCACCCGGGTATCTCCAGGATTTCGAGATGGAGACCACCGGGTTCCAGTCTGGCGGTACCGGGAACACCTGGGCCTGGGGAACGCCGGTTAGCGGACCGGGCAGTGCCTATTCCGGCGACAAGGTGTATGCCAGCAATTTGACCGGAAGTTACGCCTCCGGCGCCGATTCTTATCTGCTGACGCCGCCGATCGATTTGACGGATAGTCCGCGTGGGGCGCTGCTTTCTTTTAAACATTGGTATGACCTGGAAGCAGGGCGCGATTTCGGCACGGTGTACATCGCTTCCTTGGATTCCGACTACGCCTTCGTACCGCTGGCGGAATTCACCGGCACGAGCGGGGGCTGGAAAACGCAATACCTGGACCTGCGCGACTATGCCGGTCAGCAGATTTACTTGCAGTTCGGACTGAGCAGCGACGGCTCCGTGCAGAAGGCTGGCTGGTACTTGGACGACCTGTCCCTGCAAACACCTGACGCCATCGCACCTGCGGCACCGACCGATCTGACCGGCTCCGTCAACTTTGCCGGAAGCGCCGAATTGTCCTGGTCCCCGTCTGTCGATGAAGACGCGAAGTTGTACACCGTCTATCGCTCGACCACTTCGGGATCCGGTTATGCGGCCATCGGAACTACCTCGCAAACGGAATTTACCGATACGGCAACCGAGACCGATCATACCTACTATTACGTGGTTACCGCTACGGATTACAGCGACAATGAAAGCGCCAAGTCCAATGAGCTGGAGCTGGCGGTCGTGCGTCCGGCGACGGTATTCAGCGACAACTTCGACAGCAGCAGCGACAATGGTTTGACGCACAGCGGGACGAGGGATGAATGGGAACGCGGCACTCCTGCAGAACCTGGACCGGCCGGCGCGGTCTCGACGCCAAACGTCTGGGGGACCGACCTCGACAACAACTATGAGAATGGAGCAAGCGCCTCCCTCGTCTCTCCGACGATCGATTTGAGCGCCATCAATAATGCCACGCTGCTGTTTGATCAGTGGTTCGAAATCGAAACCAATTACGATAACGGCTATGTGGAGATCAGCTCCGACCGCGGGAACACGTGGAACGAGCTGGGCAAATTTTCGCACAGCACCAACGGCAAGCAATGGAGCTCGGTTTATTACAATCTCGATGCTTACGCCGGAGAACAAGTCAATGTGCGGTTCCGATTAACGACGGACGGCAGCGTCGTGAAAGCCGGCTGGTATATCGACAACGTTCAGGTGCTTAGCGCGAATACGCCGGAATCTCTGGTCACAAAAAACGTGCTTGGCGAAGCAGGCACGAAAACGGACAAGGTGGTGAAATCCGGACCTGCCTTTAAACTGACCCGTATGAGCAAGACCGAATACGAACAGCTCGTGAAGTCCGCGAAGCCTGCCGGAGACATCGGTATTAGCAGCTTGCCGGCCAGTGCTACCGTAACGGTGCTGGAAACCGGACGTTCGGTGAAAACCGATCCCGCCACCGGACGGTACAGCTTGAACCATGTCGCCGGAGATTATACGCTGAAAGCGGAAGCCTACGGATATTATCCGCAAACGGCGAATGTTACCGTTGCCGATCAGACAAATGCCAAAGTGAACTTTAATCTACAGCCGATTCCGAAAGGAACTCTCGGCGGGACGATTACCGACGAACGCACCGGAGAGCCGATTTCTGGCGCTACAATCATGGTGCTTGAAGACGCGACGATCGCCCCTCAAACGACCGGAGCCGACGGCAGCTTCTCGTTCGAGCTGCTGGAAGGGACCTATACGTTGTCGGTCAGAGCGGCCGACTATTACGGGAATACGCGAACCGTTACGGTACCGCCGAACGGAACGGCCGACGGCTCGTTAGCCCTCAAGCCTTTCGTGGGCTTGCCGGGCGAAATCGCCTACGATGATGGCACGGCGGAGAATGCCTGGGCCTTCAACGCGGCCAACAATGCGTGGGCTGTACGCATGACGCCGGACGCCGGCGCGGCGCAAGTCACCGGCGCGTCGATCCGATTCTGGAACACCGAATGGCCGGTTCCTGGCGGAACCGCCTTCCAATATGCCGTTTATGATGCATCGGGACCGGGCGGGGCACCGGGGCGGCAATTAGCCGGTCCTTATGACGGCACCGCGCTGCGCAACGACCAATGGACTGTGCTCGAATTGCCGGAGCCGGTCACCGTCGAAGGCGACTTCTATATCGTGTATATACAAACCTTGGCCGGAACGAGCGCTCCGGGAGTAGCCACCGACGAAACCAGCCCGAACGCCCATCGCAGCTGGAATCGGATCAGTGGAACATGGGCCTTGACGGACGAAGAAGAAGGCAATTACATGATTCGCGCCACCGTGCGCTATCCGGTCAACGCGCCGATGATTACGTCGCCGTCGGACGGGGCTTACACGAATCAATCCACCTTCACCGTCACCGGAACTTCGCCGGCCAACAATGCCGACGTTAAAGTCTACAACGGCACGGAGCTCGCGGGAGAAACCACGGTCGAGAACGGACAATTCAGTCTGCCGATCGAACTTCACGATGGAGCCAACGCCTTGTCCGCCGAAGTGATCATGAACGGGAAAACAACCGACCGTTCTCTGCCAGTCACGATTACGCTGGACACCACCATTCCAGAACTGGAAGTCGTTTCGCCGACAGATGGCTTCCGCACCAATTCGGAGGTGCTGAATGTGACGGGTTCGGCGCTTGATGAGTTCCTGAGCAAGCTGACCGTGAACGGACAAGAGGTACCGCTGGAAGGCGGCGGCACATTTGCGTACCGCATGCTGATCAATGCGGGTGAGAATCTGGTTACCGTTACTGCTTCGGACCTCGCTGGGAACGAAACGACGGTCACCCGGACCGTCTACGTGGATACCGAACTGCCGGAGATCGCCAATCTGTCGCCGGCAGAGGACGTCCATCTGACAGCGGGAGAAGCGCTGACGGTATCCTTCGACAGCGTTCCGGGACTTGCGGCTTTGTTCCGCATCGAATTGCCGCTGTCGTTATCCGGCGGCACGAGCAGCGGTATTCCACTCACGGAAACGACGCCGGGACATTATGAGGGAACGTATACGACGCCCGCATCGCTTGTCCTAGAAGGCGGCCTGATCGTGGTGACGGTTCGGGACACGGCAGGGAACCTCGGCGACTTCCAGGCACCGGGCCGCTTGTTCGTTAGCGCGCCGGGCGAAGATCCCGGGGAAGATCCTGGGGAGGATCCTGGAAACACCCCGAACGTTCCGCCGGTAGCCGTGATCGATGCCGTAGAGCGTGCGGCCAAGAATAAGCAGATCGACTTTGACGGATCGGCCTCTTCGGACGCCGACGGCCATATCGTCCGCTATAGCTGGTCGTTCAGCGACGGCGGCACGGAGCTCGGCCCCAAAGTTAATCACCGTTTCTCCGCCGCCGGGGGTTACACCGTCACCTTGACGGTGACCGATGACGACGGCGCCGTAAGCACGGTGGTTCACAAAATCGTGATCCGGTAACTTTCGGACTCAAAGCAAATCAGCCCCAAGCGGTTTACGCCGCTTGGGGCTGATTTTTTTAACTAGGAAGGTGTATTGACCTTATCCCACTTTCCCATACGGTCGACAATGACGTCCCTCCCTGGTTTTTAGCGTAAGGTCCATTCTCGCTCGCTGTCGATTTGGATACGCCCTTCCGAAAGACATTTCAAAAAGCGGCTTCTCACGCTTCGCATCAACAGCGCCATTTCGACTTCCGAACGTGCAGGTTTTAAAGAAACCGAAGTCCGGATGATCTCCGTTTGCTTCCGTCGGCTTGCCGGGCGAATCATTTCCGATATGTCCACCTGTCGCATCATCCATCCCGCCTTGTTCGCCGCTTCATCTGATAAGTTACCTATTAGCCTATCGCACATCAAAAAACAACCACACCGGCGTTAGGAAGCCGAAAAGCTGCGGATCACCTCTTCAAACGCCGGCTCGGCCATGTCAACGTCATCGATGTCGCCCCAATCGCTAAGCACCCGGATGATCTCCATCGTCCCGATCTCATGCCGGTTCGCTTCGACAACTACGGTGTCTTCCTCGGTGCCCGTCACCCGAAACGGCAGTCTCCCCGCCTCCGCCTCCTCCGGTACCCGGAACGGTCCGCGGAACTTGACGCGAATCACCGTCGGCAAGCCGATCTGTTCCCGCAGTGCCGGGATCGTGCCGTCATAGGTCAGCCTGCCTTGATCGATGACCATCACGCGGTTGCAGAGTTGCTCGATGTCGTCCATGTCGTGGGTCGTGAGCAGGATCGTTTTGCCGAAATCGCGGTTGAGCTTCAGCAAAAACTGCCGGATATTCCGCTTGGCATGCACATCCAGACCGATCGTCGGCTCGTCCAGGAACAGCAGTTCCGGGTCATGCAGCATTGCCGCCGCGATGTCAGCCCGCATCCGTTGACCCAGGGACAGCTTGCGGACCGGGGTTAACCAGAACTCGTGCAGATCCAGCAACTCACCGAATTGGTCCAGGCGCTGCGCCTTCTCGGCACTGCTGACGCCATACATCTCCGCGAGAATATCGTAGGAATCCTTCACCGGTAAATCCCACCACAGCTGGCTGCGCTGCCCGAAAACCACGCCTAGTTGACGCACGGCCTGCCGCCGGTCCCGGTGCGGGTTGACGCCGCCGACCCTCACCTCTCCGGAGGTCGGGTGCAGAATACCGGTGAGCATTTTAATCGTCGTCGATTTGCCAGCCCCGTTAGGCCCGATATATCCGACGAACTCCCCGCGCTCGACCTGGAAGCTGATCCCGCACACCGCCTCCTTCAACCGATATTCCCGCGAAAACAACGTGCGGAGTCCGGAAAATCTCCCTTCGCGTACGACAGGCGTCTTGAAATCCTTCGTTAAGTTATGAACTTCAATCATCTTCGTCCCCCTCCCCTTAGCTTCCCGTACTCTGGTACTTCGTGATGCCAAAACGCCAAAACCGCAGGCTGGCGAATAAGCAGATGGCCGCTATACCAGCCGTTGCAGCGAGCACCCACGGTCCCAAGTCGCCGCGCAACAGGTACAACGACGGCACGTAGTTGACGAATCCGACCGGAATGGCGAACAACAGCAGCGAAGACATCCATTTCGGATACAAGGTCAGCGGATATTGCGCCGCAGTGCGGGCCGCATCTTCTGTTATGTTCTGCAGCTCGACGATCCGGGTGGTCCAGAAGCCCAGCGTAGCAGTAGCCAGCCCGATCGAGAACAGGATGACCGCCCCCGTCAGGATGATGAACAACGTCGCGATCCCAGCGGTCCAACCGACTTGTCCGCTACGCATCATCGCTCCGAGCGCCCAGCTCAGAATGAACCCGCCCTGCAGCAGCTCGGCGGGCAGCAGCCGGAACTTCTGCGGCATTAACGCGAACAGTACCGGAATCGGCCGGGTAAGCAACTGGTCGAGCTCACCGCCGACGAGGTATTTTTCCAGATGGTGCACTTCGTCGGCAAACGTGCGGTAGATCGTCTTTGATAATGTCATCACCGCGAACAGGTACCCAATCTCGTACACCGACCACCCTCGGATCGCGCCGAACCGGTCCAACACGATCGCGACCATCAGAAATTCGGAGATTTGAACCAACGCAGCCAGCAAGGTGCCGACAACAAAGTTGAATTTGTATTGCATTCGGCTGCGGATGGTGGTGCGAACGAGCAGCCCGTAGAGTCTTAGCCAGGAGCGTGATTTTGCTGAGTTCATCCTCCTTGCACCTCCACCTTTCGCCGCATCAGCCGGGTAGCCAATAGGCAAAGCAACGTCATCAGGGCGCACCAAAATACCGTTCCCCATAACGCGAAGACGCTACCGTTTCCAAGATATAACGTTGTCGGTACATACAGCAAATAAGGGTACGGCGTAAGCCAAGCAAAGGATTCGAGCCAGCCGTGGAGCCATTCCAGCGGTATAAAGAAGCCGGCGAGCAAATTGACCAGCGCGTGATGCCCCCAATACAACCAGGACGACTCGGTGGTCCATAAAGCGCTGATCCCGATGAGATAATTGATGCAAATGGATAAGTAGGAGGCTCCAAGCAAGCCGGCGACGGTGAACAGTACGGCGATTCCATCGCCCGGAACCGGTAAGGAGAAGACGAAAAAATACAGGAGATAAATCGGGATGGATTTGTACACGAGCTGGTAGGCGATTTGCCCCCATTCCTTGGACATCATGTGGGTGAACAGGTGAATGGGCCGCATCAGATCCAGGGCAATTTGCCCGGTCCTGACGGATTGCGGAATACCAAGGCCGTTCGTGATGAAGCTGGTGACCCAGAGGGCGGACTGCGTAAAGGCGATGTAAGCGACCATGCCTTGCGTTCCGTAGGTTCCCAGCGAGTGGTCCCGGCCCAGCCCGATCCAGATGCACGCGTACATGAAGCCGAACATGGCGCTTGCGATATTATGCACCAGGTGGGCTCCGCGGTACTGCACATTGCGGGCGTAGGCTTTGGAAGCCAGGGTGAAATAAAGCCCAGGGTTAAACATTTGACACCTCCGATAAGCATGTTTAGAGCGATTAGGATCGCTCTCCCGGACGGATATCCCGTCCACTTCAGTCAAGGCGAATATAAGAAAGAAGGCCACTAGCATACCGCAATAATTCGAGTGTGGCAAGGAAATTTTTCCTGCCGGTATCATTCTCTCCTTGCCCACCACAATCCTGGATGCAAGATGACACCCCGCCAAGAACAGGCAACGAATATATGCGAAAATTCGAATAGAATGGAACGTTTCTGGCAATTTCAACGAAATGTAGATGAAATTTCATATACATTCTCGCCTCATCAGGTCTTAGGCACAGAATCTGTATGAAAAATCGAATAGAATGAAATCATTTTTGCCCCCGTCCGCATTATGTATATGAAAAAACGAACACAATTCAACGCAAATAATAACCCCAGCCTATCCTCACAGTAGGCTGGGGTTATCCGTAAACAACAACGCTACGCTTCGCGGATCCGGTACAGCAGGCTGTCGAAGTCGCCGCGCAGCGGGAGCTCCAGCCCGATTTGCATCAGGCTCCGGCCGCTTCGGATGCCGGGCAGCCCTTCGATCGCGTAGGATTTGTCCGGCATGAGCCCTTGCAGGCGCAAACGCGGCAGACGATCGCCAAGTCGTTGCGAATGCAGGAACGCCAGCAGCACGCTTTCCCCGCGACTTTCGTCCACGTACTGGACCGCGGTTACGCCCAGGTGAACCAGCGAATCCAGCCGATACTGGTCGCCGAACTGCACCAGCGGACGAATCGCTTTGTATTGCCGGACGAACCCGGCCGCCTCTTCGAGCTCCGCCTCGCTCCAATGATTCAGGTTCGCGCCGATGCCCAGCGTCCCCATCATCGCGCTGTGGAACCGGTACGGCAGCGACAGAACGCGGCGGTTCATCCCGGTGGGCGACTCGGTCACCCAGCAGGTCATCATCTTCGGCGCGTACACATAGGAGAAGCCCTCCTGGATGCTCAGCCGATCAAACGCATCAGTGTTATCGCTCGGCCAGGCCTGGTCGGCATAACGGAAGATGCCAAGATCGATCCGCGAGCCCCCGCCGGCACAGGTCTCGAATTCCACGTGCGGGAAGCGGCGGCGTAGCTCGGCCCAGATCTCATACAGGCTCTGCACATGGCGAATCCAGATCTCCTTCTGGCGGTTCAGCGGATGGTCCTTCATCCCCGGCTCGGTCACCGTCCGGTTCATGTCCCATTTAATGAACTTGATCTGATGCTGGTTAAGCAGGTCGGTCATGAACTCCAGGATATAGCTTTTCACCTCCGGCTTGGAGATGTTTAAGAGTAGCTGATTGCGCAGCTCCGTCCGGCCTCGAGTTGGAAAATGATACACCCAATCCGGATGGCTCCGGTACAAGTCGCTGTCCGGATTCACCGCTTCGGGCTCCACCCAGATCCCGAACTCCATACCAAGTTCATGCACCCGTTCGATCAGTTCGCCAAGCCCGTTCGGGAATTTCTCCCGGTTGACGACCCAATCTCCGAGTCCGGCGCGGTCGTGGTTACGCGCCCCGAACCAGCCGTCGTCAACGACGAACAGCTCGACACCCAGCTTGGCCGCGCGTTCTGCCAGGGCCATTTGGTCCTGCGCGTTCACATCGAAATACGTCGCTTCCCAAGAGTTGTACAGCACCTTGCGCGGCTCCCGGCTCGGCAACACATCATCGTGCTGATAGCGGTGCAACTGCCGGCTCATCCCGCCGAACCCGGCGGTGCTGTAACCACCGATGAATGCAGGTGCCTCGAACGATTCACCGGGGCCAAGCTGCCACGTGCTGTCGAAGTCGTGGATGCCGCCGGTCACGCGAACGTGACCAAACGCGGTTTGTTCAGCAACGATCTTCCAGTTGCCGCTCCACGCCAGTGCCCCAAACCAGACGTCGCCTCGTTCCTCCGTCGCCGTCCCATCCTCGACGGCAAACCATGGATTGGCATGGCCGTCGGTAAAGCCGCGCCGCGATTCCAGCACTTTTTTTCCCTCGGATAGGAAGGTACGACGCAGTTGAAATTCGCCTGCCCATTTGCCGGTCACATGCGTGAACCGATAGTCCCGTAACACCGGCATCGTCCAGGCTGCCGACTGGATCGTCTCCAGCAGCACCGGCGCGTCGCCTAAATTTACGAAGCTAACAGATCGTTCCAGCACGTCGTGCTCGGAAATCGCCGCGTAGCTCAAACGGACCTCCAACGGGTACACTTCGTCCCGAAACGTGAGGGTCAGCGTTTCTTTCCCGCTCTGCCGATCCACCAGATACCCGGTATATTGCGGACAGAAGTCACGCACCCCGTCGGGCCAAGTCACTTTCAGCGACGGCTCGACATACCCGACGCCGCCCCAGAAGCTGTACTCCTCCGCTTCCCGTTCGATTTCCGCGTCGAAGGAGCTGTGCCCCCACGTCCCGAGCAGCGGCAACGCCTCCGACGGATCAATAGGCGCTCCCCAGTACAAATGCTGGAGCCGCCCCTTCTCGTTTAAGCCAAACACATAGGAGCTGCCATTCGTTTGTAAGGCGAATAATCGGTTTAGTTCATCTACCCAAATAGCCATGTTCTGATCACCGTCCGCTGAGTTTAAATAGTTTGGCTTCCGCCGGCTCCAGGTCTACTACCAGTTCGCCCACGGTTTCTTGCTCTGTACCTTCCCACAAATCAACCATCTGATATCGCGCGTTCGGATCAAGCCCCGCCCGCGCCAGAGATACGGTCTTCCGTGCTGCTGACTTCCCGTCAAAGTTAAATACCGCGATATACAACGCAACGCCGGGAGCCTCCAACACAAACACATCAGCCGCCCGGTCGCCGAACCCCCACTCCAATGGCCGGAAAGTCCGTCCCATGCGCGCCACGTCCATCACCGCACGGTTGCCGAGCCAGGCTCTGGCGCGCTCCGCCGCCGCTTCCTTACGGAAGTCGTCGCCAAGCAGCAGTAACGTTCCGGCGAGGGTCGCCGCTGTCAACCGGCTCCGCCCTTCCTGGTAGCCTGTTGCTTCCTGGTTAAAGCTTTTGTACAGCACCGTGTGGTCCGGGTCGTTGAAACGATAAAGCGAATCGTTCATCCACCAGCCATAGGTCAGCGAATTCAGCAAATATTCGGTATCGCCGATTTGTCCGAACACGTCGCAGGAAATGCGGCGGCTGTGAGCAAAGGCGTACGGAAAGAGCGGCGCGATCGACAGATTGATGAAGAACGGCCGTCCCGCCGCCTCCGGCGACAGCTTCGCTGCCAAATAAGATAAGCCGTGGCGGTATGCGGCGATTCCGGTCGTGATGGCCGGGTCATCATGCTTCCCTTCCAGCGCCCCATGCGCCATGAAGTCCAGCTTGATGTATTCGAAGCCTTCGCGGATCACCTTCTCCGTAAACCAGTCGATGCGCCGCAAAGCCCCGGGATGTGTCGGATCGATCGCCAGACCGCCGGCGATGTCCGCCACGATCTCCCCCTCCGCGTCGCGGAGCAGAATCTCGCCATAGGTATACTTGCCGTCCGTACCCTCCACTTCGCGGCCGAATTGCTCCGGTCCGCCCCAGAATGCAAAGGGCGTCCAATACGTGCCCGGCTTGTGCCCGTTTGCCCGCACCCGTCGCAACGCATCGGCCATTTCCTCCGCCGTCAGCCGGTCCCAGAACGCGTCGAAATTGATGTAAAGCGCACCGTCGCTCTCAAACCCCAAAGGCTGTACCTCGCGTTTCAAAAAATCACTCGTCGATACATACAACTCGTAATCCAACGTGCTCATCGCCGCCGACCAGCTGTTCCAGCCAAAAGGCACGCCGCCCTCCCATTTCAGCGGTGGTTCGACCGCCGCGTTGGCTCGGCCGTACGCCTCCAACCCCTCGCGGTAGTCATCGTAATACCCGGCGAATACGAGCGGGGATGCGACCCGGGGGCCGTGAACATAACCGTGCGGCTGCGTATCGCGCGTCATCTCGCTTGTCGCCCCGGCATACAGCTCGAAGTCGTCCAGCTTGTCAGGTTGTTCGCTTCGAATTCGGATGCCGGTCTTCCACACGTCATGGGATACTGAACCGGTCACGAACCCCTGTCGGCTCCCCGGATAGAAGAGAGCTGCCGCTTCGTAGCTTTCCGTCTCCCAAGGCAGCGCCTTGGCGATGTAGCGTACCCATTTATCGTTGTCGTAAGGAATGCGAAGGGCATGCAGCTGGTCCTCCCCGAATAGCCCGTTACCAGAGTCTTTTTCGATCTCCAGCTTAGCGGACTTCATCACCGCAATCCGGTTCAGCTTCATATCGTCCTCGCCGACCACAACGACCCGGATCAAAAAGAACGGCTGCTGCTCATAAAGATAAAAATGTTGTTCTACCTCCGGCAATCCGGGTTTTTCATGCCGAACCACAACCTGAACTCCTTGGCCGAAACGATCGTTCAGCTCCTTCGGCTCCCCGTACGCCTGATGGCTCTCGTACATGCCGGTATGGTATTCCCGGCCTTGCCACCGGAATGCGCTATGGATCCCGCTCCAGCTACATGCGCCGCGGCAGCTAAACGCGAATTCGCCAACTGCCAGATCAAAGGTTAATTGGGCGAGCCCGTTCTCCAAACGCAATTGCGTATCCGAATCCGCCGCAAAGCGGACTTTTGCCGAGATCGATCCATTCATGGTCATCCAACTCCACTCCTTCTCCGCCTATTCGCCCTCATTATAAGATCGAACTCCAGAGGGTTCTATAGAGCGATGTTCCGATCGATAACGGGAAATGACTTTTTTGGGATCACCGGTAATCCCGGTATTCCTGAGGCGTGCAGCCGACCAGCTTCTTAAACAAGTACGTAAAATACGCCGAGGTCTGGATGCCTACGCGATCGGCCACCTCGTAAACCTTGATGCTCGGGTCGCACAGCAGTTCTTTCGCTTGCCGAATGCGGGTTTCCTGGACGTATTCCGAAATCGTCTTGCCCATTTCCTTCTTGAACAACACGCTCAAATAGCTGGCGTTCAAATTGAACCGCTCGCCAAGCTGTTTAACCGTCCAGTTGTCCTGCACCCGTTCGTCGATAAACGCGGCTACCTTCCGGATCAAATGGCGCTGCTGGTTCATCCGTTCCTGCGCCTCCACCGTCATATACCGATCCACGCACTCCATCAGAAATTCGATGATTTGTTCCGCGCTGCTGCAATCCAGCATTTGGCGCCAAAGCACGATATTCGTTTCCTGGTCTGCCTCGCCGCCCCGCCGAAGCGTTCGGATCAACTCGCTGAGGAAGCTCATGCCGATGGCCTGTACGTAGGAAAAAGAAGGCTGTCCTGACAGCAGGTCAATTACCCGGTTCATCTTTTCCCGGACGGCGGCAGCATCTCCCCCCTCCATTTGCCGGATGGCTTCCGGAATCCACTGCTCCCGTAGACGGTAATCATCGAACGCGCCGGCATCCGGCGTTTCTCCTCTCACGATTTGCCCATCCGCAATCAAGCGAGCCTGGGCCATACGGAACCTGATCTCCTTATAGCGATCGGGAAGTTCCTTCCAGTGGCTTACCGTCGGACTGCAGCCTATCGTTACGGTCGAGTCATGCTGCTCCTGCAAAATAACCTGAACGAACCTCAGCTGCTTCTCGATCCGCGCTTTGTCCTCTGCCGACGGGTCCAGCTGTAAAGCGGCGATTTCATCGGGAGACGTTTGCGCCAGCCAAACTGAACTGAACCCGGACAAGGCGACGTCGACCGTCTGGCGGAACAAGGCCGACAGCACGACCCGCTCCTCGGCCCGTTGTTTCAACGACAAGAAATGGTCCAGACTGAACACAAACAGGCGTAATTCACGAACCGCCGCAGGCAGCTCCATCAAGCCGTCCCAGGAAGCTTCCATATCTTCCCCGGGGACAAGTCCAGCCAGCAGATCGCTGAGGACGCGTTCCCGGACCAGGCGCTGGCTGCCGGACACTTTTCGCTTCAAATCCTCAGTCTGCTCGGCCAGCCTGCGCATGTTCTCCAGCGTTTCCCGCATCGTCGTTAAACGGTTTGACACTTCTTCCAGCTTCAATGGCTTGAGCACGTACCCTTGCGCCCCGACATGGATGGCGTCCTGTACGAACTCGAATTCGTTGTATCCGCTGATCATCAGCACTTGAAGCCGGGGAAGCAGCTCTTTCGCCCGGGCAACCAGCTCGATGCCGTTCATGCCGGGCATGGCGACGTCGGAAATCAGGACGTCAAATGCCGTTTGGCGAATCGCGTCCAAGGCCTCCTCGCCCGATTCTCCCGTCTGCGGCTCCTCATACCCGAGCTCCCGCCACTGGATGTAGCGCACCAAACCCTGAATGTTTGATGGCTCGTCATCCACGATCAGTACCTTCAGCAATTCCATGTCTTCTCAGCCCCTTCTTCGGATGATGGGCGGCTCGGTACATGCTGGAAACCGGATCGTTGCCCGCGTCCAGTCTCCCGCCTCACTGTCCAACTTCAATGCCGCTTCCTCACCAAAATATAACGCCAACCGCTCCCGGATGTTCGCCGTCCCGAACCCGTTCCCGCTGCCAAGGTAAGTCCCTGCCTCCAACGCGGCCAGCACCTCCGGCGCGATTCCTTGGCCGTTATCGACCACCGACATGGCAACGCTGTCGCCGTTCCGCCTTACGGCGATGCGAATTACCCCACCCCCTCTTCGTGTTATGGCCCCATGTGCGTAACAGTTCTCTACGATCGGTTGAAGCAAGGTTTTTAGCGTATATAAGGAGAGTACCTGCTCCTCGATGTCCCATTCGAGCCGGACCCGCTCCGGATACCGCAGCTGCTGTACCTCCAGATACGCCTTCACATGCTCCAATTCCTCGCGAATCGGAATCACCGCGACCTGGTTGTTTAACGTCTGTCGGTAGAAGGTACTCAACGCGTCAATGATACGGACCTGCTCTTCGTCTTGCGCGTCCAGCGCACGCCAGCGGAGCAGACTCAAGGAATTGTAGATAAAATGCGGATTGATCTGCGCCTGCATCGCCTTAAAGGCTTGCTCCCTCTCCAGCAAACTCGAGGTTCGGATGTCTTCAACCAAACCTCCGAGCCGCTCCGACATGGAATTGAACATCAGCTCCAGATCGCCAAGTTCATCCTGTACCTTGTTACGGATCGTTACGTCGAATTCGCCGCGCGATAGATCGTACATCCGATGCCCCAGCCGTCGGATACGCCGGACGACGTTATTGATAATCGTCGTTATCAGGAACATGGAGAGCACCAGCAGGAGGATCGCCGTCCCGGCGATCAACGCCAACAGGGTGATGCTCCTGCCGTCCATATACTTCATCTGTGTTAAGGCGACGACATACCAACCGGAGGTGAGAGGTTCAAGCGTTACGAGCTGTTTAGTCCCGGTCAGGTCATAAACGGCGGCTGCGGCCGGATCCTCCTCGTCGATCTCTCCACTCCTCCTGCCCTCGATCCCATCGTCCCCCTCCGGCCAGCCCGACGTCAGGACGCGGCGGCCAATCTTGTCCTGTTCGGTCGTGGCCAATATGCGTTTTTCGTCATCCACAATGTACAAACTTCCGTCCTCGGCAAAAGGGTGCTTCAGCAAATTGCCGAACACAACGTTATAGTCCAGCAAGATATACACCATGCCAAGCGGCTCCCCAGCGCTGTTTAAAATTTTGCTCGTCAACACGATCCGGCCGGGATGTTCCGGCGCCGTGCTCCAGAACAGGAGCGTAGAGGAAGCCATCGTCTTCTCGTACCAGTCCCATTCGTCCAGTCCGGACAGAAGCCGATGCTGCGGCCGCCACAGGAGCCGTCCGTCCTCCACTAAGGTATCGTTGGTATGATAAATGCGAAAATCTATGATCCCCGGCAGATACTTACTCGTCAGCATGAAATTGCGATCCAGATAATCGACGGTATCAATAATCTGCGTCATGTCCGCATATTCCCGCCCAAGCCGGGCGATCAGCTCACTATCGGTCGCCGTGCGAATCGCCAGCAGGTCGTAGCTTTTCTTGCTGTAATCAACGTTAATTGCGGTCTGCTTGATCGATTCGTCAACGGTCGCCACGTAATTTTCGTGAAAGCTGCGCACAACCACACCCATTGTGATGCCGCCGAGGATCAAGCTGGGCACCAGCAAAATCAGGCCGTACATGACGAAGATTTTCCTTCGGAGGTTCATCCCCCGGGTAAAGCGGATTACGCGGTTCTCCAGCCATACTCTCACGCTTGCTGCTCCTTCCCCTTATATCAAGAGTGGACCTTTTACTTTGCCGCTGCTTACACGAATTCAGAGAAGTAACGACCTCTTTGGGCAGGGCAGAGAAATAACTGCATGTAGGCAGTTATTATTCAGAACCCTCATAACAGCAAAAACAGGGCTGCCCCCGATCCTTGTAAAGATCGGGGCAACCTTGTTTCAGAGCGGTCGACACCGCTGCATAACGCCTGGTGTTAGCCGTTTTGTTCCTCGGCCTTCAGCTGTTCCTGCCATTCGGTCTTCAGCTCGCTCCAGTGAGCACGTTTCTCCAACGCGGCCTGGAACTCGTTCCATGCCTCTTCGAAAGCGGCTTCGTCCTTGGCCATGATCAGCTTGGCTTTATATTCGGTTTTGACGGCATCCAGCTCCGGCAAATATTTCTCCCATAAGCCTCCCGCCTTCGCTTTGACCCGGTCATACGGCTCCGCGACGCGGATCGTGCCCATTTTGCCGATTTTCTCGGTGAAATCGATCGTCTTCAGACGGCCCTTTGGCTCGGTCAAATTGTAGTTCCACCACGGGTACCATTCGTTGCTGTAGGAGGAAGTCATATATAGTTCTGGCGTGGTGCTGACCTTCTTCGCCTGATCTCCCGAGTCGTGCAGGGTCTGGTATTCTGCGTCCGTGTACTCCCACTTGCCCAGCGGACCGTCAACCCAGTCCCAGAACACGCCGGCCGGACCTTCGTTAACCACTTGCTGCTGCTCCGGTTTCGGCTGCAGGGTGTAATCGAAGAACTTGAGGATGGCGTCCAGGTTTTTCGTCTTTTTGCTAATGTAGACGTCATTTCCCGGGAACGGATTGATAATCTGGTTATACCCGAGCTGGCTTACGCCCTCGACCTGAGGATACGGAATCGTCTCATAATACCAGGCCGGCTCCGTCGGACCGTCGAGGACTTCCCACAGCTGGGCGTCCATATTAAAGAAACCGCCGGTATTCATCGCAATGCGCCCGGTTTTGTTTTTTTCCTTGTAGCGTTCCTTCTTGTCGGTCATCACTTCATGGTCCAAGAGACCTTCGCGGTACATCCGGTTCATCCATTGATAAGCCGCCTTGTACTGCGGGTCGTCGTAGATAAAGACGTACTCGCCGCCTTTCTTCTCCACAGGGATGACGCCGCCGGCCGCTGTCGTGGTCACGCCGAAGGTGCTCAGGATGACGTTCTCGTCGCTGGCCTCAGACAGGAAGCTAAGCGGGATCAGCTTGTTGCCGTTCGCATCCTTTTGCTCGGCAGCGAGCTTCAAATATTTCTCCACGCCGTCCAGCGTTTTTAGATCGTCCATCGTCATGCCGGTCTTCTCCAGGACATCCGTGCGAACGAACCAGCCACCGGAGGCCCACCCCGGCCATGGATCTTCCGGATGCTGGTCAAACCAGGTCGGAATCGACCAAATATGGCCCTCCTCATCCTTCATGGGCTCCAGATATTCCTTCGGAATCGAGGCAAGGCCTGGATATTTGTCCGGCATGTCGAAGTATTGCTCCAGAGGCAGGATCGTATTGGAGCGGATCATGGCGTTATCGACGATATCACCGCGGCCGAAGATCGCCGCATCCTCGAAGCCGCCCGTGTTCAGCTTCAGGTTAAGCGCCGTCATGGCATCGCCCTGCGTTGATTCCAACTGAAGATCGATGAACGGCTCATGCTCGCGCCAGTAATTTTGCACCATGCTGTTGTTGTTGATCATGGCGGTCCAGCCGAGCCATAGCTTAAAAGTCGAGGTGTCTTCGCTTGTTGCGGCATTCCCGCCTTCGGAGCTGTTGGTCTCTGCGCCGTCTCCGTTTCCCCCGCCGCCGGAACAAGCTGCCAAGGCAATCATGAATGCCGCAAGCGTGGCTGCCATCCATCTTCGAATCCAAGTTTTCCGTGAATTCAACATCGTTTCCCCTTCATTTTTTTGATTCAACGTGTGTGATTTCATCCAGTTGCTTGATTCTGCCGATCCCTGATGTTTATGAGGTAACATCACCCCTTGACGGAGCCGATGAGTACTCCTTTAACGAAATACTTCTGCAAAAACGGATAAACGCAAAGGATCGGAATCGCGCTGACCATCATGGTCGCCATCTTGATCGACATCAGCGTCACGTTGGACAGCTGGGTGCCGCGGGCAAGCGATTCGATGTTGTTGTTCGAGCCTAGCACCGTCGAGATATTTTGTGCCGACAATAGCTGCTGGAGGAAGGTTTGCACCGGAATCAGGTTTTGGTCCGTGACGAAAAACGCCCCTGCAAACCAGTCGTTCCAATGGCCGACGGCCGTAAACAAGGCGAGTGCGGCCAACATCGGCTTCGATAACGGCAAGATGACCGACAACAGCACGCGGATCGGATTAGCTCCGTCGATCTCCGCGGATTCCACAAGCGCGGCCGGAATACCCTGAATGAACTTCAGCATGACGAACATGTTCCAGGCTGAAAACGCCCCGGGGACGATATAGACCCAAAACGTGTTTAGCAAATGCAGCTCGTTCAGCTGGATGTAAAACGGGATCAACCCGCCGCTGAACAACATCGTGATCAGCACATAGGTCAACAGGACGCCCCGAAGCGGCATTCGCTCGTAGGACAGTCCAAATGCGGCAAGCAGCGTCACTAACAGTCCGGCCAACGTACCGATAAGGGTTCGGGTGATCGTGATCAGGTAGGCATGCCGAATGACGACGTTGCCCAATACGATCTCATAATTCGCCCAGGTGAACTGCCTAGGCCACAGATACACCCCGCCTTTGGCTGCGTCGCTGCCAACGTTGAGCGAAATCGACAGCATATACATGAAGGGGTAGATGACCGAAGCGCACAGGAGCAGCATCAGGAAGACGATGACGGCTTGGCTGATTTTTTCGCCCTTGGAAGTTTGCATCGTTTACCACAGCCCCTCTCCGTTAGCTTTTCTGGACAGCTGGTTTGTGCCGATCACCAGGATCAGGCTTAGCAAAGAGGATAACATCCCGACGGCGGTCGCCATCCCGAAATACCCCTGCTGCAAGCCGCTTCGCAAAATGTACGTATCCAGCACATCCGCGACCGGCTGGTTGGCCGGATTCATCAGCGGGTAGATCTGATCCATCCCAACGGCGATCAAGCTTGGCATGCTGAGGATCAGCACGATCGAAATGGTGGGCATCATTCCCGGCAGCGTAATGTGCCGCATCTGCGCCCATTTCCCCGCTCCCTCCACCTTGGCCGCCTCATACAGCTGCGGATCGATGGTCGTAATGGCGGCCAAGTATAGAATCGTGTTCCATCCGACTTCTTTCCATAAACTGCTTGTGACGATCATCGGGCGGAACCACTGCGTCGATCCCAGGAAGAAGACCGGGTCGCCGCCCAGGTTCGCGATCAGCTGGTTCACCAGTCCGCCATCCAGCGTCAGGAAGGACTGCAAAATGTACGCAACGACGATCCAGGAGAAAAAATGCGGCAAATAGCTGACGGATTGGACGAACCGCTTGAAGCCGTTATGCCGCAGCTCGTTGATCAACAGCGCCAGCAGGATGGGCGCCGGAAACCCGAACACGAATTTCAGGACGGCGATGTACACCGTGTTCCGCACCACCAGCCAAAATTGATCGTCCTGCAGAAACGCAAAATTCTCTAGCCCCACCCAAGGGCTGTTCCATATCGTCGTGCCGATTTGAAACTCCTTAAACGCCACCTGGATGCCCGCCATCGGCACATAGCTGAACAGGAACAGTAAGACGACAGCGGGCAGAACCATAAGATACTGCCAGCGGTATTTTGCAAGTTTGGTAAGCACCGTATCACCTCTTGGGGTTCATTATAAGTCCACCATGTAAGCGGAACCATATAACAACGGTTGGATTTCTGTCGTTCTGATTGGAAGGTGGAGCGGCTTAGTCATCATGTAGTTCCCCAAACCCAAAGGCACGATTTTTGTGGATAGACGAAGGTGCGTAAGGTGCAAATAGTGTGGAAGAAATGCGTTGTGATGCTTCGGTGTGAATGGTGCCAGTGTGTGCGGTCGATGCGGGTGATACGAGCCAATGTTGCAATTCCTGCAACATTTTGGGCTCACCCGGAGCCCTAAGGCGTAAAATGTTGCATTTAGTGCAACATTTCATGGCAATTTGGGCCTTCTGCTCCAAAAATGCTGAACTTTATGCAGCATTTTAACTAGAACGCCCGTGGTCCCGATTAGAATGTTGCACAAACTGCAACATTTGCGCTTGTCGCAGGTTTGCGGCGGGGAGTGGCGAGGATGGCAGGGGTGGCGGGGGTTCGTAGGCACCCACTTCCCAAAAGAAAACGCGAGCCCGCGGAGGACCCCATCGTCCCCCGCGGCTCGCGTCGCTCTGCCCTACCGCTCTATTCCCACAATTTCATGCGCTCTTCGTAGTTCTTGTTGTAGACTTCCTCCAGTTTCGGCAAGCCGGCGGCATCCACCTGCTTTATCATGGTGTCGTACAAGGTGACCAACTCCTGCTCACTTGGAGCCAGGGCCATCTTCAGGAAGAACTCGTTAATCGTTTCGTTAACCTTCGTCTCCATGATCGCTTCCGGCGTACCGCCGGCCGGGCCAAGGCTGTCGTAAGGTGCCGTGTCGAACGACGTGTCCGCGAGGTTCTTGATCGCGAGGTCGGTCGTCGGATCGTTCATGCCGCGGCCGATCAGGTCATACGGCGTACCGTCGGAGCCCGGTCCGTTCTTGATCGTCCAGGTCCATTTGCGGATCCCGGTCGTGCGGGAAGTTTCCGCCCAATCCTTCTTGAAGGCGTCCAATACTTCCTGACGCGGCACATGCTTGCCGTCCTTCATGTCCCAATGCTCGCCTTCCACGCCCCACATCATCAAATATTGCCCTTCCTCGCTGGCGAGAAAATCAAGGAACTTGATCGTGCGTACCGGATCCTTGTTCGTTTTGCTGATGGTGATGCCGTCCCAACCGAGCGAACTCTTTGGCCCGTAAGACGTTTGGTCCGGTCCAACGCCCGGCGCCAGCACTTTATATTGGTAGAACTGTCTCTCCTCCGCCTTAGCCGGGTCCGGGGCATCCGCCTTCAGCAAACCATTGGACGTCCCTACGTTCCAGCCCGCGTCGGCTGTGGCGAAGATATTCCCTGCCCCCAGCTTCTGCTCATATTGCTTCGTCTTCATCGTCACCCACTCTTTGTCGAGCAAACCTTGACGATACAGGGAATTCATATATTTCATCATGTCCAGGTACCGTGGATCACGGATATCCTTCAGCAGCTTGCCGTCTTTCTCGTAAAACGGCATAATGCCAAACATCCCTTTGAACGTCCCGGTCACGCCGCTCATGTTCTCGCCGTTCAGCGTCATCGGGATGGTTTCCTTGCCGTCGATCGTCGGGTATTTCTCCTTAAACGCCTTCAGCAGGTTCTCGAACTCTTCGGCCGTAAACGGCTCGCCGTTGTTCACCTTATCTCCGACGCCCAGCTCCTTCATCAAATCCATCCGCATCAGGAAGCCGAACACCGGATACTGCTCCAGCCCGTACCAGTTGGCCAAATAGTAGTTCTTCCCGTCCATGCTGCGCGTCTTCTTCAGCGTATCCCCGTACATCTTCTTGATGTTCGGTCCGTACTTCTCGATCAAGTCATCCAACGGAATAACGGCTCCCGAGGAAATATACTTGTTCATGATGTCGCTGCCGCGGCTCATCAACACGATGTCCGGCAAGTCGTTACTCGCCAGCATCAGGTTCAGCTTCTCCGCCGGATTCCCGGTCGGCTGTTGGATCTCTACCGTCACGCCGGTTTTTTCTGTAATCGCTTTCGCTACCGGGTTTGTAAAAGGATCCCCCGTGTTCTGGTCAAACAACGTTAACGTGATCGGCGACTTATCATCCGCCGGTGCCTCCCCGTTCGTTCCTCCGTTCGCCGCGGGCGAATTCCCCCCGGCCGACGGGGCGTTCCCGGACCCGCAGCCTGCAAGCAGGGCGAGGATCATCATAGAGGATACCATGAATAGCAGCTTCTTCTTCATTTGCGTAAACCCCTCTCTTGTGCTTTTGCGCTTGTACCTCAAGCTCACCTCAATTGTAAAAAGCGCCACCCTGTTTATCCATAACGCAATGTTACTATTCATAGTGGAAAACGACTTTCATCGATTCGGCCGGTATTTAGCCCACACTTAGCCCATATTCAGCCGGGTTTCGAGATCTGACGCGTTCGGATTCAGCGGCAGGCGGATCGTGACATTCGTCCCGATTCCGAGCCGGCTGAAGATTTCCACGCCATAGTGTTCTCCATAGGCCAGCTTGATTCGGTCGTCTACGTTTTTGATGCCATAGCCGGATTGATTGCTGGCTTTGCTGAACGCTTCCTCCAGCCGCTCGCGGGTCATCCCCTGCCCATCGTCGATCACCTGCAGCAGGAGATCGTCACCCTCCCCCTTCAGCTTAACGATGATGTGGATGCCGGCTTCGTTCCAAATCGCATGGTTGATGCAGTTCTCGATAAACGGCTGCAGGATCAGCTTGATGACCGTCCGGTTAAACAACGACTCGTCCAGATCATAATGCATGTGCAGCATCCCGCGGAACCGAATCTCCTGGATCGAAACGTAATTTTTGACCAGTTGGATTTCCTGTTCCAAGAGGACCACCCTTTTCCCTTTGTTCAGCGAGATCCGATAATACTTCGACAAATGGCTGACCATTTGGTAGACCTGCGTGCTGCCCTCCTTCAAGGCGAGCGAGGAAATCGAAGACAATGTGTTATACAGAAAATGTGGGTTAATCTGTGCCTGCAGCGTCGTCAACTCCGAATCCTTCACGGCGATTTCCTTGACGTACACCTCGTCGATCAGCTCCTGGATTCGGGTGGTCATCTTCTGAAAGGCGTACGACAGCTGCCCGATTTCATCGTTGCCCATCGGTTTGCGTTTCACCTGGAAATTCCCCCGCTCCACCTTGCGAATTTGCTGCAGCAGCACCTCGATCCGCTTCGTAATCACCTTGGCCGTAAAGAAAATCAGCAGCGCAGCCACCGCAATCACGGTTACGGAAATCCAGACAATCCGCTTCGTCGCCTTATTCGTATTGGCCAACAACTCGTCATAAGGAACGGTAATGACCGTCGTCCAACCATTACTTAGCTTCTTGTACGTAAAAAAGCGTTCCTGACCGTCGATCCGCGTGTCAAACTTTCCGCCGGACAGCGTCAGATCGGCTTGAATCGGATAGACGTCAAACAACTGTCGCCCCTTCATCGCGGTATCTCCGGAGCTGATGACACGACCGTCGCTGTCGATGATGTAGACGCTCTTATTGACGTTTTCTTTTTCGATCAGGGAATAGATTTCCTTGTCGTCGATGTTAATCGTCAGGATACCGTAAGGATGCATCAAGCTGAAGTAACTGAGTGAGCGAGCAAGCGTAACGTAGGACGCCCCTGTCTGCGGATCGTCGATATGAGTGTATACCGGGCTCCCCGCCGCATTCAGCGCTTGTTGCTTCACCGTGTCCGGCAGCTCCTCGGTGTATTTGATGTACTGCTTATCGGAATATAACGTCTTGTTATCGATGTAAATCGTGATGCCTTGAATATTGGCGTTGGAGATCAACATGGAAGACATCGTACGATTGATATACTGGAACGCATCCAGATAATAAAAAGCTTGTTCGTAATCATTGGACAAAAAATTCCGCAGCTGCGCGTCCATATAAAGAATATTCGTCAGTTGCTCATAGTACCCCAGCCGGTTTTCGAGATTCGTATTAATCTGATTCAGCGTGCCGCTTAACGAAGCATATGTCTGCTCGGTGATCGTGTCCCGCGTGGAGGTATAGGAATAATAAATGAGCACGGAGCACGGAATGAAGGATACGAGCAGGAAAATAATAAACAGCTTGTTGCGCAGCCGCAAATTGGCGAACCAATGCTGCCTGAACAAAGAGATCCGCCGCATGACGGGGCTTCTGCCGTCCGTCTCCCTATAGATTTTTTCGATATTCATTGGGCGTGACTCCTTGGTTTTTCAGGAATAAGGATATGAAATAGGACGTGCTCTCATAGCCGATTTTCTGGGCAATATCCTGCACTTTCAGCGACGGATCGGCTAACATCTCCTTGGATTTCTCCAAGCGGATCCGCGTCAGGTAATCATGGATCGTCATACCGGTTTTATCCCGGAAAATGGACCGCAAATAGTTCGGCGACAGATAAACCTGGCTGGATAAGCTTTGAATCGTGATCGGCTCGTGAAACGTCTGGTCGATGATCTGGCAAACTTGTTGCACAAGCCTCGCGTTTTTGTCCGTGGATCGCTCCATCAACAGCTCCAGATAATGCGCGGCTGCCCGCCGGATGGCTGCCTCAATCTCCTCCAGCGTCTGGCAATCGTAAATGGATTGGTAGAGGGTTGCGCGCTTGACCGGTTCAGCGTAGCCTTGCAGGCTGGGGCTGTGAAGCCGTTCCTCCAGGCGGGCCAGCAGATCAATCCCCCACTCGTACACGAGTGGCTTGTCGATCCGCAGCTGACGCACATTCGTGAGAAATTCGCCCAGAACTCCTTCTGCATCTTCGCCTCGGAGCTGCTGCAGCGCCTCCATCCACTCCTGCTCAGGGAAGGGGGGCAGCGTGTCATAGGGATACCCCGATTTAACATCCCCGGCATAAATGATCTGTCCCGGCCCAAGATAGAACCTTTCGTCCCGCAGGCTACGCGCCCGCTCATACAACCGGGAGATGCCGGCAGGCCCGGTCTCTTCACTGTCAATGGCCAGCGTCACCGACAGCCCCAGCAATCCCCGAATCGTCTGTTGCAGGGTGCCCCACTGCTCATGCGAAACCCCCGGCTGGCTTCCGGGCTCAGCCTCGATAAAGATCGCAAGCTCGCCTTCTTGAAGTGCGGCGACCACGGCGTCCTTACGAACGGCGTGGAAATACTCCTCCGTCACCTCCGGCAGGCGGGAAATTGCCGCTTCCCCCGTGCCAGACGTCTCCCCGCCGGTGAAGCGGTCTACGCTGCAGAGCGCCAGCGTGTAGGTACCGGCGACTTCCCGCCGTTCCAGCTTGCCGAGCGCGGCGGCGAGCTGCAACCGCCGTACGGCGTCTTTTTCATGGAGCAGTTCCTTCAACAGTTTAGCTTTGGTCATCTGGATCGATTTATATTTTAAACGCACTTCTTCACACTTCTGCTTCACTCGCCCCATCACCCCGGTGATCTCCTCCAGGTCCAGCGGCTTAAGCAAATAGCCAACCGCGCCGACGTGCAATGCGGATTTGACATAATTGAACTCGTCATGACCGGTCAAAAAAACGATCTGCATCCAGTCGTAGTATTCGCTGACCCACTTTGCCAGCTCCAGGCCGTCCATCAGCGGCATCTGTACGTCCGTCAGCACGATGTCGGGTTGAATGGCATGGATTTTCTCCTGAGCGTCCTTCCCGTTGATACCGACACCGGCCACGTAAATCCCCATATCCTCCCAACGGATGAAGTCCCGCATCATCTCCAATTCCAATTCCTCGTCGTCCACCAGAAAAATGCTGTACATGTCCGCAAGCCCCCTTCTTATGCAGCCTTTCCGAATCTAATAACCGTAAGGTTAGGCAGTTCCTTGAACTGCCTCCTCTTTGATTATAGCGCTTACATGCAGGCGAACTGAATCCTCCTTTCGCATGAAAGTTATTTTCAAGCATGATTCGATACATTGCTTTATCGACATTGAATTTTCGGGGGTCTTATAATTTTTTTAAGCCGTAAAGCTGAATGCCACGACTAAGAAACCAATGCGAGGTGCCGCTATGCAAACCGACTTGAATCTACGCGAAGGTACGGAACTGAAAATTCCGCGCCGCAAATTATGGCCCGTCTTTAAACAGCAAAAATATCTGTTCCTCTTGATGCTGCCGGCGCTCATCTGGGCGATCCTGTTCGCCTATACTCCCATGGCCGGATTGTATATGTCGTTCGTCAACTACCAGCCCACGCTCGGCCGATTCTGGTACAGCCTGTTCCACAGCGAATTTGTTGGGCTGCAGTGGTTCCGTTACTTTTTCAATAACGGCGATTTCCTGATCATCCTGCGCAACACTTTGGCTTCGACGTTGATCACTCTTCTGTTCTCGTTTCCGATGCCGATCCTGATCGCGCTGGCGATTAACGAAATCAAAAACGTCCAATTCAAAAAAATCGTGCAGACGTCATCGTATTTGCCGTATTTCATCTCCTGGGTCATCGCGGCCAACATAATCGTGACGTTGCTGTCCTCGGACGGGGCGGTGAACGCGCTATTGAAGTTTTTTCACATCACGAATGAGAGCATCTTGTTCCTGCAGAATGGCAAGTATTTCTGGTGGATCGTCGCGCTGGGCAACACGTGGAAGGATATGGGCTACAGCTCGATTATGTACTTGGCAGCCATCTCTTCAATCAACCCGGAATTGTATGAGGCGGCCAAGGTGGATGGGGCTAACCGGTTTAAGCAGATTCGTTTTATCACGCTCCCGCATCTGAAGCCCACGATCGTCATTCTGCTGATTCTAGCTATGGGCGGCATTCTGAACGCCGGGTTCGACCAGCACTTCCTGCTGGGGAACGATCTGACGAAGGACTACTCGGACGTGCTCTCGACTTACTCGTTCCGCTACGGGATCCAGAACGGCATGTTCTCGTACGCTGCCGCCGTGGGCATGTTCAGCTCGGTTGTCGCCTTTATCATCGTGGTGATCGTCAACAAGATCGCGAAAAAAATCAACGGCCAGTCCTTGTTCTAAACCTGGCATGGAGGAAACGGCATGAAAAACCATAAAACGATTACCGAGCATCTGTTTGACACTGCTCTATACCTGTTCCTGTCGGGCATCTTTCTCGTCACGTTCTATCCGTTCTGGAACATTCTCATCATCTCGCTGAACGACGCCACGGACTCGCTGCGAGGTAACCTGTATTTCTGGCCGCGGGAGTTTACGTTCGCCAGCTACGTCACGATTTTCCGAAACCCGGAAATCTGGAGCGCACTGCAGGTGACGGCACTGCGGACGGTGATCGGGACCGCGGTGTCGATCATCTGTATCTCCATGCTGGCCTACACCTTAAGCAAACGTTATTTGCTCGGCTGGAAGTATTTCTCGTTTTTCTTCGTATTTACGATGTATTTCGGCGGCGGCCTGATTCCGACGTATATGGTCATCAAGGCGCTGGGGTTAATCGATTCGTTCTGGGTGTTTATCTTCCCGGGCTTGATCGGCGTGTTCCTGATGATCCTCGTGCGGACCTTCATCGAGCAGCTCCCCGGCGAAATTGAGGAATCGGCCAAAATCGACGGCGCGAACGACCTGCAGATCTTCGTCCGCATCGTTCTCCCGCTGTGCGTGCCCGTGCTGGCGACGATCGGCTTGTTCCTGGCCATCGGCCATTGGAATTCCTGGTACGATTCCTACATCTATACGTATAAACCGGAGCTTAAGACGCTGCAGGCGGTCCTGGTTAAAATCCTGAACCAATTCCAGACCGGCGCGATGATGACCGATGCCCAGCAGATGGCGCAAAACGCTAAACGCATCCCGGTATCCAGCGAAAGCATCCGGATGGCGGTCACGATGGTCGCGACCCTTCCAATCATCATGGTGTACCCGTTTGTGCAAAAGTACTTCGTCAAAGGAATCATGATGGGTGCGATCAAAAGTTAATGTGTGGGAATGAAGAAACCCGTCGCGGCGAATGCCGGACGGGTTATTTGTTGTGGGGGGAAACTGCGTGCATGTGTGCATGCGCGCTTACGTGCGTATGCTTGTTTGCTGGTAACTCGCGAGTGTGAGCGGGCGGACGTTCCTCCACCCGTCGCCGAGCGGGTTGAGGGAGAATTGTTGCATTTTATGCAACATTTCCGGATCCAGTCGCCGTGATGTGGTGGGAATCGGCCAGGCCCCCGAATATTGGACACTTTAGGATCAAACCTTAGTTCGGCTCAACTATACGGCGATTCTAAACGCGTTTACTTCGTTTCTCTCCAGTTTCACTGCAAATTCAGCGGGAGAGTAG
>NZ_WNZY01000079.1 GCF_009725205.1 Paenibacillus timonensis | reverse complement strand
TCATGCGAGGTTGAAACCCGCTCACAAAGGCGAACGCTCCGCTTCTTCGGAATCATTTCCCGCTTATGCCCTATCCCTTATCACGATTGAAGAGCAAAGCCCGCCCCGAACAGACTCGGGCAGGGCAGAGGAAACAACTGGATAAGGACCGAGGGCAACGCTAGGAAATGTTCCTACGATCGCTGTTGCTCGCGGGTTTCTTGATCTTACAAATTCATGCGAGGTTGAAACCCGCTCACAAAGGCGAACGCTCCGCTTCTTCGGAATCATTTCCCGCTTATGCCCTATCCCTTATCACGATTGAAGAGCAAAGCCCGCCCCG
>NZ_WNZY01000078.1 GCF_009725205.1 Paenibacillus timonensis | reverse complement strand
TTTTCAACGTACGTGGGTTCGGGCCTCCAGTGCGTGTTACCGCACCTTCACCCTGGACAGGGGTAGATCACACGGTTTCGGGTCTACGCCTACAAACTAAGTCGCCCTATTCAGACTCGCTTTCGCTACGGCTCCAGCCTTTAGGCCTTAACCTTGCTTGCAAACGTAACTCGCCGGTTCATTCTACAAAAGGCACGCCATCACCCATAGATTGGGCTCTGACTTCTTGTAAGCACACGGTTTCAGGTTCTATTTCACTCCCCTTCCGGGGTGCTTTTCACCTTTCCCTCACGGTACTGCTTCACTATCGGTCACTAGGGAGTATTTAGCCTTACCAGAT
>NZ_WNZY01000077.1 GCF_009725205.1 Paenibacillus timonensis | reverse complement strand
CCTTTGGAATGTAGATTCTGGTTTGATAAGTGACAATGAGAAGGATACTTCATATGTAAATTTTATTTCATTTATATCCTAATGTAAAATTTATTACAGAACGTTGACATACTCCAGCGTCTGTTTTAATAAAGGGTCTCTATACTGAGAGCAAATTCCTATTCAAGGAGGCTGTTCTCTCAAATGGCTAATCAATCGAATCTGTACACCCTTACGTCCTCGCAGAAAATGATGATTTTTGTCCTGTCCATGTCCCTGTACGGCTTATCGAACATGTTCACCGAACTGATTCCTGCACTTCAACTGGGGCCTATTGAGCTGTCTGTTGAGTATTTCGCTTTCATTCCCCTGACCTTGTGCATGCTGTTCCACCCTGTCTACGC
>NZ_WNZY01000076.1 GCF_009725205.1 Paenibacillus timonensis | reverse complement strand
GCCGCGGTAATTCCAGCTCGTTGCGTAAGATTCAAACATTCCTGCATGTGGTCCATAACAGCTTTCCGATTAAGGCGTTTTTATGTTGGGGGCAACACGGCTACGCTATTAACCACGGAGATCATGTTAATAAAGCCCTTTAATTCCGAAGTCATAACGTTGGTTATAACAAGTTAAAGGTGTGTAAGCCATTCATATTCCTCCTCAATAACGCATACCGTGTTTTCAACAACGGTGTTTATCGTTAATTGACTTAATCGAAGATGGCGCACAATATAAAGTGTTTCGTCATGGGCGATTTTCGACCAAAAGATTGCGCCCGGTTATACAGAGCATGTATAGTGTCAATGGCGCATTAACTCCTGCGAAAGCATTTGCCAAGAAT
>NZ_WNZY01000075.1 GCF_009725205.1 Paenibacillus timonensis | reverse complement strand
GCCGCGGTAATTCCAGCTCCAATAGCGTATATTAAAGTTGTTGCAGTTAAAAAGCTCGTAGTTGAATTTTGGATGTTGTTGCTTAGTCTGCCTAACGGTAAGAACTGAGTAGTGATATCTTTCCTTCTGGCTATTTCGTCTGCTCTTAACTGAGTGGACAAAAGAACCAGGACTTTTACTTTGAAGAAATTAGAGTGTTCAAAGCAGGCTTACGCTTGAATACATTAGCATGGAATAATAGAATAGGACTTTGGTTCTATTTTGTTGGTTTCTAGGACCGAGGTAATGATTAATAGGGATAGTTGGGGGCATTAGTATTTCAGAGTCAGAGGTGAAATTCTTGGATTTCTGAAAGACTAACTACTGCGAAAGCATTTGCCAAGAAT
>NZ_WNZY01000073.1 GCF_009725205.1 Paenibacillus timonensis | reverse complement strand
GCTTTATGAGCAGGACGACTTGATAGCCAAACAAGAACAAGCAAGAGAATTGCTTGAAACAGGTTATTTTCCGAAAGCGGTTGAATTACTGAACGGGGTTATTGAGGAATATCCAGAATATTGGTCGGCTTATAATAATTTGGCGCTAGCTTATTTTTATCTTGGTGAAACAGATAAAGCCTCGGATGTTTTGAATCAAGTCTTTAAAGACAATCCGGGTAATTTGCATGCCCTTTGCAATAAGCTGGTTTTTGCTTTTTATGAGAGTGACTTAAATGAGGTGCGAGCATTAAAGGATGCCTTATTAAAAGTACATCCTATTTCGATTGAGCATCAATTTAAATTGGGAGCGACATTAGCGCTTATTGGCGAATATGATAAGGCATACAAA
>NZ_WNZY01000072.1 GCF_009725205.1 Paenibacillus timonensis | reverse complement strand
GTCTAAAGCTTCTTGTGCGTTATATTGACGGCATAAGAACCAAATCTCACGCGCTTTCTTATGTCCTACAAGACGTGCCAAGTATCCAGAACCATAACCAGCGTCAAAGCTACCGACTTTCGGGCCTGTTTGACCAAATACAGCATTATCTGCAGCAATTGTTAAATCACAAACAACGTGAAGAACATGGCCACCACCAATAGCATAACCTTTTACCATTGCAATGACAGGTTTAGGAATGACACGAATCAATCGTTGTAAGTCTAGTACGTTCAAACGAGGAATTTGGTCATCTCCAACATATCCGCCGTGTCCACGGACTTTTTGGTCCCCACCAGAACAGAAAGCTTTATCTCCTGCTCCTGTAAGAACGATTACACCTACATTAGAATCATCT
>NZ_WNZY01000071.1 GCF_009725205.1 Paenibacillus timonensis | reverse complement strand
GCATCCATGAAGAACGCAGCGAAATGCGATACGTAGTGTGAATTGCAGAATTCCGTGAATCATCGAATCTTTGAACGCACATTGCACTCTGTTTCGGCAGAGTATGCCTGTTTGAGAATCTATAGTATTCATTTCCCTGCCCTGGTGAACTTTACGGTTCATTAGAGCAGGGGAGATTTGAAGCGTCTCTGTTAAAAAGAGTGCTTTTAAAACTATGGCTGTCTAATGTTTTCTGCAGCGAGTATGTGAATGGAACCTCGGTTTCTCTATTGCTTTCCGCAGAGGACGGTTGTTGGACACTCAACTTTTAAAGTTCACTGGGTAACCTTTGAACTTGAACCATGGTCTCAAATCAGGCAGGAAGACCCGCTGAACTTAAGCATATCAATAATCGGAGGAACT
>NZ_WNZY01000070.1 GCF_009725205.1 Paenibacillus timonensis | reverse complement strand
GTATCCGATGCAAATTGATTAATCGCTACAATCACTGGCAGGCCATAACTTTGCATGTTTTTGATATGCCGTTCCAAATTAGCAAAACCTTTTTTAACAGCCTCGACATTTTCACTTGTCAATTCTTTCTTATCAACGCCACCGTGCATCTTAAGCGCACGAAGCGTAGCCACAACTACCACAGCATCAGGTTGTTTCCCTAACTGACGTGTCTTGATATCCAAAAATTTTTCACCACCAAGGTCAGCTCCAAATCCTGCCTCTGTAATGACAATATCAGCCAATTTAAGTGCTGTTTTTGTTGCTAAAACAGAATTACATCCATGGGCAATATTAGCAAAAGGTCCACCGTGAATTAAAGCTGGTGTTCCTTCAATTGTTTGAACAAGGTTTGGTTTAAGGG
>NZ_WNZY01000006.1 GCF_009725205.1 Paenibacillus timonensis | reverse complement strand
AAACCTCTCCTTTTTGAATGGTTGCTAGTCACTTCCATTTTACCAAGGATTGGTTTCTTTTTGTTTAACAAAATCAAAAAAACAAGGGCGTCCCTCAGTCATCTACGATGACTTTTGGGACAGCCCCTTTTGCGCTCCCAAGAGGGCGAGTCCCCCCGACTGGGTTTCGTCGAAGCTTGGTCGTTGCTGCCGCCGAAATCTATTCGAAATTTCAGTTATATTCAGATCGAAACAGCAGATATCGCGAATTCTATTCGAAATTTCATATAGATTTTGGGCTTTTGACCTCCACCAGGTCAAATAGGTATGAAAAATCAGCTATAATTCGCCAAAAGCTCTGGAATCCGCAGATTCTATTCGATTTTTCGTATACATTTCAAACGAACACCGCCACCTGCGCCCCACTCCCCGCCCCCGCGCCGTTTCCGACACCAAGAAAGAGCCGTTTACTAACTAATTCCCTCTACTCTCGTTCGGATACAACCTCTGCAAATGCTCGACCGACTGCCGGATCAATTCGCGCAACACATCCACATCGATATCGGCAACTTTATTCATGTAGACGCAGCCTTTCCCTTGAGTGTGCTTACCGAACGATCCTAGCAATGCCTCACGGGCCGGATCATCCGGCGCGAGATAGAGGCTGATCTTTGCTTTCCGAGGCGAGAATCCGACCAGCGGAGCATCGCCTTCATGGCCGGAGGCATATTTGTAATGATAGGAGCCAAATCCGATGATGCTAGAGCCCCACATTTTTGCCAGAACCCCGGTTGCTTCCGTGAAGATGTCCAGTAACTGGTAGGCGTCCTCTCTCTTCTTAGCATCGACCACCTCTTCAATGAATTCGAGGACGTTATGGTCGTTCTCCTTGGTCTTGAGCTCATACATTCCGGAACACCTCCACCAAATTTCACCCGGGTCAGTCAAAATCAATTCTAGTCTGCCTACCCACAACCCGATCTCAACTCATCATTCCTTATCCCAAGCTTCTTCCACCCGATCCAGCCACTCGTTCACCAACGCGTTAAACGCATTTTCCTGTTCGATCTGCAGGTTGTGTCCCGCCCGATCCATGACGGCAAACGTACCGCGTGGATACTGTTCCAATAATTGAAGCGCATCGGCATACCCAACCGTCGCATCCTGCTTGCCGAGCAAGAATAACGAAGGAGCTGCAAACGCCTCCTGATCAATGGAAAAAGAAAACCCATACCGCTTCCGAATCTTGTCCAAAAAAGCCACATCCGCCAGACGGCACCCGGGGACGATCTCCTCAGCATACCTTTCCCAGGCGCGTCGGTCTAAAACAACCCCCATCGAGCGGAAATCCGCGTACTCCTCGGGTTGTAGTTTGGAAATAAGCATCGGGTCCTCGTACAATACCGTATGCGGTGGTAACGCGCGCTCCTTGTCCGGTACAACCACAGGACAAATCAACGCCGCACCCTCAACTCGCTCAGACCGACGTGCTATGATCCCTCTCGTCAAATACCCACCGTATGACTCGCCGGCTACCGCGAAGTTCGATTCGGGGATCAGCTTGTCGATCAGTTCCAGCACGGCGTCCAACATCCCGTCCGTACTCTCGATATCCGCATAATCGCGGGAGCGTCCCATCCCCGGTAAATCAAGGTAGATCCGCCGCCAACCTTCACGCTTCTCGAACACCGGCTCCATACAGCCGCTCATCAGCCGATGATCGGGCGTGAAACCATGAATCATCACGATCGGGCGCCCTGAACCCGTCTCTTCATAATAAAGTTCTGCTTGGCTTACCTTGCAATATGGCATATGAATACCCTCCCTTACCTTAACTCCTCTCATCATAAACCGAATGTATGTTCCTGTATAGCCCTAAACATTCCATTATCATCCACCAAGGTGATTCTCATTCGGCATCCATCGCATATAGATCCTGGCGTTAAATCCCGCCTGCTTCCGAAACCAGCGCTGCGGTTTTCGCCGAAACTCCGTGTAACCCAGCTTCTCGTACAATCGGATCGCTGCGATATTGGTGTCGACAACCTCCAAGATGTAATCCTCATAACCCAAGCGGGAAATGAGCACGTTGTTTAAGAGGCTGGCCACCCCTCTCCCCCGCGCTTCCTTCGACGTTGCAACCGCCTCGAAATAACACTGGCGATCCGCTAAATCCAGCGGCTTTCCCAACTCTTGCCGTACGAAATGATAGAATAATCCCCCTTTGATCCACCCCAGCGTATGCCGAAGTACGGTCAGATTAAACCGGAAGGGGCGCTTCTGCCCGACCGAATAGGCGAATATCCCCAGAACCTTCTCCCCTTCCATGGCAACATAAATCTGTTCCTTGACTAAGGCATGTTCTAACGCCTTCGCCAATCTAACCGGGTCCGCCGAGAAGAAACGCAGCATGTCGTAAAATCCCTCCACAAAAATGCCGGTCGCCTGCCTGACCTCATCGTCCCCGAGCTCCGCCAAATTGGATATCACGATGTCCCCCATCGTTCCCGGGACCTCCTTTAGCCTTTTTTCTACTATATAATGAGGAAGCCTTCCGGCAGAACCTCCTTGAGGATGATCTAACGCTCCTTCCCGGAACTTACATTATGGCGGCACACACCTCTTCAGCCGAAAAAAAAGAGCACCGATCCGTTCGGATCGATGCTCAGAGGCTGCCAATTACCTACAGCCGCAGATTAAGCGCGAAGACTGGCGATCGCCGTCTTCATAATCCCGCAGGAATGCGCGAATTTTCGCTGTTCCTCCCAAGTCAAGTTCAACTCCAGCACCTCTTCGATCCCACCATCTCCAATGATGGCGGGCACCCCGGCGCAGACACCTGTCTGCCCGTACTCCCCCTCCAATACAGCGGAGACGGCGATGATCTTATGCTCATCATTCAATATGGATCGCACGATATAGGCCAGCGCATTGCCAATCCCGAACTGCGTGTTGCCCTTACGCGTAAATATTTCCCAGCCTGCGTCCTTGGTCTTCTGCGCGATTTCGTCCAAATCGACGTGGCGGAACCGCTCCTTGTGCTGCTCCAGAATGTGCAACAGCGGCTTCCCACCGATCGTGACATGCGACCAGGCGACAAACTGCGATTCACCGTGCTCGCCCATCGCGTACCCGTTAACGCTGCGCGGGTCGATCGAAAACACCTCCGACAGCAGCGTTTTCAGCCGGGCTGAATCGATTGAGGTGCCGGTACCGATCACTCGATTCCTTGGGAACCCGGATACCTCGCGCACGATGTACGTGACGATATCGACCGGATTTGCGGCTACTACAAATACCCCGTCAAACCCTCCGCCGACAATGCGACTGACGATATCCCGCGTGATTTTTTCCGCCTCTTCCAAGACGTCCAGCCTTGTTTGCCCTGGCTTCGGATTCGCCCCCGCTGTCAGTACAACCACATCCATATCGCGGCAATCTTCCAGCCGGCCGGCTGAAACTTTCGTGCGAGCTTGCGTAAAATCCATGCAATGCGATAAATCCAGCGCATGCGCCACCGCGCGATCGTACGTCCGATCGATCATCATGATCTCGTCGCAGACCGATTGGTTGATCATGGAATAAGCGCAAGCCGTGCCGACCAGACCGGATCCGACGATCGTCACTTTTCTAGCTTTTCTGGCCATCCCGCCGCCTCCTCATCCTTGCCACTCTCTTTAGCTTACGCCTAAATTATACCCGCAAACCCATACTCCGTATATTAGGCACAGTACACAAAAAACTACGGAAGAGTGCAGCCAACATCCCATTATCTGTGTTTTATCACGAGATCGACCGTCAGTTGAATATGCTTCCGTAAAATATCAACGGCCAGATCGTTGCGGCTTAGCACGGCATTGAAACACACGATGATATGCGGCTGTGGAAGCAAGATCAAACGGCCACACAAAAACAAACAATCTTAAATCATGAAAAAAGATACCCTCACGCTAAACACTTATTCCAAAGCGTTTAGAATGGGGTACCTTTTTATTGGGTTTAAAACTTAACTCTTCATCCGAGGATCCAGTGCGTCGCGCAAACCGTCGCCCATCAGGTTAAACGCAAGTACAGTCAGCATGATCGAAACCCCCGGGAATACGACCGTCCACGGAGCGGTGGCGATAAACTGACGCGAGTCGGACAGCATTTTGCCCCATTCCGGTGTAGGCGGCTGCGCGCCTAGACCGAGGAAGCCAAGGGCGGCTGCTTCGATGATCGCTGTGGCGATACCTAAAGTGCCCTGTACGATAATCGGCGTCAAGCTGTTGGGCAGGATGTGCCGCAGCAAAATTGCGCTGTTCTTCATCCCGATTGCACGAGCGGCGGTAATATACTCTTCATTTTTCAAACTCAATACCTTCGCCCGAACTAGCCGGCCATAGGTCGGAATGTTAACGATAGCGATGGCGAGCAGCGCGTTCTGCAGAGACGGGCCAAGAATGGCCACGATCGCGATCGCCAGCAAAATGCTTGGGAACGCCAGCAAAATATCGAATAAGCGCGAGATCACCATATCGATCCATTTGCCATAGAATCCCGCCAAAATGCCGAACAGCGTCCCCAGAATAATCGATCCCACCACGGAAAACGTCCCCACCCACAAGGAGATGCGGGCGCCGTATAGCACGCGGGTAAACAAATCCCGCCCGAGATCGTCTGTCCCGAACCAATGGGCCGAGGACGGAGCCTTCAATCGATCACGCAGTGCCTGCGTATCGTATTCATAAGGGGCGATGACCGGGGCCAGTAGCGCGATTAAGATGAAGAAGCCGATCATGATGAGGCCCACCATCGCGATTTTATTCTTGCGGAACGCTCTCCACGCATCGCGCCAAGGTCCGGAAACCTTCTCGGCCGGGATGGAGGTAGTTCCGTTAGATGTTGCCGTAGTTGCTTGTGCCATGGTTTCCCTCCTTTACCGGTAACGGATGCGCGGATCCACCGCTGCATACAGCAAATCCACAATCAGATTAATGACGACGAACAGAAAGGCAATAATCAGGATGCCGGACTGAATGACCGGATAATCACGCGAGCTGATTGCCTCGTAAATGTACCGTCCTACGCCCGGCCAGGCGAAAATCGTTTCGGTCAGAACCGCGCCGCCAAGCAGCGCACCTGTTTGTAGACCGATGACCGTCAGCACGGGAATAAAGGCATTTTTCAACGCATGCTTATAAACGACGATGAATTGCGACAACCCTTTGGCTTTAGCCGTACGAACGAAATCCGAGTTCATGACTTCGAGCATGCTGGATCGCGTCATTCGGGCGATGACCGCCATCGGAATCGTACCCAGAGCCACACTTGGCAAAATCAAATGCTTGCACACCGTCCATAACTGATCCCATCGACCCGCGATGAGGCTGTCGATCAGATATAGATTGGTGACGGCTTCTACCGGATCCCGTTGATTCATGCGCCCGATCGAAGGCAGCCAATGGAGCTTGAGCGAGAAGATCCACTGTTCCATCAACCCTAGCCAGAAGATCGGCATCGACACCCCGATGAGCGCGATCAGCATGCAGATGTAATCGAACCAAGAGTTTTGCTTCCAGGCGCTGATAATGCCGGCGTTCACGCCGAAGAAAATCGCAAACACCATGGCCGCCACGGTCAATTCTGCCGTTGCCGCCAGATACGGAGTGATCTCTTGGGCAATCGGCACTCTTGTGCGGATCGATTGCCCCAGATCCCCTTTCAGCAAATCCCCCATGTACGCGAAATACTGCTGATACCACGGATTGTTCAGGCCAAGCTGCTCGCGAAGCGCCTCTTTGGACTGCTCGGTCGCTTTCTGACCCAGAATCGTTTCCGCAGGATCACCGGGAATCGCATGGATAATGGAAAATACGATAATCGTCATGCCGATCAGGACAGGAACCATGATGAGGATTCGTTTCAATACATAAGCTTTCAAGATGAGGTTCACCTGCCAGAGGCGTTAAGATACCGCCTGTTATTCGAAATAGATATTGCTGTAGTACTCCGTACCTGTCGGCGCCGGGACATAACCTTTCAGATTTGCTTTCGCTGCCAAGAGCGGCGTCGTATGCACGAGCGGAATCCATGGAGCGTCGGCTTTGATAATTTCTTGAGCTTGTTTATACAACTCTTCACGTTTCGATTGCTCGGTTTCTTTTTGCGCCGCGACTAATAATTCATGAAGCTCGTCGTTCGCATAGTAGCTGTAGTTGTTAGACGGAATCGCGTCTTTGTCCAGCAACGTGTACAAGAAGTTGTCAGGGTCACCGTTGTCGCCGGTCCAGCCCAGCATGTACAGATCGTCTTTCTCGCCGGCTTGTGCATCATCCAGATAAGTGGCCCATTCCGGAGACTCAATGACAACCTTCACGCCAACGGCTTCGAAGTTTTGTTGAATGACTTCGGCAACTTTTTTGCCGTCTGGCATATACGGACGGGATACTGGCATGGCATAAAAGACGTATTCACCAGGCAAGCCGTTCGGATAACCTGCTTCCGCCAGCAATGATTTAGCTTTCTCTGGATCAAACTCGTAATCGGCGATGCTGTCGTTGTAGCCCCACAGGGACGGCGGCATCGGGTTCTTGGCAGGTTCCGCTTGGCCGGCGAAGAAAGCGTCAATGATCGCTTGCTTGTCGACAGCATAGTTCAGCGCTTGTCTTACTTTCACGTTGTTAAACGGTTCTTTCTTCGTGTTGAAGCCGACGTAACCAACGTTGTTGGAAGGACGCTCGATCTTTTGCAGGTCCGGGTTGGCTTCCAGCGTCGCCAGATCGTCCGGGCTCAAGTCTTCCATCAAATCGATCTCTCCGCTTTGTAAGGCATTGAAGCGTGCAGAGTTGTCCGGAATCGAGCGAACGATGACTTTATTCAGCTTCGGAAGGCCTTCTTTCCAGTAGCTTGCGTTCTTCTCCAACGTGATCGAATCGTTGCGTTTCCACTCTTTGAACACGAATGGACCTGTGCCAACCGGTTCGTTCTTGAAGTTCTCCTTCTTCTCCTGGATGGCCGTCGGGCTGGCGATTCCGAAGGAGGTCATAGCCAGGTTTTGCAAGAATGGAGCTTGCGGCTGGTTCAATGTGAATTCTACCGTGCTTGGGTCAACGGCTTTAACCTCTTTAATGACGCGTTTGCCGTCCGGACCAAACATGGAATCATAATAGTCGAAGGAGTCGCCTTCGAATTTGAATTCGCTGCTCGGATCCGTCCAACGGTTGAAGTTGAATACGACCGCATCGGCGTTAAATTCGGTGCCGTCATGGAATTTCACGCCTTGACGCAGCTTGAAGGTGTATATCAAACCGTCATCGGACACGGTCCAGCTGTCGGCCAGGGAACCCTGAACCTCTGTAGTTCCTTCTTTGTACTCCAGCAGGGAGTCGAACACTTGGTGCGCGATTTTCAGCGATTCTCCGTCCGTGACGATCGCCGGATCCAGGGATGCAGAATCCCCACCGCGACCGACAATCAAGGTGTCTTGGGCAGAATTAGCCGGAGCGTTCGCTTCCGTATTCGTACCCGCATTGGTTCCGCCAGTATTGCTGCTGCCGGCATTGTTGTTCCCTCCGCAACCCGTCAAGGCAACGGCTGCGCTAAGCATCATGACTAAAACGACACTACTCCATCTCTTTGCTTTCATATTGTGGCTCCCTTCTGAATCACGATATATAATTTCTTGTTTATAAGAAGCCGGGCACATAACCCGAGCTATAAACCATAGTAGCTTTCGATCACGATGCCTAACTCGCGCTTCCTGCCGTCTTCGCTTCCGCGAACAAGTGGCACGCCGTCAAATGGCCCGCTTCCGTCTCGGCCAGCTCTGGGCGGTGCGTCCGGCAGATCTCCATCGCCATCGGACACCGCGTATGGAAAACGCAGCCGACCGGCGCATTGGCCGGGCTGGGCACTTCACCCTGCAGGATGATCCGTTCCGCCTTCTTGTCCGGATCGGGCTCCGGAACCGCGGACAGGAGCGCCTGCGTGTACGGATGCTGAGGCGCCGAATATAACTTGTGCTTGTCGGCGATCTCGACGATCCGGCCTAGATACATCACCGCGACCCGATCGCAGATATGCTTCACGACGCTAAGGTCGTGGGCGATAAAGATATAAGTCAAGCCGAATTCCTCCTGCAGATCCTGAAGCAGGTTCACCACCTGCGACTGGATCGACACGTCGAGCGCCGAGACGGGCTCGTCGGCGACAATCAGCTTCGGCTGCAAGGACAACGCCCTTGCAATGCCAATCCGCTGCCGCTGTCCGCCGGAGAACTGATGCGGATAACGCTGCAAATGACTTTGTGTCAGGCCAACGACGTCGATTAATCGGTCGATCATCGCTCGCCGTTCCTTGGCGTTGCCCACGCCGTGTACGATCAACGGTTCCTCAAGGATACGTTGTACGGTATGGCGCGGGTCCAGCGATGAGAATGGATCCTGGAATACGATCTGCATATCTTTGCGTTTCTTACGCAGCGCTTCCGGAGACAGGGCCGTTATTTCTTCCCCTTCAAACATCACTTTCCCGCTGGTCGGCTCGATCAACCGGAGCAAGGAACGGCCTGTCGTCGATTTCCCGCAGCCGCTTTCCCCTACCAGCCCAAACGTTTCGCCCTTATTCACCGTAAACGAGATGTCGTCCACTGCTTTGACGAATTGTTGTGTCTGGCCGAACCAACCGCCCCCGAGGGGATAGTATTTTTTCAGATGCTCTACTTGCAGTAATGGTTCACTCATACGACTTCCTCCTGTGGCGTTTCATGGAGCCAGCACCGGTAGTTGTGCGCCGTTTCGTATTCCTTCAGTTCGGGCAGCTGTTCCAGGCAAATCGGCATTGCGTGCGGACAACGTTCGGCAAATCGGCACCCCTTCATCTGAGTGTTCAAAATGGGCACGTTGCCTGGGATGGAGAACAGTCGCTTGCGTTCCTCGTCCATACGTGGCACTGACTTGATCAGCCCTTGTGTGTAGGGGTGCAGCGGATTTTTGAAAATATCCCGTACACTACCTTCCTCTACGACCTTTCCGGCATACATGACCGCAACGCGGTGGCACATTTCAGCAACGACCCCAAGATCGTGGGTAATCATCATCACGGCGGTACCATTCTCTTCGTTCAATCGCCGAATGAGGTCAAGGATTTGCGCCTGGATGGTCACATCGAGCGCCGTAGTCGGTTCGTCGGCGATCAGCAGCTCAGGATTACAGGAGATCGCCATCGCGATCATGACCCGCTGCCTCATCCCGCCGGATAACTGGTGGGGATATTCGTCGATAATGGCTTCCGGTCTTGGGATGCCGACCTTTTTCAGCATGTCAATCGTATGCTCGCGGGCTTCCTTTTTACTTAGCCCTCGGTGCAACCGGACCGTCTCTCCAATCTGCTGGCCGACCGTAAACAATGGATTCAGCGATGTCATCGGTTCCTGAAAAATCATCGAGATGGAGTTCCCGCGAATCGATCGCATTTCCCGTTCTTTCATCGGGACGATATCCTGCCCTTTAAACAAGATCGACCCGCTGGTGATTTTGCCGGGAGGCTGTGGGATGAGCTTTAGGATCGACAATGAGGTTACGCTCTTGCCGCAGCCCGATTCCCCAACGACGCCTAGCACCTCCCCCGGATTGACATACAGGTTCACGCCGTCCACCGCAGGGATTTCGCCTCGATCGGTAAAAAAGTGGGTGTGCAAATCCTCAATCTGCAAAATGGGTTGAATCATGTTACAGCCTCTTTTCCTGAAAAAATGGAATGTCGCGGTTTCGACAATGTCCGTCAATGGCAGACAAATGTGCAAACGTTCTATCTTGCTGTGATTCGCTAAAGCAACAAGTTATACAACTACCTTCCAACTCTGTTTTGCAGAAGGTCGGACCCTGTCGTTTTGTCCCTATAGAGCGGACGAATGTTTATTCTCACTTCCTCACTGCAACCAACTAAAGTCCAAACTTAAGCAACCGCTGTGATCAAAGCGATATATGATAAATCACATTTTTTTGCCGTTTTTTCGCTAAAAGTGACGATTAATCGAACTATGGTCAATTGAAGTGTTAAGTTAACTGACACAAAACAGAAAAATGTTTGTTTGATAAGTTACTTTACAGCATTTTCACAGGATAGACAATAGAAAATTTCTTAATGTCATGTCTATGACAGCTATTCTTCGGGCGATCTATTCAAATTTGAAATATTGGGAACTTTTGGAGTAGAATAGAGGTAAACGTTATCAATTATGCGAGAGGTGATGTTATGAGTTCAGAGCCTAAGGGCATCTACGATATCGAGGTCCGTACCATCTCGGGCGAAACAACGACGCTTGCACCTTACCAAGGCCACGTACTATTGATCGTGAACACCGCCAGTGCCTGCGGGTTGACTCCACACTATGCTGGGCTGCAGCACCTGTACAGCGAATACAAGAACCAAGGCTTCTCCGTCCTTGGCTTTCCTTGCAACCAATTTGCGGAGCAGGAGCCGGGAAGTGAAGAAGAGATTAAGACGTTTTGCGAAACGAATTATCAGGTCACCTTCCCGCTCTTCGCTAAAATCGACGTAAACGGAGCGCAAGCTCACCCGTTGTACCGATATCTGCGGGAGCATACGCCAGATCCTTACGACACCGGTGATATCGAGTGGAACTTCGTGAAATTCCTTGTGGACCGGGAGGGAGCGATCGTCAAGCGGTACGGCGCTCGCACCGAGCCCGCGGAAATCGAATCGGATATCCGGGATCTGCTGGCCCGTCCGGCGGCAAAGCGCGAAGCTTGAGAACCTAACATGGATACCACGCCAATAAAGCCGCAGGAGCAAATCGCTCCCGCGGCTTTTCATGTTTTCCTTCCTACGCCTGGCATTATCTCTTCAGCTTACGATTATTGAACCAGAGCGGTACGCGGAACACCAAGTTGATCAACAGCACGACGAACACGAGTACGGCGGCCGATTTGTCGGCGATCTCCCGGGCATCCTCGACGATCGCCTCCGATTGGACGTACCAAAGATGAACGGCCAAGGTTTCTCCGGGGGAGAACAGATTGAAGTCCCACATTTCTCCCGAAGTACTGAGTCCTGCCGTCAAAATGATGACGGCCGACTCCCCGAATGCGCGGCCTGCCACCAGACAGATTCCGGTGACGATCGCCTGCATCGCCACAGGGATCACGACCGTACGGATCGCTTGATAATGGGTGGTACCCAGCGCGTAAGCCGCATTTCTGAGATCGTTTGGCACGGCGCGAACCGCCTCTTCCGTTACCCGAGCCAGCATGGGCAGGTTGAGGAAAGCCAGGCTAACCGCCCCGCCAAGGATCGTGAGGCCGATCCCGAAATATTCCGCGAAAATCGCCAAGCCCAGCATGCCGAAGACAATCGAAGGCACGGAGGACAACGATTCCACGCAAATGCGCAGCACTTCTGTAAACCGATTGTTCGGTGCGTATTCCGCCATATAAATGCCCGCGCCGATGCCAATTGGAATCGAGATCACCAGCGAGAGGAAGAGGACGTAAAAGGAGTTGAACAGCATCGGACCGATGCCGCCGCCGGCATCGATCTCCTCCGGCAGCTTGAACAGAAACCCCCAGGAAATTTGCGGCAGCCCTTTGCTCAGGATCGTAAACAGCAGCCAAGCAATCAACAGCAAGATCAGCGCTCCCAATCCATAAAAGACACCGGTGGCAGCGCGGTCCCACAGCAAGGAACGGCTAAATTTTCGGGATCGTTGAAACCCGTTCATTGGCTACACCTCTCTCTTTCGTCCGACGTAGCGGATGAGCAAAATCAGGGCGAAGGAAATGAGCAGCAGCAAAAACGCCATCATATGCAAGCTGTAATTCCAAGTAGATTCGAACTCTACGTTGGAGATTTGCATGACGATATTACTCGTCAACACCGAGGCGGGCGCAAACAGCGACTTTGCCAGCTGAGGCGTATTCCCGATGACCATCACCACAGCCATGGTCTCGCCGATGGCGCGGGTCATCCCTAAAATGATAGCGGCAACGATACCCCGTCCGGCCGCCGGCAGCACGGCTTTAAAGATGGCCTGCAACCGAGTCGAGCCCAAGGCGTAGGAAGCGTCGCGATACTTCTTCGGTACGGCCGAGATCGCATCGTCGCTGATACGGCTGATCGTTGGCAGTATCATGATCGTCAGAACCAGTGCGGCAGCCAGAAGCCCGTCGCCCAAACCCTCGCCGCTCAGTTCGCGGAGGAATGGAAGCAGCACCGTCAACCCGAGGTACCCGTAAACAATCGAGGGGATGCCGACCAGCAGGTCCAGCAGCGGACGGATGATTTTTTTGAGCCAATTTGGGGCAATTTCTGCGATCAGGATCGCCATCCCTACGGAAATCGGAACCGCGATGATCATGGTCAACGCAGTTAAGGACAACGTGTTAATGATAAACAATGCAGCGCCGAACCGATCCTCCTCCGGCGTCCAATTGAAGGAGAAGAAGAATTCTGCAAACGAAACCTCCCCGAAGGTCAGAATCGCGGTCCTGCCGATAAAGAAAACGACCATTGCCAGTACGAGGCATAAGGCCAAAATGCTGAACAGAAAGTAATTCTTGAATAGCCGGTCCATCACCCGTGCCCGTTTATTCCCGGCCGTCAGGCCATGCGGGTCACGCTGGGGTTTGGATGCCGCTCCGGCGTGCGATGCGGTATGTTGAGCAGGTAGATTCACCCTGGTTCCTCCCATGCGTAAGACCAGCCCCGTAGGTGAAGGGCTGGCCGGGTTAATGCAAGCTTCTGCTTATTTCATTGCCGAAATCGGAATGAATTTCAATTTTTTCAGGGAACCTTCTTGGAACTTCTTGCTTTGTACGTATTCGATAAATGCTTTTGTCGCGCCGGTTGGTTGACCCTTCGTCATGTAATAACCATACGACCAAATTTTATATTTGCCGTTGATGACATTCTCCACCGAAGCTTCAACTCCGTTGTGCTTCACGGCTTTAATGTCTTTCCCGCTGATATACGTTAAATCGATGTAGCCGATCGAATTCGGCGTCGTGGCTACGGCTGTTTTCATGTCGCCGCTGGAGCCAACTTCCTTGTAATTCTTTTCTTTTTTCACGATATCCCCGCCGCCGAGCGCTTTGGCTTGGTAGTTAACGCGTGTGCCCGAGCCAAACGAGCGAGTAATGACCACGATATCTTCGTCATCGCCGCCAACCTCTTTCCAGTTGGTGATTTTACCAGCGAAAATGCCCTTCAGTTGCTCGGTCGTCAGACTGTCCACACTCACGCTCTTATTCACGATCGTAGCAAACGGAATCACTGCGACTTTGTTGGCTACTTGCCCGTCGAACGCCTTAAATCCGGGAACGTCTGTGCTGGCATCCCAGTCGCAAGCGCCGATTTGCGCGATCCCCTTCTTAACCGCTTGAGGTCCAGTTACGGAGCCTTTACCGGAAGCAGCGATCTTCACTTTCGGATGCAGCTTTTGAAACTCCTTGGCGGCTTGCAAAGTCAGAGGTAGCAACGCTGTCGAGCCGTTAACCGTAATTTTGCCCTTAAGGTCATCTTTCGCCCAAGCAGAGCCCGAAATCGTCGTCGACAGCAGTACTGCCGAGGCTACCGCGACCAATGATAATTTTTTCAACCAGTTCATTCAAATAAACCCCTTCCGAATCCCATTATTTTGTCAGCTCTGTCGATTTGCCGCTTTGAACCAAGATTACCTTGCCGTCCTCGATGAGTACGATCGTTCCATTCTTCGCTACGGACCATTCGGAGACGGACGCTTTGGTGCCATACAATTCCGTTTTCGCGCCGGTTGGAGCCACTTCAAGCAGATGGCTTCCGTTGGCATCTTCAGCAAGAATGACCAACTTACCGTTAACTACGTGGCTCGATAAGACGTCTGCATCGGCGACCAAGTTACTGATTTTGGTACCGTCTGCCGAAATCAGCTTCAGCACACTGCCGTCCGTCACCCCGTCGGGATCGGCACTGATATATGCCGCGCTGCCGTCGGAAAGCAGGGAAAGATACAATTTATTGTCCAGTTCTTTTGTCAATTGCACTGGTTTAGCGTCCTTCTTGCCAAGCTCCAGAGAGTATACTTGCGTCCCCGCTTTAGAGTAATCGATGGTCAACGATTCCTCCGTGCCTTCTTTATCCGTTTCGGCTTTGCCGGTCACGTTAACGAAATACACCAGCTTCTTCTCGTCCGGAGACACTTGAACCTCGGCTTTGTTCTCCACTTTATCCGCCAGCACTTCCGTCACTTGAGCGGTATCCAGGCTTATGTATGCGATCTTCTCTTGTTTGTCGCCTTGGATGAAATAGATTTTCTTGCCGTCCGCCGACCAGGTCAAATCCGTCTTCACCGTGGTGTCGGAGCCAAGCTTCTTCACGGTACCGTTCCCTGTATTGATCAAGAACAAAGCGCCATTTTCATCCGTAAAGGCCGCTGTGGTAAGGTCAGGCGACAAGGCAGCCCCAGTGAGATTCCCGTTATCGGAAAAGAGTTCAAATTGTCCGTGATTGCCCAATTTGAACAACTGTGCCGTTTCTGCATCGTCCTGGCTAACAATGATACTGCCAGCTGCGTTGAACCATGGGGCAGAGAATTGGCCGCTCAAGCGTCCCGTGCTGCGAACCTCGCTTGTACCCGGGAGCACTTCGCCTCCTAGTGCTTGAATCAGCGTGGCAGGTTCTACGTAAAGCGAGCCTTGTACGGATTGCGGAGCAACCGTAAACTGAGCGCTAACTCCATCGACCCGATATGCTTTCGCGCCGGCTTTCAAAGTGACTGCATGTTGCCCCAGGCTGTCGGTAACGGTCAATTCGGCACCGGATTGCTTAATGGTTGCCCCGAGTCCACCTGCCAAGTCGCGAAGCGAGTACAAGACCGCTTTGTTCACCGACACGGATTTCAACGACACTTTGGTTCCGTCGATGACTACGCTCTGGCTCACTACTTTCAGCTGGCTTACGCTAGATTTGACTGCGGCCGTCTTGTAGCCGGCTTCAGCTGCTGCGCTTGATGCCATCGCCGTCGTCGCTACGACCGCGGAGGCCAAAATCATCCCCAATACCTTACTCGTCTTCATTCATTTCACCCTTTTATATTGGCATATGTAACTACGATTTGATTGTCGTATACAATTGTTAAATCAATTCTCGTAGATTGTAAGGTTATGTAAAAATGTAAAAAAAATTTCGCCCTCTCCTCCTTTGAAAAATCCATGTATCTCTCGACAAATTTCGCTATAATCTTATTTATGACAACAACTAGAAGAACTGAACCTTTCCGTTACTCTCTGTATCCGCCGATCGAGGCCTCGCTTGAAATCCTATCCATTGATGGGCAACCGCTGCCCTGCAAGCCCGCTCAGATCGATCTAATCGACATCAGTAAATCGGGCTGCCGGGTCCGCACCGAATTGAATCTGCACGCGTCTTCTCACGACTTGCGCATCCTACTGCATGTACGGTTAAGTGACGAGATGCGCACCTTTCCAGGGGAAATACGCTGGCAGAAGGAGCTTGAGCCCTCAAGCCAACATTACGGATTACGCCTGGAATTGAACCCCGAAGAAAAGGAGAAACTAAACATCGAGTTAAGAGGGATGGCAGCAGCCCGAAGAATCATCGTCAAGTAACAAGCAAAAGCCCCGACCGGTAATATTTGGCGGGGCTTGATTCTCTTCTTGGTTCGCGTTATAATATTTCTTGCTTAGCTTTTGCGGGTGTAGTTCAATGGTAGAACGCCAGCTTCCCAAGCTTGAGGCGAGGGTTCGATTCCCTTCACCCGCTCCATAACCTAGTAACCTCCAACCCCTTTGATCTCAAAGGGGTTTTTGATTTTTTAATTTAGTTGGACGACGGTCCTGTATCGAGGTACTCTCACGCATCGCTCGAGACTTCACACGTCCGCCCTGCTTATTTGTGCAGCCTAGCTTCGATGAATCCCCTAAGGAGAGCTCGCCCCAATTTAGGACATAATGAAGTAGAATGATACCTCTGTCCGGAAGGATCATTAACTGGAAAACCTACACTTCATTTTTCGGTTTTGTCTCTTGGGGACGGTACGAAGTGGAAAATCTACAGCTATTTTTCTTGATTTCTCGTTCGGAGGCTATTTCGGGTAGATTTAACTGTAGAATTTCCAACTCAATTATTCCTTTTGCCTGAAAACAACGAAAATAGATGTAGAAAATCCATCTAGCTCAACCCAAATCGGGAACATGAAACTCCGCTCCTCCGCCCCGCTTACGCGGGCGGTTTCGCTTCGACGAACCCCTGATGGGGCTCTCATCCCAACCTGGGACGCAACAAAAAAAAGCACCCTTACGGGTGCTCTGTCTGTCCCAGTCGGGGTACTCTCGCAACGCTCGAGACTCCGCTCCTCCGCCCCGCTTGCGCGGGCGGTTTCGCTTCGACGAACCCCTGATGGGGTTCTCATCCCAACCTGGGACGCAACAAAAAAAAGCACCCTTACGGGTGCTCTCTTGTTACGTCCCAGGAGGGATTCGAACCCCCGACCGACGGCTTAGAAGGCCGTTGCTCTATCCAGCTGAGCTACTGGGACACAGGTATGAAAAAAGGATGCGTTAATAATTATAGCGCATCCCTTTTGTTTTTTCAAAGCGCTTTTTGGCAAAATCTTGGCGTGGTCTCAAGTAGGCAACTGCTCCAGCCGGGCGGCAATCTGCTCATTGGCGAGCAGGTTCTGCAGAAACTCCTTACGTTGAGCTTCCGGTTCCGGCCACCCCCGGTCTCCGAACTGGTCTTCCGCCACGTCGGCGAACGCCTGATGCAGGCTATTATCGTACCAGTCGATCTCCAAATCGGCATCGCTGCGAATCATTCGGATGATTTCATACTCATTTCCCGCCTTAGCACGAGCCACGTAAACAAATAGATCGGGGTCGCCCACCGCCCCCGGGTACACCTGAATCACTGCGCAGGGCCGGTCTTGATGCTCGTCCATCCGCCGAAACTCAGCGTCCTTGATATAATACGTCACAGGTGTTGCTCCTTTCGGGTGGAATCCAAAGAAACTACAGCTGAGCCGCAAAACCGGAACGCTCCATTTGCGCCCGGGTCTCTGCCGTACCCAGCCGATAAATCTCACGGTACAACGCGTTCAGGAGGCTGTCGTAGCTGCGGTTCACCTCGCCCTCCGGCGTATCCGGCCAAGGGTACGTAAAAGCCAGAAAGCCGCTTTCCTCCTTCTCCCCCAACTGCTCGAGCATATGGCTTAAGGTGTCCGCCTCCTGGCGGGTTGCTTGGACCTCCCATTCGTACGCCGCGGCTCCAGGATCCTCAAGCAGCGAGCGCCCTTGAACAGAAACGAAAAAAAGCCTCTTTTCCAAGTGAATTCCTCCTTCCTATTGCTTGTATTCACCTCGTGCTTTGCCGCCCTCAAGCCATAGTTTTCCATAATGGACAGACATTTTATGCCCTTGTTCGGCATAATTTGTTAATACTTTTCACCCGGTCGGCAAGCGGGGACTGTAAAGCAATGCGGAGAGGAGATAGCAAAAATGTGCGGAATAACCGGCTTTATCGAATGGAACCGGGACTTGACCAAAGAATCGGATCTGGTATTATCCATGACGTCCTGTCTGGAAAAACGGGGACCCGATGCCCAGGGAACTTGGATTTCCGGCCCGTGTGCTTTCGGACATCGGCGCCTTAGCGTCATGGACCCCGAGAATGGGGCCCAGCCGATGATCATTCATGAAGACGATGCGGTGTTTACGATTGTATATAATGGGGAGATTTATAATGCTCCTGAACTGAAGGCTGAGTTGCAGCGGAGAGGACGTAAGTTTCGTACCAACTGCGATACGGAGGTGTTACTGCAATCGTATATCGAGTGGGGGCCGGATTGCGTGTACCGGCTGAACGGGATCTATGCGTTTGCGATTTGGGACAGCGTTCGGGAGCATGTTTTTTTTGCCCGGGACCGCCTTGGGGTAAAACCGCTATTCTACAGTGAAATTGACGGTACGCTGATCTTCGGTTCCGAGCCGAAGGCGATTTTACGCCATCCAAAGGTGGAGCCTGTCGTTGGGCCCGAAGGTCTTGCCGAAATTTTCGTCATGGGTCCGGCGCGGACGCCTGGCCATGGCGTATATAAGGATTTGAAGGAGCTGCGTCCGGGTCACGTCATGATCTTCAGCCGTAACGGGCTGCGTAAATACGCCTATTGGAAGCTAGAAGCCGAGCCTCATACGGACAATGTGGAAGAGACCGCGGCAACGATTCGCAAGCTGCTGCAGGATACCATGGATCGCCAGCTCATCTCCGATGTGCCGGTGTGCACCTTGCTGTCCGGCGGTCTGGACTCCAGCGCGTTGACCGCGCTGGCCGTTGATTACTACAAGCGGACCGGCCAAGGGCAAGTGCATACGTATTCGATTGATTACGTCGACAACGACAAGCATTTTCAGGCCCACAGCTACCAGCCTGGCGCGGATGGCCCATGGATTAAGCGCATGGTGGAGGAGTTACAGACCGCTCATCACGCGATCCAATTCGATACCCCCGAGCTGGTCGATGCCCTGCCCGATTCGACGATTGCCCGCGATCTTCCCGGGATGGCCGACGTTGACGCTTCACTGCTGTTGTTTTGCCGGGAAATCAAAAAAGGGGCGACGGTCGCCATCTCGGGTGAAGCCGCGGACGAAGTTTTCGGCGGATACCCCTGGTTTCACCGTGAAGAGCTGCTGAATTCAGGAACGTTCCCATGGTCGGTGGCGACGGGACTGCGCGCCGATTTGTTGTCACCGGAAATCCGCGAATGGATCAAACCGGAACAATACATCGCCGATCGTTACAACGAAGCGGTAGGGGAGACGCCGAAGCTGGAAGGGGAGACGGGGGAACGGGCCCGGATGCGAGTGATGTCATACCTGAACATCACGCGGTTCATGCCCACACTGCTTGACCGCAAAGACCGCATGAGTATGGCTGCCGGACTGGAGGTTCGCGTTCCTTATTGCGACCATCGCCTGGTGCAATACGTCTGGAACATTCCGTGGGAGATCAAAACGACGGGGAATCGGGAAAAAGGCATTCTGCGCAAAGCGCTCGAAGGCATCCTGCCTGAAGACGTGTTGTATCGCAAAAAAAGCCCTTATCCCAAAACGCATAATCCGAATTACCTTACCGCGGTGCGCGATCAGATGCTGAAAATTCTCGACGATCCCACCTCGCCGATCCTGCCGCTGATCGATGCGGACAAAATCCGCGCTATCGCCGCATCCAAGGAATCGTCCTCCAACCTGCCGTGGTTCGGCCAGCTGATGAGCGGCCCACAATTGTTCGCTTATTTGTCGCAGGTGAACTTCTGGCTAAACAAGTACAACGTGAAAATTCGTTAAGAAAAAGCACAAAAAAGCAAGCCGGGATCCCGCAGAGGACCTGGCTTGCTTTTTTTCTACCGCTAACTGGAAAACCTAATGTTCATTTTACCGATTCTAGCGCCTCGACGTAAATTAACGGTATTTCCTGGTGTTAATTTCGGGCGACTAGGCCTTTTTGGGCCTTTGGGGCAAAATGAACCGTAGACCTACTTCCCTGCGGCTGCCCCGCTCAGCTTCTCCGACAACGCCCGCAATGCAGCGCCCCGATGGCTGACAGCCTGCTTCTCCTCCAGCGTCAGCTCGGCGAACGTCTTGTCGTAGGCCGGCAGATAAAACAGCGGGTCATAACCAAACCCGCCGCCGCCCGCTGGGTCGGAAGTGATCCAGCCTTGGGCTTCGCCGGAGGCTTCGATAAACTGCCCATTAGCCGGATCATACAAAGCCAGGTGGCAGACAAAACGCGCCGTGCTCAACAGCGGCTGTTCCGTATCTTCGCCAAGCCGCCGCTTCTCCAGCTCGGCAAGCAACTTCTCGTTGTTGTCCTCGTCGCTGGCGCCTTCCCCGGCATATCTTGCCGAGTAAACGCCCGGCGCGCCGTCCAACTGGTCGACGCAGAGCCCCGAATCGTCGGCCAGCACGGGCCGGCCAAGCGCGTCGCCGACCATTTTGGCCTTCTTACGGGCATTCTCCGCGAACGTTGTTCCATCTTCCTCAACTTCCGGTGCCTCCGGATAATCGGCCAAGCTCTGGACCTCTTTGCCTAACGGAGCCAACGCATGGGCGAACTCCTTCACTTTCCCGGCATTGCGGGTCGCAACGATAACCACCGGTCCTTCGATCATGCTTACACCGCCGATCCGGACTGCCTGCTGCTGATCTGCAGCGCAATGGGTCCGAGCGCTTCACGCTGCTGCTCAATCATCTCCCGGATCCCTTTCTCAGCTATCGCCAGCAAGCCATCCAATTCCGAACGGGAGAACGGATTCTCCTCACCAGTTCCTTGTATCTCAACGAATTGCCCTCGCCCGGTCATGACAACGTTCATATCCACCTTGGCTTTGGAATCCTCTTCATAGTTGAGGTCCAGCAAAGTATCTTCTCCGACGATACCCACACTGACGGATGCCAGAAAATCGGTGATCGGAAACTTCGGCAGCGCATGCTTCTGAGCAATCTTGTGCATCGCCAGCGCCATCGCCACGAAGGCTCCGGTAATCGACGTGGTCCGCGTTCCCCCGTCCGCCTGTAGCACGTCGCAGTCGATCGTGACTGAGCGTTCGCCCAACGCCTGCAGATCAACGACCGAACGCAGCGAGCGTCCGATCAGACGCTGGATTTCCATCGTCCGGCCGCTCAGCTTGCCGCGGGCGGATTCCCGTTGGTTACGCGTTTGGGTCGCACGGGGCAGCATCGAATACTCGGCCGTTACCCAACCCTTGCCTTGGCCTTTCATAAACATCGGGACCTTCTCCTCGACGGTTGCGGTACACATCACTTTGGTATCGCCTACCTCAATGTAAACGGAACCCTCCGCGTATTTATTAATATTCACGGTTAAATTCATCGGCCGGCGATCGTTCGCCTGGCGTCCGTTGCTTCTCATCATTACTGCCTCCTACGTTTTCTTGCTGTCTGTTTGCTTTCCCTATTCTACCAAAGTGTGGTCATAAAAGCACCTTTCCATTCGGCCAAAAAAAGAACCCTGCACCTCGCAGGGTTCCCTTTTATCGGCGGTTTAGCATACCGTTAATGAGCACGGTCTACAGCGGAATTTCGTTAATTGTCTCCGGCCGCATCACCGGTTCGCTGTAGGTCTGGTTGTCCAGGCCAACAACTTCCTTTTGCCCGTTTAGCCAAATGCGTACCTTGCTGTCATCCTTGTTTTCGGTCACCGTGAGCACCAGCGATTGCAGCATTTGCGCCGGCAGCTTCTCCCCGGCTTCGAACATGTCGTCCGTCAGCGCGACGGTAACGACGCCGTCTTTCGAAACCTCGACGCTGTCGAGCTTCGTATTGTCCGTCACAACCCGCTCCAGGCCGTCGCCCTGTTGCGGCCCCTTTAGCAGCTCGCCCAGCGCCGATTTGACGGAATCGCCATCAGCCGGAACAAATCGGGTCACCGGGACGAAATATTGGACGCCATCCGGCGTGGCCGCCGAGAAGTACACGATCACCGGGCTCAGTTGAGACAGGCCGGATTCCCCTTTCAATTCGAGGTTGATGCCGAAGTTGCGGCTGAGCGGACGATCCAGCGGCGTGCCGTTCACCGGCATCTCATTCAGCTTTTCTCCTTCAACCCATAGCTGAACCTTCTCCACGTCCGGTGTTCCGGTTAACGTCCAAGTCAATGCCTCAAGGATTTTGCGCTCGTCCGCAGCTTCGTAGCCGGCAAACGCCTTGTTGAATTCGACGACGGCCAGCTTCTCGTCCTTTTTGACGGTGACCGCCTTGACCTCGCTGCCCGCCGGAAGGATCCCGCTAAATCCCGCCGGTAGCAGGCCCGCATACTTGCCGTTCTTCACGAGCATCTCCAACATCCGATTTAACTTCAGCGAAGCTTCGCCCTCGGGCAGGTGCAAGGCAACCGGTGCCAGCTTGCCATGCTCGTTCACCAAATAAACCGTGGAGAGTGCTTCCTCTTGGCTAAAGCTTGTCTGTTCTACAGCGTCAAGTCCCTTCAGCATCTGGGTTTCCATATCTGTGGGCGGAGGATCAATTTGGGCGGAGCTCCCCCCAAACAACCCGCAACCCGACAGCAACAACGGAAGCGAGATTACCCCGACGGCAGCCGTATTTCGTATTCGGCGGTTCCATTTCATTTTGCTCGTGCCTCCCTGAGTTTTTCATTTGGCTAAGGTTTGTATTACTATATATACGAGACCTGTCCCGAAAAATAACTATATTTTTCCGGGATCTGGACAAACTGCTTCATATCTTGTCATCCAATTCAACCACGAGGAGTAGAGTGTATGGGGATGGAACAACCGAAAGCCAAAACGCCTTACAGCCTGAACAGTAAGAAGGTCGCCGACGCCACCAAAGCGTGGTTGCAGAAGCGCGGCGTTACCACGGAGCAAATCGCCGAACTCGTTCTGTTTTTGCAGCAAAAATACTACCCGAACCTGACGATGGAAGAGTGCATACATAACGTGGAGCAAGTGCTGACCAAACGCGAGGTGCAAAATGCGGTATTAACCGGCATCCAGCTTGATATTTTGGCGGAGCAGGGGATGTTGATCCCCGAGCTTCAGGACATGATCGCCAATGATGAAGGTTTGTACGGGGTTGACGAAATTTTAGCCTTCTCTATCGTTAACGTATACGGCAGCATCGGCTTTACCAACTACGGCTATGTCGACAAGCTGAAGCCGGGCATCTTGGAACAGCTTAACGATAAGTCTTTGGGACCGTGCAACACGTTCCTGGACGATATCGTCGGTGCGATCGCAGCCTCTGCCAGTAGCCGTATCGCCCACCGCAAGCAAGCGGAGCGGGAAAAAGAACGCGGCGAGGAATCACTGGATTCAGAGCGGTGATCCGCACGCGGGGAATAAAGAAGGGCGGCATCCGATGCCGCCCTTCTTTGGGATTCACGATACCGGCGCAAACCGGATGACCTCGTTTTCACGATCTCCAAGTGATTGCTCTTCAGCTCGCCCTTGCCGAACCAGCTCCACCAGATGCGCCAGCGTCTCCGACATCGCGAATCGCATTTGGTGAATGCCGAGCTCTGTGCCAAACAAGGTAGAACAAACATCGAAGGCCGTCTGCGGCCGCTCCCGCAGCAAGCCTTCGATGCGCAGAAGCCGTTCCTCATGATGCTGAAGCAACAGCCGAACGCGCTCCGCGAAATAATCGAACGGATTGCGGTGTCCCGGATAAGCGGTCACGACCTCATATGCGCTCAGTTTCACGAGTGAATCCAGGAACGACTGCAGCGGCTGTGGATCGCTGCCGGGCAGGAAGCTGACGTTAGGGGAGATTTGCGGCAGCACCGCATCCCCGCAGAACATCAGCTTATGCCCGGCATCGTAAAACGACAGATGCCCCGGGGCATGTCCGGCCGTTTCAATCGGCAGCCAGGCTCGTCCACCCATCCAGATCGGTTCTCCTTCTCGGAGGAACGTCACCTCAGGAGCCGGGGTCACTTGGGCAATAAAGCCGTTCAAATGCCCTGGCAGCTGATCACACCACATTTCCGGCATCCCGTGCCGGCGGAACAATTCGGGTAGCGCCTCATGCATTCGGCTGTCCTGTCCCCACATCAGTCGCGTCTCCTCATAAGCCCGCGGGGACATATGGATAACCGCCCCGGTAACCTCCTGCAAATATCCCGCCAAACCGTAATGGTCGGGATGATGATGGGTTAGAACGATCTGGGTGATGTCGCGGGGCGTGATTCCGAGCTCCTGCCAGGCGGCCCGCCATTCGCCTATCGTTTCGTCCGTCCGCGGCCCCGGGTCGATAATCGTAATCCCCTCCTCCCCCCGCAGCACGTAACTGTTTACCCGTCGAAGGGGAGGAGCCATGGAGATGGGAACGCGGGCGACGACCTCCCGCTCCCAAAGCTGAATTTCCGGCAGCAACGTCATTGGCGCACCCCCACTAGGATCATGCGCCGTGACGTTTCCGGATCGTAGATCTCTTCGTCATAATTTCCATGAACGTTTTGCAAGTGCAATCCAGCCTCCCTCAGCATACGCCGAAAATCATCCAACCCGTATAGCTTAATCCGCTCTATGTAATGTCTCGGTTCCCCGCCGGGGGAGGTAATGACGATATCCTTGATGACATACCCGTCTTCAATCCGACGAAGTTCCACGATCCGCTGTCCCTCATCCTCCCGTTCCGAATACGGAACAAGATGGGTCGTTGTATAAGCAGGATTCAGGAAATCGAGGAGAAAACGGCCGCCCGGCCTCAGCACGCGTGCTGCTTCTCGCAACACCTTGATCTGCTCTACATCCTCCCTAAAGTAACCGAACGAAGTAAACAAGTTCACCACCGCGTCAAACTCTCCGTGTTCCAGTGGCAACCGGCGCATGTCGGCCTTGTGCCAAGTCACCTGGCCCCGGGTGTCGAAGCGTTTCGCCTCACGTAACAGCACCTCAGACAGATCCACGCCGGTGACCCTGTATCCGGCTTCGGCCAACGCTAACGAATGGCGTCCCATGCCGCAGCATAAATCCAGCACCTTCGCTCCAGGCGCCAGGCGCAGCCAGCCGACCATCCTCTCCACTTCCTGTTTGGCCCCCTGCGCATCGCGGTGTTTGTACACCAGCAGATAGTCATCACCGAAACTTCGCTCATACCAATCCGTCATTTACCCCTGCCTCCAAACCATCCATCCCGATCGGATACGTCACGAACCGCTTTTATCCTCATTGTACCGCCAGACTCCTGGAAACACAAAGCCGTTAGGGGATCGTGTCGGCAATACAAAAACCGCCGAAGCATTGTGCCCCGGCGGTACCACGCGTGCTCCGACGCCCTCTTACTCGGCAGCGGCCGCATCCGTTAATGTATTGGTGATTTTCGCCTTGCCTCGCACATCCTCCAGCCACGTACCAGACAAACTGGATACTTGTTGGGAGACGAGACCTTTACGAATCTCTTCCTTCTTCTCCTCTAGAGTCGCCGTCTTAGCTTCCTTCTTGTCGGTCACTTTGATGACTTGGTAACCTTCGGTCGTCTTCACAGGCTCGCTGACTTCCCCTTTCGCCAGCTTAAAGGCTGCCGTTTCCACCGCTTCTTCCTTCTCGCCGCGAGCAAAGAAATTGGTGTCGCCACCTTGCTCTTTCGTTGCCGTGTCAAGCGATTTGCTCTTGGCCAGCTCCGCGAAGTCTGCGCCTTCATTCAACTGCTTCACGATATCCTTCGCTTCTTGCTCGGTAGCTACCAAAATAACAGAGGCCCGAACTTGCTCCGGCGTATTGAAGGACTCCTTGTAGGTTTCGAACGTTTCCTTGATTTGATCGTCGGTTACCTTGATTTGCGGTTCCAGCAGCTTAGTCATTTTGAGTTCCATCACAACCTGCTTGCGCAAGTCATCCAAGCTCATGCCGTACTGCACCAAAGCTTGATTCAAGGCATCCTCCGAGCCGAACTGGGTTTTGTAGCTTTCGATTTCGGCGTCGATGTCGGCGTCCGTGACCGTAATATTCTTCTTGGCAGCCTCTTGGTTCACGAGCTCCTGGTTAATGAGGTTCGTCAGGGCCTGTTCCCCGCCGCTGGCAGCCAATTCGTCATAAAGTCGATCCTTCGTAATTTCCACCCCGTTGACCGTAGCCACGGCCTCCGCTTTGGTTGAGGCAAACGGTGGTTTTATCAACACAACGATCAGCAAGACGGCTAGGATCAGCGACACGATCGGCCATACCTTGCTGCCGGATTTGGATGTTTGGACCGCTGCGGCCTCAGGCTCCCCGTATTGGGAGACCATCACCGGCGTCGAATCCTCGTCGGCTTCGGCGATAAAATCTGCGTCGTCTGCCGGATCATATTCCGCTTCCTTCGGCTCGTCCGCTGCGACGTCTGCCGGTTCAGCTTGTCCACCCGGTGTCTGCGTCTCCTCCTCAGCGGCTCCGGCTTCGCCCCCGGTTACCTCCAGCTCTTTTTTGTCCTTTTCGTCCATATGTCTTTGCGACTCCCTTCTTCTGAAGCATTCTTTTTTATTCAGCGTACTTTCTTGACTTTACCAGAAATTATCCGGCCTTACCTTAAATATTCCTAAAAAAAGCTTGGCTGTTTTTAAGATGAATTTAAGGTAGCTCCAGAAACCTAGACGATCAGCGTGAACCCCGTCATTCGTGTTCTCGGCAAAAAAGGTGTAGAATATACGGGTAAAACTAGTTCGGGAGGAACGAATCGACGATGGATTATCAAGCATACTTTTCTACGAACCGCGAACAACATTTGAAGGAACTTAGCGACTTGCTTCGGATTCCCAGCATCTCCGCTTTGTCCGAACACAAAGGCGATGTGCTGAAGGCGGCCGAATGGATCGCCGAGGCACTGCGTCAGGCCGGCATGGAAGCGGTGGAGGTCCATCCAACCGCCGGACACCCCGTCGTTTATGCAGAGCATTTGCATGCTCCGGGCAAACCGACCGTTTTGGTGTACGGACACTATGACGTCCAGCCGGTGGACCCGCTGAATCTGTGGGAAACGCCGCCTTTCGAGCCGTCTATCCGGAACGGCAAGCTTTACGCTCGCGGGGCGACAGACGATAAAGGCCAAGTGTTTATGCATATCAAGGCGATAGAAGCAATTTTAAAACAGGAGAACGAGCTTCCAGTCAACATCAAATTCTGTATCGAAGGGGAAGAGGAAGTCACGAGTCCAAACCTGCCCTCCTTCCTGGAAAACAATCAGGAGAAGCTGGCCGCCGACGTAATCCTGATCTCCGATACGGCCCTGATGGCACCGGGCAAACCGGCCATCTGCATTGGTCTCCGCGGCTTATGTGCGATGGAGGTCTCGGTGTTCACCGCGAACACCGATCTCCACTCCGGAACGTTTGGCGGCGGTGTGCCTAACGCACTGCACGCACTCGTGGCGTTGCTCGCCTCCCTTCACGATGATCAGGGCCGGGTAACGGTCGAGGGCTTCTACGAAGGCGTTCACGAATTGTCCACGTTGGAGCGCGAGGAATTCGTCAAACAGCAATTTGATGAGGAGAAGCTGAAGCATGACCTCGGCTTGAACGAGCTTTACGGCGAAGCCGGTTACTCTTTCGTCGAGCGGACGGGTGCCCGGCCGACGCTGGAACTCAACGGGGTCTACGGCGGATTTCAAGGAGAAGGGACCAAGACGGTCTTGCCGAAGGAAGCTCACGCCAAAATCACCTGCCGCCTCGTCGACGACCAGGACCCGCAGGCCACGATCGACCGTATTGAGCGTCATCTAAACAAACACCTGCAGCCGGGGGCGACGCTGAAGGTCAGAGCAACCGAGAAAGCCCGGGCCTTTACGTGCAATCCGGAAGATCCGATGCTGCAAAAAGCGGCCGATGCCTACGAATCCGTTTACGGCACGCGGGCGTTGTTCACCAAGGACGGCGGTTCGATTCCGATCGTCGAGACCTTGTCCCGCGTCCTTTCGGCTCCGGCTGTAATGATGGGCTTTGGGCTGCCAGACGAGAACCTGCACGCGCCTAACGAGCATTTCAACCTGGAGAACTTCGACAAAGGGTTGCTCACGATCGTTCATTACTTGAAATCGCTGTAAGGCACAGGACAGCAAAAACCTCCGACACCCTACTAAGGGAGCTCGGAGGTTTTCGTTTTTTAGCCATCATTGGTTGATACGAATTAATCTGAGGATTCGAATTAACGCAAGCCGTTCATGCCTTTATCTCAAAACCAATAAGCCAAGACGATGGTATTCCGTATTCAGCTCTTCCACTACTCTGTTCTTCATTCCGATTCCTTTCATCAAAACGGGATAACAAGTAGATATTCGCCTGAAAAATACAAAAAAACCTCCTCTCTCCCCCTTACGGGATGAAAAAGAAGGCTTGCGGCTTTCTACGCACGCGTAGTCTACCGTCAGATTTTCAGCTCCCCAAGCTTGATCAGCTCGACAACCGCCTGCGCGCGACCTTTGACATTCAACTTTTGCATGACGTTAGAAATGTGGTTACGGACGGTTTTCTCACTGATGAATAGTTGCCCGGCAATGTCGCGCGTCGTTTTATCCTGCACGAGAAGTTCAAAGACCTCCCGTTCACGATGAGTTAACAGAAATTTGCTGTTACGATCGCTGCTCTTCAAAATGCGTCACCCCTCCTTGCTCGGGTTTTGTGGTTTAACAAGGTTCAGGGATACAGTCAACACATCTTATGAAAGAACAGGGGCAATGGTGCGGTACCATTTAGAATTGGGCGGTCTGTTATTTAAAGGCCATCGCGGCATGAACCGCTTTCAGCCAGCCTTGATAGAGGACTTCCCGAGTAGGCTGCGACATGGCCGGTTCAAACCGGCGATCTAGCCGTTTGCACTGCGAAATTTCATCCAGATGACTCCAGTAGCCTACCGCCAGCCCCGCCAAAAAGGCCGCCCCCAACGCCGTCGTTTCGCCAATCGCTGGACGTTCTACGGGCACCCCGAGAATATCGCTCTGGAACTGCATCAGGAATCCGTTCGAGACGGCCCCTCCGTCCACCTGCATGGACCGTACGGCATACCCGGAGTCCTGCTCCATCGCGCTAAGGACATCTTTCGTCTGGTAAGCCAACGCCTCAAGCGTCGCTCGAATGAAGTGCTCCTTCTTTGTTCCTCGCGTCAGGCCAAATACAGCCCCGCGTACATCGCTGTCCCAGTAAGGGCTTCCGAGGCCAACGAATGCAGGAACAACATAGACGCCTTCCGTTGAGGCGACGCGCGAGGCGTATACCTCACTGTCCTTCGCATCCCGGAATAGACGCAGCCCGTCGCGCAGCCACTGGATCGCCGAACCGGACACAAAAATGCTGCCCTCCAGCGCATATTCCACTTTTCCGTTTAATCCCCAAGCCAACGAGGTGATCAACCCATGCTCGGATACGACTGGGGTACTCCCCGTATTCATGAGCATGAAACAGCCGGTTCCGTAGGTCGTCTTGACCATTCCCGGTTGGAAGCAAGCCTGCCCGAACAAAGCGGCTTGCTGGTCCCCCGCCGCTCCTGCGATCGGTACCTCTTCCCCGAAGAAATGATAGGGAATGGTCGTACCGTACACCTCGGAGGAGGACTTGACTTCAGGCAGCATCGCCTTTGGTATATCGAGCAGCGCCAGCAACTCGTCATCCCAGGTCAGCTCGTGGATGTTATACATCAGCGTCCGAGATGCGTTGGAGTAATCCGTCACATGCAGGCGTCCGCCGGACAGCTTCCAGATCAACCACGTATCAATGGTGCCGAACAGCAATTCTCCGTTTGCCGCCCGTTCCCGTGAGCCTTCAACATGGTCGAGGATCCACTTGACCTTGGTGCCAGAAAAGTACGGATCCAGTAGCAGGCCGGTCTTTGCCCGGAACAGGGCGTCATGTCCCGCTTCGCGCAGCTCCTCACAGATGGAGGCCGTTTGCCGGGATTGCCAGACGATCGCCGAATAAATCGGGTTGCCGCTCTCTTTCTCCCAAACGACCGTGGTCTCCCGCTGGTTCGTAATGCCAATACCGGCAATTTGCCTCGGCTTGATGCCGGATTCCGATAGGCAGGAGGCGATGACCGATAGGATAGATCCCCAGATTTCGTTCGGATTTTGCTCTACCCAGCCAGGTTCGGGAAAATACTGCGGAAACTCCCGCTGCGCCGAGTAGACGATGTCCCCCTGCCGGTTGAACAGGATTGCCCGCGAACTTGTCGTGCCTTGATCCAAAGCCAAGATATACTTCTCCATCGATTTCCCCCGTTTCAGTTGGTGAAGTAACGCTTACATGTCTACTCCTATCATAACCCGGCAAGTCTCGGGTGCGCTATCGGCATCGGCTTCTCAATAAAGGAACGGAATGAAACAAAGAACCACGGGGATACCCCGTGGTTCTTTCCCGCCCGCCAATCTTACGGCTTGTAACTCTTGGAGAGCTTCTCCAGAATCGTGATCATCATTTCCAATTCCTGCTGGCTTAGCACGGATAAATGCGTTTTCAACACTTCCCGTGATTTCTTCCGAGCTTCCCCAAGCACCTCAGCCCCGCGCTCAGTGACCGACAGCAGCACAGCCCTCCGGTCCTGCTCGTCGTGTCGCCGCTCCACGTAACCGCTTTGGACAAGCCGGTCGATCATCACCGTGATCGCGCTGGGCTTAACCTCAAGCTTGTCCGCCAAATAGCTGACATTACACGTTTTCTTCCGAGCAATCAGCGTCAGCATATGAAATTGAGGACCGGTCAGGCCAAGCTCATGGTGATGCATTAATTCGGTTTTCATTTTGCGAAACGAATTGGACCACACCGAGTCGATCCGATCTATGTAATTGTCGAGATCAAAGGACAACCAAACCATTCCTCTCTCCGGAAAATAACCCTATTTTTTAGTTTATTATGCAACCCCCGAAAATACAAGGAATCTGTCGTCATTTGACGGGTTACCCTACTTGAAAAAGCTCTAGAATTCCTTTATGATGAAACCGTAAATCAAAATAATTTTCACAGTTTACACAGAGTTTATAAAAATAATTTTCGCTTTGAACGAATTCCATTGCCGCACTTCCATAAGGGAGGATCCAATCTATGACACCCATATTGCATGCCGTATCCAGCCATCTGGAGACGTTGCCGGCTCAGGAGCGCAAGCTCGGCGAATACATTTTGGAAGCGCCTGCCTCCGTCGTTCATCAGGGGATCACGGAGCTGGCGAACGCGTGTGGAATCAGCCCTTCAACGGTGACCAGGTTCTGCAAAACCTTTCACTTTAAAGGATTCCCCGATTTCAAAATGAAGCTGGCCTCCGAGCTGGCCCATAAGCCCGCGGAGAACCACTACCAAGACATCATCGCCGGCAACGACCTGCAAAAAATCGTCGAAGCGATGGAAGCCAATCACGTGGCCTCCATTACCGACACCACTCGGCTGCTGGATATGAATCAGCTTTCCCGCGCCGTAGAGGCGTTATGCCACGCGAAACGCATCGATCTGTACGGCGTCGCAACCTCCTCCATCGTCGCCCAGGACTTCTATCAGAAGCTGGTTCGAATCGGCAAGAACTGCACGGCCTTCGCCGATTCCCATATGCAGATCACCTCGGCTTCCTCGCTAAGCGAAGGAGACGTGGCGCTGGCGGTCTCGTATTCGGGGGAAACGCCGGAAACCATCGACGCGCTTCGATGCGCCAAGGATAGCGGCGCGACTACGCTGTCACTCACGCAGTACAGCAACAACTCTCTCGCTTCGCTGGCGGATATCTCTTTATTCTCGTCATCGCTGGAGGAAGGCATGCGCCGAGGGGATATGGCCTCCCGGATCGCACAGCTACACGTCATCGATATTTTGTTTACAGGCATGGTCAGCCTCGAGTTTCAAGACTTCATTCCGAAGCTGGAAACCTCGTACCAGAATGTTCAAATTTACCGTAAAATCCAAGGAGGGCAACACTAATGTTGAATATTATCAAAACAAACAGCGAACAGCAGTTCAATGAAACCGGGGCAGGCATCATCGCCAGTCTCTTGCAATCCAACCCCCGGGCGATCCTAGGCCTTGCTACGGGCAGTACGCCGGTCGGGGTGTACGAGAAGCTGATAGAGCTTTATAAGGAAGGCAGCGTGAGCTTCAAACAAGCCAGCAGCTATAATTTGGATGAATATATCGGATTGCCGGCGGGCCATCCGGAGAGCTATCGTCGCTTCATGGACGAGAAGCTGTTTAACCATATCGATATTTTGTCCGAAAATACGCATGTGCCATCCGGTGCTGCAGCGGACCCCGAGCAAGCTGCCAAAGATTATACGAAGTTGCTGGACGAAGTTGGCCAAATCGATTTGCAGTTGCTAGGACTCGGCCATAATGGGCATATCGGCTTCAATGAGCCGGGCGAAGAACTTACAGGGCCGCCGCATGTCGTGAAGCTGGAAGAACGCACGCGCCTCGCGAACGCACGCTTTTTCTCATCCATCGATGAGGTGCCAACGCATGCGTTGACGATGGGGATCGGCTCGATCCTTCAGGCCAAACAAATCCTATTGATGGCAAAAGGCGAAGACAAGGCGGAGGTTATCGCTAAAGCGTTGAAAGGTCCGATCACGACCCAATGTCCGGCGTCGCTGCTGCAAACCCACTCAAACGTCGTTGTGGTCGTCGACCAAGCCGCAGGGAGATATCTGTAATGAGCGGAAACGATCGAACTTTCAACCTCGTTCATGCCGAAGTCGTTACCCCGCGCGGAACGTTCCGAGACGGCGCCGTTGCGGTTGAAGATGGCGTAATTACTTACGTCGGCACGACCGCCGGATTACCGAACCCTGCCGAAGCCGAGACCATCGATGCGGGAGGCAGCTACGTGCTGCCCGGCTTTATCGATGTGCATGTGCATGGCGGAATGCTGGAGGATTTCTCGAAACCCAGCAAGCAAGGTCTCGATGCCATCACTAAGCTCCATTGCAGCCAGGGTACCACCTCGATGCTGGCTACCACAATGACTCTCCCCAAAGCGATGATCGACAACGTGCTGGCGGAAGTCCATCAATATATCACCGGAGGGATGCCTTATGCCCAGTTGGTTGGCGTCCACTTGGAAGGACCGTTCATTAGTCCGAAATGGCCGGGAGCGCAAAATCCCGAGCACATTGTCCCGCCTAACCGGGAATGGGTTGAGGCCTGGGACCGGCAATATCCGGGATTGATCAAGCAAGTGACGTTCGCGCCCGAACGAGAAGGGGCTCATGAGCTGATCCGCTTTTTGCGGAAGCAGGGAATCGTCGCCGCGGCAGGCCATACCGATGCCACTTACGAGGAAATCATCGCCGCTTACGAAGTGGGCTTAAACCACTCCGTTCATATTTTTAACGCCATGACTCCGCTGCATCATCGTAAACCGGGCACTGCGGGCGCGATCCTTAGCACGCCTGGAATCAGCGCGGAAATTATCGCCGACGGCATCCACGTTCATCATGCGGCGATCCGGCTACTGGCCAGCGTAAAAACCGGCAGCAACCTGATCCTCATCACCGACGCGATGTCGGCAGCGGGGCTTGGCAACGGGGATTACATGCTGGGCGATTTGCCGGTTGTCGTCAAGGATAATGTCTGCACGTTGCGTGACAGCGAGGGGACGTTGGCTGGCAGTACGCTGACGATGATCCGAGGCTTCCGCCATCTCGTACGTGAGGTCGGATTATCGGTGGAGCGTGCGTCGGAAGCCGCCAGCGGCAATCCAGCGAAGCTGATTCGCATCGACCACCTAACCGGTTCAGTGGAAACCGGCAAGCAAGCCGACTTGCTGCTGGTTGACCGGGATTTGGATTTGCAGCGGGTTTGGGTCAAAGGGCATTCTTTCCGCGAACACGAATAAGGAGACGTTCTCATCAAAAGATAAAGCGCGAGCAGCAGGGTCTTAACATCATCCCGCTTCTCGCGCTTTTATCCTTCTTATGAACTGCCCTTAGCGGGTCGTTCCACCAGTAAAGCCGGCATTCGTGCCTCGTGCACCAGTACCGGTCGTGCCCATGTTATTTACCCCGTTGCCCATGCCGGCGTTAGGACCTGTCGGCGCATAGCCGTTCGGGCCGGTCATCGTTCCCGTGCGTCCGGGAAAGACACGATTGATCATCGTTTCGAAATCGCTAATGAAATTGTTCAGCGTTCCGCCGCCTCGGGATTGCGTCCCGTAATCTCCAATGCGGGAGACAAAGTCGGCGTCTCCGGACACATAGACATTGCGGATGTGCGGTGCCGATTGCTTAATGGCTGCCGTTATCCGATTCTTTACATCTTGGGATACGTTATCCGTACCGGCACCCAAGGCTCCATTTCCTGTCGTAAACCCGGTAGGGGTGTTGTTCATCGTCCCCCTATTTGTACTGGTTCCATAAGCCGATGTCCCCGTCCCGCGGTTTACGCTGGACATTCCCATGCTGCCCCCAGGATACATCGATCCGAAGCGGTTTCCTGTCGTTCCGGTACCCAGCATGGAGCCGTTCCCACTGCGGTAACCGGTCGTTCCGTTGCCTAGCATGGAGCTGTTATCGCTGCGGTTGTCATACCCCGCCCCGAACAAACCGCCCCGTCCAAGATCAAAGAGGCTGCCCCCGGTACCTGTACGGCCAGTGCCGCGTGCCAATCCGTTATCCGCTGCACCGCGAGTTCGGTAGTCCGCGCCGTAAGGTCCGCCCACATTGGTCGTCCCGAGACCGATTCCGTTCGGACGCTGCATGCCGTAAGCGGTGGTGCGTCCTGTCGTATGATTGCCGTGGAGCGTGACGCCGACATAAGCATCACGGTCGGTAACAACGACATGTGCCGTTTGAACATCGCGAAGCTGCGCGACTTTATTGCTCAGCGCGGGGCTATAGCGCAGGGAACGGATGCGCTGATCCTGGCCGTTGCCGGCGCTGCGGGAGAACAGGCGGTTACCCTGGTTCAGGGAATTGACGTCATAGTTACGGTTATTGCCCCGCAAGCTTTGCGTGCGCACATTATTGTTGTCTTTACCGTCTCCACAACCCGCCACCAAAGCAACCCCGGCCAGCAATGCTGCGGACAACGATAAGTTAACGACTTTCGCTCCTCGCATGTAGTCATCCTCCATCCGTAATAATTGATGTATGAAACAGGACTTATCATGCGCCAAATCCCGTAGTCGTCATACAGGTAAACATAACCGAGCGACCCACCTAACGCCTGCCAGAAGGCGGGCGGTATCCAGGTAAATCAACCCACACGTCCGATTCGGACAGCGCGTAAACTAATCGTAAGACGCTCAATAACTTCAAGGGGTGCTAGCCCATGAAAGTGCTGTTTACGTTCTATGTTCCGAGCGGAGGGGTTGAGACCCTAAATCGCTTGCGCTGTATCGCGCTGAAGAGTCGGGACATTGAAGGACATATTATGTATTTACGCCCCGGATCCGGTCTTGTGAATACGCAGTTGGCGAACATTCCCGTTATGGTGGAGCCAGGGGATGTCGAACTGATTCAACGGTTACCCCAATATGATGCGGTAGTGGCTACTTCGGATTTCTGGATGCCGGGAAGGCTGCGCCGACTTGGATTTAAGAAACCAATTGTTTATGAAATTCAAGGTTTGGGAACCCGGGATGATGCAGAGAAGACACTGCGAGAAGGGACGCAAGAAATTCTTCGCCATTGCCAGGCTTCACTGATGCCGCCGACGCCCCATCTGATGGAGCTCGCTTCCTCCTATTACCCGTCGCTGCCCAGGTTCGTGTTCCCGAATCCGCTGGATACGCAGCACTTCCATTACAAGGCCCAGTCCAAATATCCGGTGCCGATCATTGCGTGGGTTGGAAGGCTAGAGCCCAACAAAAATTGGGGGTTATTCTTAGAAATCGCCGCCGCGCTGCATCGTCAGCGTCCCAAGATGGAAATATGGATGTTTCTCGATTATCAACTACCGACCGAGGACACCAAAAACGCCTTTTGGCAACATGTCAGTCGGCTTGGACTTCAATCCATCATAAAGCTATACCCGAATACACCCAACCGGGAGATGCCTTATTATTTATCGCGGGTTGGGGATTCCGGGGGGCTCTTGATCTCCACATCCACCTTGGAGGGCTTTGGCTATGCCGTCGCCGAGGCATTGGCCTGCCGCTGCCCCGTTCTTACCACCGATTCCGACGGGGTTCGTCTTTTTATTAAGCATAATCAAACGGGCAAGTTCTTCACATATCCGCTAGTAGGCCAAGCGGTAACCGGCGCTTTGGAGCTGATGGACAATTCCGCAGTGCGGGAGAAGATCCGCAGCTCAGGACAACGGCATATTCACCAGTGGTTGTCGCCGCAGCAATATGCCGATTCGTTCCGTCAAATGCTGAAGCGTTTAGGGGTGCAATAAGAAAAAGCCAAAGAACCTCCAGCGATCTGGAGGTTCTTTGCTTGGCAAATTTTTTTAGCAAAATGACATATACTATTGGAGAGATGCCGTGTCTATAGCCAACTTCAGCTTCTTCTCGTTATCGAGAAGCCCGGGGTCGTCCGGCAAATAGCGAAGCGCCTCCCGGTTATGCTCATAAGCCTTGCCCAAATGGCCAAGCCGCGCATAACACAGGCATAGCCGGCTATGGGGCAGCCATGTCCGGGAAGCTGCATGCACGATGGCCGTCCAGTTGCCGCCATTTGCGTTCTGCAGCGCCTGAACATACCAATACACGGCCAGGGTCCACTCCTGACGGTCTTCCATACATTTGCCTATGGCACAGCAAATTTCCGGCTGCGGAATTTCAAATCGGAAGGTTTGAAACAGCATCTCCAGCTTCTCCCGTTCGTGGCCCAAATGGCCATAACAATCGCTTAAACGAGCGCAGGCCAGAACCAGGTCATCCCGATTCGCCTTCGGGTCGAGGAGGAACTCCGCAAAATGCGGCACCGCCTCCTCATAACGTCCCGCATCGGCTAACTCACATGCCAAATGAAAGCGCAAGCGCCCTTCCAGCATGCCGCCGGAAGCCAAATAGTGTTCAATGATCTGTAGATTCCGACCGGAATGGCTCTCGACACCGCGATGGGTGACGGCGATATCCGTCAACAGCTGTTTCCCTTCGGTGACCTCAAGATATTCGTGCACGATACCGATCCAACGGTAGTTTCGGCTTCGCTTGACCAACCGGTTGCGGCGCGTTGAAGCCAAGGGCTCCCCGGTCTTCTCCTGCTCGCGAAGCACGTATTTCATCAGAACCGCATCGATATCGGAGGCCAACTCTTGCTTCAATTGAAGGAACTTGATACGGTTTGGCTCGGTGATGACGTCGTCGGCGTCCAACCAGAGAATATAATCGCATGACGCCAGCGAGAAGGCGTAATTCCGCGCAGCCGCGAAGTCATCCTGCCAGGCGAACTCAAAAATTCTCGCTCCATAATCTGCGGCTACCTCCTGGGTACGGTCGCTGGATCCCGTATCCACAATGACGATTTCATCCACCAAATCGGCAACGGAGGTTAAGCAGACGGGAAGACGAGCCTCTTCATCTTTGACAATCATGCATAGGCTGATGGTAATCAGTTGAGAAACCCTCCCTCCTTCAGTAACTCGGCAACATCAGCTTTATTGAGTAAGGAATCATTGGAATGGTATTCCGAGAACTGAGCAGGTGAGAAGGCTGAATAATGGGTGGCCAGCTCCTTGGAGCCGGGAGGAAGGATGACGTAATATTGACCGCTATATTTCAACGTATAAGGAGCCTCATAGCGGGAGACCAGCACCTCATGCAGCTTCTCCCCGGGCCGAATCCCTATTTCCTTAACGGGAACGTGATGCCCACGATAATGCTCAGCCAGCACCTCCGCAATATCGATGATGCGGCATGCCTTCATTTTCATGACGAAGGTTTCGCCCCCGATCGCCGTCGTGGCCGCTTTGAGTAGCAGGTCGATCGCTTGGGCTAAGGTCAGAAAGAACCGAGTCATCTCCCGAACTGTAAGGGTCAAGTCTTTCCCTTCCCGCAGTTGGTTGATGAACAACGGGACGACGCTGCCGTTCGTTCCAAGTACATTTCCCCCACGAATACAAGTAAACCGGGTATGTTCGCTTAAATCGTTTGCGCGGATCATCAGTTTTTCTCCGATCGCTTTCGTCATCCCGTACGTATTCGTCGGATCAACCGCTTTGTCGGTGGATACGTCTATCACTTTGGCCACTTTGTGCGCGATACTCGCCCGAATGATGTTTTCAGATCCAAGCACATTGGTCTTGAGCGCTTCCTCCGGCTGAAATTCGCAAACCGGCACATGTTTAAGCGCCGCAAGATGGAAGACATAGTCGACCCCTTTGCAGGCCGCATCCACCGCAGCGTAGTCGCGTACATCACCGATGAGGTACCGCACGGAGGCATGCCCGCCAAATTCCCGCTGCATCAAAACCTGCGCATATTCGTTTCTCGAGAAAATGCGGATCTCCCGCGGCCCCTCCTGCAGCAGCCTCCTCGTCAACGTTTTCCCCCAAGATCCAGTTCCCCCGGTAATCAAAATCGTCTTGTCTCTAAACATCCTTCTACCTTCCTTTCGTGACTATATTCGCCCGTGAATTTCCGTTTAAGAATCGGCTTTTTTTTCTCTGTAACCCGACTTCCCGCCCCCCAGCGTAACAATCCGCGCTTTACCTTGAATGCCGGCGGCCGCGTTTCGCGTATCGAACACGAATGGCGCGTGCTCCATAACCTCTTTCAGCGGTAATCCATGGTGATGAACCGCCAGAACCACGCCATCTGAGGAAGCCAAACGCTCCTCCTCCAACTCCACCGAATGTAGCTTAACGCCGTCGATCTCTACCTCCGATATCAGCGGGTCGTGATAATCGATCTTTGCCCCTGCGGCCATCAGCAGTCGGATCAATTCGATCACGCTCGACTCGCGGATATCGGCGACATCTTCTTTAAACGTAATGCCAATCACTAAAATCCGCTTTCCGGAAAGAGTAATACTGTTCAATTCCTCCTGTAGCCGGGAAACGATGTACGCCGGCATCTCGCGGTTAATCCGCGCGCTGATCTCGATAAACGAGCTGGTCGCCCCCATCTGCTGCGCTTTCCATTGCAGGTAAATCGGATCTACCGGGATGCAATGTCCACCGACGCCGGGACCGGGATAAAACGGCTTAAATCCAAACGGCTTGGATGAGGCCGCCTCCACCACTTCCCAAACGTTGATTCCCAGCTGATCACAGAGCAAAGCGAACTCATTAATAAATGAAATATTGACGAAGCGGAAGGTGTTTTCCAGCAGTTTGGCCATTTCAGCCGTTTCCGTCGAGGAAACCCGTACGATGGTTTGAAAAGCCGCGCGATAGAGTTCCTCCATCCGATCCGTGCAAGCGTCGGTGATGCCGCTGACGATTTTGGGGATATCCCGCAGCGAATAGCGGCGGCTTCCGGGATTTACCCGTTCCGGTGAAAACCCGACGAAAAAATCCGTTCCCGAGTTTAAACCGTTTTTTTGCAGAAGAGGTAAGATCACTTCCCGGGTAGTTCCGGGGTAAGTAGAACTTTCCAACGCGACCAACTGCCCGGGCTGCAGATGCTCCCCGATTTTCTCCGCGGCATCGATCAGATAGGTCATGTCCGGGACATGCTGATCCGTCAACGGGGTCGGCACGCAAATGATGATGGCTTCTGCGCTTGCGATCCCGCCGAAGTCCGAAGTTACCGTCAATTGCTGAGCATCGGTATATCGTTTGATCTTCACATCGGGAACGTCCGCGATGTAACTGCGTCCCGCTCGCAATAGCCGTAATTTCTCTTCGTCCTTGTCAAGGCCGATGACGCGAAAGCCCTGGTCCAGGAACGTTTCTGCCAGGGGCAGGCCGACATAGCCCATACCTACGATGGCGATGATACGTGACAAATTCCATCTCCCCTTTCGCTTGTTGTTGGGTTATAGGTCGATCCCGGAAGTTCAGCCGACGATCGAACCTATCATTTCGAGAAGCTGCAGGGTACGGACGGAGGTCGTATGTTTCTCCCTGACGAACTCATAACCTTGCCGGCTGATCTTGGCCCGCAGCGATTCGTTGTTCGGATGCAGATAGAAGTGAAGCTTAGCCAGGAAATCCCTTTCCGTCACAGCCGCATAATGAACACCAGATCTGAAGCCAAGGGCCCGCAAATCGGCGTTGTCGGAAGCTAGCAGCAGCGTGTTGCAAGCGGGGACCTCAAAATACTTACGCAGCGGATAATGGTAAATCGAATCACAGGTCAGGAAGATCTTGGTTCGGTTCACTTCAAGCGCAAAACCGCGAGCTACGTGCGCCTGAGCATCGGAGCCGAAATCCGTGTACCCGGGGTGATTGTGGGATACAAAGCCGGGATGCCCGGACAAGGCCATCTTCATCTTATGACGAAGCGGGTACACCTTTGGGTTGGTTGCTCCCATAAGCAAGACATTGATGTTTTTCCGACGTTGGTAATCCCTGAACACGGTCGGCTCCATGAAATGGGGGAGCCAAAACAGACGACCCTTGAACTCGGGAAATCGTTGCCGGAACGCTTGCCTATACATCGCAAAGATATTCGCGGACGGAAACCGATGTAAGAACTCCCGACGTTGCTCAGGCCTAGCGTGCAGATCATGCATGATCATGCCCCAAGGTACCTTCAACTGGGCAAGTCCATTTACGGGTGGGCAGTAGGAGGCATGGAACATGTCGTTAAACAGAATAAAATCGGGTTGAAAGGGGGTCCGCCGGAGAATCGAACGTACCTCCCCGCCTCTATAATCCAATGCCAAATCGGCATGTTTTCTTAGTTCCAATTGCATGTAATGAAAATTCCGCTCCAGATAATGACTGAAATCTTTCGTTACAAACAAGATTTTTAGACGCTTCATCCCTTCAAGTCCTTTTCTGTCAGAGGTCGACGATTTCATTTAGCAGAAAACCTGCCCGGGACACCCCGAGGCAGGTTTTCTGGGCATAACCTAGCCCTGTTCGGCAATGCCAGTAAATGATTCTGGGCCGTTACGGATAGCTGTTGTAGCCCCGGAAATATAGGACGTATAGATCGTTTCGGGAGCAGCAGGAGCTTGCAAATCGGCAGCTACGAAGGACGTAACCTCCGTCGACGTAGCACTGTTGACGACACCGTCGAGGGTAAAAATGACATTGGCCGGAGCAAACGTCAAGCCGCGGACGATTTCGATCGTAAACGTATCGCCGACTCCTCCCAAAACCCCAACGGATCCGGACAGAATGACGATCGGATTCGGTACGTTTTGCGTCTGCAGGCCGATAACCCCGAACAAAGCGGGAGTATCTGTGAGCGGAGTCCCAGGGAACCCAGGTTGGTTGGAGTTTACGGAGCTTCTGGCATCAAGAAAGACACCCATCTCTTAATCACCACCTTCTTGTAATCTAGTACAGGTTATGATCGGAGCTCCGTTTTGGTATAGACAACTTGATCAAGATAACCGCTTATTTTGTCTCTCTTCCGAATCAGGGGTTCACCTCAAGCGTCAAGAAGTAGCGATGAGATGGGTCAGGGCACCGCGGTAGCGGTTCTGTAGGAAAGCAATTTCCGCCGTGATCGCCGCTTGATGGCGCAGCGTTCCCATCCCTGAATGACGCCGGTAATTGACTAACGGTACGTTTAAATAAGGAAAAGCGGCGCGGGACAGCAACACCCGGTGCCACAAATCGTAATCATGAGTATACGGCAGGGCCTCATCAAACAAACCGACGCGCTCGATCAGGCTGCGGCGAATCATCACGGTACAGCCGTTCACGGGATTGCCGCTGTATAACGTGTTTGCCAGCTCCCGCATCCCCAGAGGCTGCATGCCGGCATTGTATTGGGTGATTCGGCCGTATTCGTCGATATAATGGAAGTTGGTGTGGGAAATTTCAGCGCCTTGCTCCCGCATGAAATTCAACTGTACCGCAACTTTCTCTGGCGAAAACAGATCGTCCGAGCTGAGCCAAGCGATATACTCTCCGGAAGCATGGCGGATTCCGTGGTTTAAGGCGGAGGCGGTCCCCCCGTTGGCTTTTCCCAGATAATAAATATGCCCCCGGTACGGAGCGAGCCGCTCGGCATGCACAGTCGAACCGTCATCAACGACGATAATCTCCGTATGCGGGTACGTTTGGTTCAGCGCGCTTTGCACGGCCTGTTCAATATACGGACAGTTATAGAACGGAATAATGATACTTACACGTGGATTCATGACGAAGCGGTTCCCTCCTTGCGAAAATAGTCCAGTACATCCTGCAGGGATTGTTCCCAGGCCAAACTTGAGCGCCACCCTAAAGCCTGAAGCGCTTCGGGAAGGAGCGGCCCAGTGCTAACGAGGGGTTCTCCTCCTGACGGGCGACCCATCATTAATTTCAAATCCGCAACTTCCGTCAGCTGCGAGAAATCCTCCGCCAGCTCAGCCAAACTCCTCTCTTGCCCCGAGCAAACCGGGTATACCTCGCCAACCTCACCTTTGCGAAGCAGGATCTCGTAGGCATCCACCGCGTCGCGCACATCAAGGAAGTCACGCCGAGCCTCCGCCGACGACAAGAGGAAAGGGGGAGGGGCTACCCCTCGCTCTAACCCGACGATATGCCGGGCAAGCAGAGAGCAGACGCCCGTGGACGGTCCGGCTCCGATCAAGTTGCCCGGTTCGGCGATCATGACGCTGAGACGGTACAGCTTTCCCCAGGCCAGAGCTGCGGCTTCTTGTAGCGATTTGCTCAATCCGTAAGGGTGTGTTGGGTGAAGCGGTCTCTCTAGTCCGAATTTGAGGCGTGATCCGACAACGAGAATGCGGGTATCCTCCAGTCCGAAAGCCAGCAGGCCATCGAGCAGGTACAGGGTTGTCATGACATTAGCTTCTATATAAAGAAGCGGCTCGGACCAGGAGTCTGGGACCGAGTTCTTGCCGCCCAGGTGCAGCACGAACTGCGGCCGGGTCCGATCGATGACGCGTTTGACTCCCACTTTGTCCGTCAAATCGCAGATGACGTACTCGACACCTTCGATTGCAGGCAGTCCGGCTTCGCTTCTCACTAAAGCAAAGACGTTGTATCCCTTGGCGGCAAGACGGCGGCTGGCGTGGCGGCCGGTAAACCCGCCAGCCCCCGTGACCAGAACCGCCGCCCCGTCACCCATGCCGTCTCATCCAGTCGGCCATTTCCTCCAACATCTGCCGGAATGGAGGGAGAGGGGCCGCCGCCTCCGGACGGGTGTTCACCAGCGTTCGATCGAGGGCGGGACCGTCGTCCGGTTCGATCTCAAGATCGGTTTTTCCCCAGATCTCTTGAAACAGATGAAGCATCTCGTATTTGCTGACAACCTCCGGATGTGCCAGATGGATCAAACCGGACACCGGACGATCCAGCAGCCACTCGATCGTCTTAGCCAACTGTACCGTGGTCACGCCGTTCCATTTGACCCGGCGATATCCGGATACCTTGCCTTCCTGACTCATAAACCACTGAAACAATCCGATGCCCTGACGGCGAATTTCAGGTCCAATAATCGAGGTACGGATCGTCAAGTGTCCTTCGTCTTGCACCTCCCCGAGCGCTTTGGTCACGGCATACGTCGTAACGCCATCGGGTTGATCCTCCTCCCGATATCCGCCGCGGTCGCCGCGAAAGACGCAGTCCGTACTGATATGAATCAGACGCGCGCCTGTTTTATCCGCCAAATGCCGCAATCGGTGGGGAAGGAATCCATTAATATGGTAGGCCATGATTTTGTCTTGGTCGGCAAACTGGTTCAGCACCCCGACCGCGTTAATAATGACGTCTGGACGAACCAACTGAACCGCCTGATCAACGGCAACGATATCACCGGCATCCAAGATCAAGGAGCCTGGGTCCCCGGGATCACGCGAGGTATAGAACACCTGGTGACCCCCCTGTTCTCGAAAATGCCGTACCAGGACATGACCCGCCATTCCGTGGCCCCCGAGGATCAGCATTTTCATGAAAGGAATCCTCCTTTACTCAGCATGCTGCGGATCTCTTCCTTACTCATCAGCCCATGCTCCGAGCTCAGCTCGCCGAAAGGGACAAGCGGCAAATGACCGTACCGTTCCTTCAAGCCCGCGATGTCCAGCGCCGGTAAAATCACTAGATACTCCTTGTCGTACACCACGGTCGTCCGGCTCTCGTATTCGCTGAGCAGCAGCTCATGAATCCGCTCTCCGGGTCGAATCCCCGACTCAACGATCGATATGTCCGCTTCTCCCGAATCCTCGATCAGCACCTCCGCCAGCTCCACGATCCGACAGGTCGGCATCAGCATGACGAAGATTTCACCGCCTTCGCTTTCCTGAGAAGCCTTAAACAGAAGCTGGATCGCCTCCGGCATCGTCAGGAAAAACCGAGTCATTTCCATATCGGTGATCCGAACCTTCTTCTCGCGGATTTGCTGCTTAAACAGATGGATCACGCTGCCGTTCGTGCCCAGCACATTGCCGCCCCGGATGCACACAAACCGGGTCTCCTCCTGAAGCAGATTGGCATAAACGATCAGCTTTTCGCCGATGGCTTTGGTCATACCGTAAAAGTTGGACGGATTGGAGGCTTTGTCGGTGGAGATGTAGAGGACTTTCTTGACTTTGTTTTCGATGGCGGCTTCGATGACGTTTTGCGTGCCGACCACATTCGTTTTCAGCGCTTCGCCCGGTTGCTCTTCGCAAATGGGCACATGCTTCAAGGCAGCCAGATGGTAGATGATGTCCACGTTTCGGCAAGCCGCCGTCAGCGCCTCCTTATCGCGGATATCTCCAATGCGAAACGTAAGCCGCTCATCGTCAAAAGCGCGGCTCATAGCGACCTGAGCTGCCTCCCCCCTGGAATATACGATGATCTCCTTCGGCTCCTGAGGGAGGATCTGGCGGATCAACTCATATCCCCAGGACCCTGTCCCCCCGGTGACCAGAATTACTTGATCTTTAAACATTCAATTTCCCTCCAAGCACGAATTTGACCACTTTTTGCGAAACCTTCTCCTCCAGATAGCCCTCGGGACAAGGCCACGAACGCTCCATCCCCGCCATCATCTCCGCCGCTTCAGCGATGCTGCGGGCGTCCACGCCGGAAACGACGTTACTACCGCAATCCACCGTTTCCGGCCGCTCCGTGGTTCGGCGAATCGTTACCGTAGGCACCTGCATGATACAGCATTCCTCCTGTACGGTACCGCTGTCGGTTAACGCGCATAACGCATGCTTTTCCAGCTTCACGAAATCGAAAAACCCAAACGGCTCATAAAATTCCACCAAAGGATGCATTTCCAGCTTCAAATCGCGTTCGATCCGTGATCTCGTGCGGGGATGAATGCTGCATACCAACCGTTTGGACGAGGCGGCTGCCACCCGGTTCAACCCCTCCATAATGGCGTGCAGGGAAGCCGGGCGATCGACATTCTCGGCGCGGTGGGCTGTGACGAGATAATACTCTCCTTCCTGAAGCCCCAAGCGTTGCAGGATGTCACTCGCTTCGATCTGCGGCTCGTAATGCTTCATCACCTCATAAATCGGATTGCCGGTCAGTACGATGCGATTGCTCGGAACGCCCTCAGCGATCAGATGAGCTTTACTTTGCGGGGTATATGGCATGTTGATGGTCGACACCGCATCGATGACTTTCCGATTCTTCTCCTCGGGGACCTCCAGGTCAAAGCAGCGGTTACCCGCTTCCATGTGGATCGCCGGGTAGCCCAGCCGCTCGGCCAGAACCGCACATAGTGCACTGTTCGTATCTCCCAGCAGCAGCACGCGATCCGGTCGTTCAGCATCTAAGATTCGCTCCATCTGGGCAAACATAGCCGATAGCTGGCTGCCCAGCGTCGTTTGATGATCTTGAAAGATATAGTCCGGTTGTCTCAAACCAAGCTCTTGGAAAAAAACATCGCTGAGACTGGCCGTAAAATTCTGCCCCGTGTGCACCAGCACATGGTTGTCGGCCCACCGGTCCAGCAGCGGGATGATCCGGCTAAGCCGGATGATCTCCGGCCGGGTTCCCAAAATGGTCATGATCTTCACGGTCTCATCTCCTTGCAGACTTATGACGCCCGCGCACGCGTTTCGTACGAGCTCTTGCTGTGCGCTGGCCGGGCTTGCGGCGGCGATGGGCCGGCTTGCGAACGCGACCGGTTCCGCCGCGCCGGGCGGTCAAGCTTCTACCGGCACCGAATCTTCTTCTGCGTGATCGCTTGGCTCGCTTCAGCTTGATCCTTCTGCGGCGCCCGGTGGGCTTGACGGACATCGGAGGCGTGGTTTGCCCGATAGGTAATCCCTCCGAGTCCGAGACACGGAGGTCCGCCGCATCCGGAGAGGGCATGATCGGTGCCGGTTCGGGCAGTGGGACCACAAGACCCGAAAGCCCCTGTATGCGCTGAACCAACCCTTGAAGCCGCAAATCATAGGCTGCCGGGCCGAACACCGCTTCTACTTGACCCCGATTCCTTTCCCCCACACTACGAGTCAATTCCATGGAAGACAGCAGCTCCGCACATTTTTCCGCGAGTCCAGCGCTGTCCCGCGTTGGCACCAGGTAAGCCCCGCTGCCCACCGCTTCCAAAATCTCGCGCAAACCGCCCGAAGCATAAGCGACAACCGGTTTGCCGAAGACCATTGCCTCCAGCGCGGTTAGCCCAAACCCTTCTGGAAGAATCCCCGGGACGACAACGATATCCATCGCGCTAAAGGCGGATTCCACATGATCTTCAAAGCTCACGAATTTAAACCGATTCGGATACGGCGAGCCCTGAACCGCTCGCTTTAAGTTCCGGTAATACTCTGGATGAATCTCCGCACCTATGATAACGAACTTCGCCTCCGGGAATCGGCCGGCCAGACTTAACGCCGCGTCGATGAAGTGATCGGCTCCTTTCTCCGGAATCAAGTAAGAAGAAATATAGCCTACCAGCACTTCCGTCGATTTGACTTTCCACCAAGCTCGCTTATGCCAGCGCTGTGCCGGCCAGATGTCGGGGTGGACATCCTCGGGATTCCACGAAGGGTACAGCAGTACGGTTTTGTCCGCAGCCTGCGTTCCGAGGAAAGGAAGCAGCACCGAATCGGAAATCCCGATGATCAGATCGCTGTACTTGTCGATCAAATTCACCGCCTCCGCGGTGAATTCGTTGGACGCAATCACCTCCGTGATCTGCCAAATGACGGGAATTCCCAGCTGTTTAGCGGCGATCGCCGACGAAACATTCACGCTGGTATTCACAAGCACGGCATCTGGCCGCTCCTTATTCAGCAGCTCTATCGTGCGCTGCACCTGTTCGCTCCAGGCGATGGACTGGAGTTCATCGGCCAAGTTGGCGTGCGGGGCACACATGCTGTAAAGCAGCGCGTTTTCGCACAGGAGGGAACGGATCCCGTAACGTTTGGCCAGAACGGACAAACTGCCCTGCCGAGGAACTACAATCGTACAGTCGTAATAAGCCGATAGCTTCCTCGCGTTGAACAACAACAATTTCTCGGCACCGGTTACGTTTCTTGAATTGCATACATGCGAAAACAGCAGCAGCTTCTTCTTATCCGGCACGATTGCCCCTCCTTTTTTTGCACGATGTCCAGGCGTTCCGGAACAGGTCTCTCAACTGCAGGGATCACCCGAAAATCACAGACAGCAACTGATCCAACCGATTGGCATACGTGTGATCCCGCAAGGTCCGATCCAATGCACGCAACGCGATTTCTCTTCTTTCTTCCTCGTGGGTCAGGTAATAGCGCACTTTATCAACCAATTCCTCCGGCGAGGAGAAGGTTACGATTTCCTCGTCCGGACGGTAAAACGAGGTTAAGTCGTCGCGCGCATCAACTAATTGGAGCGTGGCACAGGCCGAGATTTCGAATGTCCGCGGATTCGGCGATGCCGCCGGAATCCCAGCTTGGTTGTTATTGATGTACTCCTCGAACGGAGAACGGTGAAGGTTCAGGACGATTTTCGACCCGCTGTATACTTCGGAGGTCTCTACGGGCCCCATCCACTTGCCCAACTCGATCCGGTCCGAATACGCCGGGAACTCGGGCAGACGATCCCACCAGATTCCGTTGATCAATAAGCCTTGCTCCATCAGCGCGGGAAGCACCGGTTGAAGATAGATCACCCGGTTCCAGTAAGCCGAGCCGATAAAGCTCAAATTGCGACGGTGTGGGGAGGGGATCAACGTTGGCCGGTAGTGTTCCGGAAACGCTGCAAACGGCAGATAATGGACCTGGCTGCACCCGGCGGCGCGATAAGGATCGACGCAATTTCGTTCAAGCGTAAATACATAATCGTAGTGAGAACTTAACGGAATGGTCAGATCGGTGTAATAAGGATCATCCGTAAACCAAACGGCGGTCGGAATCCCCATCGCCCGTACGGCGTTCAATTGCTCCGCGGGGAGCTCCAGCCCGTCGAGAGCGAGCAGCAGATCGGGTTTATGCTGCGCAGCCAAATCCGGAATCGGGTCGCCCGGTACTGTGGCGATCAATTCGGTGGTTAAGGTGCGGAGCGTAGACGATACCGCCTCGTCGAGCGGAGAATACGGAAAGCCTTTCCCCGAACTGACGTATAACACTTTCACTTTGCGAACCGGAAAAGCCGGCTTCGGTTGACTCACGATATAGCTGGCTCTCCCCCTAAGGTACCCTTCGGCATAGCCGTCGCGGAGCCCGTTCTTTCTTCCGCTCTCGGCCGGGTCCAAAACGGTTTGAGTCATTTGACCATCCGCTTCCTCATTAAACATAATGTCACTCCTTTTGGGGTTGGTTCTTGAACTAGCTTCCAGCGATTGCGTCCAGCAGACGACTGACCCGATCCGAATAGGTATGGGCGGCCGTCGTCGTCCACAGCGAACGCCAGGCAATCTGCCGTCGTTCTTCCTCGTGTTCGAGGTAATAACGTATCTTTGCCTCCAGCTCCACTTCATCTCTGAATGTCTCGATGTCGTAACCCGGTTGGTAATAGGAGACCAAATCGCTGCGGATGTCCGTGATCTGGAAAGCGCCGCAGCCTGCAATCTCATAGGTGCGTGGATTAATTGATCCCCCCGGGGTATCGCGTCCGTTCCGGTTATCTTGGCCGGCTTGTGTAGGCCGGTGGATGTTGAGCACGATTTTGGAGGCGTTGTAATAACGAACCGTCTCCTCGACGGGAACCCAACCCGGGCGGATAAATCGCGACAACTGTTCGTAACGGGGCAGTCGGTCCCAATGAAACCCGGCGATCAGGACCCGTTTGTCCTGCAGGAACGAACTTAAACGGTCGAACAGGCCGACTCGATTCCAAAAAGCATTACCGATAAAGCACACGTCATAGCGATATTCCGGTTTGGCCGGAATGGGCCGAAATTGGCGCGGATTAGCGGCCAACGGAAGATGGTAAACGCTTCGAACTCCGATGGACCGATAAAGCGGCACGCATTCGATTTCGTGCGTAAACACCACGTCGTAGCTTAAAGCCAGCTCGATCGAATCGTCGGTAAAATAAGGGTCATCGACGAACCAAACCGCTGTCCGAATGCCCATACTCCGAATCTGTGCCATTTGCGAGGCATGGTCGGGCGGAAAGACGTGCAGCGAATTCATGACCAGCACCAGATCGGGATGGACGCGCAGCGTCTCCTGCAGCATCATTTCCGGTGAAGCGACGACGCACTCGCGCGTGAGCTCCTTGAGTGCCGCTTGAACCCCTTCGTCGATCGCGTCGAACCCCTGGGGTACATATAGCACCCGCAGATCCACCTTTGGCCGGGTGACCGGCGGAATTCGTTCGAGTACGGCCTGGCACCCGCCATACCGGATCCCTTCTTCGTATCCGACTTGATATGCCTCGCCGTACCGATTTTCCTTGACGTTCTCCAAGGTTCTTCATCCTATCTTCGTGGAATTCTATCTTGCGTTTCCTGGGTCTTAATAAATATATGCTGAGGGGACACGTGCATCATGGACGACTACCCGCCCGCCTGATAAATTGGCGAATGCCGCCGCCCGCCGCCAAAAAGCAAAAAAAAACGCTGCCGGATCACCGACAGCGTTTCTGCTAGATTTGATTTTTATAGGCTATTTTGTGCCCGTCCTCGTAACCTTGGGCGAAGCCATTATTAAACCCTTCCTGATACGACTCATTATAAGCTTGATCGTAAACCACGGCGTCCTCAGGTGTTGCCGGCGGGACGGCAACGGGTTCCGGTACGGCAGCCGGCTCAGGAGCGGGGATCACGGCTGCGGGTACCGGAAGAGCGGCGCGACGACCTCTCCATCTTCTTCTGCTGCGGCGTGAACGCAGCTTATGCATCACCTTGCGCCGTTTGCGACGGGCAGTGGTCAGCTTGCTTACCCGGCGCAGGGACAGCTTCCGTTTCTTACGGGGCTTGATTTTTCTCAGCGCGCGCGGTTTCACACGGCGGGTGCGCCGGAGTTTGGTTTTTGCCATCCTTCTTCCTCCTGTTCTCCTCGGGTAACGTTGTATGCTGCATAACAAGCGTCCATCATCCACGGCGGCGAAGGAGTTCCGTATTTGACGCGATGAAAAGTCAACCCGCAGACCGTGCGGGCCATCGCTTCCTGATATTTCGTTAATCTATCGATATTGCCGGCAATATGTCTGGCGGCGTCCGGAGACAATTCGGTCACATCGGCGAGGCTGCCGAGAATTCGTGCCATCGCCAGCTGGCTCTGGCTGATTGCGTCGATCAACCGTAATTTGGCCTCCTCCCCGGCCTGAAGAGGAAAGAGGGTCATTTGTTTGAATCCCCCAGATCAAAATCACCACCGAACATTCCGCTAAAATTACCGTCTAAGCTACTGTCGCCGCCACTTTCCTCGTCCTCGGGCGGCAGTATCGTTTTCAAGTTGCTGCACAGCCCGTTCTGGAGCTTGGTCAGGCCCTCGATCACCTCCACGAGCTGATCGTGAACATCCAGCGGATCGGACAGCTGCTTTTCGTGATCCTCAAAACTGCTCTCCAGCACATGATTCAATACCCAGTTGCGCACCTTCTCGGATTCAACCGCCTTGGCCTCGAGAATCATCGCGACGTTCCACTGGATCTTGGCGGCCGCATCCAGCATGTTCAGATAGGCCAGTTCCCTGCTCATGGCATCATACCCCGCTTCTTTAACCTCACTCTTCTTCATGACCTTTCATTTGTTTCATAACTATCCCCAAATTCTCTGCCATCGCCTCCTGCAAATCAGCAATGGCATTTAAGTAGGAGATCACGCTTTTGTTAATCCGGCTCGAATTCTCCAAAATGCCGGACGTTCCTTCAAACGCCGGCTCGGCATCGGGAATCGCATGCACGATCTGCGCCATGCGCACGGCAACCTGCCGCTCGGCATCGATCACCCGCGCCATCTGCTGATGAGAGTGGGCCATGTGCACGATGATCTCCGAAATTTTTTGCTCCACCCTGACTCCTCCTCGCCTAAGAACCGCCTTTCGCTTCAGGAAGCGGACACCGTCCTCTCAGATGCCCTGCCTGCAATAACATATGCCGGTACGAATAAGCGCGTTCCTGGGGAACCGGCCCTTGCCAGCCTATAAATCCTCACTAACGAGATGCGGAGGCGGCAGGATGGGCAGCCCCTCGGAATAAGCGCCCACCACGTCTTCCGAAAGTGCGATACCCGAAGGTGCAAGCCCCCACGCGTGCAATGTGTATTCGGAGATGATCTCCCGCCGCTGCCCTCGATCAATTTGATACCACCGCCCACCGCAGACGGCAACGGTGCCGTCCGTTAAGCCTGCCTCGAACGGTGCGCTCCCGCTGAAACCAGCTAGCTGTTCCTGCGATCGGTCTGGCCCGGCCGGCAGCTGGAGCAAATCCAGCACGGACAGCCGCGTCGGCTCTGTGACCAGGGCGCCAACCTGGTGCAGCCGATGGCGAACCCCCTGCTCCAACCAGTGCACGCCCCCGTTCGCGTCCCGAACCCGCACATGGGTTGGGAAGAAATCCGCCGCCTGCAGCGTCCGGTCTCCGCGCCATGCCGGCATCCGCGCATACAGTGCTTGAAGATCCCCCCATTTCTCGCGGAAGAAATGGTGATTACGGGTGTTAACTTCCTGAAAGCCTTGGGAACCCAGTCCTTTCATCGTCATGCTTCCATAATGATGGACAAAGGTGTCCCCGGCGATCACCATCTTCTTCCCCTGCAAACGCAAACGCGCGACCCAATCGTCGTCCTCAAAATTGCCGATTTCGTACCCCTCGTCAAAATAACCGATTTGATCCAATGTCGTACGCGGAAACGCAACGCAAAAGCCCACCAGCCGATCGGTCACGCGCCACTTCTGCGGATCGGAGTGGTTGTGCATAGCGGCGAAAGCTGGCATATCCGTAACATCTTTATAAGGAACGTCGATTAACTGCTCCCCGCTGATGTAATTCGTGACGGGTCCCGCCGCAGCGGCCTCCGGAAATTGCCGGAGACATGCCAACAACTGATCCAACCAGCGCTCCGTGACCAGCACGTCGTTATTCAGCAGCACGATCGTATTTCCTTTAGCCATCATTAAGCCGGTATTCACCGCACGGGCAAACCCCAGGTTCTGCGAATGCACCGCAAGCCTTACCCGCCCGCGCCGCCTGCGAACGGCCTCGGCCGTACCATCGGCCGATCCATTGTCGACAACGATAACCTCATACGGGGGAGACGTGTGCTGATCAATGTGATCCAAGCACTGAAGCAACAAATCTATGCGATCATAGGTCGGAATAATGATACTCGTGAATTCCTGGCCCGTACCAAACGTCCGGATGCCTTCGCGGACCCCGTATGCATAGCCGGCAGCATGCCCTTGTTCGTAGGTCCCTGAAGAACGTTTCGCCTGGTCGTTGGTGTTTCCGTCAATTTCCGTTTGCACCGGTGTGCACCTCCCCAAGTTGCGGCAGGGCCGCCTCGCCTTTAATCAGTTTATCGGCCAGATGACCCATATCCAGCGCCACCTTGCCCAATTCTCTGGACAGCTGCGGGCAAATCATCACAGCAGCCACACCGGCGGCAACCAGAGCCAGGTCAAAATCCGGAAATTCCCGGGCGCGCATAGCGACCGTCGGCACATCGGCCACGCCCTGAACCGGAGCGAGCCACCCCACAACGTTCACGCTGCGTTGCTCGAGAAACCCTGCCAGCGCCTCCGCCTGATTCCCGATCAGCAGGACGCGCCGGCCATGCAACAGTCTCGTCAAATAACCGCCGGTATTTAATTCGTAATTTATGGTCGATGTGGTCAACTGCAAAGTACGGTAATCGATCCCATAATGGTGCAGCACGGGAAACAATAACCCTTGATAGGACGGATGCCGGGATTCCGGCACCCCGATGATATCAGCGGCCCGCACGGCGGCGGCCAAAGCCTCGCGCGCGGCCGGATCCGGCAGCTGCACTCCTGCATAGGGCAAAAAAGCCCCCCAGCGGAGTGCTTCCTCGGCCCCGATCACCGTCCCGTGCGCCAAAGTGATCAGCTCCCCGTCCCCGAGGCGGACGACGGACAGCGGACGGCCGGCCCGCAGCGCCTCGTCGGTAGCGGCGAATACGCCAACCGGCGTGAGCAGCGGGTACAACCGTCCGGCAACAGCAGGGAAACCCGCGGCGATGACGTCGTCGACCCGCACCTCAGGCAGTAGCGTATGGCGCGGTATCAAGCGGCCCAGCTTCGCTTCCCCGCCTTCAAAGAAGCCTTCGCGGTAGCCTTCCTCATAAGCTGCAGCACGGACTCGCTCCGCCTCGGCTGCGAACCATGCCGCCTCGAAGCCGCCCTCCGGGACCGGGTTTAGTACCGTCAGCTCGGGCGTGGGCAATGGCGGCGGCGCTGAAGCGCTCGGGTCAGGCGTAGCGGCCGCCGCAGCCTCTCCCGGGTTGCCGCCAGTACTGCCCGCGATGCCCGTTCGGCTCGCTGCCGGCAGGGCTCGCCGCCACACCACCGGGCGGGCCACACGGCGCCCGTTCAAGCGCCGGCGGCTTCCGCGCCGCCGGTGAAGCGCGCCCTTGGCGGGCGCGTTACGGACTACCCGGCTGGCCTTCCGACGGCCGGCGGAGCGGCGGACCGTTGCGGCCGCTTTACCCATACCTTGCCGGCGGTGGGCCTTGCGACTCCGTCCGGCTGAGTTTTCGCGTGAAGCCATCCCGTGCCTCCTTTCCGGCCTCCCTAATCGCTTAGGGAAGTACGCCTTTCATATGAATTCCGGCTTCCTGCAGCGATTCAAGCGTACCCGCGTCGCCCCACCATAGCTGGAGAACATCGAATTCCAGCATGCCGTTCTGCGCATAGCGATTGTTCACGTCCGTAATCTCCAATTCACCGCGGGCGGAACGATCGATGCTGCGGATAATGCCGAATACCGAGTCATCGTACATGTAAATGCCGGTGACCGAAAATTTGGATTTCGGTTTTTTCGGTTTTTCTTCGATATAGGCGATAAGTTCCGGTGTGTCCTCGGCAAACACCGGCACACCGTAACGACGTGGGTCATCCACCGGCTTCAGCATCACCCGGGCACTGCCTGGTGGCTGCTGCTTGAATTTCTCCACATAGGGCGTTAAATCGTCCAAAAACAGGTTGTCGCCTAACAGTACAAGGAACTTGCCGCCGGGCGGAATAAACCCGTCAGCCAACTCCAGGGCTTCGGCGATCCCCCCGGCTGACTCCTGGACGCGATACGTCAGGTTCACACCGAAGTTCTCCCCACTGCCGAGGAAATCGGCGTACAGACCAGCCGATTGCTTGCTGATCACGATGAGAATATCGGTGATTCCAGCTTGACGCAGCCGTTCTATGCCGTAACAGACCATCGGATAATTCCCGACCGGAAGCAGATGCTTGTTGATCAATCGGGTCAGCGGGTATAGACGCGTGCCGCTGCCCCCCGCCAAAATCACGCCTTTCATGAACGCTCCTCCTTTATGCCAAAGATTTGATTTTCTCATGAGATAAATTGCCAGGGATCCACTCCCCATTTCTCGATAAACCGCATACGGTTCCGTTCCAGGAGTTCATTCCACCCTTCCGGATGCTGGGCTTTAAAGCTGGAGCTGCCTTCATGGTACACCAGCGTATCCCCGCAAATGAGCAGACGGTAGCCCAGCTGCCGCGCGCGGTAGCAGTAATCGTCATCTTCATAATGTCCGGGCGAATATCCTTCGTCGAAGAGCCCCGCCCGCTCCAGTACCTCTCGCTTAAACAGCAGACACATCCCGACAAGCCGCTGGACCTCCTGCCATTTGGAAGAATCAGAACGGTTATGTTTCTCCGCCGCTTGGGCGAAATCCTCGCCTTCCACCCAGTCAATCGCAACCTGTTGCCGTCCGCTGGCGTAATTGGTCACCGGACCAACAAGGCCTACATCGGGGGCGCTGTGCAGCGCCAGCAACAAATTGGAGAGCCATCGCGGGGAGACGGCGACATCGTTGTTCAGGATAAGCAACTGATCGCCTGAAGCGACGGACAACCCCCGATTTACGGCGACCGGAAATCCTTCATTTCGCGGGAGCGCCGCGAGGATCAAGCGCTCCTTCAGGCAAAACGACGCGGTGTCGTCCTCGGAGCCGTTATCCACGACGATTATTTCGTAGGGCGTCTCCGTATATTGGCGGATCGCCTCCACACAAGGGGCGAGCAAGTGTAATCCGTTATAAGTAGGAATGATAATGCTCGTGACACCGGTTCCGCTCATCGGGCATTCCTCATTTTCGCCAATTCACTGCGCCCGATTGTCGCGAACCGCAGACGGACGCCCTCCGTCTTCATAACCTCGCCGAGCGCTTCCATATGATCGCCGATGATCATTTGCGCGACTGCGTTGCCCGTTCCGCTGTTACTGGTGCGAATCCGGTTTTTGCGGATCACGTCCACGGAAATGGGCGCACCCGCTTTAAGACCGCGGGCTAAAGCCAGCGCCTGGGCTTTCGGAGGAACGATCAGGGCAGCGGTCCCCACCGTTTGCAACGCACGGCGGGACAAGGCGTTCGGCACCGCCGTCAGCGAGTTCGCCTTCAAATCCGGACGCCCTAACGCCAGGTTAAGGAAGGCCTTGCAGCGCGTCACCTCATCCTGTTGGGAAAAGGGCGGCAGATACGGCGACAAATCGTTTAACGCCAAGTCCATTCCCTGGTCGATCGCGATCAGGAAGGCGGCTAAATCCTCTGCGCCGACGCACAGATCCCCATCCGTGAAGAGGAGAATGTCTCCGGTGGCCGCTGCCGCCCCGATCGCTCGGCCTACGTCATGGCCCAATCGTTCAGGGAAGCTAAGCCGCGTGATCCGCGGATCCCGGTCCACAGCGGTAAAGCTGCCGTCATTGCAGCCGTTTAGAACCACGATAATTTCCTGCAACGGCAGCTTGCGAAGCTCTGCCACAACCGCAGGCAGCGTCTTCTCCTCATTGCTCGCCGTCACGATAGCCGAGGCGCTCCCGTTCAGCGGCAAAGGGAGCCACGGCGTACTCAGCCCGGCCGTATCGGCATAACCGCGGCGATACGCCAAGGAGGCTGCTAAAATAGTCGCAAAGGGACTATTGTCCAACCGTTCCGCCCGTGCCCATTCTTGAAAGCAAGCTTGCATGTGAGGCGAATCGGCCGCTGCTTTCTCTCGTGACGCAGCTGCTCTGGCACCTTCGGCCAGAGCCCTCGCTTTCAAGCGTTGAATCAAGCCGCCGGCCAGCCCCTTCCTTGCGGACGGCCGAGCCATACGGCTGCCTCTGCGGGCCAAGCTGCTCTTCATCCGGCCAGCTCTTCCTTGCGGGCGGGCCAGGGATCCGCCTTTTCGTTTCCGGCGTTGCTTAATTGATTGCTTCGCTTCCATCAAAGTTTCACCTCACCTTGCCGCGCTGCCGACCTAAATCGCCGTACCCACCGCGTGGACCCTGCTGACGGAGTAGCCAATGAATCGCCTCCAAATGATCGCCTGCCACTAGTGCCGTCAGCGGATCAACGCGTCTCCCCTTGTTCCGCACCCATCCCCGGGCAGGATTCAACTTCCCGACAGGAACGGTATGGACCGCTTGTACGTTTAACCCGAGTCGCACCGCTCTAGCCAAGGCCAGCGGCGGAACCTCCAGGGCGTCCGGTCCGACGGTTTCCACCGCCTTCCGGCTCATCGCATGAGGCACCGCCGTCAAGGAAGCCCCCCGCAGGTCGGACCGCTGCAACAAACCGTTTAGGACGTGTTTAGCCAGAACGACCGGATGGGCTTCCTTCCGACTCGCCGGACCTGAGTAGCCATTTAGCGCAACGTCGACGCCGGCTAACACCGCCTTAACATAAGGGCGTAGCTCCCGAGCGGGAATAATCATGTCAGCGTCAACGAACAGCAGCGCTTGGCCGCGTGCGGCCTCCGCCCCAACGCGCCGGCCGACATCATGCCCCAGCGGCTCCGGTGTTCCGAGCACACGGGCACCGCAGGCTTTCGCCAGCTCAGCGGTCCCGTCGGTCGATCCATTGACGACGACGATCGTCTCGCTGTACGGATGAACCCGGCCCGCCTCACGCAACACGCCGGCCAGCGTCGCCCTTTCATTCATCGCCGGGATGATGATGGATACCAGGGGGGCCTGATGATTGACCAAACGCGGTAACGTCGGCTTACGCTGAATCGGTTTACGGTTCAGTCGGATGCGCGGCTTGCGTTTTTTGACCACATCGATTTCCTCCCAAAACGTGATAATACCGGAGCATATACCACAGTGTATGTGAAGCCGGGGGGGTGGTAACGGCAAACGTACAGCTGTCCACACGAATGCGGCAAGGGCCCCGTCGCCCGATTCGTCTGCAAAATAACAAAAAAGACCCGCTTTACCGGGTCTTTAGTTAGTTGGCTATTCGTACAGTACGGGTTGTAACACCAATTTGCACCATCTTATCTGCATCGCAAAAACCGGGCATTCGCCCATGGTATTCGATTTTTCGCATACAGAACGGTGCCTACGGCCAAAAATCCGAATTCTATTCGGTTAATCCTACACCTTCTCCCGTTATGCCCCCTGAGCGGCGAATAGATATGAAAATTCAGATCCATTCGGATGAAATTACCGAAATGGCCCGATTGTATTCGGTTCTTCATATACAATACCGCCTTGCGGACGGATCCTATGTTACCCTCCGGTTTCTACGATGGGGAAGATACGTAGTCGGTGAACCGACCCGGTTCAGTTCTTTATGCTGCGACGGCTTGCGGTTGGAGTCTTAGCCTCAGCATTCCCGGCGCGAACGATGTTCACCCAACGGTCCGCAACGTGCTCCCAGCGGTAATGGCGGCGAACGATCTCTCGGCCGGCGCGGCCCAAAACTTGGCTAACCTCCTCATCTTGCAGCAGCAGAACGATCCGGTCCATTAAACTCGCATCTGGCCCTCCTGCAAGGAGGCCGTCAGCCGCAAACTCGACCACCGGGGAGTCGCTGGCATCCAGCGTCGGAACGCCTGCGGCCATCGCCTCAAGACGGGTTAACATCGACGTCGTTTCATCGCCAGGCAACAGAACCAGACAATCCCCCAAGAGATATCCATCTGCTAGCGTGCAGGTTGGGGCGGCCGGTAGACGAACGATCCGTTCCGGGAAATATGCGGCAAGCTCATGAATGGCTCGCGGCGAACTGGGGACGTCGGAAGCAAGAAACATCAGCATGGCCTCCGGCATACGATTCAAAACGTCGGAGAGCGCCGAGACGATCCGGTTCTCTTCGCCAGCCGATGGCAAGCAACCGGCCAACAGGATGATCTTCCGGTCCGACCACCCCAGCTCCGCCAGCCGATGCCGGCGTTGCCGTTCCCCGTCCGGCGTCCAGCGCGGTACGTGATCCTCCAAGTTGGCCCCCGGAAGATTTACCCAAACCGGGGTGAGCAGAGAGGGGAAATGCGCTAGTAGTTCCGCCTTGGCTCGTTCGCTGTTGACGATCAGGCCGTCCACGCTTTCCAGGACATGTGGGGTGCACGCTTTGGGGTGACAGGAGGGGGAGAAGACCGGAGCGGAGGGCATGGTTAACAATACGCGAGCAAGCGGAAGCCGCCCCTTCAACTGGCAGGCTAGCATCGGCCGGCCGTGTACGTCCACCGTGTCCGGACGCCACTTGCGCAGATGCCGCAGCAGCGACTCCAGGTAGTTCCGTCCCCCCGGCAGACGGTAAAAGGGGACGCTGCCGATCCAGCCTTGGGACGGCAAATGTCCGTCCGCGATGCCGAAGATGCGAATGTGCAACTGCTCCGCCGCATGAGGAATCATCCGCTCAAGCACCCTCTCCACCGGCCGGTGTTTTCCTGAAGTTGCTGCAAGGGCGCCGGGTGCGATGACCGCGACTTTTTCCCGATCCATGTGAAGTCTCCCTTCTTCCCGTTACGCTAATTTCATTACCCTAAATATACGAAACCGATCCGGCAAATGTGACACCTTTACGGAAGAAGAGCCCAATTTGCCACAGACGCGCCTCTCCCGGTGATCGCCCGAAAACAGGCGGCTGTCGCAGCACAGTCGTCCACTCTTTTTACCCGGGACAACATACATTGGAGGAAGAAGCACGGGAAGGAGGACACCCACTTGAGTCAGGACACTGTCGGAATCTTGCTGAACTCCAGCATGTACCGAGGGATCCCAACGCACAGAACCGGCCAAGAGTGGATCGCAGGGTATGAAGAAACCGCGCGGGAATACGGATTAATCCCCATTTTCTTGCGTCTTGGGGGCATCGATTCGGCAGGGGATCGCTGTGTCGCGTATGTATACAACGGTATCGAATATGTAGAACAAGAGCTGCCTTTGCCGTCGGTGATCCATAATCGAGCGCTCTATCCCAGACTCGCGGCCCACAAAAAACTCCAATCCCTAAAGGACCGGGGGATCACGGTCTTTAACGTGAACAATCGTTACGGAAAAGACTTCATCCACCGCCTGCTCTGGAATGCTCCCCATCTACGGGCGTACCTTCCGGCGGCGATGCCGCTGACCTCCGAAAACTTGCGGAGGATGATGTCTCGGCATCCCGATCTCATCTTAAAGCCGATCCGCGGCTCCGTCGGTCACGGCGTCATGCGATTGCGGTACGCACGGTCGACCGGTTGGGAACTTACTTATGCTTCGCCTATAGGCAAGCGGAGATGGAACACGGTACGGCTCCACCAAAGGGAACTGCCGGCATGGACTCGGCGTATGCTCCGGCGCACGCCTTATCTGGTGCAGGAGCGTATACCGCTGGCGGAGTACGAAGGGCGCCCCATCGATCTGCGGATCACCGTACAGCGAGGGAGCGGAGGCGAATGGGGTGTCACGGGACGTTTCGCCAAAGTCGCCGCCGCAGGGAGCTTCGTTTGCAACATCGCCAAAGGCGGAGAGGCCCTGCCCGCCGAAGAACTGCTAGCCAAGGCTCTCCCGGAGGGGAGCGTTCCTTCGGCATTGGCTCACGTTGAGAACCTGGCCTTGGCGATCTCGCACCACCTGGGCGGCCGACTGCCGCTCCTCGCCGACCTGGGGCTAGACATCGGTCTAACCGAAAGCGGGCGTCCTTACTTTATCGAATGCAACGGGCGTGATCAGCGTTACGGCTTTCGCAAAGCCGGACTGCCCGAGATTTGGAAAGATTCCTATCGCCAACCCATGGCCTACGCTCGTTATTTGCTCGGGCAGCCCGAGCAGCGGAACGTTACACCGCAACGTTCATCCGAATAAGTAGGTGTTGGAGCATACCAAAGGGGCTTATACCTCGGAACCGGTCATGAGTGGTTCTCGGGAATAAGCCCCTTCGATTCATTGCATGATGATTAACGGTAACGTACATCCGCGATGCCAAACGGCGGGTAAACGACCGCAAGCGTATATGCCGCAACGGCAACGATGGCCAAGAGCAAGAGCACCAGCACATCGTACCGCGAGTAAGCAGTGCGGTAATAATAGGTCCGAGGCCGATTTCCGCTGAATGCTTTGGCTTCCATCGCAACGGCGACACGATGCGCCCGGCGAATGCTCTGAGATAACAGCGGCACGGCGTAAAGCTTGGCTTGGACGACGAGTCCGGGCAGCCCGTGCGGCCTGCGAACGCCGCGGATCAGCAACGCATTGCGACGGACAAGCAGCTCCTCCCATACCATGGGGAGTAACCGGACCGAGGCCATAAAGCTGTACGCATATTTCGGCGGCAGTTTCGCCTGTTGCATCAGCGCGTAAAACAAGGAAACCGACGGCGTAGTCAACACAAACAGCAGCCCTTCGGCGGCAAATGCCACCGCTTTGAACCCGATATGGATCCCTCGGAAGAAGCTTTCCTCGGAGATCCGGAATAATCCCCATGCCCACCAAACCTGTTCGCCTTTGCCGAACAGGATCATCGTTGCCGCCGAGGAAGCGAAGATCAACGCGAAGGGGAGAATAAGCAGGGCGATTTTCCAAAGCTCATACCCGCTAAACAGGAATAACAGCACCGTAAACAAGATCGCCTGATAAAAGATGAAGTCCAGCCGATGGGTGAATAACGTTAGCAGAAACAACAAGATCATCAAAGCCAGCTTGGCAGCCGGGTTCGCCCGGTGCAGCCACGTCTGCCGCTTCGGCGTTAGGAACCGCCTCATTTCGCCATCACCGCCTCAGTCTCGGATGGTCCAATCGGTCCGGTCGGTGTACCCCCGTTCGCCAGACGGTTCGCGGCCCGCGGGGTGATCCGCTGCGATAGGATCCGCCCCTCCCGCACCTCCCAATGTTGGGTTGCGACTCGTTCGGCGATCCGTTCCTCGTGCGTGACCATGAGGATGGCTATTCCACGGCGGCGCAGCTCTTCGCATAACTGCAGGATGGCGAACGTGTTTACTGCGTCCTGGCCGAAGGTCGGCTCATCGAGCAACAGCAGCCGCTGCTCGCGCACCGCCGCCGCGGCCACGCTGAGGCGCCGCTTCTGGCCCAGCGACAACTGATAAGGATGACGACCCTCCAAGCCGGTTAGGCCAAATCGATTCAAGCACTCCGCCACCCGTTCGCGGATGGCTTCAACACCAAGTCCGTCTTCCCGTAGGGAAAAGGCCACTTCATCCGCCACCCGATCCGCGACGAACTGGAATTCGGGATTTTGGAAAACGAATCCGATCTCGCGAGCAGACCGCTCCAGCTGCCGTTTACGGGAACGGCGGCGCAGCTTCCCCGTCTCCATCCGCTTTCCCTGGAGCACGTACGTGCCCTCTGCCGGAAGCAGACCGATCAGGCTAAGCAGCAACGAGCTCTTCCCTGCACCATTGGGTCCCGTGACCGCGATCCAATCGCCGGGATACACGGCAGCTTGCCCGACTTCAATGACCGGACGTCCTTGCCGAAATCCGCGAAAATCCTTCAACTCCACCGTGACGGGCCCATTCGCCTCCCGGACATTCTCCGTCGGCTCAAGCAAGCGACGGCCGCCTTCCGAGTCCAAGTATTCCTCCCACACGCCAGGATACCAAATCCCAAACTCCACAAGAGCGGAACGATACGTGTCAAACACCACCTCCGGTGCGCCTTCGCCGAGTACCCGTCCGTCCGGTCCGAATAACACGACCCGGTCAACAAGTCCTAGCGCCGTCAATTCTTCGATCCGATGCTCCACGATCATTAAGGTCCGCCCCTCGGCTACCTTGGCGATCGCTTGCCAGATTTGCTCGCGCCCCAGCGGGTCCAGCAGGGCGGAAGGCTCGTCGAGCAGCAGCACCTCCGGATCGCCCAACAGGATCGAAGCGAGCGCTAATCGCTGTTTCATCCCCTGGGACAGCGAATCGATCAACACGTGGAGCTCGGGCAAATCGAGGCCCACCTCAGCCAAGGCGGCTTCCATCCGCGCGGACATCTCGGGCTGCGGTATGCCGAGGTTTTCCAGGGCAAAGGCTAGCTCCTCGTCAACATAAGGCATACAGAATTGGGTCTCGGGGTCCTGAAACAGGAAGCGCCACGATGTCGGGAGCTGCTGCGCGGACGTCCGCATCGGGATTTCCACCAAGTCCGGGATGATGCCGGACAAGACCTGAAGCAGCGTCGATTTCCCGCATCCGCTGGGGCCCAATAGCAGCACATGTTCTCCGCGCACAACCGAGAAATCCAAATCCTTGAACACGAAATCGGCTTCACCGGGGAACTTCAACCGCAGCCCCTGCACCTCTGCGGCCGCCATGTCCTTCCGCATCAGTCGTTCAGCGCCGCGTAGTCCTTCGGATCAACCGGCCGCAGCAGGGTGGTGACTCCTGTCGCTTCTACGGCTTTTACCACGGCGTAAGCGAAGTAACCGCAGATCAGCGCAGAGCTGACCGCGCGCATGGCATATTTGGCAGTCAAGAGCCAAGGCTCATAATCCTGCACGTAGCCATAGAAGAAATCCGGAATCACCGATCCAACAGCGGCCCCAATTCCGGCCAGCGCTGCGACGGAGCCGGAGAACTTCCGGTATCGGAACGCGGCGAATACCAGTTCCGCTCCCAAGCCTTGCAGCACGCTGTATAGAACGAGCTGAATGCCCCATTCGCTGCCGAACAGAATCTCCACATGGGCCGCCGCAATCTCGGCAATCAACGCTACCCCCGGTTTACGAATCAGCAGGAATACCAGTGTTGCGGCCAGGAACCACATCCCGTACACCAGTTCATCCGCCTGGAAGAACAGGGGCGAGAACAAATTGTACACCGAACTCCAGAAGTGGTACACCACGCCAAGCACAAGCGAGACCAACACCGTTACCAACAGGTCGCTTAGCTTCAAACCGCGGCCCATTTTTTTCTGAATAACCTCCGACATTTCCATCTCTCCTCTTGATTCCTCAATTTAAATTCCCATCGCATACGTAAAAAAACCGCCTGAATAAGCTCAGACGGTGGTCAGGTCACGAGGGTGCGTAAAAAACGCAAGACATCCCGGACGATCGATTCTCTACGCTGGCATTATCCAGATCAGATTAACGGTCCGCGGCGCCATATGCCGCTATCTCAGCCTGATTTGCTCAAGCCCCCGTATCCCTATGCGATTGTTATTAACATACACCAACCTAGCCTCGGCATCAAGCATCAATTTGTACAAATTTGTCATCCGGGGTTACAGGCCGCTGTATTGATTTCGGCCCTGTTCTGTGTCAAGATTAGCGGAAGTGGCAACGAATTCATCAAACCAACGCAGCACTAACGGACAGACTAGGAGGATGCTATTTGGCCGCGAAATGGATGAAATGGATGACGGAACTCTCCTCCCGAAAATGGCTATCCCGATGGATGGGCAAGTTCTCCCATTCGGGCTTGAGCCGGGCGATGATTCCTTTTTTCGCCAAATCCTACGGCATTCCGCTCCATGAAGCGGAGAAGGAGCTTCGGGAATACCGGACACTGAATGAGTTCTTTACCCGAAAATTAAAACCAGGCATGCGCCCGCTGCACGCGGAGCCAGGGACGATGATCAGTCCGGTGGACGCCTTAATTACCTTTATGGGCGAGGTCCAAACCGGCACGATTCTGAACGTCAAAGGACAGGATTACACACTTGACGAGCTGCTGTCGCGCTCCCCCCGCGTAGAAACGTACAAACACGGTTATGCCCTTGTCCTTTATCTTAGTCCTACTGATTATCACCGAATTCATGCACCCGTGACCGGGAAAAAGTTGGAAAGCGAGCATGTGAAGGGCCGGGTCTACCCCGTGAACGACTTCGGCATGCGCCACATGAAGAAGGTCTTATGCCGGAATGAACGCCTGATTACTTATATTTCCCACAGTTGCGGAGAGATCGCCCTCATCAAAGTGGGAGCCATGAACGTCAGCAGCATCCAATACACGGACCCCTCGGCCAAAAGCTGGGAACAAGGCGACGATCTTGCTTACTTTGAATTTGGATCCACTGTCGTCCTTCTCACCCAGAATGGAACCTTCACCCCTCTGCCCGGTCTCGAGCCCGGTCGGAAGGTAAGGATGGGTGAAGCGCTAGGCCACTTCAAACCCGCAGGAAAATGCTAATGGCTTGCTGAAGCCGCCGGTTTCTCTCCCGGCGGCTTTTCTCCGTTATTGCACCGTGATGCTGCCGATGGATGTCTCTAACGCGACCAGCGGCCCTCCGCCGCCCCTCTCACTGCTTCCTTCCGGCACCCCATGAATTGCCCCAAGTTCGCTTCTCGTTTCCAGATCGCAGGCTACTGAAGGATCCAGCGTCGCTGTGATGCTGCCGACATCGGCTCTAGCCTGTAACCGGCTGCCGGAGTCCATCGCGAGAATACCTAGATTCAAGCTGCCGGTTGCCGTAGTGATCGAGGATTCGCCCGACAAACGGGCGTCTTCGACCTTGATTGACCCGACATCGCCAGTCAGCCGATACGTTCCCGTCAGCCCGCTCGCCGTGATTTCGCCGACATTGTTCGTAACTTCGAACTCTTGGATCCCGGCAGGGACCTCTACGACATAATCGATGCGGAATTCGGTAAAATGCAGCTCCTTCTGAGCCCAATCCCACAGGTTTTGATCGGATTTACCCTTGGCGTGTACGCGCACCTGGGCAACGTTCCCCTGAGGGATGACCGAAACCTCACTCTGTTCGAACAACCGATCCAGCTTTTCCGAGCGTGCGGGCAGGTCAGCTGCCTGGATGGTCGCTCTCACCACGATTTGATCGGAAGTACCCTTCTTTATCTCGAGACGACCCACGGCATTCTCCAACTGCAATTTACCGGTGGTGCCGATTTCCCCTGTCGTCGAAAGCTCGTGTGAGCGTCCCGTAAACGTCAGATCGTCCTTCCACTCCCCGGCGGCCAACGCCACCGACTGCTGTACGGATGCCGCAGTATCGCTGAGCGATTGACTCACCGAATCGACGGTGTTTCCCACCGTCTGCTCCCATTGCTGCTGCAGCGTTTGTTTCTCGGCCGGGCCGCAGCCAGCGGCTAGGGCCAACAGCACGGCCGATGCCGCTAACCACGCGATTTTGGATGTAGGTTTCATGAAATAGGTTTCCTCCTTAAATTTCCACCTATCCTGAATTATACCGAGTTGATCCGGAACAACCACAGGCGTGGGACCGGTTCGCTTCCTAGACTTTGGTCAAGGAAAGTTCAGCTTTACGTACGCAGTTAAGCAAAAAGCCGCCGAAGCTTAAGCTCGGCGGTGAACGGAAACGGAATTCGTAAGTGTTGGGTTGTTGGGCATATCCCGACTAACGAATTTCCGATGGGCTTTTTCCCGTATATTGTTTGAACTGACGGCTGAAGAAAAAGATGTCCCGGTAACCCAACGCGTCGGCAACCTCGGTTACATTCATGCCGGCATGCAGCAGCAGATGCTGTGCCCGGTCGATTCTGGACTTGATAATGTAGGACTGTACCGACATCCCGATGATTTCCTTAAACTTGATGGAGAAATACCGCGGGGACAAGCCTGCCCGAGCGGCTAAATCCTGCACCTTGTGCGGCAACCCCGGGTGCTGCAAGACGTAATTGGCCACCTCATGGATGACTTCATGCAACTGGTTGCTGACCTTCTTCTCCATCGGTACCTGGCGTTCTTCACGCAGCAAATGGATCAACAGCTGCTTGAGAATCAGCTGCGCCTCTTCTTCGGCAGCATACGCCTTCATTAAGAATAAACGGACGTAGCGAGACAGCATGTATTCGAAATCCAACGTATCCTCCAGCACACGATAAGAGCCTGGGACTTCCATCACGGACTCATGGACGTCGAAATGGATATACGTCAGCACCAGCGGACGCTGCGGATTATGCGTGGCACTCGTATGATCCCCTTTGCGAAACAGAAAACAACTGCCTTTGCTGACCGGAATAGGCTGGTCGTTCAGGACAACCGTACCTTCTCCACTCCAAACATAGAACAGGTCGTAGTTCTGCAGCGGCTTCTCCCGTTTGTGCCATTTCCACCCGGGTTCGCAGACGATTTTGGCGAATGCCGGCTTCAATTCGAATGAAGACGGTGAAACGTGAAGCATTGTCCTTCCCTCCCAAAAAAAATTCCTAACGGCACCTTTTTCTGCCTCATCCATGCAAGGTTCGCGCTACACCTCAATCAAAGACAAGCTATTCACCTCTATTATACCCTTAAAGCCTATGGGTTTGAATATCTTCCCAAGCCGCTTTCATTCGAAATACACCTTCAATGAGCATCTTATCGTCCAAATGGGAAAAAGCAAAGCAGGCCGCAGGCGCTCCTGGCGCGATTTGGTAGGCGGCTGCATCTCGAAAATGGACGCCACGGGCAGCGGCGGCCTCGCGAAAAGCGTTGTACTCCTCCGGTGAGCGGCGCCATTCGGCGTACAGCAGCAATCCGGCATCGGCAGGGCGGAAACGGAAGACTCCGCCCAGCTCGCGTTCCAGGCAGCGGCGGAACGCCTCCTGTTTGGCGCCGTAGTGGCGCCGCATCCGGCGCAGATGGCGCTCATAGCCGCCCGTGCGCATGAACCGGGCGAGCGCCCGTTGCTCCTGCCGCGCCGGCGGCACCGGCTCGTAGAGCGCCTTTGCGCTCGCGACGGGCCGGACCAGGGCGCGCGGCAGCACGGCATAGCCGACCCGCAGGGCGGCGAACATCGTCTTGGAGAAGGAGCCGACGTACACGACGCGCTCCTCGTGGTCCAGCGCCTTGAGCGGCTCCAGCGGGCGGCCGCCCCAGCGGAACTCGCTGTCATAGTCGTCCTCGACGATGACCGCGTTCCGCCGCGAGGCCCACGCCAGCAGCTCACGCCGCCGGGCGTGGGAGAGCACGGCGCCGGTCGGGAACTGCCGACCCGGCGTGACGAACAGAAGCCGCGCCTCCCAGTCGCGCGGCACGATGCCGTCTACGTCCAGCGCAGCCGGGACGACGACGCCCCCGCAGGCGGCCACCGCCCGCGAGATCCCGTAGTAACACGGGTTCTCCAGCACCGCGGGCTCGCCTTCCCCCAGCAGCAGTTGGGTCAGCAGCGTAATCGCCTGCATCGAGCCGTTAAAGAGGCAGATGTGCTCCGCCTCTGCCGCAATGCCGCGGCTGCGCCGCAAATGCGCGGCGATCGCCGCGCGTAGCTCCGGCTCGCCGGCCGGGTCCGCGCCTTCGCCCGAGCCAGTGCCGGGCTTGCTGCGCGCCGCCCAGGCGAGGGTGCTGTTCCATTCCGCCTCCGGGAACAGCGTCTCCCACGGCCCGCCGTCCCGGTATGAGATCGGGACGGCGGCGGCTTCCGGCGGCGGTGCGGTGCGCGCTCCGCCCAGCCCGTCCGCTACGGCGAGCGGCGCTTCGCCGGCATCTCCGCCGATGGCCATCGCGGCTGACACGCGCTGCCCCCAGCGGGACAGCGCGATCGGCGCCTTCGGGCCATCGTCTGCTTGCGACGGCTGCAGGCCGCCAGCGACAAACGTACCGCTGCCGACCGCGGTCCGCACATAGCCGTCGGCATGCAGCATGTCATACGCCTGCGAAACGCTCCCGCGGGAGAGGCCGTATAATTCGGCCAGCTCCCGAGTTGCCGGCAGGCGTGTGCCCTCCGGCAGCGTGCCGTCGACGATCGCCGCACGAAGGGCATGGTACACCGCTAAGTATTTGTAGCGGTATTTCTCGCCAAACGACGCCAACGGGATCGTAAAATCCGGCAACCCCATCCCTCCCTTTTTCGTACAGGTTCGTCCCTTATAAATGGACCATTAAAATTAATGTAAATTGGTTCTTTTTTATTGTCAATTTCCGGCGTAAGCTGGGAGTCAATCAAACGGAGGGGGAAGCGGCCATGCGTAGAAGAGAATTTGGAATGACGGAAGAAAGCGAAATTCGCGAGTTTTTGCAGGAGATGACCTTCGGGTTCCTTGGTACGGTGGGCGAAGATGGTTGGAGCCGGGTCACGCCGCTAAATTTCGTATACGATGGCGAGGTTTTCTATTTTCATGGCAGCCTCGCTGGAGAAAAAATGAAGCACCTCGCCCGCGATCCTCGGGTTAGCTTCACAGTAGCCAAGGAGTATGCGATCATTCCGTCGTATTTCACCGATCCCAAACAGGCGTGCCCGGCTTCAGCTTATTTCAAAAGCGTAATGGTGCGCGGCCTGGTCGAGAAGGTAGATGATCTGGAAGAAAAGGCCAAGGCATTCACTCTGTTTATGGAGAAGCTGCAGCCCGAGGGCGGCTATGCGCCGATTACACCGCAGGACCCCACTTACGCTGGAGAGCTAAAAGCGGTGGCGTTATGCCGGATCGTACCGGAAGCGATCAGCGCCAAATTTAAGTTCGGACAAAACCTTAAGGAACCGAAGTTGTCCGCGGTTACCTCCGGTCTGGAACAGCGGGGCGGTGAGCTTGATACGGAGACGATCGCTCTCATGAAGAAATACTGTCCAGCTCATCATGAAAGTTAGGCGGAAAACCTCGCGATTTCACCGTGACGCGCCCCGATCGAAATGATATAATGTTAGGCAGTTTAAGACGGTACTGTCCTAAAATATCAAACCGATTTGGAAGGATGAATGAGATGAACCCACTCGCGGAGCAGTTAAACGAGAGCGTCAAATCCGGCAACAGGCACGTGTATGACATGCTGTCGACGCTGGGCAAGGAAATTTATTTCCCGAAGGAAGGCATTTTGAGCCAATCTGCCGAAGCTTCGGCCCACGCCAAAAAATACAACGCCACGATCGGCATCGCCATCGAAAACGGCGGTCCGATGCATCTGGCGGCTATTCAGGACACGCTGTCCGCCTATAAACCGCAGGATTTGTACCCTTATGCCCCGCCCGCCGGTAAACCCGAGCTACGTAGCGTTTGGCGCGAAAAAATGATCCAGGAGAACCCGTCGCTGACCGGTAAGAGCTTCGGCCAACCGATCGTGACGAACGCGCTGACCCACGGGCTCAGCATCGTCGCCGACCTGTTCGTCGATGAAGGCGATGTCGTCATTTATCCGGACAAAAACTGGGAGAATTACGAGCTCACCTTCGGCATCCGTCGTCATGCTGACATCGTTAATTTCCCGCTATTCACGGATGACATGACCTTCAATAGCGCCGGGTTGCAGGAAGCCCTGCTCGCTCAGAAAGGGAAAGGCAAGGCCGTCGTCATCTTGAACTTCCCGAATAATCCGACCGGTTATACTCCGGGCGCCAAGGAAGGCGGCGAGATCGTCGCGGCGATTCAAGCGGCTGCGGGAGAAGGGATTAATGTAGTCGTCGTCACCGACGATGCCTATTACGGCTTGTTCTTCGAAGACTCGCTCAAGGAATCATTATTCGGCAAGCTGGCCGGCCTGCATCCGCGCATTTTGCCGATTAAGGTGGACGGCGCGACGAAGGAAGAATATGTTTGGGGGTTCCGTGTCGGATTTATCACCTATGCGGCAGAGGATCAGGCTTTGCTGGCCGCACTGGAACAAAAAACGCTGGGGATCATCCGCGCCACCATATCCAGCGGCGCTCACCCCTCGCAGACGTTCGTGCTGCATGCGTTAAAATCAGCGGAATTCGCCGTTCAAAAAGAAGAAAAATTCCGGATCATGAAAGGCCGGGCCAACAAGGTTAAAGCCTTGCTGGACAGCGGCAAGTACGGGGACGTTTGGGAATACTATCCGTTCAATTCCGGCTATTTCATGTGTCTCAAGCTCAAGACCGTTGCAGCCGAGTCGCTCCGTCTGCATCTGATCCAACAGTACGGCATCGGTACGATCGCACTCGGCGATACCGACCTGCGGATTGCCTTCTCCTGCATCTCGGAGGAGAACCTGGAGGAATTGTTTGATCTGATATACCAAGGCGTACAAGACCTGCAAGGCAAATAGGCGCCTTCCCCTTCGGGAAAAGGCACGATGGCCCACGCACGCGGACGCCCCTTCTCATACTATACGGTGTACGATCACACTACGCCTGAATGGGAAAGGGGAATGAAAATGAGCGGAGTTGAAGATACAAGAGGCGGCTACGGCGGCCTGTTCACGAGCACGGGCGTGATCCTGGTTCTCTTTATCCTGTTGGTTATCGTTAGCCGTTCCATCCTGTTATAAGAAAATAAATTAAACGTCTTCAATCCAAAACGGACCGTTTCCCTTGTCGGGAATCGGTCCGTTTTGTTATTCGTCATCATTCTCGTCACGCCATTTCCGCGTCCAAGCGGAACGCATGCCAAATGCCAGCAAGAGGCCTGCGGCCAAGGAGCCAAACGTCAAGACGGTATCCCCGCCCGGGATTACCGCCATCGGCAGCCACAGCAGCACGGTTACCGCAAGCAGTAGGCGCGAGCTAAGGCGCAGCGCAGCCGTCTTCCTGGCGCCGACGGGCAGCGGGTAGAAGGAGGCGGCCGGCGAATCGCGATGTTCCTGGCGTAAGGAAGCCAGCTGCGTACCTGCCAGGAACACAAATAGCAAATAGAGTGCCGGCCCCAACCAGGACTTGTCGTTCCAACCGGCGAGCACCATGCCGAGCAGCGTTAAGCGTAGCACGATGCCGAGCAGCTCGCTGCGAACGAACGTCTTGACCAGCAGATACCGATAGGCCTCTGCTGGCTTCCAGGGGATCCCGTTTCCGATGCCGGACAACCAGCGGCGGCGGATCACTTTCTGGCCTTCTGCCGGCACGTCCACGAACCAACCAAGCACCAGCATCACCCGGGCAGCCGCCGAGCGTTCAGCGGCAATGAGGTTGTCCCAGGGGATCTTATGTTTCATCGGAAACCGTAAAACTAAAGCGTAATTGAGTCCGACCAACACCATAAACAAGGCGCTTTTCCAAGCCGGCTGCCAAATCCAGGCTGCGGTCATCAACAGGATAAAGCACCAGCGGAGGAAGCGAAACCCGGCTCTAGCCCGTGACCCCGCAATTCGCAGTTCCTGCCAAGCTCCATAGGAGCTTAATGCCTTGAGGAGCAGCAATGCGAGCATCATCAGCCACAAGGGGTGGATGATCCCGCCGCTTCGCTGATATAGCGGCCAAGCCAGCAACACCACGATATAGAGTCCAATCAGCTTATAAATCAGTCCGTTCCGAAAGGCCGGAGCTAAATACGCAGAGATTTTGGTCTCTTGCGGCAGCAGGAAAATGACATCCGCCGGCTGCGAGTAGGTTCGAAACCCAGCGTACACGGTCAGGGGGCCCCATAGCGCGAGCAAAATCCAACGAATCGGCAAGCTGGGCGGTATCTGCTGAAGAAACGCCGTATACCAAGCCGAAAAGGCAATCATGAGCAGGAGCAACAGCACGGCGACGCCGCTCTGAAACACATAGGGCAAAAACGGGAGCACTTTGCCCCAGAAGGCCGCTTTTCGCCGACTCCGCAGTGTTCGAAGCTCCATCGTTATTCGCCGTCCTTCACTAAGGCGTAGAAAATCTGCTCCAGCGAAGCTCCCGACGCTTGGGCCTGCTCCCCGATATCAGCCAACGTTCCTTGGGCTAGCACCTTCCCCCGATGCAGGACGATAAAGCGATCGCAGTAATTTTCGATCGTCGACAGAATATGCGAGCTTAACAGGATCGACGCGCCGCCTTGCTTCATCTCCAGCATGAAATCCAGCAGCGACCGGATGCCAAGCGGGTCCAATCCCAAAAAGGGTTCATCGATGACATAAAGCGGCGGCCTAGCGACGAATGCACACATGATCATTACCTTCTGCTTCATCCCCTTGGAGAGATGGGCCGATAGGCTGTCCGCCTTCTCCTCCATATGGAACAGCTTCAGCAGACGGTCCGCCCTCTCCCGATAGGCTCCCGGCTCCACGCCGTATGCCCGTGCGGCGAATTCCAGATGCTCCCGAACGGTGAGTTCCTCATAAAGCAGCGGCGACTCCGGAACGAAAGCCAGCTGCGACTGGTAAGCCTCCGGTGCTTCGCTGCGCGAGTTACCGGAGATCCGAATTTCGCCATGATGCGGTGTCATCAGCCCAAGGATATGCTTCATGGTCGTGCTTTTACCAGCCCCGTTCAACCCGATCAGCCCCACCATTTCACCCGGCTTCACCTCGAAAGTGATATCGTGAAGCACAGGCCGCCCCAAGCTGTAACCTCCGCTCAGTTCCTCGACCTGCAAAACGGGCAATTCACTGTCATTCAAACCAAACGCCTCCCACGATCCGCCTAACTCCGCGGCGGCTTATTTTTCAACCATTTCGGAGCCCCTTTATTCTTCCGGTCCTGGAGGCGCTCCTTCTTCCGTTCGGCGGTCGGTGAAGCCTTCCGTGGTCCGCCGCTGTCTGAAGCCGCACGGCTTCCCGGCTTGCCGGAAATTTGAGCGGGCTTGCCAGCCCGTCCGCCATCCGCTTCCCCAGCAACGCGGCGAGTGGACTCCGGCGAGCTTGCGCGACGGGTTGTTTCGTCAGCCCCCGTCTTGCCGCTGCCAGGCGGACGAGTTCGCTTGCCAGGGACAGCCGCCCCGGCTTCTGCCAGCTTGCCGCCGTACAGCGCCTTAGATTCAATTGCAATGCCAAGCTCTCGGGAGAACTTGCGCATGATGAACTCCTCCTGCGGAGCGATAATCGACACCGCTAGCCCCTTGCGGCCCATCCGGCCGGTTCGGCCGACTCGGTGAACGTAATGTTCGGCATCGATCGGCGGATCGAGATTTACGACCAATGTCAGCTCCTCAATGTCCAGTCCGCGCGCAGCGACGTCGCTCGCCACGAGCACGCGGATTTTGCCTTCGCGGAATCGCTTCAGCGTCAAGCTGCGAGCGGTTTTGTCGGCATCGCCGTACAAGGCTCCGGCGCTCAGGCCGACAAAATTCATCTTCCCTTCGACCTCAGCGATTTGATCGGTATTGTTAATGAATGCGATCGTGCGCTCCGGTTCGAAGTGACGCACAATCCGCCGCAGCATATCGATTTTGTCCCGTGCTTCGCAAACGAAGTAAAGATGCTCTAAGGTTTTGGACGTCCGGTGCTCCGGTTCGATCCCGACCTCCAGTGGCTCCTTCATCTCTTTCGCCGCCAACGCCCGAATTTCCGGATTGATCGTCGCCGAAAGAAACATCAGCTGGCGATCCCGTAAAGTCCCGCGCAGGATATGTTCCACATCCGCCGTACCACCGAGCTGGAACATTTGGTCCACCTCGTCAACGACGACGGTGCGCAGCGTGTGCAGCTTCAGCTTACGGAGTGCCAAAATTTCGCGGATGCGTCCCGGTGTGCCCACGACGAGCTGTGGATGCAGCTTGAGCTTCTCCAACTGCCTTTTGATGGCCGCGCCGCCGATCAGCGCCTGGGTTTGGATACCTAGCGGTTCTCCGTATTTTTCTGCTTCCCGCTGGATTTGCATCGCGAGCTCCTGGGTAGGGGCTAAAATCAACCCCTGCAGCGTTTTATCCGCGGGAGTCACCCGCTGCAGCAAAGGCAGCAGATAAGCTAGTGTTTTCCCGGTTCCCGTTTGCGACTGAGCCAGGATGTCCCGGCCTTCCAACGCCGCGGGAATACACTCGGCTTGAACCGGCGACGGCTCCGATATTCCGTAGTCCAGCAAAGCTGCCGCCAACTGCTCCCCGATCCCAAGACCGGCAAATGTTGTTTTTGTCATTTCAAATTTCATCCTTTATTTTCATATTACGTGTTGTCCCATACCAATATTTTCATTATATGCGATAAGTATGAGTCACAACAAATCAATACCTCAATTTAGCAAGGTCCGGAAATGGGTTGCCCCTCTTTTTCCGAATGGTTGTTTACAACCAACATTTTTTAGCGATTAACGGCCCATCTCCCAAGAGTACCGATCCGCAAACAAAAAGCCTGCCTTCGCAGGCAGGCTATTTCTTATTCATCATCCGATAGCTTAAGCGGTCCGCCAAGCGGGGGAACATCAGGTACCACTTGGCCCCTACCCCGGCGATCCAAGGCAGGTTGACCTCTGTTGTGCCTTTCTCCGCCGCCTTCACCATTGCTTTAGCGACACGCTCCGGCTTCAGCATCATCCATTGCACATTCTTGACGTAACCCCCGCTGGGATCCGCAATTTCAAAAAATGGCGTATCGATCGGTCCCGGATTGATCGTGGATACTGTGATTCCGTACTCCCGGACCTCCTGACGCAACGCGCTGCCGAAGCCAACGACCGCATGCTTGGTAGCGGTATAAGCCGTCGATTTGGCCGTGCCGATCTTGCCGGCTATCGAAGCGACATTAACGATACGTCCGGCACGGGCTGCCTTCATGGAAGGAAGAACGGCCTTCGTACATCGAACCATCCCTATGTAGTTCACGTTCATCATCTCGGTAAATTCGGTAACCGGCATTTGGTCCAGCGATTCAAACTTGCCGTATCCCGCATTGTTTAGCAGGACATCGACCCTTCCAAACTCGGTCAGGATCTGTTCGAATCCTTCCTTTACGGAAGCATCGCTGCCAACGTCCATCTCGATCACCCGATAAGGCCCAGTCATCCTTGCGGCAACTTGTTTCAGCTTGTCTGCACTTCGGGCGGCCAAGACGACCACTGCGCCGCGCTCGGACAGCATCTGCGCCGCCAGCGCGCCAATCCCGCTGGATGCGCCGGTGACGACGACAATCTTGCCCTCTAACGACATCCTACTTCCCTCCGAAAGGTAGTTCAAAAAGACATCCTCAGATCACGAGGCAATTTCAGAGCAGCTTAGCGACATCGAATCTAGAACTCAGCCGGTCCTTCCGTTGCTCACGTAGGTTTCCCTACGCTCAGCTACTCACTCCCTAGCTTCATCCAATCTTCTCGGTGCTCCAAACCTGCCTTTTTGAACCTTTATGTAAATAGTAGTTCAAAAGTCATCCTCGGATCACGAAGCAAATTCAAGAACTGCCCCTATCTTAAGAGATCATCACCTGAATGTCCAGTTCGCCGATCCCATCCATCAACAGCGGAATGCAAAGCGCCTTGCGCGGTCCCATTCCGGTTGCATTCTCCGTCTTAATGATCTGCGGCGGCGTGATATCCACGGCAAATCCCTGGTTGGACAGAATCGTGCTGGCATTGCCGCTGATCATGTTGCCCAGCTCGGAAATTGCGCTTTGTCCCATCTCATCCATTTCCGTCAGGACGAAACCGCCCATCATCGCCGAAACGATGCGAAGTGCTACGGCTTCCTGCAATCCGAACACGACCATACCACTAAAGTGGCCGGTCATGCCGATTTGAATCCATATATGATCCCTCACAGGTATTACGTCTTTGACCCCCATACTCCCGGTGGAAGGAGAAACTTGAACAACCTGTTGTATGACCGAACGCGCGGATTCAAGAAAAGGATTTATGACTTCTGCTTTCAAAATTATGCGCCCCTTTTCACTAGGAGAATAACTTTACGATACATTAGACCCATCTTTTAGTTAAATCATATTATACTTTATTCCTATTCATAAGTCATTAAAAATCGAATGATGGCGATCGAGCGAACTCTACGCTGTAAGTATTGTCGAAGAAAGCCAAACGACGCATCATTGATTTAACAAAGGAACATCCCCTATAATTATTAGATCACGAGGAAACTGCCGGATCCGGCGATTTCCCAAGGAACGGGAAGAAAGGAGGCCTTCTGGTGAATATTAGTCAGTTGGAGACGCTGATCACCATATCTAAAACGAAAAGCTTCCGAAAGGCCGGGGAGTTGCTCAACTTAACCCAGCCAGCCGTATCGGCCCAAATCAAAAGCCTCGAGGACGAGTTCCGCACCGTATTGGTCGACCGCAACCAACCGGTCACCCTGACGGATCGGGGACAGGTGTTTCTTGATCAGGCGGAGCGTATCTTGGATATCGTCGAGGAGCTCAAGCAGAAGCTGTCCGACATGGAACATACCCCGCAAGGCCATATCGTGTTAGGGACCACCACATCCATCGCGATTCAGATTTTGCCGCGAATTCTGTCCTATTTTCAAGACCAGTTCCCTCTGATCAAAACCACCATTCAATCTATGCCCTCCAGCTTAATTTATCAAAACGTAGAGCAGGGACTTGTCGATATCGGCATCGGGTATTTAATTGAAAACAACCCTCAAGTGCTTTCGTCGGTGTTATATTACGATATCTTCGAATTTGTCGTCTCGCCGCTGCACCCTTTAGCGGGCAACCCATCACCCACCCTCGAGTCGCTGCGCGACGTTCCCCTCATCATGTTATCGCCCGATACGGTCGGGCGTCGTTTTATCGACGAGGTCTTCCGACAGCACGACATTGAGCCGCACATCGTCATGGAGCTTTCCAGCAGCGAAGAAGTCAAACGGATGGTGGAAATCAATCTGGGCGCCGCGATCATCTCGCGTCAATCGATATTGCGGGAGCTAAAACAGGGTACGCTAAAGGTGGTACCGATTCCTGAGCTTGAAGTGACACATCCGGTTGGTGTCATATACAAATCGAGCCGTTACATCAATTCGGCGATGCAGCAGTTTCTCGGTGACCTGAAAGGCATGCCGGAAACGCATTTCATCAGCTCCGAATAAGCCACGGGCAGAAGTAGGCGACAAGTCCTCACTACCAGAAAGGAGCAGACACCCGATGAAATTCGATCTTCATACTCATCACTTCCGTTGTGGCCATGCCGACGGGAATATCCGCGAATATATCGAAGCCGGCCTCGCCGCCGGACTAGCGGTGATCGGCATCAGTGACCATACGCCTTACTTCGGCCATGAGGAAGACCAGCCTTTTCCCCGGATCGCCATGGGTAAACAAGCTTTTGCCGGATACGTTGAAGAAGTGTTGAAGCTCAGGCAAGAATATGCCGGCCGAATCGACGTTTTATTGGGAATCGAATCGGATTTCTTCCCGGAACACGTGGGCGCATACCGGAATACGCTAAACCAGTATCCCTTTGATTACGTGATTGGGTCGGTGCACAGCGTCGGAGAGGTAAGCATCTTCAACAAGAATCGTTGGAAGGGCCTTAGCCGCGAGGAGAAAGTGGCCAGCAAGGAAACCTATTACGATCTGATCCGCCAGTCGGCGCGCAGCGGGTTGTTTCAAATTCTGGGCCATATCGATGCGATGAAGGGCAACTACCCGGCATTTACCGACATTCCAGCCGCGCAGGCGATTGACGAGACGTTGAGAACGATTGCGGAGCACCAAATCGCCATCGAGATTAATACCTCCGGGAAAACAAAGCTAAGCGGCGGTTGGTATCCGGACGATTCGATCCTCGAGCGGGCGCTGCATTTTGGCGTTTCCGTGACCTTCGGTTCCGACGCACACACCCCTTTGCGGGTTGGCGATGAATGGGAACAAGTCGCCCGTCGCCTCAAGGAAATCGGCTTTCACGAATGGGTGTATTTCAAGAACAAACAGAAAATCACCGTTCCTCTATAAGCAAAAAAAAGAGAACCCGACGTCTCACGCTCCGGGTTCCAAGAGAAAATATATATTCAAAAGGGGGTCATGTAATAAGTGTACCCCCTTTCTATTAGGGTTTGATCACAGCTATATTTCATTTGTGTAACAAAAGCTATCACTTCCGTTTCAAAGAAACTTCCTTTCAAAGAGATACCTCTTCAGCGGCGTCCCCTCACTCCTTCTTCCTGGCGTAGCGAGGTGACCCGACTCCCGCAGGCCGCATTTCTTCAGGACGCATTCCGATGCCGGATTATCCGCACTGCAGCGGGCTTCGAGGCAACTAATCCCCAACGTGTCGATAGCGAAATTCATTACGCATTTCACCGCTTCGGTCGCATACCCCTGGTTCCAGTGAGCCGGGGAGATCAGATAGCCGAGCCGAGCCTTATGCCCCTCTACATCCCAATATTGCAGCGAACAGAGTCCGATCCAGTCTCCTTCTCCTTTGCGGATCACGGCAAAATGCAAGTCCCGCAGAAATCGGTACGAGTCTTCGAAATAGCGGTACAAGCGACCCGGGAACAGCAGTTTACCCGGATTGATCTCCGTAAATGCGCGTACCGCCGGATCGGACATGCAGCGGTGTAACGCCGCCGTATCTTCCGGCAGAAGCTTCCGCAGGATCAACCGCTCGCTCTCCAGCACTGGAAACCGCTGCAGCAGCTGCTCTTTCATGTCCGTCATGTCCCCTCCCCTTGGGTCCGCTCCGATAAGCGATGTACTCTCCCATACCCGTAAAGCACCACATAACAGAATAACGTGATCAGAAAAATCCATTTACAAAACGCCAGCGCATGCTCCACGTTAGCGGCATCGGTAAAATAAGCAGCCGTTTCCCGAAGCACAAATCCCGGATGCCTTAGCAAATCCCAACTGTTCCAGCGGATAAAGCGGCCCAGATAAATGCCGAAGCTGCTAAGCAATAGTACGGTAACGGCAAACGCCCAGCCCACCAACCGGCCAGCCGCTTTTCGTACCAACTGATGCACGGATGCCAGAGATACCGAAGCCAGCGCCAATCCCAGTAATCCAGTAAACAGCAGGGTAAAGAGATGGTCCCAGAACGAAATGTCTTCCCAAAACCGGGTACCCGCTGCAATCGGATAGCGGTTAAACGGGTGCAGCATATCGGTGATTAAATAGGCGGCATTCGGATAAAAAAACAGCCACAATAACCCCGCCGGCACGCTTAAAGCAAGCTTAGCCGTCCGCGAGGTTAACAAGCTGATCAGATCGAGCAGCACCGCCAGCCCCAGCGGAATCCAGGCCAAAAAGGCGTTCCAAATCAGGAACAGGTAAGGCGGGCGTCCGCCTTCGGGCAGCCGCGTGCTTATGACGTATTTCATTCCGATCATTGTAAAGATGAACAAGATTACATATAAGATCCATTTGTCCGGATAGCCAAGATTTTTCCACCGTTGCAAACTCATTCCTCCCGTCTGCCTTATGGTCAGTATACGATTCAGGCTGGCGGATAGTTACCGTCGCAGCGAGCTCTAAGCTCCAGTCTTCATTGAATGGAGACTGGAACTTGTCTCGTCGGCGTGGTATAAAAACGGTATAGATCCTATCGTTTGAATAAGGAGTTTTCGCCCATGCAGCCGTTCACCGCACGAACCATCGAAATTATCTCCGCCATCCCGCAAGGACAAGTGATGACCTACGGTCAGATCGCCGCCGCCGCAGGAAGTCCCCGCGCGGCCAGGCAGGTCGTCCGTATCCTTCACAGCATGAGTGTCAAATACAGTTTACCTTGGTACCGGGTAGTCAACGGGAAGGGAGAAATCGCCTTGCAGGAGGAAGCAGCGGTGCAGGAACAGACTTGGAATCTGGAAGCGGAAGGCGTAGAAGTTCTGCCGGGCGGCCGGATTGACTTGAACCGGTACCAGTACCACCCAGAAAGTGTTAAGGATCATAATCCGTAAGGCTTCAAGGTATTGGCGATATCACGATTCAACTGTTCCGTATCAGGCCCCGGCGCTGAATCATTGGTGAGGGCATACTTCTCCTTCAGCTTCAGTACGTTGTAAACCCGTTCGTCCAACGTTTCCGCCGATATCTTACCGGAGCTGACCGCATCACGGAGCGCCTGGATCACCTGCTTCTCCTTCTCATGATCATGGCCGACCAGCACGATATTCCCGCCAGCCTGAACGAACTGCACGGCAGCGTCAGCGATATCGTAATGTTCGACGATGGCGCCCATCGTCATATCATCGGAAATGATTGTCCCCTCGTATCCAAGCTCCTTCCGCAGCAAATCATCAATCACCGCCTTGGAAAAGGAAGCCGGGTGCTCAGAATCCAGCTTCGGCATGAGCAGATGAGCGATCATGACGACGTCAGCCCCTTCTTGAATGGCCTGCTTAAAGGGCACGAGATCCAGCTTCCGCAGCCGGGCCAAATCATGTTCAACGACCGGCAACCCGAGATGTGAATCCACGGAAGTATCGCCATGCCCCGGAAAATGCTTCACGACCGGAATGACGTCCTGCTCCCGAATCCCCTTCATAACGGCAATGCCCATACGGCTGACGATCTCCGGCTTCGTGCCGAATGCCCGATCCCCGATCACCGGATTATCCGGGTTGCTGTTAACGTCAAGCACCGGGGCGAAGTCCAGGTTCAGGCCGAAGCCGGCCAGCTCACGGCCCAGGATGCCGCCAATTTGTCCGGCCAATTCTTCGCTGCCTGTGTTCCCGATCTTACGTGCGGTCGGCAGTTTCGCTAGTTCTCCCGGCATTCGGCTAACCCGCCCGCCTTCCTCGTCAACGCTCATAAACAGCGGCACCGGCTGCTTCGCATTCGCGGCTTTCAAGCCGTTAAACAATTCAAAAGCCTGCGTTGTGTCCTGGATATTGTCCTTATAAAAAATAAAGCCCCCAACGTGGTACTCTTCGATAAGTGAGCGGGTCGCGTCGTCCGGCTTCGTCCCCTCCATCCCCACCAGAACCAGCTGGCCGATTTTCTCATCGGTGCTTAGCTGGGCCAGCAGCTCGGCTGTTGGATCGGGCGGCGTCTCCGGTGTGTCCGGCGCTTCAGGAGTGGATGGTGACGCCTCCCCCTGGTTTGCCCCCGGACCGCCATTTCCATTACCTTCGCTAGCGGAAGGCGCAGGATGGTCCGCCGCTCCCTGCCTAGCGGAGCATCCCGCGATCAAGAGGACAGCCAGCAGGAGCAGGCTGGCGACTTTCCAGACGCTTCTACTCTTAGGCTGTGTGTTCATCCTGTCCATTCGTCCGCCTCCGTTCGTTATATGAGTGTACTTCCTTCATTCGCAGGTTTCAGCCCTGCTTCCATTTCTTCTCCGCAATGGACGGCACGAAGCTCTCCATTTGGGACAATAACTCCCCCGGATCCTCGGCTAGATTGAGCAAAGATTCATGCCCGGGGTGTACAAACCCCGCCCGGACGCAGGAATTCACCAGCTCCATCAGCGGTTCGTAATAACCCTGTACATTAAGGACACCGACCGGCTTCTGGTGAATACCGATTTGCAGCCAGCACAGCACCTCAAACAGCTCCTCCAGCGTACCAAAACCACCAGGTAAGGCGATAAATCCGTCGGCCATTTCGCTCATTTTCGCCTTGCGGGCATGCATCCCTTCAACTTCGATAAACTGCGTCAGCCCCGGATGGGCCATTTCACCGTGGATCAAACCGGAGGGCATGATACCAACCGCTTCCCCGCCAGTTGATAAGACCGCATCCGCTACCGTACCCATCAGACCGTGCCTGGATCCCCCAAAGATTAAGCGGTATCCCCTTTGTGCCATAACAATCCCCAGTTGTTCCGCCTTCAAGCGGAATTGCTCATCTTCGCCAAACTGCGAGCCGGCAAATACGCAAATCGATTTCATCCTCTTCCCTCCTGCAAGATGAATAAGAACTACTCCCTATCAAGCGAATCCAAATGCCCGCCGGCAAGATCCCAACGATGGCTGAATTTTGCCAGCCGTGGGTGCGGATGACCCGGCTCAGCTGCCAGCAGAAGCCGGATCTTGACGATCCATTCCTCAAAAGAGGAGAAGGAGGCAAACTGGTTCGCCATCTCCGGCGTGAGATATAGAAAATGTGGCGCTGGATAGACCTCGGTCAAATGACGAAGGGCGGCGTCGATGGGCGTGTACTTTTTTCGCTTCCCTTCCCAACCCTCTACAGCGATGGGCAGCCGGGTTCCCTCCTGGTCCCGTCTCCATTCATGAAGCCGATCTTCCCTTCGATAGAAGGGGCCCACCGGTTCTTTGGCCATCCGTCTCACCGTTTCTTCATGCAGCGGGTAGAGAACCAACTTTGTAAACTTACGGTTCTCCGCCTCTTCGGCAGCCCGCGTGAGCCCTTCGTCCGAAATATGCTCAAAGGAATCGTAAAAGATCAGTGTGCCTTTCCGGCTCGGGGCCGGGGGCTCGTAACCATAAGGCACCTGAATGTTCTGTCTCAAGCCGCTTCCTCCTCGGTGCGTAAATTGGGATATATGGATTAGATTGCCCTATTTTGAGAAAAGCTATCGAATTCCCCGGTTGATAAAATTAGGCGAGACTGGCGTCATTCCCAATTCCCGAGACCAAACGGACAACTGCCCGATATGATGGATTTCGTGGGCGATGACATGGCGAAGGATTTCGCCTTGCGTAAACTCTCTCCCCCATGGATCGGTGATAAGCAATCCGTCCATTTCGTTGGTCCAAGTTTGAAGAAATGCCTCAACTTCCGTATGAAAGGAGTCCGAAAGCTTTTTTACCAATTCTAAGGACATAAAAGATTTAAAATCCTCCTGGAAATCCGGTTTCCCTTGGATAGAGCGGATCCAGCTCCACTCCACGTCGGCGATGTGAAACAGCGTCTGCAGGATATTCCCAACACCACCCACTCGCTTGCGCAACAGTTCTTCTTCTGAGACGTTCTCGCACCAGACAAACCATTCGTCCCGGACCTGCCAGTTATATTGAAACATCTTTAGCATCGATCTGACTCCTCTCCTGTAAAGGCTGCCTCGAAACTTCTTCATTTCTCGGCGGTAACCTGATTTTACCATAAGTATCTGGACCAATTCAGCCCGCGAAATGTAAAATAAGCCCCCGGACATGCTGTCGCGGGAGCTTTTGGGGTTCACACATGAAATTAGCGCTATCGATCCTTTCCGACTTCCGGAGAATTGGCGGCATAGGCTTCGGCCGCAGCCAACAAATAATACGCCAACCCGGTTTGTTGTCCTTCCAGCATCGCGCGGTGGAATTCGTCACTGAGGAAAAATCGAGCTTGGGCTGCGAAATCCGCAGGAGTTGCGGGATGGTCGTGCTTCTTCATAAAAGCTAGATGGTCGTCGATGAAATGCCGGATTCCCTCATCCTGGTGGGATATTCCAGAACGTAAGGCCTCCACCATTTTGATTGTAAATTCCATAGCCTCCTTGGCCTGCTCGTTCAGTTCCGGCACATCGATGGGTTGGGGCCCAGGGACCTCCACTCCGTAGGTATCGCTCAAATACTCCTCCTGCTCTCGCAAGGCCTCACGCCACTCCGCTTCATCGGCAAAACCAACAAACAATTCCTCGCCTGTTAGCTCTTCTCCTGAAGCTGTACTCTCTATCGACTTCTCCAGCGTCTGCAGAATGGAGTCCAGCCTCCGCTTTCGGCTGCGCAACAGTTCCCGTTGCTCCGCCAAAATGTCGCCGCGTTTCCGCTCCTCTTCCAGCAGCGACTGGATCTGCGCCAGTGGCAGCTCCAGTTCCCGGTAGAACAGGATCTCCTGAAGCCGCTCCAGTTCCCGTTCGCCATATAACCGATAGCCGGCTTCACTGATATCCTGCGGCTTCAATAAGCCAATCTTGTGGTAATGATGCAGCGTCTTGATCGTCACTCCCGAAAGATCCGACACCTCTTTGACGGTGTATAACATCGAACATCTCCTCCTTTTTCTTGACGGTCTCGTCGTTGTTCCACATCGGCCTCACGACGTCCGCTTATTGAGCGTAAGGCCTCCTCAAAGGGGAGAGTCAACAGGCGGACGGCCTAGTAAATAAATGGAAATCTAACATCTATTTTTCGCGAAAGGTGGTATGGGGGCATCACTAGTTGGAAAAAAGGCAGTTAATATAGGAAAAGTTAGCGCTCCACGGTCAATTGGCGCAAATTAGTTGTAGGATTTCCAATTAAAGTGAAACGTTGACGCAGGATAGAGTCATGAAGTGGAAGATATCCAATTAGCCACTCCAGTTCCTCTTCCAGCCAAGCTTACAAAAAAGAGAGGCCTCACGGCCTCTCTCTGCCTTCTCCATTCACATACCGGCGTTATTCCAAGCCGATCGCCTGGTCGGTTTTGCCTTGTAGCTTCACCAATCTCATGAGGATAGAGGCGGCTTCGGCTTTGGTGACAGGGCGCTGCGGGTTGAATTTGCCGTTTTGCCCCTGCAGCAAACCAAGTCGTACCGCGATGGCGACTTCGCCAGGCCGGTTGATTTTCTCCGCATCGCTAAACTGAGGGTTCAATACGTCTTTCCCATAGAAGTTGGCCAGCCGATCGTATTTGACGATCGAAGTCAGCAAGACGGCCAGTTGTTCCCGCGTCAGCACCTTATCCAATAGCGAAGGGTCAATGGTATCAATCCATCCTAACTCGGCAGCGTAACTCACCACCTGATAGTACGGATGGTCCACCGGTATACCTGCCTTCGCTGCGGAAGAGGAAGCCTGCACGTAACCGTTATAATAAGGATTTGCCGCTTTGACGGCATAGGTTAACCATTCACCCAATGTGATCGATTCGTCCGGTTTCAGGTTTCCTTGTTCATCCGGTTCAAGAATACGGTATTGGATCAACGTCTTTAAATCGGCTTCCGCCCAATGTCCTTTCAGATCTTTCGGTTCTATGTTGCCCCCCATTTGTTCCGTACGAAGGTCCTCAAAGGTGGTCACCCATTTCCCGGTCACGGCATTCTGCATCTGGTAAGCCTTCGATGGATCCTTGGCCTGCGGAGAATAGACCAGGTAAACCTTCGGCTCCACGTAAGTATTATCGATGGTATACCCGCCGATTTGGGAATATTGCAATTCCAGTTCATAACTGTCCAAATACGATTTGAGCGCTTGTTCAGCAGTTACGGTCACGGCCTTGCCGTCAGGCATATTCGCCGGAACTTCGCCGCGGTTGATCGAATAGAAGAACAATCGGCCGTAGGCGTCTACTGTAATGTTTAGCCCTCCGCTGAGCACCGGAATGTCGTTCACGTAGCGGTTAAGTTCGAAGCGGAATTGCTCCCCGTTCGAGAGGCGGCTCCAAGACTCTCCGCGTTCCATCAACTTCAAGTCCCGGCTTGCTTGCGGATACAGCTGGTTGACCCACTCCAGGGCGCGCTGTTTCGCTTGCTCGTAATTAAGTTTAGTTGCTCCCGAAGGGGCCGCCAATGGTTCGCGCGGTTCGCCGTAATTATAGGATTCAATCTGGAATTCCATGATTTGTCCGGTCAAGGCATCGACCGTTGCGGACGATTGCGCGGGGAAATTGAAAGGTCCCGCCATGTTTTGGCGCTCCTCTTCCCATCTTAAGCGCCATGTCTTCCGCTCCGGATTTTGATAATCCTTATCCAGGTTCGGATAACGTAGCTCCCGTCCTTCCGGAATAAAGACGATTTGTTCCACCAGCTTGGCGGCTTCGTCGGACGTCAATTCCGTCGTGGACGTCCGTGGCTGAAACAGCTTGGTCCCCGTTGGCACGTCGCTGTAGGTTACCTTTGTGGCGGTGATCTCTTCGCCTTCGCTGTTAATCTTGTGTCCGGTCAACGCGTTGATGGGCTGAGTAGTGTCTGAGGCAGGGCCCCAAACCAATACCCAATCCGAGATGACGCCGTTCTTGTACACGGGGAGATACCCCAGCTCAACCTGGAACTCCTCTCGGAATTTCTTCTCCGCATCGGCTTTCGAAACCGTCGGAACGGAGGACGGATAATCCAGCTTCTCCCCTGGTCGGCTGAAATGCGTCACTTCGCCATCGCCGGTAATCGTGATATAGATCGATTCAAAACCGGAGGGCAGGCCGTTCTTCAGAACACTGAAATTAAAGCTATAATTCACGGGACCCAATAAAGTCGGTGCATCCGAGAAAAACATCGAATCGCTTTCCTTCACCTCGTCCACAGATAACGATGGAACGGCTTTGGCCAGAAAAGCCTTCGCCTTCTCCAAGGCCTGCTCTCTCGTAATTTTCGGAGGATAATACGACTTGTTGCCTTCCCGCGGAAAACTGATGTATGTATGAATCAAGTCCCCCGTGATCGCGTCGACTTGGCTGCTAAAGCCATAACTTCCATTCTCTACTTCTACTTGCCATTGAATGGTCCATACATCTTGATTACTTGGTGCCGGGTACACATTATTCACGCCATACTCCACCTGCGATACTGTGGCGGCTTCCAACGCCGGAAACCACTCCCGAACCTTGGCAATGGCCTGTTCTTTTGTGATTTTCGCTTTGGATGGATCTGGTGTCCTGTTCCCCGATTTGGACGAGCCGGTACCAGCATTTCCCGAATCTACGACGACCGTAGTTGTTGATGTTGAGGATGCCGCTGCATCCTCCGCGAACGCCGCACCTTGCGGCAAAGCCACTGAAAGCGTAACCAATCCAATGAATGCTAGTTTGGCCGACGACTTCCTGCCAGCTGCCTTGCCGACTTTATGAACCTGTTGCTTCAACCGTTTCACCTTCCCACTTTTCCCAATATTTTCTTCTTCTCTATTGTAAAGCCGATTGTCTGTATTTTCCATCCCCAAAATGATGCCGCCAAAAAAACAGCCCACAGAACCACCTGCGAGCTGTTTAGAAACTTACAAGATTTAAACCGGCTGAGGCAATAACCGTTCCGCCTCCGTGACCGCCTCATCGACCGAGCCCGCACGAATCACTGTAAAATCAGCGTCTTCGTATTGATTCTCCGTGTGAGCGTATCTTGGATCATAATAGTAAATCAGCAGCAGTTCAATCGCCCGGTCGTAACGGCTTGAGAGCAAGCTTTGTTCGATTTCCGCAGCAATTGGCGTGTGAATCTTCGATTTGATCTTGCGGAACGCTTGCAGGCAGGCCTCTGGATTGTTCCAGGGCTCGTAATCCTCCAAAATGATCTGTACGCGGACGTCCGTCGGCAGATCGATACGAATGTGACGGCCCCGTTCTTTCTTCGCCATGAGAAAATCGGGTACGACCACCTTACCGATCCGTTTACTTTCTGCTTCCATTAGCACATAAGGAGCTTCGCGGTAACGCAGCAGGTCCTCCAGCAGCAAGGAGTCGAACATCTTCTGGTTACGGGCTTGCAGCCCGATTTGGCCAAATACCGATCCCCGATGCCCGGCCATCCCTTCCAGATCCATAACAGGATACCCTTGTTCCTGAAGTTTTCGCAGCAGCAGCGTCTTACCGCTTCCTGTATTCCCGTGGATCACCGTCAAATCGGGAGCAAATTCCATTCCCTCCAGCGTGCTGACGACCCACTGGCGATAAGCCCGATACCCGCCCGCCAGTCGGTACGTGTGAATGTCCATGAGGCTGAGCAGCGTAGCCGTCGTCCGGCTACGCATACCTCCGCGCCAGCAAAACACCGCTTTTCGCCCGGAAATTTCCGCAAACTTCCGAACAAAGTCCGGTAGCTTGGCCGAAACGACTTCAAGCCCGCGTTGTTTGGCGGCATCCACGCTCACTTGTTTATATAAAGTTCCGATTTCCGCCCGTTCCTGATCGTCAAAGAGCGGAATATTCAAGCTGCCCGGAATCGTTGATTCAGCAAATTCGGAAGGAGATCTCACGTCGATCATCGTGATGGCTTTGCTCTCCCGTTGTTCCGCCCATTCCTCCAGGCCTAGATCCTGAAACATATCCAATGCTGCAAACCCCTTCCTACGCTTCCACCACGATACGACCCGGGTGTTCTTCGGTGACCTTACCGATCAAGCTTGCCTCGACGCCGGCTTTCCGCAGTTCAGCCAACAGTTGTTCGCTTTGGTCCGGGTTCACCGAGATCAGCAATCCACCGGACGTAACCGCATCGCACAAAATATAGCGGTCGGTCTGGTCCAACGAATCCGGGAACGTGATGTCCGCCTCCACGTGGGCATAATTGTTTTTGGTCCCCCCAGGGACAAACCCTTGCTCCGCCAATTCGCGCACGCGCGGAAGCACGGGTACGCTTCCTTGCGAGATGGTGATCCCCGTGCCGCTGCCCTTGGCCATTTCCAGGGCATGACCCATCAAGCCAAAACCGGTCACATCCGTACAAGCATGCACGTCATACGGCTCCATCACTTCAGCAGCCGTCTTGTTCAGGGTAGCCATGACCGTGGTGACCCGCTGCGTCTCTTCTGCCGTCAACTGATCCTTCTTAATCGAGGTCGTCATAATGCCGACGCCGATCGGTTTCGTCAGGATCAGCTTGTCCCCCGGCTTGGCGCCGGCATTCGTTCTAACCTTATCCGGGTGCACAAGCCCCGTAACAGCTAAGCCGAATTTCGGCTCCTTATCGTCGATGGAATGGCCGCCTACCAGCGTTGCCCCAGCTTCCTGAACCTTATCCCCCGCGCCGCGCAGGATGTCAGCCAGGATGCTTTTATCCAATGTAGAAATAGGAAATGCCACGATGTTCAGCACCGTGAGCGGCTTACCGCCCATGGCGTAAATATCGCTGAGCGCATTGGCTGCGGCGATTTGCCCGAACGAATACGGATCGTCAACGATCGGCGTAAAGAAATCGACCGTTTGCACCAGTGCCAGTTCATCGTTTAACCGGTAAACCCCGGCATCATCGCTTGTATCGAGGCCCACCAACAAATCGGGATTCGGCACCGTAGGCGGGAGGCTCCGAATGACCTGCATCAGGTCAGCCGGGCCGATTTTGCAGCCGCAGCCTCCTTTGCTGGATAAAGACGTTAATTTTATCGGTTCAGCTGTAGACATGCTTGATCACAATCCTTCCCTATATCTTTAATAGGATCCCCTAGTTCATGCTATATTTAAGCGTACTCCAGTTGCGGTACAAAAGGCAACCTGTTCGGTCGTAGCAACGGCACGTATACCGAATATAGTCCGCTTGCCATCGTGTGGTATACTATATTTCGTGCTCTAGCTCAAATCAAACGTTCGTGGAGGGAAACAAAACATATGGTTTCGTCATCAAGTGGCAACTACCCGCAGCAACAGCCGCATGGATTTCATAAAGGCAGAACTGCGTTATTCATCATTCTGTTCCTCATCATAGCCATCGCCGGCTTAAGTTATGTCAAGTGGTGGCCTTACTACGGAAAAGCGTTCAAGGCCGTCACCGAGCATACGATTGGCTCTTCCATTCTCGGAGCGGACGCTTCCGGCCCGATTTCGTGGAGTGGGGCGCTCGATTACGCGACGGCCTACTTCAAATCGGTATGGAAGGCAGCGGTACTTGGCATTTTGCTAGGCTCGCTCGTTCAAGTTCTGCTGCCGGCTCAGTGGCTTTATAAAGTACTCGGCAGCAGTCGGTTCAAAAGTACCTTTCTCGGCGGCCTCGTCTCCTTGCCGGGGATGATGTGCACCTGCTGCGCGGCGCCGATCGCTGCCGGCCTGCGCAAACGCAACGTGTCCGTAGGTGCGAGTCTGGCCTTCTGGATCGGCAATCCGGTGCTCAACCCGGCCACGCTGATCTTCATGACCTTCGTGTTGTCCTGGAAGTTCACCTTGCTTCGTCTCGTCTTCGGTATCGTGCTCACGTTTGGCGTCAGTTATTTCGCCAACCGGCTAGCTAAGGGCCAGCAAGTTCCCGCTCCGACAGAAATGGAACTAGCGGAGGCCGCAGCCGAGTTGAAGGAGGAGGGACCGTTTGCCTTGCGCTGGCTGAAAAGCCTTGGGATGATGATCCTGAATGTCGTTCCGGCCTATCTATTGTCCGTCTTGCTGCTTGGCGCTTTCCAAGGCGTCCTGTTCCCGGTGGAACTCGGAGGCGGCATCCTGGCCATCCTGTTGTTCGCCCTTGTTGGCACGTTGTTCGTCATCCCGACAGCGGCAGAAATTCCGATCATTCAATCGTTCACCGCGCTTGGACTCGGTGCAGGCCCGGCGGCAGCCCTGCTGCTTACGCTGCCAACCATTAGCCTGCCGTCCTTGCTGATGGTCTCGCGCTCGTTCCCGCGTAAGGTGCTGGGCTTCGTGTTCGCCTCGGTGGTCATCCTTGGTATTGTTGCTGGAGTCGTAGGCGCCTGGGTGTTGTAAAAAGATAAAGGGAGCCGTGAATGAATCACGGCTCCCTTTTTTTATTGATCTTTCCCGCCCCCCGCAACGGGAACGAGCTTATACAGTTTGGACTCGGCCCCTTGCAGCCGGGCATGCAGTTCGGTCTTCGCCCGCGTCTCCTCGCCGGTCCACAGATCCGTCACGCGGAAGCCGGAGCGGCCTTTGTTGTCCATCGCGGCCCGTTCGAAATTAATCGTGCGCTCCGCCGGCTCGTTCGTGAAGTTAAACAACGCGAGGTAGTACACGCCGCCATCCTTCAGAATATAGGCGTCAGCCGCTGCGGTTCCGGTATTGCCTTCGATCGGACGGAACGCTTGCCCCATCTTGGCTACCGCGTTAACGGCCGGATTGACCAGCAGCTTCTCCATGTAATCACGAGCAAGCGGATCAGCAACATCATCCGAGTTCAGGAACACGGTACCGGAAATCGCCGCCGCGTTCACGCGGGTTTGCGCACCGAGCAGTGAGCCGCCTTTCACCAGCGTCATGTAGTCCGGATCCGTGTAGGGGTAGATCGTGCCGTTCTGCCACCAGCCATAGGTCAAGTTATTCAACTGGTATTCGGTGCTGCCCAGCGAACCATCTACGTCGCAGGAGATCCGCCGGCTATGCGCGTATTGACTCGGGAAGAGTGGAGCGATCGAAGCGCTGATAAACATCGAACCGTCCAAGGCATTCACGATATAGGCCATGCCTTCATGGTAAGCCTGGATGCCTGTAGACGCCTGGGAGTTGTAGTGCTGGCCTTCCAATGAGCCGTGGCTCAGGAAATCCAGCTTAATATACTCGAACCCATGCTCCTTAAAGCGATTCACGTAATAGTCGATCCGTTGCTTCGTGCCCGGATGGGTCGGATCGACGGCGTAGGCGCCGTCCAGCTTCGGCAGCGGATTCCCTTGCGCATCGCGCAGCACGATGTCGCCATAGGTGTACTTACCGTCCGACCCCTCCACCGGTTGGTTCAAATTATCGCCCCAGTAGACGAAGGGGCCATAATAGATGCCGGCTTTTTGACCGTTAGCCTGAATATGTTTGACCAGTTGGCCTAGCTGCTCCTCGTTCATGTTGTCCCAATAAGAATCGAGATTGATATAAAGCTGGCCGTCGTTATTATACGACTTCCCTTGTAAATTCTCCTTAAAGTAATCAGAGGTCTCGATGGCCTTGTCATAGGTTAAGTTGCTGCCGACGGCTCCCCAACTGTTCCAGCCGACTGGAACCCCTTGCGGAACCTCCGGACCGAAAGCGAGCGGCGGCGTTTCCGCAGCATTTGCCTTCCCGTACGTCTCCATCCCGTCCCGATAGTCGGCAAAGTAACCGACAAACACTTTTGGGGAAGCTATCGTCGTCCCGTTGACCTTGGCATGAGGCAACGAATCGTGTGTTGAGGCCAGGGAGGAGAAGCCGCCATAAACGTTCAGCTTATTCAGCCGATCGTTCGAGCCGCTCCAATAAATGCCCGTTTTCCACGTATCGTGGCTGACCGAACCCACCACAAAACCGCGGCGGCTGTCATTATCGAAGATCGCCGTCAGTTCCGAGCTTTCGTAATTTTGGTTGTTCAAATCCGTATTGATCGTCTTGGACAGATACCGCGACCACGCATCGTTATCGAATGGGGTCACCAGCACCCGGTTATCACCGTACTGGCCGATATCGACCCCGCCGCGTCGATCCACGATGAGCGGTGCGATATAATTCGTCTCCATCGGCGTGGACTGCTCTGCAATGACTTGAGTGAGCAGGTAATCTTTTTGTTCATAAATATAATAGATTTGCTTAAGTAGCGGCAGGCCGTCTTGCTTATTGCTCACCGTCACTTTGACTCCTTTGCCGCCCCGATCCTGGAACCGTTCTACCTCTTCCATCTTAAACTCGTGTTTAGCATAATCTTTACTGGTTAAATAACGATCCAACTGCAAGGAGCTATACGCCCCCTGGATCTTCGCTTCTTCTCCCCGTGCTTTCCAGCTATACGCCGACAGGCCGGTTTCCGTATTGTATAGCAGCTTTAGACTGCCGCTCGAAACGCTCATCCCTTTGGTGTGCCGAGTGACCGAGATCGAGCCATATTTCTCCGTTTTCACCGGAGCGCCAAGATTCAGGTCTTCGTTATCCCCCGGGCCCGTTCCCGGATCTGAAGGCGATACGAAGGCCAAGTCGATCTTGTCCAAATCCGGAGCATACCCTCCATCATCGTCAAAAGATAACGTATTGGCGCCCGCCTGCAAACGAACTTCGAAATCGAAAACGCCAACCGTATTCCAATCCTTCGTCGCCGGTGGCGTGAATCGCTCCCGTTCTCCGCCATTAACGCTGATCATAAACGAGCGGGTGTCCCCGGAAATATAGGACAAGCTTAGTTTGTAAACGCCAGCTTCCGCTACGCGGACGTCATTAAACTGCATCGCCGAGCCTTGGTAGAGATTGCCTACCTTAACTCCGCCGGAGCAGGGGTCGCACGAGACCGGCCCGGCATTGCCGGAATAGGAATTTGCCGGCGCCTCCGCCTCAAACGAATAAACCGCCCCCGCTTCTTGTGGGCTCGCCGCCTCGGCGGCAGCCCGCATTGGGGCGTCCGCACCTCCGGTCATCGAACATGCCAGTATCGCGATCAGCAGGTATCGCAACACCGTCTGCAACTTCCACTTCTTCGCTGTCTCAGCCTTCACGAATCATCCATCCTTTCGTCGGGTAAGTTCGATTACGAACCTCATGTTAGAATAGACAGCGCTTTCTATCTATACCTCAAAATGCCGATTTATAGCTGAAAGTAAAGTTCTTTTCCAATTGAAGGTCTACAGACGTAACAAAAAAACAGCCCGACGTCCCACTCGGGACTTTCGGGCTGTTATTACGGAAATACGCTTGGAACTAAAGGTCCAGCTTCGTTCTTAAGGCGGTAATATGCGCGAGATGATGATTTCCGTGCCAGGCGTAATTGCCGAGGGTATAGGCCAAGCGGGTCGTCTTGCCCGACTCGGGGTGATGGAACTTGCGCTCATAATCGGCGTCGCCCAGCGAGTTCAACAGGTTAGTCCAGCGGCGGTGCAACGCTTCGAGCAGAAGCAGCGAAACCTCGATTTCCCCCTCGTAGTCTGCTAGCGTCGCCCAGCGGTCTTCGAAGTAAGGCCGAATCGTCGGCGTCTCTTCGGTTAAGGCCAGTTTAAAACGGGTATAGGCATTGATGTGGCTGTCGGCCAGATGATGCACGACCTGGCGCAAGGTCCAGCCTCCCTCGCGGTAGGGCAGGTTCAGTTGATCTTCGCTCAAACCCGCTACGGCTTGCCTTAATCGCGCCGGCAGCGACTCGATTTCGCGAATCCACTGCTCCCGCTGCGCTGCTGTAATCTCGCCTTCGAATGCAAATTTGCCTATTGGGTATCTAGGGTCCATCTCTAGGTTCGCCTCCTGTTCAGGAATAAACTGCCACTTTCTTGTTGATTCATTTATACCTGATCAAGATCGCCTTGTCGATATCCTATTCAGCCAAAAAGAAAGTACTCCCTCTTTTCATTTGGAAGGTTCGCGTCGTGACTTGCCACCTGCCTCTTTCTCGGCTACGATTTTGCGCAGATAAACTAAGCTTGAACAACGAGGAGGAGATTACATGAAACAAACGAACGCACCCGGACTGATGCCGCTGCCGCTAAGCCTGAACTTGCCGAATGGGAACTAGATGCCGGTCCATGCGGCGCTGTTATGGGGTACCGATCATCTCGTCCTCGTTGACACCGGGGTTCCCGGACAATTGGACGTGATCCGCGAAGGGTTGCTACCATGGCGGCGTATGTACCGGGTCGATCAAGGAACGGCTGAAAGAAATTGCTGCGGGGAATTAAGCATAGCAGTCCCGGCCAGCCGGTTAAATATCGCCTACCGGCGTAAATCCACCCAGCCAATTTAATTCGCTGTCTTCCATGAATCGCGAGGGCCAGCTTCGTCCATCCTCACCCCAATCGGCGAACGTGCGGACCGACTGGTAAAACGCTTCGATATGCTCGGCCGTTGGTTCCTGCAGCATCCGTTCGATTAGCGGCAGGAAGCCTTCGGGCCGATCCGGAGCTTGTTCCAGAACATGAAGAAACCACTTATGGTACGGATACAGCATTTCATTATGCGCCAAGATCAGTCTTCCGCCGAACAAAACCAAGTTATTGACGGCATGTCGCAATAGATAGAGGTTGTCATGCTTGAAGGCTTCGGCGGAATACCATTTCCACGCTTCGAACTGGGCCAAGAAACGGGAGATATTCTCCTGCTTACGTTCTGCCGGATAGCGAACGATATCTGCCAGCAGTTCCTCCACTCCCGCGATGTTTGAAAAAGCGAGGATCGCCCCTTCAAATGCAAAACGGGCCGGCTCGCTCCCTTTCTCGGCCACCTGCTTCATGAATCCGCAAGAGATATATTTTCCGTCCACGTAACCGGACTCATAGTCCGTCGATTCATTTTCCCAATACGTCGTCTCTCCGGTGCTTACCCGCCGGGCATAATCCTCCTCGGATACCACGATCATCACGTCTACATCCGAGGACGGTTTCGCGAATCCGTGGGCAATCGAACCGGAAACCAGTAAGGCCAGAATATCCTCCCGGGTGGCGAGCTTGGCCTTTAGTTTCTCGATCGACTTGGCATGATGTGCGTACATTCCTTATTCCCTTCCTTCTCTTGAAACCGACTTATTGCCGGTCCCTTTCATTTAAGCTAATACTCGGTCGCCCCGCGTATTTGGGCGTGAAATAACGAGAAATTCCACCGCTTCGTCCGATCGGTTCATGGCCTGATGCGGGGTGTTCGGCGGAATTTCGATTCCCTCATGGGAATGAAGCTCATGCTCGGTCCCGGCAATTTCGATATGCAGGCAGCCGGACAAGACAAAGAAAAATTGCTCCGCCGTTTGATGGAAATGCCGGACTTCCTGGCTATCCGGGGGCATTTTCTCATGAATAATGCTGCAGTCCTCCCGATCCACCAGCCGCCAGCCATCGCAATTCCCACCCCAAATATAGTGTTCCGCATTCTCTTTGCTGATCATTTCGTTCCGTTCCTTTCTTCCATAAAATGATGTAGTCTCGCGTCCACCCAATCATACATAGCCAGCAGCGCTTCATATGGGTCACCCTCCAGCCGAAAAAACCTGCCGAAGGCCGGCTCCGTCTTTAGCCCCGCTGCCTTTAGCTTACGGATGGCATCCCATGCCTCCGGCCCTCCCATCTCTAGCAATCGGTGTTCAACAATCATATGTTGATATGCGTTTTGCTCGGTTACCGGCTTCGGCTGACCAAACACCTCAAACGCGAAACCGCGATGCGTAAAGTTCGCAACCGTTCGCAGGAGGCCGCCGACGGTTTTGCTGGAGCAGGCGTATTTCGGGCATGCCCCAAAATGAAGCTCCAGTTCCTGCTCAAACCGCTTGGCGTCGTAAACCTCACAGATGATGTCCAAGTCGCTTTCGGGCAAATCGATATCCAGCGGAATGGTTCCGGCCAAGACGGGATGATAGCAAGCCAGCTTGCCCACGATCTGAAGTTCTTCCATCGCCTCGTAAGCCTGTCGCTGACGCTCATTTCCCTGACTCAAATAGGTAAGGTCGAAGAAATCGAGGATCATGTCTAGCCTCCAATCTAGGCAGTTCCGGGCTTCGCCCGAATCAATTGGACCATATCCATCCAGTAGCTCTCCGCCGCGATGACGTTTAGCCCGGCCTGTTCGGCCAATTGCCGGATATCCCGCGTATGATGACAGCCATAAGCCCGGTATAACAGAGGATCCAGCGACTTCTGCAGCGCGGCGACCAGCAGACGGGAACTGATGCCATGCTCCAACAGCAAAATTTCACCTTCCGGCTTGCACCAACGACGAAGCTTCCCCATCAGCTCCAGCGGCCGTTCATAGCTGCAGAACGAAAGCGTGGAAACCACCGTATCAAACGAATGATCGGCAAAGTCCGCATTTTCCATATCCGTACACACGAATTCTGCGTTCACATGCAAATGCTTGGCCCTGCGCTGGGCTCTCTCCAGCATGGCCGGGCTGAAATCGACAGCCGTGACCTGCACGCCTAACGGATAGTAGGGGAAGTTCGCTCCTGCCCCAACCGCCAGCTCCAGAACATGCCCCCGAGCATGGCTCAGTAGCTGCTGACGCCAGCGGCTTTGGGCCGGATTTTCCGTACGGCGATCGTATTGATTGGCCTGCTTATCAAAAATACGAACCAACTTCTGCTTGTCCACCCAATCCCCCCCTTAACCTTGCTTTTGGAGCCGTTGCTTGATGCGAATCGCCTTGTTCAAATGCAGAAAGTTATGCCGAGTTGCGGGCATCAGAATTAATCCGGCCAACGTTTTCTTGCTCCAATACTCTAATAGCCATTCGGCTTCCGGCTTCACCGCGCTTTGGGCACGGAGCTTTTCGATGCCCGCCGTTGGCACCTTGCGCTTCATCTCCGCGGGCTCCATCCTGCGGACGATCTCCCGGGTGCGCCTGCCTACCTCGATCCGATAGTCCAGCAAGGCATCCATGTCGATCCCGGCACTCAGCTCAGCCGCTTCCTCCTCTGTCATGCCGTTCCCCGTATGGGTGCAAGAAATTCTCAGCTTGGGAAGCCAATCTCCCTCCTCAAAAATCTGCTCACGCCCTCCAATCAACACGTTCATCGTCATGTCCTCAATACGGGCGATATGCCACAAATGCCAAAGAATCGAGTTTTTCGTGTCAGGTGCCTTAACGGGGTACTGGCGAAGGGTCTCCTCCCTTATCCCATCCAACAATTCGTCCTCCAGCGTGTTCATCGTGCCCATCAGACCCGCGTCCGCCATCTTCGAGACATACAACCAGGCATGCTGGTTAAGAAACAATGCCACCGCTTGCTCGTGCCCCTTCGGATTTTGCAAAAGTGTGGTTAACCGCTGATGATTGGCATTCCACTGCTTTCTTTCAGCCAACAACATCCTTATTCTCCTTTCAAATAAGCGTCTTGCGTCCCTCTAGCTGCCGCTGCCCGCCTCAAGGAAAGACAGAATCCATCCTATCTCGGCAGCGGTCTGGGCGAAACTCCTTCATGGGTCATTTGCACCGACTGGATTCGTCCGTCCTCTTCAAATAACATCCGGTCCATGCAAACCACGCGATGATTCGCATCCGTTTCGCTTAGCGGACGGCGATGATAAACGATGTACCACTCGTCGCTGCCCGGAATTTGCAGGAATCCATGGTGACCGGCACCGGTGGCGATATCCGGGTCCTGCTGCAGAATCTTCCCGACCCTCTGGAACGGTCCAACCGGCGAATCCGACATGGCATAGGCCACGGAATAGTCCGGCCCGGTCCATCCTCCCTCGGACCACATGAAATAGTAGATATCGCGGCGCTTGAACATGCACGGTCCTTCAATATAATGCTCCGGGGTGATCTCCTTAAAGGTGGCTCCATCTGCAAAAGTGTCCAGATGAACCATGTCCTCGGACAATTTCACCACATTGCAATGTCCCCAACCCCCGTAGTAGAGATAGGCACACCCGTCATCATCGAGAAACACATGGGGATCGATAGGCTGTGCGCCAAAATGAAACCGATCGATCAACGGCTTGCCAAGGGCGTCTCGAAACGGCCCTTCCGGCCGGTCGGCAACGGCCACGCCGATCCCACCAAGCTCATCGTCGTTCTGGATATCGTTCGCGGCAAAGTAATAATAGAATCTCCCATTTCGCTCCACCGGCGACGGAGCCCATAACGCTAACCTCGCCCAAGGGATGTCTTCCATTCTCAGGATGCGCTCCGCCTTCGTCCACTCCGTCAAATCCGTAGAATAGAACGCATCAAAAAACGTTTGCTTCTCGTACGGTGCCGAATACGTCGGGTAAATCCAATACCGATCCTGAAAAATCCTCGCTTCCGGGTCCGCATACCAGCCCGAAAATAAGGGATTACCGGATCTGTTGTTCCGCTCTTCGCTCATGGGGTGCCTCCTTCTTCTCATTGCATCAACGTATATGAACGCTTTATTCTCCGCCGCTGGCATCCATACCTGCATGAGCCTTGTTTTTTTGGCTTAACAAAAACCGCCCTGCAATTGGATTTGCAGAGCGGTTCTATGGAAATTAAACTGTTTATTTCACACTCATGTAGCGGTTGTAAGCATCGGTGCGGATTTTCATCAGCTTCTCCAACCCCATGTCGTTCAACTTCTTCACGTAAGCGTCCCAGCCTTCATCGATGCCGCCTTTGGTTACCCACTGAGCACGCATCGTCGCCACGTAGGTGTCGATGTCCGTTGTCAGAGTCGGGAGTTCTTGGAACTCCTCGGCGGTGTACATGACATTCGGGAACGGCGTCGTCACGTATTCGCTGCCCATTTTGTCGATTTCCAGCTTCAGGCCGTCGCCGGCTTTCGGGTTAAGCACGATGTTCTTCTCAAAAGCAGGGCTAACGTATTTGGGTCCGAAATCCCGCAGCGACTGCTCCCAGTACCACGCGTCCGCGCTGGTGCCAGCCGGCGGATCCATCAGGGTATACGTGCCATCATCGTTCTTCTGGATAACCGTGCCGATCGCGCCCCAGAAGTTCTGGATGCTCGCTTCATTGGTATAGAACTGGTCAGCCCAGCGGGCGGCCACTTCCGGATACTTACAGGACGTCGTAATCAGCATCTCATTGCGGTTAAAGCTCATCCCGTTGGGATTCCCCGGATTGTAGCGATTGCCGTCCGGTCCTGCGATCGGCGGGATGGCGGCATACTGGTCGCTCCATTTGCCGAATACCGCATCCGGCGTCCATTGGTTCGTAAACCCGACGATCGGAGCGTCCGCATTTTGCTGTTTCGCCGACGTCATCGTTCCGTCCTGGGTGAACAGCTCTTTGTCGATTAGACCTTCGGCATACAGCTTGTTCGCAAATTTCAAGCCTTCCTTATATTCCTCGCTGGTCGGATAGTAGATGGGCTTCCCGTCTTTCACCAGCATGTTATTGGCATTGATGTCGGTAATGCCAAACGGATTCAGGAAATCCGGCGCCAGTCCGGTTTCGGTATATGGAATTTCATCCGCTTTCCCGTTGCCGTTTGGATCCTGCTCCTTAAACGCTTTCAACACATTGTGTAAATCGTCGATCGTGTCCGGGACCTGAAGCCCCAATTGATCCAGCCAGGTCTTGTTGATGACCGGCTGGTTTTTCGTCTTTGGACGCGACGGCAGCCTTGTCGGTAAGGAATAGATTTTGCCGTCCGGGAACGTGCTGATCTTCTTCAGCTCCGGCGTCTCGGCCATGGCAGCTTTGAGGTTCGGCATGTATTGATCGATATAATCGTCCAGCGGACGGAAGTAACTCAAGTTATTAACGATATCGGAATCGGAAAAGGTCTGGTCGCCCAGGATGATATCGGGCAGCGTGCCGCTGGCCAGCATGATCGATTTCTGCTCGCCCCAGTCGTTGGACGATACGACCTGCCATTCGATTTTGACATTGGTGTTCTTCTCCAGATCCTTCAACCATTGATTTTGCGTAAACGTATCGCCCATGTTCCCCCAGCGCATCGTCAGGACCTTCAACGTCACCGGTTCGTTAACGATCGGCAATCCTTCCTTGTTGAAGCTGCTTGTATCGCTTGGCGCCGGGTTGCCGGAGCCCTCGGAGGCTTTCCCGCCGCCGCAGCCTGCCAATCCAAAGACGAGCGCTCCCGCAAGAATCAGCGCCGTCCATTTCTTCATTGCGAACTTACCTGCCTGTTTGTTCATAGACAAGATCCCCCATTCCATGATTTTACCATGCTTTTTCAGATGGAATTAACTTTTGACCGCGCCGATCATCACCCCCTGATTGAAGTATTTTTGCAGGAAGGGATACACACACATGATCGGTACGGTTGCGACGATAATGACGGAATACCGCATCAGATTCGCAAGCCGAAGGGCGATTTGCGCCGCTTCACCGGTGCCCATGCCGGACTGCATCTGGTTTGTGATCAGGATGTTACGCAGGACGAGCTGAAGGGGATGCAGATCCGGATTTTTTAAATAAATCAAGGCATTGAAGTAAGAGTTCCAGTAACCGACAGCGATCCATAACCCCAACACCGCGATGATCGCCTTGGACAGCGGCAGAACGACTTGAGCGAAATAACGAAGGTTGCCGCAGCCGTCAATTTGCGCCGCCTCCCACAGATCCTCGGGAATGCTCGATTGGAAGAACGTCCTTGCAACGATGATGTCGTATACGATCACGGAGAAGGGCAAGACCATAACCAGGAACGTATCGTACAGATGGAAATCCCGGATCGTTAAGAAGGTCGGGATGAGTCCACCGCTGAAGAACATCGTAAAGATAAAGAACAAAGAAAGGAATTTTCGTCCGACGAGATCCTTCCGTGACAGGGCATACGCCGCCGACACGTTAACGATCAGGCCGATGGCCGTACCTACTACCGTATACAATATCGTGTTTCGGTAACCGATCCAAATATTTTCGTGCTTTAACAGCTCCTTATAGCCTTCCAAAGTAAATCCCTTAGGAACGAACCACACCTGCCCGTTCGCCACGGCCGACGGGTCGCTAAAGGAAGCGATGACGATAAAATACAGCGGATACATCAACACGATCAAAAACAAGACGGCGAAGACATAAAGCAACACTTCCATCACTTTATCGGACGATCGGTTGTTGATCGGCTGCGCGGCTGTACTTGCTGTCGGGCGGATTGCTTCTGCTTCCATCTCTTTCTCCCCCTTTCCCCTACCACAGGCTGTTCTCGCTGTATTTCTTCGAAATCTGGTTGACGAGAATCAGCAACAGGAAGTTAATGACGGTGTTAAACAAGTTGACGGCCGAGGAGAAGCTGTATTGGCTGCTCAGTAAGCCGATTTTGTAGATGTAGGTGGACAAGATTTCGCTGGCGGGAATGTTCAGGTCGTTTTGCATCAGATACACCTTCTCGAATCCAACTCCCAGCAGGCCGCCGACTCGCAAAATGAGCAGCGTGATCGCCGTTGGCATCAACATCGGAATATCAATGTAGCGGATTTTGTGCCAGCGGCTGGCCCCATCGACCGTAGCCGCCTCATACAAGCTTGGATCGACCGTAGATAATGCGGCGATGTAAATGATGCTGTCCCAGCCGACATGCTGCCACACATCCGACCAGACGTAAATACTGCTGAACCATCCCGCCGAGCCGATCAAGTCAGGCGCATCTCCGCCGAACAGTTTGTACAGATTGCCGACCAGGCCGGTGCTTGGGGAGAGCAAGATCAGCATCAACCCGACCATAACGACGGTAGAGATAAAATGCGGCATATACGAGACGGTTTGGAAGAAGCGGCGGAACCGGTTCGCCCGCATCTGATTGACCATTAATGCCAGCACGATCGGAATCGGGAACGTGGCGATGCTATATAAGCTGATAATAATGGTGTTCTTGATCGTCGTCGAAAATTGATATGAGTGAAAAAATTTCTCGAAATGCTTCAACCCCACCCATGGGCTGCCGTCAATGCCCAGCGCCGGGCTGTAATCCTTGAAGGCGATTAACACGCCATACATCGGTTTGTAGGCGAACAACAGCGACAGTATCACCGCAGGCACAAGCAGCAAATACAGCCCCCGGTTTCGATGGATTTGTCCAAGTGTTCGCCTGAAGCCGGCCACATCGGATTTCATGACATCCCCTCCTTCTTGTTCGTGTAGCGTCCGAGGCTCGCCTTCCGCATGTCCGGCGGCTTCCATGTCTTCAGTATAGAGCCCGCCCTGGTGCGTTTATCGGACCTCCTGCTGGCGGAAACCGGACTTTTGCCGCGGGTTCCTTTGGGGATCGTGGCTTGGAACTTCATCCGGAGGGAGAGGGGAATAACGGAATCCGGACCCGATTTGGCACTATCCGGACTTTCCGGTGGTGCTGGCTGGATAACGTATTCTTTTTCTAATGGAAGGATTTATAATAGGGGTAAACCGTATTGACAGCGCATTCATGAACGTTCAATTCGAACCAGTTTAGGCAGGAAGAGGCGTGAGGGACTATGGCCAATGACGCAGCAAAAAACAAACAATATCCGCTCCGGCATTACGTGAACTTCATGTTCCTGATCTCCTATATCGTCTTGATCCTGGATTTCGCCATCAGCCTAGCCGCGATATCCATCGTGAAGCAGCAATCCACGCGTTATCTGCAGGATACCGCGGACTTATACATCAACCGAATCAACCACGATTTCGCTTATATCAACCACTATACGGGTTGGACGCTGGCGAACGACGAGAACCTGAAGGCGATGAACGAGAACCCGATGAACAGTGCGGAGTTTTTTGAGGGGAATGAGAATCTGCATAAACGCTTTAATGAGTTGCAAAAAAACTACGGGCAGGAATACAACTTCTTCGTGTATTTGAAGAAACAGGACTTCTTCCTCAACTGCGCGCCGATCAGCATTCCGTATTCGGATTACCTGGAACTGAAGGAGCAGGTCATCGCCAACGTGGAGGCGGGCCGGGACGTGTACGAGAAAATTTACTCCAAGTGGATGCCGGTGGAGATCGGCGGCAGGTATTACATCACGAACATCGTTCCCTATCATGATAGTTACATGATTAGCCTGGTGTCCGCGGATCATTTGATCCGTCCATTACGGGAGCTGAACCTTGGCGAGAACGGGTTCGTCTCGCTGGTTGATGACCGCGGCCAGGTCGTGACCAGCCCGATTTCCAACAACGGCGAACAGCTGGGCGAGAATCCGCAGCCGTCTTCCTTCCTGAAGTTGTTTAAGGGCGGAACTACGGTAAACGGGGAGTTCACGAACGCCTCTTTTTACGTCAAGCTGGTGATTCAGTTCGGGACATTTGAGAAAATCATGATTGCTCAGTTGCTGATTCTCCTGCTCGCCGTCATCATTACCTGCAGCCTCGGATTCATTCTGCTCTATTTCCGGAATAAGGTCCTTCGTCCGATCAAGAGCTTCTCCTACAACCTGGCTTTTTGGACGGAGGAAGGCGAATTGCTGGAATTCGAAAGCAGTAAAATCATCGAACTGGAGAGAGCCAATAAGCAATTCATGAACCTGGTCGACCAGATCAAGAGATTCAAAATCGACCTGTACGAACGGGAGTTGGAGAAGCAGCGCATCCAGTTGGATTATATGAAGCTGCAGATCAACCCGCATTTTTTCCTCAATTGCCTGACGAACATTTACAGCATGGCACAAATGCAGCTGTATCGGGAAATCGAACAGATGGCCTTGTCCACCTCGCGTTATTTCCGCTACATTTTCCAGAACGACGGCGATTTTGTAAAGTTAAGCGATGAAATTGAACATGTGCGGATCTATCTCGACATCCAGAAGCACCGCTATCCCAATGCTCTAGCCTATCGCATCGACGAGGGGGAGAATCTAGCAGCGGGGTTCAGGATCCCACCGCTCGTCCTGCAGACCTTTGTGGAAAATGCGGTCAAATACGCGGTGTCCCGCGTTTCGCAGGTGAACATTGAGCTGACGCTGCAGTTGCAGCAAGAAGATGGCGAGGGGCGCCTGACGATCCGGATCGCCGATACCGGACCCGGGTTCCCGCCAGAGATCCTGGAGGATTTGAGGAACGGGAGACCCCTGGATCAATCTGCGGGGAACCATATTGGAATTATGAACACGTTGCAGCGTTTGGCCTCCCTCTATAGCGGGCAAGCGGCCGTGTCGTTCTCCAACCGGGAGGATGGCGGGGCGTGCGTGATGATATCCCTCCCGGCTGTTGCCGGGGCGAACAGGAGCGTGGCGGTATGAATGCATTGGTTGTGGATGACGATGTTTACGTCGTCGCGGCTTTGGAGAAGAAAATCGAATGGACGTCGCTAGGGATCGAGAAGGTGTATACGGCCAACAACGTCGCCCAGGCTCGTGATATCCTGCAGCAGAACCCGGTGCAAATCCTGATATCCGACATTGAAATGCCGCAGGGAAGCGGACTCGATCTGCTGGCCTGGATCCGGGAAGAGAACTACCCCGTTCAAGCCATCTTCCTGACCAATTACGCCGACTTCAACTATGCGCAGAAAGCGATCGAGCTGCAGAGCTTCGAATATTTCCTTAAGCCCATCGAGTTCGATAAACTGATGCTGATCCTCCGTAAGGCGGTCGCCCGGGCCCAGGAACAGCAGTATCGGGAGAAGGCGATTCAGGAAGGGGTGCTATGGCAGAAGAACCAGGCGAATCTCGTGGAGTATTTCTGGCGCAAACTCGTGAGTGCGAGCACAACCGCGCCCGTTAAGCCGGCCGCGGTGGCTCAGGCTGTGGAAGATCAGCAGCTCGCCTACCTTTCGACCGACCTTATCCAACCGGTACTGATTCATGTGTTCCCCTATAATGGCAGCCTAGGCCGGGAGGAGAAGGGGTTGTTCGATTTTGCCTTGGGTAATGTGTTGGGGGAGCTGCTGCAACATCCGTGGTTTGCCGTCGAGACGCTCCTGGAGGTGAAAGAGTATCATTGGATCGCTATCCTCAAGTGGAACGCCCCGCCAGAGCCCGGAGTGCTCGCAGAGTTATGCTCCGAAGGGATTCGCAGAGCGAACGGGTATTTGAATTGTGATGCCTGTTGCTGCGTGGGCCTCTCCGGCCGCTTGGAGGACATCGGCCAAGTGATGCACCAGCTGCTGGCGATGAATGACAATTTAACCAAAACCCGCAACCGAACTTACTGGGCGGAGAGCGATTACCCGCAAAAGCAACCGGTATACCTCCCTCCGGACTTGAATCGCTTGGAAGAGCTGCTTCATCAGAATGATCCGGCTTCATTTCTAGCCGAGACGTCCCGGTACCTTCGCAGCCTCTTGGACCGCAATACACTGGACTCCTCTTGCCTCGCCTTGTTTCGGCTCGATATCGTACAGCTCGTATACGCCTTCCTGAAGGTCAAAGGTATCGAAGCGCACAAATTGTATGCCGCGCGGGCCAACGAGGAGCTATCAGCCGGATCCCTTCATTCGATCGAGGACATGCAGGAGTACGTGACCTATCTGGTCAACACCGCCGTGGCCTATCGAGACTTCGCGGCAGAACCGAAATCGGTTGCCGAGGAGATCAAGCAGTACATCCACGCTCATTACGGGGATGACCTGACCCGGAACGGCCTAGCGGAGGTCGTCTATCTCAACCCGGATTATCTGGCTCGCTTGTTCAAGAAAGAGACGGGGATCTCGCTTGGCAGTTACGTCATCCAGGTCCGCATCTCCGTAGCCAAGCAATTGCTTGAGACGTCCAAAATTTCCGTTTACGCCGTGGCGAACCAAGTCGGCTACGCCAACTACTCCTACTTCTCCAAGCTGTTCAAGCAAGAAGTTGGGGTGACGCCCAACGAGTACAAGAAGAATCCGCGGAGTTCGGCGCTCCGGTTGGCGGAGCGGGCTTGAGGAGAGCATGAATAAAGGTCCTTTCCGATTTTATAATGGCGGATAGGACCTTTCTGCTTATGCTTTTCTTTTTCTATTTTTGCACCTTAAACGTAAATTTCCACTCCGCAGTATTCCCGGAATACCTGCCTCGATTTTCTGTAACATCTACCTTTAATGATTTATCGATAGCCTTTGTCACGGAAGAAACCTTAATGGAAGCGTTTGATGAACCGCTATCAGGGACTTTATCCTGCTCCTCGGCGTACGCTTTAAGCTTTATGCTCTCCGATGATTTTAAGCTCAGACTGACGGTCGATCCTTCCTCAATTTCTTCGCCATTCACATATGCAGCGGTATACCACTCGTTGCCGACATGGTCGTTCTCCACCAATTCAATATTAACGAGGATCACCTTGAGCTTTATCGCTTTAGTCGCTGCCGATACGGGCTGAACCAAGCAAACAAATATGATTGACAGCATCAGTGTAAACTTAAGTGCTTTTTTCATTGAGAGTGCCTCCCTCAAGTCATGATCATGCGTTGCTTCCGCATCGTTTGGTATCGCCTCCATTTTACTCCTGAAATCCTACAAACAGCAAGAAGACCACCGTTACGCGGTGATCTTCTTGTTTAAGAACTTATTTTCCAACCAACTGCAAGAACTTCTCCAAAGCCCCCGTATCCATAATGCTGTGGTTGCAGCTCTGGTTCTCTAGACAGACATAATGTCCGTACATGGAGAAGTTATCTGGTGAAGCATTGGCGGATTTGGTTTTCACCGAGAAAAAAGCAAGCTCCTGATGTCGATTGCAGAACAGGCAATACCCTTTCTTGTTTGTCGGGGTAATTCGGCCTTCGATACCGAGGAACCGACCTTCGTGCGGATAGACAAGGAATAGCTTGTTCGTCGCGATATCCACCCAACTCAGATATGTCACGTAACGAAAGTCGATGGAGGCGAGATCCGGTACTTTCAACTTTTTATTTTTAGGGAATAGCTTCTCAATCTGCTTCACCGTAATCGGTGGAAAAGGCTCCATATAGGCCTCGAACGCGCCAAGATACCTTTGGAAATCTTGATCCGTCTCGAGGGAAGCCAGTTGCCCAAGCATCTGCTTCTGATCCTCCGTCAGGATGGGAAAAGCCTCCGCGATTTTCGTAGCGGTACTAAATCTGACGGTCTCCAGAACGCTCCGATCCGAGACGTTACGCAGAGTTTTCTGAAGAAATTCCGCTTGTTTCTTAATCACGTTATACTGGTGGTTTCTAATAAATGGTGTACTCATCGCTTTCAGCCCCTTATTTGTGATGAACTAGACAAATCCAATAAGGTGCAAAGCCTGTTATTAGAAACGATAAAGTTAAGTTTGGGCGATCGAATTCATCCTCTCGCACCCCACGCAAAGTATCGCCCTAGATCAGGCTTTGCATGAGGAATTCCTAGCAAATGAGCAATTGCGAATTGCCATCTGTATAACCCCCAATCCATTTCATAGCCAAAAGTATAACAGCAAGCTCGGGAGGGTGCAATTCCATACGAGGAATCCTGTTAAATCCCTGCCGTGTTCTGCAAAACGATTCTCCAGCCATCCGGGTCGCATAGGGTTACACCCTGGTGCTTCCAATAGGGATTTTCGGGTTCGACTTCGGGGTAACCCATGGAGCTTAATCGCGCGACCATTTCATCTCTGGCGTTTCCATCCGGGATATAGAAAACCAACAAGTTGTCTCCGGAAGGGGGCAACACGGGCAGGGCATCGACATGCTGCGTAAACTCCAAGTGATAGTCGACACCCGGTAGTCCAAACATCACCCCATCATAGCCCTCATGCTTTGCAAAAGAACCTACGATTTCTAAGCCAAGTCCTTTCGTGTAGAACTCGATGATCTTATCCAGTTGATGCGTCGGCCGAGCCACGCGAAATTGAACCGCCGGCATTTGCTCTGACCACGGTTGGTTCATAGGAATCCTCCTCTACCATTTTTGAATATAACCCGCTTGCTTTAAAAGCATATAACTGCGGCATTCAATGCTCATTTATTGTCTTTCTCATTGCCATGTTTAAAGTTCCCCGTAATTTTGGCCATGACTAACTGGGTTTCTTGATGATCCTTACCTTCAATCGAATTTATGAATTTCTGACTTGCCTTACCGGAGAGTATCGTAACTCGCTTCCCCTTCCAAAATATAAACACTTTATGATCCTTCGTTAACTGATAAGTGAAAACTTCCTCACTCAGTTTATTTCGCTTGTCGATGTTACCTATATAAATCCCTCCAAAACTTATAACTGGCTTTCGAGGTTATTTTCAATCCACCACGGGTCTCTTAAATACAACGATGACTTCTCTAGATGTCCCTTGACCATAACTTGTATCGAAACAAGACACGACTTCCCATCCGTGCTGCCCATAATGATTTAATTCACGCTCAAACTCCGTCTCATCCACTTTCCCGCCCATAAATCCTCCGGTTTTCACCTTGATGGTTTTATACTCCCATTTGTTCATTGGGTAACCTCCTAATCTGAAATAGAACATGTTCACTTAAAGGACTATCTTTCTCGACTCTTGGGTGGTGGAATCTTTTCACATAATCCATCCCGATTTTTGTCATGACGTTCCTTGAAGGAGTATTGATAACCGCCGTGAAACTATAAATCTCTTGAAAACCCAAATGGGTAAATCCATACTGCAAACAGGCCGCGGCCCCTTCCGATGCATACCCCTTGCCCCAAGCTCCTTGTTTCAGTCGCCAACCGATTTCGATGCATGGCGTGAAGTCCGCCTCAAATGTGACTTTGCGAAATCCGATAAACCCTATAAACTCCTGGGTCTCCTTGACTTCGACAGCATAGAGTCCAAAACCGTATGCTTGAAATTCAGATAAAATGGATTGATAAAGCTCATTTGTTTCTTCAGACGATAAGGTTTTCGGAAAATACCTCATCACCTGTTCATCCGCATTAAGTTGACGAAAGGGGGCCAAGTCGCTCTCTTTCCAATCCCTCAATTGCAGTCGGGTCGTTTCTATGTATATCATTTTATACCCCCATTTTCGGTTACTAGCCAAGTCTTAGCCTCTTCTGGATCCGTTTCATCATAGGATGATCTTCTTTAAGCTGCAGTAAGTCCCACAGGTTACCATATAGATCCTTAAATACTGCTACAATTCCGTATTCTTGCTCTTTCGGTTCTCTAACAAATTCAATCCCTTTTGAGATCATATCTTGATAATCTCTCCAGAAATCATCTGTATTCAGAAATAGAAAAACCCTTCCTCCGGCCTGATTCCCAATAAACGATTCTTGCTCCGGTTTCGATGCCTTCGCGAGCAATATGGTCGTACCTACTGAGCCCGGCGGACTAACAACAACCCAGCGTTTGTCTTGTTCGGGCTGATAAGTATCCTCTACTAAAATGAAATGTAATTTCTTTGTATAAAAATCTATAGCCTCATCATACTCCTTAACAACAAGTGCGATATGGACGATGGATTGAATCATGATCTTTATCCCTCAATTCTATTATTGATTATTGGATATGCTCAATGGATTGATAACACTTTCCCGATAATTTGCGACCTTTTAATGGGGCCATACGTTCTGCTGTCTAAGCTGTTGTCCAGGTTATCTCCGAGGACAAAAAAACTCATCTTTCTGTAAGATAATTTCCGTGTCATTTCCCATATGAAATTCCGTATCAAATAACTCTATGCCATTAACCCCAATTCGAGTTCCAACCAACTCAATATGATCGCCTTCAACTCCGATGACCCGCTTGCAGAAAGATTTATTGTCTTGTTCAAAGATAATGATGTCATCCTTAACGATAGGATCGTTCAAATCCGTGTTAACCGTCACTTGATCTCCATTATTTATCGTTGGGCTCATGGATGGCCCCTCTATGATGAAAGTTTTCTCTGTTGAATTTCCAAGAATGACGGTAAGTAGCAAACATAGCGCTGATACTATTTTCATTGAGCTCTCTCTCTTTCCCAATTCTCGCCATAGAATCCAAGAACGATTTTGAAATTGTTTTTACTTTTGGTCTGAACCTTTACACCTTCTCTAAGGTCAAGAATCAAAACTATCCTTCTTATCCATAGTCTTAAATAAACTGATTTCAATTTGAAAGGTCTTACGATTCCTTTTATTTCGGTCTCGGTTCCATCTTCCTGTTCGATCTCCGTTCTAATAAACCACGTGTTACCGATCCCAATCTCAATATACTTTTTCAACAAGCCCATGGTCCGAATTTGTTCTCGAGTCACTTCTTCATGAAATCCAGTGGAACTATGCATCTTCCAATGTACTTTCAAAGTAAGGACCTTTAGTGCCGCATATGTAGTTCATAATCAGCTTTCTCATTGGCTCGGGAAGTAAATTGTGCACCTCACTGGATAACCCAAGTTCTTCCTTGATTTCTCTGTACAATGAACTTCTAATACTCTCCTGAAACTCAACATGTCCTCCAGGTAAAAATGTATTATCCATCCCTTTGCAATGAGCAACTAAGAGATGCCGTTCCGTAAGGATTACCCCTCGAGCCAGCACGTGAGTTTTCGAGGTTACTTTTTCCTGTATCACACTGAACCCTCCTAGTCCATTTCCGGCTATTTAGATGGACTTATCTATAACTGATTTTTCCTCATTCTTTCTTCAAGTCTCTTCATTTCATCGTTAGCTTCTTTTATCATAACCTTCAGAGCTACTCCTGCAATGAACGAAGAAATTGAAATCCCAAAGCAAACGATCATCCAGACAGTTCCTCTCAGATCATTGGTGAAGTTATACGAGAGAACTTCAGTGAACTGGCTGCTAGCCAAGAAGATGAAAGCTAGAATGAGAAACAGAACAAATAAGGTAAGTAAGAAGTTGGACAACTTGCTTGTTTTCTCGAAAAATAACATCACCTCAGCTCCTCTTATTCCATTGGCTTTTAAATAGATATCGTATTCCTTTACCCGCCATCGGTTCATCCCTGAACCTCGGAATAACATGGAGATGGGCGTGGAAAATATGTTGCCCTCCTACCGCTCCACAATTCCAGCCGATATTATAGCCGTCCGGATGGTATCTAACATCGATATATTCCTTCACTGTGTGCAACATTTGATGGGTTGCATTCCATTCTTCCTCGCTCAGATCAAATACAGTTTCCCGATGGTTCCTGGGAACGATTAATCCAGCGCCTTCGATTTCCGGGTCCTTAAGAACTGTATACAGACAGAAGTCATTACTAAACAGGATTTCTTGAGGGCTGTTGTCAGTGATTCTACAGAAGATACACTCTTCCAAAAGATCCCCTCCCTAAGCTAAAGTAACTGCTCACTTCATCGTCTCAATCAACGATTCGGTGTACACATTAGGGTTGCCAGACCTCCCATATGTTACCGTCAGGGTCCGCAAACGTTATATTGGGTCCGCTTGTCATACGCTCTTCTAAAATATTCACTCCGTTTTCTCTAAACCGCTCTAGCATCACTTCAATTCGTGGGGTTATAAAACAGGCTATCGCATGAGGCCTCCCATGGTCCATCGTCCATGAGAAGCGTAAACGACCGCCTTCCTCGTCCGATTGGTGAAGGAACAGTGCAGGTACAACTTGCCTTAAACCAGGTGAAGGTAAGTTACCATTTCGGTCCGGCACATTCATCACAGCCATTGTCATCCCCGGCTCAACTCGATCACGGTCTGCTGGTTGGTACCCTAAATTTTTTTGATACCATAGAATGGACTCGTAAACATCATTCACCGGTACATAGATACAAGTGATCCCCGTAAGATCTTCGAAATTTTCCACTGGGTTAATTTCCTCCTATTTACTACACAAAAATACCCCAACCCAAGATAGCTCTTATCTTAGGTTAGGGCGTTTGTTGTCTGAGCTTCTTCCATGATTATACATCTCTTCCCCAATACCAGCCACATTCATTTGACTCTAGATGGAGCTTACTATAAACTTACTATAGTCTAATTAGACTATAAGAGTAACGTAAAGGAGTTAAGTTGAAGATGAAGTCATTTTTAATGTTGGGCCAGTCGAACATGGCAGGCCGTGGATTATTACATGAAGTCGATCCGATCTATAATGAAAAAATAAAAATGCTGCGCAACGGACAGTGGCAGATGATGACAGAGCCAATCAACTATGACCGTCCTGTTTCTGGGGTAAGCCTGGCTGCGTCTTTTGCCGATGCCTGGTCGAAAGCCCATCCCGATGAGGAAATTGGTTTGATTCCTTGTGCGGAAGGGGGCAGCTCCTTGAATGACTGGCATCCGGAAGGCATCTTGTTTCAGCATGCTTTGTCCGAAGCCCGCTTTGCCCTGCGGTCCAGTCAAATCTGTGGAATCCTTTGGCACCAGGGGGAAAGCGACAGTTATGGTTCGCTGCATGAAACGTATTACGAGAAATTCGACTTGATTATCGAAACCCTGAGAAGCGAATTGAACCTACAGAATGAAGTGCCACTAGTCATTGGTGGACTGGGGGATTTCCTGGGGAAAACCGGTTTTGGACAGCACGCGACTGAATATCGACAGGTTAACGCACAATTGCAGCGCTACGCCAATGAACATCCAAATTTTTATTTTGTCACGGCGGCGGAGTTGACCGCGAATGCGGATGGCATTCATATCGACGCGATTTCGCAGCGTAAATTCGGTTACCGCTATTTCGAGGCATTTTCGAAAAAGTGTCATGTTCTAGAGCCACTCCCAGGGGAGGAGCAATCACTGAAGGTGGAGCGCGACTACTCGAAAACGGAACAGATTTATCTCCATAGCATGGACTTAGCGCTGGGAAAAATCACGTACGCGGAATTCGAGACGCAAATGGCGAAGGTGATGTCGACTTGATCCCCTTACTCATTCTTGGATTATTGATCCAAAACCCCGGCGCCCACGGCTACGAACTATTAGCTTTCATGGAACAACGCCATTACAAGTATATTGTCAATTTCACGAAAGGCTCGTTTTATTACAATCTGCAGCAACTTGAAGAGAAAGGTTGGATCAAACAGATCCAACCGGAGCCTTCAACCAACGGACGCGAAACTCGGAACTTCAAAATTTCCGAAACTGGAAGGGCTGAATTCGAAAAATTTATGGTCAAATACGGTACCCAATCGGAGTATGTGAACCTGCAATTTTATGGAGCGCTGCTTTTTGCCGATGAATACGACCAGGCTAAGCTGCTGGAGCTGATTCAATCGCAAATCGATCAAACGAAATCCCGAATCGCTCTCCTTGATGAGTACCTGTCCAACACGCAGGAAGTTCCCGGCACCATCGATTACTACCGACGCATGAATGAAAATTCCCGTTCCCATCACTTGATCAATTTAGCGTGGTTTGAACAATTGAAGGCAGAAATAGAAGGAACCCCAGGGGCGTAGATGTGGCCGTTGTTGCCGCTGACCTGCCGCGTGTTTAAATCCTGATTGTAACTAATACTGGCCCTCATCTTAATAAAAGGTGGGGGCTGTTTGACATTCCAAAGCACATCAACCACTTCTCCAAAGAAGCTGTTGCCTTAAACTTAAGTTTAAGGTTTACAATGAATTTAAGATTCTCCCTAATGGGTGGGAGTCATGTAAATCGGAATATATTATCTAACCTGAAATGGAGGTCTCAAAGGTGAGTTTATCCATTAAAGAGGCTTCGGCAAGGCTGGGGATTCCTCCTCATACCATCCGATTTTATGAAAGGAAAGGGTTGCTTCCATTTCTTCAACGCGACCCTTACGGAAATCGAATTTTTGAAGAGAGGGACATGGAATGGATCAACCTGATGATATGGTTTCGCGCGACCGGCATGACCGTTGCCGAATTGGAACAATTCGTTGAGTTGGCCGTCCGGGGCGAATCGACCATTCCGCAAAGACAGAATTTGCTGGAAAAGCACAAGCAGAAGCTTCAAGAAAGGCAAAGGGAGCTCGATAGAGCGTTTGAAGCGGTCAATCTAAAACTTGCCAAATATGCAGAAATTCAAAACGAAAAAAGGAAGTGAAGGCTATGACAACACCTATTGGATTTATTGGATTGGGGAATATGGGGCAAGCTATGGCTCTTAATCTTATCAAAGCCGGTTACACGCTTAGAGTATACAATCGAACAGCAGGTAAAGCTGAGCCTCTGGTCGCGCTCGGGGCCGAATCCGTCTCCAGGCCATGCGAAGTCGCTACAAAGGGAAATATCGTCATTACTATGGTGACCGACGATTCCGCGCTCGAAGATATTGTGCGGAGCGAAGGATTTATGGAACGGCTTGGACCTGGAGGCCTCCATCTCTCGATGAGTACCATTTCGCCGGCCACCTCTCGGCAGCTCGCCGATTTGCATGACGAATATGGGAGTCATTATGTTGAAGCGCCGGTTTTTGGTCCTCCTGAAGCGGCTACCGCGCGAAAACTATGGATGTGCATCGCGGGATCGAAGGAGGCAAAGAAACGAGCATTGCCGCTTCTGGATGCGATGGGGCAAGGAACTTTTGATTTCGGTGAAAAGATCGGCTCGGCCTTAATCGTCAAGATTTGTGGCAACTTCATTAGCTTTACGGCCATGGCAGCTATGATGGAGGCGTGCAGAATGGCGCAAAAAAACGGAATCAATCCTTCGGAAATGATGGAAATGCTCTCTCGGACGATGTTTCCCGCTCCGGTGTATCAAAATTTTGGCAAGTTAATTGCGCTTAATGCCGAGCAAATTACTTTGCAAGGTCTCCCGAACAGCTGGATTGCCGTGAAAGACATTGGGTTTTTCACGGAGAGAGCAGGAATGGCGGAGACGGAGGCGCCGCTCGCGAATTTATTAAACGATCTGATAAGCGAATCGCCTTCTCCTTAACAGTCGCCGGAAGCATAGCTGCCGTAATAGTTACCGATACAGCACCTGTTTAAACCCTTAATAGAATATTAGTAAATCAAACTATCATCCTGCTCTATTGGTCTACACCGATTCATAGAAGCTGCAATAAGCTATATCAACCTTCAATCAAAGGAGTGATATAGTTGGCAAACAGTGATGTACGTCTTGCACTATGGTCAGGTACCAATTTTTCTGGTCGTCGGATTCTCTTCAGACGCGGTGGGGTCGCCGTCCGCGATCTTGGAGCGTTTCGGTTTAACAACGCGTTATCCAGCTTTCGGCTCAGAAATGTTGTGCAAAGCTCCCAAGTCACACTGGTCTTGTTCTCGGGAACGAACTTCCAAGGTTCCTTCCGCGTATTCCGGGGCAGTCGAAATGTATCTAACTTGGGCAATTTCAACTTCAACAACGCCACATCTTCGTTCATTTTAGTTGGCCGCAATCTTACTAACTCGGAGATCTCTCAAATCCAAAGCACTGGAAGACCACCTAGAGACATTCTTATTATAAGACAATAGTTAGTCGTAAACCCCCAGCCTTAGATAGCTATTATTTAGGGCTGGGGCGTTGATGTCCAAGCCCTCCAAAATACGATGGATGGAATTTAAGAATGGTGTGGTTCCGACGTAACGATGGCTTGTACCACGATCTCAACTAATAAGTCGGTATCAATTAACGCTTTATCTTCTCTGATTAACTGACTAGAAGCTGACTTCGAATTAATTTTACTAATTCATCTTTTTCCTTCTGAGGAATCCATTCGCACAATCGTGCTGCGGCCACGGGTAAGAACCATTGCTCTATTTCATTTAAACTTATTGTAGAGTTTTTAATATATGTACGAATATAAGTTCTCAACATCAATCTTCTAAGTAACGAGATAAGAAAGACAACAAATTTAGGCGCCTCCTCGGGCAATGTGCCAAACTTAAAAAGTAATAGAGTCCGGGCAGCATCACCAGCGGGGTGCCCCGACATTCCAGTCATCCAGTCAATGATCCATTCAGCTTCTCCAAGAATAATGTTATCTGGATGAAAGTCGCCGTGACACAACTTATTTTCATCCTTAAGTCTATCTAAATAATCAATAATTTGATGTTTTTCTTCACGAGTGAGAATGGGTGCTTCATGAATTCGAGATTTTAAAGACTCTTTCTGACTTGGCAATTCGATACTTACTTTATGAATGTCTAAGTGAATCTTTGCCATTTTTTTAGATGCTTTAAACACTAACCAAGGCTTCTTGGAAATCATATTTAACAGAGTTGTCCCTAGACATTCTTGATACAAAATCCCTGCTCTATCATTAAGGTTGATCATTTGGATGGGTTGAGGTGAAGGTATTCCCTGGTGATATACCATCGAACTAATTCGAAATTCTTCCTGAACCGTATTCATCGGAATACCGATTCTGAATAATTTGAGAACTTGTCCATTCCCATATTGGAGTATTTCCGCAGTTCTTCCATATGCAATAACTTTATTTGCTTCAGGCATGTGAAGCCTCCTTTGTTAGTCTTTCATATTCATGAACCGCCTTCAAAATAATAAAAGATTTACACCCCCAGTCCCTTTGCTTTAATTGGTAATGTATTTCGAATCAACTCCGCCAGATCATCCGGTATTTGATTTAATCTCTCTAACTGCCACCTTTTCTCTTCCTCATAGGACTTTCCTGCAAATTTCAAAGCTCTTTGTGCATATAACGCGGCTCCCATACAATGATCTGCCATATGAGCAGTTGCTACACCCTGTCCTACAGATCGCGCTACTGCTAGGGCAACTGGGTTATCCATGTTCTTAGCCAAAGAATGAACCCTCCTGGAAGCATCAATTGCATCACCGGTTGAGAAGTTACCATTACACCAGCCTTCTGCGACCTTGATGGCATGGCTGATAGGCTCATCTAATTTTTTGCCATAATAAAATAATACTCGCTCGTAGCAAGCTATGGCCCAATGCATTAATTGGATATGCTCCTCTGGAGATAATTCCCCACCACGATGTATAGCCACAAATTTTTTACTTCGCAATTTAGTCCCTCCTATGTATAAATCGAAAATCATTCATAGATGTAGGCACTTTTCTAACCGAAGTCATCTAACTGATTTCAAAATGCTTCTCTTCCTTCCCAACGCCTATTTATTCACATGGGCATCAGGGGCTTTATCCATGACTAGATTAAGTACGATTTTATGCTCTAAGAAAGCTTTTAGTCCACACAGCACTATCGTAAATCCTCCCATTGAGTCAATACATTGGTTCAAAACCTCATCAGCATTTCCTGCGAATCCGTAGTTTTCAATAGAAACCAATGTCTCATCATTATTTCTTGGGGTAAAGTGCCATTCAATATTAGTTCCATCCGACGATTCCACATGAATACGTTTGTTTTTCTCGATATCTATCACGTGGATTTCATCTGAGACCCCATACATTTCCCATTCCCAAAGTATTCGCTTTCCAATTTCTAACCGATCACTACTTTTAGTGAACCAAAATTTCGTTGTGATCTCTGGGTTAATAAAGGCTTCAAATACCTCATCGACTGGTTTTCTAATCAGCATTTCAGATCTTACAATGGGTTCTTGGTTTATGGATGCCATGTGATTCTTCCTTTCTCGTAGTTTGTTCGGGCCTTTTTACTTAGTTTTTCCAAGATCTTCATAACGTACTTGTATTCGCAAAACGACCCAGCCTTAGATAGCTCTATCCTAGGCTGGGTCATTTGTTGTCTAAGCTTCTTCCATGATTATACATCTGAACAACCAATGGAGCGAATGCGGCAGCACGATGTGTGAATATGGTGATCTAGGATGTATCCACCTTCTTCGAATAACTCACTTCGACTCATTAATTATTTCTTCTATTTGTCTAATATGTCTTTGTTCATGCAGGTACAGCGATCTTACCCAATCAATCAATAACATATCTTTAAAGACTGGATGTACAAAATGTCTTCTGCTTAGTTCGGATTGATCTTCCATAGTACTCAATGTTTCCTCTAACTTCCGTCTTGATTGATTTAGTTTTTCAATAAGTTCATCGGCTTCAAAAATATCATCAGTTGGATTAACAATATCAGGAGCTACCCATTTTTTGCTTCTATTAAGTATAAAGTCTAATGGTTTACTTTCTGTGATAGAACTTTCATTATTCTTTAATCCTCGCTTAATAGCCGCCACATAAACTTCTTCTGTCTTAAATAAGTGTTGACCGATCTGACCTATACTCCAGCTCAATGAATCTTTCCGTTGGTTTAATTCATCTTTAGTCAACCTCTTAAGTATTCCCAGTAAATCGTTTCTTGTTTCTCTTAGATTTTGATTGATTTCAAGAAGTTCCATGAAAGTCTCCTTTCATTCCCTGCTACTGTAAATTCATCCCCAAAAGGGCTGAACGCCTGAAGCGTAATGAACTCGTATCCTACAAACCCGACCGTTTGAGTTCATCGATTGCTTCAGGGTGAAGTGAAACTACTGATTTTAAACTTGTACTGATCCGTTCGATAATGTCTGTTCGCGGTCCATTTCTCCACGCCTCACTTTTGTAGAATGAATCTAGGGTTGAATTCAATTGGTCCAGGCTTTCAAAAGACCTTATCAAGAAGTACGCATCTGGATCGTGAAGAGAGTTGCCGTAAGCAACAATGTCTATCCCCATTTTATTATGCAACGGAACACTTATCTCTTTCATGATTCTATGAAATTCGGCACCAGTTCCCGGCTTCAATGTATATAGAAGAATCTCAATTATTCTTTTCATATTATGCTCCTTTTCATCTTTATATCTGGCTATATTTGAGTTTCAATGCTCTTAGTTTTACCCGCCAAGCTTACGACTCACCTATTCTACCATATATACCCAGTCATTAACAGAATATTTGTTCGTGTTTTATGCTTGTATATAGTTTGATGGAATTTCCTACAACGTTTTTGCATTCACGAAACGACCCAGCCCTAGATAACTCTTATCTTAGGCTGGGTCGCTTGTTGTCTGAGCTTCTTCCATGATTATACATCTGACAACCGGGGGCGATAGACCCGATGCATGAACACGGTGTTATGTAAGGTATTGGGTTCTATGCATAGGACTTATAAGAACATCCCAGAAGAAGGATCCCTAAATGGGTTTTCTATTAGAATACTTAAAATAGTTTGAATTGCTACACTTATTAATATAGTAAAAATAATAGCTTTTCTTAGAGTTTTATATTCCTTACTTTCTATCAGCCCTTCACAGTAAATTAGAAGCATATTAAGAATGATTGTTGAGTTAAGTAGCATCATAAACCCACAAACCATTAGTTGCCCTAATCCTGTTAAAAATCCCTTATTATAAAAACCAGAGAATATAACAAAGAACAATAGCACAATAATTATGGGCAAAATTAATGAACCAAGAATACCGAAAACTAGAAATATTGTTTTCATGTCTCTCTATACTCTCCTGTTTTATTTATGTTCTTATCAACAATTTCATTCTTCGAGTTGATTTCTTTAATAAATTTGAGATCTTTATCAAGTAAATAATTCCACCCAGAATACATAATGCTCCTATCCAATAATTTAGTGTTAAATTTACATGATAATTCTCGGGAGAAAATGAACCAGCAGCAGCAGATTGATATGCTGCCGCGGTCGCGACGTCTGCGCTCGCGCAGTTAATCGGTGCCGATGTGCCCCGGCAACCTCTTCCTTGATTTATCTTCCGGGACCGAGGCAGCTTGTCCGCTGATGCGTGACCACATTGTTAGCTGAACTCATGTACCTCAATGTGATACATACTAGAACTCTTTGGTCGCTTCAATCCATTTATTTACTACTTGTTTTAGACGTTCTTTATTGGTTTCTATTTGTTCCATTGAACTGAATCGAATTGTCGCTCTATCCCCAGCCAACCATTCTAATAGATTCGAGGAGTCCTCAAAGATTGGTTTACCGTTAGCGTATTCTGTAGTTTTCGAACCACAATGAAAAATCAACCTAAAACCGTTTTTACCATGTAAATTAAAAGTTATTCGATCGTCATGAATATAAAAGCTTGGAGCATTCCATTTGATGTGTTCGGATAACTGATCATTAGATTCCAAAATGATTCTTCTTACGTACTCGATTTCAGGCTTTAATGGATGTTCGAGGTTCTCAAGAAATTCCATCACTTGTTCATGACCGGTTAGTTTTTGAGAAAGATTTTTGTCCTTCTTGATTGACATTTTGTCCTCCCTAAAAAGAATGGAATGTTATGTTCTTACTCCCAATGATTTAAGCTAACGTTCTCGTATTTACGAAACGACCCAGCCATAGATAGCTCTTATCTTAGGCTGGGTCATTTGTTGTCGGAGCTTCTTCCATGATTATACATCTGGACAACCGAGGGGCGATAGCACCAAAGCGTGAAACGGTGTTAGACGATGGGGCTAAGTTCTTCGATTTACATTTTAATTTATATTATCTTTCCGTAATTTATCTAGTAACTTACTTTCGATGATCTCTGATCCTATAATGGTTAATACTATTAGTATCAAAAAGATAATTTTTATACTTATATCTTCTTTACTACTCATAAAAATGTTCGTACCAAAATATATGCTGGCAGGTATTGTTACGAATAGCTCTAAGGTTCTCCTAACTGGTTTTCTAAACATACCTATAACAAAGCCGAAAAAAGCTGCAGCAATATAGATAAGTATATTTAGCTGTACACCACCAAAATAAAAGCATCCTAATATTAATATAAATTCTAGTATGATTAGAATGGATCTGGAGATTCTAAATTTTAATAATGATGATTTTGAGAATGCATTGTTTTCTTCCACCCTTTTCAGCCCTTTCACCTAACGTTCTCGTATTTACGAAACGACCCAGCCATAGATAGCTCTTATCTTAGGCTGGGTCATTTGTTGTCGGAGCTTCTTCCATGATTATACATCTGGACAACCGAGGGGCGATAGCACCAAAGCGTGAATACTATATTAGGCGATGTTCAAGCACTTCTTCAAGTTATCCCAATAAAAGTTTTATATGCATTTATTGATTTCAATACCAGTTCTTCATCCTTTACACCATTATGAACAAAAAGCTTAAGTGGAAAAAAGATCCCTTCCATTATTGATATTCTTATATCCTCCATGAATTGATCGTAAGTATATTCACAGGAAATCTTAGTGCAAATTGAACGGTAATAAATCTGAAAAATATGTAAGGTCTCTTCCCCACCATGAAATAAATCATGAATAAATAACATGACCAAGTCTTCTGTACAAAGCCCAACCCTTACTGCTTCAAGGTCAATTATGTACGGCCTTGCATCACCTATTAACGGATACAACATATTGCATACATTCAGGTCACCATGGATAAATGAAGTATGTTGATTATTATTTATACGTTCAATGTGTTTTTGAGCGTTCTCGCGTAACCTCTGTAGACTTTCCTCATATATTTCAAATTGATCATCTCCAAGGTTATAGGTCTGAGTTTTTCTAAAATGAATATAATCTCTTTCCAAATAACCAATATGTATTAAATATTCCTCTACACTCTGCAAATGCTTGGGGGCAGCTAGTTCTCCCCTCCCCCAAGAGACCGCATGAAATTGTGAGATTACATCAATAATGGTTTTTATTAGTATCAATAGGGGGCTCCCAATCAGCAATGTTACGATGTGTCGGTGTTAAATCTTCCATCAACAATATACCTTCATGTCCAACTTGATCATATTCATTGTAAAAAACCTTTGGAATAGAAACATTCTTGCTGGAGTAGTACTTGTAAATAATATTCTCATATGGAACAGACATAGATATCGTATTTTTCTCTAATAATGGAACAATCCTATTGTCTCTTGTGTGTACATCGATTTTATTCAGTGATGCCCGATCTCGAGTAATATTTTCTGTCCTTCTTACATCAAGAACTTCAAAATCATTTTGATTCCTTAATATCTCTAATAATTGATTGTCGTTTAGTGGCATTAAATCTCTCCAATCTTGCTTGAATTTCGACTGAAACGGTTCCGTGTTCACGACGTCCCACCGACTTAAGCCCGTTGGCCGGCTGCGCTTGCGCAGTTAGTCGGTGCGGATGTGTCCGGCTGATTCCGCTTCATCGTATACTGAAATGCCTCATCGAAATGCATCGAGCTCCGGTCCGGACCGAGGGCCGAATGGCCCTATACGTGAATATAGTGTTATCCGAAGGAACCACATCTGCAAATAACTTAAGAAATTTATTTAACTCGAATTAGTTTCTTTAATAACATGATTTGTCCAATATGATATGCATTATGAATACACAAATTAGAAACAACTCCCCACCATTGAGCATTATAATATTCTGGAATTTGTCTTGTAAGTTTTGATTCATCCGTTTCTTCTAAAACAGTTCTCCAATTACTAAATACTTTCTCAAGTCTAATTAATGTTTCATTCCAACCTAAATCTTCAAATTGATCTGGAGTTAAAGAAAATGTTTCATCATTATTAATAGTATTATTTGATACAAATTCTCCAGCCTTAAATCGCTCAAGCCATCTCTCATTCCAGTAAATAATATGATTCACTATTGAACATATGGATTGTTTATTCTCATTCTCAGTAACTGCTTCGCTCACTGTCAAATCTGCCAGTATATCTGCAAGTGGAATAAACCAACTCTTATCGTTATAACATGCAGTTATTTGATCTATTAAAATTGATTTGTAGGTCATCAAACGATCCTCATCTCTAAATTGATTTAGGGTTCTTTCGTCTAACGTTTTTGTATTCGCGATGCCCAATCCCCTTAGATAGCTGTTATCTTAGGGGATTGGGTGTGTCCGCTGATTCACTACCCCCGAAAATCATCTGACGGACCGAGGGCCGAATGGCCCGAAGCGTGACTACTGTGTTATCTGCTGTTCGTACCTTCTTCGATTAAACTATTCGATTAACTTAGACTTAAGATAATAATACATGTTTCTTTCAATTGTTGAAGTCAGTTTTCCTCAGTTCTGCTTTGGTTTCTGGTGTTCTTTAATAATAATTAATACTAACCCAACGCGACAATCAGACTTGTAATAACCATTACAATAGCAACTGGAGCCCATATAGCTCTCTCTCCTTTACTTCTACTGATCAGATTCATAATAGAAGACAATACGGAGAAAGCAACCACAAACCAAACCGCTGAAAGAGAGAATTCATACCATTGATTTACGGCAAGTTCCGATTTACTTAGAACAATAAGTCCGAGGAATGCAAGCACGACAGCTTGAAATAATGCAATTACTCGCATAGAGATAGGGAACCTCCCAGGGTACTTTCCTCCCATCGCAAACCTCCCCCAAGGCGCCCCTAACGCTAAAGCAATTTGAAAAAGAATTACAATTGAAGTTAAGGAACTAAAGATAATTCCTGATACATTAATGGACATGGTTTAATGTCTCCTTAAAAAAGTTATTAATGGGACTTAGGTCTGTGAGGCCGTGCTCGAATTGCAGATAACGTTTTTGTGTTCACGAAACGACCCAGCCTTAGATAGCTCTTATCTTAGGCTGGGTCGTTTGTTGTCTGAGCTTCTTCCACGATTATACATCTGAGACAACCAAGGGGCGATAGCCCCGCTGCGTGAATACGGTGTTAGCTGAAGTTTAGTTCTAATTCGAATCACTTACATAAATGTGTTTTTAAGAAATCTACAACTTCTATAAACGCTCCTTGAACCTTGGGATCTTCAAAATCATGATCGAAAACATGATCTGCGCCTTCAATTGTTATTAATTTTGTCTCGATTCCTATTTCTTTGAGCTTCTCATACATTTTTACAGATTGTTCATATGGAACATCTGTATCTTGGTCACCGTGTAGAAATAATGTAGGTGGGTAATCATTTGAAATATTATTTATTGGATTATATTGCATTAATTTATTCAAATCGTAGTTAGGATCCATTTTAGTTACTTCTTGAACCCAAACACCTTGTTGTCGACAATAATAATAAAAGTCAATCCTATCCCATTTACCATCTGTTGTTTCCTCAAAACCTATGTTCTCTATTGCCTTACTTCTACTTATCATCGGTTTCTTGCAGTAATACTCACTTGGTTCTGTGTACCATGTGCCTAGAATATCACCGTATCCATAAAATGAAATAATAGCTTTTGGTTTATAGTCCATTGTACCAGTCAATAAACTCAGGTACCCACCTGCTGAACTCCCCATAACTGCAATATTATCAATGTCAAAATCATACCATTCAATAGCTTTAGTTCTTACCCATTCAATTGCATCTCTAATATCTTCAATAATTATTTCAAATTTAGTTTCAGGTGCTAGGCGATAATCAATATTAACCAAACTAAACCCTGCATTTGTTAAATACTCAATTTGTGCAGTCGGTAACCATTCTCTTGTCCCAAAAATTAAAGCGCCGCTATGAATATATAATATCACAGGAGTATCAGTGCCTTGGTAATAGATATCTGCACTAATAGAGCAGTTATCTATTTGCTTATAAATCCTTGTTTCTTTCATTTCCCCCTCCAAAAAATGGTTAACCGAATTACAGCTAACGTTTTTGTGTTCACGAATCCGAGAGCCGTAAACGACCGTAGGGAGTGGGTCGAAGAATTAGGCTCGTAGGGTTGTCCGACTGCATCCGTTCCTGGTTTCTTAATTTCGGTTGGATCAAGGGCGACAGCCCGCAGCGTGAATACGTTGTTAGATGATGTTATTGCTTCCAATAGAAATACATTCAAAAAGTGCCCCCAGAAAGAAATTGGGGGCAGGTGAAAAATTGAGTATCAAATCGAGAAAAAATATTCCTTAAATTGAGAATAATTATTCTTTGGAGCCCTAGAATCACTAAATGATTTAGAAACTGTGAAGGAGTAACGTTCTTCACCTTGAACTTTTAGTTTGTAATGCTTTCCATCCTCAAGAATGTCAAAACCTAACTTCTTTAATTCTCTCTTGCTCTGTTTTGTAAGCCCTTTATCTGAAACCAGAATTTGTTTTACTGATTTCAAAAATACTTCTTTATTATCTGACTTATTATTTGATTCTAAAATTGATTGAATCATATTTTTCATTCTGTCGGAGCAAGAGGCACTAGTTAATTTTTCTTCTAATAACTCAAGAATAAGTTCAAGTTGTTCATTTTTAAATAGTTCTCTTTCAACTCCCTTATACAAAAGAGTTGGTAAATTAGTAAACTCATTGTCCGTTCGCATTTCAAGTTGTTGATTCAAGTACTCATTCTCTGCTTCTAAATTATCAAGACGTTCCTTTAATGTATTAATTTCATTTAATGTATACTCCATGAACTCAGTTAATTCTGTATTATTTTTTTTGTATTCTGCTAGCCTCATTCTGTATTTGATATCTTGTATGTAAGACCATCTACATTCTTTTATTAACGTTCTACTACTTAAAGTTTTTTGCACGAACAATCTAATTTTTAGTAAATGATCTGATTCATCATGGCTATAATAACTGTTCTTCTCGCCACCAGGCCAATAAATTCCAATTGTTCCATTGTAAGCATTCTGACCACTAGTAATCTCTCTGATCTTATGTGAGACACCCTCATCGGTTTCATAATAGACGTGTGCATAACCTGACAATCTCTTTCCAAGTTCTACAGGATCTACTAAATAGCCTCCTGTAAAATACTTACTAATAAAAACAACAGGAAAACGATTTTTCTTTTCATTCTTTATTAGAGAAACTAATTCTTGATAATTCGTTAAATCTACTTTTTTGGGTTCTTTTTGAATTATTAAGCCATCGTCAAACATAGGTAATGTTTTTTCCATCAATAGTTTAATAATATGAGGTCTAGCGGGAAGCTTACTGTAAGTCTTAACATTAAACTCGGCTTTTGAAGTTACGATGGAAACTAAAAAACTTTCATTAGTCTTATAGCCGAGTACATCTGTTCTCCATTCGCAATCATCGTCTTTCTTTGTATGTCTTACCCCACTATGAACACCATACTCTCCTTGGACTCTTACAAATTCTAGTGTTTCATTAGGACTAATGTACTTTAATCCATCTTCAATTGAGCTATCATCAATTTTTAGAGAGGTATGTGGGCTATGCTTCATCCAATCTTTACAAATCAATAAGAATTCTTCAATTGTTGTCTCAATAGCCAAAGGTAATACCGTGCTAAACCCAATCATTTTTCATTCCTCGCAATCAAGATTTTCCTTTATATTACATCAATTTTATTAATTGTTCTATTCTTTAAGAGTTATTTGATGTGTTCTGCAATAATTTCATCTAACGTTGCTGTATTCAAGAACCCGAGAGGCTTAAGGCGACAAAGTCGCCGGGTGGCTCCGCCACTTAGTTTCGCAGGGTTGTCCGCCTGAATCCTCTTCCTCGAAAATACACCGGGTGGACCGAGCAGCCGTAAGGCTGCGATGCGTGAATGCATTGTTATATGAAGTCCTCGTCATCATCGAAACACTTAACAAAATTTGTTAAAGAGATAATATATCTCCAATTACAAGATATGTATAAATAATATATCTTTCAGCTTCTTCAAGAGTTACTTCTGAATGTGTGCCTTTATTAGCTGCCTCGTGAATTCCATCTAATCTTTCACCAATAAACTTCAAATGAGATCCAACTATTGAGGAGAATTTCTCACTGGATGATTTACTCTCGATATATTGAATTAGTCTGTTAATGTACTGATCTTCGCCTACCATTACTTTCTTGCCCGCAGACAATTCTATTGGCGTTTCAGATGGAGGATAAAGCGAGTCTGCAACCTCCTTAATTATTCTCCGGCATGTATGTACAGCATTTGCCCAATCCTCAGAATTCTGTGATTTAATATTCTCATAAATAGATATAAATTTCTGGATTGCCTCCGGACAAATATCCTTTAATCGCATATCAACTGTGACACGTTTTCGTGTAAAAATGTCTTCAGTGATCTGACCAAATTTCAATTCATAGTTAAGGTTAAAAACATATTGATAAAGTCTAGATTTTACTTTCTCAATACGTTCAGTATTTTCACTTATTAACTTAGCAATTCCATTGCGCTCTGCAGCATTTCCAGGTGGTACTGACGGTAATATTGTTGAATGACTTGAGATTGAAACATTTCGATCATATGCAACTTCCATTCGTGATCTTGCCGCGTTAACCGCTACTTCCATTACTGCAATAGTATTTGTAAACGCACGCTCTACTTTTTTTGGCGCATCTCCTTTGCTTTGAGGGTCATCTATGAAATAACGTCTACCTGATCTACCTGCCGCATCCCAAGCAGCAGACGTAAGATATCCTTCTGAATTTCTTTCGAACCCGTTTGCTTCATGTTTTAGCCATTCGACTCCATCAAAATCATTAATTAATCTCGCAAGTCTTAAACACTTAAGAACGATATTCTGTGTTGGTATTTCTGCTAACTCAAAGTTTTTCAGAATTTCCTCTGATAGTTGTAACGCTTCATCTTGGCGATGTTTCACTTTGTATCTCTCCTATTTGAGTTCTTCTTCTCTTTTTCGAGGATTTCATATAACGTTGCGTGTTCATGAATCCGAGAGGCTTAAGGAGCTTCAGCTCCGGGTCGCTAGACTTAGCCTCGCAGGGTTGTCTGTCTGTATCCACTTCCTCGAAATGCTTCGGGCAGACTAAGTACGTCAGTCCGAAACATGAACACATTGTTATGTGAAGTACTATGCCCTCATGCTAAACCCTCAGGAAATCGTTCTTTAATAAATACTTCATACTCATTTCTTACATTGCTATAGCAATTTAATAATAAAGCCCGCAAGAATGAAAATGGAATTTCAGTTGTGAACCACCCTTCCTGATCTTTGAAAATATTACTTGTGTATGACAGAAAAGGCACTTTAATAAATCCTCCATAATCAATTGCATTTCGATATTCATGAATGGCATTATTACGATAGTCATAAATACTGTTAGCTATTGTATAGCGCGAGAAAAACCTTTTATCTTCCTGGTCTACATCATCTAAACTGAAGAACGAATGCAATGGAATTTCTACTCCGGATCTTACCGATTCAATTTGTTCCTCAATTTTTTCATAGTAATGCTTATATTTAGTTCTGATAGCTTCATCCTTACAGTAGTCATTAAGAAATCGGTTAATTTGCAAGCATTTTAATTCGGTTTTAAGATTCGAATAGTTCATAATAAAATGTCTAAAGTTCTTTCTGTGCTCTCCTTGTCCAGGAAAAAGCTTGTTTGTATAATTATTCAAGTAATCTAAATAGACATAGATGAGTATGCAAGCTTCATCAAAAAAATCATGTTTTAGAGATTCAATGTTCTTTAAACGATTATCCATATCAGTGAAAAAAGTAGTCAATGTTGTTTTCCCTCCTTCTATATCTTGCATAGTATTTCACATAACGTCTTTGTATTCACGAACCCTCACTGGCTTAAGCGCGCAAGCGCGGGTCCGACGGACTTAGCCAGTGCAGGGTTGTCTGCTGAGTTCGCTCCCTCGAAAATCCTCTTGCAGACCAAGGGACCGTCAGGTCTCGCCGTGTGAATACGGTGTTATAGGATGTTTCGGCCCTCTTCGATATCTCATTCAATTTACTTCATACAGGTTTTTATTCAAAGTTTTTATACATTCCATTTTCTTGGTTTTCAGTCAATTCAGTATATGTTATGATCGTTATAAGAAAACCGAGTGCGTCAACACTCGGCTATACAATTGGCTTGGATGGTTTATTCCCCTCTAAGTCATTTAAGGAACAAAACCCACCTTCGGCCGTCAACCTTGGGGTGGGTTTTTATTTTCTCTTGTTGTTGGAATTAATGTATGTTAAGAGGGCAAGGATAAACGTTCCGAATAGGAACATTATTGTCAATGCATCTTTAACCTCCATGGCCTCACCTCCTTTCGAAGGGAAACCATGCCCACCCAAGATTCAATTGTACTTCCTTATTCTACCACATATAACAACTCGTTAATAGAATGTTTGTTCGTGTTTTGTGTTTGAATATGTTTTGCCGGAATTTCCTATAACGTCTTTGTATTCACAAAACGACCCAGCCTTAGATAGCTCTTATCTTAGGCTGGGTCGTTTGTTGTCTGAGCTTCTTCCATGATTATACATCTGGACAATCGAGGGGCGATAGCCCCGATGCGTGAATACGGTGTTATGCGATGCAGTTGCCCTCCTGAGATTACTCACAATTTAGCTTTGTATGTAATTCTTGTTATAGAGAGCTATAACGATATGCATCTGATGATTATGCGAAATTTCATTTCCATTACTAACTTTATTCCATAGTTCTCTGATATCTTCTAATAGTTCAGGTTGTTGAGTTATTAATTCAATTGCTCTTATTGCATAATTCTTATTTTTAGAATTTTCCTTCATGTTATATATTCCCTTTGGAATTCCTTTAATAAATCCATTTTCACATAATCCTAAGAAAGCGTTTTTGGGACAACCTTTCCTTTGTCCCCATGAACCCGCACCAAAAAATTTTGATGTGGACATTTCCCAAGCCTTTACAGGTGAATCAGTAATCCCCTGATGCACTAATTCAACTGCTTCTACAGCTGCCTGGGCATACTTACTCATATATTTGCCTCCTTGAGTTACCGTATATAATAATTCAATTGCAACTGTTTCGCATAACGTTTCCGTGTTCACGACGTCTCACCGACTTAAGGCTGCGTAGCAGCCGGCCGCGATGCGGTTAGTCGGTGCGGATGTGTCCCGGCAATCGCTTCCCCGACTCTTCTTCCGGGACCGAGGCGGCTTGTCCGCCGATGCGTGAACACATTGTTATGTGATGGAGTCGCCTTCTTCGAATTACTCTTCAGGTAGGTTTAGTCTATATATTTCATTTCCTTCTCTATCAAAGATAATCTTTGCATTTGTAAATTCAATCTCTGTTTTCTTGACTGGTTCTAATACCAAGAAGTACTCTCCATCGGGAATTTCAATATCATATATCTCATCATCAATATAAGCTTTGATTTCCCCGATGTTTTCAGTGTTTCGACCAGCAATTTTCAAATACTGTCCTTTGTTCGTTTCAATAATTCTTTCTCTTATCGAATTTGTCCCATGTCCAACAAATTCAAACTTGTATTTGTTATTCCAGCCTTTTCGAAATTCTCCAGATCCCATTACTCCACTCATATCGAAAACAAAGTGCAACTTGTTATTAGTTAAAAGAGTTTTCTTAATTTCGATTTCAGATTCTAGTCGTTTTTCTATCTCTTCCTCAATTTCGGGTATATTATTATCGATTGAGTATTTGCTGGAGTAATCATAATAAAAAAGTGAACCTGCAATAATCAATCCAATTATAATAAATCTAGTTTTTTTCATGTCTCTCCTTTGAAATACTAACCAAATTTTTAGCGACTCTTTCATATAACGTTCTTGTATTCACGAAACCCGAGAACCTTAAGCCCCGAAGGGGCGGCCGCGACGCGGTTAGGTTCGCAGGGTTGTCTGCTGAATCCGCTTCCTAGAAATGCCTCTGCAGACCAAGGGCCGTCAGGCCCGTCGCGTGAATACGGTGTTAGCTGATGTCAGATGGCATCTTCGAGTTATCGTTCAAAAGAAATTCTTCGAGTGCATGCTCTAATTGAGTATTTCTCTTTAAACCTAGAATCTTTATAATTTCAATAGTATCTTTTCCGTTTGTATCCATTAAGTCTTTAAGTATTCTACTTCTATTGATTTTTTGAATGTCTACACTGGTTTTTATCATATTAATGTTGGCCTTACGCTTAAGAACACTTAATACTGAGTTTATAGAATTGTTGGTTGCGCATCTTCCATCTATCACCAAAAACGCATCTTCATTCTTCGTATTAGTTACAGTATCTTGATAAGCTTTAATTAATTCGCAACCTTTTTGGTCAATACTAATCCATTCACTCACAGTTCCATCATTGATAATTACTGATCTTATATTTCTAATCTTCATATTTACCAAGTCAATATCGGACCACTTAAGTCTAATTAAGTGATCTTGTTCAAATATCAATTTGTATGCCAAATACACAATCAACGGTAATAAAATTCTCTCTTCTCTATTCTTCTTACTGTATTCAATTCTGTTACTCAGAATATAAGCTAATTGTTCCCCCTGTAAAAACTCCATTTGTTGTTCGGTCTTCGACTTTTTTAAATTTTGAATGAAACTTGTTGTTTCATAAAATAAATTATCACTAATCCTTCTGTTCTCACGAAGACAATTTAATAAATTGGTTATAGACGCTCTAGCGGTTGAACTTCTACGAGTCTTTAAGTAATTCTTTAAATAGGTTTGATTTAATAAGTTTCCAACATCATCTATCATGTACCTGGCGATGTAGAAACTAATATCACTCAAATATCTTTGCCTAGTCCTAGTTGTAATTTGTTTGTCTTTTAGGTTCAAATAATTATTGAATTCTTTTTTAAGAGTGTCATTTATAAAATTAATAGACATAAAATCCCCCTTCTTTAATCTCTATTATTAATTCATCTGATTTCAGCTAACGTTTCCGTGTTCCCGACGTCGAAAGGCTTAAGCAGCTGACCCTTCGAGCGAAGCGATCCAGGTTGCCGGGTGGCTCCGCCACTTAGCCTTGCAGATGTGTCCGCCTGAGTTCACTTCTCTGCTACTGAATTATCTACGTAGTGACTCCACTTCTTATTACTTCGGGCGGACCCAGCGGCTTTAGCCGCTGGCGGGAACATTGTGTTATCTGTTGGATTGGGCCCACTTCTTCGAATAAAGACAGGACGTCGACCCACATGCTTCTCCTCTTCTTTTTACGCCTTTTCCGTTTATATTCCTTATGTATGTTTTTAATTATTTTCGTTGCCACTTTTGTATTTTGTTTCTGCCCGGGTTTATACGAGTTCTATTCGGGGTTTATACTGGTTTTATACAAGGTTTTATACAGGTCTTTTCCGTTTTTGTTCTCTTTCTTCGCCTTTGTATTTCCCATCGATTTTCCTCTTCAAGCAACAGGAAGTTGCGCATGGATTACCTACAAATCTTTGGGCCCAATCTGGCAGATAACTCCCTAATCTCTGCACGTCGCAAACCCCACCCCATTCAGGTGATTTGCGCACTTCGTTCATACCCCCTTAATTATACCTCCATTTCTGATTATGTAATTTCAAATCTGCGCCCCTGGCCTGAATTAACTGCTACTCCCCTCTCGGATCACGATCACGTAAAATACGATCCAGCGGACTCTGGATTCGTTTCAGATTCTTGGTGCTGACGTGGGTGTAGCGTTCGGTGGTGGAAGGGTTGGCGTGACCCAGCAGCTCCTGGATATAACGGAGATCGGTGCCGTTTTCGAGCAAATGGGTAGCAAAAGAATGCCGCAGGACATGAATGCCGACCTGCTTCATGACGCCTGAAGTTTGCAGGGCTTCCTTAAATACTTTTTGCAAGGAACGCTCATGCAAATGGCTCCCCGGATGCTGCCCCGGAAATAACCACAACGAGGTGGAGAGTCGCTCGGCTTTCACATATTTTTTGATCATGTCCCATGCCGTTTGCGACAGTAACGTGCGTCTGTCTTTTTTGCCTTTTCCTTGCCGGACTCGAAGGATGCCGCGTTCCGGGTCGATATCCGTAATCCTCAAACGGACGACCTCGCTCACTCGCAGCCCTGAGGCGTAGGCCAGATACAGCATCGTGCGGTGTTTCAGATTCGTCGGCGCTTGGATAACGCGCAGTACTTCCTGCTCTGATAGGACATAGGGCAGTTTTTTCTCCTTTTTCGGTCGGATATATTTCGTCTGTTCGGAAGGTTGCTTGAACACCTCGACGGCCAGAAAACGCAAAGCACTGATCGCTTGGTTGACATAGGCTGGAGAATGTCCTTGCTCAAGAAGCTGCAACGCATACTGTTTTGCACGGGACGAATCGATGATCGCGGATTCAAGTTCCTCTTCTTTGAGGGTTCCTGGACTTTTCTACTCCAAATAACTAGCCAAGTTCTGCAAAAATCGCCGGACATGGCCGCGGTATGCTTTATTCGTTTTGAGGCTATATCCTTTTAACTTGAGTGCAGAGATCAGCTTCCGTTCCAATGTGAGCATGAGTTGCTCATCCTCCGTTACTTTTGAAGATACGGTGAGTCCATCGAAAGTAATCTCCGTTTCCGGAAAGCATTCGGCCAATTGTCGAAGTTTCTCCTCCGTGCAAGGAAACCGCCAGAACTTCCCGTTAGGATCCCACTTCCCACCCCCAATCGCACGCAGCTTATCTACACCCTCTCTTGTGAACTCCGCCAGTTTCACGGAAACCTGATCATGTTCGATTCGATGAATATGAATGTACATCCCTGATTCCCTCCTATTTTCTGTCTAGCACGAAAAAAAAGAGACAGCCCTCTCTCGAGGTCTGTCTCCGATTCTTTCGGATGAAATGCGGATCCTTTTTCGGTATCTATCAATCCGGGTCCGGCTTTATTACTGCGTGAACCACGTTTTGAACATATGTTTCGTGGTCGCTTTGTTCATTTCAGCGATGGAGGTGGTCAGCGGGATGCCTTTCGGGCAGGCACGGACGCAGTTTTGCGAGTTGCCGCAGCCTTCAATGCCGCCTTCCTCCATCAGCGCTTCCAGACGCTCATCGGCGTTCATCTCGCCGGTCGGATGCGCGTTGAACAGGCGCACTTGGGAAATGGCCGCCGGTCCCATAAAGTCCGTCTTCTCGTTAACGTTCGGGCAAGCTTCCAGGCAAACGCCACAGGTCATGCACTTGGACAGCTCATACGCCCATTGGCGCTTCTTCTCCGGCATCCGCGGGCCTGGTCCGAGATCGTACGTGCCGTCGATCGGAATCCACGCTTTCACCTTCTTCAGCGCGTTAAACATCCGGCTGCGGTCGATGACCAGGTCGCGCACGACCGGGAATGTCCGCATCGGCTCAACGCGAATCGGCTGCTCCAGGTTGTCGATCAAGGCTGCGCAAGCCTGGCGTGGTTTGCCGTTGATCACCATCGAGCAGGCGCCGCACACTTCCTCCAGGCAGTTGGACTCCCAGCAGACCGGCGCGGTATTCTCGCCTTTCTCGTTCACCGGGTTCCGCTGGATTTCCATCAAGGCGCTGATCACGTTCATGCCGGGACGATAGTCGAGCTCGAACTCTTCCGTATAGGATTTCGAGTTCGGATCATCCTGGCGCGTAATGATGAATTTGACTTTTTTGGCCGTAAATTTTTTGGCCGATACATCCGTTTCCGCCATTGCCATGGGGTTCCCCTCCTATTTGTCCTTCGAGTAGTCGCGAATCCGCGGCGGGATCAAAGAGACGTCGACCGGTTCATACGAAATCTGCGGGCCGTCCGGCGTCCAAGATGCTTTGGTGGTCTTGAGGAATTCCTCGTCGTTCCGATCCGGGAATTCCGGTTTGTAATGCGCGCCCCGGCTCTCGTTACGCAGCAGTGCACCCAGCGTCATGGCCTCGGCCAGCTCCAGCATGTTCCACAACTGACGGGTAAACGCCGCTCCTGTATTGTTCCAGCGAGACGTATCGTTGATGTTGATGTTCTTATAGCGCTGCTTCAATTCCTTGATTTTGCCGATGGTCGCTTCCAGTCTATCGTTATGACGTACGACCGTCATGTTCGCCGTCATCCATTCGCCGAGCTCTTTATGGATCACATAAGCGTTTTCCGTGCCGTTCATCGTCAGGATGCCTTCATATTTCGTCTCTTGCGCCTTGCGAGAGCTTTCGAATACGGCTGGGCTGAGGTCTTCGGTCGATTTTTTCAAGCCGCGGAGATATTCCACCGCTTTCGGTCCTGCCACCATCCCGCCGTAAATCGCCGAGACAAGCGAGTTGGCGCCAAGCCGGTTCGCCCCATGGTATTGGTATTCACATTCGCCCGCTGCAAACAAGCCGGGAATATTGGTCATCTGATTGAAATCGACCCACATGCCGCCCATCGAATAATGGACCGCCGGGAAGATTTTCATCGGAATTTTACGCGGGTCGTCGCCCATGAATTTCTCATAAATCTCAATAATGCCGCCGAGCTTCACATCGAGCTCTTTCGGATCCTTGTGAGAGAGGTCGAGATACACCATGTTTTCGCCGTTAATGCCCAGCTTCTGGTCCACGCATACGTGGAAAATCTCCCGTGTCGCGATATCCCGCGGTACGAGATTGCCGTAAGCCGGGTACTTCTCCTCAAGGAAGTACCAAGGTTTACCGTCCTTGTAGGTCCAGATCCGTCCGCCTTCGCCGCGCGCCGATTCCGACATCAGCCGCAGCTTGTCATCGCCTGGAATGGCCGTCGGGTGAATTTGGATGAACTCGCCGTTCGCATACGTCACGCCTTGCTGATACACCGCACTGGCCGCCGTCCCTGTGTTAATGACCGAGTTCGTCGTTTTGCCGAAAATAATCCCTGGCCCCCCCGACGCCAAAATCACGGCATCCGAAGGGAACGTCGTGATTTCCATCGAGCGCAGGTTCTGTGCCGTAATCCCGCGGCAGACGCCTTCATCGTCCAGCACAACGGAGAGGAACTCCCAGTTTTCGTATTTGGTGACCAGCCCGGCTGCTTCATGGCGGCGTACCTGCTCATCCAATGCATACAGCAGCTGTTGTCCGGTCGTCGCTCCGGCAAACGCCGTACGATGGTGCTTCGTCCCGCCAAACCGGCGGAAATCAAGCAAGCCCTCCGGCGTGCGGTTGAACATCACGCCCATCCGGTCCATCAGGTGAATAATGCCGGGCGCTGCCTCACACATCGCCTTAACGGGCGGCTGGTTAGCCAGGAAGTCCCCGCCGTATACCGTGTCGTCAAAATGCTCCCAGGGCGAGTCGCCTTCCCCTTTCGTATTGACGGCTCCGTTAATGCCGCCTTGCGCGCACACCGAGTGGGAACGTTTCACCGGCACGAGCGAAAAGAGCTGCACCGGCACGCCCGCTTCGGCCGATTTGATCGTAGCCATCAGGCCGGCCAGGCCGCCGCCAACGACGATTAAGCTTTGTTTAGCCATTCTATTTCAACTCCTAAAAGTTTTGTGAGCATTACATCAACGAGTTCACTACGAACAAAGCTTGCTTCGTAAGCATCCGCTTCGTTTTGTGAGCGTTACATCAACGAGTTCGACCTTCAGATATCAACCTAAGCCAGCCAAGCCTTCGCCGCCTCAAGCAATGCCGTACCTTCCGCCTGGAACTCGGCCCCGCGGAAAGCGAACAGCGACCAGACGAACATAACGGCGACGATAACGAACAAGCCCATGCAAATATTAGAGGATACGCGCTGTGCTCGTGGACCCACCGTCACACCCCAGCTGACGAGGAACGACCATAAGCCATTCGTCAAGTGGAATGCCGCAGACACAACCCCGATCACATACAACGTGAAGAAAATCGGATTGTTGACGATATCATGCATCACACCGCCCAATTCTTCATGCGTGACATTACCTAGCGCCACCTGAACACGCGTTTCCACTACATGCCAAATGACGAAGACAAACGCGATGACGCCGGTAATCCGTTGCAGTAAATAACGCAGGTTGCGTTCGGTCGGGAACCGTCCGTTATTTGGCTTCGCCTGAAATGCGATATACAGTCCATAGACTCCGTGATACAGGAGCGGCAGCCATATCCCGAAGATCTCCAAGACGAGTACGAGCGGGAGGCTGTTTAAGAATGCCACGGCCTCCTTGAATCCTTCGCTCCCGCCTTCGACCGCCGAAAAGTTGGTGATCATGTGCTCCAGCAGGAAGAATCCCAGCGGAATGACGCCCAGCAGTGAGTGCAGTTTTCTGGAATAAAACCCTTTCATAAGTGCGTGTACCCCTTTCTCATTCCATCATCCGTTTCAACTTACACTTCTTCATTCAAGAATCGACCTTACGGGGCGCAGATATTGTATATGATAATTACCACACCGCGGTCGGTAAAACCCCTTTGTACCAAAAGTAACATGTGAACAACTTGTGTCACTTTTCATGTTACTCCTTTTTATCTTATAATGGAATTGCAATATATTTATTAATCATTATAACGAATTCACATATGCGTGCCTGTCGAATCATGTCATTCGCCCAGAAAAAGGAGGTCACCCCCATGCTGGAAGAACTGCTGGTGTTCACCACCGTTGTGGAGCAATCCAGTTTAAACAAAGCATCCAAGCTGCTGAACCTGTCCCAGCCGGCCCTCTCACGGAAAATTGTCAAATTGGAAGAAGAGTGGGGGGTCTCCCTGTTTCATCGCAAAGGAAAGAGGCTCGAGCTCACCCGGGTTGGCCAGGAGGCTTACCAATACGCGCTAGAGCAGCGCCAACGCCATCAGAATTTCCTGCAGTCGGTATCCCGCTTCAAAGCGGCCGAGCGCCGTATCGTGACATTGGGCGCCAGTTTGACAACGATCCAAACGACGCTCCCGCCCCTCGTGACCGCGCTGATGGAGAAGTTCCCGGACATCGAGTTGAAGCTCGTCACCGGCAAAACTCACGAAATCGTCTCTTACGTCCGCGACAAAAAGGTAGATATCGGCGTCGTCGCCTCTATGGTGAACGAGACCGGCTTGAAATGCCTGCCATTATTTAAGGACCACCTCGAGCTGGTCGTGCCCAAGGGGCATGCGCTGGCCGCTGCCGGGCAGAAACGCCGCCTCGTGATGGACGATTTGAACGGTCGGCCGATGATCGTCTTTTCCAAAGGGACATGGTACCGCAGGCTGATCGACGACCTGTTTGGCCGCTACAGCATCCTGCCCGACATCCGTATGGAGATCGATTCATTTGAAGCGATCGTGCGCCTTCTGCCGATTTGCAAAGCGGCTGCCCTGCTGCCTAAATCGTACCTGCGCATGCCGCTGCTGAGAGATAACGGTTTGCTCACCGTGCCGATTCCCGAGCTGGCTCAGACACGCCGCGAAACCTGCCTTGTCTACGGCGACAAATCGGAGCTGACGAGCGAAACGAAGGAATGGATCTCGCAAATCCGCGAAACCCTCGTCAAAGAACTGCCGCTTTAACAAAAAAAGCTGCCGCTCCTCCAGGTAAGACCCGGAACAGCAACAGCTTGTCTGCTAAATAAAATATCGAAGATAGATATAGACGCTGGAGATCAGGATGGTGACAACCATCAATGGAAGCCCATACTTCAAATATTGAACAAAGCGGATGGGTTCTCCTTCCTTCGCGGACATCCCGGCTGCAATCAAATTAGCGCTGGCGCCAATCAAGGTCCCGTTACCGCCCAAGCAAGCTCCCAGGGCCAAACTCCACCAAAGCGGTTCCAGATTGCTGATCCCCAAGCTTCCCATATCCTGAATCATCGGAATCATCGTCGCGACCAGCGGGATATTGTCGATAAAGGCCGATGCAATAGCGCTCAACCACAGGATCAGCATCGAGGTGGACAACGGGTTGCCTCCGGTCAAATGCATCACCCATTCAGCCACCAGCGTGATAATCCCCGTGTCAACCAAACCGCCAACCAAGACGAACAGACCGACAAAGAAAAAGATGGTTGGCCATTCCACGGAACGGAAGGCTCTTTCCATCACGTGTTCGCCGGTCATAAGCAACAGTAGCGATGCACCAGCCAGTGCGATAGTTGCGGTTTCTAGGTGAGTGTATTGATGCAGAAAGAATCCGAGCAAAGTCAGCCCCAAGGCAATCAGGCACTTGATTAGCAGCTTTTTCTCCGTGATCAACCCCTCCAGGCTGATCTCCATCATACGGTGACGATTGGCCGAGGCTTCCTTCAGTTGCTTGCGGAAAATTAGGATCACGAGCGGCAAAATGACCGCCAGAATCATTAAGGCGACCGGCGCCAAATTTTCCAAGAAAGCAACGAAAGTCAGCTCCTTCACGGCGCTGCCGATCATAATGTTGGGAGGATCCCCGATCAATGTAGCGGTGCCGCCGATATTCGTCGCGATAATCATAGAGAATAGGTAAGGGAAGGAATGTACCCTCAACCGACGAGTGATGCTAAATGCCACGGGGACCATCAGGATAATGGTTGTCACGTTATCTAAAAAAGCCGATCCCACTGCAGTGATGAGCGCAAGAAGCCACAAAATGGTGATAGGATTCCCTTTGGCCAATTTGGCGGTCCAGATCCCAATATAGGAGAACAATCCCGTCTCGGCCGTTGTATTGACGATAATCATCATTCCGATCAACAGCCCCAGTGTGTTGAAGTCGATATGATGTACCGCGCTCTCTTGATCAAGAATGCCCAGCATGATCATCAGAGCCGCGCCAGACATCGCCAGCAAGGTTCGATGAACCTTCTCCGAAATAATGAGTGCGTAGGTTAGTAAAAAAATGCCTAATGCCCAAATCGCCTGTTGTTCCATGTTCTTCTCCCGTCCAATGCCAAACTTCTCTTTATTGGTTTAGTATGGTCTCGAACTGCTCGATATTCTTCTTCGCTCCGATAATTACCATGATATCGCCTTCCGTCAGCTGATCCATGGCAGTTGGTGCCACAAGGATACTGCCATCGCGGTGGATCGCCACGATACTGCAGCCGAAGCGTGCCCGCGGGTTGATGTCGCCTAGGCTTTTTTGGTTCAGACAAGCAGGGACGTTCATCTCTACGATGCTGTATTCTTTCGACAGTTCGATATAGTCCAGCAGATTGGGTGTGACCAGTTGATGAGCGACACGAATCCCCATATCCCTTTCGGGGAAAATGATCCGGTCCACGCCCAGCTTTTCAAGGGCACGGCCGTGCAACACGGAAATCGCCTTGGCAACAACGGTATGAATGCCCAGATCCTTTAGGAGGATAGCCGCCAGGATGCTGGTTTGAATATCATTGCCGATTGCGACGATGCCGCAATCGAAATTACGTACCCCCAGCGACTTCAATACCTCCTCATCCGTCGCATCCGCTACGACGGCATGCGTCAGGTGCTCACTCATTTCGTTGACCAGCTCTTCATTCCGATCAATACCCAGAACCTCGTACCCTTGGTCCATGAGCTCCAGCGCCAGACTGGAACCAAAGCGTCCCAACCCGATCACTACAAACTGCTGTGTCTTCATCGTCGTTTAATACCCCTTATCCAATAATAATTTTACCCTCTGGGTGGCGATATAAGTCTTTACCCTTTTTCGGTCCCAACGCATAGGCCAATGTCAGCATGCCCAGTCGCCCAGCAAACATCGTAAAAGAAATGATCACTTTCCCGATAAGCGTTAATTTGCCCGTTAACCCCATGGAAAGTCCTACGGTTCCAAAAGCAGAAGTCGATTCAAACAATATCGTTAAGAAACTGGCATCTTCCGTCGTGGATAACACCATGGCTACCGCGATCACAAGGAATAGAGCCAGCATCGCGATCGTGACCGCTTTAAAGATTCGCTCCTGAGCCAACCGATAACGGAACAGATCCAGGTCAGTCCGGCCGCGAATCATGGAGATGACCGCGCCAACCAAGATCGTAAACGTCGTCGTTTTAATACCGCCCCCTGTAGAGCTTGGCGATGCTCCGATAAACATCAGAATAATCATAAAGAATTGGCTAGCTTGCCGCATTGCACCGATGTCCAGCGTGTTCGCCCCCGCCGTTCTTGGGGTAACAGATTGAAAGAAAGAACTCCAAATCTTAGCTCCCCAATCCAACGACGCCAACGTCTTGGAATTGGTGAACTCGAAAATGAAGATGACCAACGTACCGATAAGGATTAAAGCGGTTGTTGTAGACAATACCACTTTCGAATGAAGAGACAGCTTCCTGTGTTTCCGGTAATCAATCAAATCGGAAAGAACAATAAAACCTAGCCCCCCGGAGATGATGAGTACCATAGACACTAAATTCATGACGGGATCCCCAACATACTGCGTTAGGCTGCGGAATTCCCCGAACAAATCGAATCCGGCATTGTTGAACAAGGATACGGCGTGAAAAAGACCAAAATAGGCAGCTTTTCCGAACGGCATATCCACAGCTAACCGCAGAGAGAAGATGACTGCAGCAATGCTTTCAATGATCACCGAGTACATAAGGACCTTACGAATCAACCGGACGATGCCCTCCATGGTGTTTTGGTTCATGGCCTCCTGCAGAATGAGGCGGTCTTTCAGCGAGATTTTCCGCTTAAACACAAGCGAAAACAACGTGGCCATCGTCATGAAGCCCAAGCCCCCCACCTGGATAAGCAACATAATGACGATCTGCCCAAAGGTGGAAAAGTAAGTCCCTGTATCAACCACGACCAGCCCCGTCACGCATGTGGCAGAGGTAGCCGTGAATACCGCGTCTACAAAAGACAGCGATTCTCCACTTTTACTGGAGATCGGCAACATAAGCAGCAACGCACCCAGCAAAATGATGAGCGCAAACCCGATGACCAAGATTTGCGGGGGAGAAAGGCTTATTTTCTTAAAATGCAACTCATTCACCTCATCGTTGTTTTGAAAAAAGAACAAAAGAAAAAAAGCACTGGAAATCCAATGCCTTTCGGTGTTTGGTTCCTGCTGCACAAGCCTACGAGGTTAGCTGACGGATTCGGACATGCACAGTTGCCCTATTCGCTGACACTTCCGCCGCTTCCTAGCCGGCTGCGCGAAGTTCTGCGAAATTCACCCCAAAAGATACGGTTCCCCCGTTTTCATTACGAAATTCGGCCGAGTTTCTTTTCAATTGTTTTCATTCATTTTTTCGTCAAATGGATTATATCCCTTATTTCCTTCCGCTACAAAGCTCTATTTTCATGAAAAAGAACAAAAAAGGGCGAAATGAAGGGGTAGAGGGATAAACTTCGCCCCGTATCTGAGCGATGCGAAAGCTTGCCGGAGTTATTGCCGTTTCTCGTCAATTTTGTCTCGCGTCTGGCGTAGGGGGGGCAGCTGTGTTATCTTTACTTTGACGTACTTGGGGGGAAATCATACCTCATCTATATAAAGAGTACGTGTTCAAAAAGTGAATTTTACCAAATAAAAAAGGAGTTTTGCGAGTGAGTTCCTCTTTGAAACCAACTGGCCGCAGGATGAAAACGAAGAATCTGTGGTTGCTGGCCGCTCTCGGATTCATTGTGTTTATCGCCGTTCAGTTGTTCCCAAGCACCGACTCGGAATCGCTGCAGCTGCAGCAAGCGGATGAGGTCATCAGTAAAACGAAAGCAGCGGCCAGCGCAGCTGAGTTCGCCGGGTCTGTCTTAAACCTGAATCTGTCTGAACCTATGAAGGATAAAGCCTTAATTACATACGAAACACGTTCCGATTTGTTTGGGTATTTGACCAAAGCCGATCTTCTGGCCCCTTACTTAAAAACATATGAAAAGAAGTTTCCTTATGACGTGTTCCGTGTCCGTTATAACGATCCCACCGAAGCGCTAAGCGCTGTGACCGTCGATGTCCACATGACGACCGGCCAAGTCGTCGGCTTTGAGGAGATCGCTTCCTCCAGCAACGCCAACAAGCAGATGATGCTTGATTTGGGCTCGGAAACCACCGATTCCATGAAGGCTTGGGAAGGCGATTTGACGTTAGCGGAGAAAGAACAGTTGGCGTTGCCTTTCCTGAACGCCTTTGGCTATAAAGCCGGCGATCTGGAGTTAGCCTCCGGCGAAGGGGATATCGGCCTTCAATATCTGATCAAAGGCTTCGCGTTAGGCGATTCGCAAGCGCAAATCAAGCTGAGTTACGAATACGGCGCCGTGTCCTCGCTGGAGAGCTATTTTACCGTACCGCAGGCGCACACGGACTACGTAGCCGGGCAAACAAAACTCGCCAATTGGCTCACGTATGCCGGTTACGCCCTGTTGACCTTCGTGCTGGCGATCCTTGCCATCGTATACAGCGCGATGACGCGGGCCCATACCTCGTTTAAACGCGGGATCTTCCTGGCAGCGGTCTACTTCGTGTTATCCACGTTGGGTACGATCAACATGATGCCGGTCTTTCAAAAAGACGGCCTCGAATCCGGCGTGCTCATATTCGGCTTCTTCTTCCAGGGGCTGGTCACGTTGTTCCTCGCCGCTTCCGTGTATTTCTCGCTGGTGGGCGGCGACGGACTGTGGCGGAAGAACGGGATCAACCTGTGGCCGCGGTCGCGGGAGGAAGGGTACGGCCGTTATGTGCTGAACTCGATGGCTGACGGCTACGCCTGGGCGTTGATCCTGCTGGGAGCCCAATCCGTCGTCTTCTTCATTCTGGAGCGTACGATTCATACGTGGTCGACAACGGATGCCACACAATCGCCGTACAATATGGTGTATCCGTTGCTGCTGCCGCTGCTCGCATGGGTAGCAGGGATTGGAGAAGAAGCGGTCTATCGCTTGTTCGGGATCCCGATGCTGAAGAAAATGTTCCGCAGCACCTTCATCGCCAGCCTGTTGTCGACCTTGATCTGGGCGTTCGGCCACACGTTGTATCCGATTTATCCGGTGATTTCTCGCCCAATCGAGTTGACCTTTATTGGACTGTTGTTCAGCTTCGTGTTCCTGCGTTATGGCTTCGCCGCCGTCGTCTTCTCGCACGTCGTCTTTGACAGCATTCTAATGTCGCTGAGCCTGATGTTTATGGGCGGAGCGCTGAACATCAGCGCCGGAATATTCTATATCGCCCTGCCGGCGATCGTAGCTTATGTCATTTACCTGTTCAACCCGCCGAGTAAGGAACGGAAGACCCCGCCGCAGCAGCAGCAAAAAGAGGAGCCGTTTTTCACGACTCCTCTGGCGGATCCTCGTCCCGAAGGGCATTTATAATCTCGTGGGCTAATTTTTCCCCGATAGAGAGAGGCCGAAAGTCTTCGACGGAGGCCTCTTTTATTTTTTTCAACGAACCAAAATGCTTCAACAGCGCCTTCCGGCGTTTCTCCCCGATCCCGGGGATCGCATCCAGTCGCGAAGTAACCATCGACTTGGCCCGCTGTTCGCGGTGGAACGAAATGGCGAAGCGGTGCACCTCGTCCTGAATCCGCTGCAGCAAGTAGAACTCCTGGCTGTCGCGCGGCAGATAAACCGGCTCCGGCGGATCAAACGCCATGAGCTGCGCCGTTTTGTGCTTGGCGTCTTTGACGAGACCGCACACGGGGATGAACAGCCCCAGCTCGTTCTCCAGCACGTCAGTCGCGGCGGAAATCTGCCCTTTGCCCCCGTCGACCACGATCAGATCGGGACGCGGCAGGTTCTCCTTCAGCACTCGCTCGTAACGGCGGCGGATGACTTCGCGCATCGTCTCGTAATCATCCGGTCCTTGCACGGTTTTTACTTTATATTTGCGATATTCCTTCTTGGCCGGTTTTCCGTCAATGAACACCACCATCGCCGAGACCGGGTTCGTTCCCTGGATGTTGGAGTTATCAAACGCTTCGATGCGCGACACCGAGTCCAGCCCAATCGCCTTGCCGAGGTTCTCGGCGGCCTTCGACGTCCGTTCCTCGTCCCTTTCAATCAGGCGGAACTTCTCGTCCAGTGAAACGCGCGCGTTCTCCTCGGCCATCTTGGTCATCTGCCGCTTCAAACCGCGTTGCGGCACCAACGTCTTGACGCCAAGCCACTCCTGCAGGGCGGTCGGGGCATCAATCGCAGTCGGATCGTCTTGATCCTCAGGCTGCTCCGGCAGCAGGATCTCTTGGGGCAGTGCCGGATTATCGCTGTAATACTGGGTCACATAGGACATGAAATCGCCGTAGGCATCCCCGTAGAACGGAAAGACCGACGCATGCCGCTCGATCATTTTCCCCTGGCGCATGTATAGAATCTGCACGCACATCCAGCCCTTATCCACAGCGTAACCAAATACGTCGCGATCCTTCGCGTCGTTCACCGTAATCTTCTGCTTCTCCATCAGCGCATCGATATTGATGATTTGGTCGCGTAATTCCTTCGCCCGCTCGAATTGCAACTCTTCGGCCGCCTCGTGCATTTTACGTTGCAGCTCTTTTTTGATCTCCTCATGCCCTCCGCTAAGGAACGAGGTGATTTCCTGGATCATCGTCTCGTACGTTTCCTTCGCCACCTCCTGCACGCAAGGCGCCAGGCACTGGCCGATGTGATAATACAGGCACACTTCCTTAGGCATCACGTTGCATTTGCGCAGCGGATACATGCGATCGAGCAGCTTCTTCGTCTGCTGAGCCGCGTACGCGTTGGGATACGGTCCGAAATATTTCGCTTTATCTTTAAGCACCCGCCGGGTAACTTCCAGCCGGGGATGCGGTTCATTCGTTATTTTAATATAAGGAAAAGTTTTGTCGTCCTTCAGCAGGATATTAAACCGCGGATGATATTCCTTGATCAGGTTACACTCCAGAATGAGCGCTTCCATGTTACTTCCGGTCACGATGTACTCGAAATCCCGGATCTCGGACACGAGCAGTTGGGTTTTTCCGTTATGACTGCCCGTAAAATAGGAACGAACCCGGTTCTTCAGCACTTTGGCTTTCCCGACGTAAATGATCGTACCTTCCTTGTTCTTCATCAGGTAACAACCCGGGGAATCGGGTAGCAGCGCCAGCTTGTGTTGGATTCGCTCCATCGCTTTCTCATAACTAGGCGTTTCGTTAGTGGGTGCGTCCAAGCTTCCTCCTCCTTTCTCCTCTCCATGTTAACGCAGAAAACGCCCCCGGCCCAAACCGGAGGCGTCATCCAAGGCGTCAAGCGACGCGCCTGATCGTCTGGATTATTGATGTTTAGAGATCAGGTTCTTCAACGTGTCCTTCGAGTTCAACCCGACGATTTTGTCGACAGGTTGACCGTCTTTGAACAAGATGAGTGTAGGAATGCTCATTACGCCGAAACGGGATGCCGTTTCCGGATTGTCATCCACGTTCAGCTTAGCGATCTTCACCGAGTCGCCTACTTCCGAAGAGAGCTCCTCCAGAATCGGAGCGATCATTTTACAAGGACCGCACCATGGAGCCCAAAAATCAACAAGAACCGGAACTTGCCCTTCGATTTCCGCGTTGAAGGACTGATCGGATACATTCACGATAGCCATGATAACTTCCTCCTTATTGGGGTTGCCCGTCCCGTACAAAAAAAACGAGTTCCTGAGCAACTGGATAGTTGGACAAAAATGATGCAGACAGCCTGGAAAACAGCTGCCGAACCAATTATACCATACACCACTGAAAAAAAGAAAGTGCATGATAACGCCTTCTTTACAAAGTGAAAAGGGTTTGGTTATACTAAGAATAACCTGAAAACGGATTGTCTATGACATCTTTCATTGACGAGACGATTATTTCCTGAGGAGGCCCGTCGCCATGGATGCTAACACGCATGCGAACGATCCGCGGCAGCACATCAACGAAGAACCCCGCAACGATTTGTTTGATTTGATGAACGGCTTTTTTGGCATGTTGACATTGATGGCCGTGATTTTCTTCGGTATGGTCATCATTAAATTTATCGCCAGCTAAGCTGATTTGGCGGTAACAAGACCGCGAAACGAACGAAAGAGCCGGGCGTTTCCCTTCCAAGGGAAGCCCGGCTCTTTTTTCTCTGCCGTGAATGACACCTCTACGCCCGTCCTCGTTTATTCGTCCCGTTCACCTGCACGACATCGACGAATGGGGCAATCCGGTCCATTAACCGTTGGCCTTTATGCCGCTCTTCCCCATCCTTGCTCGTAAAGCTCAAATGCTTCTCCAGCGCGTTCAAGGAATAATTCGAGGTATAGAACGTCGGTTTACGGTTCATCCGGTAATTCAGGATCGCGCCCATCACATGGTCACGCGCCCACGGATTTAAGTTCTCTGCGCCGATATCGTCAAAGATCAGCAGGTCAACCTGCTTCATCATTTCCACGGTATCCCGCAGCTTATCGCTGTCTTGCAGCATACTTTTCAGATCTTCCACGAATTCCGGCATATAGACGATAGCTCCAGAATACCCTTCCTTCGCCAGCTCGTGCAGTAAATAACACATCAAGAATGTCTTGCCTGTGCCAAATGGACCTTCCAGATACAGTCCTTTCGTTTGAAGGCCAGACTCCTTCGTCTCTTCAATGTAGCGAAATAATTGTCCGACGGCTGGAGCCCTCAGGCTATCCTTGGCCATAATTTCGACCGCATTGTAGCCTTCCTCCAGCGCACGCTCATCCACATAGAAACTGTGAATCCGCTTCTTGACGGACAATTCGCGCTCATACTGAAGTTGCTTCTGGCAAGGAACCTGTCGATCAACCAACTGCGGGCTGCCGCCCACCTGTTCGACCGTCAATTTCGTGAAGTGGCCGGGGAAGTCATTGGGGCAGTTCGCAAGTCCCGGGCAATTGGCACAGTGCTTGCTGTCGTTTACATATTGATAAAGCTTAGCCATTCCGCGCGTCAATTGTTCCTGTCCGAGCTCCGGATAACGATTTCGAAGTTCCAATACCAGAGGGTCATTAAATAGACGCGCAGTCAGCTCCTCCGAGCGTTGTTTTAATTGCGTATTTTTCATCTGCGTAAGTATTTCCCCAAGGGATTCCATCGCGGTGTTTCACCTTCCCCCAAGCCCGAACGGATTCAGACTTCTTTTTTATGCTTTCCGGACTGCATGCGTTCCGCCATCTTGATCAATTCGGCAAATTCCTCTTCGGACACGGCGGTTTCCGCGCCGGTTCGCTCCACAATCGGAATTTCCGGCTTCGGCTTGGCCCCGCGGCCCCCATAGGTCCGCGCACGCCCTCCACTGGAAGTGCTGCCAGCCGCTTTCTCCTTCACCTTCTCCTTCACCTTAGACTGGTCACGGATATATTGCACCGCCTGCTCATACGTACTGATCTGCTTCAGCAGCATGTTGGCGGCGATCGCGTCGATGAAGTTACGGTTAATCCGTTGCTCTCCGCCCGAGGTAAGCAGCGACATCAAATAATGAATAAGTACGTTGATCACTTCACCGGGCAGCTTATAGTTCAAGTCGATCTTCTCAAAGATATCCAGCAGATTGTCCGGAATCGTCCCCGGGAAGAACGTCTTGAGCAGCCGGGTATACGGCTCATTTCGAAGCATCATATTATATTGGTGAATATCGCACTTGCTTTGGAACTGCGGCGGTACCTCCACATAATACTCCATTTGCACCGCAACTTCTTCCGTTACATTTCCAGAGGAAGAAGCAACTGCTTTCGGCTCTTCCCCGCGCAGCGCGACGATTTTGCCGTAGGCGACCTCGCGCTCCTCCTGCCGCCGCTTCCCCTGCCGGAACTGCAGATTGGCGATGTGCTGGAGGGCATCCAGCAGAATAGCGCCGCCTGGATCGAAGACACCATCTTCATCCAATAGCCTGCATAGATCCTGGATGCTCAGCTCATATTTGCGAGCGACAAAATTGACCACGCCCATCCCTTCCGGATCAAACCGAAGCGCCTCAACGAATGCCCGATTCTTCGATTCTCGAGGGAACCGTAGGATGATATCGGCGTAATTGATCGCTTCCTCCTCCTCTAAGGCCAACTTGAGACCCGGCTGTCTGGCCATCGACGTCTCGGCGATGGCCTGCTCCAGCTCATAATCGATGGAATGCGTATTCAGCTCGAATATCTCATAGAACGGTACCGTGATATTTTCCTTGTTCAAGGCAAGTCCTGACCACGCCACCGGTTCCTCACGGAACAACTGCTCCCGCAGAGACAATACGGCGAATTTGCCTATCTTGTCCCGCAGCAGCAGGGTCAGATGTTGGGTCCGGAAAAATTCGGCCGGCGCCAGCGGGGCTTGAAGCTCATATTCGTACATATAATCGTCGCTGTCCGGGACATACAGCCGGTTCGTCTGAAGAAGGCCAACCGCCTCGAGACGCGATGTTTGCTCGATCAGGAATTTCCGCCCTTTCTCGCTAGGATCTAGACCCAGGGTCAGAAACAGCTTCCGCTGCTGCTCCACGTCCGAATATCCGACCTGCTCCAGAGGAACCTGGTCCGCCAGCAGACGATAAAGCGAAATGGCAAACGCTCCTACCATCGGTTGATAGACCAACCCTAGCATCTTGCCATCGACGGGACTGAGACCGAAGTCACGGTATACGCAGTAACGGTGATTTTCGGTAAAATGCAGCATGTTGTTCATGCGCACGGCTTCATCGCTCCTTCCCTATCACGCACAAATAGACTTCCTCTATTTTAGCATAAAAGACGAAGTCCTGAATCGCCCCCACCTTACAAAAATCGCCCTTTTTCCGCTTGCTCCGCACCGGGACAACGATTTACGCCAGAATAGACAAAAAAAGAACCGCCCCTCTTCCGACCTGGGACGATCCCTTACTCCCTCTTCCTGCGCAATCTATTCGTTATGTACATGCCATTCTGCTAAATGCGATCGATCTCCGGCCAAAAAGCGCCGAACCTCATCAATGGAAATTCCCGCCTCCTTGGCCGTGGCGAGCAAAACCACCCACTCCGGATCGACGTTACCGGGGTACCGATCATAAACAATAACCTGGGCGGACTTCTTCAACAACAATCTCCTCCTAAGATCATTATTTTGGTTTTGTCCCCAGGCAGTCCAGCCATCCTAGTATCACTACCTTAGATCTGAGACTTTGTGCCCCTGCTTTTCAACAGGTTTACCCTTAACTGGTGCTTTTGTTTTGGCCGTTGGATCACGGGCTCTTAAGTCAGCAAGCTTTCCTGGTACCTATTATAATGGCCTGGTTTTGAAAAGTATGTCACTCTGCGTAGTCCATCTAACCCGTTTTCGTCGAAAAGGTTAGCTTATTTTGTTTGATCGCTAACGATCTTGTCATTTACGGCAAAAAAACAGCCGTCAGCTTGGAAACCAAGATTTTGTTCCTTATAGTGAACGATTTCCTGTGAAATTTCACGCCAAATGGAGTTATTTAAAGAGAAATTGAGATAATCGTTCTTTATTGAGAACAAATCGTCGGATTTGCGATTTTCCTTTTTTCGATCCTATCAGGTATATTCGAATCACGGAATTCGTTCTCTATAACGAACGTGTTAACGAACAAATAGTGACTTACCTAGAAAGGAGCGACTATTCTGCGAAGATCTCGTGCTGAAGTAATCCGCAAATTACGCAAAAAGCGGAAGAAACAAAATATGGTCAGATCGCTGCAATCCGGATTAATTCTCTCAACCCTGCTCTTGTGGACTTCTCAGCAGGTCGGAACGACCTTTGGCGAATTCACCAGCGTGCGCGAGGACAACTCGGAAATCAAGGCTTGCCGCGTATTTCCGAGCCAAATCGAAAGCCAGCTTGCATTGTTGGCCGAGCACCTGGAACGGGCCGCTACCTTAAAAGGAAAATTAATCGGCGCGACCCTGACCCGCGCTGCGATAGATACAACGACTCCGATCTCGGCTCCGGTACTCCCGGACACGGTCGCCCCCGCTCCACAGGCGGATCCATCCGCCACCGACGCGGTATTCTCTGGCGGCGACGAATCTGGCAGCTCGGAGGTTATCGCAGATTTCTCTGCGAGTCTGCAGATGGAGGCGGCCGCCGACGGGTTGTCGACGCGAATTAGCGAACTCAATGCCACGATTCAACAGCTGCAGCAGCAGTTAGCGTTAAATCAGTCTATTTGGCAGGAGCTGATGCAGGAACTCGCCGCCGCGACAGCCGTTATTCACGGGCTAATGACCTCGCTGAATGATTTGGAGCCCAATTGCGCGGAGATCACGCAAACGACGCTACTTGATCGCATTGCCGACCTCCTGAAGGGCAGTGGTTTACTGTCCGGCCCCCTTCGCGGCACGTTGCAAGAGATCCTGAGCTACTTGCGTTCCATCCAGCCTTCCGATTTGTCGATCTCGAGCGATGGATTCGCTGCCGTTACTATCGCCAGTCCGTTTGCCGGGATGTCAACTTATGACGATTCGACCTTTAGCAATCCGGTTGGCGGGGAAGATCTCGCCTATTTTGAGAGCGTGCAAGCCTCTCTGGAGTCCGCCATCGCCGGTTTAACTTCCGAAATCTCCGGTCTCGAAGCACAGCGAGCCCAATTGTTGGCAGAGGCAGAAGCGCAGCGACTGGCCGAAATTGAACGGGTGAAGCAGTTGGAGGAACAGAAAGCCAAAGAAGAAGCGGAACAAGCCGATAAAGACCCAGCCAACCCGGATGAAAACGTCGACCCAAGCGGCGACGACAATCAATCTGGGGAGGGACAGCCGGCGGAAGAAACACCTGAAGGTGAAGCCCCCCCTACGGTGGGCGAAGCTGGTGACGGGGCGGTTCAACCTCCTGCAGACGACGAGTCATCGGAGGACGCAGAGGGTGATGCTGCAGACGACGAAGTTACGGACGACAACGCTACGGAGGATGGCGCAGTAGACGAGGCAGATGACGAAGGTTCCTCCGACGAACAACCGCCGGCTTCCGACGATTCGGTGGGACACGAACCTACTCCAGATCATCCGAACCCACCGGCAGGCGGTGACCCCGTTGCTCTTCCGCCTGACGTACCTGGAAGCAACGACACGCCGGTGCTGGAATCTCCGCTGCCGCCCGCGCAGCCGGATCCGTTGGACGATTTGGTCCTGACGAAACCGGAGGATGAACTCCCGGTCAACGACGATGACGTGACGGACGACGAGGATGAGGAAGACGAGATGGACGATGAGACTGTCGAAAACTCCACCCCGTCTGCGGTCCCTACTCCCGCAACTCTATCGAAAGCAGGTGAATAAGCATGCGGATTCGTAAGTGGCTAGGGAACGCGCTGACGTTCCTGATGGCGGTGGCCTTTTTTACCGTGGCTGGCTCGGTCGTGCTCTCGAAAGCATCCGGCGGCGAACCGAATTTCTATGGATATCAATTGAAAACGGTTCTGTCCGGCTCGATGGAGCCCTCCATCCCTACCGGTTCCGTTGCGGCCATTAAACCTGGCGGCGATATGACCCGATTCACCGTTGGCGATGTCATCACCTTCCGGTCGAATGATGACAAACTGATCACTCACCGCATCGTCGAGGTGACGCACGACGAGCAAAGCGGGCAGGTGCTATACCGGACTAAAGGCGATAACAATGGGGCCGCTGACTCGGATCCGGTGAATCCAGCCAATGTCACCGGCGTTTATACCGGCTTTAATGTTCCTTACATTGGCTATGTATTAAGCTTCGCCGGGACGAAGACGGGAAATGTCGCTCTGCTGATTATCCCTGGGCTCCTCTTGTTCCTGTACGCGCTCGTTTCCCTATGGAAGGCGATCGCCGGTTTGGAGGATAAGAAACCAGACCCGAACAAAACACAGCCTGACGCCAAGGCCTCCTAAAACGAGATTGACGCTTTCACCCAATTGAAGCAAGTATGATTCGGTTGTTCTCCTTATGTATTCATAAGGATGCAATATATAAAAAAAATCTTTTTAAAATCAGGGAGGAATTCAGGAATGGGTATCAAAAAGACATTAGGTTTCGGAGTAGCAACTGCAGCACTAGGTTTGACATTGATCGGCGGAGGCACGTTCGCGTACTTTAGCGATACGGTAGAAACGACCGGGACGTTCGCCGCTGGTACATTGGATATCAACGCAGATCCGACGGCGATTGTGAATATCGGTAACTTGAAACCAGGCGACCATATTCCTCGTAAGTTCAAACTCAAAAACGACGGCACACTCGATATCAAAGAAGTGCTGCTGAAAACGAGCTATACAATTACGAATCGAGCCGGCGCTCCAGCGAACACGGACGACTTCGGCAAACATATTAAAGTAAAATTCTTGTACAATTCCGACAAGTTGAATGACGTTATCTACGAAACTACGCTGTATGATCTGCAAAATCAAACTCCGGATGCCGTTGAAAGAGGCTTCTTCCTCGGGGAACGCAGCGGCTTGAGAGCTGGCTCCATCGATACCATGATCGTTGATTTTGAATTCGTGGACAACGGCCAAGACCAAAACCAATTCCAAGGCGACGCCTTGAACCTGAAATGGACGTTTGAAGCTAAACAAGGCGCTGGCGACGTCAAATAAGATCGGACCATCCGAAGCAGAACACCTTGCCCCGCTCCTGGGACTAAGGTGTTCTTTGCTTAGGTTAAATTCCGACTTAACGCCTTTGTCCGATCTCGTTTATTCTGATATAATGACATCAAAATTATTCTGATAGAAGGGCGACGGCTACATGGCAGAACATATTGGCGAGCGTATTCAGAAAATTCGGCAAGACCGAGGGTACTCCTTATCCGAGCTGGCGGAGAAGGCGGATGTGGCAAAATCCTACCTCAGCAATGTTGAACGCAATATTCAATCGAACCCCTCCATTTCCTTCATCGAGAAGATAGCCGACGCTCTAAACGTCTCGATCAACCTGCTATTGTATGGCGACCGCCCCGCACCGGAATTGCTTGATCCGGAATGGTCGGAGCTGGTACAGGAAGCGATGACTTCGGGCGTCAGCAAGAAAGAGTTTAAAGACTTCCTCGAATATCAGAAGTGGAAAAAAGACCAGCAGGAATAACGGTACACGCAGAAAAAAGCGCGAGACGCCAGGGACGATCCCATGACGATACTCGCGCTTTTTGAACAACTTCCTAAAAGTGCATGTTCAAAAAGTCAGGTTTTCAGGACCGAGAAGGTTGGATGAAGCTAGGGACTGAGTAGCGCAGCGTACGTTTTAGGTACGTGAGCAACTGAAATGTTTCCGTAGGAAACATGCATCGGAAGCATATGCTTGGCCCGGCTGAATTCATGATTCGACGTCGAATCTACTTCTCATGCTCTGCTTCGTTATGGAAAGATGACTTTTTGAACCACCTTTAAAACATTTTGTAACCGCCTAACCGCAGTTTGCGGATGGTCCACCCGCTCAGAATCGCCCCGCACAGCCCGGCGAACGCCGTCAAATAATCAACCAGCCGGAACGACGCTAGGTAAGCGCCAAAGCTCCGATCATGATCCCATAGGGTATACACCACAATCGGTAAAATCACGATAATGAAAACGTATGCCGGAAACCAGGTTGTTTTCATCAGCATATTCAGAATAAAGCCGATGCCGAACATCATCACGAAGAATAAAACCATCAGCACCAGTACGATGAGCCAACCCATCGCTCCCCCACCCTTCTAAAGGTCATTCAAAAAGGCATCTTTGGATCACGAAGCAGGTCAATGAAGGTAATTCACCATCGAATCTTGAATTCAGCCGGGCCTTCCGTTGCTCACGTACTCAAACGTACGCTCCGCTACTCAGTCCCTAACTTCATCCAACCTTCTTGGTGCTCCTAACCTGCCTTTTTGAATCTTCATTGTAACGGTCATTCAAAAAGGCATCTTTGGATCACGAAGCATTTAAGATCGCATAATCGACATCGAATCTTGAACTCAGCCGGGTCTTCCGTTGCTCACGTACTCAAACGTACGCTCCGCTACTCAGTCCCTAGCTTCATCCAACCTTCTCGGTACTCCTAACCTGCCTTTTTGAATCTTCATTGTAACGGTCATTCCAAAAGACATCTTTGGACGAGCACAAGGCTCGCTCGAACTATAACATAAATCACACGAAATCAAGCTAGTAGTTAGTTTACTAGATATTATGTAACGAAGCAATGAACTTTGCATGAAAATTAGATGAATCGATTTGCCCCGTTTAGGCACCTTGCGCTACAATAAGAAGCGTAATGTACGATTCGTGAATGAGGATCAGAATCTATCTAGGAGTGATATACATGAATGAAGCTACCCTAACCTTGGAAGGTTGGTATGCGCTTCACGATTTCCGCACCATCGATTGGACCGCCTGGAAAGCGGCGGATGACGAGGAGCGCGCTGGAGCTCTGGAGGAGCTGCACACGTTTCTGAAAGATTGGAACCAGATGGAAGAATCCAAGACGGGCAGCACCGCCGTGTATTCGATCGTCGGCCAGAAAGCCGATATCGTGTTCATGCACCTGCGCGAAAGCTTGGAAGAGCTGAACGCATTGGAAACGGCCTTCAACAAAACGACCTTTGCTGAGTATACGAGCAGAGCATACTCTTACGTCAGCGTTGTTGAGTTAAGTAATTATCTTGCTTCCGGCGGCGGTGACCCGAAGGCGAACCCCGAGGTGATGGCGCGGTTGCAGCCGATCCTTCCGAAATCCAACCATATTTGCTTCTACCCGATGAACAAGAAGCGGGAGCTGAACGATAACTGGTACATGCTGTCGATGGACGAGCGTCGCGAGATGATGCGTAGCCACGGCCTGATCGGCCGCAGCTATGCCGGCAAAGTGAAGCAAATCATTACCGGCTCCGTCGGCCTCGACGACTGGGAATGGGGCGTGACTTTGTTCTCCGATGACGCGCTGCAGTTCAAGAAGCTGGTCTATGAAATGCGATTTGACGAAGTCAGCGCGCGTTATGGCGAATTTGGTGCCTTTTATGTTGGCAACCTGTTAAATGCCGAACGGTTAGACGATATGCTAAAGCTGTAACTCACACAACTAAAGAAGGGTGTGCCTGCTCCAATGAGCGGCACACCCTTTTCTATTCTTTTCCTTCTTGTTCGGCCTCTAGCGATTTCAAGAACTCCGCCGTTGCCCGATCGCGATCACGGCTCTTCTCCTTCAAACGTTCGATAGCCGGCAGAATGAGAAGGTCAACTTCCTTCTGGACCGTATAAGCGAAATCGTATTGCTGCTGCGATTCCAGATAAGAGCCCACTTCCATCAAGGCGTTATAGCGATCCAGTTCCTCCCGTGTTAGCAGTCCCCGAACCTGTACGCTGCAATGACGCATCTCAGAAGAATCTTCCTTTTTTCAGTACGAGCGGAATCCCGCCGATAATGAAGAGATAACGCATATCGACCAACTTCTTCAATTGAGCTGCAACCCAGCCTTTGTACTTCTTGCCAAATGCGCTGGCAACAGCTTCCCCTTTGCCAAGCGAAGCCACCGTTCCTTTGTTGCTGAACACAAATTTCTTGAGGTCCTTGCCGCGGATCGACGCCACCACGTTTTGTGCGCAAGTTACCCCTTGCTGCATCGCGATTTGCGCCGTTGGTGGGTACGGACGACCCTCCGGATTGAACATCAGCGAGTTATCTCCAATGATAAACACGTTGTCATGGCCGGGTGCGCGCAAATAATCGTCGATTTTCACCCGTCCGCGCGCGGTCTCGAAGCCTGCCGCCTCGATCAGACGGTTGCCCCGGATTCCCCCGGTCCAAACGACCGTTTGCGACTTAATTTCTTCACCGGTGGCCAAAATAACACCATCCGGCGTGCATTCCTTGATCGCTACGCCGATTTTGAACTGAACGCCCTTCTTCTTCAGCACGTCCATCGCGTACTCAACCAGTTCAGGATCAAAGCCCGGCAAAGCCGTTGGCGCAGCTTCAACATTGTACACATTCACGAAGTTCGGATCCACGTCGTATTCCTTGCACAGCTGCGGGATCCGGTCGGCCAACTCGGCCACGAACTCGATGCCGCTGAAGCCTGCGCCGCCGACCACAAAGTTCAGGCGGTCGGTCCGGCTTTCGTCCATTTTGTACATTGCAAATTGATATTCGATATGCTGACGGATCAGGCGAACGGAATTGATGCTGCGGATCGTCATCGCATATTCAGTTAACCCTGGAATGCCAAAAGATTCCGGCTCGCCGCCCAGCGCGATAATCAGATAATCGTAAGAAAGCGTTCCGTCCTGCAGCACGACCTTCTTGTCGGCCAGACGAATTTCCTGTACGTTCGATTTCACAAGGTCGATTTTGAATTCGTCAATTAATTTGGAAATCGCCACTCGGGTATGTTCGATGGAGTCTGTCCCGGCAGCCGGCATATGCAGATGTGTCGTAAAATAATGATAGTCGTGCCGATTCACCAGGGTGACGTCCGCTTCATTGTAATTCAACTCTTTCTGCAGCCGCTGCGCGGTAAGAATGCCGCCATAACCCGCACCAAGAATTACAATTTTGGGTATGGTACTCATGTATTTGTTCTCCTTCCAATTTTGCACACTCTATATTTGAATTAAACCAAAAAACGCAATGTGAAAATTAACACATAAAAAACCATTCTTTCGTACCATATTCCACCGTTTCATGTAATCAGAGACATTTGTCACAACTTAGTTTAACCCTTATTTGTAGGATGATCAAAAGCCTTCTGTCGTATAATCATAAATGTACTTTTTTCGTCACAAATATGAGTGCATACATTTGAATGATATCGACTTTTGCCTAAAAGATCAAGTCTTATTTTACCTGTAACTATAGGACTTTCAACGGATTATTTTCCATATTTTCGACAGTTTTGATCTTACCTTTGCAAGTAGGGGTGTGACGATTATAATAAAGTAGAATTGACATTATAGCTAAAGAAAAAGAAACCATCTGGAGGTGTTTGGCCCGTGTCATCCCAAAACAACGCCGAATTCACTGATCTCCTGATTATCGGGGGCGGACCGGCGGGCATGTTTGCCGCATTTTACGGCGGAATGAGAAAAGCTTCCGTCAAACTGATCGAAAGTATGCCTCAGCTTGGGGGTCAAGTTGCTGCCCTCTACCCTGAGAAATATATTTATGACGTGGCCGGCTTTCCTAAAGTGACGGGCCAGGAGCTGATCAACAACTTGAATGAGCAGTTAAAGCTGTTTGAGCCGGACATTCGTCTGGAGGAACGGGTGCTGCAGATCGAGAAGAAAGAGGATCGCCATTTTGTGGTGACGACCGACAAGGACGTACACTATGCGCGTGCTTTGATCATTACCGCGGGAGTTGGCGCCTTCGAACCGCGCCGTCTTGAACTGGAGAACGCCTCTCGTTTTGAGAAAACCAATCTGCACTATTTCGTCAGCGACATGAACCGGTTCAGCGGAAGGAAAGTTTTGATCAGCGGCGGCGGTGATTCCGCTGTCGACTGGGCGCTGATGCTGGAGCCGATCGCCGAGCAGGTCACGTTGATCCACCGCCGCGACAAATTCCGGGCGCATGAGCATAGCGTTGAGAAGCTGATGGCTTCCCGGGTGCAGGTCATTACACCTACGGAAATCGCGGAGCTGCATGGCGACGAGCGAATTGAGCGCGTCACTCTGGCAGACGTGAAGACGAAAGAAACCCAAGAGATCGCTGTGGACGACGTCATCGTCAATTTTGGGTTCGTCTCCTCCCTGGGACCCATCGCTGAGTGGGGTCTCGACATCGAAGGCAACGCCATTGTCGTCGATTCTCGGATGGAAAGCTCGATTCCCGGCATCTTTGCCGCGGGTGACATTACGACATATCCCGGCAAATTGGACCTCATTGCGGTAGGATTTGGCGAAGCACCGACAGCGGTCAACAATGCCAAAGTCTACATCGATCCGGAAGCGAAGTTGTCTCCGGGACACAGCAGCAACATGAAGCTGTAGTTATATAGAGGCGTTTCGCGTTTTACATGTTCTGACAAAAAAAAGGGTATCTTAACTTTACGGAAGATTATGCCGTAAAGGAGAGATACCCTTTGCCATTTATATGCCCGTTATGCAACGGCTTGGCTGCTATGACCGCCACCTGCCCCGATTGCGGATACGTTCTGGAGAATGCGGGAAAAAAAGAAGACTACGCCGGGCCTTACAGCCCTTACGGTTCCGCTGACCAATATACTTCAGCTATCTCCGCGCGTATTCCTTCCGGCTGCGAACATGTCGTGCAGTGTCCGCATTGTCATGAAGCTTATATATATCATGTCAACGCCTGGCAGGCGCCTTGATGGTTGGGGATAACTTCATAATTAAACTGGGAGATAGCCAGGTTGTCCACAATTCAGTGCAGAACGGACGGCGCGGCAAGCTCTAATTCGCGTTTGCGGATTTCTGCTAACAGCAGTGCGATAAACTCCCGATCCAATTGCAGTTCGGTCGCCTTCTGATAGGATTCTAGGAGCAGCTCATTCGTTAACAGCGCCATTGATAACACATCCTTTCTAGTATTTTCCTCATCATAACAGGAAAAGTTTAGTAGAACAAGTGTTCCGGTTATCCACAAACGCTTGTGGAAATCCTGTGAATAACGTGTTAGTAATTATCGAAAAGCGTTGAAAAAACTAATGGGATAATGTGGATAAAAGTTATTCACAGGACATTTGTTCCCATAATTCTCCAAAATTTTTTTTGACTTTTGTCTATCTCAGCTTATTGCGGCCGGGTGTTTACTTCAAAAATCCAGATCTTCCCGCTGTGGTCTACGCCATAATCAAACCCTAATTGACCAATCCCCGGGAACCGGGACTCCAATATTTGTACGCACGTATTGGTCAACGAGCGCATCTCCCGCCGTTTATGTCCGGAAGCTCTGCGGCTTAACGAGCGGCCGAGCCCTTCCCGTGCACTGAGCATCGTTCCGCCTTTACACAAATTGGTTACGAACAGCCCGGGACGAGCCAAACGGCCGACCATGGAACGATACACCCAGGCTCCGTTCTCTTTAACGACTTTCACTCGGTAGTCGATCGGTCGTCCGGCGATCCGGGCCAAATGAATCCCTTGCTGGATCATGTACTTGCGCCCAACCTTCACTCGGTTCAATGCCCGGTACATCGCCTCAAAGCTTCCAAAGCCATACCTCCGGGACATGTACGTAAAAGCATAAACGCCGCCAGCATAAGTCACTTTAATCACGCCATAACCCCCGCCGCCGCGGAGCGGCTTAATCACGACCATGCCGAACTGATGCAGCATGCTCCTTAACGAATCGGCACCGTACAATCGGGTTTGCGGTATGTGGGCGGCCACGTCCGCGTTGCTTAGAAGCGCCTCGGTCTTGAGCCATTTGTTGGCTAATTGTCTTCCCGCCATGACACCATCCCCTTTCTCGCACTATACGATATATTACTCATTTGTAGATTGATATTCTTGGATGATTGTCCAAGGCGTAAGCCCTTTCTCCGAAGCGTCCGTCCACAGGCTCTTTCTATGCAAAAGGAGGGATTTCGCGTATATTAAGGGGGGACATTGGTCTATACCTAGCAAAGGAAGGGGAAATCAAAAGCTTTGAATACGGGGAATTCTTCGTTTGAGGCGAATCTGTTTGAAGTGCTGTACTGGTTTGCCATGATCGCCATGTCGCTGGTGCTGGCAGGCATCACCGTCGCTTTGTTCCTCACGGGCTTGAAAATGGCCAAGACGACGCGCAAAGGCCTCGGAATGGGATGTATCGTTTTTTCCCTGGCCGCCGCCTCCCTGGTCGTCATGATGGTGAACCGGCAATTTTTCTAAAACGGGTTGGGGCAACCGCCTGACCGCTGATAAAAGGCTCGGATCAGCGCCTGCGGGCGAGGGCCGGGCTTTTTTCCATAAAATTGTGGAAACCAACTCCCTTTTATACGTATTACTACATAGAATTCATCGTAGCTTGGATAGCAAAGGAAGATACAGGAGGGTCAAAAGGCATGGGAAGTACGCAACCCTGGGGAGACCGATTTAAGAGGTTTTTTCTAAATAACCGATTCGTGGTATTTCTGCTCGTCGTTTTACTGATTGGCTTAAACATTCTGGTATTCGCCAAAATCCCGTTTGTGTTTAAACCGCTTACGGTACTGTTAAAAACCGTACTGCTACCGATTCTGCTGACCGGGGCGATCTATTATCTGCTGAACCCGCTGGTCGATTGGCTGGAGACTAAGCGAGTCCGCCGAGTCTACACCATTACCGGCTTGTATCTGTTTATCGCAGGGATCCTTACGGTGCTGATTATGACCGTCATCCCTTTGGTTCAGGAGCAGATCACGAGTTTAATCGAAAATTTACCGAAATATATAGCAGAGGTCCAGCGGCAGTTCGAAAGCTTGATCGGCAGCAACTTTTACCATCAGGTCCAAGAGTCTACCGGCTTTAATCTCGAGGACCTGTCGAACTCGTTGTCCGAGCAAGGAAATTCCCTACTGAACAACGCCTGGTCGGGTCTCGGTGGCTTTCTGGGCGCGATCAAGAACGTCGTGCTGGCGATTGTCACCGTGCCATTCATTTTATTTTATCTGTTAAAGGACGGCAAGAAACTGCCGAAATTCATCCTGCGTTATGTGCCTGTCCGCTTCCGTGATCAAACCCATCACGTGATGACCGAGATGAATGGCCAAATCAGCTCCTACATCCGCGGGCAAATCATCGTCAGCTTCTGTATTGGAGCGCTGATGTACGTTGGCTTTCTGATCATCGGCCTGGATTACTCCCTGACACTCGCCATCATCGCTTCATTCACGAGCATCGTACCGTACCTCGGACCGGCCATCGCGATTACGCCGGCGATCATCGTTGCCATCGTCACGTCACCGATCATGCTGTTGAAGCTGATCGTCGTGTGGACAGTCGTCCAGCTGATCGAAGGCAAGTTCATCTCGCCGCAAATCATGGGGAAGACGCTGCGCATCCATCCGATTACGATCATCTTCGTCATCCTGACCGCCGGCAATCTGTTTGGCGTGCTGGGCGTCATCCTAGCCGTGCCGGGTTACGCCGTGTTAAAGGTCATCTTCACCCATTTGTTCCAATGGTTCGAACGGCGCTCCCATTTGTACGAGGAGACAGATGGTCCTGTTACTGACCAAAATGTAGATCCCGCGACCGAGGACAGATTGCCACAATAAACAAGAGGGACTCTTCCAGATGGAAGAGTCCCTCTATATGCGTTCTTCGTATCAATCGCAAGCTTGCGGTTGACCTTCCTCGTCCTTAAAGCGGAACGATTGGCCGCAGCCGCAGGTGGCGATGGCGTTCGGGTTGTGGATGGTGAACCCGCCGCTCATGCCGGATTCCTTGAAGTCAATCTCCAGGCCGTTCAAGAAGCGGATGCTCTCCTTATCTACAACTACCTTAAGCCCTTTGATGTCCAGGTATACATCTTCTTCGCTCTCCTGATCATCAAGACCCATGCCATAGGAGAAGCCGCTGCAGCCACCGGGATTTACTCCGACTCGCAGGAACATGTTTGGGGTTTCTTCTTCATCTAACATATCTTTAATCCGCGCCATGGCGCTGTCGCTAATGGTAATCATCGTGTACTCACTCCTTAAAAGTTCGTCAACTATACATAAATTATACTCCTTCTCCCCCTCCCGCTCAACAAATGGTGATATTTCTTGTTGCCAATTCCTTTTCTTCTCCTAAGTCTTATTGCCCGCTTGGGATGTGAGGTTTATAATAGGTAGGTAATTAAATACAGTTAGAATACGAGGCATTTCATGCATTTGGAAACGGAGGGAACGTCATGTTTACTGTAGTCACCCCAAACACCGATAAAAGAATGGCCGAAATTGTGGACAAAGTCCGGCAAGGCGAACGTCTCACCCTCGAAGACGGTGTTTATTTATATGAAAGCGATGATATATTGACCATTGGACAATTAGCCAATGAAGTGAATTTGCGCAAGAACGGCAAGAAAGTGTATTTCATCGAAAATATGAGCCTCTACTTCACGAACGTCTGCGAATCCCACTGTGCATTTTGCAGCTTCCGCAAGGATCAAGGAGAAGAAGGGGCTTATACGCTTTCCGGGGAGGAAATGGTCGCTTACGTGAAGCAGCATATCACCCCGGGCGTCCGCGAGTTTCATATCGTAGGCGGACATAACAACCATGTTCCGTTCCAATATTACGTCGATTCTCTTAAAGCGATGAAAGAGAATTTCCCGAACGTCACGATCAAGGCCTATACGGCGGCGGAGATCGAATTCTTCACTCGGATCAGCGGCCTGAGCACGAAGGAAGTGCTGCTTCAATTGCAGGCAGCCGGCCTTGAATCATTAACCGGCGGCGGCGCGGAAATTTTGTCCGACCAGTACCGGGAGAAGATGAAGGTCGAGAAAGCCAACGTCGACCAATATCTGGACGTCCATCGGACCGCGCACCAGCTCGGAATGAGAACGCCAACCACCATGCTATATGGCTCAATCGAATCCTATGAGGACCGGATCCGCCATATGATTCAAATCCGCGACCTGCAGGACGAAACGGGCGGGTTCCAGGTCTTTATCCCCCTGTCCATGCAGCCGCGCAATAAGAACGCCAGCATTATGCGCCGCAACTCGGCTTACGAGGATCTCAAGACGATTGCCATCAGCCGGTTGATGCTGGACAACATTCAGCACATCAAAGCTTACTTTATCAATATCGGCGTTCAGTTGACGCAAGTGGCGTTGACCTTTGGCGCTTCAGACGTACACGGCACGATCCTGAAAGAGCAAATCAGTCATGCGGCCGGCGCGCAAACCCCGGAAGGGCTGACGTTAAAGGAATTGATCTGGCTAGTTAAAGGTGCTGGACGCATCCCAGTTGAACGGGATACCTTCTACAACGAGCTTCGGGTATACGAATAATTCCGTCCGGCAGTGAGCCCGCGGCAATTTCACGGCAAAAAAGGGGAATCGTCACGTATGAGGCAATTCGTTGTGCTTGGAGGAGGATATGGGGGGACGGCCGTCATTCATGAGCTGTTTAAAGCTCCTATTCCTTCGGATGTGCAAGTCGTCTTGGTCGACCGGATGCCTTACCAGAGCCTGAAGACCGAATATTATGCGCTGGCGGCCGGGACGGCCAGCGATTATGAATTGCGCGTCCCCTTTACCGCTTACCCCGGCCTGGTTCTGACATACGGCGAAGTTGAAGCCGTCGACATGGACCGGCAGTTGATTCATTTCGCGGAGGGGGATCCGCTGGAATATGACCAGCTCGTCATCGCATTAGGTTGTACCGATAACTATCACCATGTCCCCGGCGCTGCCGAGTTTTCGTGCAGTATCCAGTCGTTTGCTTCGACTCGTGAAACCTATATGCGGCTGAACAATACGAAACCCTATGGGAAAATCAACATCGTTGGCGGAGGACTAAGCGGCGTGGAATTAGCCGCCGAGTTGCGGGAAAGCCGTCTGGATTTGAACATTTCGATCATCGACCGCGGCTCTCGCTTGCTTTCCGCTTTTCCGGCGAAGGTGTCCGATTATGTCGCCAAATGGTTCCACGAGAATGACGTCGAGATGCGATCGATGATTTCGATTCAGGCCGTGGAATGCGACGTGATTCACCATGAGCAAGGGGAAATCGACTCCGATGTGACCGTGTGGACGGCCGGGATTCAACCGGCAGCGATCGTGCAAGCACTGGACGTAACCAAAGATCGGCAAGGACGCGTTCTATTGAATGAATTTTATCAGATTCCCGAACACCCTGAGGTGTTCGTCTGCGGCGATTGCGCAAGCTTGCCCTTCTCGCCGAGCGCCCAGGCGGCCGAAGCCCAAGGCGCTCAGATCGGACAAATTACCGGGGCTTTATGGCGGGGAGAGACGCCGCGGTTATCGCAGATTAAGCTTAAGGGAACGCTGGGCTCGTTAGGCAAAAAAGCCGGGTTCGGCCTGATGGGCCGAGCACAGGTTACAGGCCGCGTCCCGCGTCTGCTCAAAAGCGGCGTACTATGGATGTCTAAACATCATATTGGATAAACGAAGGAAGGGAGCGTAGCCAAGGCCTCAAGTGGCCTCCGGATGTGTCTCCCTGATTTTTTGCAGGATCCGTTCCGCGAGCTGCTCAGCGTCTTCCCCTTCTACCTGCTCCCCGTCAACCAGCACGTACGGGAACAGATAACAGGTACCGCAGGCGGTTAGGCAGCCGTATTCATATACGTCGCAATCCACTTGTTCCTTCACTTGCCGGATCGCTTCCCCTGTACCTAAACTGGCGTTATTCGCACAAAATTCAAGGATCGGTTTCATCTTCCGTCCTCCCCATGAAGAAGCATTTAAATTTTTGACTTTTTGTAATATAATAAGGCAAGAAAGGAGTTGAATACAATGAGTGAAAGCGTACAAGATCAATTGTATGATGAAGTATTAGAAGTTTTGGACAAACTGCGGCCTTTCCTGCAGCGTGACGGTGGCGACGTTGAACTCGTCGACGTTGAAGACGGCATCGTGAAGCTGAAATTGATGGGTGCCTGCGGTAGCTGCCCAAGCTCCACCATCACCCTCAAAGCCGGGATCGAACGCGCCCTGTTTGAAGAAGTAGAAGGCGTGGAAGAGGTCGTTCAAGTATTCTAACTTTGCAATCCATGAATGATTAGCTCTTCAGCAGGAGGGTTTAAACGAACTCGGCCCCCGGCAAATTGCCGGAAGGCCGGGTTTTTTGTTGGTTCAGGAGGGTTTAATCCATGGTCGGATCGGGTCAAGCCCCCCAGAGATATCCATGATATTGCCAGTGATAAAATCGGAGTCCGTATGGCACAAAAATGCGATCACGCGGGCGATATCTTCCCCGCTTCCCGGCCGTCCCAGCGGCGTCTCCCCATCCTGAAGTCCGCGGACTTCATGGATCGACATCTCCTTGTGGCCCCCGCGGATATCCCCCGGGCAAACCATGTTCACCGTGATGCCATAAGGCGCCTCCTCGACGGCCAGCGTCTTCGTAAAGGACACAAGCCCGGTTTTGGCTGCCGCATAAACGGCCCGGTGGGGCCAGGCGCGCGACTCGGAGGCATGACCAAACCCGAAATGGATGATCCGCCCCCATCTCTTCTCCCGCATCCCCGGCAGCACGAGATGATCCAGCAGCAGGCTGCCGACCAAGTTCCCCTCGATCATGCCCAACACTTCGCTCTGGCTGTAATCGGCAAACAGCTTGCGTTCCCGAATAAACGGTCCGGCATTGTTGACCAGAATATCAATGGTCCCCAGCTGCTCGTTCACCTGACGAGCCAGTTCCTCGCTTTGCTCCCGGCTCGATACATCGGCTTGCACTGCGATACAACGTACGCCAAGTCGCTCGATGTCCGATCGGAGAGAGAGCGCTTCCGCTTCGCTATGTACGTAATTTAGTGCAATATGGCACCCTTGCTCTGCTAGGGTCAGCGCAGTTTTCTTCCCGAGGCCTTTCGCGCTTCCGGTAATTAAGGCGACTTTGCCGTGCAACGTTGTTCTCCTCCTCCCAGGTGCAGTTACCCTTAAGTATAAAAGATTTGAGGGATTCCCACAAACTGCCGTTGCCAACGCTCACCCAAATGCAAAAGTGCAGTTGAATATCACCCAAAATCCCCTAACCATCGTGTTCAAATGCAAAAGTGCAGTTGAATTCACGTCAAAACGGTCTCTTGGGGCCGATTCACCTCCAACGAGATGTACTTTTACCTTTCATTGGCCAATAATCGGAGATTTACCGAAAATGAACTGCAGTTTTGCAGTTGAGAGAGGGTGGGCGTGCCTAACTGACCGTAAAAGAGTAAGATAAAAAAAACCCGCTGCACACGCAGCGGGACATGTCTGCTTCTTTACTACTTAGAATACCGGTACCAAAGCGCCTTGGTACGTGTCGTTGATGAACGTTCTAACCTCATCGGAAGTCAGAGCTTTCGCCAGCTTCTGGATTGCTTCGGAATCCTTATTATCAGGACGGGCAACCAGAATGTTCGTGTACGGCGATTCCTTATCTTCGATGAACAAAGCATCCTTCGTCGGATTCAGTTTCGCTTCCAGCGCATAGTTCGTATTGATCAGCGCCAGATCGACTTCGGCCAATTGGCGAGGCAACATGGCTGCGTCGGTTTCGATGATTTTCAGGTTTTTCGGATTTTCTACGATGTCCTTCTGCGTTGCCGTAATTCCAGCTTCGTCCTTCAGCTTAATCAACCCTTGCTTCTGCAGCAGCAGCAGCGCGCGACCGCCATTGGTCGGGTCGTTCGGGATCGCCACTTTGGCGCCGTCCGGAATTTCTTCCGTGGATTTATATTTGTTCGAGTAAGCGCCAAACGGTTCAACGTGAACGCCTACGACCGAAACGAGGTCAAACCCGTTTTGGGCATTTTGCTCGTCCAGGTAAGGCTGATGCTGGAAATAGTTCGCGTCCAGCTCTTTTTCATACAGCTGTACGTTCGGCTGCACATAGTCGGTAAACTCTTTCACTTCCAGCTCCACGCCTTCTTCCTTCAGCTTCGGCGCGATAAACTTCAGAATATCGGCATGCGGTACGGTAGCACCTACAACCAGCTTCACCGGCTCTGCTGCCGTTTGGTTCCCAGCATTCGCTGCATTCCCCTCAGCAGCCGATGTATTTCCAGCCGTGTTACCTTCAGCTCCGTTATTGGCGGCGTTATTGCTGCCGCAAGCGGCCAACACCAACACCAACACGAGTGTAAGTAAAGATAATGTCCATTTTTTCATTGCAGGTTCTCCCCCTTAAGAGTGTTTTTTGAATAAGGATACTTCTATCTATTTAGGATTTCCTTATTTCCGCGTAAAAAAGATCACTAGCCGGTCTCCCAGCATTTGCAGTACTTGCACCAGAATCACCATGAAGATCACCGAAACGATCATGACGCCCGTTTCGTACCGGTAATACCCGTAACGGATCGCCAGGTCACCGAGTCCGCCTCCGCCTACCATGCCTGACATCGCGGTATACGACACCAGCGTGACCACGGTAATCGTCATGCCTGCGATCAAGCCGGGCAGCGATTCCGGGAGCAGCACCTTGCGGATGATCTGGAAGGTGGAAGCCCCCATCGCCTGGGAAGCTTCAATTACCCCGCGGTCAACCTCGCGCAGCGCCGTTTCCACCAGACGCGCGAAGAACGGGGCTGCCCCGATCACCAGCGGCGGAATCGTGCCTTCCACGCCGGTGGATACGCCCATGAGGGTCCGCGTGACCGGAATCAAGGCGACGATCAGAATGATGAACGGTACCGAGCGAAGAATGTTCACGATCAGCGAAATCAACCGGTAAACCCATCCTAATACCAAGGATTGGGAACGCGAGAAGGTGAACAGCAATACCCCGAGCGGGAGCCCGATCACGAAGGTGAACAAGGTTGCATACCCCATCATCTGCAAGGTATCCAGCGTAGCTGTGCCCATCTCCGACCAATCAATGGCTCCAAAATCCAAACCGCCCATCAGTCGATCACCTCCACGTCAAGATCGCGTTCCCGCAAGAGCGACAGCGTGCGCTCCACCCGGTCGTCTTCGCCTTCAAAAGAAACGGTCAATTGACCGTACGGGGTATCCTTGATCGTAGAGATCGTTCCTTGCAGGATGGCGAAGTTGACGCCGGTTTCCCGCACGACCTGGGACAACACCGATTCGTAGGTTTTCGCGCCCAGGAACGTGATTTTCACCAGCCTGGACCACTCCGGATGCGGTACGGAAGCCGCCAGTCTCACGCCTTCTTCCCCCGCCGCCTCCCGGTGAATGAACTCCCGGGTCACCATGTGCTTCGGTTTCAGGAACACTTCCGTCACCGGACCTTGCTCCACGATGCCGCCTTCGTGAATGACCGCCACCCGATCGCAGATGCTCTGGATGACATGCATTTCATGCGTGATCAGCAGAATCGTCAATTGGAATCGCTTGTTGATGTCAAGCAGCAGCTTCAGGATGGAGTCCGTCGTCTGCGGATCCAGCGCCGAGGTGGCTTCGTCGCACAACAATACGTCGGGGTCGCTGGCCAGCGCTCGGGCGATTCCAACCCGCTGCTTCTGACCGCCGGACAGCTGCGCCGGAAACTTATGACGATGCTCCTCCAATCCGACCAAGGTAAGCAGCTCGTTTACTTTCTCCGCAATCGCCGCCTTCGGCGTTCCGATCAGCGTAAGCGGAAATGCGATATTATCGTATACGGTCGCCGAGGAGAGTAGGTTGAAATGTTGAAAAATCATGCCGATTTTGCGGCGCTGCTGCTGAAGCTCCCGCTTGCCAAGCTTCGTCAGCTCGACTCCGCCGACCCACACCTCGCCTTCGGTCGGACGTTCCAGCAAATTGATACAACGGATTAAGGTGCTTTTGCCGGCGCCGGAGTGACCGATAACGCCGAAGATTTCGCCTTTGCGAACGCTAAGGTTCAACCCGGACAGCGCGGTGGTCGCCGTTTTTTTGGTGCCATATATTTTGGTAATCCCTTTAAGTTCGATCAATCGGCTAACCTCCTGTTCCTAGCATAGACAATTATCGACCGGCGTATGAAAAAACAGAAAAGAGCCCTACAGATTCAAAGGGCTCTCTTTACGTAAAGACAATGCCTTCTCATCTGCCAAAACCATCTGCTCACAAACGCATTGGTTTTGAAGGAATTAGCACCATGACATTCGGTCCCATGACTTCAGCGGAATCAAACTTCCGCATCACGGGTGAATCGGTTGCTGGGCTTCATCGGGCCTTTCCCTCCGCCTCTCTCGATAAGAAAAATATGAAATTGTAGAGTCGTTAATTGAAACTATTGATGAGTATAATGAGTTTTGCCCATTTTGTAAAGAGAAAAAATAGGAACGGCGGATCGATCAGACCGCCGCTATTTTTTTCCAACGTTGATTAATGTAGTCAAACACCGTGAAATACGTGTCGCAAACCATACGGTATCCCTGTTCCAGTTCGCGGATATGCTGATCCAGATCCTCCAGGGCGACTTTCCCGAACAACGCCTGATGACGCTGCCACAGATCGTCCTTCATCTCCGAGTTCATGTAATGAATCTCCGTGTTTCTCCGCCGGCGCAGAACACCCAGGGCTTCCCGGTAGGTCTCTTTAATGGCGATCAACTGGTTCCCAAGCTCGGTATGGGTCTTCAGATAAGCGAACTGGCGCAGCACGGTAAAATAAGAGAAATGCATCTTTATCTTCGAGGTTTTCAAATCGAACAATTCGTTGAGCACCGTTCCCAGCTTGTCCAGCGCCGAGAATACGCGGATGAAGCCGTCCTTGTAAAAATAGACGTACCTCGCATAATCGGACCGCTCAACCGGATCCATGTCCTCGACGGATTCCGTCCGCACCTTTTTGCGGAAAAAGGCGGCGGCAAACAAAGATTGTTCGAGTTCATCCAACGAAGAGATCAAGCCGTGTACCCAAATCTCCAGCTTGCGGAAATCGTGTGAAGGATCCTGATGCTCTTTGATTTCCTTTTGCAGCAGCTTGATCGTTTGCACCATCGCGTCGATCGTTTCAGCTAGCCGACCCTCGTTTTGCCGAGGCGGCTCGCCAAGCAAGCTTCGCAGCATAGGCATACCCCGTTTCACAGAAAGTAGGATTTCCAACGTTGATCCACCAAGGAGACGATGTCCTCTTGCGGGAACAGCTCATCCGGATAACCCGGCTTCATGCGGGCATCGATAACCAGCGGCAGACCGTAGGACAGGTGATGTTGGCGTATTTCGGAAGCAGCGTAAATATCGCTGGCCGGATTAAACCGTGTAAACACTGTCCATAGAAACGCCGTCTGATCGTGGGCCGCTGCCTCGGCGTTATCCACCAGTACCACAAACGGCCAGGCAGTCCCGCGTTCGCGAAGACGGCCAAGCAACCGTTCGGCAAGCTCCGGCTCGTCCTCATAGGATGCACCGGAAACGACAAGACATCCGTCATGAAAAACTTGGATTGAACGGATTTCGGCGATCTCGCCTTCGTCATACGCACGCGGCAGCTCACGTACAGGATCCCCAACGCCGATCAATATCGCCTTGCTGCCATGATTCAGTTTATGGCCGGTATAATCCAGCGTGTCATGCGACGTGTTGTTGAGAATAAACAGATCCGTACGTGGATCGAAACGCTCCAGCACCGTCTTGAGCAGCAGGCGGAAATCCGCCAAATCGATCAGCTTGTCCGTCAGCATGAGGAATTTCGTCAGCGACAGCTGGCCCTCCCCCAGGATGCGGAACGCTGATACGAGGGCTTCGCGGGAGTAACTCTCGCGAACCACGGCCGAGCTCAAGGCATGGAATCCGCTCTCCGCGTACGTCCAAAGGGAGCGAACATTCGGCATCACGATCGGGAACGCTGGCGAAAGCAGCTTTTGCAGGAAATCGCCTAGGTAGTAATCCTCTTGCCGCGGTTTGCCGACGATTGTTGCCGGATAGATCGCGTTCTTCCGATGCCACATATGGTTCACGTGCAGCACCGGGAATTCATGTTGCAAGGAATAATAGCCGAAATGATCACCGAACGGACCTTCAAGTCGGCGTTCGTGCGGCGGTACGAGCCCAGATATTGCGAATTCCGACTCGGCCGGAATCCGGTGGCCGCCCAGCGGATTCTCTGCCATCGGGAGCTTTTCGCCCAGGATGAAAGAAGCGACCAGCAACTCGGACAAATGCTCGGGAACCGGCGAAATAGCCGAGGCCACCATGGCCGGCGGGCCGCCCAGGAATACGGAAACCGGCAAAGGCTCCCCGCGTTTCTCGGCTTCGTGGTAGTGGAACCCTCCGCCTTTCTGGATCTGCCAGTGCACTCCGGTCGTCTGATCGTCGTACAGCTGAATCCGGTACATCCCCAGGTTATTTTCTTTCGGCTGCAGCGGATTTTCCGTATACACGAGCGGCAGCGTGATAAACGGGCCCCCGTCCTTCTGCCAACTCGTCACTTTCGGTAAATCCTTCAAAGGCGTTTCCGTCCGGCAGACTTCGAGGATCGGGGCTTCGTTCTTGGACACGGTTTTCATACCGACCTTCAAAACGTCGCGAATCAGCCCCCGCTCATTCCAAATCGCTTTGGGCGTTGGCGGCAGCAATTTATGTATCGCCTCGACCAGTTGGTTAGCAAGCATCTCGGGCCGAGGGCCAAAAGCCATTTCCACCCGGCGAGGTGTTCCAAACAGGTTGGTTGCCACCGGGAACGGCGTTCCTTTGACATTGGTAAAAAGCAAAGCGGGGCCGCCGTCATCAATGACCCGCCGGTGAATTTCGGCCAACTCCAGATAGGGATCGACCGGCACGTCGATGATGGCGAGGTCGTTTTCTTTTTGCAGCGCATCGATCCATTGTCGCAGGTTCTTGTAACTCATCTTGTTGTCCTCCTATAAAAGACGGAATTGTCGTCCGTTCCTCACATAACGTTTGCTTATAGACAAAAGTATACCTTATCCATGCAGCCGCTTGAGCGTCCGTCATTCTACAGATTCATGACAATCGCGTTGTCAAACCGCCTTGCCGGCCGACGGCGCCTGTACCTCGGGTGTTCGGCTCAACTGCCAAGTCCGGACGCTTAAATAGCAAAGGACTCCGAATAAAGCGGCCAATACGATAATGTGCGCGAGCGAAGCGAACAAATAAACATCATAGTTGTTTAAGGTCAGCACAATGGTGGCCCCGGTGAACACCTGGACGATCACCAGCAGCGTTGCGGCGACACCCAGCTTGCGGATTTCCGGCAGATCGGGATGCTTGCGGAAGGCAAAGTGACCTACCGTGGCTATTACGACCAGCAACAAAGCGGCCGCAACCCGGTGCAGAAAGGCGATGCCTTCCCCCCCGGACAGTTCGGGAACGAGTTGCCCGTTGCACAGCGGCCAACCGCTGCAACCGCCGGCTGAGTCCGTATGGCTGACATACGCGCCGATATAGACAACGATATAAGTGTAGCCGGTCGCTATCCAGGTCAGGTTACGGAACGCCTTAGAAACCCGAGCCGAAGGCGCATAGTCAGAAGACTGCGCATTAACTTGTCCACGCTCCTCCTGGCGAACGCCCAGCACCAGCATGATCGAGCTCGCGAAGGCGATCAACGAGAACCCAAAATGCAGCGCCATGACGGCAGACGACGTAGGATAGATCACCGCCATCGCTCCCATAACGGCCTGTACCATAACGAAGATGAGCGCAAGCAGGGAATAGATCTGGAGGTCTTTACGGTTCTTCCGATACAACCAAAAGGCGACAAACGCCGCCAAAGAGACCAATCCGGCCGCCCCGCTGACGGCACGGTGGGAATATTCGATCATCGAAGCAAGTGTATGAGCAGGAACAAATTTACCGTGACAAAGCGGCCAATCGTTGCCGCAGCCCAATCCCGATTCCGTCTTAGTCACGACGCTGCCGCCTAATGTGGCCAGAAACATGACAAAACAGGACGCGTAACTGAGCCATTTCAAATATTTCGTATTCAAACGGTTCACACCTTTTAGTTAATCGATAAATCCTTTTCATTATAACCGATCAACTAACTTCTTTCATAGAAAATGTTGAAAAATAGACACCGCCGCAAGGGAAACCCTGACGGCGGTGTGAGGAATATAATGGATTTTTATAGTGTATCCCGTGTTTCCGGCGTGTCATGCAGCGTATGGTACACGTCCAACGCCTTGTTCAGGAAATTTTCAATTTCCTCGCGGGATTTGCGTAGCTTGTTCACGAACCGAACCAGTTCGCGGCCGTCAGTATAGGCAACGAAACTCGGGATGCCCAGAATGTTCTGCTCCTGGCTGACATCGCCGACCTGATCGACATCCACCTCGATCAACGTTAACCGGCCTGCGTATTTCTCCTCGACATCAGGCATAAACGGATCTATAAATTTGCAATCCCCACACCAGTCCGCTTTGAACACCGCTACGATCAGGTTGCTGGATTGGATGCTGACTTGAAACTCCGCGGGAGACGTTATTTTTTTCATAAGGCCATCCTTCCTTTCCTTCAGGTACTTCTAGTCAACCAAAAGCGGGAGTGGAAGTCAAATGTTTCGGACATACTAATTACTAATACCGTAGTATGTCTTGTTGACCGCCAAATATTCGCAGTTCGGGAAGAAGGGAGGGCGGAAGCACAATGGAGGATTCTCGCCAGACCAAGGGGAAAGCCATCAATTTGCGGCGATTGATGTTCCGCCTGCCCGCCGCATTTTCGTCTATGCTCAGAAGCAAAACCGCTTCCCTCTCCGACTCGTCCCGAATGCGGAAAGAGACGGTTTCTCTAGGTTGGAACGAAGCGGCTGCCCGCACGGTGATTAACGATATCGAAGAACAACTACGGCGCAACACGTCGTCTAGGCCTACGCCAGTAGGGGAAGAGTACAGCACCGAGGATTTACGGCTTGCCGAAACCATTGCAGAGGAAACTCGCGTAGCCGGGGCGAGCAATATCAGCCGAACCGCGGCTTATCTTGCCTGCTATCAAGCCTGCCCGGAGCTGCATTGGGCTTTTCTCGCGCACATGGTCTCGCGGAATGCCGGCTGGAACATGACGGACCTGCACAGCAGCCGGATCGCCGATGTGGTCGACGCTGAGGAGAAGCGGCTGACCTATCGGTTTCTAGAGCGCAGCAACGCGTTGATCTTCCAAGATGCCTACCCGCAGCTAAGGTTGTACATGAAGAGCCGGGAGCTTGGCGCTAGTCGGTTACACCTGCTGCCGTATTTTCACGTATCCGGGTTTATGCGCCCATTCTGGGAACGGTTTTGGATCGACCGCGGCAGTGCCTTGCTCACCGTGGGACTGATCATCAATGAGCAGAATTATATCGAAAAACGCGTCGTACGCCATCCTTACTTCCAGAAACATGTGACGGGTAAAATGAACTTTCGCCTGTTCAGCCTGGCCGGATTAAACCAGGTGGTGTTCCCGCTGAGTGAACAGGCGGAAGACGAGGCTGCCGGGGGCGAGGCGCGCCGCCTTGCGGGGCGCACCGTCTCCGACTTCGGCAGCCTGCCGGCCCGCATCGCGTTAGGCAAAAGCCTCTACGCGATGCTTATGGGCTACCGCGCCGTGCGCAGCGGCGCGGAGCGGTTCGCCGCGAGCGTGCCGCATAGCGGCTCGCGGGCGGATTATTGGCCGGAACTGTTCACGGCCAATTTGGAAGAAGCTCTGACCACCAAGGTGCAGGGGTCAGAGCTTCTGGAACAGGAGACGCTGCCGCCGGGCCAGCGTCTCTACAGCCCCAAGCTGCTGAGCGCTTGGGGCGACACCGCCTATGAGCCAATCTCCCGGGAGGATTGGCTCAAGGATACCCGCGCGCTGGATGGCATCAGCGCGCCGAAGGCGCCGTTCCTGTGCGACATCAGCCGGTCGCACAGGAACGGCATCCTCGAGACCGCATTGGTGCACGATGCGGTGGAAGACCGCTGACCCGCGGGGCGCTTGGGTTGCCTGGGCAGCCTTGGGCGCCTTGGCCGCCTCCTCTGGTCGGCTCTTTTCACCATTATCCCGTATGATCAGGGAGCTGAATTTATAAGGGAATTGGAGTATCCCAGCAGCAACATCTCCTCCCTGACCTGAACCAAAGGGATAATGATGCAGAAGTGACATACAATCTCCCCAACCTGAACCAAAGGGATAATGGTGCAGAAGTGACATACGACGACTCCTCGACCTGAACCAAAGGGATAATCATGCAAAAAGGCGCCAAGCGCAACTCCCCAACCTGAACCAAAGGGATAATCGAACAAAGGCGCCAATCGATAGAATGTAGGCGGGCGGGCCGCCGATCTTGTTTTATCCCACCTGTCGGCCTCCGCGCTGCAACCGCATCAGCGGGGACAGCACTTTGCGAAGCGGTGACGGATAACCAGCCAGCTCGTCCTTCCGGATGACGCGCAACAGGATGAGAAGCACCGGATACAGCGCGACAACCGCCACGCCAACGATGCAGCAGGTCAGGAAGAAAGCGACGCGCGCCGGCATCAGATCCACCATTTGGATCCCCGCTTGATTCAAGCCATATCCCACACCCGACAACGCGACAATCGTCAGTACGAACCCGCCCCAACGGCTGCCCATCAGCGAGAATGGAACGATCTGCTTCATCGCCCGTACATTCAGCAGCGTAATCACGAGGAAGCAGAGACCGGTGGCGATGATGATGCCATATATCCCCCAGAACTGAGCAAGCACATAGCTGGCCGCCAGCTTCACAAGAATCCCGATTGCCACGTGTACCATGGATAAATTGGCTTTACCTACTCCAAGCAGAATCGAGTTGCTGGTCATCATCGTGATTTGAAAAATCGTAGCGAACGTCAGCAGAGCCACAATGCTGCTGCCGTCCCGGGTGCTAAACAGCAGCCCGTTCACGGAATAAGCCGCGGTGCCCAGCGCAAGGATGATCGGCATCCCGCTCAGCACCGCAACCCGCATCGCCAACGTTACCTGGCGCTGCAGATGCTCCTGATCCTTCCGCGCGTAAGCAGCGGAGATAATAGGCACCAGCGATTGGCTTAGCGCAATCGCCAAAATCGGCGGAATACCGGCGATCATCTGCGCACGATTCCCAAGAATACCGAGGATATACGTAGCTTGTCCGGAGCCGATTTGTCCGGTTAGCAGCGGCTTCAGGATCGAGTTATCGATGAAGTTCACCGCCGGAACCGCGAGTGCGGTGAGCACGATCGGAATCGATAGCTTAAAAATCTCCGCATAGATCCGTTTAAAGGACATCCGTCCGGTGGTCTTTTCCATCTTCTCTTGCCCAGCAGATTGGTCCTTCCGCGACAATTTCATGCTGTACACCAACATGACGACCAGCGCGGCCACCCCGCCGAGCACCGCGCCAAATGTCGCGCCGGCTGCAATTTGCTCGCCCGAGTATCCCCAATGGAACAGCACAAAAGCCAAAATAATGCCGGTAGCCACCCGCACGATTTGCTCAATCACCTGCGAAACCCCGCCCGCGATCATGATATTCCGACCCTGTAAGTAGCCACGAATGATCGCAATCAGCGGGAATAGCAGCAGTGCTGGAGCCAGGGCACGAATCGCAACAACCGATTCCGGAACGCCGGAAGCCTCGGCATAATAAGGCGCAAGAACAAACAGTAACGCGAACATAACGACGCCTGCCACGCCTGCAAATAGCAATGCCGCCTGATAGACGCGACGCGCTTCCTCGGGCCGGTTCAGCGCATGCCGCTCCGACACCATTTTGCTCAGCGTACTCGGAATGCCTGCCGTCGCTAAAGTTAACAGCATGAAATAAGCCGCATTCGCTTGTGAATACGACGCGTTCCCGATATCTCCGAGGATGTGCTCCAACGGCACGCGCTGGAACAGGCCGAGCACCCTCGCGATCAGCGCGGCCCCCGCCAAAATTAACGTACCTTTAACAAACGATTCCTTCTTGGACAAAACCAATTCCTTCTTTCCCGCAATCCTGATGAGTGCTCTGATGAGATATAGGTTAAAATGCAACAATCCAAATGATGAAGATGACGATCATGACCAACTGTAGGATCACCTTAACAACCATGCTGCTAAACAAGCCGACTACCGAGCCGACACCGACTTTAAACGACTTGGACAGCGATTCACCTTTGATCAATTCCCCGATCATCGCACCAAGGAGCGGACCCAGCACCAACCCGAAGGCTGGAATCATAAACGGGCCGATGATAATGCCGATCGTGCTAAGCCACACTGACAGCTTGCTGCCGCCGAATTTCTTGACCCCCCAAGCTCCCACCGCATAATCCGCCACCATCAGAACGACGACGATCAGCGTTTGCAGGATCCAGAAGAACCACCCAAAAGGTTCAAACGAGAAAAACCAACCGTACACGAAAAAGGCAAAATAAACGGCGAGCACCCCGGGTAATACGGGATACACCGCTCCGGCCATACCCACGGCAAATAGGACAACTACCAGAATCCAGCCAAGTACGGTCAATGCCATTTTCTCACTCTCCCGTCAATATATAATCCCGAATTATCCAGGCAATTCCGTCTTCATTATTCGACGTGGTTACGACATCCGCCTTCTCCTTCACGGCTTCCTGCGCGTTGCCCATCGCTACGCCGAGCCCCGCTGCCTCGATCGCGGCCAAGTCGTTCAGACTGTCCCCAACCGCCACGACTTCGGACATCTTCAGCCCCAGTAGTCCGCAAACCGTGTCGATCCCACTGGCTTTACTGATTCCCTTCGGATTGATTTCCAGATTGTGCGGGGACGAATTCGTAATTTCAAGGCCGCCCATTTCCTGCAGTTGCCGTAAAATATCTCCTCTCACCTCATCGTCCTCGGTAAAATAACCAAACTTCATCCAATGATTTTGTTCCAATAATTCGGGTTGCCAATTTGTTTCGTTATAGCTGCCCTCGACGGCGTATGCCCAAAACCAGACCATCTTTTCCCGGGAAATGTCGTACATTCGCGAAACCAATGACCGATCAAGCAACACTCTGCGATACAACTCATGCGGCGACTTCCAGACCTCACTTCCGTTCACCGTTATCATCGGCGTACCCAGGCCTAATTGATCACCGTACGGAACCGCCTCCTGGTACCCGCGTCCCGTCGACAAGCAGACATGCACCCCGGCGGCAGCGGCCTTCCGAATCCAGCGTTCCGTCTCGGGCGTAATTCGATGCTCATCATTAAGCAGCGTTCCATCCATATCGAGCGCCAACAGTTTGTATTTCAACAACAGACAGCTCCCCTATCCGCATTAGATTCTAATCTCTAGACAGCATACCGCCATTTTACCATAATCCCGGGTTCCGACAAAGCGCGCAGACCGTTGATTAGCTGTCCGTTAAACCCGAAAAAACCGCCCTGGAAGGCGGCTAGGTTCGGGTTAACTTCGATTTAATTAACGCTGGTTCGTCAGCGATTGGATGTCGATGAATGGCGTGGCGCCGCCCGTCACTTGCGGGAGCTTGCCGTCCCATTTCTCCAGCGCTTTCTCCTGTACCTCGATCTGTTTAAGCTGTACCAGTTCCGGCGTAACCTCCTGCTTCTTCAGCTTAAGCGACTCTGCTTCGGCTTGGGCTTGAGCGATCTTCTGCTGCGCTTCGATCTGGATCCGCTTCAGGTCATTGCTGGCCTTCAAGGCTTGTTGCTGAGCAACCTGCTTCGCTTCGATCGATTGGTTAAACGCGTCGGAAAATTTAAAATTGACGATATTAATTTCGTTAACGATTAAATCGTATTTCGCCAGCCGAGCGGTCAAATGCTCGCTAATCTCCCCCGCTACGACGTCGCGCTTGGCGATCAGATCTTCGGCCTGATAGCGTGCCGTTACTTCTTTGACGATCTCTTGCACAGCCGGATTAATGATGACCATATCGAAATTCCCGCCGATATTGTTCATCAGATTGTAGGCCGAATCCTTGTTGACCGAGTAGTTGACGGCGACATGCGTGGAAACCGGCTGTAAATCCTTGGAGGAAGCGGTAGTGTCCGTTTCCGTCTTGGTGACCTGCGTGTTCACCTGAATGACGGTTTGAATAAACGGAACTTTGAAATGCATTCCCGGAGATAAAACATTATCATTCAACTTCCCGAACGTTTTGTATAAACCGACATGGCCGTATTCCACTTGCGCGTAGCTGTTAGAACCAACGATGAGCACGACGATGACGATGATGGCCGTTGAAATCCATTTCCCCACGGGCGTGTTCTTCTTTGGATGTTGCTGCTGCTGTGTACCTGCCTCCATATGAATCCCTCTCCTTAAGTTGTGATCTGGCCGGACCATTTGCCGGCTAACTATATCAAGTAATACGGGGAAGAAGGAACTTGGTAGCAACAACTTGACAAGAATGCGTCACTTTCGGTCTAAAAATAGCGTTTGTTTTCGCTTGATTCGGGGCCTTAAACCGCTGCAGCGTTCGGTCGATTTCGCTTGCCAAATCGGGCGATCAGGCCATGCTTCGGAGAACAAACAAGCGCCAGCAGGAACAGGATGCCGGCTACCGTCACCATCGAACCGGCGATGGAGGCGTCCAGCCATTTAGCCGCGTAGTAACCGCCCGCTGCGCTAAGCACCCCGATCAACACGCTGTACCCCAGCATGGCGCTCAGCCGATCGGTCAGCAAGTAAGCTGCCGATGCCGGAATGATCAACATGCCGACAACCAGGATGGCGCCAACGCTCTCAAAGGAAGCGACCGTTGACAGCGAAACCAGCCCCATCAATAAATAATGGAATAAGGCAACCGGAATCCCAACCGCAGCCGCCAGCGCAGGATCGAAGGCGCACAATTTAAACTGCTTGTAGAACAACAGGATTGCCACCAGCACGAGGAGCAGCGTTCCGCCCAGCATCCAGACGGCGACCGGCCCCATGTCGTAGCCGTTCCAAATCCAGGTGTCCCACTGCACGTAGGCAATTTCACCAAACAGCACGCAATCTAGATCCAGATCAATGTGAGAGGCGTTCCGGCTGATTAGAATCACGCCAACGGCGAACAATGCCGTAAATACGATGCCGATCGAGGCATCTGATTGCAGGCCGCTTTGCTGTAAAGCCTGAATCAAGAAAACCGTGATCAATCCCAGCGCGGCCGCTCCGATGAGCATTAACATGGAGTCTCGAGAGCCGCTCACTAGAAATGCGATGGCAATCCCCGGCAAGACCGAGTGGCTGATTGCATCCCCGACCATGGCCATTTTCCGCAAAACCAGAAAGCAGCCCAAAACTCCACATGTTGCGGCCACCAGTGTACCGGTCAAAATAATCCAAAAATCAGCCATTATTCCGTCCCCCTTTCAACCGCATTCCCGGCTTGTCGGATCATCGCCAGCTCCGCGGGATGCTGTATCTCGCTGCGGCCGCGCCAGCGGCGCACCCATTTCGCTAGCAGCCCCCGATTTGGTGCAAACACCGCGGAGAGGACAAACAACGCGGTTGCCGCTAATACCGTGACCGGACCGGTCGGCAGATTCGATAAGGTCGAACTGATCAATGTTCCGGTGACCCCCGACAACGCCCCGAATACACCGGCCAACACGACCATGATACCCAAAGCGTCGGTCCAGAACCGGGCGGCGACCGCCGGTGTAATCAGCAAGGCAGCCACCAGTACGACTCCTACTGCTTGAATCCCCACGACGACCGCTACTACGGTCATAAGCAAGAGCAATTGCTCCAGAAAGGCTACCTTAAGTCCCATTCCCCTCGCAAAGCCGGGATCGAAGCTTACTAGCTTAAATTCTTTGAAGAGCAAAATGCAGACTACGATCAACAGAACGGATACGGCGCCCATCAGATAGACGTCCGCGAGCATCATAGAGGCCGCCTGACCAAACAGGTATTTATCGAGGCCGCTTTGGTTCCCGTTGCCGCTGTGTTGGATCTTCGTCAGCATCACGATCCCGATCCCAAAGAACACCGAAAGCACAATACCAAGCGCCGCGTCTTGCTTGATCCGCGAATAGCGAGTGATTGCGGAGATCCCAAACGTCGCCGTCATTCCGGCTAGGATCGCGCCGAGCATAAACAGGCCCACGGACTTGACCCCGGTTAACATAAACGCGATGCAGATCCCAGGCAACGCAGCGTGCGCCAGCGCATCTCCAAGCAAGCTTTGCTTGCGAAGATAGGTGAAGGATCCGATAACGCCGCTTCCTAAGCCCAGCAGCAAAGACCCCATCAAAATCCACTGCAAGTTCGGATCGGTAATCCATTGCCATAATGTCGTTAACATCGTTTGTCACACCTTCCCAGCAGGAGCAGCACCGAAATCCGCCAGCATGGCGATTCTTCCGCCATACGTCTGATGCAAATGATCCGGCGTAAACGTCTCCTCGGTGGGTCCTGCGGCAATCAATTCACCGTTCAGCAGCAGCACATGATCGAAATACTCCTTAACCGTGGATAAATCGTGATGCACGACCAGAACCGTTTTCCCCTGCTCCTTCAATTCGTGCAATAGGGCGATGATCGCTTTTTCCGTGGTGGCGTCCACGCCGGCAAAGGGTTCATCCATAAAATAGACTTGCGCATTTTGCGCCAGCGCCCGGGCCAGAAACACCCGTTGCTGCTGACCGCCAGACAGTTGACTGATCTGACGACCGGCATACTCCGCCATTCCTACCTTGGCCAGACATTCCATGGCGATCTGCCGCTCTTTCGCCCCCGGGCGGCGGAACCAACCAAGCTGGCCATAACGCCCCATCATCACCACATCCAACGCATGGGTTGGGAAATCCCAATCGACCGATTCACGCTGGGGCACATATCCGATCAACTTGCGTTGTTCCCGGTAGGAGCGGCCATAGATGCGTACTTCTCCGTCCAGAGTCGGAAGCAGCCCTAGCACCGCTTTTAACAGTGTGGATTTGCCCGCCCCGTTCGGACCGAGAATTCCTATTAATTGCCCCTCCGGGATTTGAAAAGATACCGAACGCAACACCGGCTTTTTCTGATAAGCAACCGTTAATCGGTTCACTTCAAGCGGATAACTCTTCATCCTTGTTCTCCCCTTCTGGACTTATTTCAACGCTTCAACGATCGTGTTCACATTATGTTGGACCATATGAATGTACGTGTCCGCCTTGGAGCCGGCTTCTCCCAACGAGTCCGAATACAGCTCGCCGCCAATTTCCACGGTATGCCCCAGCTCAGCGGCTCCGGCGATGACCGCCTCCATCGATTTGGTGGGGATACTCGATTCCACGAACACGGCCTTGATCTTGTTCTCAACCAAGAAATCCCGAAGCTTTGCGACGTCCTTTGAACCGTATTCGGCCGCCGTACTGATCCCTTGCAGGCCCATGACCTGGATCCCGTAGGCATCTCCAAAGTAACCAAACGCATCATGTGCCGTTACCAATACCCGGTCCTGCTCGGGGATTTCGGCAATCCGTTGCTTCACCTCCGCATCCAGCTTCTCCAATTCGGCGATATACGCTTCGGCGTTCTTCCGATAGACGTCCGCTTGGTCCGGATCGTAGGCTGACAACGTGTCTCGGATCGTTTCCGTCGCCTTGATCCAGTGCCGGACGTTAAACCAGATATGCGGATCGTATTGCGATCCGCCGGCATCCGCGCCAGAGCGCAGTTCGCCCGGATCAATGTCCTTCGAGACCGCCACGGTCCGCTTCCGCTGCTCCAATTTCTCGAAAACTTCCGTCATTTTCCCTTCTAAGTGCAGCCCCCCGTAAAACACGACCTCTGCGTTGTCCAGCTTCTCGATATCCCCTTGCGATGCCTTATATAAATGCGGGTCTACCCCCGGTCCCATCAGTCCGGTCACCTCGACCTGCTCACCGCCGACTTCCCGTACGACATCCGTAATCATCCCGATCGTGGCCACTACCTGTACCGGCGTTTCGTCCGCCGAGTCACGGATATGGTCTGCCTGGCCCTCCGCTTTAGAACAAGCCGCCAATACGATCAAAGCCAATACGCCTAACGTCATCTTTGCCCTTTCAAACGGGCTTTTCTTCATCTTCAACTCATCCATTTCGTTTCTCCTCTCCCTTAATCGCTCAATGTTGTACAAGTAAACACTTGTTTGCTCAGGCTTTATTTTTTAGTGCTATATAAAAATGTTTCCCTTGTGCAAATTTTAAGCAAAGGATTACCAAAAAGCAAGCGAAATTTCCTTGGGACCCCAAAAATTTACTCGCAAAAATAGCCCCGCTCAGCGAGCAGGGCCTCTTCTCGAGTCGATTATTTTAGGGGATGACCGGCCAGACCGTATTCGCGGTCATACGCATCGAAGATTTTGCGGGCAACCGGGGCGGCACTGTGGGCTCCAAATCCACCTTCGGGGATGACGACCGCCACCGCCAACTTTGGTTTTTCACGCGGCGCAAACGCAATAAACACACCATTTTCCATCAGTTCATCTTTATAAGCTTGCTCCGAAGTTCCCGTCTTCCGGGCAAAATCGTATGGAAACCCGTCAAACGCGCTGACGTCTGTCCGCATGCCTCCGATGACTTCGTCCCAGTAGGCCTCGTTCATTTTGATTTCGTTCAGTACCCGGGGTTTGAGTTCCAGCGCCGTATTTCCCGAGTCATCGGTCATTTTTTGCACGAGCCTAGGTTGCATGCGTTTCCCCCGATTCGCCAGGGCGGCAGCATATTGCGCCAACTGCATCGCTGTATATTTGCCTTGTTGTCCGAAAGAGGCATAAGCCAACCGGGATAACGCCGTTTCCGATTCGTCCTTATACTCCAATGTCCCCAAATACTCTCCCGGTAAATCGATTCCCGTAGAGGTGCCTAACCCAAACTGCTTCATATAGTCGTCCCAAATATCGATGCCTTTCGCGCGGTATTTGTTATAGAGCTTTTCCCCGACCATATCGACCATAAACGCATTAGACGAGTAGCGAATGGCCAGCCCGGGATCGATGGAACCGTAGATATGGTTCGAGGAATTTCGCACCCTCGCTTGATCGTTTCGACCGAAATAAGCAGCCCCTCGATCGGTATACTTCGTTTGGGTCGTAAACAGCTTTTCGTTCAGCCCGATCAGAACGGACAGCGGTTTAATGGTGGAGCCGAGATACACGGTCGACTCGAATCCATGACCCGAGTATCCTGCGCTGTATGGCGTGACCGTCCCGTTTTTGTAATACTCCCGGATCTTCTCAAATTCCCGGGTGTCCATGCTGCCGGTTTGCCATAAGTTCGTATCGTAATCCGGCATGCTGGCCATGGCGATGATGTTGCCCGTATCGACCTCCATGGCCACCGCGTAACCCGTTTGGGCGAAAGGATGCACTTTCCCGGATACAGGATTGTTGCGGACCCACTCGATTTGGTCCAGAATCGCTTGCTCCGCCGCCAACTGCACCTTTTTGTTCAGCGTGGTATGCAGGTCGTAGCCCTTAACCGGGGGAATGATGTCAGCTACGCCATTCGCCATATTACGCGGATCGATCGGAACCCGCTTGTATCCGTTCTTGCCGCGCAGCTCCCGTTGATAATACATCTCCAGCCCATCGAAGCCAACAAATTCGTCTTCCGTGTACTGCAATGCCGGATCCGAATCCCGACTCTCCCGGATCGGTTTATACCATTCCAAATCATACGTGGACCGGTACTTTTTAAGATAACCGACTGTTTGTACCGCTACCAAGTCGGGATCGTAATGGCGCACCGAATCTTCGATAATGTCTAAACCCGGAAACTTGGTTTTTTGAGCCAAAAAATAAGCGACTTCTTTCTCGGTCAACTCGCTTTTGATCCTGCGGGGAACAAATCCGCCGCCATAGCGGAACTGCAGATCCATCGCCCCGAGAATGGCCTCCTCCGTCATTTCATTCGCGGGATCGCCATATGTATCGAAGGCTTTCTTTAGCTCTCGGGCCAAGGCCCTGGCTTCTGCCAAATTGGCTTGCCCCGCTTCGGATACCGGGTCGTAGTTGCTCTTCTGGAGCGTCAAATACAAGGACTGCACCGGCGTGGAATAAGCCAGCATTTCTCCCCCCGCCGCTAGGATGGAACCTCGGACTGGAGGCATCGGCACCTCCCGAACCCTCATTCTCGTTTCTTCCTTGGAGAGCGTTGGCCCCTCCACAAACTGCATGATCGCAAGCCGTACGATGATGATCGTAAATATGGCGAACGCGCTGAAGAAAAAAAGGTTCAACCGAATATGGAAATGACGTCGCATAAAAGCCTGCTGTTCTTGAGGATCCTCCGAAACGTATCTGTTCATCGTAGTTCCTTCCCGCCTCTCTCCATTGGAACATCTGGGAACCGGATTTTCAGCCGCCGGGAATAAAAAAACGACCTTCTCAACATGATGTGAAAAGGTCGCTGCTGTTCAAAAGATTCAGTTAGGGATTGGTTTGCCCGGTTTGATTCCCGTTTTGACCAGTTTGATTATTGTTAGATTGCTGTTGCTGCTCATTTTTGGCTTTCTTCGGCACGCCGTCCAGGCCGTATTCTTGGTCGTACGCATCGAAAATTTTGCGAGCGACGGGCGCGGCACTGTAGGCACCGAAGCCGCCTTCAGGAATAACGACCGCGACCGCCAGTTTCGGGTTCTCCCTCGGCGCGAAAGCGATAAATACGCCGTTATCACGATTGGCGCCGTCAGCCCATTGCTCCGAGGTCCCTGTTTTCCGTGCGAAATCGTAAGGAAAACCCGAGAACGCAAAGGAAACTTCGGTCTCCATTCCGCCGATAACCTCTTTCCAATAAGCGTCGTTAAACTTGACTTCATTAAGGATCACCGGGTTGAATTCCTTGACAATATTGCCCTCGGTATCGGTGATTTTGCTGACGAGATGTGGTTCCATCCGTTTCCCTCTTGTTGCCAACGTCGTCGTATATTGAGCGAGCTGCATCGCGGTGTATTTACCTTGCTGTCCGAAGGAAGCATAGGCGAGTCGGGATAATGCGGTCTCCGATTCATTTGTATACTCTAGCTTGCCTAAATATTCATTCGGCAGATCCACGCCGGTCGAAATACCAAGACCAAACTGCTTCATGTAATTATCCCAGATCTCGATCCCTTTGGAACCGTATCTGTTGTACAGCTTTTCGCCAACCATATCAACCATAAACGTATTCGAGGAATGACGGATTGCGCTAGCTGGATCAATCGAGCCGTACGCATGCCGCTGCGAGTTGCGAACGCTGGCGGAATCGTTTCTCCCGAAATAAGCAATCCCGGAGTCATGGTAGTAGGTGCTGGTCGTAAACAAACCTTCGTTCAGTCCGATCAACACCGATAATGGCTTAATGGTGGAACCCAGCAAAATGACGGATTCCATGTTATGCCCCGAACGTCCGGAGCTGATTGGCGTGATCGTACCGTTCTGGTAGTTTGAGGAGATACTCGTCCAGTTGTCTGCGGATACCCCGCCCGATTGCCATACGTTGGTATCGTAGTCCGGCATGCTGGCCATGGCTACGACGTTGCCGGTCTCCACTTCCATCGCGACGGCATACCCGGTTTTTGCGTTAGGATGAACCTTGCCGGATACCGGGTGGCTATGCACCCAATCGATTTGGTCGAGAATTGCCTGTTCGGCGATCATCTGGATGTTCTTGTTGATCGTCGTGTGCAAATCATGGCCTTTTTCCGGCGGCGTAATCTCCGCGATACCTGTGGCCATGTTCCGCGGATCGATCGGCACGCTCTTGTAGCCGTTCTTCCCGCGAAGCTCGTCTTGGTAAAATAATTCCAGACCGTCGTAACCGACGTCTTCGGTTTCCGTATATTGCATGGCAGGATCATCGTTTTTCGATTCCCGAATCTGCTTGTACTTGTCGAGCGATGTGGAAGCGCCCTTATATTTCTTGATATATCCGATCGTTTGAACGGCAACGGTATCGGGATCGTAATGGCGGATGCTTTCCTCCACGATGTCGATCCCCGGAAAATCGCTTTTCCGTTCCAGAAAATAGGCTACTTCCGCAGCGGTCAGGTCGATCTTGATGCGGCGCGGCGTAAACCCGTTGTTTTGCCGGTAATCGAGATCCATCGCTTTGATGATTTCCTCTTCCGTCATTTTCGTGTCCGGCGTACCGAATTTATCAAAAACCTCCTTCAGCTTTTTGGCCAATGCCAAAGCTTCCGGACGATTGGTTTTCCCTTTGTCAGTTGCGTTGCTATAATCCTTCTGGAGGGTGATATACAGCGATTGGACCGGCGTGGAGTAGGCTAATTTCTCCCCCGCTGCCGCGTAGATCGTTCCACGCGTTGGCGACAACGGCACGTCTTTGACCCGCAAATTGCTCTCCTGCTGGGACAATGTCGGCCCTTCCACGAACTGTAATATAGCGAGACGCACAATGATAACGGTGAATATGGCAAAAGCACTAAAGAAAAACATGTTTAACCGTATATTAAAATGGCGCTGCATTGCAATTTCCTGCTCTTGCGGATCTTTAACATAAGCGCTTTTCAAGGTGTTTCCCTACTTTCTTCCCCTTAAATCAATTATCGTTTGTGACAACCTACTCTATAGTACCATAACGAAATAAGGCGCGGTGAAGTTACACCCCGTTTCCAGTAATTTTCGTCGGTAGGGCCAAATCCGCGAGTCCCTACTGCCACTTTAAATGATCTTATCAGGGACGTGGGTTTCGTTGAAAGCCGGTGGATTAAACCAATCGCCGCTTTTGGCCCAGGTAGAATCGAGCGGGACCCAAGCATTTTTCTCAGGCAAAAACACCTCGTTCCAGGCATGCGGCCCGTATCCGCCTTGTCCATCGTAACCCAGACCGGTCACGACCTTGACCTGAAGCCCTTGGGATCTGGCCATTACGGCGTAAAGCCGGGAGTAATCGATGCAAACCCCACGTTTGGTATCAAACGTCATTTGCGGCGTTTGCTCGTGCCATATTCCTTTTTCCTCATAGTCTTTCACTTTATCGTAATCATATGACACCCGCGTCCCAACCCAGTCGTACAACCGGCGCGCCTTCTCCTCGTCCGTATCGGCCCCTTTGGCAATTTCCGCCGCTGCTAGCTCGATGGAATCCGGGATGTTGGCATCAATGACTTCATATTTCTGCTGCAAGATGCTGCCAAGCTCCACTTCTACGCTTCGGGTAAATACCGGCAGCTTCTCCTTAATCAAATTGCCGGTAAGCGGCTCGATCACCGTCTTCGCCCCTTGCTGGTAAACCGGCGAGGCTTCAACGTAACGGCTGAACCCGCTGTTCGGGTTCACCGTCACGGCGATGAATAACAAGGCAATCAGCAGCAAACAGCGTGCCGCTCCAATGACGGCCCCGATCCCCGCGCCTGTCAAACGGCTAAGCAAGGAAGCCGGACGATCCCCACCGGAGAATAGCCAGCCGAACAGGCCGCTCCCCCCGCGGAAGAACAGCATCGCAAACCCTGCCAAGGTGCGTATCAGCCAATACAGCAGGAGGAATACGACGGCAAACCGCATCAGTGGAAAATCACGTACCGCCATGATCAGCGTATACAGAACCTGCTCCCATCGCGCCAGTTCCCGTTCCGGAAACGGCAAGGTCGACAGCCAAACCTGTACCTTCGGCGACACCCACATCGTAAGTGGGACGGCCACTGCGATTCCGACCAGCGACAATACGCCGCCGCTAAGCAACGCGAACAGACGGCCGGCGGAGCGGGAAGCTCCGCGAACCAATCCCTGTAACACCGAACCCAGCAACACGACCAACAGCAGCACCGTGATCCAGTTATATTCGCTTAAGGGTTGCAGCAATGTCGTCATGTCCAGCTTCATGAGCTCCTCCGTTCATTCTGGTTGATTGTTTGTCTTCTTTATTGGGAATTACGTTTGGCTTCCTGGATAAATGCCTCCAGCGTGTCGTTCATCGACCATTCTCCAAGGGAGACCCCACGGAACGATACCTTTACCTTATCGCTGCCCGCTTGTCCGATAACCTCCAGGTTCGGGGTCGTAATTGTAAACGTGCCGTCCGAATTTTGCGTCAATTCGGCTTCTTTCGCTTCATTTTTCATCATGTTCAACGCTTCGGTTTTGCTGATGTCGAGAGCTTGCTCTTTGACCGTCGTTACCGCATCGCCGATGTCTTTCATCGTGATACCGCTGTAAATGATGATAAAAGCGGCGATGACCAGGACCAGCGCCCATTTCACAACCGTTCTTACGAAGTTCAACACGAGGAAAAGGATGACCAGGGCAACGACGATCACCAGCCAGTTTTCCTGTAGAAATTCGGTCCATACCTGTACATCAAACATGATGAAACCTCCACCTTTGATTTCCTTAATTTTAATTCAATCCCATTATACATGATGGCCCAAGGCCATGTCAGCTTAACCCCGGACCGGCCACTGCTTCGTGATGGAAAGCCGCGGGTAATAAGTTCGTCCCGGCGGGCGTACAAGTATATCAATGAGTCATTTTACGAAAAGGAGGGGCGACGCGTGAAAATCGCCTTCTGGCTGTACTTCTTTATGTTTCTGGCTTTCTTCGATCTGCACGCCCAGTACCCGATCCTGACCCCCTTTGCCTTATCGCTCGGAGCCGCGCCGACGTTTATCGGCTGGATGATGGGCATCTATGCGCTGACCCATCTACCGGGCAATCTGCTTGCGGGGCAAGGCGTCGACCGTCACGGCAGCAAAGGGTACATGATCTTCAGCCTGCTGACCGCCGGAGTGATCCTGCTGCTGCAGGCTCATGTCACCGAGCCCTGGCAGCTACTCGCGCTGCGGTCAATCAGCGGGTTTGTGTTAGCCTTTTTGTCTCCGGCCTGCCTGGCGATGCTCGCCTCGCTGTCCAAGAGTCCTGTACAGCAAGGCAAGCTGATGGCTGGACATGGCGTCATGCATACCGTTGCCTCGGTCGTGTCGCCGGCCGCCGGCGCCTTTCTGGTCGCCCAATCCGGTTTCACCATCACCTTCCAGATGCTCGGCTGGCTGCTCATCTCGACGGGGATCATCGCTATTTTCACAATCAAGGAGCCTCCGCGGATGCTCGCGGCAGATCCGGCAAAACCAGGCTCCGCCAAGGCACAGGTACCGGTCAGAATCAACGTTATCCCCCTGCGTTATTATCTGCTGCCGCTCGCCGTGGCCTGCTCCCAGGGTATTTTGTTTTTTGAGCTGCCGCTGCAGGCCGGCGGAACCGAGGGTATCATGCATACGGGCTTATATTTTTCCATTATCAGCTTAGGGGCGCTCGTGACGCTGTCGATGTTATTTTTGAGCCATTATTCCCCCTATTTAAGAGCAAGCCTCGGCATTCTGGGCATCGCCTTATGTTTCTTCGCCATGGCTGCCTTTGATTTCATCCCGCTCCCCGTTACGCTATTTGCCTTGGGGATGGCCAAAGGGGTGGTGTTCCCCGCTATCGCTTCGCTATTTATCGATTTGAGCGGAGGGAAACGGCTCGGCACCGTATTTTCGCTGCAATCGATCGCGATGTCGCTTGGTTCATTTATCGGGCCGATCAGCGCAGGAGCGATCCACGGTTCGTATTCACCTTACTTTCTGGCCTTCTTCGTGCTGATGTTGGCCATTATCATCGTACCGCCAAAAAAATACGCCGGAGCCCTATCTCCTCCAGTTGGCGCCGGCACCGGACATCCCTGAATCAAGGAATTCGGTATCCGGGACAAGCGCACAGGATATTTCACCCCGCCTTAGGCTGCCGCACAGGGCGCAGGCAATCATCCTTCATAAGATAATCGTGTAGTAACCGATCCTGTTGAAAGCGGGGTGAACATAGATGGGTGGCGTTGACAATTGCGGACCGGGCCCGGTGGGTCCTGGATACGGTTTCTGGACATCGACGGGGACGATCCTCGTGTTGTACATTTTGCTGGTAATCATCCTTCGTGCTCCTCTTCTCTAGTTCTTTGCAATCAATATAGTCCCTGCACTTCGGTCTGCCCCTTCGGCAGGCCGTTTTGCGTCATTATCCATCCTATTCCAAAAAAGATGAACCCTCCCCTACTTTGTTAACGTACTAAAGATATATCCAATTTAAGGGAGGGTTTTTAGTTTGAAGAAAAGACGAAATGCGTTTCTTGCCATGATCCTTGCTTTTACACTGCTGATGCCAGCTAGTGTTATGGCGGCCGAAGCGCCGCCAACTGACAAAACGCCGCAAGGATTGGAGCAAATCGCCGCCGCGAAAGCCGCGCTGCTCACCGGCACCTACGGAACTACCAGCGTCCAGTACGCTTTGGTGGACAACGGTAAACTTATCGCCTCCGGAGAATCGGGCAAAAACGATGCCGCCGGGAAGATCCCACTGACTTCTGAAACGATGTATGGTATTGGTTCAACCAGTAAAATGTTTACGACTGCCGCTGTCATGAAACTGGTTGACGAAGGTAAAATCAACCTGGATTCCCCATTGGTGAATTACATAGCAGAGTTTAAGATGAAAGATGAACGGTATAAGCTAATCACGCCACGCATGCTGCTTAACCATTCCTCCGGATTCGAGGGGTCCAGCCTCGCCAATGCTTTTTTGTTTGATGATAACGACTCTTACGCTCATGATACGTTTCTTGATCAATTGGCCGGGCAATCCCTGAAAGCGGACCCGGGTGCCTATTCGGTTTACAGCAACGACGGTTTTACGCTGGCAGAAATTTTGGTAGAACGTGTCAGCGGCAAAGATTTTACCGATTATATCCATCAAGAATTCACCGTGCCCCTTGGCATGAAGCATACGCTGACCTCACAGGATGACTTGGAAGCTAGCAAGCTCGCCGCACTGTACACGCCTGGAGTTCCGGAACAATTGCCGAACGAAACGGTGAACGTGATTGGAACGGGCGGCATTTACTCGACCGCCGAAGACTTAGTGAAATTCGCCAGCCTGTTCACGGGTGAAGCGGGGATCCTGTCCGAGAAGGCCGTTAATGCCATGGCACAGCCGGAATACAAAAGAGGCGTATGGCCTCAAGACGCCGATAACAGCTTCGACTTCGGACTGGGTTGGGATACCATGCGGTTGTTCCCCTTCAGCGAATACGGCATTAAGGCCTTAGCGAAGGGCGGAGATACTCTGATGTACCATGCGGAGCTCGTCGTTTTGCCGGAACAGAAAATGGCGGCCGCCGTTCTCTCCTCCGGTGGCTCCAGCTCGCTGAATCAACTGCTTGCGAACGAACTGTTGCTCCAGGCCTTAAAGGATAAAGGAACGATTAAGGAACCAAAACCGGCCAAGTCTTTCGGTACACCGGAAAAAGCGGATATGCCGGAAGAATTGACGAAGTACAGCGGTTTCTATGGGGCGACAAACCAATTGTTCCGAATTGATGTAGCGAATGGCGAAATCAACATATCGTCTCCGTTTGCGCCAGGCGAATCCTTGGGTCTTCCCAAGCTGATGTACACGAAGGACGGCACTTTTGTCAGCGAGGACGGCTCGCTTAAGGTCAGCTTCGTGAAGGAGAAGAACGGACGCACTTATTTATGGGAAAGACAATACGCCACCGTCCCTGAATTGGGTCAACTGGCCTTAAATCTTTATTCTGCGGAGAAGCTTGAAGAGAACGCGATATCGCCGGAAGTTGAAGCCGCTTGGAAGCATCGCGAAGGGAAATCTTATTTCCTGGTATCGGAAAAGTATAGCTCCATGGCTTACTTCATGACGCTGCCAACTTACCAAATCACACGCACAGACAGCTTGCCCGGCTACGTGATGGACAAACAAATCACGGGTCCCGATTCCTTGATGGGCAAACATGCGGTTCCATCTACGGGAAGCCGCGACTCTGCGGAATTCCGTTTCATTACCCAAGCCGGAAGCGAGTACCTGGAAGCCGGCGGGTCTCGGTATTTGAGCGGGGATCAGATCAAGGAACTGTACCCTGGCAAGAAGTCCTCGGTAACCTTGCGTCCGACGGAACAAGCTCGGTGGTTCTCCATTCCGGCCAAAGCGGCCGGGAAAACGATCACCGTCGACCTGCCCGTTAAAACGTCCTTTGCGGTTTACGACGCCTCCGGGGCTTGCGTGAACTTCTCAGTGGTCAGCGGAAACAACCAAGTGAAACTACCTGAGAATGGAACCCTTGTATTTATTGGAGATCCGGGAACGCGTTTCGATATTGAATTGAAATAACTTGATTCCAGCCCTTTTCCTGATCATTCTATCCTGTTTTGCATGAGATCCCCTGCCGGGTATAAACTAGAAGCGTAACCACAGCTTGGTTGATTACGCTTAAAGCCCGGGGGGGATTTTTTTGTCGCTCAGCATCATCGTAGAAGGCAAGAACGACCGCAGCAAGCTGCGGCGCCTGCTGAACGAGGCCGTCCAGATCTATTGTACGTTTGGCACGTTAAATAACGAGAAGTTGGAAAGTTTGCGCAAAAAGGTCAATGATGACGAGTTGTTTCTGTTCCTGGATAACGATCCATCCGGGAAACGTATCCGAGGCTTGCTGCGCGATGCTTTTCCCGACGCGGTACAAATCTATACAAGACGGGGGTATGCCGGTGTGGAAGGAACTCCCGACGAATACCTGATCGCTCAATTAGAAAAAGCCGGGCTGGAGGAATTTATAAACTATCCTCCAACACCGGCTCCTTATGACAGCTTTTGATCGCGCTTCTCGGCGCTGAATAGCCTTATTTGCTTTTGATCACATAGTCGCTCCGTTACTCCTTAACTAGATCCACGACTCCTGCGGCGATTTCGTCCGGCGTCGCCTCCGGCCGGTAAATTTCACGCAACCGGCCTTCGCGGTCCACGAGGCCAATTAGGTCCATATGCACGAAATTCCCATCCTCGTCCTGATTAATCAGAATTTTGAACGATTCCATCGCTAGATCGATCGTCTTCTGTTGATCCCCGCGAAGGAAATACCAACCGGAATAATCCGCCTTGAATTTGTCCCCAAACGCCTTGACGTTCTCAAGCGTGTCTCGCTCCGGATCGAACGTAATGGAAACAATAGAAGCATCTTTGCCGAACAGCCCTTTATCCTTCAAAATATCCTGAACCTGACTCAACCGGAAGGTTGTGATTGGGCAAACGTCAGGGCAATTGGCGAAGAAGAAATAAAACAGCCGGACTTTGCCGTTCGTGTCCTGCAGGGTCACTGTCTTGCCGTCTACGTTCTCCATACTGAAATCGGCGACGGGACGAATGATCGGCAGCTTGGGTTTCGCATAAGTATCCCATAACAGATAACCGGCTAGAATCACGCAAATCGCAAGAAGAATCCATGTCCATTTGTATTTCTTCAAAACCGCCATGCCCATCCCCCATTACAGCCTTACCGTATCCAATATCATTACGATCAAGGCAATCGTTAAATAATTGACCGAAAATAGAAAGACTCGTTTCGCCCAAACGTCGTTATCTTTCGCCCGGAACCCCTGGAGTGCCATGAGCAGCCAGGCAACCGACAGAAGGCTTCCAATCACCAGGAACCAGACCCCTGTATAACCGTAGGCGTACATCAAAATCGGAATTGGAATAAGCAATACGAGATACGGAATCATCTGCAGCTTCGTCCGCGGAATGCCCTTGACGACAGGCAGCAGCGGGAAGCCCGCAGCCCGGTATTCCTCGGTGCGGCGGATGCCCAACGCCCAGAAATGGGGCGGTTGCCATAGGAAAAGCAAGGCGAACAGCATCCAGGCGCCCAGATCGATGCGGCCCGAAGCGGCGACATAACCAATAACAGGCGGCATAGCACCGGAAATGGCGCCGATCGAGGTACTCCAGGTAGAGCTGCGTTTAAGCCACAACGTGTAGACGACCACGTAAACCAACATACCTACCACGCCAAACAATCCTGCTAGCGGACCACAAAAGGCAAATAATACGGTTAGGCCCAAAACGCCTAAGGTCACCGCATACCACAGCACCGTCTTTGGAGACAATTTCCCTGTGGGAAGGGCACGGTTCTTCGTCCGGGCCATCTTTGTGTCCATCTCCCGGTCGAAATAGTTGTTAAAAACACAGGACGACGCCATCACCAGCGCCGTTCCCAGCAGCATGACAACTAATTGAATATAATCAAGCTCCCAGCGGGAAGCAACCCAAAACCCGGCAAAAGCGGCAATCAGGTTGGAGCGTAAAATGCCCGGTTTCGTCAAGGCGATGAAATCTTTCCAAGTCGCCGTCTCTCCCGGAGGAGTAGGTCTCACGGACAACGCAGCGGATTCCGCAGAAGCCTGAACACTTAATGGTTTGTCCACGCGCGATTCAATCCTCCTACATTTAGATTAGGGTGAGTTTAGGTATTACCTATATCGAACATTCATAAAATTTTCAACAAAATAACCCTCTCGCTATAAACTTTATCATATCAAAACGCAGAAGTGTTTGACAATCGTTGGAATATCGCGCGATAACTATGACAATTTAGTGACACGAAAGCCGTCGGACCTGTCCGACGGCTTTCATTCGTAATGGGTTTATTTGTCCAAACAAAGCTTGATCAGATCATCTACATGCGCGGTAGCCAAGCATTCCACGGTATCCGCCGCGCCGTAATAGATTTTGACTTCTCCATCCGGTTCAAGGACCATCCCGCCGGGGAAAATCACGTCGTTCCGAAATCCGCCATCCGTTTCGTACGGGGCCTCCGGCGCCATCAAAGGTTGTCTGCTCATCCCGACGATCTTGCGAGGATCGGCCAAATCAAGCAGCATAATTCCCGCAGTATAACGTTTCTTCCAAGTGGCCTCCCAGCCGTTCTTCCCCCGCGAAGGATCGATGTCAACCGCGTGGAACGTCGTCAACCACCCCTTGTCCGTCTTCACCGGCGGTGCGGCCGGGCCGATCTTATCGTTAGCGAATGGAACCTGTTCTACCGCGAGCAACAATTCGGATCGGCCCCAGTATACCAGATCGGGCGACTGCGAGATCCAGGTGTCGAATCGATCTACTCCGCCGCGGCCGTACACGGTAAAAGGCCGTTCCAGGCGGACATAGTTGCCGGCGATTTTCTCCGGGAACAACACCATATTACGCAGATCCGGCGTTGATAAGCTGAGAATTTCGAAATGCTCCAGATCGTCCGTGACGGCGATCCCGCCACGGATTCCATGCTGCGTGTCCACGGCGAAGCACATGTAGCAGTGGCCGTCTAGCACGGTCAACCGGGGGTCGTACGCCCTTATGATCTCTCCGTCATGCAGCTTAAACACCGGCTTCGGTCCGGCCTGCCAATGCAACCCGTCATCACTGTACGCGATGCCGAGATCGGTGGTATGATGCGGCTCAATGGTATGATGTTCCAGCGAACCATAATCGTTGCGAAAAATCATGACGTACTTGCCATTGAATTTGGTGACCCCTGCATTAAACACCAAAGCCGTATCGTAAGGTACTCGTGCCGCATCCAATATCGGATTCAGCTCATACCGGCGGATGACCGGACTTGAGGTTAATATTGAGGGAACTTGATGGACCATAAGATTATCCTCCTACTTTTTGATCTTCATCATAAAAAGCTAATGCTAGGATCGAGTACGCTCAGCATCCGTTCCTTAAACCGTTCTCCCATAAGCTGATACCCCTCGGCGTTTGGATGCAGCCCGTCGGATAACCACTCTTGGTCAGACGCTCCGAACCAGTTCAAGCCATGGCCATAATAAATCCGACTATCGCCACGCCGCTGAAACAGACCCACCGTTTCTCGAATCTCTTCGCGCATTGCCGTCAGCGTAAAGCCTAAGGCGTTTTCGTTTGTTTCCCGATCGGTGGCGTAAATGGGCGAGATCACAAGCAACGGCGTATCGGGATGTTGATCTCGAATTAACTCAATAAGGCCAATCAAGGCCGGCTTGAAGCTTCTCGGACTTAGCGACGCCGCCCCGTACACATTGATCCCGACGCAAAGCGAAATAAAGTCCGCCGGTAAATTCGCGATCATTCGCCCGACTCTCGGTTCCAAATGGCAGTTGCCCGAAAATCCCAGGCAGGTTAACTGGAAGTCACACTCCCGTGCGGCGATAACCGGCCAGGTTGATGAAGGGCCCTCGGCCGCCACGCATTGGGTGATGGAGCTGCCATAAGCCACCCATTTTGGCCGCAAATCCGCTGCATGCTCGCAAACGGCATCGACTTCTACCGAAAGGCGTGTTACTGTCATGCCTACATTCTGGGGAAGGTAAATCTCCACGATCTTCCGTTCCCGCTTTAGTCCCTGGAATCTTGCCTCTGTTGCTCCCGGGGGGAGCTTCAGCCGAGCCTGCAGCTCTCCATCGCAAAGACAGTCCAAGGTCGCCTCTTCTGCCAAAGGCGTGAACCCTACGCCGATCACTGATGAATCGGTGTTAAACCGTATACGAACCCCCGCACAAATCTCTGCTTTCATCCCGATCCCATCCGGAGGAAACAGTTCATAGTCCTCGTAAGGGATACGCCAAGGTTTGATTCCTTCAGGTTGCCGTTCAAGCGTAACGGCGCCGTGAAACCAATATTCCTCAAGCGGCAAATCATGTAACGTCAGAGGGGACATCACCGTTCACCTTCAGTTGGGGGGAATTTCTCTCCGAGCCAGACGTCCTGCTCCAGCAATAACTTCTGTAACTGCGGTACGGAGATCTTCCGAGAGGTTGCTCCCGTGCTCGCTGCCAGCGCGGCTGCCGTACCCGCCGCTTGCCCCATCGCAAAGCAGTTCGGCATCACCCTTAGCGAGCCTTGAACCGCCCGGTCCGAAGAAGCAGAGCGACCCGCTACCCACACATTCTCGATGCCGACAGGCAGCATAATCCGGTATGGGACACCATGCGATTGCCCGGGAGGAAGGTGGTTAAAAGTCATCTCGCTCTTGTGATTGGCCAGATGAATGTCAATGTAATAGGCGTTGCGGGCAATGTCATCTGGGAAAGACCGCGCCGAGATGAAATCATCTACCGTCAAGACGTAATCTCCTTGAATTCGCCGCGTTTCCCGAATGCCGACCTGCTCGCCGCTCGCGACCATGTGCGCCATTTCAAACCCGGGAACATACTTGCGAAAGAACTCGACCTGACGTTCGGCCAATTTACGGCCTTCGATCGCACCTCGCGTCAAATCTTCGGCTTTCGTCCCATCGATGCCAAACACATGACCAAAATTCACGCCAACCAGATAGTCGTTCACCCAAGCCAGACCGGAGATCGACTTGCGTCCCTCCGGCAAGGCCCCTTCCGCAATCGCCCGCTCCACCGTTTGGTGCAGCTGACCGGTATCCCCGGTCTCCTGTATATATTGTTGAAACTTCACCCGGTTTACGTTAGCCAACAGATAACACATGCTCCCCGGCTGCAATTCGCCTTGGTCGCCACCCTTCTGAAAAGGCACACCCGCCAGGGCGGCCAAGTCGCCATCTCCCGTCGCATCGATCAAATAACGGCAACGGATGAAGGATCGGCCCGATTTGTTCGCGACGACAACGCCCTCCACCTTGGTCCGATCGTCCGACAACTGGACGTCAAAAACAAACGTATGATAGAGCAGCGAGACACCGCTCTCGAGCAAGGCATCATCGTAAACCCGTTTCAATACTTCCGGGTCGATCGGAACCCAATCGAGCGTTTCCTGGTATTCGGCCCGATAATCGGCGTTGCAAGCTTGTTTCATCCGCTCCATCAACTTCATCCCGATGCCGCGAATGATCGGCTTTTCCTTGTCTGTAAACGGGCAAAACGCCGGAACTAAAGCCACCGTTCCCATTCCACCCAGGAATCCTCTCTGCTCGATCAGCAGCGTGTTCGCTCCACCTTCAGCCGCGCTGATGGCCGCCGCGATCCCCGAAGCGCCGCCGCCGACAACCAAGACGTCCACGTCATAGGACACCGGAATCGTCTGAACCGGCAAAGTAATTTGCTTCTCGTTCATGATGAACCTCCTCACATGTAACTGATTATCCCTTCACGGAGCCCGCCGTCACTTGGATGAAGGTTTTGTTCGCTAAAATGTAAACAAGCAGCATCGGCAGGATCGACAAGCAAGCCCCCGCCATCATCAGGTGGATTTGCATGGCCGCGGAAGAGCCGTAACGAAGATTGGCCAACCCGACGGTCAACGTCTGCAGATGCGGGCTCGTCATCGTGAAGACGAGCGGCAGAATGTATTCGTTCCAGGCATGACGGAAAGCGAATAACCCCGCCACCCCTAGCCCTGGAGTCAACAGCGGCAGAATGATTTTGAAAAACGTTCGTATAAAGCCCGATCCATCTACCATAGCCGCCTCATCCAACTCGCGTGGAATCGATTTATAAAACCCCTGTAATATAAAGAACGTACTGGAATGGGCGCTGATTAAGATCAGAATGACGCCCCATAGCGACGAATTCAGGTTCAATTTGACCATCAGGTCAAATTGCGGTCGCAGCACGATCGCCCCGACGGAAATAAACATGGTTGAGGCCTGAACCCCCACATATAACGCTTTACCTGGAAAGTCCCGCCGATCGACGACATAGGCTGCCATCGCGGCCACCAGCAACGTTCCGACCGTACTCATCACGCTTAAGAACACGCTGTTCCACGTAAACCTGGCAAAATTGGTTTGCTGCCAAGCCTCCGCATAGTTGTGGAACTGCCATGCCTTCGGCAGCAAGTCCCCGCCGCTCATCATCTCGGCCCCGGTCTTCAAGGAACCGAGGATCGTCATCAAGATCGGAAACAAGGTCAGCAGGACCGTGACCAGCAGAAACAGCCACATGATTGGGCGCGCAATCCATTTTGCGGCTTGCGTGGCCGGCTTTTTATCCGCAATTGATGGTTGATTCATCTCTCCTAGCCCCCTTTAGAATACCTTGTTCATTCTCTTGCTTAAGAAATAGTACCCCGCCGTAATCGCTCCGACGATGATCGCCGTGGCAAATCCGACGGCGCTGCCGTAACCGAACTGCTGCGTCACCGGAGATCCGGTTGATACCGGGAAGAGCAACTTGTATAAGTACAGGTACATCACTTCGGTCTTGCCGATCGGCCCCCCCTCAGTAATGACCATGATGCTTTCGTAGCCTTTGAGCGAGGCGATGATCGCCAGCATAATAATCATTTGCATCACCGGGCCGAGCATCGGGATCGTGATGTGCCAGAAACGTTGTCCGGCATGAGCCCCGTCGATCGCGGCGCTTTCGTATAAATCCTGGGGAATGCTCTGCAGCCCAGCCAGAAACAAGAGCATATAGTTGCCGACCGCCCCCCATACAGCCACAATGATGACGGTTAACATCGCGTGTTTGGGCCCCAGCCAATCGATCGGTTGCCCGATGAGGTGGTACTTCATTAGCAATTGGTTGATCATCCCGTTATAGGAGTTAAAAATGTTGTAAAAAACGACCGAGATCACTGCGGTACTGATGACCGTCGGCATAAAATAAATCCCCCGCAGCAAATTCCTGCCTCGCAGCTTGCCGTTGAGCAGCACTGCCAACAGCAAGGACAATGGAATCGTCAACAACAGCTTGCCTCCGGCAAACACAAACGTATTTCCGACCGATGCCCAAAACTGCTCATCGCGAAATAACCTGCTGAAATTATCCAAACCTACAAATAAAGCCTCTCCGTATCCAACGTAATCGTAAAACATATAGCGCAGCATCCAAATCAACGGATAAATCCCTAAAACCAACGTTAGGATGACGCTGGGCAACAGAAACAGGCCGTTCTCCTGAAGCCGCTTCAGCTTCGCCATTTCGGTTCCTCCCCTTTTGTTTGTGTGTCAGGAGACAGGAAAGGAGCCTTGTCACCAGCTCACAAAAGCTCCTGTCCCGAGTAAAGCACTATTTTCCTTGCGGGTTAGCGGGATCAAAGGAAGGATTCGGAGTGACTTTGACCTCCCCCTTTTCCACCGTTTTCGCCAAAGCGTCGTTATAGCGCTGATTTAGATCTTCAACGGTTTTCTGTACATCCCCGCCGTCCAGCATGTATTTGAAGAAGGCATCCGCATAGTTCGCCCCTTCCGGCGTTACGTTAGGCGCGACCGGCCACAAGGAATCCTTCTCCCCGATCAAGAAACCCTCCATCCCTTTGACATCCGGGGTTTTTGCCGTTTCGGCAATGCTTGGCACGACGGAAATTCCAAATCCCTTCTCGTGATACGCGGTCAGCACATCATCCGCATACATGAATTGCATGAACTTCCAAGCGGCATCCTGGTGCTGCGAGGTTTTGCTCATGCCAAGCCATGTGCCGGCCGATACGATCTCGGAGGTGCCCTTCTGTCCATCCAGCGTTGGTGCCAGCGCACCGGCCCAGTTCATTTCCGTTGGAAATTGATCTTGGTAGACGCCCGGTTCCGTGGAGAAGCTCAAGTACATCCCGATTTTGCCGGCTGCGAATTGAGCGCGCAGCGGGTCAATATCCAGCGATTCGGCTCCTGGAAGAATACTGCCGTCCTCGTGCATTTGTTTGAAATACTCAATCACTTGCGCGTAAGGAGCGAAGTCGAACTGCCCTGTTTTCAAATCAAACCCTAAACCCTGATACCCGCTAAGCGACAAAATCTCTCGAACGGAACGGTCAAACGCCTGCTTCGGGTTCTTGAAGTTCAATGCGAAGCCGTAAATCCCTTCCGATTTGCCGACTTCCGTAATCTTCTTGGCGGCATCGACCATTTCCTGAAGCGTAGCCGGCGGATTGGTAATACCCGCTTTATCGAACAAGTCCTTGTTATAAACCAACCGCAGCGTCAGCCCTGTGTTGGGGAGCGAATAAATTTGCCCGTCGAACCGGTTTACCCCATCGATAATGACCGAGGAGAACTTCGCCTTCATGTCATCCGTCAGGTAGCTATCAATCGGCTGCAGGTATCCCTTTTTGAAGAAAGCTTCGGTATTGGCGCTTTTCAACCGTAGAATATCCGGTGCTTGATTGCTGGAGAACGCGATGTCCACACTTTGCGTGTAGTTTTCGGACATGACGGTCAATTCAACTTGAATGTTGTCTTCATTTGTCTCATTAAATCGGGTAACCATCTCTTTAATGTATTCCTGGTCATGGCGGTCATCGGTCCAATACTGCAGTTGAACGGGAGCCGCGGTCGTCTTACCTTCGTTCTTGTCGTTGGTCGTCGACTCTTTCGGCTCATTGGAGGTTTTAGAGCCACCCCCGCCGCAAGCCACCAAAGCCAAAATCAGCATCAGGTTCATTCCGAGCAGCATCGCTTTTTTGATCATAGACATTTCCCCCTTCTGAATTGAAACTACTTTGTCTTCCTCTTCACTATAAAATCACGGGCATAAAAAAGGAGTGGGGCAAACCCACTCTTTAGGGTAGCGATTTCATGAGTTTGTCGATTCCGCCTCTTCCGTCGAATCGGGATAATAGTCTGATCTGAACTCCGTAGGGGTCATACCGGTAATACGCTTGAACATTTCGCTAAAATAACGCCGCTCTTCATAGCCCACCGCGACAGAAACATCCTGCACCGACCTGCCTTCCACCAGTAAGGTCTTGGCCAATCGAATTCGTTCCTGATTAACGTACTGCGTGACGGTCATTCCAGTAACTTTCTTGAACAGGCTGGAGTAATAACTCACGCTAAGATGCACGTGAGCCGCGCACTCGGTTAACGTCACTTCTTCTCCTAACCGGCTTTGAATGAACTCCAACGATCGATAAATGATCTTCTGGCTTTCCGACAGCGTGTTGCTGCCTACCACACAGGCCCCTTCACGGCACAACTGCGAAAGCTGCTGCTCTAAGCGGCTTAACGGCATCCCCGTGGTGCCTCGCATCGATTGATATCGGGCGATTAGCGGCTGTATCTCGGCGAATGGCGCCAATTCGTATAACGCCCGGATGACGGAAGCCGCCAACTCATCGTATAGGCTGAGCAAATAATCCGGGTGTGGCGGCGATGGTAGCCCTTGCAACTGCGAGGAGATGGAGCCTAAGAGTTCAACAGCCCGATCCCCGTTGCCGGTTCGAAGCGCGAGGAGAAGTTCATCTTTGCGTTCCAGAGACAGCGGAGATTGACTTCCGGTCTCCGGTAGATCTCCGATCCCGATGGCGGCATTCCCTTCACTGAAGATATGATAAGCGAGCGCCCGCTCCGCCTCCCGATAGGCATCGGGAAGCTGATGGATCTGCCCGACTGTTCCGGAGACGCCTATGGAGACGGTATACTTGGTATATTTCTCGATATTCCGGCAACAAGATTCGGCAATCAACGTAGCGTCCCCTATATCGGATTCATTCAGGAGTGCTAGGAAACGATTGTTTTTGGCTCGAATCACAACGCATTTGCTGTAGGGACGGATCGTTTCTTCCACTATATTTTGCAGGGAGAACCGGATCAGCTCAATCTCTCGGATCGATAACTCGGCAACCTGCTCCCGAAATTTATCGATCTCGATCAACATGACGGTAAAGCCCTGCCGCTCCAGGTCGATCCCAAGAAAATCCCACCGTTCGGAGGCATGCTCCCAGGGGGTCCGATGGTGGACCAGCATGCTTAAATATTCCTGGCGAAGCACGGGCATACTTTCTCGCAGTTTAGTTTCCATTAAATGATGGTTCTGCAGCTTGGATCGTTCCTCCAGGATCTGTGCCTTCGCTCGCAGCACGACGCCCAGAAGTTCTTCCTCCGTAAACGGTTTGACGACAAATTCGTAAGCGCCCAGATGAACCGCTTGTTGGGCATACTCGAAGTCCGCATACCCGCTGATCAAGATCACTTTGCAGTGATGGTTCGTTTCGAGCAAATGCCGGAGCATCGTCAAACCATCCATCTTCGGCATCCGAATGTCGGTGATCACCAAGTCCGGTTTCACTCGAGCCACGAGTTCCAGCCCATCGCTACCGTTGGAGGAAGTCCCTCGGAGCGAAATCCCATAATCCGTCCAAGAGATCGCCGTCAAACCCTCCACGACGCTTCGAATGTCATCAATAACGCATAAGCTAATTGGGTCCTGCACCTCATCCTTCAACATGCTGCACTCCTCCCCGCGGTATGGTTACAGTCACCGTTGTTCCCCGGCCCGGTTTGCTATCCAATGTCAGCTTTGCGCGGTCTCCATAAAACAGTTGCAGCCGGCTCATCAGGTTTCGAATGGCATAGCCGTTCTCCGGTAAATGCTCTTCCATTCCATGCCCATTGTCTGTAACCTTCATCTCCCCCAGATCCTGTTCCGGGTCATAACCAATCTCAATCGTAATTTGGCCGCCGGTCTCCATATCCTTGAAGCCGTGCAGAATGCTGTTCTCAACAAGCGGCTGAAGCATGAGTCTGGGAATCGGCCACGAATCGATTGGCGATATCTCTCCTTGAATTTCATAATGGAATAAGTTTGGGTAACACAGCTTCTGGATCTCCAAATATTGCTTGACGTGCTCCAATTCCTTCTGCAGGGTCGTTATCTCGTTTCCTTTATTGAGACCCAGCTGGAACAATCGCGACAATGAAACAACCATCCGTTGGGATTCTTCGACTTGCCCAAGCTTCAGCTTCCAATAAACGGTGTTCAGCGTATTGTATAAAAAATGCGGGTCCATCTGAGCGGACAAAGCCTTGATCTCGGCGGTGCGTTTATTGGTTTCCGCCTGCTTGACCTCATCGATTAAGACCACCACCTGCTCTAACATCCGATTGAACCGGAACCCTACCTGGGCCAGCTCGTCGTTCCCTTCTCCATTGAATCTTGCGGTGAGATCATTGGCCTCTACGCGCTTCATCACCTTCTGCAGTCCCTGCAACGGGGAGAGCAGATAACGGGTCAATCCGCCGGAAATGAGCGCAGTAATCAGAAAGGCTCCCAGGGTGATGCCGACAATCATCCACTTCACGTAGATCAAGTCCCGAAGAACATCGTCCTTCGATTGCATCGTGACCATCGTCCAGTCGGCTATCCCCAGTCGGGCATAATTCAGCAAATAATCGCGGTGATCAATACGATAGGAAGCGCTTCCGGTTGCCGCTGCATGATGCTGCAATTCGTTCAGAAGAGGACCCGTGTTGACCGCCTTCTGGACCAAGTCGTTATTTTTCGAATACACCGGGACCCCCTCGGCATTAAGCAAAAAACGTACCGCATCCTGCCCAACCCCGGCTTCGACCAAATTCCGAAAACCTTCCTCTCGGATATTAACCACGATATATACGTCCTTGACCGGCGCATCGAAGATCGGTTCCAGGATGAGAGAGATCACTCGGTCTTTGCCTGAAAATAACATATCCTCATGACCTTCGACCCAAACGTTCTTGTTCTCCAGCCTAACCCTTTCGTACAGAAACGTGTCCTGTAAACGAGTATGGCGATTCCGGTTGATCGTCAGCGGATAAAACTCGCCGATCGGCGTGGAGATATAGATAGAGTGAATCAACGGTTCAGCGATTCGGGCTTGTGAAAATACGTTATCCATATTCGCCAAATGCGTATAATACCGGTCCGCCTCTCCGGTTGAAGCATCCTTCAACATGCTACGAAAAGGCTGGCTTAACATAAAAGTCATCATGATAATCATGAGCTTATTCAACTTCTCATCGACGATTTGAGCAGATTTCGTCACCGTATCCTGCGTAAGATTTAGCGCATTTTTCTCTACAATGCGAGCCGATATGGAGTAGGAAAAGCCGCCGGTGATCAGTACGGAAAGAATGATGACGATGAGAAATGCCGATTTCAGTTTACTGCGGAACGTGCGGCTTCTTAAGAAGTTCATAGAACCCCGCCTTAATCATAAAATGGAGAAGTCGCAAACCCTTCTCTGTCCTTTGATTATGTCATTATGCTCCACCTTCAACAAGAACTTTAGGCAGGGGCAGTCGATTTGCCGTACCTGAATCATCATTTTGTCCCCCTCCGATAGATGGAGGCCGCACGAACGAAAAAAAGGATGGGCCCGAGGCAATAAATTGCCCCAAGCACACCCTTTTCCGTTCTACACCTGTGTTTATTTGCCGACAAACCCCATCAGGCGCTGTACGTCCTGCAACGTTTTCTCGGCCATTTCGGATGCTCTTTCCGCGCCTTGGCGCAAGATGCTGCGCAGCTCGCCCGACTCACGGATCTCGCGGTACCGCTGCTGAAGCGGTTCCAGCACACTGACAACGACTTCGGCCAGGTCCTTCTTGAACGGCCCGTACATTTGTCCTTCGTAACGCTGCTCCACCTCGGCGATGGACAGCCCCGAGCACTGGCTGTAAATCGTGATCAAATTGCTGACCTCTGGCTTGTCTGTCGGATCAAATTTCACCTCACGGCCCGAATCGGTCGTCGCCCGGCTGATCTTCTTACGAATCTCGTCCGGCGAATCCAGCAGAGCAATATAGCTGCCCGGATTCGGATTGCTTTTGCTCATTTTTTTGGAGGCATCGTCCAGGGACATGATTCGCGCGCCAACCTCCGGAATATACGGCTCCGGCAACGTAAAGTAGTCGCCGAACCGGTGATTGAACCGGCCGGCCAAATCGCGGGTCAATTCCAAGTGCTGCTTCTGGTCTTCGCCAACCGGCACCAGGTCCGCGTTATAAATCAGAATGTCCGCCGCCATTAAGGCGGGATATACGAATAGCCCGGCCCCGACGGACTCTTTGCCGGCAGACTTGTCTTTGAATTGCGTCATCCGTTCCAGTTCGCCCATCGAAGTGAGCGTCGTCAACAGCCATCCGAGCTGCGCATGCTGCATCACGTGGGATTGCAGGTATACGTTCGCTTTGTTCGGATCGATGCCGGCGGCGATGTACAGCGCAGCCACCGCTTCGGATTGCTCCGTCAGTGCGGCAGGCTCCTGCGGAACGGTGATCGCGTGCAAATCCACGACCATAAAGTTGCAGGCGTGATCGTGCTGCAGCGTAACGAAATTTTTGATGGCCCCGATGTAATTGCCTAGCGTCAGTTTGCCGCTGGGTTGGATGCCGGATAGTACTTTTTTCATGATAGAAAACCCTCCTACATAAGATTTCACGATAACAAAGTTCTGATGCGAGTGTGACCGTTGAAACGCAAAAAGGCCCCACGTCCGCAAAGGGACGTGAGACCGTGGTGCCACCCTCATTCGCCGATTTGGGATTTGCAGGTATCACATGAACACTGCCCCTAGAAAATCGGCCTTATCAATCCGTAACGTGGATCACCCGTCCGGCCTACTGAGAAAAGGCTCTTCACCCTTTCATGTTCAGCACGGCGCTCCGAGGCCCATTCGGCAAAAGCTCCTCCACCGGTTCGCATCAACCACCGGCTTTCTGTAGGACGAATCCTTTGCTTACTTCCCCTCATCTCCGCTGTTTTCGTATTGTATTTATCATAATTTGCCCGGAAGGTGGTGTCAAATCCATTTTTCGTCCAACGGAAAAAGTGTTATGATTAGTCTAGCCTTAAGGATCTTGATTATGTGGGAAAAGGAGCAACGATATGAAAAAGGTGACCAAAGGGCAATGGAACGGTTACGATACGTACATCTTACATAGCCGCGAACTTGAAGTCACGCTGCTACCCCGCCTCGGAAATAACGTCATTCGTATATGGGACAATGTCCAGCAGCGCGATGTGCTGCGTCATCCGGAAGAAAATGAACTTGATTTCTATTTGCAAAAGCCCTATCATTTCGGCATCCCGCTCTTAACCCCCCCTGGGCGTATTCGTAGAGGGCACTTCACGTATGCCGGGCAAGAATACCAGTTCGACCGCAACACGGCGAACGACAACCACATCCATGGTTTACACCGGACGCAAAGCTGGTGTGTAAGCGATATTGAAGAAGATGATGATGGCTGCGCCATTACGACGGAATTCGTAACCTCTGACGATCCCGGCTGGATCCGTCAGTATCCCGAGCCTTTGAAGCTAGAGATGACGCTCCGGCTGCAGGGGGCAAGCTTAAAGCAAACCTTTAAGATTACCCACCTGGGTCATAAGCCCGCTCCTTTCGGTTTGGGGCTGCACACCTGGTTTATGATTGATGGAGAACCCCAGCGCTGGAATCTGCAGCTACCGGTGTCGAATCTGTTCGTTTCGGATGAGGAAAATATCCCTACCGGGGAGACGGCTCCGTTAGGGGATTGGGAAGCACTGAATCCGGGGATGAATCTGCAAGGTGTCAATTGCGACACGATGCTGCGCATCGGCAACAAACCGGTTGAAGCCCTGATGATGCGAGAGGATGGCTATGGACTGCGCTATTCGGCCGATCCGGAACATTTTAAGTTTTGGGTCATCTATTCTAAGGGGGAAGCAGATCATTTTTTCTGTATCGAGCCTTATACCTGGCTGCCGGACGCTCCAAATTTGGCCCTCCCGGCCAATGAGACCGGACTCATCGAGTTAACCCCTCAGCAGACGCTGGAATTAAATCTTTCCCTGGAGATGATCTATCCGGATCACGGATGATCCCATCCTATTTTCAAAATTTCCGCCTTCCTAGAAGGCGGTTTTTTTGCGTTGTGACGCGGTTTTCGAGCCGAATGAAATAATTACCACTGCCCTAGCTTTGGATCTTCCCGCATATTTTGCAACCTACGAACCATACTAACATCACTAACGCCAAAGGAGGTGACAAACATGGCAGGTCAAAGCCGCGGAAGCCGTAATAACCTTGTTGTTCCTCAAGCGACCGCTGCGTTGCAACAAATGAAAATGGAAGCAGCGCAGGAATTGGGCGTACAAATCCCGCAAGACGGTTACTATGGGAACTATACTTCCCGTGAAACCGGATCTCTTGGAGGTTATATCACAAAACGTTTGGTTCAACTGGCGGAGCAGCAATTGTCGGGTCGTTCGAACCTGTAACTTGCATACTCCTATTACCCTCTATAGAAACAGGCGGTCTGCTTAGCAGATCGCCTGTTTCCCTTTGTCGGTTGAAACCTCAGGAAGACAGGTTCCCATATGTATTTGTACCGTGATCTTTATGTGGATACCGTTGGATCAGTAAATTGGCCATGTTATAATTCGATTCCATGACCGCGTCGATAACTACGGCACCCTGACGTAATGCAAATTCGTAGCTGATCTCGCCATGCGTCCAGTACCGTTTGAACTGAAGCGCTTGAATCGCCATCATCCGAAAAGAATGGATCTGTTCCGCATTTAACCCACGAGCATCTTCACTAAGCTGCCCGTTTCTGCCGGCAATCGGATTGTGGCGGATGCCAAACTTACCGACGGTATTATTCCGGATCTGCAGAAATACGGTTCCCGAAGATAACCCCGCCAGTTCCTCCTCCAGCTCCTTAAAAACCATGTCGATCTGCCTAACGAGTGAAATTTGCTCAGCTTTCAGCATATCCTCCCACCTTTCCCCCAAAAGATTGCAACCTATGATATAGGGCTTATGTCACATTATAGGATAATATTTCCTTTCTATCAACAATATGCAACATAAATGGTTATTTATACCTATTTAGGCTGGATCTTTCTCCCCTTTCCGACAAAAAGCTCCAAAGAAAATAGGCCCCCACTCGAGGGGGCCCATAGAGTATCCGTACAGTTACTTGGTCAGTTCCAAGAAAGCGTCGACGTCGGCCACATTCACCGCCATCGCTTCACGCCAGAAATCCGGCTTTGTTAAATCAACCCCAAGATGCTTGGCGGCAAGTTCTTCCACCGTCATCCGGCCGGTATCCCGCAAGAGCGCATCATACTTGGCCGCAAAGCTTTGACCTTCCCGCTGCGCCAGGGCATAAAGCCCGGTACTGAACATATATCCAAAGGTGTACGGGAAATTATAAAAAGGCACGTCCGTGATATAGAAATGCAGCTTGGAGGCCCAGAAATGGGGGTGATAACTGCCCAGCGCCTCCTGGAACGCTTCGCGCTGCGCTTCCTCCATCAGCTCGGACAACTCGGCAGCATCCAGCACGCCCTGCTGGCGTTTCTCGTAGAACCGGGTTTCGAACAAGAAGCGGGCATGAATATTCATGAAGAAGGCCACCGAATTTTGTACCTTGTCGGCAAGCAGGACGATCTTCTCCTGATCATTCGCCGCATTTTTCACGAAGGCATCGGCCAGGATCATCTCGGCAAAGGTCGAAGCGGTCTCCGCTACGTTCATCGCATAATCCTGATTAAACATCGGCAATTCTTCCATTACGGATTGATGATACGCGTGCCCAAGCTCATGCGCCAGCGTGTAGACATTGGAAACCGTGCCGCCGAACGTCATGAAAATACGCGTCTGTTTGCTCTTCGGCAGGGAAGTACAGAATCCGCCGGGGCGTTTGCCGGGACGGTCCTCCGCCTCGATCCAGCGTTTGTTAAACGCCATCGTGGCGAACTCAGCCAGCTTGGGACTAAAATTACCGAATTGCTTAACGATATCTTCTGCTGCCTGTTCATACGTTATTTTACCGGTTGCTTGCCCCAATGGGGAATCCACGTCGGTCCAGCTCAGCTTATCCACGCCAAGCAGCTTGGCTTTGCGTTCCAGATAAGCGACGAACTTCGGTTTATTTTCGACGATCACCTGCCACATCGCGTCCAATGTAGCCTTAGACATCCGGTTGATGGCCAACGGTTCCTTCAGCACATCGTCCCAGCCGCGTTTCTCGTACAATTTCAGCCGAAACCCTGCCAGACGATTCAGCGTATCGGCACAGTAATCCTCCGACTTTGTCCATGCTTCTTCCCAGCTGGCAAACACGCGCTCCCGTACATTCCGGTCCGGATCATCCAGCTTATTGGCCGCCTGGCCTACCGATAACGTCTTGATCTCACCATTCGCCTCTTCAAAAGGCACGCCTACTTTGGCGACGATCGTATCATAATGCTGGCCCCATCCATGGTAGCCGTCCACCGCCAAATCGGAGACCAGATTCTCCAGCTCCGGCGCCAGCTTCTCCCGGGCCAGGTCCCGTTTCTCGGAGAGCACGAAGGAGATTGGCGCGATTTCTTCCCGTTTCATCCACGCTTCCCAGACTTCGTCGTTCGTCATCCGAAGAACGTTCCAGAATAATGTCATGACATTGCTAAAGGAAGCGCCTAGAGAAGTGATTTTCGCGTCCAGCTGAACGGCTTTCTTATCATGTTGGTCCTGCGCCGTCAGACAGCCGACAAAGCTGTTCGCCTCATACAGTCGGGCTGCGGCTGATTGCAGATCCGCAATCAAGCCATCCAGCGCCTTCGTCTCCTCCAGTGTGGATGGGGCCTCCAGTTCTTTCAGCATGGCCTGGTACCCGGTAATATTCCGTTCCAAAGCTTCTAGATGATCGCGCAGTGCCGCGGACGCGGAGCCTCCCGGAAAAATGCTTTCTAGTTCCCAAGTAGGTTGAATGTTTTCGGCAAATCGTGACATAGATTCGCTTCCTTTCCGTATCGTTATTATTGATGGCTTATGGGGTAACAGTGTATGCTAATAGTGGTTGCACTATTAACTAGCCGACAGAATATAGGAGGGATATTCGATGAAACCGTTGCAAATTTCGGCGGATACCGCCGTGAAATTAGCCGCAAAACTCAAAGTGCCGATTGAGCACCTTATGCATATGCCGCAGCACATTCTATTGCAAAAAATCGCTGAATTAGCCAAAGAAGAGGCGGGCAACCCGCCTGCCGATTCGGAATGATCCCTTTTAATCAGTCGTGGCCCTATGACGTCGTCATGGGGGACGTTTATGTACATGAATGCCCGTTTTGCTCCAGCAGCAACGTGCTGCTGCCGCTGAAGCCCCGCGAGCTGAAGACGATCCATGAAGGGAAGAAGAAGCTGCTTGTCTTTCCCTGCTGCGGGAATAAGCTTCATGTCCTGGACTGCGACAACGATTACCTGTTAACCGATACGGTCGTTCGGTAAATCCAGCCGCTGAATTCCAAGACGCCTAGGAAAATCGATACGCAACGAAGGGCCGTTTCTTCCGAGACGGCCCTTCTTGATGCTTAACTCCCGTGAAGGCTTGTCCGTCAACCGCGCATTTCTTCAGGCAGCTCGTGCCCGCCGCTAAGCATTTCCTCGCGAAGCAGCGCCCACTGTTCGCGGGAAGCCCGGATCATCGCCGCATCCACAATTCGCTTGTCGTTGATGACGCGTCCAAACCATTTGACCGCATCGTTGTAATTGCCAACCCGCCGGTACAACTCGCCGATCAAATACATCAAGCGGGCATCGCTGCCGCCAACGCCTTCATTTTCGTATACGCGGATATAGGCCTCCAGCGCAAACTCCAGAAACCGTTTCTCCTGTTCGACATTGCTTTGATACCGGTACAGCCAAGCGATGTGATGCAGCAAGCTGGCAATGATCCGGTCGGTTTCTCCGATGGTCTGGGCGCAAATCAGCGCAAGCTTGTAGGTCTCCAGCGCCGTTTCCCAATCGCGATGGCCGCCGTAGCTCTTCTTGTTGAATCGGCTGGCGATCGCGTCCTCGAATAGAGCGTTCTGCCGGTCGGTCAGGCGGGATACCGAATTCTCCGTCGAAGCAAATCCGCATGAGGGACATACCCGAACCACATAATAATCCGGGTTCTCCTTCTGATAATATCCGCAAAAGTCCGTATCCGTGCGTATGGCCCGTTTAAAGCTGGGACGCACGCGCGAGGTTGAAAATTCATTTTGGCAATGGATACAAGTGACTTTGATCTGATACAGAGGTTCAAGTTCCAAATCGTCCTACTTCCTTTCAATAGTCCGCTCGGCGGATGATCTGTTATCGACTAAGGTGTATTTACAAAATGAAAAGCCGGACCGGACAACCGCTCCAGCACGAATTCTCGCAACGGCTCCTCGACCCCTATCTCCTCCAGCGCGGCACTCATGCAGGCCAGCCAGGCCTCGGCGCGTTCCTGGGTTACCGGAAACGGCAGATGCCGAGCACGCATCATCGGATGGCCAACGGCGTCGGAATAGAGCGAAGGTCCGCCAAAAAACTGCGACAAGAACATAAATTGCTTCTCCATCACCGGGGTTATGTCTTCCGGGAATAAAGGGCCAAGCAACGGTTCACGCTGAACCCGGGGATAGAAGGCCTCCACCAGTCGCCGAATCGTCTCTTCACCGCCAAGATTGTCGTATAGGCTTTCGCCTTGATTCATCAGTTCACCGCCTCCGTTTTTTCCTTATTATATCAAAAAAAAATAAAAGCTCCTACCGGAGCTTCTACTTATATGCGGGTCTGGAATCTATCAGTAGCTGCGCCAATCCTCTTCGCCGGAATGGACGAGAGAGGCGCGGATAACATAAACAAAAGCACAGACAAGGATCCCTGCGACAATGCTCATGAACATCACTCCATCCACAAAATTTGGCTGCTGCCACGTTTAGGATCGGATCATAGCTGGTTCAAAAGATCCAAATTGGTCTTCTAGAATCATTTTAACATAGAAGTTCAGAAATATCAGCCCTTCTTGAAACCGCTTCCTTTATTTTTTTGTGCTGTTTGTCCCAGCCAAAACATACACTTCACTATGATTTGATGTGGAGGCGTACCCTATGGTATTCAAACGCTTGACGGCTTTTCTATTCCTCTTTGCCGCACTTTTGCTAGCCGTACTGATGATCAGCTACCCGGAAGCCTCCTGGCAAGCCGGGGTCCGCGGTCTGGCCATTTGGTGGGACGTGCTGTTTCCGTCCCTATTTCCGTTCTTTGTGATCTCCGAAGTCCTGCTTGGCTTTGGAATTGTCCATTTTCTCGGCAAGCTGCTTGATCCGTTGATGAAACCGGTGTTTCGGATTCCGGGCAGCGGCGGTTTTGTGCTGGCCATGGGATTTGCTTCCGGCTACCCCGTGAGCGCCAAGCTGGCTACCAAGCTGCGCGAGCAGCGTCTCGTTTCCCGAGTAGAAGGAGAACGTCTTGTCTCCTTTACCACGTCGTCTGATCCGATCTTTCTGATCGGGGCGGTTTCGGTTGGCTTCTTCGGTAACCCGAAGCTGGCCGGCGCGCTCGCGTTATCCCATTACGGAGGGGCACTCTTGATCGGGCTGGTCATGCGGTTCTACCGCCCTGACCGCAACGAACCGGCAAGTCTCGATGAAGGTGGCGAATCCGGTCGCTTCAGCCTGAAGCTGGCGCTGAAGGCGATGCACGAGGCACGGATTCAGGACGGCCGCAGCCTCGGGGAACTGCTGAGGCAAGCGGTCGCCTCTTCCCTGCAACTGATGACCGTCGTCGGCGGCCTCGTTGTATTTTTTTCCGTCATTCTTGAAGTGCTCACCGCTTCGGGCTTCATGAACTCTTTATATGCCGGGTTTCGCCATCTACTGCCGCTTTTGGGGCTGCCCAACCAGTTGGCCGAACCCTTGATGGGCGGTCTGTTCGAAGTGACCCTGGGCGCCAAATCGGCCGCGGCGCCGGAAGGAATCCCCCTCATGTTCAAAGCCGCAGCAGCCGCATTCATCCTCTCTTGGGGCGGCCTATCGGTACATGCTCAGGTAGCCAGTATCTTAAACGGCGCTGACCTGCGTTATTTCCCATTCCTCGTGGCTCGTTTCCTTCACGCCGTGTTATCCGCCGGGCTGTTGCTGCTCATCTGGAATCCTCTCATGGGGGCCGCACCGGCTTGGGCTATCGCTTCGCCTAAGTTTGGCCGAGAAGAGGTCCTTTACGGTTGGCAGGCCCTTCCGGGAGCGCTCCGATTCTTTCTGGTGACGATGGCAATCCTGCTTATTTTGTCATTCCTGTCCGGATTCATTCATCGCATGCGGCAGCGAAAATGAAACGTTGTGTTCTGCTGGTGAATTGATTATGATCTTTACAAAAGGATATTCAAGCGCGTGTTCAAAACGGCGTTTTTTTGAACAGCCTCTTTCAAAGGAGCTTGTCAACTTGAGATACTATGTACTTGACCGTGGGGACCAACTATCCGTCGAATTAAGCCAAACCTTCCATAAGCTCGCGGCGGAGCAAGGGCTTGAGCTGGATGCGAAATCCCCGGATATCGTCGTCTCCATCGGTGGAGACGGCACGATGCTTCATGCCTTCCATACATTTATCGATCAAATTTCTTCCATCGCCTTCGTCGGGATTCACACTGGCCATCTGGGTTTTTACGCCGACTGGAAAGCGGACGAAATACCCGAACTGGTGCAGATGATGAGCGGACATTCGGATCCCGGATTGCTTAGGCCCCGCATTGTCCGTTACCCCTTGATCGAGCTGGAAATCCAGAAGAAATCGGGGACATCCTCTCACATCTGCCTGAACGAGTTTACGCTGAAGGGCGTCGACGGGACCGTTGTTGCCCAAGTGGATATCAACGACCAGATGTTTGAAATGTTCCGCGGCGACGGCATTTGCGTATCCACCCCTTCCGGCAGCACCGCTTACAACAAAAGCTTGGGGGGAGCCATGATCCACCCCACGATTGAGGCGCTGCAGATCACGGAGATTGCTTCCATCAACAATCGCGTGTTCCGGACGTTGGGTTCCCCGCTAGTGCTGCCCAAGCATCATCACTGCGATATTTATTCGCGTAAGGAACAAAATTTATTGCTGACGATTGACCACGTCAATCTGCCGATGAATGATCTGGTCTCCGTCCGCTGCCAGGTCTCCGAGCGGAAAATCAGCTTTGTCCGCTACCGGCCGTTTCCGTTTTGGAATCGGGTGCGTAACGCGTTCCTGGATTAATTGGACGGGGAAGACAAGCTCCTGAATATCGAAATTTATGTAAAGGAAGAACTGAATATGATCTTAACTTCATTCCGCAAGTATGCATTAATCCCGATGTTATCCCTCGCGCTGCTGGGCTTGCCGCAAGCAGCCGGAGCGGTGAAGGCGGCTGGAACAGCAAGTACCGCCGAGGCCGGAACGATCATTCAACTAGGTTCGACGGAAACCTCTTCCGATCTCCAAGCGCTCCAGGAAGTATTGGATTATTTGGAAGCTTACAATATTGAAGGGGTGGAGCGCCAAGAGTTCCTGGATAATGCGATCCGCGGCATGGTTTATTCGCTGGATGACCCATATAGCGATTATTTCTCGAAAGAGGATCTACAGGATTTCGAGAATGGCGTTAATCAGGAATTCGTGGGCATCGGAGTTACGCTTCGCTTCTATAACGACAAGCTGTACATCACCGATGTGTTGCCGAATTCCCCCGCATCCAAAGCAGGTCTTCAAGCGGGCGATATCATCACCAAGGTGGACGGGCAATCGGTAACCAGCAGTGAGGACGTGGCGCGGATTCAGGGGGAGGAGAACACCCAGGTCAAGATCACGGTTAACCGGACCGGACAAGCTTTGGTTTATCCGATTACGCGAGCCCATTTCTCGCTGCCTTCGGTTACCGGATCGATCATTCCTTCGAGTAAGGTCGGTTACATCGCGGTCTCCTCCTTCTCTGATACGGCGGACGAGGAATTCGTACAAAAGCTAACCTCCCTGCGCCAAGCTGGGATCGGTGCACTCGTCTTGGACCTGCGCGACAATCTTGGGGGTTACGTGGAGTCGGCCGCCAATATCGCTAAGCAGTTTATGAAAGATGGGGTCCTGATGTATACCACCGATCAAAGCGGCGAACTGCAGCCCGTAGAGATCACGGGCGGCGAAGACATCGGGATACCGGTAGTAGTACTAACCAACGGGCTCTCCGCCAGCGCTTCGGAAATTCTGACAGGGGCACTGCGCGACAACGGGATCGCCAAGGTTGTGGGTGCACAAACTTACGGGAAAGCTCGGATCCAGAACGTGTTCCCGTTATCCAATGGCAGCTCCCTGAAGCTGACGGTTCAAGCTTACCTAACACCAAAGAAACTGGATTTCAACCACGTTGGTTTGAAGCCGGACTTGGAGGTAAAGAACAACGCGGCGGCGCAGTTGATTACCGGAATGTATGAAGCCGGCGTACGGCATGTCAGCGTAAGCGGAGGACCTGCTTCGTTGAACATTAACGGAACGGCTTTCCCGGGTTATATCGATGTCCTTCAGAGCGGTAAGCAAGTGTATGCTCCTTCCCGCTTGTTGTCCTCGCTGATTCAAGCCACCCCAGCCTGGACTCCAAGTAACGGGAAATTAACCATTACGGATCACCTCGGTAAGCAAACCGGCTTCACGTTGGCCGCCAAAACGGCCAAAATCGTGGATGGCGAATCCTATCTGGAACTGCACGAGTTCCAGAAGAAATTTCCGAAGCTGACTTGGAGTTATAAACAAGGCCTTCTGAACTTATCCATAAACTAATTGCATAAGACGAAATAAAACGGCCTCCGATTATTCGGAGGCCGCTTCTGTTTCCTGCAGCTGTTCGACTTTTCCGTTTCCCGCGTCTTTGTCCTTAGGGTTGTCCTTGTCCTTATGGTTGTCCTTCACCTTCTGCAGGACGAAATAAGCGCAGCCGAAATTGCAGTATTCATTGATATAATCCGTGATCCCGGAATAAGCCGTATCTCGATTCGCCTTGTGATGATTGTCCCGCAGAAAGCCCTTAAGGCGGAGCTTCTCGTAACCCCAATCGCCAATAATATAATCGTAGCGGTCAAGGACCTCGCTGTACCGCTGCTTAAAAGCCTCGGGATCCCAAGCCTCCCGATAATTCTGAATCAGTTCGTAGGTTCTGCCGCCGATTTGAATCAAAGGATCCATCCTCCTTCTGGTTTACGACGAAGCGGGAACGCCTGCTTGTTTCTTGGCCGAATTGACCTGTTCATGGGCGTGATACGAGCTACGCACGAGCGGACCGGATTCCACGTGGCTGAAGCCCCGTTTCATCCCTTCTTCTTTCAACTCCGCAAACTGCTCGGGCTTGTAGTACTTCTCTACGCGCAGGTGCTGTGGCGTGGGCTGCAAATATTGTCCAATTGTCAAAATATCGCAGTCCACGGCCCGCAAATCGTCCATCGCCTGCAAAATCTCGTCCCACTCCTCGCCGACACCCAGCATGATGCTGGATTTCGTCGGAATATCCGGCTTCATCGCTTTCGCCCGCTGCAGCAGTTCCAGGGAGCGGCGGTATTTCGCTTTCGCCCGGACACGGTCGGACATCCGTTCCACCGTTTCGATGTTGTGGTTCAAAATATCCGGCTTCGCTTCCATTACGATACGCAGCGCTTCTTCGTCGCCCTGAAAGTCCGGGATAAGCACCTCTACGTTGCAGAGGGGCAACCGTTCGCGTAGCGCCTTGATCGTTCCAGCGAAAATACTGGCCCCGCCATCCTTCAGATCGTCCCTGGCCACGCTGGTAACGACGCAATGCTGCAAGCTCATTTGCTCCGCCGCTTCAGCAACACGCTGAGGTTCCTGCAAGTCAAGCTCGGTCGGCAGACCGGTATTTACCGCACAGAAGCGGCAGGCCCGTGTACAAATATCGCCCAAAATCATAAACGTTGCGGTGCGGTTCGCCCAGCACTCATATATATTCGGACAGCGCGCTTCTTCACAAACGGTATGTAAGGTTTTGGAGCGCATCATTTGCTTAATATCTTGGTAATTATCCCCTGTTGTTAGCTTGATACGAATCCAATCCGGTTTCGGTTCCTGGATTTGTTTTGCCAAAGCGCAAGACCTTCCTTCTTGTGATTTAAGCCGTAGCGCCATTTATTATATCATGAAACCGCTGGAAAAACCTACTTCGCAAAATGGAATAAAAACACAACATTTGCCTCAATCTAAGAGAGGTCACGAATCGCGTGCAAAATAAAGGCGAAGGAGGAATACTTGCCTTGAAGTCTCATCGATTTGCCCGCGGCAAAGCGGTTTGGTGTATCGTCAGCGTGTCGCTTCTCACCTCGTTATGGCCGGGAACAGGGATTGGCGCTCTCGATGCCGATGCCGCCCCGGGGACATCGGCAGAAGCGGTATCCAGCGTTTACGATCAAAGGCGCACGTTATACGAGGAAATGGAGCTGTTGACTAAAGTTCCCTGGTATTGGCTTGCCGCAGTGGATCAGTACGAACGTACCATCACGCCGCGGAAGGAGCAACAGCAGCTGGAACAGCGTATAACCGGATTCCGTTTCAAGGAAGCCTTTTGGACCGGCCCGCTTAATCCGGATCCTGAGGACCGGAACCCGGCCACGATCGAGTTATTTGGCGGCAGCGGGAAAGACGCCACCGCCGATGGCGCAGCCGATCCGAAGAACGATCGCGACGCCTTATTCACATTGGCTTCTTATTTAACCGGTTTCGGCTATAAGGAAGAGGACTTCCGCATTGCCTTATGGCGTTACTATCAAAACGACTCTGCCGTAGAGCGGATCCGTCAATTCGCGAAAATGTACAGGAACTGGGGACGGCTGGATTTGAGCGACAGCGCATTCCCGCTTCCGTTACGCAGCATCTATACGTTTCGCGATACTTGGGGGGATCGGCGCGGCTGGGGTGGACTGCGTATCCATGAGGGAACCGACCTGTTCGCCCCGATGGGCGTAACCGTGCGCAGCGTTTGCTACGGAGTGGTGGAAACAAAAGGGTGGAACCCCTACGGCGGCTGGCGCATGGGAATTCGGGATATCAACAACCGATACCACTATTATGCGCATCTGCAAGGTTATGAAAAGGGCATTGAAGTCGGCCATTTCGTCGAACCTGGTCAAACCATCGGATGGGTTGGCAGTAGCGGTTACGGCCCGCCGGGGACATCGGGAAAATTCCCGCCGCACCTGCATTACGGGATCTACCGGGATACCGGAAGCACGGAATGGGCGTTTGATCCTTATCCACTGCTGAAAAAATGGGAGCAAGCCGAACGTTCCAAAAAAAATAAAAGGGCGTCCAAATAACCGGCGCCCTTTAATTATGTCCCCCTGCATTTGTTTCTGAATTGGAAGGTATCTCCGTGCCCGTATTCCCTGACTCTGCATTCCCACCAGCGTCTCCCGCTCCGTCAGCCCCGTCCGGCGTAACCGTCTCCTCCTTAGTTGTCGGCGGTTCGGCCGTATCCGTGCCACCCGGCAACGCGGGAAGAGCAATGTTTGGTGCATCTGCTTGGCCCTCGCCGACCGGATTGCCCTTACTGTCATAATAATACATGGGTACATCCCCGACCACGAGCAGGTAAGAGACCGGGATTTCCGTTTCCACCGCCTGTGATTCCATATCAAAGGGGACAACCACGGCCAGTTCCGTTTTCACCCGAAGGTATACTTCCACAAGAATCATATTAATGCCGGCATCCTGGCGTCGGGTGTTCAAGTCGACCTTCACGTCCCCTTTTGGCTCGATCTTGATCGGAATACTCGGACCAAAGGAAGCCAGGAGCGGACTACCCAAGGCTTGCCCCAGCGGGATGGTTTCCGATAACCGGGCCACTTCGTCCAGCGTGTGCCGAACCGTTTGAATCGTCTCGGAGGTCACCTTCATGTGCGCGGAGTAGTTCAGCATAAATCCGGTGATTTTTCCGTTATCGTCCGTCTTCCAATCGATCAATTGCCCAACTTGTTCTTGATTCGCCACCTGAGCGGTAATCGCATCGTTGATGGATTCGGTGGCGATCTGTTTGACTCGAATCTGAGCCAAGTGAACGATCGGTCCTGTCATCCGTCGCTCCACATACTGAACAAATTGAACCATACCAATGATGGTAATGATCACGACAGCGATCCAGACTTTCCGTCTGCGCTTCGGCCGCCTTGTCCGGCTCCGCCATCCGCGGCGTCGTATCCGCATGTTTCACCCCCCCTGCAGCGGGAAAACTTCTAAAGCATGTTCTATATTTCCATCTCTAAAAGTTATGCGGGACAGGAGGAAAAAAGAAGGACGCGCAGGTGGAAACGGAAACTTGTATGATTTGTCTCTTGATTTTTCATAATCAATTGCTTATAGTTCTCTAGTATCACTTTTTTAGTCGTAAAGTTCTAGAAATCGGCTTCAAAAGCTCTCATGATTTGTGATATAGTATTCAATATAGCGTATAAATATACGAGGGGATCAACATCATGAACAGCCCAAAAACATTGTATCAAATCACCGTAGAGTTAAGGAAAGATCAGCTTGCATCCCGCATAACACCGTGGAGATTGCTCGTCGAGACGAATCGTTATTACGAGATCAAACCGATCACTGGATCGGTCAAACGGCTGTATAAAGAGAAGCTCAACACCGCCATCCAGGAAACGAAACATTACTCCGACGGCATCCTGGCCATTTCCGCCTTCTGCCAGGAGGAGCATATTGAGGATATTCGTTCGCATCTCATTGAACAATTGGATGCTAAAATCAATAATTATTTAAAGGATCTAGAATTGAACAAAAAAGCGCTTTGCTCGAAACTAGCCATCAACAGCTTTACCTAAAGTAAACCCCGAAACCATAGTTTCGGGGTTTTATGTGCTGAAGGCCAAGGAATTGCTCCTGACCGAGCCGGACGCTAGGGTTCAGGATGTTGCCCAACGCGTAGGCTATTTCAGCTCCCGCCACTTCACCAAACTGTTTGTCGATCACTATGGCTGTTATCCTTCCGAAATCCGCAAGAAGCTGGGGGATACCTAAAAAAGACCGGAAGAAATCCTAAACGGCGGGAAAAGTAAGAGAAAAGATATGAGGAAAAGACCTGGAAGGCTTAGAAAATGATTGGGTAAAAAAATGGGTACTGCCTGATATGATTGGGTTTTTAGCGGGGGAAATGCTTGGGAATGGCTTGAAAAGGCAGAGAAAAAGACTGGAAAAATGCTTGAGGTAGGGTCAGAGCATTTTCCGGTCTTTGTGTGATTTTGGGACAGTTATTTTTATTCTGGGACAGTTATTTGGGCGTTGGACGGGAATTATTGTTGTTTGAAAAATGCCGCTGCCGCATCGCCTCATACAGCAGCACCGACGCGGCCATCGCCACGTTCAGCGATTCGGCTTGGCCGCGCATCGGAATGAGCAGCCCGTCGTCCATCAGCCCGCGGACTTCCGGACTGAGGCCGCTGCCCTCGCTGCCGAACAGCAGCCACACCGGCTGCGTGAAATCGTAAGCGAAGCAGTTCGCGGCCGCCTGCAGGCTTGTGCCGGCCAGGCGGATGCCCCGCCGCTTCGCCTGCGGCAGCACCTCTGCCAGGTCGCCGTGCACGACCGGCAGGTGGAACAGCGAGCCCATGGTGGCGCGCAGCACCTTGGGCCCGTAAATGTCGGCGCAGCCTGCGCCGACAATCACCCCGTCCGCCCCGACCGCGTCGGCGCTGCGGATGATGGTGCCGACGTTGCCGGGATCCTGCACGCCGTCCAGGACCACCACCAAGCTCCGCTCGAGGTCCAGGAGCGGAGCGATCGTCCCGCGGTCCTTACGCACGACCGCGAACACCGGCTGCGGCGACTTCGTATCGCTGCACTTGGCGATCACGGCGGCGGACACGCCGATCCAATCGACGTCCAGCCCTGCGGACGCCGCTGTCTGCAGCTCGGCTGGTATGCCGCCGAGGGTGTCGTAGCAGACGCATTCCACGTCCGCCTGCGCCTGAAGGGCCTCCTGCACCAGATGTAGGCCTTCGATTAAATATTTGCCTTGCTTGTCCCGGTTTTTCTTCTCGAGCAGCCCCGCCCATTCCTTGACGCGGGGGTTCTGCGGAGACCATATTTCCATACCTACTCCATCCTCAACCAATGTTTTTCCGACCGTTTGTCCTAGGACTCCGCGTAAGCCAGCTCCAGCTTCGTCAAATCGTTTTTCTCGCCGACGATAACAAGCACGTCTTCTTCCGTCAGCCGGTCTGTTGCTGCCGGAGAAATATTCATTTTGCTGCCCTGCTTGATCGCCATCACGTTGCAACCAAACCTTGCGCGGATATCCAGCTCCTTGAGGTTCTTCCCGATCATCTGCGAGCTAACTCGCATTTCCACGATGCTGTACTCGTCCGATAATTCGATGTAATCCAATATGTTCGGGGATGTAAGATGATGTGCCACCCGAAGCCCCATATCCCGTTCCGGAAAAATGACCTTATCGGCCCCAATTTTTTGCAGTACCTTGCCATGCAATTCGTTCTGCGCTTTTACGACGATAAGCGGCCCGCCCATATCCTTCAGAATCAGCGTCGTTAAAATGCTGGCCTGGATATCCTCGCCAATGGCCACAACGACGACATCAAAGTTGCGAATCCCGAGTGCACGAAGCGCATCTTCATCGGTGGAATCTGCGGAAACCGCGTGTGTCACCAGATTCGCCACAGCTTGCGTATGATGCTCGTCGGCATCGATGGCCAGTACATCAAATCCCATGTTGCTGAGTGCAGTTGCCACACTTAAACCAAACCGGCCCATCCCGATGACGGCAAACTGTTTTTTGGCTGCATTTGCCATACTCTCACCACCCATAACATAATTCTCATCCGAATTAGTATACCACAATCCCACAAAGAGCCGCTTATTTACAAGCTTGCATGTTCATGAAACCGATCGGGCAAATTAACACCGGGCAATCACATATTTCAAGGAGGGAAAAAACGTGCCATCCATTACACTCGACCTGCGTCAAGCGGTTATGCACAAAATCCACGGCCAAGACGAGCAGGGGCTGCGGGAGATGATCGAAGGCTCGATTGATGCTCAGGAAGCCGCGTTGCCTGGCTTAGGTGTCGTTTTCGAAACGATCTGGAAGCATATCGATACGTCGGAACAAAATGAACTGGTATCCGTGCTCAAGCAGCAAGTGGATCAGGCCAGCCTCAAACCGTTGAAATAGAACTGCCCGCTAAAACAAAGACCGCCTGTTCAAGGGCGGTCTTTGTTTTAACTAATGCGTATCGCCGATTAAGGCGCAGTTTCCAGGAACTTGGCATCCGGATTCTTCTCCATGGCCGTCCGCATCGCATATTCGTTTTCGAACAATGCAACGTAATTGCCTTTCTTGTCCTTCACCAGCGTCGAATTGATCCGGAACTTGGACGGATCGATCTTGTCGCTTACGATCCAGCGCGCGAACTGAAACGGCATCCGCTGCAACTGCACATCCACCCCGTATTCGCCTTTCATCCGGTACTCGAACACCTCGAACTGAAGCTGCCCGACCACGCCAAGCAACGTGTCTTCGAAGCCGACCGTCGTGAATACCTGGATCGTACCTTCTTCGGTCAACTGGTCGATACCCTTCTGGTATTGCTTATGCTTCAGCGCGTTCTTCACCGTCACCTTGGCGAAGATCTCCGGCGAGAACGTCGGCAGCTCGTCAAACACGATTTCGCTGCCTTGGCTAAGCGAGTCGCCGATCCGGAAAATCCCCGGGTCAAATAACCCGATGATATCCCCCGGGTAAGCCTCACTAACGATATCCCGGTCCTGTGCCAGGAATTGCTGCGGCTGGGACAATTTGATTTCCTTGCCCGCACGCACATGCTTCACGGACATGCCGCGTTCGAACTTGCCCGACACGATGCGCAGGAAGGCGATCCGGTCGCGGTGGGCCGGGTTCATGTTCGCCTGGATTTTGAATACATATCCCGAGAACTTCTCGTTTGTCGGTTCGATCATGCCTTGCGTGCTGCGGCGTGGTTCCGGCTTAGGCGCTAGCTGCAGGAAATTGTCCAGGAACGTCTGCACGCCGAAATTGTTGACCGCGCTGCCGAAGAATACCGGCGTCAACTGCCCGCGAAGAACCTTCTCCAAATCAAAGGGATCGCCTGCGACATCCAGCAACTCGAGGTCCTGGCACAGTTGATCATGAAGATAATCGCCGGCCATTTCACGGATCACAGGATCGTTATAGCTCTCTACCTTCTTCACCTGAATCGTGGAATGGTCGTCGCCCTGGAACAGCTCTACCTGATTCTTCATTCGGTCATAAACACCGGATAGTTCGCGGCCCATCCCGATCGGCCAATTCATCGGTACCGAGCGGATACCCAGCACCTGCTCGATTTCCTCCATCAGCTCAAACGGGCTCCGACCCTCCCGGTCCAGCTTGTTAATGAAGGTAAAGATCGGAATGCCCCGTTTGGCGCACACCTGGAACAGCTTGATCGTCTGCGCCTCGACGCCTTTAGCCACGTCGATCAGCATGACAGCGCTGTCCGCCGCGGTCAGCGTACGGTAGGTATCCTCCGAGAAATCCTGGTGACCCGGTGTATCCAAAATGTTCACCCGATGGCCGTTATAATCAAACTGCATGACGGAAGAAGTGACGGAAATCCCCCGCTGCTTCTCAATTTCCATCCAGTCACTTGTCGCGTGTTTACTCGCTTTACGCGCCTTGACCGATCCGGCGAGGCGAATCGCGCCGCCGAACAGCAGCAGTTTTTCGGTTAGCGTCGTTTTCCCGGCGTCCGGGTGGGAAATGATCGCAAACGTGCGCCGTTTGTCCACTTCCTGCTGCAGCACTTGGTCCAATGCTTTGCTCATGCTCACTTTCCTCTCGTTCCACAAATTCACGTTCTCTATTGTAACATATTTTGTCCTTCCGTTAAGCAAAAACACCTTATGTCCTCGCCGGGACATAAAGGTGTTTCCAGCTACCCCTATTCTATTCGCCCGCCACCCTTTCGGGTGACGGGGAGATCCATTAATTCGGACTGATCCAAATGACGTTGTCTTCCTCCTGACCGTTCACCGGCCACCAGTGGAAGCCATCCTTCGCAAGCAGCTCATCGGCTTCCTTCGGTCCCCAAGAACCGGCAGGATACGTGCTGATGTCGGACGGATTTTGCGCCCAGGCTGCAGCGATCCGATCAACGAAGGCCCATGCCGTCGCTACTTCGTCCCAGCGGGTGAAGTAGGTCGAATCCCCTTGCGCTGCGTCATGAATCAGGCGTTCATAAGCCTCTGGCGAGTTGATGCCCACCAGACAGCTTTGGCAGAATTCCATCGCCAACGGTTCAATTTGCGATTCCGAACCCGGCTTTTTGGCATTGATTTTCACGTAGATGCCTTCCATCGGGTTCACGCGAATGACCAGCAGATTCGGCTCTAATGTATGTTTTTGACCGAGATAAACATTGGTTGGCATCTGCTTGAATTCCACGACAACTTCCGTTGTCTTGACGGGGAGCCGCTTCCCGGTGCGGATATAAAACGGTACGCCCGCCCAGCGGAAATTGTCCACGAACACTTTGGCCGCAAAATACGTTTCCGTGTTCGAGTTCGGGTCCACCTTGTCCTCCTGACGATAGCCCGGCAGCTTCTTGCCTCTAGTTTCACCTTCAGTATATTGCCCACGCACCACGTATTCCTTGACTTCCTGAGCCGAATCGTAAGGCCGCAGCGATCGCAGCACCTTCACCTTCTCGTCACGGATGTCCTCAGGGAACAAACGGCTTGGCGGCTCCATGGCGATCATCGTGAGCATTTGCAACATATGGTTCTGCCCCATATCGCGGAGCGCACCGGCATGATCATAATACCCGCCGCGTTCCTCTACGCCGACCGTTTCGCTCAGCGTAATTTGCACATTGGCAATATGCTTATTGTTCCATAGCGGTTCAAAAAAGGCATTCGCAAAGCGAATCACTTCAATGTTCTGGACCATTTCCTTGCCGAGATAGTGGTCGATCCGGTAGATTTCCTCTTCCTTAAACACCTGGCTCAATTCTTCGTTCAGCTTCTGAGCCGATTGCAGGTCATAGCCAAACGGCTTCTCAATCACCAACCGATGCCAACCGCTGGTGCTCAGCATGCCGCCCTTCTGCAGGTTAAAGGATACGCTGCCGAACAGCTCCGGCGCCAGCGCCAGATAAAACAAACGGTTTCCGGGAATGCCAAATCGCGTTTCCACGGATTCGGTCAATTCTCTGAGCTCGCGGTAGCCATCAACGTTATTGATGTCCAGCGACTTATAGGAGAAATGTTCGGCAAAACGCGCCCATTGTTCCTTGTCACTGATCTTATATCGGCAAAATTCTTCGATAGAACGATAGAGATCGTCCTTGAATTCCTCGTCTGAACGCGGACGCCGGGCCACGCCAACCACGGCGAAATCCTCGGCCAATTTGCCTTCACGATATAAGGAATAGATGGCCGGGAAGAGCTTGCGGCGCGCCAAGTCTCCGGTGGCACCAAAAATGAAAAATACCGCCCCTGGGGGCCGAACAGTTTCCTGAGTTAGATTTTCAGCCATGGCTCCTCATTCTTTCTATGTAAGATTAGTGATGTTTCATTTAATTCCCGATCAAGTACATGTCTTTACATGGCATCACGGGATGTGATGCCATTTTAGCATATTCGCTACTTGGATGCCATCATATAAATTTCAGAAAACAATCGCTTTTCAGAAACTTATGCAAACCTTTCTACGAAGTCCTGTCATGAATAAGATACCCCGCTCGAGGCTTGATCTCTTCAAAACCTGCCATGTGGTGGGTTTGATAGGTGATCGGCTTGTGGCTACCCACAATCATCATATTTCGCTGATCATGAGGTTGATCCGTCGGCAGTGTAAACACCCGAACACAGGTCATCACTTCCCGCAATGTCGAGGTCAGTGCAGCAACCCACGTGTCGTCGGCTCCCCGGCCGAACACGTTCAGAAGTAATAAACCTTCCGGACTCAACCTCTCCGCGGCAATTTGAAAGAAACCTAACGACGTCAAATGGGACGGCGTGCCCTGTTCGGAAAAAGCATCGACAATAATTCCGTCGAAGATTCCCGGGTTCTCCTGTTCCAGCAGGTAGCGGCCATCCCCGATTCGCACCGAATCTCCCGAATAACCGAAATACGTTCGGCTAATTTCCGCCACAAGCGGATCAATTTCCGCCACCATGATACGAACATCCTTCAAATGACTGGCCAACGTCCCCGCTCCCTGGCCGATCATGAACACCCGGCCTAGCGCCGGAACGTGTTGCCGAAGTAGATACAGCATCGCGCGCGGATATTCTAGTATGATCCGTGCGGGCTGGTTCATATCCATAGCGCCCTGCACCGCTTCGCTAGCGAATTGCAGGACGCGAAACACCCCACGCTCTCCATACAGTTCGTCCGTTTCATAGACGGAGATTTCCGAGTAGCGGCTTCGTTCATGCAGCAGCAGACGTTGCACCAGCTTCTCGCCTCCTTGATTTTCACTAATATTCCACGGTCAATAACGGTGTGCCGATCGTGATCTCATCCATTCCGATGCCGCTGTTTCGGTGGACCGCTAATTGCAGCGCCACGCGATGCTCGCCGCTTTGGACAGCAATCGGGAAGGCGTCAACCACGTAGGTGCGGCTAGCCGTTTGCTCGTCTGCAAACTCTTCTGCCTGCTTTAATTTAAGTTTGGGTATTTGATTGATTTTAGCTTCCAGTTTGTCGAACGTGACCGTGAGCTTGGCCTCCCCGGAATTCGTCTCCCCACTGGCTGCAACCGCAGGCCAAGCCACGCCCTGAACGGCTGCGTTCCAATCGGTTTGGACCCCTTCACCCGCCAGGGATTCCCCTGCGATCCGCTGCGCTTCCTGTAGACGCTCCAATGCCGCTTCTTTCCCACCTACCGCTTCCAATCGAAGCATCGCGTAGTGCGTGCCTTCCGCAAGGGTTGTCAGCTCCAACTCCGCCGGAAAACCTTCGATATGACCCTTGGCCTCATAAACCGCGCGCCCCTGAACGGATCCTGCTTTCGGGCTCGGCAATCCTAACCGGCTGGCTAACACACCGGCAGCTTCTTCCGGAGAAAGCAGCGAGCTCCATTCCCCCTGCCATTTCAACGTCAGTTGAAAGGGATTTGACGTCACCGCTTGGCCCATAGAATACAAGGCGGCCAGTTGCAACTCAGCCGCTTCTAGCGGGCCCGGGGCGGTGGCTTCCCGCCCCGTTTCTTTTATGCGCTGCAAACCAACTAGCAGCATGGCGCAAATGAGGATCAACAAACCGATATTCCATAACTTACGGTTTTGCATGCTACGAACCTCCTCTGCGAATAATAAACCATGAATAAAGAGCCAGAACATTTCAGATGGGAGTAGTCTATGATCCGCTCACCGAAGCCAACGAAACTTCATGCCATCATGACCTTGATGCTCACCATCGGGATCACCAACCATGTCTTCATCATACCCGCGTTGCTGCAAATGGCCAAACGCGATGCCTGGTTCTCCGTGCTCCTTGCTGCTGTACCTTTTGCGATTATGGTGTGCTTGATTGGGTTCGCTTCGTCTCGGATCGGCACTCAGCCCCTTCCCGAATGGATTCGCCAACAACTCGGGCGAATTCCTGCTTTTTTGTTTCAATGCATCATCATTGTATATTTCTTCGCAACGGCGTGGTCTAGTTTATTCGATACCGTCATGTGGATGAAAGTAACGTTCCTACCGTATACCCCGGTACTCGCAACCTCGTTGATTCTGATACTCTTATGTTTCATCGGCGCTTTAAAGGGGATGAAGACGATCGCCATCGCCTCCGGAATTCTTCTGCCGCTCGTCGTGCTTCTCGGCTTTTACGTCGCCATCGTCAACATCGAATATAAAGATTACAGCCTGCTATTCCCCCTATTCGAACAAGGGTGGAATCCGGTCTTCAAGGGCGTGTTGTATGCCTGTTCCGGATTATTCGAAGTGTTCTTTATCTTCTTTCTTCATCCTTATTTGCCGGCGCCGTTGGACAAGAAACGGTTCATCGTGTTTGCGTTCATTCTCTTTGGATTAACGCTGGGCCCCTTAACCGGGGCGATTGCCGAATTCAATCCGTTTGAGGCAGCGATCCAACGATACCCGGCTTACGAGGAATGGAGAATTGCCGGTTTCGGGAAATACGTATCGCAAACCGACTTTTTTTCCATCTATCAATGGTTGTCAGGAAGCTGCATCCGCATTTCGTTTGCTCTCATCGTCATCGCCGACATGTGGAAGCGACGCTCCACCCGATGGAGACCGTCTTTGCTCGCCATCCTTGCCGTCATTCTCGTTCCGTTAAGCTGTTATACCCTGTCCGACATCGCGTTTCAGCATCTGATGATCCGGTACGTCTTCCCCGCGAACGCCTACCTCATCTTATGCCTGACGTTAATCATTTCCGTTGCCGCCATGTTTAGATCACGCAAGAAAGGACGAACCGCATGAACCCCAGCGACCGACCCTCCGGCCAGCATGAAGACCCTATTGACATTCCGTTTCTACAAAAACACTTCCAGCATTCGGCCGACGTCAAGATCCGCCGGTTCGATGCCGATTCGGATCATAACCATCCGATCACCCTCATCTACTGCGAACCGATGACGGACATCAAACAACTGAACCATACCGTCTTTCCGCGTCTGGCCGACCTGTTTCGCGAACAGTCCGACCCCGGAGTCGAGGCGATTAGTCACAATCATTATTTGCCGCTGAACCCGATCGAAGGACCGGACCTGCTGAATCATCTTTCGCAACAGGTCTACTCCGGTATGCTGGTCATTTATTTTGAAGAGAAGCAGGCCTTCTTCACCTTGAATATCTCCGACCCGCCAGGTCGCTCCCCGGAAGAGGCTAGTACCGAAGCGGCCGTCAAAGGAGCCCGTGATGGATTTACTGAAAATCTGACGACCAATATCGGTTTGATTCGAAAACGGTTGCGCACCCCCTCGCTAGGCGTGGAAGAGATCCTCAAAGGGACGCGGGGAGAAACGCGAATCGCGCTGTTCTATATTCAGGATGTCATCAACCCGGAAATTCTCGAGGAAGCACGGAGTCAATTGAACGGGATCCAGACCGACGCGATCATCGGCACCTCGTTTATAGAATCCATCTTGAAAGGCGCGAACAATAAAAGAACGATTTTCCCGCTAACCGACTACTCGGGAAGACCGGACTACGTTTGCGATGCGCTGCTGGCAGGCCGTTTCGCCGTATTGGTCGACGGGAACCCGATCGCCACAGTCGCACCTGTTACGCTCATGAACCTGTTGGTCTCTCCGGAAGATGCCAGTACTCCTTTTTATATCGTATCGGTGCAAAAAGTGTTGCGAATTTTCGGACTTACGATCGGATTATTTCTGCCGGGCTTTTATGTGGCGCTGACCAGCTTCAATTTGGAGCAAATTCCCGTCCCGCTGCTGGCGACCATTAGCAATTCTCGGCATGGCTTGCCGTTTCCGGTCCCTTTTGAGGCCTTCATCATGTTATTTTTGTTTGAAATTTTCAACGAGGCAGGTAAACGCTTGCCCCAGGCCATGGGACAAACGATTACCGTCGTAGGCGGTTTGATTATCGGCGATGCTGCGATACGCGCAGGGATCACTTCGCCGACCATCATCGTTGCCGCAGCTATCTCGATCGTGGCCAGCTCGACATTGGAGAATCAGACATTAAGCGGGACGGCTGCCCATCTCCGAATTGTGATCCTGCTCTTGTCCTCCATGTTCGGGATGTTCGGATTCTTAATCAGCTTTATCGGATTGACCCTATATCTCTCCTCCCTGGAGTCCTACGGCGTGCCTTATCTCTCCCCGTACTCCCCGTTTGTCAAAAGCGACTTTGTCGAAGCCGTGCTGAAGAAACCTTCGGACTCGATCCAAAAGAGGCCGCGGATCCTTCGTCCGCTCGACAAAATCGCAAGGAGGGATGATCCTTGAGAGCCGCACCGGTGATCCTCGCCCTTATCCTGTTGCTGACGGGTTGTTGGGATATGAAAGAAGCGCAAAACATCAATTTCATCACCGCGTTGGGAATCGATTATGTGGAAGGCCGCTTTATCATCTATACCCAATTGCTGGACTTTGCGGAAATTGCGAAACAAGAAGGCACCGTTAAAACGGGAACCGGTAAAGTGTGGATCGGTAAAGGCGAGGGGAGGACAATCGACGAGGCGTTGAACTCCCTCTATTCCGCCTCCCAGCAGCGAACGTTTTGGACCCATGTCCGGGCGGTTGTCTTCTCCAATGCGCTACTCGACAAGCACTTGACTGAAGCCGTCACCGGCTTGATCCAAACCCGCGATCTTCGGTATACGCCCTGGGTGTTTGGCACCTATCAGAATATTCCCGATATATTTTCGAGCATTTCCCTTCTAAACGAATCGGTCTTGAATTCGGAGTTGCTTGATCCTGAGGAAATATTCAGGCAATATTCGTTCGTCGAGCCTATTCGGATCATTAAACTGATGAATGGCGTGAGGGAACCGGCCTCTACGGCGCTATTGCCTTTGATTAGCTGTACGACCGAAGTCTGGAAGGGGGAGGGCAAGCCCGTTTCCCAAGTGAAGCTAGTCGGCGCTTATGCTATTGCGCAAGGAGCAAATCGCGGACTCGTTAATCCAACTATGCTCCAGGGCGCCAGATATATCGCTTTCGATCGAATGGACAAATTTCCGTTGACGCTAACCTTGGAAGACAGTACGCCGGTAACGCTTAGCATTATCCATAGCCATTCGGACGTCGGGGTAAGCACTGAAGGGGAGCACCCTAAGGTTCGTATCCGAGCGCGGGTCAAAGCCTATATCACGGATGCGGGCATGGCCAGGAGGGCCACCGCCGCCGCCATCGATAAGCTGGCGGAGAAGAAAATTGAACAAGACATCCGGCGTTCCTTTGATGCGGCGAAGGCCAAACAAATCGATATCTACAACCTGGAAGAGAAGTTGTACCGCGATAACCAGGCACGTTGGAAAGAGCTAATGTCCCGCGGCAAGCCGCTAATCACCTTGATGGAACTGGACGAGGTCCAGGTCGAAATGAAGCTCGTTCATTCCTCCTCCTATAAATTGCTGAACCGGTAAAAAAAACGGTTTGTCGGAGATGATTACTCCGCCAAACCGTTTTTATAAGCGTAAATAGCCGCCTGGGTGCGATCCTCAACCCCCAGCTTTGCCAATATATTGGTGACATGGAACTTAACCGTTTTGATCCCGATAATCAGATCATCGGCGATGTCTTGATTGGATTTGCCTTGGGCCAGCAAACGCAGAACATCCATTTCGCGTTCAGTTAGCTCCTCATGAGCCGGAGCCTCCACCTTCGGCTGACGAAACCGGTTCATCATCTTGGAAGCGACCTGCGATTCCAGGACCGATTGGCCCCGGGCCGCAGCACGGATCGCCTCAGCGATTTCGGATGCTCGCGACGTTTTGAGCAGATAACTGAAAGCTCCGGCTTCGATAACAGGGTACATCTTCTCGTCGTCCAGATAACTGGTAAGCACGATCACCTTGCAGTCCGGATGCTGCGCGAGCAGTTGCCGGGTAGCTTCGATTCCGTCCATCCCCTCCATGACGAGATCCATCAGCACGACATCTGGCCGGTATTCCTGCGCCAAGCGAATTCCTTCTTCCCCGCTGCTGGCCTCTCCGACGACCTCGATGCCGTCTTCGGTGCCCAGCACCGCCGCCAGGCCGATTCTCACCATTTCATGATCATCCACAAGCAGTACTTTAATCTCCTTGTCTTCCATCTCCATGGCTGATCTCTTCCCCGCTTTCTTCATTGATTAGTGGAACGGTAATCTCAATGCGCGTCCCTTTGCCGGGCGCGGTAATAAACTGAATCGATCCGCCGATTTCATGGATGCGTTCCTGCATGGTGGACAGACCGTAGGAGGCCTGCTTCTTATCATCCAGCTCGAAGCCGATGCCGTTGTCGCGCAGCGTCACCTTGACCGCTTCGCCCCGGCGGTGGATCCGGATCTCCATCTTGTCCGCCTTGGCATGTCGCAGCGTATTGGACATCGCCTCCTGAATGATGCGGAACAAATGGTTCTCGATGCCCTTGCCTAAGCTCAAATCCTCGTCCATCTCGAGCGTTAAATCCATCGGGACCTTGGTTTTCAATTCCTTGACCAAATCGCGCAAGCCTTGGGACAACTCCTTGCCTTCCAGGTAGACCGGCCGCAAATGAAGTAATAACGCTCGCATTTCCGACTGGGCGACCGAAGCCATTTCCTCGATCAATTCCACCTGGCGCTGTGCCCTGTCGAAGTCCTTCTCCAGCGTTCTCCCTACGGCCGTGGCCGTCATCGAGATGGCGAACAGCTGCTGGGACACGGCATCATGCAGCTCACGAGCGAGCCGCTGCCTCTCCTCCACAATGGCTGAAACTCGAGCCTGCTCGGCTAATTGGGCATTATGCGTCGACAATCGCTGAAGGGAAGACACTTGCTCCTCCCAGCGTTTACCGATCCGCTCCAGTTGCTCGGCCAGTCGGCCGAGTTCATCTTCGCCAAGCTTTGGAACGATCCCGGTTTGGTTGCCTTTCTCCCATTGCAGGAGCGCTTCGCGTAGTCCGTCAATTTGGCGTTTGGGACGATATCCCTGAATTAAGCCGTAAGCCGCACCGATGATGATCAGCAGCGACAGTAGCGTGACGCCGGCCTTAATCCCCGTCCTCCAGGACGTTTGGGGGTGAAAATACCCGTATGTATACAGCACGTAAAAGGTGGCCGCCATCATAATGACAGACAGGAGAATTCCTCCGCGCATGCTGCGGGATACCATATTGCTTGGCTTTTTCGATTTCATGCGGGACGTTCCTCCTGTCTTAAGTTAAACGTATATCGACATCCCCTACAAGATAGGAAATGATGATTTTCACTTTTTGTTCACGGATCTCATAATTCGGCGACTTCCAATACAGCCGATTGAGCATGCCCGTTTCTTTATCTTGGCTGAAATCGATTTGCCCGAACAGAACGAACGCTTCGATTTCCACGCCGTAATCCTCCGGAATCACCAGATCGACATCCCCGACGATCCCTTGAAACATAAGGACGTTATGTCCCCCTTCCACCATCGCCAGCGACAAATCGATGTCCAGCTCCCCGAGCACATGCCACATGCTCGTATTCCGCAAGCTCCACGGATCGCGGTCCCATCGGATACTGGAGGTGATGTTTTGCTTCTGTACATAATTGCCCTGGGGCTGCGTTTTGCGAATTTTCGCGTAGTAATAACCAAGTGAGATCATCAGAATCGCCAGGACCAACATAAAGTGGTCAAGCAGGATCATCCCTCCGCCGATCGCAAGAAAGATATAGCCGGTTTTGACCTGCTCTCCCTGCCGGATCTTATAAATGCCGAACGCAAGAAACAAGAGGGCGACAATGGTGAAGAAACTCAGCCACTTCCCGAAAATCAACAGTACCCCAAATCCAATCAAAGCGATGGCTAAGAACCTTTTCCGTGTATCCATATGCCGCACCTCCCTGCAGGTTCATAGAGTTGTAAAAAGCCATAACGGTATGGGACCCCATACCGCATGGCTTCACCAGTATTTAGAATATCACAATGTCCAACGGACGTGTAGTTATTCCTTGTCTTCTTCGCGTTCCGCGGTCGGGTTCAATTTCGCTTTCAGCGCTTCAAGCTGCGCATCCACCTTCAACTGCTTCTCGGCATCCGCCGGGCTGACGTACGTGGAAGGCGATGTGCCCCGATAGACAACGCCGGCCACTTCGGCTTCGGCTTCCAACTGCATGATTTTCTCTTCCATCCGGTGGAATCCGAGCGAAGCGTTGCCGCTTTCGATCGTATGCAGGCTGCTGATTTGCGACATTTGCTTTCTAGCTTTCGCCATTTGCGCACGGCTCACCAGCTCGTTCCGTTTGTTGCGCAGTTTATAGAATTCGTCCTTCATCTCATGCAGCTGTTGCTTGAGTTCAGCCGCCTGGGCCTCGGATTGAGCATGCAGCTCAGCGAATTCCGTTTGCTTTTGATCGTAATGAATTTTCTCTTCCAGCATTTTGCGGGCCACTTCTTCTTGCCCGTTGCGGAGAGCAATTTCAGCTTGAGCTTCCCGTTGCGTGGAGATGCGAGCCGCTTCGTCCAAGCGTTGCTTCATCCGGCGTTCATTGGCCATTTGCTTGGCCACCGTCACTTCGGCGTCGCGAATTTCGGCCTCCATATCGCGCAGATACTGATTGAGCATGACAATCGGGTCTTCCACCTTATCCAGCAAGTCGTTAACAGATGCTTTCGTAATATCTTTAATTCTTTTGAATACTCCCATGTTTTACACTTCTCCCTTCTCGTAGTCGGAGAGCTTCTTACGCAGCTCATCCAGTTCTTTTTTCATCGCTTTCTTCTCGATATCTTCCATCATGGAATCCAGATTAGAAGCTCCCGGGGCGGCATGGAAGCCGGTTCCCTGAGCGCCAGCGCCGTATTGCGGCGGCTGGGTTCCGTAAGTATTTCCGTTGGGATTTCCAAACGGCGGGCGGGCACCAAAACGGGGATCCTCGTAGAAGTCCCGGCGTTTGGGGCCGTAACCCGGCTGCGGGCCTCCGCCCGGCCATCCGCCGTTATAGTACGGATCGTGAGGCGGATACGGCTCCTTGGAGATGACCAAGGTGGCGATAAAGTAGATGAAAATCGTTGTCCCGCCGGTGAAGAATATGCTTAGAAAGGCGATCAGCCGGAGCACGCCGACGTTAATGCCGAAATATTCGCCCAACCCGCCGATCAAACCGCTGATCCAGCGATCCCGTCGGGAACGATACAAAGGTCTTCCCATCGATCTTACTCCTCTCCCTTGTTATTCAGCTTCTGCTTCAAGCGGGAGAGCTCCTGTTCCAGAGTCGATTGAATGGCGGAACCGGCTTGGTTTACGAAATCTGTACCCGCTCTCCGCAATTCACGCAGGCTGCGGGCTTCCCATTCCATATCGGACACCCGATCCTCCAAGCGATGGAACATCTTCGGCACATCCTGCACGCCGTAACCGCTCATCCGCTGGTTCATCCGCTGCTGTAAACGAAGCGTCTCCATTCTTGCGTAATAATATTGACGTTTGCTATAGACGACCTGATATTCGGTCTTCAATTCATTCAGCTGAGCTTCCAATTCCTGCAGCGATTCCAAGCTTTGCGAGTACAATTCGGTGTATTGCTCCACCTTTTCCTCATACAGCATCTTCTCCTGCAAGGCTAGCTTAGCCAAGTGCTCCTCGCCTGCTTTCAAAGCGAGCAGCGCTTGTTCCTCGCGTTTGTCGCGCATGACCTTGGCTTGATCCACCTGCTGCTTCATTTGCTTAGCATGACCGCTGTATTGGTAATGCAGCTTCTCGGCTTCGGCGATTTCCTGCCGCGTCTCGATCAGGAACTGGTCGATCAATCTGACCGGGTCTTGGGATTGCTCCAACTTTTCATTCAAAGTAGCTACCGTAATATCTCGTACCCGACGAAATACACTCATGACACCCTTCCCTCCTAACCTTTCGGTCCTCATTTCAAGTTATTTTGCGTGTATGCTATTTAAATCAGTAGCTCCGTCTTCCTCTAAGGGAAGAGATACCGTATACGATTAATCCGATACCCAAGAGCGGAACGATCAGCCAGGCCAGCTTGGAGATCAGGGAAATGACCCCGAAAATCAGCACCAGCCATCCGAAGAAGGCGTTCCCCCGGCGAATCCCGTAATAGCCGAGACCGATCATCACGATCGCGATCACCAGGCCGAACAGGCTGCCCAGGAAGGGAGTCAACTTGCCGAGCAGAATCAGAGCGCCCAGGGCAATTAGTACAATAGCGAATACATTCGGTCGATTTGTTTTCATCGATTTATCACCGCCTCTCATTTGATCAACCTTATGTCTTTATTCTAGGTGGAATATAGGTTTTCCAAAACGGACTACGGACGGTTTTTCAACCTAGACCTAAGTCGAGGATGTGCTCAGCCCAAGGGTTTACAGGCTAGGAGGCCGTTCCCCCCGCAAATCCTTTACTTTTAAATAAAATCAGTCTATAATGATGTGAGTTAGACCAAACAATAGAAAATGAGAGTTATCGGAGGAGCCTGCCATGTAGCGGGCTCTTTTTGCCTTTTTTTGACCCGGAATGGCATAATTCTGCCCCTACATGGCAACCTAAAGATACCTAGGGTGAAGGCACCTTGGAGAGGAGAATTATTATGGAGCAACAAGCAATCTGGGCTATCATTATCTTTCTATTCACGTACGGGCTGATCATTTCGGAGAAAATCCATCGAACGATGCTGGCCATGGTCGGTGCCGTTCTTATGATCGTCTTCGGCATCATCGACCAGGAATCGGCGATTCATCACATCGATTTTAATACGCTGGGTCTCTTGATCGGGATGATGATTATCGTAAATACCACAGCAGAAACGGGACTATTCAAGTATATCGGAATATGGACGTCCCGGAAGGCCAAGGGCAATCCCGTCACGATCCTCTGGCTGCTAGCGTTAATTACGGCAATCGGGTCTGCATTTCTAGATAATGTGACGACGATCATTCTGATGGTGCCGGTCGCCTTCAGCATTACCCGCCAGCTTAAGGTCAAGGCCTTTCCTTATATTTTCTCACTGGTTGTCGCATCGAATATCGGGGGTACAGCGACCTTGATCGGGGATCCGCCGAATATCATGATCGGCAGCGCCGTAAAGGAACTGACCTTTGTCGCTTTCCTGCAAAACCTGGCGCCTATCGTCATCGTGATTCTGGCGGCCACCTTACCGCTTCTTGTCATCATGTTCCGCAAAAGTATTCAATCAACGCCGGAAAACCAGAAGAAGATCATGAACATCAGCCTGAATGGCTTGATCACGGATCGGGGCCTTCTCACGAAATGCTTGGTCATCTTAGGCCTGACATTGCTTGGCTTCTTCCTACATCAGACATTCCATCTGGAATCGGCCACTGTAGCGTTGGCTGGGGCTTTCCTGTTGCTATTGCTCACCGGAGAGCATGTGATGGAAAGAGCGTTTCGCAACGTTGAATGGCCAACTATCTTCTTCTTTATCGGATTGTTCGTCTTGGTCGGCGGATTGATCGAAACCGGGACCATTAAGCGGTTGGCCGAGTGGGCCATCGACCTGACCGGAGGCGACCCATTAACGTCTTCCATGCTCATTCTTTGGCTAAGCGCGATTGCCTCTTCTTTCCTTGATAATATCCCGTTCGTCGCAACGATGATCCCGATGATCCAGGATATGGGGGCCATGGGAATCAGCAACCTGGAGCCGCTTTGGTGGAGTCTAGCGCTTGGCGCTTGTCTCGGTGGCAATGGATCGCTGATTGGAGCCAGTGCCAATTTGATTGCCGCAGGCATGTCCGCTAAGGAAGGGGAGCCGATTACGTTTATGCGCTTCCTTAAATACGGCTTCCCGCTAATGCTCCTATCGATCGCGCTCTCGAGCGCGTATATCCTTATCCGGTATTTCCTTTGAAAAGGAAGATGACGGTATGCTATCCTTAAGATAAGTAATTCGATGTCCAAGGGGAGGGATTAAGCATGAACACGCAAAACTCAAGTCTTCGCTGGTTGGTTGCTGTGATTTTGTCGTTGTTTATGGCTTTTTCCCTGCCTTCCTTCCTTTCAACCCCACTTCAGGCGGAAGCCAGCGGGGAAGAAACGTTAGAAACGGACTATCACACTGTCCACCACAAAGTACCGCTGCGCCTCAACAATGCAATGTCCAAAGGTAAACTGTTTATCGACAGAACCCCGCATCAATTGGATACCGTCCCGGCCCTGATCAGCTTTTTGCTGCTGGCGCCAGGGGTGCGTTTCCGCCCTTTATATTGCCTGCTGTTAAAGCAGCTCCTGCTTATGCCCATCAAATTTACGAGTATGTTCGTGGCTTAACCCAAGTTGACATGTTTTGAAACTAGCCTTCTGCCTTGCTTTCACGTTTTCAAAAAACGAAAAACGCATGAGGCTTATTTTGCAATACCCAAAATGGGAATGATGACTCTAAAAACTGGAGGCTTGACTCAAATGAATCTCAAAGAAACAGATCTGCCGGGAATCGGAAAAAAATTCGTGATCCAGGCTCGCAGCGGCGACAAACTGACGATTATTATTCATGATGACGGCAGACGCGAGCTATATCATTTCGATCACGACGATCCGGACGACAGCGTCTCCATGGTAACCTTGGACGACGATGAAGCGAGATACGTCTCGGCCATCGTCGGCGGCGTGACTTACAAGCCTACGGCTTTGGAGAACATTGAAGTTGCTTTAGGCGATCTGATCATTGAATGGTATAAATTAGAGCCTAATTACAAGGCCATCGGTCATACGATTGGCGAGCTCAAGATCCGTCAACGTTCCGGAGCGACCATCATCGCCGTTATTGAGAAAAATCATAAAAAACACATCAATCCTGGACCCGATCTCATGCTAACGGCCGACGCGATGGTCGTCGTGTTAGGCGAACGGCTCCACCAACAACAAATTAGACAGATCCTATTGAATGGAAGTGGTTGAATTGGATCATCTCGTGCTTGAGATCGGTCTGGCCATCGCCCTGATTGCGGCGGCCGGACTGCTCTCCGCTAAACTTCGTTTATCCGTCATCCCGTTCTACATTCTCATCGGGATGGCCGTTGGTCCGCACGCGATGGAACTCGGACATTTGGATTTCCGCTTCATTGAAAGCGCGGAGCTCATCGAGTTCCTCGGTCGGATCGGCGTCTTGTTCCTGCTCTTTTATTTAGGTCTCGAGTTCTCCGTCAGCCGGCTCATCAAATCCGGCAAATCGATCGTGCTTGGCGGAAGCATATATATCTCCATTAATTTTGCCTTGGGCATCATTTTCGGCTGGGTAGCCGGCTTCCAATTCGCGGAGGTCCTCCTGATTGCCGGTATCACCACCTTCTCCTCCAGTGCCATCGTGGCTAAAGTACTCGTCGATTTGAAGCGGACCGCCAACCCCGAAACGGAGATGGTCCTAGGTATTACTATGTTCGAGGATGTTGTCCTCGCTCTCTACATTTCCGTCCTGTCGGGTTTAATCTTAAGCGGTTCGTCAACGATTGGCGGCATCCTGTTATCGACCGCCATTTCTTTTGGCTATATGCTTGTTCTGTTGCTTGTCGGCAGAAAAATTGTTCCCTTGCTCAACCGCGCACTAAATATCCGTTCGAATGAGTTGTTTATCTTAGTCGTGTTCGCGGTTCTCTTCCTGATTGCCGGTTTCTCCGAAACGCTGCACGTTGCCGAAGCGATCGGTGCCTTGCTGCTTGGCCTCGTGCTCGCGGAGACGGAGCATGTAAAGCAAATCGAGAAATTCGTGATCCCATTCCGCGATTTCTTCGGAGCGATTTTCTTCTTCAGCTTCGGTTTATCGATCGACCCGACGGAGCTTGGCGGTGCCGTTTGGTATTCACTGGCTGCCGTAGCCATTACCTTGATCGGCAACATTACCGCCGGAATGATCGCCGGGCGAAAAGCCGGATTGTCTCCGAAGTCATCGATGAATATCGGCCTCACGATCATGGGCCGCGGGGAATTTTCCATCATATTAGTTAATCTGGGGAAAGCCGGCGGGCTGGCGTCCATTTTGCAGCCGTTTGCCGCATTGTACGTGCTGGTTCTGGCGATCCTGGGCCCGCTGCTCGCGAAGGAGAGCAAACATGTCTTTAGGCTGCTGGATAAAGTGTTCCATTTCGAAGCGCGGCATGTGAAACGGAAGGAGCAGCAACAACAGCTTCAAGAGGAAACTTCGCCGCAATAACGGCCTGATCCGGTTACCAGGTTTATGAACCGCCTACCCTTGAAGATGGTTTCATCCCGTAAGGAGGGGTCGGTTTGAAACACCAGATGAGAGTACATTCCTCCGGGAAGATTCGCGGTGGCATGAAGCATGTATTTCCGGCGTTTCCCCGTGCCGTTGGCGTCATTGCCGGGGCAATGCTTGCCTCCGTCGGCTTAGAGCTGTTCCTGATGCCCCACGGCATCGTCGTTGGAGGGATGACAGGTTTATCCGCATTACTGGCATTAAAGACGGAGTTGCGGCTCGGATTATTCTTGTTTTTGCTAAATCTGCCGCTGCTTCTGTTCCATCGCAGCAACATCCATTGGTCCTACGGGATCTTCACAGTGATGGGAGTATTGGTATTCTCACTCGGGACCCTCGTACTCCATCCCTACCCCTCCTTGATTGCCGAACCGCTGCTGGCGGCGCTAATTGGCGGGGTGGCTCTGGGACTTGGGCTCGGTTTATCCTTACGTTTTGGAGGGGCTTTGGACATCGCCGAGAAAGCCGTAAACCAGTTCCGCTATGGAAGGTTGTCCCCGGAACGGATCTTGCTATTGCTGAACTGCCTGATCTTAATTGGGGCCGGCTTTCACTTCGGCTTCCTTCAAGCCCTTTATTCAGTCATCGCCTACCTGTCTGCCTTTGAAGCAATCAAGCTTCCGGTACAAGGTACGCGCTTGGCCCAAACCGTGCATATCAAGAGTCGGCATTGCGCCGCCATCCAGGAGGAGCTGCTGCGGTACCTAAATCGCGTGGCAGTTTACCGGCAGGAGCCGACAGGGACCGGGAACGAGAACGGGATTGGCATATTGGAGTGCCAATGCCACCGGCTGGAGAGATCTCGATTCATCTCCGTCGTCCATCAATGTGACCGTGAAAGTGAAATCACGTTTGATCCGAAAGATTAGAAAAGCGAGCCGCAGAGGTTATCTCTCTGCGGCTCGCTTTGTTTACGGATACATCTATTTCACGGGCGCTAACCGAAAACTTGACTCGACATATATTGATTGAATTTTCGAGCGGCGGCGGACAAGGTCTTCTCCTCCCGATAAACCAGACAAATCCGTCGTCGGTTCAGGTATCCGGGAAGTTCATGCTGTCGAAGCTCACCGGTCAAGGTCTCCCGCGCGATGCTGCGCCGAGGTAAGACCGCGATGCCGATATTGCATTTGACCGCTTCCTTCATCGTCTCGATCGCCCCCAGCTCCATCGCAAAGTCGAAACGAAGCCCCACCTGTTCCGCCCATTCTTCCGTCAACCGTCGAGAGGTCGAACCGGGTTCATGGAGCAGAAAGGTCTCCCCACGCAAATCCTCAACCCGAACCTGCTTCTTGCTCGCCAATGGATGATTCGGAGAAAAAACCAACATCAGTTCGTCGGTAACCAAGGGGACGACCGTTAGGTCTTCTTCCCGCGATTCCGGCAACGAGACGATCGCCGCTTCGATTTCGTACCCGCGCAGCATAGCCAGCACCGCCTCGGCCTTTTTCACCGACAATTGCAGTTGGATTTGCGGGTAGAGCTTCTGGAATCCGGCAAAATACGGCGGCATGAAATACGTAGCGGGTGTATAGCTGGCCCCAAGGCGCAGCTTGACCGAGTTTCCGTCCCGATGTTCGGCCGCCCTCTCTTCCATTTCGGCGGTCAAAGCGACGATTCGCCGAACGTAAGGCAACAGGTCTGTAGCCGCTTCGGTCGGGCGCAGCTTGCGCGATGTTTTTCGCGTCAGGGTGAGGCCCAATTCCCCCTCCAGCTTGTGCAAGTGAAAGCTCACGGTAGGCTGCTTTAGACCGAGCTTCTCTGCCGTTTCAGCCAACGTCTTTCCGCTGCCGATCTCTTGTAGCACTTTGAGTTGTTGGATGTTCACGACCATCGCCTCCACCCTGAAATATAGATGATATCTATGTGAATATCAAGATACATAAACTTTATTTAACATAAATCGAACGTGTACTTAACATTTGGCTGACTGTCGGTTGTTACATTAAAGAACGAAAGGGTTGGAAATGAATCGTCCATCTACATATCGAAGGGAGAAAGAGAATGAGAAGTCGAACGAAACGTTATACCGCAGGAGTCCTATTGACCTTGCTGCTCACAATGGTTTTAAGCGCATGTGGAGGTAACCAAAACAACGCGGAGACTGAGCAAAACACAGCCGAAAATGCGCAGGCCAGTGCCGCCGGTACGGCCACGGAAACGACGGGAGAACCGAAGGACGAAGGAACATTGACGGTGTATCTGAACGATTTTGACGATATCATCGCCGATATGTTTGAACAAGCGACCGGCTATAAAGTGAATCTCGTTACCGGAAACGGGGCGGAACTGATGTCCCGAATCGAAGCCGAGAAGGGAAATCCGCATTGGGATGTGATTTGGGCAGACATGATGCCATCCATCAACGCCCTTGGCGAACAAGGGCAATTGCTTGAAGGTTGGATACCGAACAACGAATCCAATCTAACGGAGACGTATCGCAGTTACGTGCCGGAGAACCAATCGTACTATCCGACAGGCGCGCATGCGGCGGGCGTAATCGTATACAACACCAACAAATTCTCGAAGGATCAGGCTCCCAAAACGTGGGCGGATTTTGCTAAACCCGAGTACAAGGGGCAAATCGCTACCGCAGACCCCGCCATTGCCGCCCCGGCCTACCCCTTCGTAGCGCGTTTCTTCGAACAAGCCGGCATGGACGGCGGGAAAGAGTTGTTCGACGCCTGGTTCACCAACGGTCTTCGTGTTTATCCGAAAAATCCGCAAGTCGTGCAGGCACTTAGCTCGGGTGAAGTGAGTATCGCGGCCCTTCAGGAATCCAACGCCTACAGTATGTTAACCGCGGGCGAACCGATCGATATCGTTTGGCCAGAGGAAGGAGCACCGGCATCCGTCCGTGTTGCCGCGATTCAGAAAGATACCAAGAACCCGAACGCCGCCAAAGCTTTCATTGAGTTTCTGCTGGATCCGAACACGCAGCAGCAACTGATCGATCAAGGCGAAGAAGCTTATTTCGAACCCTCGGTTTCCGGCGCAAAACCGAAGGAGAACCGCGACCCGAATGCCAAACTCGTTGCAGCGGATGCCGCCTGGGCTGCCGAGCATGAAGCTGAAATCAAGCAGTGGTTCGCCGATAAAGCGGTCAAATAACGATGTTGCGGCGATTATCCCAAGACCGCCTTGGTTGGTCCGTCAGCTTCCTATTATTCGTGCTCGTGCTTTATCCGCTACTGGCCGTGATCATTCAAGTGTTGCTGCCTGGCGTATTTTTCGGACACTGGGGACTTGGTGATCTGAACCTGCTTCTGGAAATCTTCCGGCGGCCCTTATGGCAGAAATCGTTGGAGAATTCGGTCGTCCTCGCTAGCGGGACGACCGTTCTCGCTACACTGCTTGGCAGCGCCTTTGCCATGATCCGCGCGACTTGGCAGTTTCCAACCGCCAAGCTGCTTGATGCCGCCGTTTGGGTTCTTCTCATCATGCCCTCCTTTATCTTGGCTCAAGGCTGGGTTATGTTCTCGGCCTCAGGCGGGCTAGCCGTTCATCTCCTTGGCTGGGCATGGATAACCAAGGCGGTGTTTCAACCGGCCGGCTTGATTGTCGTCATGACGCTCAGTAAGTTTCCACTAGCTTACCTCAGTGTCCGCTCGGCCATGGAATGGAAGGTAGAGCAACTTTCAGAGGCTGCCCGACTGAACGGAGCCTCCCCTTTCCGCGTGTGGCGTACCATCCAGGCGCCTCTGCTTCTCCCGGCGATTCTAGCCGGAGCGGCGCTGGTATTCATGGATACGATCGGGGATTTCGGGCTTCCCGCGTCAATCGCTGCCATTTATCGTTTCCCGACGTTGCCTTATTCGATTTATTCGGCGTTGTATACATCGCCGATCCGCTTTGACATGGCTGGGGTATTGTCTTTTTACCTTGTCGTATTGATCGGTTTGGCGATGCTGCTTCAATTTTACGCCTTACGCCGCTCTCGTTTTGACTTTCTGTCTGCCCGTGCCGTACCGGCAAAGCCGAAGTCGGCGGGCCGCTTCACGTGGCCTCTGGCCCTGCTCAATCTGATTTTTCTCTTTATCGTGATTGGGATCCCGATCGGATCCAACCTGATATTATCCTTCATGAAAACGCAAGCCGGTGGGATCCAGCCGGATAACCTGACCTTAGAGCATTACCGCTCCTTGTTCCAAGGCGGCTCGGAACTGCTGGTCGGCTTGGAACGGTCTCTAACGATCGCCTTGATCGCTGCTGCACTCGGTTTGTTGATTGGCTTGATGGTGGCTTATGTCCTCAGTTATTCGGGCTTCCGCTTTAAGCGAGGCATCGAAGTGCTGTCGCTCGTCACATTGGCCGTGCCCGGTGTCGTACTGGGAATCGGATATATCTTCGTCTGGAATCAACGTTGGTTAGACCAGATCGGTTTGCTGTTGTACGGCAAGCCGGCCATCCTCGTGTTGGCCGCCATTGCCGGAGCCATCCCGGTCATTACTCGGGTCCTTATCGGGGCGATGGCGAAAGTGCCCGGAAACCTGCTGCACGCTGCCCAACTCAACGGGGACATGTGGCTTGGAAGAATGCGTCGCGTGCTGGCGCCACTCATCCGCGGGGCACTCCTGTCGGCCGGCTTGGCCGCCTTCGGCTCAAGCGTGTTCGACCTCGCAGTGAATTCCATTTTGTTTCCGCCAAATTTTATCACCTTTCCGATATCCGTCAATAAGGCGTTTGAAGATATGCGGTTCGGCTACGCTTCGGCCGCAACTATCCTGGGCGGCAGCCTGGTGGTTTTGATCATTTTACTGCTGGAAATCCTGTTACGCCGTAAGGAGGTTAAACATGATCCAACCTAGTTCCCCTACTGCATCCACCTTGCTGGAGATCCGCGGACTTACCAAGCAATACGGCTCGTTCCGAGCATTGGACGAGGTGACGTTCGAGATGAGAGAGGGCGAAATCATCAGCGTGCTTGGCCCCTCGGGTTGCGGCAAATCGACACTGCTGCAGCTGGTGGCCGGCCTGATTCCCCCGGATTCTGGCGAGATCCGGCTTAGAGGCGAGACTATCGCCTCCACGCGAACCCTGATGCCGCCAGAGAAAAGGAACGTCAACATGGTGTTTCAGGATTACGCCTTGTGGCCGCATATGAACGTCTTTGACAATGTGGCGTACGGTCTAAAAAAAATGGGGAGTGACGAGAAACAATCACGCGTTAAGGAACTGCTGCGGCTTCTGCACCTCGAGGGATTGGAACGCCGCCTGCCTCCGCAGCTTTCGGGCGGACAGCAGCAGCGCGTGGCGATCGCCCGGGCCTTAGCCACCCGGCCGAGTTTACTTCTGCTGGACGAACCCTTGTCCAACCTGGACATGCGCTTGCGGATCGAAATGCGCACGGAAATGGCTTATCTGTTCCGCAAGCTGGGCACTAGCGTTTTCCATGTCACTCACGATCCGGAGGAGGCGTTCTCGATGGCCGATCGCTTGCTGATTCTGCGAAATGGTGGCATCGACCAGGTCGGCACGCCGGAGGAATGTTTCATCCGACCGGCGAGCCCGTGGGTTGCGTCGCTGCTCGGTGCGATCAATCGGTTGCCGGGGCGTCTTGATCGTGGGGATGATACCGATACCGCGGCAATCCGCATTGGCGGAAGGCGCATCGAAGGTGTCGCCGGAGCAGACGTGGCCGGACGGGCAGATGGCACGCCTGCGGAGCTGCGATTTCGACCGGAGCAGCTCCGGCTCGCTATCGGGGAAGCCGTGCCTGAAGTCGCGGCGGCAAATGCGGATGAGGACGAGGAAGTAAGCGGGTCGGATAACCGTCTGCAGGTTCGAGTCCTGCATAGCACCTTTGAAGGAACCCGTTGGCGGCTAATGGTGGAAACAGACGAAGGGCATACCCTGTACGTGTTGTCGCCGTATCCTCTGGCGGCCAATACGAAGCATACCGTCTTCTTGCCGCCCTCCTCCGCGTTTATTTATGCAAGCACCGCCCCCGAAGAAGAACGAAAGGACACAACACCATGAACACTTCTGACGATATGCCGCGCTTACTGGCAATTTCCGATATTCACGGCCACGCCGATGGGCTGCTTCGCCTGCTGGCGGCGGCCGACTATGATGCCGAGCAGGACCGTCTAGTCCTCCTGGGCGATTACATTAACGCCGATCCTTCCACCTGGGGGACGCTGGAGCTGGTTCAGCAACTGACCGAAGGCGGTGCCACCGCCCTCTTGGGTAACCTGGAGGTTAACCTGCTGCAACGTGTGAACGGTGACGCCGACGGCTTCCTCCCGGTAGATCGTTTGAGTTGGCTACGCGAGTTGCCGTATTATACCGAGCTGGACGATTGGCTGTTCGTGCACGCCGGTATCCGTCCCGGCGTGCCGCTGCATCAACAGACTGCAGAGGATATGACCGGCATCCGTGAGGCGTTTTGGTCAGCGGTACCTGACGTTGAACGCACGATCGTGTTCGGTCACACACCAACCTTCAAGCTGGGTGCCGAGCCCGGAGCAGTTTGGCAGGCTGCGGGTCTCCTCGGCATCGATACCGGGGCGAAGCACGGCCATCGCCTGACCTTACTTGACATCAGCGGGGGGATAACTTATTCCTGCTCAACCTCTTCCGCTAATCTCTACGAAGATCTTCGCCGGGAATCGATACGTCTGCAAGTTCGCTATGAAGGGCATGACGCACCGAAAGCCAACCTATAAGGGGTTGGCTTTCGGTGTATTTTGTATTTTCAATTGCGATCCTGTCTGTCCTTTTCCCAGCTCAGCGAGCAGGCTTTAAAACTCTTCGTATACCGCCGGGTCTTGATTTCTTAGCCGTCCATCCGCACGGGTTAAGCCGGAGATCCGATCCATTTCTCCTTCATCCAGCGCGAAGTCGAAGATGAAGAGGTTCTCCAGTTGACGAGCGGCGGAAGCCGACTTCGGAATGGATACGGCCCCCAGCTGATAATGCCAACGCAAAATAATCTGGGACACCGACTTCCCGTGACGTTCGGCGATTTGCCGGAGCAACTCGTGATTCAACACCTCGTTGCCATGAGCCAGCGGGCTCCACGATTCCGTGATGATCCCGTGCTCTTCGTGGTACTTGCGTTGCTCGGCCTGATTAAAGAACGGATGCAGCTCAATTTGGTTTACGCTTGGCGTCACGCCGGTTTCCTCCACCAGGCGGTCCAGGTGGTCGGGCAGGAAATTGCTGACTCCGATGGAGCGGATCAGCCCCCACTTTTTCGCGTCGATCAAAGCTTGCCATGCTTCCACATAGTGGCCTTGAATTGGATTGGGCCAGTGGATCAAATACAAATCGTAGTAATCCAACTGAGCGCGGTACAACGACTCTTGAATCGCCTTCACCGCTTTATCGTACGCATGGTAGCGGCCGGGGAGCTTGGACGCGATGATAAGCTCTTCTCTCGGTACCGCAGAGCGCCTTACGGCTTCGCCGACGGTTCCTTCGTTCTCATAGTTATAAGCGGAATCCAGCAAGCGGTAGCCGGACCGGATCGCATTTACGATCGACTGCACGCCTTCGCTGCCGCGAAGCGTGTAGGTCCCTAAACCGACCACTGGCAGCTTTAAACCGTCATTTAACTTAATTTCCGGAATGATTTGCTCCATAGTATGAACACTCCTTTTGAAGATGTACTCTCAGGATATCATATCCGATGTATGCGAAAAAACGAACAGAAATCGCCGATACCGACGATTTCTGAGGAATGTGTATGAAATTTCGTACAGATTTCCCACCAAGCAGGCCTAAGAGAGCGATTCTATATGAAATATCGAATAGAATCCTCTTTTCACGGGAGTAACGACACTTTCTATTCGAAAAATCGAATAGAATCCGATGTCTGCCTAGCCTGGGCAACCCAGGATGGAACGATTTGATGATACTATACTGCACTTGCCGTGTTAGGCCCGGCTCGGCCCCAACCCGCGATCCTTAAGCAGCTTGATGTACAATCCGCCAACCACGGTCCGGTGCTGGAAGCCGATTTGCGCCGACGTCTTGGTATCGTACCAATCCGTAAACGGGACGCGGTCCCGCGTCTCATTCAGGAAAGTCCAGAGCGGCGAAACGATCCGTTCAAAATCCTCACGACCTTCCGCTAACGTTCCGGCCCATACCAGCCAATCGGCCTTCGTATAGGCCGCCCGATTGTCCAACGGTGTTCCATACCGTTCCTGCTTCTCTACATACCAGGCAACCTCGCGACGGATCATCTCTTCCCCGAACAAGTCGGTCCCGAAGATGCCGTCCCAAACGAGGTTATATTTCAGACTCCAGGTCCCCGGCTGGCCGAAGGCCAGCATCGTATGGCTGTCGGCGCTCGGATCGGCAGCAAGCCCTTCCCATTTGCGGGCCATGTCCGAGGCCGCCCGGCGGTAACGTTCTGCCGTTTCTTCTTCGCCTAGCAGCCCGCACAACAAGCCGTAGCTGGCTACACCCATCACCGCTTTGGCCGACAGGTTGGCGTTGCGCGCCAAATGTCCGGCGAAATCGTCAGTGCACAGCTGATTCTCCGGATCAAGCCCATGCTCCGCCAAATAGTCGGCCCACTGAGCGAGCAACTCACGATGCTCCAGCACGAAGTCCGTGTTCCCATCTGCCAACGTGACTGCAGCAGCCATGACAAGCATGTTGCCACATTCCTCGACCGGCATTTGCGCCTCCAGCGCATTCTCCCCATACACCTGGCCGTTAGCAAGCGGGTATTGGCCAACGTCATGCGGCGCAAAGTCGAACGTCCAGGCGTCGCTGGCAGCGTATTTGAAGATCGGCCGCATCATGCCGCGGACCAGCTCGGGCTGGTACAACAAGAACAGCGGGATCGACGGATAGCTCACATCCACCGTCGCAATACAGCCGTTGCTGAAGCATTCCTTCGACATGAACAATACTTGCCCCTCAGGATCAAGGACCAGTTTATGCGCCGCAATCGCCTGCCGGTAGGCTAGGGACAGGATATCGGCGTACTTCTCCCCGCCGGAACGGATCGCATCCTCGCGCAGCTTGACATCAAACGTATCGCAACGTGCCATCAGATCCGGGTAATCTCGGAACGCTTCATCCAATAGGTTCGTGATTGTCTTTCCGTCCTTTTTCCAATAAGCCTCCAGCGGCTGGCCAAAATACTCGATCGCATACACATCGTCGTAGGCGAGAACAATCAATTGGGACTTCTCGTCCGTTCCGGCCACCTCGCCGATCTCCCACACGGAGGCCATAACCAACTCGGCATCCCGAACCGGCTGAGGTTGAGCGAGCGGTGCCGCGCCTTCATTGGACCGAATTTCACCATCCCGGACGAACTGCTTCCGGATCTGCGCCTTGTCCAGATAGGTCCGAACATCCGGAGCTTGTTTGACGGCCAGCATGAAAGTCCCCCAATCGATGCGCTGGTCATCGCCCGAAACATGGAGCGCCTTCTGCTCGGAATGGCTGACCTGCAATACGGTTAGACCACCTTGCTCCTCTTGCTGCCAAGTGATCACCTGATCGGTTTCGTTAACGCACCATTCCCCGGTTACGTCAACGTACAGACGCACCTGATGAGGCGACCCATCAAGAGAACGCACACGGAAAGAAACATAGGAAGCCGGCCGCGACAACAGCTCCAGATCGTCCGGCAGCAGCGGACTGGTAAAGGTCACGTCCAGCCCGACCCCTCCCGCTTCAAACTGGTAGCGGGTGGAGAGCGGCGTGACTTCAAGACCGGTTTGGTTCATCGCCTCCGGCTCCGTATAATACCGCTCCGGATTGGACTCGACGCGCCCGGCAAACCGCCAGGCCACGCCGTCGATATGAATCAAGCCGGTAAACGCCTGACGGCGCCCGGTCCAGTGGCGAGTGAAATCGTCTGTCAGACGATCCGCCATCGACCAAACGCTGAAATAAGGATCGATGGTTACCAAAGGTACTGCCGGTGGACGCAATTTCGTATTCATAGGTTATCTGCCTCCCATGCGGATATCGAGATTCTAACGTTATTCCTTCGTTTCCTATTTCTTCACCGTGATGCGAGTTCCTTCGTCCCCATGCTCGTAATGGATGAGCAATGTACGCGACTTCGCATCCCATTCGAATTGCGGCGATACGGTAGACGCTGTTGCAAGACCATCACCCTGTCCAAGATCAAGCTCCTCTGCAGAAACGGCCACAGGACTTGAATCGCAACGGATCCGCGCCACGGCTTGCAGCGGGCGAGGTCCCTTGGCCGTAAACGTCATGCCGCGCTCATCCTCGCGGAAATCTTCGATCCGGGAGGAGGCAGCGATCACGCCGGATCCGGAACTAAGGCTACCCGGCCCGGTGTACGCCAAATCATAAAGTAAGGCTTGGCGGCCCGGCTCGACCGTGGCCCGTTCTTTGACGGGCAAATCGGCCTCAAGAAGGTCGACGAAGAGACCTTCAAGTTCAAGCGGCGTTTCGCTAATCGATTCGTTCATAACGGAGGCAATGACGTAAGGACCGCGGCGGAGATGGAAAAAGTTCGCCGGTTCCCACCTGAGCGCGTCCGGCAAAGACGGCTCTCCCGAAGAGCCGCCAGAGACTTCGTGCTGCGTGGAGTGAGCCGTATCTGCCATTCCCTGCATGCTGCCCAACGCCTCCATCGCTTCCCTTACCGCAGTACGGAACCGCATAGCCGCTTCTTCACTTTCCGCGATCCGGTCCGGCCGCATCGACAAATAGCTGACCAGTCCAGCGCCAACCCTTGTGATCCCCTCCACATTTGCCTCGGCCTCACATGGTAACCCAAGCGATTCGAATAAGTGGGCCCGGGGCGAAACGTAATGTCGCCTTCCCTGATTCCACCATTCTCGGACTCCATGATACGGATCGCTATCATCCCCGACGTAAAGGAGTGCGCCGCCTTCCCGCACCCATTGGGCCAATACCCCATGCAAATCCGGAGATTCCGGCTTCATAAACTCATAGCTTAATACCAGCACGCGGTAGTCGTCCAAATATCCGGGAAACCGCCGAACGTTATCGAGCTGCACCGGTCGGACCGGCAGCCCATGTTTGACAAGCGGCAACGTCAGCCCGTAAAACGCCGAGAAATTGAGCAGCTCCACCGCGGATTCTTCCGTTAACTTCACTTCGTTGGTCCCGTCGTATTTCATCATGAAACCAGACGATTCCGTTCCGATCCGTTTTCGCTGGAACATAGCCGAGTCAGCCAGGAGCACGCCGGTGACGGCGGCATTACCAAACACCCGAACCTCCTCCTGTTCCATGTTCCCCAGTGTATGCATCACGTTCAACAGGATCGTCGCGTATTCGGCCGGAATCCCCTCTTTACCGTTGCCATCGGCGGACGGATAACTTCCCTTAAATATCCGCCGAGGCCAAGGTGCCACCTCATAGCGGGAAACGGCCGGATGCAACAGCGAGGCGATCAAAGTCTTGACGTAGTTCTCGCGGTAATCCGCCCAGGTCCGCGTCGGATCGTCCTCAATCGGATCATGCAGGAACCACATGCGACGATGCGTCCCGCGCACCAATTCCTGCATAATTCCGTATTCCAGGAACGCCGTCTCGAATGTCCGCTCCGCGCGGTTCCCTTCGTATACGTTGGCCGTCCGCGACGTCCCCGTCCAAATCTGAGCGATGTAGCCGTCGATCGTCGGCACGTCGAGCAGCCGCGATTCCGGGCTGACGATCCGCCACTGGGTGTAGTTAATCAAGCTGTGCGTCGGCACAAAAAAACGTAGCGGCCGGTTATACCGGACCAACGAATACTCCTTTAGCGCCGAGCAGATACGATCCAGGCATCGCGTGTACAGATAAGCCTTCAGCTTGGAGGCACGATATTGCGCATCCTCCGAGGAATGGGGCGGTTGCCATGGTTCGTTGTAATAATTTTGCCATTCGCGTTGGAACGCCTCGGAGTAACCGCCTTCCACCCAAAATTCCGGCTCCTCCAAATGGATGGCTTCCACACCGGCGTCAACAGCCGGTCGAATCCGTTCCACGAGAAAGTCGGCATAGCTAATCGTTGGCACCATGTAAGGAATATCTACCGAAGTTCCGTGGATAATCATCTCGCCGTCCTGATATTTCTGGGCTTCATCCCAATGGGGGCGACCGTCCGTCTTGCCGTTCAGGTAGTCTTGGTAACCTCCCCAGGACACCCCGGTCATCAGATGTACCCGATACCCCCGCGCCGCCCACTCTCGGATACGCTGGGGCATCGTTTCCCCTATGCCATACACCATCACGAAATCCGCCTGCAGGTCATACGAAGCACCATAACTGCTGCCTTCCTGGAACCCGGTCCGTTCCTCTGCCCGTGCTCTTCCCGTCACGCCATGCCCCTCCTTCGCAACTTAGAAGTTCGTTAGAAGCCTCCTACTCTATGGTTACGCCAACTGAACGCGAATCGTCTTAATCTCAAACGGTGTAAACGGTAAGCGAATTTGATTTGTATCTTCTGCCAATAGCGAAATGGGCTCCTCCAGCAGGTTCGTCTCTTCAATGGTTCGGCAAGTCATCCCGAAGCTCAGCCCACCATTTGCCCCGGCTCCCGCCGTTTCGTACAACCGGAAGATGAGATGATCGCTGTCCTCGGCTTTCTTGACGGCTTCCACCATCACGTTCGGATGATCGATCGAAATGAGCGGCATCGGCCGCGATGCATGGATATCAGCAGCCCGGCTGCCATCCTCCGTCACCGGGATCGCTTCCGCCGGAGTGAGCGGAATATTCAACTCATACCCTTTGCGATATACGCCTGCTTGGATGAAATCGCCCACATGTGGATACAAAGCGTACGTGAAGCGGTGCTCCGCCCGATCGGCTTGCGGGTCCGGGTAGCCTGGACTGCGCAGCAGGTTCAGGTCCAAGACGCCGCCTTCCGCGCGATGCCCGTATTTGCTGTCGTTCAGCAGCGCTACGCCGTAATCCGGCTGCGACAGATCCAGATAGTGATGGGCACAGATTTCGTCGCGGGCAAACTCGATCGCGTTGTTCCGCGTCGTTGGCCGTTTCAAGACCCCAAACTGGATTTCACAGTTTACCTGATCGCTAGCCACCGCCACTGGAAAAGCAACCCGCAGCATTTTCCCGTGTTCTCGCCAATCCGCCTCCGTGTCAAATCGCAGCAGATCATCGCCTTGAAGCAGGCGGATCGTTTGTTTTAACGTTGATTCTCCAAAGCGGTATACCTGTTCAATGATCGCTTGCGGCCCAGAGACGTAAGCACGACGGCTTTCCAGCGTCATCGTCCCGGCGATGGTCTCGCGGTAGTCGCGCGGGAAGTCCCAGGCATCGCCATCGTCATGGTAGACCGTAAAGAGGTTTGCTTCCGTACCCGGCTGAACCGCTTCCCGCCCGGCAGCTTTGTCGTATAACGACACGATGCTGCCGTTCTCGGCGAAACGAACCTCAAGGCGCTCGTTCTCCAGACGGAGCTCCTCAGCAATCAGCCCCGTTGCCGGCGCTTCCGCAGCAGCCTGCTTCAACTCACGCCAGCCCATCGCCGGCACTTGTACATACTGCCAGCTGCCGCCGATCTCTATCCACTCCCGCCGCTCCCACGGCAAGGAATTGAACAGGACGGTCTCGCCGGCAGCAACGCCGGATCGGCTAGCCGCGCGCCCATAGGCTTCCGCAGTCATCGCCCGGACTTCGCCCAGCAATTTGGCGTAGCGCTCTAGTGACTCGTCGTACACGCGCGTGATCGACGAACCCGGCAAGATATCATGGAATTGGTATAACAGCATTTCCTTCCAAATCTCCTCCAGCCGAGCGGTCGGGTACGCCGCCGGGCTTTCGCCAAGCACGAGCTGCAGCGAAGCGGCAAATTCCAGCTCGCGCAGCGCTTTTTCCAGTTTGCGGTTATACCACTTGTTGCGCGCCTGCGTCGTCAAAGTCCCCTGATGCTTCTCGAGATACAGTTCGCCCCGGTAAGTTTGGAAACGGGAAGCTTCCTGCTCCAATCGCTCAAAAAATGCAAGCGAGGGCTCTTGGACGACCGGCGGAAGTCCCAGTAAGTTATGCTCGCGTTCAAGCCGCTCCAGATGCTCCTCCCCAGGTCCGCCGCCACCGTCGCCGATTCCAAACAACATCAAGGCGTGTTCCGAGACGTTTCGGTCTAAGTAAGATTGCTCAATTTTGGCCAGCGACCGCGGGGCCGCCGGGCTGTTGTAAGTATCCTCTGGCGGGAGATGCGTCAGCACCTTCGTCCCGTCGATGCCTTCCCAGAAGAAGCTGTGATGCGGATGGGTGTTGTAGGTGCTCCAAGAGAGCTTCTGCGTCATCATGTAGTCGACGCCGGATTTCTTGAGCAGTTGCGGCAGACTGCCCGTATAACCGAAGACGTCCGGCAGCCACAACACCTTCATGTCCTTGCCGAACTCCTCCCGGAAGAACCGTTTGCCGTACAGGATCTGACGCACCAGCGCCTCGCCGCCGGAAATGTTCGCATCCGGCTCGACCCACATCGCGCCTTGCGCTTCCCAGCGGCCCTCGCGGATTCGCTCCTTCACTTCCTCGTAAAGCTGCGGATAATACTCTTTCATCCATTGGTACAGCTGCGGCTGGCTTGCGCCAAACACATAACTCGGATACTTCTCCATGTTGCGCAGCACGGTCGAGAAGGTCCGTGCCCCTTTGCGAATCGTCTCGCGGATCGGCCAGAGCCAAGCCAAATCGATATGCGCATGGCCGATGGCGCTGACCGTCAGCACGGGATCGCCGCCTTTTTTCACCAGATCGCGGGCCACTCGTTCCTTCGCCAAATGCACCGTCTTCTCACTGATCTCCGCCAGAAGATGTGCTGCCTCGTAGACGGACTGCAGCACTTGGGCTTTCCTTGCGCTAGAATCCGGCAGTTGTTCGACCAGCTCGATCAGTACCTCCAGATCGTAAGCCAATTGTCGGGCTTCCTCATGGCAAACGGCAATTACTGCTTCCTTCAGCGTCCCGCTGCGATAATGGCCGAACAGGTCATTGCAGCCGCCATCTCCCCAGAGGTCAATGGCCTCCTCGTCCCGGGCGGCGGCACTTACGTCCACCACCCGTTTGCCAGGCCGCCCCAGGCTGTAGTCGAACTCGGAACTCACGTTGGTTAAGCCTTGGCGCGGGGTTCCGGCTTCGTCCACGAGGCATAGCTCGCCGTTAATGTCGATCAATAGAACGATTTTTTGGCCTGCGGCCGTTTTCGGAACGGCACCTTGAAAATGAAACCAGGCGCAATCCCACAACTCTCCCCATTTATCTCCGGGTTGAAGCCGGACGTGTCGGCCGCTCATCCGCTCGGCAAAAGGAACCGGCTCTTTCGTCACCCAAGCTTCAACCTCAAGCCCGGCGATCGGGCGATAGACGTACTCTTGTAATTTGGCAAGCCTTTGCTTCGCCTTTTGGGTCATGATGTGATTTGATTCATAAGGCATGCTGCATCACTCTTTCAATGTAATTTACTTCGTAATAGCCTCCGCCTTCTTCTGCGCCTCGTCCATGATGGTTTGGACATCCCCTTTGGTCATCAACGCTTTGGTGACGGCTTCGCCAAAGATTTGCCAAATCTTCGAATCTTCCTTGGCAAACGTCGGCAGCCCTTGCACGTTACCGGACATGGCCAGATAATGCTGATACATTTCCGGATACGCGGATTTGTACGCATCGGTCTCGGCAATTGACTTCAATACAGGAGAGCGCACGCCGGTATCGGCGATCAGTTGCTGAATTTCCTCGCTGTACATCGTGCGAATATACTCAAACGCGGCTTCCTTGTTCTTCGCATCCTTAGGTACGGCATGGAACGCTGCGCCGATCGTAATATTTCCGGCTTTGCCGTCCGAGGACAGCGGAATTTGCGACATCCCGTACTCGATTCCGATTTGCGAGCTTTCGATTGCCCGCCAAGGTCCGTCGATCAGATAAGCGATTTGTCCTTTTTTGAAGGCGTCGAAATACGTCCCTTCATTTGTGTTCGCCATCAATCCGGCAGGATGATTTGCGTTGAGCTCCTTCAAGAATTGCACCGTTTCCACGTTGGCGTCAGAGTTGAACACAGGCTGACCTTGATCATCGGCGAATCCTCCGCCATTGATCACTAGTAGTGTACCATACCGCAAGTACCCGCCGGCATTGGGCCCAGCGTAGACCCCGCCGCCGTAGAACTTCCCTTTGCCCGCTTCGGTTACCTTCTGTACGTTAGCTAGCAGTTCATCCCAAGTCGCCGGCGCTTTATCAGGATCAAGACCCGCTTCCTTCACCAGCTTCTTGTTCCAGAACAAGCTGCTTACGCCAGGCTGTGAAGCGAAACCGTAAATCTTCCCGTCATACTCCATCGGCTTCCAGGCGGCCGGCGCGACATTATCACGGATTTCCTGCGCCATATCGTCCGGGAAGGGTTCGAGCAAACCCTGCTGGGCAAAACCAGGCATTTGCGTTTCCCCAACGATGATATCGGGCATGTTTTTGGCCAGGAATCCAGCCGTTTGCTTCTGGATCAGCGGCTCGCCCCAACCCCAGTCCTCGGTTTTTACGGTAATGTTTTTACTTTGCAATTTCTCGTTCATGATCGATTGGTAATAGTACGGGAATACACCTGCTTTTTGCACCGGCTGACCTGGAGTATAATTGTAATCCTCCTCCGTGATCCGCGGGTTCAGCGTCTCGTCAGCAATGGTCTGTTGTTTCTTCTTCTCCAGCAGATCACCAAGGACCCCAACGCCAATCCCTACGGCCCCCTCGTTCAACACGGTAATGGTTGTGCCTTTTGCCGAAGAAGACCCGTCATTGCCGGACGGCTGATTCTGGTTGGTTCCCGGGTCGTTCGCGGGCGGATTGTCACCCGCAGCGTTGCCTCCCCCCGATCCGCAAGCAGCTAACAAGGCGATAAGCAGCAGTGAAAGAAGCGTGACGTGCATTTTTTTCAACAACATGCGTGAACCCCTCCTAATTTTTTTCATCATGAGTGCTTAAAGAAAAATCAAGTTATCAACTTGGTGTGTATCCTTCCGATCCATAAAGGACCGTAATGACCTTCTCCATTCCATTCTGAATTTCCTCATCCTAACCTTTGATCCCGGTGTTAGCTAAGCCCTGCACGATGTACTTCTGGAAGAAGGCAAAGATCAGCAGTGCCGGAACCGTAATGCCCAAGCTTAAAGTAATGATCATCGGGTAGTTGATCACCGCACCCGGACTAGCTCCAACGGAGGATATCCGCGTGATCGCTGCCGGAAGCGTTTGCAAACCATCGCTGGTCGTATAGAAGAACGGGGTAATAAAGTCATTCCACGTTCCGAGTGCCGTCGTAATCGCGATAAACGCCATGATCGGCAACTGCAGCGGGAACAGGATCTGGAAGATCAGCCGGAACGTCCCGGCCCCATCTACGATAGCGGCTTCGTCGATTTCCAGCGGCACCTTTTCCAGCGACTGCTTCACCAGAAACGTTCCCATGATGTTGATGCCGGGTCCGCCAATCAAGTAAACCCACCATGAGTTCAAAATCCCGGTCCCCCCGGTGAATACATCGTTCCCTCCGGCGAACGGAAACCGAGCAAATTCGAGGTAAGTTGGTATGATGGCCAGCGTACCCGGAATCATTTGTGTAGCAAGCAGAATCAGAAAGATCGCGTCCCGCCCTTTAAACCGCAGCCGCGCGAACACGTATCCGGCCAAGAACGAAGTGAGGATCGCCCAAAACGTGTTGTAGGCTGTGCGAATCAACGAGTTCCGCATATAGGTGGCAACCGCTGTGTCTGTGGATCCGGCGATAAGTGCTTTGAAGTTCTCCAACGTCGGCGCTTTAGGAATCGGGAAGATGCCTAACACGGTCGAGGAGAATTCCGTCTTGGTAAAAAAGCCGGCAAGCACCATAAAGATAAGCGGATATAGCAGGATGATCCCGACGCCAAGCAGGATGAGATGGCCCAGCAAATAAACGAGCTTGAACTGTCTGCTAACCTTGGCGTTTGGCTGACTGGGCATGCGGATGTTCCTCCTTTCTCCCCGGTTTGACCGGCTTCAGCGGAATGGTCGTCCGTTTGTCGGATTTTGTAGACCAATTGTAGTACAGCACGGTCACGACGATGACGATGAATGCCATAATGAGTGAAGAGGCGCCTGCCATTCCTAAATTGAAATCCCAGAAGCCGTCCCGGTAGATACGGAACACCAGCACTTCGGTTTGCCCATAAGGCCCGCCGTTGGTGATAAACAGCACCTGCTCGTAAATCTGGATCGCCCCGATCAAGTTCGTAATGACGATATACGTTGCGATCGGCTTAAGCCCTGGCAGCGTTACGTACCGCAGCTTATTCCATCGTCCCGCACCGTCAATTTCCGCCGCCTCGTATAAGGACAAATCCACAGATTGCAAACCGGCCAGCCAGATTAATGCCGCCCCGCCTACCCCTTTCCAGACGGAGTAAACCACGATCCAGAAAATGCCCCATCCGACAGAGTACTGCCAGACGATGGGTTCCTTGCCCATGGCTTTTAAAATGTTGTTAATGACCCCATTGTTTGAATCCAGAAAAATGTTGAAGACCTGCGTGGTCGCAACTGTTGCTGTGATGGCGGGGATATACCAGATCGAACGGTAAAATCCCTTACCGAACAACGGCATATTCATCAGCAGTGCGGCAAAGAACCCTGCCCCAAGCGTAATGACTGTCACCAGTCCGCCCAACCAAATCGATCTCCACAAGGCATCCGTATACACCGGATTATTGAAGAAGCTGACAAAGTTATCGAACCAGATAAAATTAGGCGTATCCGCCAACCCCACCCATTCAAAGAAACCTAATACGAACCCGAATAAAGTGGGGAAACCCGAAACCACAAGCCATACCAAGAACATCGGCACTAGGATAACGGCGGCAATCATAGCATCCTTATGTCTCCCTAACCTGCGCTGCAGCGGTATTTTTCGCTCCCGTAATCCCGCATTTTCCATCGTCCAAGCAACCCTCCTTACTGTGAAGTGCACTGATTAAGCATCGGTTGTTAGTTGTTTATCCATTTGTATTATTAACTATATTTCACTATGTCATTTATGTCAAGATATTAGATATATCATTTATCGCTAATTTTCGCAAAAAAAGACACCTGCTTGTTAGCAAGCAGATGTCCTGTCAATCGTTCCTTTTTACGTTGTCCGTTTCCGGAGCGGTCCGGTCGATTGGCTTTCGATTAATTTCGGCTCTAGGATCACTTTCGTGTATCCCGAATCCTTGGCATCAGGCTTCTGGAAAATGTCCAGTAGAATACGGGCTGCCGCCTCCCCCATTTCAATCTCGGATTGGGAGATATGTGAGAAGTACCCCCATTCATGCAGCCCCGGCGAGGGATCGTCAAACGTGAGGATCGAGACGTCTTCCGGCACCTTGAGTCCCAGTTCCTTGCAAATCGAGTAGATGTGCAGGCCAAGCCGCCCGTTTAGTGTAATATAGGCGGTGGCTATCTGGTTCTTGATGAACCGGTACAACGGGTGCTTCTTGTCGATTTCGCGATAATCTACATTGAAATCGGTTAGGATCAGCGCCGGATTAATCATCGCTTCCTTCTGTTTGAGCGCCTCCATATACCCGTTAATCCGCTCCTCCACCGTGATCGTGGGCAGTGGCGAATCGGAGCAGATGGCGATATCCCGATGCCCTAAGCCCCACAAATAATCGATAGCAAGCTGTCCACCGATTAACCCGTCGCTGCGCGACAAATTCGTGGCCACGCCAGGCAAGTAACGATCAATCAAAACGAATGGGTAGCCCCGCATCTTGAGGGACAAGATTTCCTCGTTGTACGTCTCCGCGTCGCAAGGGAAAATAATGAGCCCGGCCGCCCCTTTACGAATCAAGTCGTTGATCGCTTCCTTCTCTCGATCGATGGAATTGTACGTCAACACAATCTGCAGGCTGTAGGGACTGTCGGCAATGATGTTATTAATCCCCTGTAGCAGCCGAATGGCAAAATAGTCGACCAGCATCGGCATGACCAGCCCGATCGTCTTTCGACCCGGAGCCTGGATCCCAGCTTCGCTTCCTCCCTGTTGAGCATCGGTTAAAGCACCGCCAAATGAGGTAACGTTATGCGTCAACGCCCCAAAGTTTCCATCAAGTACCGTCCAAGGCCCGCCGTCCGGTGCCGCCGAACCTTGGTGGCGTTGGAGCAGCTCGCTGATCCCTTCGCTCACGAAACTGCCCCTGCCGGGGATCCGGTAGATCCAACCGTCCTTCGCCAACTGCATCAGCGCATTGGCTACCGTAATCCGGCTGACGTCAAACTGCTCCATCAATTCCTTCTCCGATGGGATCTTATCGTTCTCACGCAGCACGCCCTGCAAGATCATATCTTTGAAGTGCTGTTGAATCTGCATATATAACGGTTTACGTTCGTTTTGCATAAGACTTCTCCTATCTTCTTACTCTCCATATATTCACATTATATCATTTATAGCATTTCGTCAATCCATTAAATGTCGTACTCTTGCTTGACAATCACTATTGGATATATTAAACATATTATACAGGTGCTATCGTTAACTTTTGCACAATCGGCCGATAAAGGAGGGAATTCGAGGATCCGGCTTTCAAGAGGAACCTGAACGAACGATGGCCCTAAATATGAGGATACGAGGTGAACGCATTTGTTTCGCAAAATAACGATGACTTGTTTCGTTTTATTCTGCACAATGTCCCTAACCCTTGGCACCACCTCAGCAACGGCTCAATCCTCAACGGAGACTGCATCCAAGAACACGATTAGCTGGCCTAAATCGCAAGCGCTTCCAAGCTTGGGGAAGGTGAAACGGCTTGATGTAGTCGATGTGGTAAAATCCCCTGGCGATATCAAGATCTTGCTGGCAACACTGCAAGGTGTCATCAACCGTTCCGAACCCCGCATCTACTTGCTGGAGAACGAAGAAGAGGGCAAGTTAACCTGGCTGAACGATCTCAAGGTTCCATATCAGCTGCACGATGAAGCTTTGGATCTCGTGAAGAAATACAAAAATGAAGTGAAAGGCATCATCATCTACGATCCGGAGGTTCCGGACTCGATTAACGTCGCGACGACCTTAGCCGGACTCAAAAACGCCGTTGTCGCGAGCCCTGAATTAGCTCAACAACTCAAGGTCTCTCCCTATCGCCTGAAGGTACTTGACGATCTGCGCGGCCGGTTCCAGAACCGCATGGACGCCTATACCTGGCAATACGAGCATCTGTGGAAACAAACGACGCACCGCATGCTTGTCGGTCTCAGTCCAAACGTCTCCGTAAAACTCCCTCCGGGACTCCCTGAATCATTTGAGGTGATTGCGGAGGAAACCGAACAGATTCGCGATGCCAGTAACAAAGACACCTACGATCTGGACCTGACTCCGTTTATGGGCGGGGATGCCGTCTATTTGCGTTTTGACGATGCATTTACGCAGGACGGCTGGGGTTCTGCCGTGCATGAAATCGTGATCCAGGCCGACGGACAAACGATCGCCCAGTTTGTTCCGGGAACACCGGAGGAGGAACCGTTCCTTTACGATCGGCAGGACTCCCAGGTTTCAGCCGGAGATGGCGGACATCGTTTCGCCGATAACGGACGATACTTCGTTTATCGCTTTGTTCCGCCTGCAGGCACCCAGGAGCTAACGGCCTCCGTCAACATGTGGAACCAGTACAAAGTTTCTGCCGGCAGCATTCAACCCCCTTCCTCCGAGCAGAAAGAACCGTACGGTTATCTCCGCGATTATGCGGTCGCCAACAAAGCCATGGTGTTCTGGCTGGAAGTGAATGATCCGGAGCAAAGAGCTTTGTTCGAGAAAATCATGGCTGACGTCGAGCCGGGTACGCCTTACCTCGGATGGTTCAGCAACGACGTAGCAGGTGAGTTCAGCTCCGTGGAAGTCACCTCCAACCATGGCGTCTACGTCTTGGCTGCCGACTGGTTTAGCAACTTGACCGTTTTCTCCGGTACCCAAGCGAAGCAGGTCAAGACCAAAGCACCCGCTGCGCCTCCATTAGAGAACAAAATCTATGTCACGTACACCTTCAGCGAAGGCGATAACTTCCAATATAATCAGCATCGCATGCGGATTTTGTGGGATGACCCCGCCCGCGGTCAGGTGCCGATCAACTGGACATCCAGCCCGCTGTTGTACGATGCCGCGCCGGCCATGCTTAATTATTTCCGGCAGACGGCAACTGCTAACGATCTGATTATCGCCGGACCGTCCGGCGCCGGTTATTTCTACCCTGAGGCTTGGCCAGAAGCCTCATTTGCGGACTATCTCAAGAAATCTTATAAATACTTGCAAAAGAGTGGAATGAATCTCACGTATGTACTGAATCGAATCGACGGGGAAAATGTACCGCTTGGCTCAGCTTATGCGGAAGCTTATGAGCGTTATTACAAAGCGCCTGGACTGTTCCTCAGCTGGGAGGACCGCCACGGGGTGGAGATCGTAAATGATTCTCTGCCGGTATCAACGATTCAGGGCATCAGCACCGTTCAGGACGGTTTGCGTATCCTCGAGGAAGCCAAAGCAAACTGGGACGGACAATCCCCGTTATTCGTCTCGCTTGGGCTGCTGGCCTGGAGTCTGACGCCATCGGATGTTGTCACCATGAGCGAAGCGCTCGGACCGGAGTTTGAAGTCGTTCGTGGCGATCATTACTTCTCTCTTATCCGTGAGGCGAACGGATTGTCCGTGAAGCCACATGCATTAGATACTAACGAGGATCTTCAGGAAAACCAGTAACGCAACGCTTTTACCAAACTTCATTGAATCGACCTAATAAATAAAAATAAAAGGCCTCAAGGACGTTCGTCCTTGAGGCCTTTTATTGTAATAGTGATGCCGGTGAAGGGACTCGAACCCCCACGGTTTCCCTCACGATTTTGAGTCGCGCGCGTCTGCCAATTCCGCCACACCGGCATATATAAAATTGTTCAAAAGTGCGGAAGACCAGACTTGAACTGGTACGGTAGTCACCTACCGCAGGATTTTAAGTCCTGTGCGTCTGCCGATTCCGCCACTCCCGCGAAACATGAATGGAGGCGCCACCCAGACTCGAACTGGGGATAAAGCTTTTGCAGAGCTGTGCCTTACCACTTGGCTATGGCGCCAAATATAAAAATGGAGCGGACGACGGGAATCGAACCCGCGACCCTCGCCTTGGCAAGGCGATGCTCTACCGCTGAGCCACGTCCGCTTATACTGGGGATATAGGATTCGAACCTATGCATGACGGAGTCAAAGTCCGTTGCCTTACCGCTTGGCTAATCCCCACTATATTTGATTGTTAAAGTAAATGGGGCGATCGATGGGACTTGAACCCACGAATGCCGGAGCCACAATCCGGTGCGTTAACCCCTTCGCCACGACCGCCATAATATGAAATTCACTACTTCTAAAAAATGTGGCAGGGGCAGCAGGAATTGAACCCACACCAAAGGTTTTGGAGACCTTTGTTCTACCTTTAAACTATGCCCCTATAAAACTGGTGGAGGCTGATGGATTCGAACCACCGAACTCGTCAGAGAACAGATTTACAGTCTGCTGCGTTTGGCCACTTCGCTAAGCCTCCACGTGGTGCCGGCGAGAGGACTTGAACCCCCAACCTACTGATTACAAGTCAGTTGCTCTACCAGTTGAGCTACACCGGCTCTTCAACAAAAAGTTGAATGGTGGCTCGGGACGGAATCGAACCGCCGACACGAGGATTTTCAGTCCTCTGCTCTACCGACTGAGCTACCGAGCCTTACATATAAAGTTAAATGGCGGAGCCGACGGGATTCGAACCCGCGGTCTCCTGCGTGACAGGCAGGCATGTTAGGCCTCTACACCACGGCTCCACACTTGGATGATGCCATCCTCTTGCGAGGATAATTGCGGGGGCAGGATTTGAACCTGCGGCCTTCGGGTTATGAGCCCGACGAGCTACCGGGCTGCTCCACCCCGCGTCAGTAATAAGATGTTATATGGTGGAGGCTGAGGGGATCGAACCCCCGACCCTCTGCTTGTAAGGCAGATGCTCTCCCAGCTGAGCTAAGCCTCCATGGGAAAAGACAAGTTTTATTGTACCAGATAACTCCACTATAAATCAAGTGAATCAATGAAGTAGCTGTCAAAGGAATAAAATGACCCGTAGGGGATTCGAACCCCTGTTACCTCCGTGAAAGGGAGGTGTCTTAACCCCTTGACCAACGGGCCATGCAGTAGAGCTGAAAGATTATGGCGGAGAGAGAGGGATTCGAACCCTCGAGACGCTTGTGACGCCTACACGATTTCCAATCGTGCTCCTTCGGCCAACTCGGACACCTCTCCATATAGTGGCTCCCCGAACAGGACTCGAACCTGTGACAACTCGATTAACAGTCGAGTGCTCTACCAACTGAGCTATCAGGGAATATTATGAACTTATCAAGGTTTAATCCTTGAAAACTGGATACGAAACGAATTTGCGTGTTAGTCTCCTCAAGTGCTCGGATCGGCTTGTTCAGCCTGACGCCACTTTTCGGAGTTATTTGGATAAGCCCTCGACCGATTAGTACCTGTCAGCTCCATACATTGCTGCACTTCCACCTCAGGCCTATCAACCTCGTCGTCTTCAAGGGGTCTTACTAATTGGGAAATCTCATCTTGAGGGGGGC
>NZ_WNZY01000069.1 GCF_009725205.1 Paenibacillus timonensis | reverse complement strand
CTCCCTGAAGAATCTTTCGTACAGCCTCAGCAGGGCTTACTACTTTGTTCAAACAGAAGTCGGCATACGAGTGTCCTCTACGTCCCGCGGTCTCGGAGATGTGTATAATAGACTGGCATGGGATGATTTGGGTCCGCGTTTTGCCCGCGCGTCCCCCGCGTCCCCCCCCCCCCCCCCCCCCCCCCCCTCCCCCCCCCCCCCCCCCCCCCCTCCCCCCCCCCCCCCCCCCCCCCCCCCCCCACCCCCCCCCCCCACCCCCCCCCACCCCCCCCCCACCACCCCCCCCCCCCCCCCCACCCCCCCCCCACCACCCCCCCCCCCCCCCCCCCCCCCCACCCCCACCCCCCCCCCCCCCACCCCCCCCCCCCCCCCCCCCCCTCATACACCCCTGACGCCCCCGCCCA
>NZ_WNZY01000068.1 GCF_009725205.1 Paenibacillus timonensis | reverse complement strand
GCATCCATGAAGAACGCAGCGAAATGCGATACGTAGTGTGAATTGCAGAATTCCGTGAATCATCAAGTCTTTGAACGCATATTGCACTCGAGGCTTCGGCTGAGAGTATGGCTGGCTCAGCGTCGATGTACCCCTCAAACACCCACAATACTTGTGTGTTGTTTTGGATCTGGCCGTCCCGGCATATATGTTTACTCGATATAAGCCGGGTTGGCTGAAGCATAGAGGCTAAGCAAGGACCCTCCTATGGGCCGCATCTAGGTAGGCAGCATCACTGCTACATATTTAGGTGTTGGCTTGGTTCTTTCTTTCGTGCCCTCAAACCAGGAACCTTATCTATCTATACATTTTCGACCTGAGCTCAGGCAAGAACACCCGCTGAACTTAAGCATATCAATAATCGGAGGA
>NZ_WNZY01000067.1 GCF_009725205.1 Paenibacillus timonensis | reverse complement strand
GGTCTATTTAAGCCTTGTCTCTCTTCCTCTAACAATCCATACTCTGTTAATTCCTTTTTTATTTGAATGACTTTATTCTTCCCACAACCTAAAACTTTTTCAAGTTCTTTGACTGTAAAAATTAAAAAGACATTATTTTCTTCATCAACCCATTTATTTTTTACCGATAATTCAAATCTATCTTTTAACAAAGCATAGGCAAATTTACTTTCTAATTTCATCGAGAAGTAGTAACTATTTTCATCTGTAAATAATTTAGGTATACGATAGAATCTTTCAGAACTTTCTACCTGATTTAAATTTATTCTTTGGCTCATATTATTTTCCTCTTTTTATCAATTTGGTTTCTGTATGCTTTACTGTTAGTTTTTTATTAGTTTTAAATTAAATTGTGTGTTTACTGTTTTACGG
>NZ_WNZY01000065.1 GCF_009725205.1 Paenibacillus timonensis | reverse complement strand
ACAGAAAGTGCTAAAAATTCAATTCCCCTTAAGGCCTGATTGACGGAGTGTGTGGTCTTATTAGGGATAAGCCTAATAATTTCTAAGCGTGTCTTGCGTTCAGTCAGGGTCAAGAGACACTCGCCCTTCTCTTTGGTCAAAAGCACCGTATCAATCTCCCAATGCCCATATTCTGAACGTTCATCAACACTTTCAGGACGTTCCTCTATAGATTGACCTAGCATATGTTTAGGCTGTGTCACACGCTGTTTCTTAGGTTTTCGATACTGAGGATAGAGCAGTTCATGGTAAGCTACAGAAAGAATACCAGAGGATATCCAGTTATAGAGTGTACGCAAACAAACCACGCCCTTGAGTTCTTGATGAATGACTTCGAGAGATATCTTGTTTTTCACTGCTTTGGAGATTTGATCGTCCAAT
>NZ_WNZY01000064.1 GCF_009725205.1 Paenibacillus timonensis | reverse complement strand
GCCTTCGGATACGACGGGTTCGACGGTTGGTTTGGCTAAGCGGTATACGAGATGGTAAGGCGTGTACTCTGGCGCAAAAGTAGTCGGCAAGGTGCCAGTACCGTCAACATAAGCCCCATCATACGAACGTCTCCGGACCCAACCTTTGTACGCTCCATCTGTACGATTATACGTGGAAGACGTAGCCCCCGTTGTATCGTACATCTTCCAACCCCAAAAATACGCCTTAATCTCGTCCTGCGTCGGCGTGTAATCAGCGCCCCAGCCGCTATCGGCGTTAGGAATGGAGAGATACAGATTACTACCACCGATGCCGTTATTTTGGTCCGGCCCAGTTATCTGCCCGTCGCTTTTGGTCTCAAGCACAGTCCCGTTATATTTTGTGATCAAGGCACTGCGATTAATACTATTTGGCGCTAATCC
>NZ_WNZY01000062.1 GCF_009725205.1 Paenibacillus timonensis | reverse complement strand
AAGTTTATGAAAGAGCGACAATAGCCACCCCAACAAAACTATACCCCAATCCAGGAATGGAGGAGGTTCACCGTTTTCAAGGGTTAGGAGAAACCGAATGAATTACATAGTGGCAAAAGAACCCCCCTAAAGTCTCCCCACCCATCCCCCAAAGAGGGATAGAGAAGGCCCCCCACAAAAAAGAAAAAATAAAAATAAAGAAAAAAAAACTTTTTTTGTTATATAAGTGTAAATTTAATATTTATATTATTGTTAATATTATAGGAGTTATGATAAAGAAGAAAATAAAAAATACAATAAAGACGGAAAGAAAAAAAAAAAAGAAAAGAAAGAAAAAAACATAAAAAAAAAAAATAAAAAAAGAAAAAAAGAAAAGACTGTTAGATCCGATAAAAACAAAAGAACAAGTAGACAAACAACGTAAGA
>NZ_WNZY01000061.1 GCF_009725205.1 Paenibacillus timonensis | reverse complement strand
TCGTTTAATAGATAACAAGGAAGATGTCACTTTATAATGTGAATATAATTATAACAGAAATGGAGTGACGGATTTGGGAAAAACGAAATGGAAATACAGCCCGCCCGCTAACGGATATCCCGAGTGGAATAATAATCCTGAAATTTTCCAGTTGAATCGCATGGATGCCCATGCCACATTCATTTCCTATGACAGTGTGGAGGAAGCGCTCGAAGGGAGAGTGGAAGATTCCCGGAGCTACATGAGCTTGAACGGCGTATGGAAGTTTGCCTGGGCGGAAAATCCAGAGAAGCGGATCAAGCATTTCTATGCGCGAGACTATGATGCTTCGAACTGGCATGAGATCGCGGTCCCCGGACATTGGCAGCTTCAAGGCTACGATTACCCCCAGTATACGAATGTTCGCTATCCGTGGATTGAGCAGGAGGATTT
>NZ_WNZY01000060.1 GCF_009725205.1 Paenibacillus timonensis | reverse complement strand
GTTCTGGATCAGCTTTGCTACTTCTTCAGCCGTTTTGTTTCCGCTAAAATAGGCCATCGATTCTTCTCCTACGATAGAAATCACCCGACCATCCGCTTCCGAGTAATTATCCGCTGCATCAATGAACTCCTTGAACCTTACAAATTCATCATCCGATACTTTAGGTGTTTTCCCGTCGGGTGTCTTATACGTTCCGCTTTTCACTTGTTCCTGAATGTCATTAAGCTGTTTCTCGTTCACGGATTTCAGCAGTGAAAGCCCTTGCCGTTCTTGAAGAGACTGCCCTTCTTCGGATAGCATGAATGAAATAAACTTCCAGGCCTCTTCCTTCACTTGCGAGTTGGCTTGAATGGCGAGCTGGGATGAGAGAACAATTCTGGTCCCGCCGGTTTGTTCCGGTTTTTGCAGTAACCTCGGATTGGGGAAGTATGCATGG
>NZ_WNZY01000005.1 GCF_009725205.1 Paenibacillus timonensis | reverse complement strand
GCCCCCCTCAAGATGAGATTTCCCAATTAGTAAGACCCCTTGAAGACGACGAGGTTGATAGGCCTGAGGTGGAAGTGCAGCAATGTATGGAGCTGACAGGTACTAATCGGTCGAGGGCTTATCCAAAAAACACCCCAAAAAGTGAAGCGAGGCTTCGAAGAGTATTCCTAATACTTTTCGGGGACCCCGATAAACCAAGTAAGGGCTAACACGCAAATTCGTTTCGTATCCAGTTTTCAAGGATTAAACCTTGAACCGTTTGGTGGCGATGGCGGAGGGGTTCCACACGTACCCATCCCGAACACGACCGTTAAGCCCTCCAGCGCCGATGGTACTTGGACCGAAGGGTCCTGGGAGAGTAGGACGCCGCCAGGCAAGAGGAAAGAGCACTACCGTTCATTCGGTAGTGCTCTTTTTGTTGAGTCAAAACATCTATCGAACACAGGAGACGTTGTTTGTACCAAGGTGAAGGGATGGAGCGTAATGGACTCAGAGGATCTTATTTTAGCCAAAACCACCGATAGTCGCTCATGTAGAGGCAAATAACGCCCTAGAGGTCCGTTACATCGGGAAACACCCGGGATATGAGTGATTAGCGTCTCCTCGGTCCGTTAGCGCCGGAAGTACACATGCAGCGTACGCTCAGGGCTAGTGCCGGCCGTCATGCACCTATCCGGCCTTTAGATCAGCTCAATTTCCGCACAGGAAGTCGCTCTCTTTCTCCTCTATTGTTCCTTATAATATTTTCGATATAAGGCAGGAGTGATTTCCTCGTACTTCTTAAACGTTTTAATGAAATAACCCGGATCATTAAACCCAAGCTCATCGCTGATTTGGGATATCGGCATGTCGGTTACCTCTAGCAGCTGCTTAGCCCACTTGATTTTTAATTGAGCTACGTAGCTGGAGAAGCTTTCTCCGGTTTCCTTAGCAAACAGTCTGCTGAAATAACTTGGACTAATGTGACAGAGGTCAGCCATTGCTTTGAGAGAGACCGTTTCACTCTTATGTGAGAAGATATAAGTAAAAGCAGGCTGCAGTACTGGATTCTCGCACAGGTTGGCTTTATCCGTCGAACTACTGTTCAAGTAGGCGTCGGCGACGGCATTGGTCATTTCCTTTTTGAGATTTTCGATATTTTTAAGCGTATAGCCCGGCAAAACGGAAGCTAGATCGGTCGTTTCGCCAGTTTTGGAAGCGCGTTCAAACATTTCCACCAGAAGGTTCTTGTTAAGCGCCTCTTCAACAATGTAATTGCAAAGGCGAAACAACATGTTTGATATCGTCAAGACTTCCTCATATGACATCACGGGGAGCAAGTCGTAATATTCCTTGAGCTCATCCCACTTCTCATTATAGATTCGACGGTTAGTGGCACCCAAAATTTGCTCAAGATCCGTATCGCTGGCATCTCCCGAGAGTCTTACCTGACCTGCCATTACGGCCCCTATGTATTTATCATCAATGATGATAGGTACTGCGATATCAATAATATTGTAATGACATAAGTAAATATATGGCTTGTTGGAGCGAACCGCTTCCAAACCTCCGCGAGAATCACACTTCTGGCAATAACTTTGCAGCTCAGAATCTTTCCGCACTTGTTGGCAAAATGATTGGCAACGGCTATGGCTTGTGACCGGGATGCCTTTGTAATCGACGGTAAGGATAGCAAGCTTGGTGACCGAGGCCAGGGAGTCCTGTAGCGCTTCCCATTTTTTGAGATCAAAGATCTTGTTGATTCGCAAGTTGTTGCTGATCAATTTCATATCGCCTCCAGTTGATTCGCTTACCGAACAGCGAAAGGGTTCGAGTAGTTCTTGAAACCTATTATAACAATGATCACATAAATGGACTATAAGCTGTTGATGAATAGTATTTTGATGATAAGGAGAAGGACAAAAGGATACCATCTGATTCATAAAGTGCAACAAATTACGATCGAAAGTTATAATTATTTGCTATGAAATTCCACTGTATCGAGGGAAAGGGTGCTATATAGTTGGGATATAGTCATCAGTATCTAATCTTCAAGGGAGGTAATAAGAGATGAGAAAAGCATTTATTTGCCCAACGAAATATGTTCAAGGGGAAGATGAGCTCTTAAATCTAGGGTATTTCGTGAAGTCCTTCGGTCCATCAGCCTTGTTGATTGGACATCCAGATGACGTAAAGCGGGTTAAGGATAAGTTGGATGCAACCGTCAAGAAATTTGGAATCACTTTTGTTGAAAGCGGTTTTATGGGAGAATGCTCACGCCAGGAAGTCGCCCGGCTGCAGCAAATTGCCAAGGAACAAGGGTGTACTTCGACCATTGGTCTCGGGGGAGGCAAGGCGATTGACGCCGCTAAATGTGTAGCTCAAGGGGAAGCGCTGATTATTTGCCCAACGATTGCGGCGACGGATGCTCCGACGAGCCATTCTGCGGTGCTGTATACTCCTGAAGGCGCTTTCGATGATTATGCCTATTTTAAGCAAAGCCCAAGCGTCGTGATCATCGATACGACGGTCATAGCAAATGCTCCAACACGTTTTCTTGTATCAGGCATGGGAGATGCACTTTCGACCTATTTTGAAGCTAGAGCGACAGCCAGTTCTTACTCCAACGTAAACGCCGGGTTGCCATGTGGTTATCGAGAAGGCGAATGCGGACCTGCCAAAGGAACAAATGCAGCGCTCGCTCTTGCTAAGCTCTGTTATGAGATGCTGCTAAAGGACGGTGCCAAGGCCAAAGCCGCCTGCGATGCAAACATGGTCACTTCTGCATTGGAAAATATCATCGAGACGAATATTCTATTGTCCGGTCTCGGCTTTGAAAGCGCTGGGTTAGGCGGTGCACACGCGATTCATGACGGTCTGACCCTTCTAGAAGGGACGCACCATTATTATCATGGGGAAAAGGTTGCTTTCGGAACCATTGCTCAATTGGTCTTGGAAAACGCTCCTACGGAAGAACTTCATCAGGTGCTAGATTTCTGCTTGGAAGTGGGTTTACCGGTTTGCTTTGAGGATATTGGAGTTGATTCCATCACGAGAGAAGAGCTGCTAGCCGTTGCCGAAAAAGCGTGCATTCCTGAAGAGTCCATCCACGCGATGCCGTTCCCTGTTACGGTAGAGGGTGTGGCCGCCGCGATAGCTACCGCCGATCGGATCGGACGTGAATATAAAGCGAGACGGGAGGCAAGTAAATGAAGAAAATCATCAACAAGCCGGAAGACTTGGTTATGGAGATGTGTCAGGGACTGATCCTGGCACATCCAGAACTTGAATTCGTAAGCAAGTACAAGGTCATGAAGAAGAAACAAATCAATCCCAATAAAGTGGCTCTGATCAGTGGGGGGGGCAGCGGTCACGAGCCCGCCCATGCCGGTTTTATCGGAAAGGGTATGCTGGACGCGGCCGTGTGCGGCGATGTGTTTGCCTCCCCTTCCCAAATTCAGGTCTATCAAGCGATAAAGGAAACGGCAGGGAACAAAGGCACCTTGCTTATTATTAAAAATTACAGCGGCGATATGATGAATTTCAAGAACGCTGCCTACTTGGCAAGTGAGGATGGAATTAAAGTTGATTACGTCCGTGTTGACGATGACATTGCCGTTGAGGATAGCCTCTACACGGTCGGACGCCGCGGAGTAGCCGGAACGGTATTGGTGCACAAGATCGCTGGCGCCGCCGCTGAGGAAGGCCGGGAACTGGAGCAAGTCAAAGCGGTTGCGGAAAAAGCGATCGCGAATGTCCGCAGCCTTGGCTTTGCCTTAACCTCCTGTACGGTTCCAGCCAAAGGTACGCCAACTTTTGAGGTGGCGGAAGATGAGATGGAGTATGGCGTAGGCATTCACGGCGAACCGGGTATCAAGCGGGAGCGAGTTCTCTCGGCCGATCAATTGGCGGAACGGATGGTAGCGTCCTTATTGAAGGACTTGGCGATCTCGCCTGATGATGCCGCTGAAGTGGCTGTCCTAGTGAATGGATTCGGGGGAACCCCGCTTCATGAGCAATATCTGTTTAATTTAGCGGTTACTAAAGAGCTGGCGAAGCGAAACGTCAAGCTATACCGAACCTTTGTCGGGAACTTTATGACAAGTATTGATATGGCAGGTCTATCCGTCTCGGTGATGAAACTCGACGAGGAACTAAAGGAGCTGTTATCCAAGGAGAGCGACGCGCCAGCTTTTAAAGTAACTGGACATGAGCGAAGACCCGAGTATCCTGTAGCAGACGACACGGCATCTCAGAATGAAACCGCTTCCTTTGTTGTTGAAGTTCATGAGGAGTGGGCTCAAATTACGGGTAATCAGGTTAATTTGCCAAATATGATCTATTTGGTTCATCAGATGGGTGAGGTGATCATCCAGAATGAGATTCCTTTCTGTGAACTGGATGCCCACGCCGGGGATGGCGATTTTGGAATGAGCGTGGCGAAGGGATTTAAACAGCTGAGACGGGAATGGGGGAGCATCGTAACCCAGCCGGAGTTAACCATTGCGAGTTTCTTGAACGCCTGTTCGCTCGTCATCATGGAATATTGCGGGGGTGCCTCTGGACCGATTTGGGGTTCTGCATTCCGTGCGGCAAGCAAGGCGGTCGAAGGTAAAGAAGAACTTAGTGTCGTTGATTTTGCGGAGATGCTGCAAGCGGCGGTGAGAGGTATTCAGTCCACGGGAGAACGATCTTTTGGACGGGGGGCCGTTGTTGGGGATAAGACACTGATTGATGCGCTTGTTCCATGTGCGAATGCCTGGTTGCAATGCGCGGAGAGTGGAGATCATTTCCTAACAGCTTTCACCAAAGGAGCCGAGGCAGCCGTTGAAGGTGCAAAAGCGACGGAGCAAATCGTTGCCCGGATGGGACGTGCAGGAACAGTAGGCGAAAGGAGCTTGGGTTATCCGGATGCAGGGGCTTATGCTTTAGGGGTTATTTTTACAGCATTATCGAATGAGATGAAGTAGGAGTCTAATTTCATACTTAAGGGGACGAATAAATGAGAAAAAGTATCGCAATACTCAAAAAGCCGCAAGGACTCTTGGTCTTATCCCTAGTGCTCGTCCTTCTCGGCAGCCTGTTCGCCGGCATGTTGAATACCTCTTTCTACTCGGTGGATGTGAAGAAAATCAAGTTCCAAGCGGACCATGGTACGCTTAGCGGGTTGTTGTACATGCCGGAAGGGGCGGGAGCGGAGGACCCCCGGCCGGTGATTATCACTACCCACGGGTACTTAAACTCCAAGGAGATGCAGGATGCGCCTGCGATCGAAATGTCCAGACGAGGGTACATCGTACTCGCTCTCGACATGTACGATCATGGGGATTCGCGATGGAGCGGGGATATCAAAGTAGGAGAACAGTTCTCCACCTTCTGGATTTACTCTCAATTTGACGCGGCGAAGTTTATTTACGGGCAAGAATACACGAAGAAGGACGACAAAGGGAATGCTTACATTGCCGTAAGCGGTCATTCGATGGGGGGCTTCTCCTCGTTTATCGCCTTGTATATGGATGAGATGACCTCGTTGCAAACCGGATACCGAATGATTTACACCGGGATTTCCGTTGGTTCCGATTTCTCCTATGCTTCGGCCGTGGCCCCGCAGGATCAATTTCAAGCTGCGTTTGGTGACCGGACGGTTGGGATGATTGCGGGTCATTATGATGAATTCTTCTTCAACAAATCAGATGAGGAGAAAAGCGCCAAAGAGAAAAAAGTGAAAGGAACGGTTACACATAAAGACTTCGTAGAAACGGCTTCCGGGCGTGCATTCCTGGGTCTTGCAGCGGATGATGCCTCGGCAATGGAAGCTAAGTTTTTCACGGCTGACTCCGGCGAGCTAAAGGATAAAGACACGGTTTTACGCCAATCGCAAACCGGCGAACGGATTATTTTCACACCTAATCAAACGCATCCTTGGAATCACTTTTCAACCACAACGACTTCGCATTTGATTGATTTTTATGCTCATGCGTTTGACGGCGTGACTTCACCCAATCAGAAAAATGTGGACCTTGGTTCCGGACATCAAATCTGGTGGCTGAAGGAAGCTTGCAATTTCATTGCGATGATCGGCTTCTTCCTCTTTATTGTTCCGTTCATCTCTTTATTGATTAAGCTGCCTTTCTTCAACAAGTCCGTTATTGAACGTTTGGAAGCGGTAGCTGCACCAACGACGACGTGGCAAAAGACCGCATTCTGGATTTCTATCGTTTTCTGCTCGCTAATTCCGGCGATTCTGTATCCAACCTTGATGGATAAGCAAGCAGGGGGACTTGATACGCTTTCCGTGATTTCTATCGTGCTTCTGGCAGCCGGCATCGTCACCTCTGCAGTTGGCTTTGTTCTGTCAGGTTCAAAGAAATCGGAACCGGAGAAATCCAGCGCGATGCGTAACCTCGGATTCGGGGGCGCCGTGCTAACAATGGTATCCTTACTTATGTGGATGCTGTTTGCGAACGCGAAACATATTCTCACTTTAAGCAAAATCTTTAACGAACCGACAACGAATCAGGTTGGATATTGGGCGCTAGCCTCTGCGTTGATCATGGCATTCGTGACGATTGGCTTCTATTACTTCAATAAAAAACAGGCGGGTACAAGATTCGAGCAGTATGGAATCAGCCGGACGCCGGTTACGATTCTATCAAGCTTATGCACCGCCGTTGTGACCGTAGTTGTTGCCTACCTGATTCTGTTTGGTATTCAGGCGATGTTCGGGACGGACTTCCGGATTTGGACGTTTGCAGTCCGTACGTTCCAAGGCGAATTCATGATAACGGCGCTGCGTTACATGCCATTCTTCCTTATCTACTATTTCGTAAATGCGGTAGCGTTGAATGCGAACACAAGAGATCGTAAAGGGGGTTATGCCCTCGCAATCCTCCTGAATGTAGGCGGTCTGGTTCTGTGGTTGATCGCTCAATACGGGAAGGACTTCATGACGGGAACTTCCCTCTATCCGGCACAAGCACTAAACAGCATTTTGCTCTTCGCTTTGATCCCGTGCCTTGCTTTAGCAGCAGTCTATGCACGTAAGGTCTATGAGAAGACAAACAATGTGTGGTTGGCTTCCTTCTTGAATACGATGCTGTTCACCATGATTACCGTAGCGAATACTGTGATGTTCTGGAACTTGGTATAACCTTTAAGAATGGAGCAGTCTAACGGAAGCAACAACGAAAGCCCCGCTAATACGGGGCTTTTGCATTATTACAGATTTAATGCATTGTTGGCCATTTTAACATCGTTCGCGAGCAGTTGTTCCAGGTGGTAGGCAGGGTAATAACCGTGATGGTGCATATAGTGGAACACTTTGGCATGCAGTGCGATCGCGCCGAGCAGCTGTTTCTGGAACGTATCGCGAAGCTGAGGCGTGGCGGTTTCCGTAATGGCGATTGCATAGTTACGCACGGCCGTTTTCAGAAAACCAAGCAGCGTGGCAGCTTCCACTGCTGCCATGTCCGGCGACGTGTTGCGAGCCATGGGCGGAGCCATTGGATAAAATTTCAACAAATCGCGTAAATTTTGCTCCAGCGCTTTGATCGTTTCGACGTAAAGCGCTTTGAGGGCTGGTTCTTGAATGGTGAGTAGTTTCTTCTTGAAAACCGCCAAATGCGTGGATTGAAAAGCAACTAGTTCGTGAAGTTCCATCGTTTCATGCCAGGCTAAGTGATCATGATTCATCGTACTATCCACAATTTCACACTCCAGGGTTAGAATTAATTCATTATATTCGCCTGGATGAAAAATGGGTAATTGTCCCTGTAAAATCTGGCGTATTTAAATTTGTGTGTGTTGGGACTGATTCACAGCCGCGGAATTTGCATAGGAAACGTAGTGGAGTGCACGCTAAAGGTGTTTGATCGATCATATCCAAGGAGGGTACATTGACATGCAATTGGCTGCACATGAAGCGCAAGATTTAAACGAGTTGACTTTAAGCTGTGTCAATTCCATTACGAACATGTCCTGTTTTATGAATCAGGTCCAAGATCCGGAGCTCAAATCGATCTTGCAGCGGCATTTTCCTCTGCACATTCAAGACTACAATATGAAGGTCGAGTTTTTGAGCAAAATGGAGGGAGCTACCGAACGGCTTCCGATCCCCGATTTGACGCCGGTGCTGCAGTCATTTACGAGCGCGCCGACGCCCCCCGTTCCGGTGATGCCAAGAACGGAGGTTCAGCAATTTAATGACCGGGAAATCGCCACGGCCTATTTGCTGACATTGAAACGAGCAGGACGTGAATATGCATGGGCAGCGATGGAAATGAGCCACCCGGAGATCCGCAGCTTTCTGGAGCATGCCTTTTGCATGAGTTCCCACCACGCTTACGATGTGTGGCAATGGATGGCGAAGAAGGGATATTATCCGCTTGAACCTGCTCCGGCTTCAACGATGGCCACTTTAAGCACAATGTATCAAAAGGTACAGGTACCTGTAGGTGCCCTATAACCGGAAAACCCAATAAGTCGAAAGCGCAGCGGCTCGTTGATCCTAAGGAGTCGCTGCGCTCTTTTATAGTGAATCGTAGCTTGTATCGTCCCTACGCTTTAACAGCTTGAATGACCGCGGAGATGAGATAATCCTCAAGTTTCACCCCAGGCACCCATTTTTTGATGAAGGTTTTTGAATCGTCCTTTGGTTGGATGCTGATGTTGGTGAAGCCGCATTGGACTAGCATCTTCTCCAGTTCCGGGATTGAGGAAGCGCCGGATATACACCCGGCATACAGATCTTCAAGATCATTCTTGATCTCGGGAGGTAGTTCCGCTGTCGTAACGACATCCGAGATGGCGAGACGCCCGCCAGGGAGCAGCACCCGATAGGCTTCCCGGAAGACCTGTTCTTTGTCGGGGGAGAGGTTAATGACGCAGTTGGAGATGATCACATTGACGGTTTGATCGGCAACCGGTAAGTTTTCAATTTCGCCTAACCGGAAGTCCACATTCGCAAACCCGCCTTTAAGCGCGTTTTGGCGGGCGCGGCTTACCATTTCCGGTGTCATATCCACACCGATGACCTTTCCCGACTCTCCGACTTGCCGCGAGGCGAGAAAACAATCGAAACCACCGCCGCTCCCCAAATCAAGGACGACCTCTCCCGGAGTTAGTTGAGCGATCGCTTGTGGATTTCCGCAACCAAGACCTAAATTGGCGCCATCGGGTACGGCGTTTAATTCCTCGCCGGAATAACCCAAACTGGCCGAGATATCTTTGAAATCGGTAGGGGTACTACAACAGCCGGCGGTATTCGGAGAACAGCAGCTCGATTCAGTGGTGCTGGGCTCGGATACTTGCTGAACCGCAACTTGCCGATAACGCTGGCGGACGTTTTGACGGATTTCGTCATGGGTTAATTTGGTCATTGTTATTCCTCCTTAGGTTAACTAGCAGCAAACGGTACAGCAAGAATCGGTTGGTACCGGACGAAGATGAAAAGATTCGGTGATTCGAGCGATCAAGCGCTTCTTCGGTGGTTTTGGTGTAATCCACATCCAGGCTTCGCGATTTATCCTTTGGAGCTCTGACGCTTGTAATTTCATTAACACTTCAGCAGTATACACTTCACTCAACACGGTCATCCCTCACTTCTAATTTGATGTTTGCAAGTAAAATTTTACATGACTATCCGTATGGACGGGGAGGTTGATCAAACAATAACGACATTCATACCTTTGTAAAGACATTGTCGCTTTGTTTATCCAAATCCTGCCTTGTTATAGTTATACTCCGTTAACTTGCAAAATGCAAATAAAATTTTGTGATACTAAACAAATAAGCAATTGATTATATAATTATATTCGATTAAGATTGAATGAGGATCATCAACATGAATAAGAGGAGGTGCATTCTAGTGGATGCGGATCAAACGATCGATGATATGGCCGAGACATTTAAGTTGCTTGGCGATAAAACTAGACTAACGATTATGGCATTTCTGAAGGAACGTGAGCTTTGCGTCTGTAATATAGTTGATTTAATTCAAATGTCGCAGCCCAGCGTCAGCCAACATTTGCGAAAAATGAAGGCAGGAGGATTGGTCACGGAAGTTCGCCGCGGAAAGTGGACCTACTACTCCCTAAGATTAACGGAGAAGCCGTACGTCGAAGAACTGCTTAAGCACCTGCCATCCCAGGCGTCGAAGGTGAAGCAGTTATTGGATTGTGAATCGGCATCCTCTTGCGATGATTAGTTTACCAATGATACAAGGATGGTGAGAAGTTTGTCAGGCAAACAAACACGAAGATTATCTTTTCTTGATCGATACTTGACGATATGGATATTTGCTTCGATGGCCATGGGGCTTCTGCTTGGAAGATTTGTACCGAGTTTTTCTGAGTATCTTTCTCGCTTGCAAGTGGGAACAACCTCGATCCCGATCGCCATCGGGCTGATCGTCATGATGTATCCTCCATTGGCTAAGGTGAAATACGAGAAATTGGGCCGCGTCTTTAAGGATGGGAAGGTGTTACTCCTTTCCTTACTGCAAAACTGGGTTATCGGACCAATCCTGATGTTCCTCTTGGCGATTCTGCTGCTTAGTGACATGCCGGAGTATATGGTGGGCTTAATCATGATTGGCCTGGCTAGATGTATCGCGATGGTACTAGTATGGAGCGATTTAGCTAAAGGCGACCCGGAATATACCGCTGGATTGGTCGCGTTTAACTCGATTTTTCAAATTTTGTTTTACTCGGTATTCTCTTACGTATTTATCACGGTTCTCCCCGAATGGTTTGGTATTCAAGGCGCCCGAGTGGATGTGTCAATGGGAGAGATTGCTCGCAGCGTATTGATTTATCTAGGAATTCCGTTTGCGGCCGGGCTGTTGTCTCGGGTTGTAGGGATTCGCTGGAAAGGAAAGGAGAAATATGAACAGGAGTTTGTGCCCAGAATCAGCCCGTTAGCCCTCATTGCCTTATTATTCACGATTGTGCTGATGTTCTCATTGAAGGCCGATCTGATGATGAAACTGCCTTTAGACGTGGTTCGCATTGCCATCCCAATGATCATTTATTTCGTGGTCATGTTCCTTTTGTCGTTCTTTCTGTCCAAAAAAGCGGGTACGACTTACCCCGTTGCCACTTCGTTGTCTTTCACGGCGGCGAGCAACAATTTCGAACTAGCCATTGCCGTGGCCATCGGCGTTTTCGGTATTGATTCCGGTGTTGCATTTGCAGCGGTCATCGGGCCGCTTGTGGAAGTGCCTGTATTGATAGCGCTAGTGAATGTTGCTTTGCGTTTCAAACGGAAGCATTTCGATTCGTTTTCGGCTAAACCTAATTAAGATGCTAAAGGAGATGTTCTGATCCAATGGAGAAAAAAACGATTTATTTCTTGTGTACCGGTAATTCCTGTCGAAGTCAAATGGCCGAAGGTTGGGCGAAGAATTATTTACCGGAAGGTTGGGAGGTTTATAGCGCCGGGATCGAGGCGCATGGTTTGAATCCGAATGCGGTTAAGGCTATGACTGAGGTTGGCATTGATATCTCGGAGCAAACTTCGGATCTAATAGATATGGAACGCTTGAACCATGCGGATATGGTCGTCACGCTGTGTGGAGACGCCGCGGACCGCTGTCCGATGACACCTCCTCAGGTTCGCCGCGAGCACTGGGGATTTGACGATCCGGCAAAAGCGACGGGAACAGATGAAGAGAAGTGGGCGGTGTTCCAGCGCGTCCGTGATCAAATTGGCGAGCGGATTCAGCGTTTTGCAGCTGAAGAAGCGAATGAATAGGATATTTCATTATAATCCAGACCGGCCGTTTCGCGAATCGCCGGATTTATATTTGTGTTATTGGGGAAGAGAAAAGTGCGCGCCACTTCATTCCTTTGGTCCAGGTGTCCGTGACATCTATAAAATCCACTTTATCCATTCGGGACGGGGGATTGTAAAGGTTGAGGGTGAAACCTACGAGTTGACCGGAGGACAGGCGTTTATCGCGTATCCCGAGCGGGTTATATTCTATCAAGCCGATAAAAGTGACCCCTGGACGTATTCCTGGATCGGCTTCCGTGGAGATCAAGTGGCGGAAGTGTTAGCCCGTACCCGGTTAAGTCCGGCATCAATCGTGTTTCCAATGGACACACGATTGATGCCTCAATTATACGAATTGCTGGGGGATGCGGAGGATACGGCCGCCACCCGCGATTTACGCCTTCATGCGTTGCTGCACGAATTTTTAACGTTGTTAGTGGAGCTTGTCCCTGCATCCGGGAGTTCTAACGCTGCAAGAACACAAGCAAAAGATGCGTATATCCATCACTGCCTTGATTTCCTGCATAGTCATTATAGCGAAGAGATTACCGTTGGCCAGTTAGCCGCGATCGTAGGGTTAGACCGGAAATATTTATCGTCACTGTTTAAGCAGGTTACAGGAATGCCGCCGCAGCAATATCTGTTGAATTACCGGATGGAGAAGGCCTGCTTTTTGCTGGAGAAGGCCCACTATTCAATCGCCGAAGTTGCGCGCTCGGTCGGATATCAAGATGCTTTGCTATTCTCCAAAATGTTCAAGAAAAAGAGGGGTGTCTCACCTACCGATTATCGTGGGAAATTGCAATAATCAGACATTATGCCATAGGAATCATCCGTGTTGATATAGGTGTGCCGCTCCCGGTGTATTATATTGAACATATAAACACTAAAGGAGGACAAACATTCATGTATCAAGCAGCTGACAACAGATACGAAACGATGACATATAACCGTTCGGGACGGAGCGGATTGAAGTTACCAGCCGTCTCACTCGGCCTATGGCATAATTTCGGCGGGATCGACGTGCTCGAGAATGGGCGTGCCATGCTGCACCGAGCATTCGATTTAGGGATCACGCATTTCGATCTCGCCAACAATTATGGACCGCCGGCAGGCTCTGCCGAGGAAACGTTTGGACGGGTGCTTCGCGAGGATCTTCGTCCCTATCGCGATGAGATGATCATCTCTACCAAAGCGGGTTATTACATGTGGCCAGGACCCTATGGAGAATGGGGTTCGAAAAAATATCTGGTCTCAAGCCTGGATCAAAGCTTGAAGCGGATGGGACTGGAATATGTTGATATTTTCTACCATCATCGTCCGGATCCAAACACGCCGCTGGAAGAAACAATGGCCGCACTCGACCTCATCGTACGCCAAGGGAAAGCGCTATATGTGGGACTGTCCAACTATCGTCCGGAAGAGACGCGGGAGGCGTCACGGATCCTGAAACAATTGGGTACACCAGCCGTCATCCATCAGCCAAACTATTCGATGATGAACCGCTGGATCGAGGAGGGGCTGCAGGATGTACTGGAGGAAGAAGGCATCGGCTCGATCGTGTTCTCCCCACTCGAGAAAGGTATTCTGACTGACCGCTATTTGAACGGAATTGCACCGGACTCCCGTGCTGCCGGACCTAGCGTATTCCTTCGTCCGGAGGACTTGAATGAGGAACGGATCACGAAAATCAAGCAGTTGAATGAATTGGCAGCCACAAGAGGACAGAAGCTATCGCAGATGGCCTTGAGTTGGGTGTTGCGTGGAGGTAGAGTGACCTCCGCACTGATTGGCGCCAGCAAGGTGAGTCAAATCGAAGATGCGGTTGGCGCTTTGACCCATCCGACATTTACGTCGGAGGAGCTTCGCCGAATTGACGATATTTTAGGGTTTTAAGAAATTTCAGCACACAAGCGTCGCCCGAAGGAGATTCGGGACGGCGCTTTTTTTCTACTAAATTTCCCCGCCGTATTGAGCTTTGCCCCGATTAACCAGTATAATATGTCGAGTGTACCCTTTTTGCTTAAATCGAGAGTTACCAACCATATTTCCTATAGAAAAGGTGTTAAAATTCAATGAGTATTTTAAACGTAGAACGGTTAAGTCACGGTTTTGGGGATCGGGCCATCTTTAATGACGTGTCCTTCCGCCTGTTAAAAGGTGAGCATATCGGACTGGTCGGAGCCAATGGCGAGGGCAAATCGACGTTCATGAACATTATTACGGGGAAGCTGCAGCCAGACGAAGGCAAAGTCGAATGGGCTAGACGCACGCGCGTTGGTTACCTGGACCAACATGCGGTATTGGAGAAAGGGATGACGATCCGCGACGTGCTGCGCGGAGCCTTCCAATACCTGTTTGACTTGGAACAGGAAATGAACGATATGTATGGCAAGATGGGCGAGGTGTCGCCGGAAGAACTGGAGCAGTTGCTCGAAGACGTGGGCACGATACAGGATACGCTCACGAATCAGGACTTTTACCTGATCGATGCGAAGATCGATGAAACGGCCCGTGGCTTGGGATTAACCGATATCGGACTCGATAAGGATGTCAATGACCTCAGCGGGGGGCAGCGGACCAAAGTGCTGCTGGCCAAGCTTCTGCTTGAGAAGCCTGACATTCTGTTGCTTGACGAGCCAACCAACTATTTGGATGAACAACATATCGAATGGTTAAAGCGATATTTACAGGAATATGAGAACGCATTTATCCTGATTTCGCACGACATCCCGTTCCTGAATAGCGTCATTAACTTGATTTACCATATGGAAAATCAAGAGCTGAACCGCTACGTTGGCGACTATGATAATTTTCTGCAGGTGTACGAGGCGAAAAAGCTACAGTTGGAGTCCGCCTACAAACGCCAGCAGCAAGAGATCGCTGACCTTAAGGACTTTGTGGCGCGCAACAAAGCCAGCGTGGCGACACGCAACATGGCGATGTCGCGGCAGAAGAAGCTCGACAAGATGGATATCATCGAGCTGGCAAAGGAGAAGCCGAAACCACAATTTAACTTCAAAGATGCCCGGACATCCGGCAAGCTGATCTTTGAGACAACGGATCTGGTGATCGGGTACGATTCACCGTTATCGAGACCGCTCAATCTGCGGATGGAACGCGGGCAAAAAATCGCCCTTGTCGGTGCAAACGGGATCGGGAAAACGACGCTACTGCGCAGCATCCTGAGTCAAATTCCAGCGATCTCCGGCACAGTACGACTTGGCGATCTGCTTGAAATCGGCTACTTCGAGCAGGAAATGAAGGAAGCTAACTACAATACGTGTATTGAGGAGATCTGGAACGAGTTCCCTTCATATACGCAGTTTGAGGTACGTGCCGCCCTAGCCAAATGCGGTCTGACAACTAAACATATCGAGAGCAAGGTTGCCGTGCTGAGTGGCGGCGAGAAAGCAAAAGTTCGGTTATGCAAACTGATTAACCGGGAAACCAATCTGCTGGTGCTCGACGAACCTACGAACCATTTGGACGTTGATGCAAAGGATGAGCTGAAACGTGCCCTGCAAGCCTACAAGGGCAGTATTCTGTTGATTTCTCACGAACCGGAATTCTATCGCGATGTCGTCACAGAGACGTGGAACTGCGAATCGTGGACGACGAAAATGCTGTAGGAGATTTTGTATATGGATGCAAGCTAGTAATAAAAATGTCCTATGTTAATTCATAGGGCATTTTTGTTGTGGGCGGCCGATCTGATTTAGAAGGGTGAAAAGGCGCTCAAAGGGCTACTGGGAAAGGGACTCTGTCATTCATTGCCGCAAAATCAGTTGTTGGTTATAATAGTTAGGTAGATTATTAAGAAAGTGGGAACAGTATGGGCCGCAAATGGAACAATATTAAAGAGAAGAAAGCTTCGAAAGACGCCAATACCAGCCGGATCTACGCGAAATTCGGCGTCGAAATTTATGTTGCCGCTAAGAAAGGCGAACCGGATCCGGAATCGAACCGCGCTTTGAAGGTCGTTCTGGAACGGGCAAAAACGTACAATGTACCTAAGGCGATCATTGACCGCGCCCTCGATAAGGCCAAGGGCAGTTCGGACGAAGTATACCAGGAGTTGCGTTACGAAGGCTTTGGGCCTAACGGCTCCATGGTGATTGTAGATACATTGACGAATAACGTGAACCGTACCGCACCGGAAGTACGTTCCGCTTTCAACAAGAATGGCGGGAACATGGGCGTAAGCGGATCGGTTTCTTATATGTTTGACGCGACAGCGGTCATCGGGATGGAAGGGAAGACCATCGATGAAGTGTTTGAAATCCTGATGGAAGCCGATCTCGAGGTGCGTGATATCGTCGAGGAGGACGAGGCGGTCATCGTCTATGCCGAGCCGGATCAATTCCATTCCGTTCAGGAAGCGCTCAAAAACGCCGGAATCACGGAGTTTACGGTTGCGGAATTGACCATGCTGGCGCAAAACTACGTTACTTTACCGGCGGATGCCGAAGCGCAATTTGAGAAACTGATTGATGCGCTGGAGGACTTAGAAGACGTGCAGCAAGTGTATCATAACGTGGAATTTGCTGAGTAATTGAATATGGACAAAGGGGCTGAATAGGATGAAATCCTTTCAGCCCTTATGTTTGATACTTCGGCATTCATTCGCGTATTTGCATGCTTGATGCACTAATCTGTGAATTATTAACATATATACAGAAGTAAATGAATTCAACAAAGAAGGTTTGTACATTGCAAGAAAATGAAACGAGTCGTATCTTGTCCGTTTGGTTTAATTTTAAGTTTCGCCTGCTTGCTGGCGGAATCGCGGTGGGGCTAGCAGCAGGAATCGTCGTTGTATTGTACCGTTATGTACTTGAGAAAACTTTGGAACTTATTTTGGGTTTGTACGATTTTCTCAATCATCATCTGTTGCTGATTCCTGTTTGGGCCTTATTTCTGATAGGGGCTGGTTGGTTGACGGGGAAACTAGTAAACATGCAGCCGATGATTTCCGGCAGCGGTATCCCGCAAGTGAAAGGAATTTTGCAGAACAAGCTACAAATGAACTGGTGGAAAACGTTATTAGCAAAATTTCTTGGGGGGACGCTAAGCATCGGTACTGGTTTGTCCCTGGGCAGAGAAGGTCCTTCGATCCAAATCGGGGCTAGTGTTGGACAGGGAATTAGCGAATGGCTGCGTCGTTCGAAAACCGAAGCGCATATGCTAATAACTTGTGGGGCAAGCGCAGGGCTAGCCGCGGCTTTTAACGCTCCGATTGCCGGGGTCATTTTTGCCTTGGAAGAAGTCCATATGAATTTTTCTCCTTTAATTATGATCGCTGCGTTAGGCTCCTCGCTGGTTGCTGATTTTGTATCCAAGGAGTTTTTTGGTTTAAATCCAATCTTCCATTTTTCATCGATTAGCACTCTGCCGCTTAATCAGTATCTTCACCTAATCCTATTGGGTTTTGTTGTGGGAATCGCAGGGATGGGGTTTAACAAAGCAATCTACGTTTTTCAGGATTTTTATCGAAAAACGAATCGTGTACCGGCTGAATATCGTCCTATACTCCCCTTTCTAATCTCCGGTGTGCTTGGCTTAAGCCTGCCACAGGTTCTTGGGGGCGGGAACCATCTGGTCAATGAGATGATCTCTGGCAACTTCCCACTTCGGTTATTGATCATCATCTTTGTTGTTAAGTTTCTATTTACCATGTTTAGTTACGGCTCTTCGGCTCCTGGAGGTATTTTTCTACCAATGCTGGTCATTGGCGGGATGATCGGCGTGCTGTACTGCAAAGCTGTGAATGGAATAACCGGAGGGGCTCTTAGTGAAAGCGGGTTTCTAATCCTGGCCATGGCTGGCTATTTTACGGCCAGCGTAAGGGCACCCATCACCGGTATTATCCTAATTACTGAGATGACAGGTTCCTTTACCAATCTGCTTTCGACAGGCGTGGTATGTCTTGTTGCTTATATGACGGCGGAAATGTTTCGTTCCCATCCCATTTATGAGGTGTTGCTCAGTCGGTTTCTGCGTCAGGACAAAGGGCAGGAAGACAGAACACCATCGGAGAAAATCATTATGGAATTTCCCATTCATAAAGGTTCATCGTTGGATGGACTACAAATTAAGGAATTCCATTGGCCCGGTCATTGCCTCATTGTTTCCGTAAAGAGAGGTTCTCAGGAATTGATACCCGCAGGGGATATTACCATACTAGCTGGAGATTATTTAACGGTATTAACGGATGATAAATACGCCTCGACGGTTCGGCAAAGGTTGCATCAGGTATCCGTTTCAACCGTCTTCTAAGCTCCTTAAAATTACATTATTGAATAGGAAATGGTTGGAAAGGGGCTTATTATGACAAGCAGGAGTTTAGCTGGACTGCGGACGGAGCAAGACTTGTCCCGTTACTCGACCTATGAAATCGGGGGAGAGGCCCGCTTTGTTGGAACGCCTCAATCGCAAGAACAATTACGGGAGCTGCTGGAGCTGGCATATCGCCGCGGTATAGAGCCGACTTTTTTTGGCGGGGGTTCGAATATGCTGTTTCCCGATCGGCCTGACCCCGATGCCTTATTTCTCACGACCCGGGAGATGGTAGATTTCAAGCTCGAGGGGGATCGATTGGTTGTCTCGTCAGGAATGCCGATGTCGATGTTGGCCGTGATTGGATATGGACTGGGGATTTCCGATTTTGATTTTGCTTTTTTGCTGCCGGGAACGGTTGGTGGTGGAGTTTACATGAATGCCAAGTACTTTGACCGCCATATCAGCGATACGTTGGTCAACGTTCATTATGTTGACTTACAGCGGCCGAGCGGGATCCTAACCCTAGGGCGGGAAGCCTGCGGATTTGGGTATAAACAATCCGTATTTCAAGACAACTCCAGCAACTGGTTGATCGTCGGAGCAGAGTTTAAGTTGAGCTCGCCTAGCCGAGAAGCTGTGTCGTTGTTGGCGTTACCGGAATTGATTGCTCTTCGGGAAGGGAAGCTGCCACCCACTCGGTTACCTGAATTTGCTTCGCATTTCATCGGTTGGTTGGAAGATAAAGAAGGGGAAAAGGGAGAAGACTCGGCATTAACCCCGTTGCGAAAGGTCGTACAGGATCGTGTAGGGAAAATGCATTTTACTTATCCTTCCTGCGGGTCGGTGTTCAAAAACGATTATACCGTTGGCGAGCCGATCGGCAAACTGGCGGACCGACTTCATTTGAGAGGTGTTCAACGGGGCAATGCCCGAATTTCGCCCGTTCACGGCAATGTGATTCAAAATATAGGAGGGGCGAAAGCAGCGGACGTGATCGAGTTAATTCATCACGTACAGGATGCCTTTGATCGACATTATGGTTTTGTTCCCGAGCCGGAAGTTGTCGTCATCGAAGGGAAGTCTTCTTCGCACCGGTGTTAAAACTTCAAAGCCCGTCTCCGGCAGTTGCCGGGACGGGCTTGTTTATGCTTATTGGAATCTATAAGGTCACCGCTACCGGAATTTGACGGGTACAACCTAATCTCCGGGAGATTTCGTTGGCTGCTCGCTGTACGTCCTTCACGAGCTCGGCGATACGCCCCTCCTCGAACTGAACCTCTAACCCGGCAGTGCTGAGTGCTGCAATGATTTGCCCGGTATGGTCGAAGATCGGTGCACTTAACTCGGCAGTGTAGTTCTCCAATTCGGACCGACTGAAGCAGTAACCATCCTGCCGAGAACGTTCCATAATCTTGCGCAGCTTGGTTTTGTCAGTGATCGTGCCGGTGGCGATGGGTTGCAACTCGGTGGCATCCAGGTACTCCTCGCGTTCTGCCTCAGGCATAAAAGCTAAAATAATGCGTGATGATGCGCCGGCGTACAGTGGGGCTTTTCGGCCGATTTTGGTAAACAGTCGCACGGGGTGATCCGTATCCAGTTTTTCAATATAAATACATTCGTCGCCGTCGCGCAGCACCAAATGGATGGCCTCCTGGATCTCGTCTCGTAACTGCTGCATGACCGGCAATGCGACATGTCGGATGTCCAAACGTTCCGCGACCAGATTGCCGTATTGAAGAAAGAGTAATCCTAGGGAGTAAGAGCCTTCCGTATCTTTTTTTAAGAACCCCATCTCTTCCAAGGAGCCGATCATACGTAGAACCGAAGTTTTAGGAATTCCCGATAACTTGGCCATCTCGCTGATATTCAGCTTAGGATAGGTCAGGAATAATTGGAGTAGATCCATTGACCTGACCACGGTTTTGTTCTTGTGTTTATTGGTGGTTTGCACGTTATGCCTCCTGCATGGCCTCTAGTTCATTCTGTATTAGTATACAACGTATGGAAGAAAGTTGAAAACTAGCAAACGGTTACGGAAATTTATGCTTGATTTTTGTCTAATTCCTACTATAATGATCGTATATATGGGCATTCGAAATTCGGTAACTGCGTTCCGAAATACGGAACTTTAACGAAAATCCATTTAATTTAAAATCTTTAAATGAAATATTCTTGATTTTTATGGAATTCTACCTAACAATGATTTTAAGTAAAAGTTTCGCAATTCGGGATTTATAGTCCGTAATTCGGATGGGAGGATGAACATGACTTACTCGCTGTCACCCGCAGAAATTCCCATCACTCCACTCGGAGATTCGGCGTTGATCGTGAAGTTCGGTGATTCGATTCTTAAAGACACTCATCTCAAGGTCAGACAGTTGGCAGAACATCTGGATCAGCTTCCTTTTTCTTGGATGGTCGAGGTGGTTCCGACATTTACTTCGGTGACGATTTACTATGACGTGATGAAGTTGCTTGCAGAAACCGTGGAGCAAGAGGAACACGTTCGTATCGCGAATCCGTTCCAGTTGGCCGCGGCGAGCGTGTCTCAGTTGCTTCTCACACTGCGTGACGTTAATGCATCACCAGCCAGAATCGTTGAGATTCCCGTCTGTTATGGCGGGGACTTCGGGCCGGATTTAGAAACGGTTGCCTCCCACAACGGACTCACGCCTCAAGAGGTGGTCGAGATTCATCGTTCAGCGGACTATCTGGTTTATATGCTTGGGTTTGCTCCCGGTTTTGCTTACTTGGGAGGGATGTCCGAGCGGATCGCAACCCCGCGGCGTGAAACGCCCCGCTTGGCTATTCCGGCCGGAACCGTCGGAATTGCCGGAGATCAGACCGGCGTTTATCCGATTGATACCCCGGGGGGCTGGCAGTTAATCGGCAAAACTCCGATCGAGTTATTCAAGCCGCAGCAAATGCCACCGACCTTGCTGCAAGCTGGAGATATTGTCCGCTTCTATCCGATCAGCCGTGAACAATTTGAGGCATGGGAGGAGAAAGTGCGATGAGCCTCTTGATCGAAAAACCCGGCTTGTTAACCACGGTTCAGGATCTTGGAAGGTTTGGCGTCCAGAAATTCGGCGTGATTGTGAGTGGAGCGATGGATGCCTTCGCATTACGTATTGCGAATTTGTTGGTCGGCAATGAGGAAGGGGAGGCCGGACTTGAAATCACGTTGCTGGGTCCGGTGATCCGTTTCGAGCAAACGGCACTGATCTCGCTCTGCGGCGGCGATCTGTCGCCCAAGTTGAATGGGGTGCCTATTCCGTTGTGGAGAACGGTGCTGGTGCCTAAGGGCAGCTCGCTGACATTTGGTGCGATGAAACTTGGCTGCCGCGCTTACCTGGCAGTAGGAGGTGGGATCGATGTTCCGGCTCGTATGAGCAGCCGTTCTACTTATCTAAGGGCAGGCATCGGAGGTTATGAGGGTCGCGCACTTACTGCAGGCGATCGGTTGACGTTGGGGGAAATGACTTTGCGCGGCTCCCATTTGTTTGGCTCACTCGCCAGGGAGGCGAGCAACGAAACCGGCGCCGTTAGCCGTTGGGCCGTATTTCCGGAGATGCTTCCCAAATATGCGGCGAATCCCATCGTACAGCTGATTCCTGGGGAGGAATACGAGTTGTTTCAAGAACAAAGCCACCACGATTTATGGCATGAGGAATTTGCGGTTTTACCGCAGTCCGACCGGATGGGTTACCGTTTCAAAGGCCGAGCATTGCAGTTGAATCATTCGAAAGAGATGATTTCCTCGGCCGTGACGATGGGAACTGTGCAGGTCCCCCCTGATGGGAACCCGATCATTTTGATGGCTGATCGCCAAACAACCGGAGGATATCCTAAAATTGCGCAAGTCGCAAGCGTGGATTTACCGCTGTTAGCCCAAACCAATCTAGGTGCACGGGTTCGATTTCGGGAGGTCACCCTGCAAGAAGCGCAACGGCAATTGATTAACCGGGAAAACGCGATTCAAACGCTGCGGAAAGGTCTGGATCAGTTGGAGACTTCCGTACGCAAATTCGGATCGGGCGACTTGGACTGGCATGCATAAACAGACAGCAGGATTGGAAAATTCAGTATGGAGGAAGTTAACTATGGAGAACAAAAGCCATCCAAAACTCGAGATTCGGGATTTGCGTGTGGAATATGAGTCCAAGGGTCAGCGCACCGTCGCTTTGGAGGATGTCCAGCTCAAGGTGGAGGACGGCGAATTCGTGTCCGTTGTTGGCCCAAGCGGTTGCGGCAAATCGACCTTGCTGAAGGTTGTTTCCGGGCTGCTCAAGCCGGCCGCCGGGAGTGCTTATCTGGATGGTCAGGCAATCCAAGGCGTGCCGAGCCAAGTCGGAATGGTATTTCAAAACGATGCGCTGCTCCCATGGAAAAGCGTTATCGACAATGTCCGCCTCCCGCTGGAGATCAAGGCACTTTCCAAAGACGAGCAATTATCCGAAGCCAATCGGCTGCTGAAAATGGTCGGACTCGAAGGTTTCGGCGCTTACCATCCGAAAGAATTGTCCGGCGGGATGCGCAAGCGGGTCGCATTGGCGCGAACCTTCGCTTACGACCCTGAGATTTATTTAATGGACGAGCCATTTGGACCGCTGGATGCCCAGACCCGGGTGAAGATCGGGGAAGAGTTTTTGCAATTGTGGGAAAATGTCGGCAAAAGCGTGCTGTTCATCACTCACGATATCGAAGAGGCGATTGCGCTTTCCGACCGGGTCATCGTGATGACCTCCCGGCCAGGACGGATCAAAGCAGAGTTTAAAGTGAATCTGGAGCGGCCGCGTCCTTTTTACGACATCCGCTTTGATCCTCAGTTTAAGGAGCTGCAGAAAGAAATTTGGGCCCAAATGTCAGACGGGGAATAGAGAGAGGAGGATATCATCATGGCACCAAAAACAACGACATCATCGGCCAGCTCTCCTTCCTCTAAGGCAGGGCGGGGGAATCGCAGCGCGGCCGTGTGGATCGGCAGATTGGTCGTATTTATCGTTCTCATCGGATTATGGGAGTTGCTCTCGGGCACGGCGTTTAATTCTTTTTGGCTGAGCAAGCCGTCCTTGATCATGAAGCGAATCATTGAGATGACCGCAAGTGGGGATCTATGGTTCCATATGAGCATCACGCTTCAGGAGTCCATCGTCGGTCTCATTATCGGGATGCTCGGAGGGACGTTGCTGGGGATTCTGCTCGCGTTTAGCGGGATTTTTCAAAAGTGGGTCTACCCTTACATTATGGCCTTGTACAGCTTGCCTCGGGTATCGCTGGCTCCTTTGTTTATCGTCTGGTTCGGGATCGGAATGACCTCGAAAATTCTGATGGTCGTGGCGATGGTCATCTTTGTCGCTTTCTACAATGCTTACGAAGGCGTGCGCAACATCGACAAAGACTTGATGGATATGATGAGCACCTTTAAAGCCAAATGGACGCATAAGCTCCGCTGGGTGGTGCTGCCATCGATTACCGTTTGGATTCTGACGAGCTTGCGTCTGAACATCGGCATGGCTCTAATCGGGTCCGTTATCGCCGAGTTGGTTGGTTCCAACCGGGGGCTTGGCTATTACATCACGTATTCGTCCAACATGCTGGATACGACGGGGATTTTTACAGGCTTGGTCCTCATCATGATCATCGCTGTCGTGTTGGAACAGATCATCGTGCAAGTCGAACGGCGATTGCTGAAATACCGTTAAGGGATGAACTCCAATTTATTTAATGAGATGAAGTAAATTCGGAGAAGCCATAAAGCTAGAAAGATAGCTAACCATTCAAGGAGGGGAATCTTATGAAAAAAGCAAAAACAATACTGGCTTCGCTATTGGTCCTGACGATCGCTTTGCTCAGCGCTTGCGGAAACAACAATGCGGCCGCACCAACGGAAAATAATGGTGGTGCTGCCGGCAACGCCAATCAGCCGGAAAACGTCAAGATCCGCGTAGGTCTGGTCGGCGGCGGCATGACTCCGATTATTGCACAAATCGGCATTAACGATGGTTCCTATGAGAAAGCCGGAATAACAATCGAAAAACAAAGCTTTACGTCGGGTGCCGATATGGTGCAAGCCTTGGTCGGCGGCAGCTTGGACATCGTATTGGGTTCTTACGAGCATGTGTTAAGACAGCAAAAGAACGGTCTTGGCGTTAAAGCCTACGGCGAAATTTACAATGGAGTCGGCTATTCGCTGGTTGTGAAGAAGGATGCCCCGTTCCAATCGCTTGAAGATTTGAAGGGAACGACGTTGGCCGTTACCAAGGTGGGCAGCTTGTCCGACACCGGGCTGCGCGAAGGCTTGAAAACCGCCAATATCGATGCGGACAAAGAAGTGCAAATCATCAACGGCGGCAGCGGCGCTACCATGTTGGCAGCGATCGAAAGCGGCAAAGCTGCGGGCGGCATGGTTTCCGAACCGACGATTTCCCAGATGGTGGCGACCGGAAATTATCGGGTGTTGTACGATCCGCCGTACGATTTTGCCGGGATTACCGTCATGGCAAAAACGGATTGGGTCGACAAAAATCAGGATGCCATGAAGCGGTTCCTTCAGGTCAGCAATGAAGTGAACGAGCGTGTGCAGAAGGATCCGGCCTCCGCAGTAGAAGCCATGCTGAAAGAGTTTGACCAAATTCCGGCCGATGTCATGGAGACCGCGGTGAAAAACCAACTGGCTAAAGTACCGGCAGGACTCAAGGTATCCGAAGAGGGCGCGAAAAACGTAACGAATACCCAAATCGAAGCGGGCGTCCTTGAAAAAGAAATTCCGTTTGCCGATACGGTAGACCTCTCATTACTTCCTTAAGCTAGATCTATAGATCGGGTGAATCGCGAGGATTTTCGGTTCGCCCGATTTATTTCACGACTGACGATACTACGGAAAGAAGGCGATCCGCACATGGCTAAAGATTTAAGAACCTATCTCGGGCAATTGAACCAATTCGATTCAAATAGTATCAAGCTCGTCGACACGGAGGTGGATCCGCGGTTTGGTATCACCGCATATGCAGCGGCACTGGCGGAGAAAGGCGATTACCCCGCTTTACTGTTCAATAAGGTGAAGGGAGCGCAGATGGCGTGCGTTTCCAATCTGTTGACCTCCTACGAACGTATCGCTCTATATCTGGGATGTGAGGTACAGGACATTCCGCGGGTATACGGCGAGAAATTGCAGCAGCCAATTGAACCGGTGGTCGTGGACCGCGCCGCTGCCAGAGTCAAAGAGAACGTCATCGAAGAAGCGGACGTCGATCTGGCCAAACTGCCGATCCCGGTGCACAACGAGATGGACGGCGGGCCGTATTTATCGGCCGGTGTGATGATCATCCGCGACCCCGAATCCGGGTCGATAAATGCAGGAATTTATCGTCACCAAATCTTCAATGAGCGTGATATGGGCGTTTGGTTCCTTGGCGCACACCATGGCGGACTGATCTATAAGAAGTACAAAAAGCAAGGTAAACCGGCTCCCATTGCGATTGCTCTTGGACATCATCCCGGCTTTATTATGGGCGCCGTATCCCGGGTTCAAGGCATCGGGGGCGAATATGAAGCGGCTGGCGCGTTGATGGGTGAACCGCTGGAGCTCGTGCAGGCGGATACCTCCGATTTGCTCGTGCCGGCACATGCCGAGATCATCCTCGAAGGCGAAATTTTGCCGGATAACGACCACAGCGAGGGGCCGTTCGGGGAATGGCCAGGCCATTATCTCGGCGGCGGATCGGTGCCGACCATTCGCATCAAACGTATTACCTATCGGAATCACGCCATCTTTCAGGATATTGTCGCCTCCGGACGGGAGCATTTAGTTGTGGGCGGGGTTCCGCGGTCGGGCAGTATTTATCAAACGGTGAAGAAAATCGTGCCGGGTCTCAAAACGGTTAACGTTCCTTTTTACAGCCGAATGAACTGTTATCTCTCGATTCAGAAGGAAAAGGATGCGGATGTGAAAAAAGCGGCTTTTGCGGCACTCAATACCGAACCGGAGAATTTGCGTCATATCGTGGTCGTGGATGAGGACATCGACGTCTTTAACGGAGAAGAGGTGGCGTGGGCGATTGGTACGCGGTTCGATGCGGAACGCGATTTGCTGGTCATCCCGCGCTGGAACGGTCCGGGCGGATTGCTGCCGACCAACTGGGAGTACAATGCGGAAGGCAAAAATACGCCGCGCATGTCCAGCGCCGTGATTGTCGATGCCACGAAACCGGCGCCGCCGGTCGTCTTTCCAAAGCGTGCCGTCGTTCCTAAGGATAAGGTAGAACTGGCTGATCTGGCTTCGCTCCGCGAGCTGAATTCGGACGAGAAAAACAATTGGCAAATTTAATGCATGTTAGCCTCAACCGGCCGGGGACGGATCTAAGGATCTTAAAATTTCCACGGGCCGCTTGAGGCTGGCTTGTTTCTTCATTTCCATGATGATTTATGCCATGAACTATTTGTGAGAGGAGCATCAACATGAATAACGTAGTGGATTTGAACTGTGATATGGGGGAAAGCTTTGGCGCTTATAAGCTGGGCAGAGACAGCGAGGTTCTGAAATTCGTGACTTCGGCAAACATCGCTTGCGGGTTTCATGCGGGTGACCCAGCGACGATGCGTCAAACCGTCAAGTTGGCCTTGGATCACGGGGTCGCTCTGGGAGCGCATCCCGGCTTGCAGGATTTAGTTGGCTTCGGGCGTCGCGATATGGACCTGTCCCCACAGGAGGCTTACGACATCGTGGTTTATCAGATTGGTGCGCTATGGGGATTCGTACGCGCGCAAGGGGCGAAGCTGCAGCACGTGAAAGCGCATGGTTCCCTTTATAATATGGCGGCTCGGAACGCCGGTTTGGCTGAGGCTATTGCTGAAGCGGTCTACAAAGTAAATCCGGAGTTGATTTTATTTGGCCTTGCGGGCAGTGAGTTGATCCAAGCCGGGAAGAAAGCAAGTTTACGTACAGCCAGCGAAGTGTTCTCCGACCGTACCTACCAATCTGACGGTTCGCTTACCTCGCGTCGTTCACCGGATGCCTTAATCACAGATGAAGAACAATCGGTGAAGCAGGTGATCCGTATGGTCGCTGAAGGTAAAGTATTGTCGCAGCAAAACGTCGATGTGGCCATTCAAGCCGATACGATTTGCATTCACGGCGACGGCATCCATGCGTTGGAGTTTGCCGGTAAGATCCGCAGCTCCTTATCTGCTGCAGGGATTACGGTGCAATCGGCAGGGATCACGCTGGGGCAACAAGCATAAGCGCAAAAGGAGGAGACAGCAGGATGGAACCATTGCATTTGCAAACCGATGTGCTCGTTGTCGGTTCCGGCGCCGCCGGATTGATGGCAGCAAGAGCGGCGGCTGATGAAGGCGCACGTGTGATTTTGACCGATAAGAGCTTGATTAGCCGGGGCGGGGCCACGATTTTAGCCCAGATGACCGTGGCTGTTGCATTAGGTGAAGCAGAAGAGGATAACCCGGAGGTCCACTTCGAGGACACGATGAAAGGGAGCCGGGGATTGGCGGATCCGAACATCGTCCGCGCCGTTGTGGAACGGGGGCCGGAAGTGATCCTTGAAGCGGAAGGTTATGGCGTGAAGTGGGCCCGGACGTCGGATGGCAAACGTTCACAGGCTTTTGCTCCGGGGCATTCTAAGGCCCGCTGCGTGTATGTTGATATTTTGAATACGGGCGGCGCAACGGCAGCTGGCTTAAAGAAGGCGATCTGGAAGGACGAGAAGATCCAGCGCCTCAAAAACGTGATGATCACGAAAGTCGTAGTCGAGGAAGGCCGGGCGGTTGGCGCGATCGGCTTCGAGATGGAGGCGTATCGTCCGATCAGTATTGCTGCTTCGTCGGTTATTTTGGCTACGGGCGGATTGACGGAGGTCTATGAACGGAATAGCGCGTCCGCGAACATGACTGGTGACGGATTTGTACTGGCGGCTGAGGCGGGAGCCGAGGTGCGTGACATGGAGATGGTTCAGTTCTTCCCGATCGCCCATCTGTTTCCGCCGCTTGTCGGCATCGATCCGATTATGTGGGATCCGTTCCGCTACAAGTTGGGCGGGCGTCTGCTGAACGGGCAGATGGAAGAATTCATGGACAAGTACAACGGGGAAGTCGCAGGCAAGTATACGGCGGCGCGCGATCAAACGACGCTGGCGATCTTCCGCGAGGTGGAAGCCGGACGCGGGACGCCACATGGCGGGGCTTACCTCGACTTCACGATGGTGCCCGAGGAAAAGCTGAAGGAAGCGTTTGGCCCGGTCATCGATATTTTGCGGAACCAGGGCGTCGATTTGACCAAAGATATGGTGGAAGTCGCCCCAATGGCCCACTTCATGCTGGGCGGTGTACGTGTGGATGAAGCGATGCACACGCGGGTACCGGGATTGCTGGCGTCGGGCGAGCTGATCTACGGGATGCATGGCGCTAATCGCTTATCCGGGAATGCGATCACGGAAGCGCTGGTAACGGGACGCATCGCGGGCGAAACGGCTGCACGGGAAAAACGCAACGAGCTGGATGAGGCGGCAGTACGGCGGGCATTTGACCGGGAGATGGAGCGCTTGACCCGATTTTGGCACCCCGTACCGGTGGATCGGGATACCGCTTCGCTTCAAACGTTTAAGCGTAAGCTGCAACAGATCATGTGGAAAGGCGCCGGCCCGCTGCGTGCCGAGAGTGGCCTGCAGGAAGCGCTGGAGGATCTTCGTGCGCTGCGTGAGGAGCTTAACAGCATTTCATTAGCGAAACAGGACAAATTTGCTTTGTCTCTGTTCGAGAAGCTGGAGGCCGCCAACATGCTGAAGGTCAGCGAGGCGATTGTGCTCGGCGCGCTGGAGCGGAAGGAAACCCGCGGCGCGCATGTGCGGCTGGACTATGACGATACACTTACCCAGCCGTCCAGCTACAGTTATGTCTTGAATGAGGCGGGGGAATGGGTCGTTTCTGAAATTCAACTGCCGGTTGGCGTGTAAGTGGAGCGGACGAGCCTTAAGCGAGTTGGGTAAGAAGAGTAAGTCTGGTAAGTCGGTAACGAAAGAAGGGAGACAGTTCACATGGCAGTTGTTACATTAAACGTAGTTCGCGGCGATGCCGAAAGGGGCGCTTCCCTGGAGAAATTTGAGGTTCCGTTTCGAGACGGCATGAGCTTGCTGGATGCGATTTTTTGGATTCGGGAGCATAAGGACCCGTCCTTCTCGGTGCGTTATTCCTGCCGGTCCGCGAACGCCTGCAAAGAATGCTCGGCGTTTGTTGACGGTAAACCCGGCTACTTGTGCAGCATCCGCGCCGTCCCGGACAGCGAAGTCAAGATCGAGCCGCTGACCGGCCGTCCGTGGATCAAGGATTTGGCGACGGCGCTGGAGTAGAGACAACTATATTCACATGAAGGAGGGGCAATTATGGCCTGGCTACAGCCCCGCAGTTTAGACGAAGCGCTTGAGCAGCTTCGGGAGCGCAGTCCCCGCATCGTGTGCGGGGGAACCGATTTGTTCGTGAACGCGCAGCGCAAATCGTACGAGTCGGAGCATACCGACTGGCTCGACATCCGGCGCGTGCCGGAGCTGCATTTGACCCGCCGGACCGAGGCGGGTCTTGAGATCGGCGCCGCGGTGACGGCGGCCGAAATTTGGGGCAGCGACGTGTTCAGCGTCGTGCCCGCACTGCAACAGGCCGCCCGCATCGTCGGCGGCTGGCAGATCCAAAACCGCGCATCGCTGGGCGGCAATGTGGCGAACGCCTCCCCGGCAGCCGATATGGTCGTTCCGCTCGTGGCTTACCGAGCGGAAGTCCGGCTAGCCGGGGCGGACGGCACCCGCAGCATGCCGATCGCGGACTTCATTTCCGGGCCGAAGGCGACCCAGCTTCGCGAACGCGAGCTCATCGCGTCGCTGTTCATCCCGGCCCGGATGCTGGAGGTGCCGCAGGTGTTTCTGCGGCATGATCAGCGCGCGGCAACCGACATCTCGATCGTCTCCGTCGCCTTGCTGCTGCAAGGCAAAGGGAGCGAGATCGAGTGGGGGACCGCCGCGGTGGGCGCAGCGGCGCCCAAGCCCTTCGTGCTGGGCGCGGAGGACGAGCAGCGGTGGAGCGGCGAACTCACCTCCGCCAAGTTGGATGAGCTCAGCGATTTGTACACCCGGCGCAGCTCACCGATCACCGACGTGCGCGCCAGTGCGGATTACCGCCGCGCATTAGTTGGAACCTATATTAAACGGGCCGCGAACGCTCTGCTCGCAAACGGCCTGTAACGAGGGGGAGGGTATCAAAGATGACGGGAACTAAATTGACGGTGGCGATGTCGGAAAGCGACCGCACCTTAAGACTACTAAACGGTGTTAAACCACTGACTGGTTTTGAACTGGACGTTCAGCAGGAGTCGATCGAAGAGATTTTTGTAAAGCAAATTTCACAGGCCTCCTATGATGTATCCGAGCTTTCACTCGCCTCCTACCTGATCGCCAAAGGCGGCGGAGATACGCGGTTAACGGCGATTCCGGCATTTCTGTCACGGTCGTTCCGGCACAACGCGATTTATGTGCGCTCGGACAGTCCATACACGCATCCCTCCGAACTGAAGGGAAAACGGTTTGGCTTTCCGGAGTTTCAAATGACGGCAGCCGTATGGGTACGGGGGATGTTCCGGCACGAATGGGGCATTGCCAATGAGGAGATGGAATGGTTCACGTTCCGCCCGGAGCGCGTGCCTGTGGACATTCCGGCGACCTTGACGGAAGGCGATATTTTTGAGGCATTGGCCGAAGGCAAGGTGGATGCGATCATGACGGCTCGTCGGCCTCCGGCCAAGCTGTTCCCCGCTTCGGGCGAAGGCGGCGTATTACGCCGGTTGTTCCCCGATGTCTGGAACGTGGAGCGGGAGTATTACGGGCGCACGGGGATTTTTCCGATTATGCACTTGGTTTCTCTGAAGGCGGAAACGGTCGAGCAATTCCCCGAGCTGCCAAAGCAGCTGTACGAGCTTATGCGGGAAATCAAGGACGAAGGCATCGCCGGGTTGCTGGAGACGATTCGCAATGCAACCTCCAATCCGTTCGTTTGGGAATCCGCCGAGCAATCAGCCAAGCTGATGAACGGGGATATGTGGCCGTACGGCGTTAGCGCCAACTGGGCGCAAATCGAGACGTTTATTACTTATCTGCAAGAAGACGGCCTGCTTGATCGCAGCTTCACGCCGAAGCCGCAAGAGGTCTTCCATTCCTCCGTACAAAACACATAAGCATAAGCAAGGAAAGAAGGTGCTGCCAGATGAACGGCGGACTTAACCATAACCCTAGCATGACGTTAACAATCAATGGCGAGGAAGTGACCTGGAACGGCGAAGCGACAGCTAGCCTGGCGGATGTCATCCGCGAAGGGCAAGGCCTGACGGGGACGAAAATCGGCTGTCGGACCGGCGAATGCGGAGCCTGTACGGTGCTGCTTGACGGCCAACCGGTGGTTTCCTGCTTGGTTCCGGCCGCTTCGGCGCAAGGACAAACGATCGAAACGATCGAGGGCTTGGCTCGGCATGCCGAATTTCGGGAGTTGGAACAGGCGATGCAGGAGTACGGCGGCGTGCAATGCGGCTTCTGTACCCCGGGGGTCATGATGACGACTTGGGCCTGGCTGCAAAATCCCGCTTTATTCGGCGGCGACATTGGAGCGGCGCTGAAGAACAATCTGTGCCGGTGTACCGGTTACCGCGGCATCATTGAAGCGGCGGAGCACGTTCTGGCCTCGAAAGGAGCCGTGCGATGACGATGAACCGCATGCAGCAGTCAAGCAAATCGACGGACGCCAAGGTCATGAATCCAGCCGACCCGAATCAGTCGAGCAAGCAGGTCAATCCGGCGTTAAAGCAGAAGCCGCTGGATCTGAAGTCGAAGCTGGAAGGGCAAACCCGTTACCTTCACGACATGAATTTTCCCGGCCAGTTGATCGGGGCGATTTATCGCAGCCCTTACGCGCATGCGCGGATCAAACGGATAAACGTGGAGAAAGCGCGTCATGTGGAAGGCGTACATGCCGTCATTACCGCGGACGATGTGCCGAACCACAAGTATGGACCAACCAAATTCAAGGACTGGAACATCCTTGCCAAGGATCGCGTGCTCTTCATCGGCGATGAAATTGCCGCGGTTGCTGCGGAAACGAAAGAAGCCGCCGAGCAGGCGCTGGCGCTGATTGAGGTCGAGTTAGAGCCGCTGGAGGGGGTCTTTGATCCGGAGGCCGCGATGGTTTCAGGAGCTCCGCAGATCCACGAGGAGGTGGAGCTCAACCGGCCGATGAAAGTGGATGTTGCGCGCGGCGACCTGGAGGAAGGCAAGAAGAAAGCGGCGATCGTCAAAGGCGGACGTTACGTGTCCAACCGAATCTATCAAGGGCATTTGGAGCCGGTCGGAGCGATTGCGTTTTGGTCGGAGGAGGAGGGCATCACCATTTGGGCGCCTTCTCATATTCCGTACCGGGCACGGGAAGCCTATGCCGCCGGGTTTGGTTTGCCGGAGGATAAGGTGCGGATTATCGTACCGCCGATTGGGGGGTCTTTTGGCGCGAAATACGTCCTGAAGGTTCATGTGATTGCCGCGGCGCTGGCGATGGTGACGGGACGGCATGTGAAGATCATTTTGGACCGCTATGAAGATATGATTACCGCCCATCCCCGCGTACCGCTGACCTTCGATATTGAAATCGGCGCGGATGCGGAAGGGAACTTCGTATACAAAGACTTGACGGTGTACGCGGATGCGGGGGCTCGGGTTTATTGGAGTCCAAACGTAATCGCAACGGCCTGCACTCGGGCTGACAACATCTATCATTTCCACAACGTGAAGTCGACGGGTTATCTGGTATACACGAACAATAGTCCAACTACGTGCATGCGCGGATTCGGTAATGCGGAGATGTTATTCGCAGTGGAGAGCGTCATTGATGAAATCGCGCTGGAGCTGGGGATGGACCCAGCCGAGCTGCGTCTTAAGAACATCGTCCACTCCGGGGATACGACGCTGCACGGTTATCGTCTGGACACCTGTAATTTGGAGGAGTGCATCGAAAAGGTCAAGGAGTTGTCCGGCTGGAATCGGCGGAAGGAGTTGCCACCTTACCGGGGGCTCGGCCTTGCGGTGGCCAATCACGTCTCGGGTTTTCGCGCCATCGATCCGCGCTTTGACGGCTCGACGGCGGTGATTCGCGTCAAACCGGGCGGATTTGTGGAGGTGGAAACCGGCGAAATTGAGCTTGGCCAAGGGATGACATTGACCTACGCTCGAATCGCCAGCCGTGTGCTGGGGATCCCCGAAGACGAGATCCTGGTGAAATCCGGCGATACGGGACGGTATCCGTTTGGCATCGGGACGCTAGCGTCTCGAAGTACGGTGATGGGCGGGAATGCGGTGCAAAAAGCGGCGGAATCCTTGCTGCGTGAAATTCAGCAGTTGGCGGTTCAGGCGCTTGGCGAAGGAGCGGTGTTTGAGGAAGGTGTCGTGAAGCACGATGGGAAGACATATGCGCTTGGCGATGTCGTCGATTGGTTCCGTGCCCGCCATGCCGGCGAGGAGCTGACCGTCAAGGAGACTTATGTACCGGATACGGAGCTGCCGGATGCCACTTATTTTGGGCACCCCTCGCCCAACTATCCGTTTGCCGCTCATGTGGCCGAGGTTGAGGTGGATCCAGACACCGGTCGAACGAAAGTGGTCGGTTACTGGGCCGTGCATGACTCAGGGACCATCCTACACGAGACGATGGCCAAAAGCCAAGTGCTAGGCGCCGTGGCTCAAGGCATCGGTTGGGTCACGATGGAGGATCTGATCGTACAGGAAGGTAAAGTGATGAATCCGTCGATGATGGATTATCGGATGCCGGGAGCTAAGGATATGCCCGATGTGCAGGTACATTTCGTACAGGAAGCGGATCCCCATGGCCCGTTCGGCGCCAAATCGCTGGGCGAGGTGGCACTGGACCCGGTTCCGGGCGCGATCGCCAACGCGATCGCCCATGCGACGGGGCGGCGCGGCCAGGTGCTGCCGCTGTCGGCGGAGCGGGTGTGGATGTCGCTGCAATCGTAAGGTTAGAGTCTGATTCAGAACGAAGACAGGAGATGACGAGAACATGGAGGAGCTAAGCCGTGAGCTGGAAGCGTGCCTATCGGAGAGCCGGGCTTGCGTCGTCGCCACTATCGTCGATGTGGACGGTTCGGCTTATCGCCGAGAAGGAGCGCGCTGCCTCATCCATGTCGATGGTGAGGTAACGGGCATCTTAAGCGGCGGGTGCATCGAAGAAGACCTGCGCGAGCATGCGCAAGAGGTACTTCGGACGCTCGAGCCGCGCAAGCTGTTCTACGACTTCCGCATCGGGGAAGACGAGGTATGGGGAATCGGCCTCGGGTGCAACGGGGCGATCACGGTGTGGCTCGAGCCGTTTGATCCGGTCCGTTCGCCGGACGCGGCGGACCGGATCCTCGGCGATTTGCTGCGGCGCGTGGAGACGCGCGAGCCGTACGTGGCGGCGACGGTGATCGGTTCCTCCGATCCCGCTGCCGTGCCGCCGGGCGCGCGCCGCACGCTCGCCGCCGCGGCGGAGGAAGCCGGCCTGCTGGGCGCGGGCCGGCGGGCCGGGCTGGTGCGACTCCCCGAGGGCAGCACGCAGCTGGAGCTGCTGCTGGAGCGGGTCGCATCGCGCCCGGAGCTGGTCATCGTCGGCGTCGGCGACGATGCGCGTTTGCTCTGCAGCCTGGCTCGCCGGCTGCAGTGGCGCGTGACCGTCGCGTATCATGCGACGGACAAGGCGACGCGGGAGCGGTTCCCCGCAGCGGACGAGCTGTGGGTGATCCCACGTTATGCGTTCGAACAAGTCGACGTGAAAGGGAAATACGTCGTCGTCATGTCCCATAATCTTGATCTGGACCGGGAGGCGGTCCACCGGATGTTAACGCCGGAGGTCGCCTATCTCGGACTAGTCGGTTCTCGTTACCGGTTGGAGAAGATCCTGGAGCCGAATTCGAACGGAGGCGGGTCGGACGGCAGCATAGCCCCCCAGTTGCTGGCGAAGTTGTATTCCCCAGTGGGCCTGGACATCGGCGCGGAAACGCCCGAGGAGATCGCGATGAGCATCCTGGCGGAAATGACCGCCGTCAAAAACAGCCGCAGCGGGGGATTTCTACGCGATCGTAAAGCAGCAGGAAGCGGAGCTCGCACCCCAACCGCCACCCCTTCACAGTCTTCGTTCCTTGACGAGCCGATCTTCCCGGAGTCTTGTCGTGTGTGAACGCGCAGCAGATAAAAGGGACATTTGGGCGCTGATTCTGGCCGGCGGCGCTTCTCGGCGGATGGGACAACCTAAGCTGTTGCTGCCAGCACCGCACGGAAATCTGCTTAAGCAAACGGTGCATCAGGCGCTGGGGGCCGCGAATGTTCGGGTGGCCGTCATAGCCCCCAAGGACGGACCGCTTCGACGCGAGCACGTCGATGGTTTGCCCGTTGAATGGTTGACAACGACGCGTGCCGACCGGGGGCTAGGTGCCTCACTAGCGGCGGGAATCCGGCAGCTGGAAGAGTGCCATTCGCCGTCGGCGGTCTTGATCCTGCTGGGAGATCAGCCGGAAATTTCGCCGGAGGCCATACGACAGGTGGCTGAAGCGTTCATCCATACCGGCGCCGGGATCGTTCAATCGCGTTATGACGATCGTCCGGCCCATCCCGTATTGTTTGCCGCCCAGCTGTTCCCCAAATTGATGGCTTTGGACGGTGACGCCGGTGCCAAGGAGCTGCTGCACCTATATCAAGATCACCTTTACAGTGTGAGAATTCCAGGTAAAGCGCCTCGCGATATCGATACCCCCGAAGAGTACGAGCGGTACCGGTTAACCGTATTTTCCCAAAGTTGACTTTGAGGAAGAGACACGGTATCCTTAGGCCATCCAAGCGTGAGGGGGACGGGGCATGCCGCTAAAATACCGTATCGATTCGGAACGAGTACAGATTCGTGAGACGGCAAACGAAGTGGACGTGGAGTTCGAATTGACATTTCTTCAAGAGGAACCGCTATTATCTAACATGCGGGAAGTGCAGAAAAGGTTCGAAGATAACGATGTCTATACCGATGTCTTGTTTTACTTGAACCAGGATCAGGAGCGTCAATATAAGATCATCGTACGCAAAGATTATTACGAGGATTTCCTGCTTGCGTTATTGAAATATCGAATCCTGGAAGGGCTTGAGTGGACGGAATAAAAAATAATCCGTACGGGTGTCATCTTACACCTGTACGGATTTTTTATGGATTACGTGGATCGGACCTGCTCGCGTCGCACCGCCCGTCGTGCGGACCAAAACCGCCAGCCCGTCAGGAGCGCGGCTACTAGACAGATGGAAGCGGAAGTCATAAATACGACATGCATTCCGGTTAGAAATAAATCGGGGCGATCCGGCACCAATCCGGTCACCCGGCGGCCTGCCCGGCTGCTCATGACGCTGAACAGCGTTGTGGTTGCGACCGTAATGCCAACGACCATCCCGATGTTGCGGACGAGTGAGTTGATGCTGCCGGCGATGCCCAGCTGGGTTTTCGGAATCTTCGACATCACGAGCGAGTTGTTCGGCGATTGAAACAAGCCACTGCCGAGACCCAGCATGGCGATCCATACGCCGACTAGCGCGATGGGACTGCTGTCATGGAGCCGGGCTAACCCGATCTGCGCGATGACCATCACGATCAGCCCAGCGAACGTCAGCAACTCGGAGCCGATCTTGTCGGATAACGCGCCGCTGAGCGGTGCCACAATGACCATAACGATCGGGAATAACATCATCAAGAATCCGGCATGGGAAGGCGAGAGGTTTAAAATGCTTTGCGTATAAAACGGCGCAATGATGTTAAAGCAGAAATTGGCTACAAATACTAAGAATCCGGTCAGGATACTTAAGCTGAACAACGGATTGCGGAATAAGGTAAGCTGGAGCATCGGGGCTTCGCTGCGTTTCTCGACCCAGAGAAACACGATGAACACGATGGCGGCCAGAGCGAGCGCGCCGATGATCCGAATATCCTGGTATCCGATCTGCTGACCCAGCAGCAGGCCGGAGAACAGAGCGAGGATAAAGACCGGAAACAACAGGCTGCCGGCTGTATCGATTTTCACCTTCAGTTGGGTACGATCCGCCGGGAGCATTTTCCAGCCGATGCCAATAGCAATGAGACCGACAGGAAGGTTCACCCAAAAGATATATTCCCAGCCTAAACTCGAAACGATGACGCCTCCCAGGCTCGGACCGGCGATACTGCCAAGGGAGACGAAGGTGCCGATAAGCCCAAGCGCTTTCCCCCGTTCATTGGCCGGGAAGATATCGGTCACAATCCCTTGGCTGTTGGCCATCGTCATCGATGCTCCAAGCGCCTGCAGAAGACGAGAGCCGACCAGAAGCGGCAAGCTGAAGCTAAAGCCGCATAGCAGGGAACCTACGGTAAAGATCACCATTCCCCATTTGAACACCTTGATTTTCCCAACGATATCTCCCAACTTCCCAAAGAAGAGAATGGCAGCGCAAATCATCATTAAATACGCCGTGACGACCCATTCCGCCTGCGCCACGCTCAGCTTCATCTCCTTGGAGATCACGGGCAAGGCAATGTTAACGATACTGCCGTCGAGAGTCGACATAAAGGTAAATAAATTCAGTACGATCAGGATCAGCCAACGTTTCCGCTGGATGTCCGGGTCTTCCTGATATGAAGTCATCCGATGGTCAGAACTCTTGGAAGACATGGCACTACACCTCACTTTATCTAGATCCGAATCACTTTGTTGCGACCGCAACTAATTTGAGCATCATCAGTTTACTCCAATTTAGTTGCGAGCGCAACTGATATCGGGTAAAATTTGCATAAACCAGATCATCGCAAAGAGGTGCAGGGGAATGAACAACCCTTCCGTTGGCAAATTGATCGCGTATCTTCAGCGGATCAATCAAAAAGAGCTGGCCACGTTATTGAAGCCGTACGAAATCGGCGGCGGTGGGAATCACAGCTACTTGTTGGCCATATTAACGACTCCCGGTTTAAACCAAGACCAACTAACGAGTCAGATGAAATTTGACAAGGCGACCACGACCCGCTGCGTCAAGCAATTGGAGGAGGCCGGGTTCATTGAACGCCGGGTAGACGAGCATGATCGCAGGTCGATCCTGTTATATCCTACGGAAAAGGGCCGGGATTTCGAGCCCACGCTTCGGCAAATCTTGGCGGATTTTAACCGTCGGTTGACGGCTGAGTTAAGCGAAGCGGAGAAACATCAGCTTGAGGCATTGCTTACGAAAATTTACGCAAGCAAGCAAAAAGGACATTAGGGACAATAGGCCCTTTAAGAGAATCTATTGTCCACGAAACGATTGATGATGAAATGAAGTGATGTCCCGAAAGAGCGTTTTGCCGTCATCGGTTAAGGTAAAGTGGTCATTCAAAGGGAGATATAAAGCCCGGTAAGGTTCGGAAACCCAGATATATTGATGGACATAAGGTGTGGCGATAAATCCGCAACGAATCCAAAATCGCAGTCGTTCCCGGTTCATCTCCGTGTCTTCTGCTTCGGCCTCGATCACGATGGCCTCGGCTTGGTGTTCCCGCTCGGCATAGTCACGGATCTGTGAGAAAAAGAGGCGACCGAGTCCTTGCCCCCTTTGATCTTGATGGACCGCCATGTAATCAAGGATCATGCGTTTGCGGCCTTTCCCGCCGCAGAAGCCGGTGACGGCCATGGCAACCGCTTCGCCTTCATGTAGTCCCGCATGCAAGCTCGCGATCCCCCGATCCAGCATGCTCCGCAGCACTTTCTCCGGCTTGGCCCCGTGCGGAAATGCCTCTCGATAAATCGGTCTAAGCTTGTCCCACCAAACCTCATCCCATTCTGTTAAGGTGTTGAATGTCCATGGCATGCCGTGTCCTCCATATGTGATTCCGTCGATTTATTTCTATTTTAACCGCTTTTTCATCTTTCAGGACATATGTCCTTTTCAAACGGCAGAAGATATCCTTTAATAAGGTATTGACATAAAGGATCGGAAGATCCATTAAGAGGAGAGAGAGAATGAGGGGATTGTTATTTGCGTTTTTGGCCGGGGCGTTCATCACCCTACAGGGGGTGGCCAATACCCGAATCAGTGCGGACATCGGCACTTGGCCGGCGGCGGCGCTGACCCAGTTTACCGGCTTTGTGGCGGCGCTGCTGATTTGGCTGTTCGTCCGCGATGGAGGGTTTACAGATTTGCGGCGAGTTCGTCCGCTGTATGTCAGCGGCGGTGCCTTGGCGGCGATCATTATTTTTACTAACGTTACGGCGATTCAGCAAGTTGGGGTGACCTTGACCATTTCCGCGGTATTGATCGCTCAGCTGTGCATGACCTTCTTCATCGATAGCATGGGATGGTTTGGCGTGCCAAAGCAAAAAATGCGTCTGCCGCAATTTATTGGTATCGGCATGATGATTGCAGGCGTCGTCATTCTTAAGTTTTAGTAGATTCGGGCCTCGGGGAGAGAACGGTCATGAAAGAAATTGCGGATCCGGCTTTATTGGCCGATTATATGGACATGTACAAACTCCGTAGTGTGTTTCCCGAAGCGCTGCTGCCTTACTTGACGCTTTATGGATATGATCAAGGTGAACTGATCTGCACGCAGGGGGAACCCTCACATTCGTTGTACGTACTGGTCCGAGGGAAAATCAAAATTTTCAATACGTCTCCGGAAGGCCGCACATTGGTCATCTCCTTCAAAAATCCGCTAGAAGTTGTAGGGGATGTCGAATTCATCCGGAATGGAGACATCATTAATACGGTTGAAGCGGTGTCCCCGGTCCATATGATCGGGGTGGAATATCGCTGGTTGCATAAATACAGTGCGGATCATTCGCCGCTGCTGCATTTTTTGCTGGATATCATCACGAAGAAATTCTATATGAAATCCAGTTCGATGAGCTTTAATTTGCTGTATCCGGTTGAGATTCGCCTGGCGAGCTATCTCTTGTCTGTTTCTTATGACGAAGCGGATGCTCTGTTCCTGGGAAAGCTTGGGACGTCCGATCTGGCCGATGCGGCCAACTTGATTGGCACCAGCTATCGGCATTTAAACCGGGTGCTCCAGAAATTTGCGGAGCTAGGCTTGATTGAGCGAAGCCGGCAGGGGATTACGGTGACGGACCGAGAGGGCCTTCGTAATCTGGTCAGCCGGAATATTTACGAATAGGAGGAATTCTAGGTGCTGTTGGGAATATTGTTTGCGTTAACGGCGGGCGCACTGGTTGGGATGCAAAACGTGTTTAATACCAAAGTCAATGAACAGACGGGAAATTGGACGACGACGACCCTGGTGTTAGGTCTGGGTTTTGCCGCTTCCTTTGGGATCGGCCTGGTTGTCGAAGGCAAGGGAATGTTTACGTCGTTACCCGGCATGCAAACCTGGTTTTGGTTCAGCGGCTTGATTGGCGTTGGCGTCGTCACCAGCATGGTACAAGGGGTGAAAATGCTGGGACCAACCTACGCTGTAGCCATTGTGATGACTTCGGAGCTGGGATTCGCTTTGTTATTTGATTCTCTAGGCTGGCTAGGTTTGCAAAAGATGCCGTTTACGCTTCATCAACTGATCGGCGTGCTGATTATTGTCGGCGGAATCTTCGTGTTTAAATTAGGAGGGGGCCGCGAGAGCGAGAACAGTCCCGTTCGAAATAGCGAAGCTTTGAATGAGGGATAAAGAGAGGGAGGCGTTAGGTATGGACGGGAAAAATATCGATAAAATCGCCTGGATCTCCTTACGGGAGGGACGCATGTTAAACGTACGCTCCAAGGGGAAGGAGCTGTTTTATGTTCCGGGCGGCAAGCGAGATCCCGGCGAGACTGACCGTGAAACGCTGCAGCGGGAAATTCAGGAAGAGTTGTCCGTTGCCGTCAAGCCGGAGACGATTGCGTTTTTTGCGACGTTCGAAGCCCAAGCCGACGGCAAACCGGAGGGTGTGCTTGTTCGAATGACCTGTTATTATGCAGAGGCTGAGGGAGAACTCCAGCCGGCTTCCGAGATCGAGGAAATGGCGTGGCTCAGCTACGCGGAACGCGAGCGTACGTCGCTGATTAGCCGGATGATTTTCGACCGGTTGCATGAGATGAATTTGCTGTGACGGAAGGAAGGACACCCGATGATGATTAGATCTTTGCAAGCGGATGATAACGCTGCGATTGAAGCCGTGATTCGCGATTGCCTGATCGAGTTCGGCGGCAACCGGGAAGGCTTAGCCTGGCAGGATAACAGCCTTAGTGCTCTGTCGCGGTATTATGAGGTTGAGGGAAGAGCCTACTGGGTTGTGGAGCAGGACGGGCGGGTCGTTGGCGGGGCGGGAATTGCCCCGTTTGCCGATTCCTCCGAGGTGTGCGAATTGCAAAAAATGTACCTGCGAGGCGATATCCGCGGTACAGGCATCGCGGCTCGTCTTCTGGAGACATGCTTGGATTTCGCGAAACGTCACTACGAGAGATGTTATCTGGAAACGCTGCAGTCGATGCAGGCGGCGAACCGCTTTTACCTCAAACACGGCTTTCAACCGTTGAAAGCGCCGCTGGAGGGGTCGGAGCATTTCGCCTGCGATGCCTGGTATATCAGGGATTTACGACAATAAATGATCGAATGAACCCAAAAACGCCATCCGGCGTTTTTTTGTCGTTATAGGGCATTCTCCGGCAGGCTAAGGGAATTCCCTGATGGGAAGCGGGAGCGAAGAGTTTCATAATGGAATCAGAAGCTCGAATACCATTGATTCCCCGTCAAAGGCATTCATTTGAGCGATGAAGGAGTGAACACTTCCGTGAAACGAAGATCAGGACTTAGTTTTTTTAAGAAACCGGAGACGATTTCAGGAAATTGGACGAAAATCGAAGAGAAAAGCCGGGAATGGGAAAATATGTACCGCGGCCGCTGGTCGCACGATAAAGTGGTGCGGACGACGCATGGCGTGAACTGCACCGGTTCTTGCAGTTGGAAAGTATTTGTGAAGAACGGCATTATCACCTGGGAGAACCAGCAGATTGATTATCCGTCCTGCGGACCGGACATGCCCGAGTTCGAACCACGCGGCTGCCCGCGGGGGGCATCGTTCTCGTGGTATGAATACAGCCCGCTGCGCGTGAAATACCCTTATATGCGCGGTCGTCTTCTGCGTCTGTGGCGAGAGGCGATGACCAGGCATCACGGGAACCCCCTGGAGGCCTGGGCCAGCATCGTCGAGAATCCCGAAGCTTCCCAATCCTATAAACAGGCGCGCGGTAAAGGCGGCCATGTGCGCGTGACCTGGGAAGAAGCCACCCAACTGATCTCGGCGCAGTTACTTTATACCATTAAGAAATATGGACCCGACCGGATTGCCGGGTTTACACCGATTCCGGCTATGTCGATGATCAGTTACGCTTCGGGCGCACGGTTCATCTCCTTGCTGGGCGGCGAGATGCTCAGCTTCTACGACTGGTATGCCGACCTGCCGCCGGCTTCGCCGCAAATTTGGGGCGAACAAACCGATGTGCCGGAGTCGTCCGATTGGTACAACGCCGGATACCTGATCATGTGGGGCTCCAACGTTCCGCTGACGCGGACGCCGGATGCTCATTTCATGACCGAGGTTCGCTACAAAGGGACGAAGGTGGTGTCCGTAGCGCCGGACCATGCGGAGAACGTGAAATTTGCCGACAATTGGCTGGCTCCGCATCCGGGAACGGACGCAGCGGTGGCTCAAGCGATGACGCATGTCATCCTGGACGAATTTTATGTACAGCGCCAAGAACCGATGTTCTTGAACTACGCCAAACAATACACGGACATGCCGTTCTTGATTTTGCTGGATCCGCACGAAGGCAGCTACAAAGCCGGCCGGTTCTTGCGGGCAAGCGATTTGGGGCAGGCATCGGAGCATGCCGAATGGAAGCCGGTTATTTATGACGAAGCGGCGGGAGAACTGGTCGTACCGAACGGAACGATGGGCCAACGCTGGGAGAAGGACGTCAAGTGGAACCTGATCCTCGACCAGGAAGACGGAAGCCGGATTGAGCCGGCTTTGTCGGTCGAGTCGCACGGCGGAGAATGGACAGAGATCGTATTCCCTTACTTTGACGCTGACGGCAACGGTACGTTTACCCGGTCGATTCCGGCCAAAACAGTTACTCTGGCTGATGGATCAACCCGTCTGGCCGCAACGGTTCATGATTTGATGCTTAGTCAATACGGAGTAACCCGTCCGGGCAGTACCCATACAGCCAAAGGATATGATGACGCAGAGTCGCATTACACTCCAGCTTGGCAAGAGCGGATTACTGGCGTCAAAGCGTCGCTCGTGGTACAAATCGCTCGCGAGTTTGCGCAGAACGCACTGGACACGGGCGGGCGTTCAATGATCATTATGGGCGCCGGGATCAACCACTGGTTCAACAGTGATACGATCTACCGCTCGATTCTGAACTTGGTGATGCTGACGGCTTCGCAGGGGGTTAACGGCGGCGGCTGGGCTCACTATGTAGGGCAGGAGAAATGCCGGCCGATCGAAGGCTGGTCGACGATCGCATTTGCTCGCGACTGGCAAGCGCCGGCGCGGCTGCAAAACGCGACTTCGTTCTTCTATTTTGCCACCGACCAATGGAAGTACGAGGAGATGAGCGCGGAATCGTTGAAATCGCCAACCGGCGGTGATATCCCGTACCGTCATCCGGCGGATTACAATGTGTTGGCAGCTCGGCTGGGCTGGTTGCCCTCGTATCCGCAGTTTAACAAGAGCAGCTTGGCCTTCGCCGAAGAAGCGGCGGCTCAGGGCAAGACGGACAACGCCGAGATCATCCAACACGCATACGAGCAAGTGGTATCCGGTGAAACGAAGTTCGCTGTGGAGGACCCGGATGCGCCGGAGAACTTCCCGCGTTCACTGTTCGTTTGGCGCTCGAACCTGATCTCCAGCTCGGCGAAAGGCCAAGAGTTCTTTATGAAGCATTTGCTTGGGACGCATAACGGATTGTTATCCAACCCGAACGATGAGGAGAAGCCGGAAGAAATCGTTTGGCGCGATGAGGTGGAAGGCAAGTTGGATCTGCTTGTAGCGCTTGACTTCCGGATGACGGCGACACCGATGTATGCCGACATCGTTCTCCCGGCGGCAACCTGGTACGAGAAGGTGGATCTCTCCTCGACCGACATGCACCCGTTCGTGCATCCGTTTAACCCGGCGATCGATCCGCTCTGGGAGTCACGCACCGACTGGGATATTTACCGGACACTCGCCAGCGTCCTGTCCGAAATGGCCAAGGAGCATATGCCAGGCGTATACAAAGACCTGGTTTCTTCGCCGCTTGGACATGATTCGATGGCTGAAATCGCCCAACCTTATGGGGAAGTGAAGGATTGGAAACACGGGGAGATCCAGCCGATCCTCGGCAAAACGATGCCTGGCTTTACCGTGGTCGAGCGCGATTATACGAAGATTTATGACAAGTACATCACGCTGGGTCCGAACCTGGAAACCGGCAAAGTTGGCGCACATGGAGTCTCGTTCTCCGTCAAGGAAGAGTATGAGGATTTGAAGAAGATCAACGGCTCTTATATCGATGATACGATCAAAAACGGTCGACCGAAGCTGCGTACGGCGAGACAAGCGGCCAATGCAGTCCTGCATTTGTCTTCGGCTACGAACGGGAAGGTATCCCAACGCGCCTGGGAATCCGCGGAACAGGATACGGGCGTAGAATTGAAGGATATTTCCGCCGACCGCGCAGCCGAACGGATCACGTTCGCGAATATCACCGCTCAACCGCGGGAGGTCATTCCGACGCCGGTATTTAGCGGCTCGAACAAATCGGGACGTCGGTATTCGCCGTTTACGACCAATATCGAACGGTTAGTGCCATTCCGGACGTTAACCGGACGCCAGCATTTTTATCTGGATCACCAAATCTTCCTGCAATTCGGGGAGGCGTTGCCGGTCTACAAGCCGACGTTGCCGCCGATGGTGTTTGGTCCGCGAGACAAGCAGGTTGAGGGTGGCAAAGATGCATTGGTATTGCGTTACCTGACGCCGCACGGCAAATGGAACATCCATAGCACGTACCAGGATAATCTGCACATGTTGACCTTGTTCCGGGGCGGTCCAACCGTGTGGATCAGCAACGAGGATGCGGAAGCGCACCAGATTAACGATAACGATTGGCTGGAGGTCTATAACCGCAACGGCGTCGTAACGGCCAGAGCGGTGGTCAGCCACCGGATGCCGAAGGGCACGATGTTTATGTATCACGCTCAAGATAAACACATCAACGTACCGGGTTCGGAAATCACGGGAGAGCGAGGCGGCAGCCATAATGCTCCGACGCGAATTCACTTGAAGCCGACGCAGCTCGTCGGGGGTTATGCCCAGCTCAGCTACGGCTTCAACTACTACGGACCGATCGGCAACCAGCGTGATGTCTACGTTGCCGTGCGCAAACTGAAGGAGGTCGACTGGCTTGAAGATTAAAGCGCAAATCGCCATGGTGTTGAACCTGGACAAATGCATCGGCTGCCACACTTGCAGCGTGACCTGCAAGAGCACTTGGACGAACCGGGAAGGCGCCGAATATATGTGGTTTAACAATGTCGAAACGAAGCCGGGGATCGGTTATCCGAAACGGTGGGAGGATCAAGAGCACTACAAAGGCGGCTGGACGATGCGTAACGGCAAGCTGGAGCTGAAATCCGGCAGCAAGCTGTCGAAGATCGCCCTCGGTAAAATTTTCTATAACCCGGATATGCCGGAAATGAAAGATTACTACGAACCTTGGACTTATGATTACGAGAAGCTGACGAATTCGGGAGAGAAGAAGCACCAACCGGTCGCCCGGCCGAAATCCGCCGTGACCGGCGATAAGATGGACCTGGAGTGGGGGCCGAACTGGGAAGACGATCTAGCCGGCGGCCATATTACCGGACCTAAGGATCCGAACATCGAGAAGATCGAAGAGGAAATTAAATTCAACTTCGAGCAATCGTTTATGATGTACTTGCCACGATTGTGTGAGCACTGCCTGAATCCAAGCTGCGTGGCGTCTTGCCCATCGGGCGCGATCTACAAGCGTGATGAGGACGGGATTGTCCTTGTCGACCAAGAAGCCTGCCGCGGCTGGCGTTACTGTATGACGGGTTGCCCTTACAAGAAGGTCTACTTCAACTGGAAAACGAATAAAGCGGAAAAATGTACGTTCTGCTTCCCGAGAATTGAAGCCGGACTTCCAACGGTGTGCTCCGAGACGTGTACGGGTCGCATTCGCTACCTTGGCGTATTATTGTATGACGCTGATCGTGTGCAAGAGGCGGCTTCCACGCCGGACGAGAAGGATTTGTACGAAGCGCAGCTCGGCTTGTTCCTCGATCCGCATGATCCGAAAGTAATCGAGCAAGCCCGCAAAGACGGCTTGTCCGAGGAATGGATCGAAGCGGCCCAAGATTCGCCGGTTTATAAACTTGCGATCGAATATAAGCTGGCGTTCCCGCTCCATCCGGAATACCGCACGTTACCGATGGTGTGGTATGTACCGCCGCTTAGCCCGATTATGAGTCATTTTGAAGGCAAGGATTCGATTCAAAATCCGGACCTGATCTTCCCAGCGATTGAAGAAATGAGAACGCCGGTTCAATATTTGGCCAATCTCCTGACCGCAGGGGATACTTCGACCGTCAAAATTGCCCTGCAACGGATGGCGATGATGCGCCAATACCAACGTGCACAATTCTCCAAAAAGCCGTTTGACGAAAACCGCTTGGCCCGCGTCGGATTGAACGCTCAGCAGATCGAGGAAATGTATCGTTTGCTGGCCATCGCGAAATACGAGGATCGCTTTGTGATCCCAACTTCACATAAGGAAGGATACATGGATCCGTACCGGTCCCAAGGCACCGAAGGTTTCGGTATGGATTGCGACGGATGCGGCCCGGCAACTCCAATTCCGGCTAATCACGGCAAAAGTGGCCGGGATCTGTACGAACAAAACTTCTACGGGGGGATCTGGCGTGATTGATCTGGCGAAACTGGATGAAAACCGCGAGTTGTTCGGCTTCTTTGCCGGGCAGCTCGTCTACCCTGATAAAGAGATGTTCGCATCGATCCGCGAAAGCGGGGATGAGGTTCTGCCATCGACGGTGATGGAGCCGGTAACGAAATATCGGGAGCAGATGCTTGCGCTCAGCATGGAAGAGATCGAGGAGCTTTACGTGGACACGTTTGATTTTGAAAAGTCGTCTACGCTGTATATGACTTTTTTTAAATACGAGGATTCCAAAGATCGCGGTCAATTGCTTACGTCACTTAAAGCGGTTTACGAAATGTTCGGCATGGAAATGATCGACCGGGAATTGCCGGATTTCCTGCCGCTGATGTTGGAATTCTTGTCTGCAGCGAATTGGCAGGGACATCCGCATAGCGAGACAGGGATGTTTACGGTGTTAACGATTCTGGAGGATGGCACGTACCAGTTGATGAAATCGCTGGAGCAAAAGGGAAACCCTTATTATGAGCTCGTCAAGGCCCTCCGGGAAACGTTTAAGTTGTGCTTGTCACAGGAGGTGAAGGTTCATGAGTCTGTTTGAGCAATTTCTATGGGTCATCTTCCCGTATTTATGCGTGGCAACGTTCGTGGTAGGACATCTATTCCGCTACCGTTACGACCAGTTTAATTGGACGGCGAAATCCAGTGAATTTATGGAGAAGAAACGACTCATGTTAGGCAGTATGTTGTTTCACATCGGGATCATTCCGGTCATCATGGGACATGTCGCCGGATTAGGCATTCCTAAGGAGTGGATGGCCGCTCTAGGCGTCAACGAGCATATGTATCACCTTGGCGCCATGTATGGAGGAGGGCTGTTCGGCGTAATCACGTTTGCCGGGATGCTGATCCTGACCATGCGCCGTTTGACCATAAAGAACGTACGCCACCTCAGTTCTGCCTCGGATATGATCGTGAACGGACTGTTGTTGTTCATCGTATTTATGGGGATGTTCTCCACGCTGGTCACGAATAATGTGCAGCCGGATTTTGATTATCGGGAGACGATCTCTATTTGGTTCCGCAACCTGCTTATCTTCCGGCCGGAGGCCTCTTATATGGCAGAGGTGCCGATTTCGTTTCAAATCCACATTTTGGCGGGGTTTCTGATCTTTGCCTTGTGGCCGTTTACTCGTCTCGTCCATGTCTGGAGCGTGCCCTTGAATTATGCCCGGAGAAGCTATATCCTTTATAGGAAGAATCGCTCGCATACTGCGGGACGTTAAGGATTTTAAGTTTAGGGAGACGAATACATGAATCCAACCTCCAGTTGCTACCAGGTACTTATTGATCAATTAAGAGAACAGATGGGGTATGACTTCGTGTCGCTGGCGTTTGCCGAGTCGGCTGTTAACGATTTCGTCCTTACCTGGAAGTATGCCTCGGGCAACTTGAACAATCGATATAAACGCATCGTTCTCCAGTCGGGTAAAGGGATTGCCGGCATCGTATTCAAAACCGGCAGTCCCATGCTGGTTGCAAATGTCACCGACGGGCTCGAACCCCAAGAGATGTACAATTATCCGATATTAATTTCGGAACGGTTAACCAGCTTGGCGGCGATCCCCTTGTATTTGACGGATCGGGTCGAGGGTGTGCTCTTGACTGGTTATCGGGAAGAGAATCGAATGTCGCACGAAGAGTTACGCCGGTTGTATGAATGGCTTCAAGGCAGGTTTGGCGATTTTGAAATCAAGGAGCTGAACCCATGAATCCTTCATCCTTGAATATACCGATCGAGCTGCTTCAGAAACAATTTGAACACAGCTCCGATGCTATTATTTTCTTTGATGCCGGACATCGGGTCATGGCGATGAATTCTCGGGCCGAACGTCTTCTGGATCGCCGAGTGCTGGAGGAACCAGCCGGACCGGACAGCAATTCGTTTTGCTTCTCCTGCCGGGGCTACACCAGTGAAGAAGAACCGATGTCTTGCTTAAATTGCTATCTGTCCAACACGGAGAAGGACTTCAGCTCCTTCCAGCTCTATCTGGAGACGAAAACCAAAGGTGTGGTGCCGTTCTCCGCCAGCTTTCAAACCGTAGATACGGCGGCGGGCATCCGGGTGCTTACCTTGCGCGATTTGACGAATCAACTTATGACGCAGCAGTTGCTCAATCAGAACACGATGATGAAGAGCGTCATTAAGGCCCAGGAAGACGAACGTAAGCGGATTTCCCGCGAACTGCACGACAGCGTAGCGCAAGAGTTGATTAGCTCGCTGGTGGACCTGCGGGTGCTCAAATATTTGAACGTACAAGAAGAGGCTCTGCAAAAAATCCAGCAAACCGAAGCCTCGCTCACCCGGTTGCTGGAGCAAATCCGCAACCTGTCAGTGGAGCTGCGGCCGGCTTCGCTGGATGATCTCGGCCTAGACGCGGCCTTCCGTTCTCATTTTAAATGGATTGAGAAAAATTATGGCGTGCTGGTACGATTTGTTGCGGAGCTCGGCGGTCAGCGTTTTAACAGTGAAGTGGAAACGGTCGTTTACCGGGTATGCCAGGAATCGGTACTTAATGCCTTGAAATATGCCGATATTGACGAGATTAACGTGCGTCTGTTTGCTTCGGCGCATTTGCTGGAGCTCATGGTTTCCGATCAGGGAAACGGATTCGACGTGAATACGAACGATCCAAAGGGAACCGGACTTGGTATCTATGGGATGAAAGAGCGAGCCGAGCTCGTAGGCGGCGAAATTTCCATTACCTCTAAACGGGGGGAAGGCACAACGGTCCATTTGCGAGTTCCGTTCGGAGCGTTCTCTCTGTAGGCGGCCATAGCGCCCAGTAGGTAGGGTTAACTTTCGAGGGCAAGGGGGAAGGTTCTGTGAAGGTGGTAATCGCGGATGATCACGCTGTCGTCCGGAGCGGTTTTACGATGATCATCAATTTTCAAGAGGATATGGAAGTGGTGGCGACGGCCGCCGACGGGATTGAGGCCTACAAAATGGTGGCTAAACACCGCCCAGACATTTTGCTGATGGATCTCAGCATGCCTCCGGGAGAAAGCGGCTTGATTGCAACGGCCAAAATCCACGAGGATTTTCCCGAGACCCATATCATTATCTTGACGATGCACGATGACGAGGAGTATTTATTTCATGTGCTTAAGAAAGGCGCACGCGGATATGTCCTGAAGAATTCCCCGGACGAACAGCTTGTCTCGGCCATTCGTATGGTGCATCAAGGTGGCGTTTATATCCATCCGAAGCTCGCGTCTTCCCTTGTCCGTGAATTTGTAAACCACGATCAGCAGGCAGATGAGAGTAACCCGTATCAACTGTTGTCCACCCGTGAAATCGAGATCTTACCCCTGGTTGCCAAAGGGTATGGAAACAAGGAGATCGCCGAAATGTTGCACATCTCTGTGAAAACCGTTGAGGCCCATAAAGCCAAAATCATGGAAAAGCTAAATTTGAAATCAAGACCCGAGCTGGTGGAATATGCCATTAAGAAAAAGCTGCTGGATTTTTAACGGAGGCTGGTAATATGGAACAAAGAACACTGCAAAGCGAATTGCCCGCCATGCGTATTTTAGAGAATGAACACCGGTATTTGGCTAGTTTAATGAACGAATGGCATACGATCGTACTGGATTTTCAGAACGATCGCTATTCCTCGGACCAGGCCAAACTACAGTTCACGCGTTTGTGTGAATTGATTCGCGAATTCAAATCACCTTTGCGCAAGCATTTTCAAAAAGAAGAGACTTATTTTTTTCCGCGATTGGGGAAACATATAGGATATGATCAAGGTCCGATTGTTTCGATCGAACAGGAACATGAGGAGATTTTCGCATATATCGACCATTTCCTTCATTATGCTAACGGTGAGTTTTCGTTGGAGGAAATGAAGGCTCTGTCTCGGGACGCGGGGGAAGCATTTGAAATTTTGACCGTGCATTTCGTCAAAGAAGAGACGGTGTTGTTCCCGATGACCAGACAGGTCATGAAGCCGGCAGAACGAGAGCAGTTGAATAAGGAGCTTTACACCCTGATTGTTGAATAGATTCCCATTCAATGAGCAGCCCATAAACATCAACCGGTGCTTATGGGCTTTTTTGTGTCCAAATTGGACCGGTAGGGAGTTTCCCGAAATAAATGGGGGAAAACCCTATTCAGGCCCAATTAGGGAATCGGCTAAAATACGGGTGGGGAAATCGATGGTCATTCCGAAGTCATTTGAAAAAGGTGATCTAATTTGATTAGAAAAGTTCAATTGCCACTGCAAACGTTAAATCTGATTGTCGGTTTTATGGTATGGGTGATCATTTCGTCGCTCCTTTCTTTCATGGGTGACGATATCCAGGTTCCCGCCGACAAGGTTGCGATCATTACGGCAATTCCCGTCGTATTGGGTTCTGTTTTGCGTATCCCGATAGGGTATTATGCTAACATCTTTGGGGCGCGAATCGTCTTCTTGATCAGCTTCATCTTGCTGCTGTTTCCCGTGTATTACATTAGTGAAGCCAAAACGTACGTTGATTTGATCATCGGCGGGTTGTTTCTCGGGATTGGCGGGGCTGTGTTCTCCGTAGGCGTTACTTCACTGCCAAAGTATTACCCGAAAGAGCGACACGGTTTGGTCAATGGCGTGTATGGTCTCGGAAACCTGGGGACCGCGGTCACTTCGTTCTCCGCCCCGGTCATAGCAACGCAAATCGGCTGGTCGGCCACCGTCAAGCTGTATTTGATCCTTCTGCTGGTCTTTGCGGCGTTGAATCTCTTCTTTGGTGACCGTAAAGAGCCGAAGGTGAAGACCGCTATGATGGAACAAATCAAGGGCGTGTACAAGAATGAAAAGCTCTGGTTGTTCTCGCTGCTGTACTTTATCACGTTTGGGTCGTTTGTGGCGTTCACCGTTTATCTGCCGAACTTTTTGGTGACGAATTTTGAACTGACCAAAGTGGATGCGGGCATGCGTACGGCCGGATTTATTGCTCTTGCAACCTTTATGCGTCCGATCGGTGGCTGGTTGGCGGATCGGTTTAATGCCTTGATGTTATTGATCATCGTATTTGCAGGCTTTACGCTGGCGGCCATCGTGCTGGCCTTTTCTCCGACATTTACGTTGTACACGGTTGGCTGTTTGGTGATCGCGATGGTTGCCGGGGCGGGGAATGGGGTCATCTTCAAGCTGGTTCCACAGTATTTCAACAAGCAGGCCGGGATCGTGAACGGGATTGTCTCGATGATGGGCGGACTAGGTGGGTTTTTCCCGCCGCTGTTGTTGTCCTATATCCACTCGGTAACGGGTCAGTATTCCATCGGGTTCATGCTACTGTCCCAGGTAGCTTTAGCCAGCTTGATTCTCGTGCTCTGGATGATCTATTCCGACAAGCTGAGCTTGTCCTCGGAAGTATTCAATAATACGGCACAGGGCATTCTGGTGACGGATCCCAAAGGCACCATTGTGGCGGTCAACCCGGCGTTCACCTCGGTGACAGGGTTTGAAGAAGAGGAGGCGGTGGGGCAGAAGCCAAGTATTCTGCGGGCAGACCGTCAATCCCCTGATTACTATGCGCAGATGTGGAAGAGCATCAAAGAAACCGGTATGTGGCAGGGCGAAATCTGGAACAAGCGTAAAAACGGCGAAACTTATCTGCAATGGTTAAATATCAGCGCCGTGAAGGACAAATCGGGGGAAGATATCCGTTATGTCGGGACGTTCTCTGAGCTTCCGGAAGGAAAAGCGGAGAAATAAGAAATGGTTTAGATTTAACATTAGGGGGAGGGAAAATTATGCCGGTTGGTCCATCATTACGGCAACGGCACGCTCATCAAGCCATTCACGCCGGAGGTTTGGCTGGAGCTCGGTCGAAAACGGAGGAAGTCGAAAGTCTGTATACAAATGGGAACATGGAGATGGCAGATCAGGCGATGGTAGAATTGCTGGATTACTGGGAGTCACGGATTCTAAGCCATGCGGATGCGGAAGAGGACGGTTTCTACCAAGAAGTCGTCGAGAAGAATCCAACGCTCCAAGAAACGGTACTGCAATTGAAACGGGATCATGAGTTGATGAGAATTGTGGTAAAAAACATCCATCAGCTGCGTGAATCAAATGGATTCAGTAAGACTCTTCTCCATAAGCTGTATGCCTTACTTGAGATTAATGAAGTTCATAGTCAGGAAGAGGAACGGTTGTTGTTCTAACCCCTTGAGAAATGGAAAGGGATGGGGCAACTAAGCCAACAAAGAAAATAATCGGCCAGGTGGGCTCTACCTGGCCGATTATTTTTTGCTAAATCACATAGATGCACTCTTCAGCCGGCTTCTGCCGGAGGCCGAATTCGAACGTGTCCTGACGGAGTCCCCGCCGCATCGTTTCGAGCGACAGGATATCCGGCGGCTGGATGTTGCCTAGATGTACGCCCGCGCCGAATTTGTGAAGCAGCAGCACTTGCTGATGTTTTAGCGGGGCTTCCCACATCAGTCTGGTTGAATCGGGTACGAATTTGAGGATATTGTCCAAAATATCCTGGCGACATTCGCCATGATCATCAAAAATGCCGACGCCCATTCCCGATTCGCGTGCTTCCACAGTCATCAGCTCGGCTCCGGCTTTGAGATCGGCTTCCTGGGTCTCTGCCAAATGAGTGGCATCGATAAGAGAACCGGTTAGTTTCTTGCCAAATTCGGTGACGACTCGAAGCCCCCGGTTTTTCCCTTCCTGAATCAGCTCGGTACGGCGTTTACGAGGGAGCTCAATCGTGCCGTCAGACACTTCGATGCCATTAAAGCCAAGCTGGCAAATGGTATTGAAGAAGCCCGAGACAACTTCCTGCTGAACCGCCGTCTCTAACAGCGTCCCGCCAGGCATCACCATAATCCCATGCTGCTTGGCAAGGTTAATTTTGTACATCAATAACTCCGTGCTGTAGAGCGGGGCTGTACCAAAGCCGAATTTGATGCAATTTACGTAACCCGCAGCCAGTTCAATGAAATCTGTGAAGGCGGTCCGCCCGAGTCCTTTATCGATCACCATCGTCAGGCCGGGACCGGTAACCTGCAATTCGGGCAAACTTCCTTCCGGCTCGATGGTCTGACGTAGTCCGCTCGGATCAAATAACTCGGCAGGCCAGACGGCACGTAAGGTACTCTTCATACTGGAATCTCCTCGTTTCCTTGTTAACTTATCGTTTCACCGATGACATAGGCATCATATGCGAATTCATCGCAGCAGGTGCCCATGGAATTAACAAATATTGGTGAAAGATCAGCTGATTTGACAAGGAGGTTTGATCAGGAAAAACACCAGCCCCAAGGTGACCAGGGATAAGCAAGACACGGTGATAAACACGACACGGTCGGAAATGTCCATCATCCATCCGAACAGGGGCGGACCAAAGGCAACGCCTAAAAACCGCAGGCTATTGTACAGCGACGTGATCATGCCGCGTTCGCTCTTTTGCACCGCGCCGGTAATCATCGTATTTAAGCACGGCAGGAGAAGGCCGGTTCCGATACTGCTGACTGTGAGTAAGCCGATAAATACATAAATGTTCTTGAAGAAGAATATCGTCGCCGCCAGCGCAAGCGTCATCATAATCAGCCCGATGTTCATCAGCCAGCGAATTAACAGGCCTTTCTTCTTGATCAGGCTGCCCGTCGTATAGGAAGTGATGACCATGCCGAGCAGGGGGATGGCTAAAACCGCGCCTTTTAGGACTCCGTCGATATGGTAAGGAGCCTCTTCCAAGGTATTGGATAAGTAAAACAAAACGCCAAACAAAATGAACAGCCCTAAAGAACCTGCGAAAAAGGAAGTGATCAACCAGCTCCCTTTTTTACGGAAAATTTGACCGATTTTATGGATGTAGGACTTCAATGGCTGTTTCTCGCCCAACTGAGGTTCCTTGATCAGAAACATCACGGCAAACAGCGAGAGGGCACAGAATACGGGGAACGCGAAAAAAGAAGCATACCAAACGATCAGCACTAGTAATGAACCGATTATCGGGCTAAGCACTTTGCCAACGCCGTTAGATGCTTCAATCAATCCCAAAGCTTTACTTTCCGTTCCGCCTTTATACAAATCGCCTACTAACGCCATGGCAATGGGTGCTGTACCTGCAGCCGCCATGCCCTGAATGGCCCGCGCCGTGATAATGACGGTATATGAGTTCCATATCGCCCCGAATCCCGCCAAAACCCCGGCACCTCCGTAAACGATCAATGCGGGAATGATGATTTTCTTACGTCCAAACCGGTCGGATAGATAACCAATTACCGGGATGAACAAGCCCGCCGCCAAAGAGAAAATCGAAATGATCAAGCTGCTTTGAAATTTACTGATTTGCAACTGCCGTTGCATTTCCGGAAGGACGGGCACCAGCATCGAGTTACCGAACACAAGCACAATCGGGATGGTAGCGATGGCCATGAACTCCCATATCCGCCCTTTGGACCCGCTCTGCTCCGAGGCTTCCGCTTTCTCCTTGGCTCCCTCTGTCGACTCCTCCTCGGGAAACGAAATGTCGCTTTGGAATGTGATTTGCAGCCTTTTCCGCGTTTTGGTGTTATTCATGGGTTTAGCTCCTCATGATTGAATTCGAAACACAATGAATACGTTCATTATTTGTCATTCGGAAATCGGGTATGCATCCATTAGCACGGCTTCCCACCCATCAGGCATAAGCTGGTAATGTTCAAAACAGAAAGGGTAGGGGAACCATGATCCAAATCATACAGGGAAATAACCACCGGCTGGCGGATGCGGAGGTCCATGTGGTGATCGATGTGATCCGGGCTTTTACGGTGGCCCATTACGCTTTTATCCGGGGAGCTCAAAGGATTATATTGGCCGGTTCGCTGGAAGAGGCGTTTCATTTCAAACGGGACCATCCCGATTTCTTGCTGGCGGGAGAAATTAATGGCTTGCCTATTCCGGGTTTTGATTTGGATAATTCGCCTGCTCGGATCGCGCTAGCTGACCTAGCCGGAAAAACGTTGATTCAAAAAACAACGAATGGCGTAGAGGCCACTTTGAACTCTTTGAACGCCAAGCACATTTTTGTAACGGGGTTCTCTAATGCGGCCACGACGGCGGCATGGATCAAAAGCCGGCTCATGAGCTCGGGCCCCGAACTGTCGCTGCACTTGATCGCTTCGCATCCGACGGGGGATGACGATCTGGCTTGCGCGGAATATATCGCCGGGATATTAAGTGGAGAAGGTAGACCAACTGCGGCGCAAACCTTGGAGCGCATACGCGGATCGTCGGCAGCGGCCAAGTTTTTCGATCCGGAGCAGCCGGCGTTTCTACCCGAGGATTTGGAATTGTGCTTACAGGAGCGATCTGCGAAATTCGTCATGAAAGTAGCGATTCGCGACGGAATCCCGATCATTGAACGGGAGGATGTAAATTAAGGGAGAGTCGCAAAGGATTCTCCCTTAATTTGTTTTTACTCGGGTTTCTTGACTTGCAGTGGGGGAGGAATTAGCCAGCCTTTTTCCTTGCTCATACGCAAGATTCTTAGTCCCAGCGCGGTTTTAGTTGCATGGTATTTGGCGAACAGGGCACCGATATCCTCCCGGATCGACAGACCCATTGCCCCGCTGCAACCCGCTAATGAAGCGGCGGTATCCATGGCAATCTTCGCCCCGATTTCCGCATCGGCAAATCTAGCGCCTGGCGGGATATCCTCCAGCTTTGCTTCCGGCCGTTCCGGCAGCATCGGGGAGGGGGTAATCCCATTGTCCGTTAACAACTTGTCCAATTCTTTGATTTCCAGCCTGGCTTGATCCATCAGATCCTTTAGAATCTCTTTCAAATCTTTGTCACCCGCATGATACGTGAACAGCTGGTAGCAGGACAAGATCATCTTGGCCGCCATCGAGCTTTCCCAAATGGTAAAGATTTCACCGTAATGCATCGGCTCGTGCTTCGGATTACCGTCTAACACACCCATAAAAGAATCTCCTTTGCTTCGTCATATTGATTTGCTCATGCGTAGTATGTCTCCCGTTCATGGGTTGTATGATTCGGTTTGTAAACCTCGTAACTTTCTCCACCATTCGTCGTCTATACTAAATAGATTGAGGTGAAAGGAGAAACGAGAATGAAATTAGGCAACATTCGGCTGCGACCAGCGGTTTACGGTGTTCTAGCGACAACTTTGGCCTGGACGATGATCGCAAGTACGACAGCTGCCGCGGATGCGGCGTTTTACCATGCCTATACGAACCCGGAAACCAAAGAAGCATACTATAATGCCTATTTAACAACGGATGACGGCAAATCTGAACGGAAGGTCCTCTCCCGGACCGAGGACGGAAATTGGTATGTGTTGCCCGATACCGTCCGCGAGCTGTGGGGAGAGGAAATGAGTCCCTATGTGCGTGTCATGACGCAAGGCCTAACTCCCCAACCTTTCGGCGAAGTCTATCTGGATACGGCCGGAGACCGGTTGGTGGGGAAAACAGGATATCAGAACTCACCCAGCGGGAAATTCGGGACTCGTAAGGTGATGCATTTCGAGGGGGGGTCTAAGCAGGTTGCCCTTTTCGTGAAAAACAACCAGAACGGAGTCATCCGTCAGGTCTCCGACAGTGGAGAATGGCCTGTGACCTATTGGCTTCCGGACGGCTCCTTGCTTATGGAGCGGTATAGCGAGACGGCCAAGCAGAACGAAATCGTTCGCATGAATCCCGATACACAGGAAACGCATCGTTTATTGCTGGCTTCTTTGCTGGGGTATGACGAACAGCGAGGAGAACTCTTGCTGGCTTATAACGAATCTACCCGGAAAACGCATCTATACGATGTGCGTACTCGGAAGGTTCGGAGCGTAACCGATCAAGAGGTTCAAGCTTTCTATGATCGAGTACAAGGCTCGGCCGCGACAAAAGCACCTGAAGTCCCGGACGAATTGGAAGCCAATCAGCTGCCGGTCAAAACGCTGGAATACGTTCAAGAGGGGGAGGCTAATTTGACAGTAAACGATATGAAAATCGCTTTGCCGTTCGTTTTTTTTGGCCTTAACCGAGAGCTATATGTTCCTCTTCGACCCGTGTCCGAAAGTCTGAAGTGGAAAGTTGAGCGGAGTGCAGGTAGCGATATGAAAACCTACCGTTATACGGTTTCCACGGGAACCCAGTCCATTCAAGTCGACCGTTCGAACTCGAAGATCATGGGGGATCGGTTATATCTCAATGTCCCTGCTTTAAACCGTCTGATTTCCGACTGGGGGATCGAATGGATCCCTGTCAAATAACCTGAATCGCAACAAAAAAGCAGGCCGTTCACTTGGAATGGCCTGCTTTTCATTTTAGATTAACGGTGCACCGTATATTGATTTGCTTTACTCAAGCTGCGAATCAACTCAACTTCCTGGGCGCTTAGCTCGGGGATGTCGGCCGCGGTCAGATTCTGCAACAGCTGTTCACGAGAGCTGGCTCCGGGAATGGCCACGGCCACTGCAGGATGGGCCAGTGAATAGCGGATGGCTAGCTGCGTTAAGCTGCGTTCCGGCGTTTCCAGCTCCTGCAGCTTCCGGCGCAGTTCACGAAGCTCGCCCAGCTCGTAATCCAGCACGCCTTTGGAAGGTACTCGGTTCGCTGCCAGCGCTCCGCTTGCTAGCGGCCCACGGGCGATCACGCTGATCCGGTGCTCCTGAAGCAGCGGAAAGGCAGCCTCTTCACCACGCCGATCCACGATACTGTATTGATTCATGACGCTGACGATTGAGGAACGAGAGACGTATTCGCGAATCACGTTCGGACGAATGGAAGAAATTCCGTACTCCCGGATGACGCCTTCTTTCTTCAATTGTTCAAAAGCTTCGATCGTGTCGTCGATCGGATCCTCGATCGTTCCGCCATGAAGTTGATACAAATCAATATAATCCGTGCCCAGCCGACGCAGGCTGTCTTTGACCGCCGACAGGATATGCGCTTTGGACGGATCCCAGCTCCAGCCATCTTGACCGGGAATCCGTCGGTTGCCGACTTTGGTCGCTAGAATGACTTGATCCCGGCGTCCCTTGATCGCTTTGCCGACGATTTCTTCATTGGTTCCGGCATCGTAAAGATCGGCGGTATCAAGAAAGTTAACTCCTCGGTCCAGCGCCTCGTGGATCAGGGCGATCGCATGCGACTCATCCGTTCCCAGCGACATGCAGCCTAGTCCGATTTCGCTAACCATTAGGTCGGAGGAGCCCAAACGGTTCATTTTCATCTGCAGAACTCCTTTCGATAGAAGGATGAGTTTCTTTGAACTATAAAAGTCATCATAGCATGTTCAATTCGCCCCTGCTAGAATGAAAGCCAATCGCTTGCCTAAGGAGGAGAACAACATGAAGAAGCTTGGCCTTGGAATCGCTGCCTTCGTATTGGTGATGGGGATTGGTGCGGCTGGAGTTTATGCGGCTGGTGCGAGCAACGGTGCAGAGAACGATCCGAATGGAGTTTGGGATTGGATGCTACCCTATGCGAAACAGATGCATCCCAATCTGACGGATGAGCAAATTCAGGATCGGATCAACAACTGTCACGGTCAGAGCGGAACGGGAACGTCCAGAATGATGAACCCCAACCTCCGCGGAGGTATGATGAATTTTTAAGCCTCTTTACACAGAAAGGGCCCTCTGCAATAGCAGGGGGCCTTGTTTTTGCGTTTACACTCACATGTACATGCTGGCCAGTAAAATCCCTAAGCTTTCCTCATAAATCTCGTCAAATTGAGAGAGCGGCAGCGGGTTGACGCCGGTTCCCAGCTCGATCGTAAATCCAGGACGCCGGAAATCATAGATGAACCAATCTTTATATCCGGCATAGCTCTCCACGTTACGGATGGCCTCGTAACCGCTGACCCGGGCGAATTCATTCGCGATCGTTTCGGCATAAGCCGGCTCGCGGTTCTCGAAGCCCCAATAGATGACTTGGCCTTGGGTATGGAACGCGAGAACATGATCAAAGTCGCTCTGCCGGGTCAAGTTGGCCATGGCGATCGCTTCAGGTTCGGTCAGCGGGGCGGTGCCCGGATAATCCCGAGGCCCGCGTTCCACCGGATTCCTAGCAACCTCACGTTCCCATAAAGCCGGGAATTGGTCGTTTAAGTCAACCCCATTGATGTTGGCTTTCCACCCTTGGAAGTCGGTGTTGCCACCGTTGTAAGACAGCACGTTGCTGCGGTAAGGCTCCTGATTCGGCAATCCATGGATAACGAGGTCTACACCGTCCAGATTCACCATGGGCACCATCGAGAAAGTAACCTCTTCGTAATAAGGCCACATCGGCAGACCGCGAATCGAGCTGCTATTCGTAAGCGCAAGCAGATACTGATTCAGAAATTTGATTAACACCGGCGTCGTAATCCATTCATTCGCATGAAAAGCTCCATTGACATGCACCTTTTTCTTTCCTTTTCCGATGCGCAGTTCAGGGATGGGTTTGTTCATGACCGTATTTCCAATATTTTGGTAGGCTACAAACGGGTAGATGTCCATCAACCGGTTCAAATCTTCCCGCAATGCAGCGGAATCGTACGGTTTACGGATGTCGACCACGAACCAGGTGACTCGCAGCGGAAGCTGCAGCCGCTGACCAACCGCAAGCCGATTGGGATTCACCGATTGGTTCAGCAAAAGGATCACATCCATCGGAACCCCGCGGTCCCTGGACAGCTTCCAAACGGAATCCCCGGCTTTCACCTGATATTCGCTGGACAGAAAACCGGGAATGTGGATGGTTTGGCCCGCGCTAAGACTTTCCGCTTGAATACCCGGGTTGGAATCCACGATCAATTGCAGCGGAAGTTGAAAGATCTGGCTGTAATACCATAACGTATCCCCCGAACGTACTTGTATACGCATAACAAATCCCTCCTGCACATTTTTGCCTTATAACAACCTATGTAGGGGCAAGCGCGCTCCATGCCAAATGGAATGAACCCTTCACAACATCCAAACTTTCAGGTAGAATCTAGAAGGTTAATTGTTAACCATAAATTTATAATAAGGTTAACAATAGGAGCTCATTTGCTGTAGAGCTAATCAGGCATAGAAAGCTGGGATGATGGATGAACCAACGCAAGACGGAAGGACAGAGCTGGGATTCGCTAGCCGATAAAGCCCTAAACGGAGTGGTTTTAACTTGGGAGGAGGGGCTTTCCGTATTACAAGCCGAGAATGATCAATTGCTGCCGCTGATGGAGGCGGCGTATCGGGTCAGACGGTATTACTATGGCAACAAAGTGAAGCTGAACATGATCATCAATGCTAAAAGCGGACTATGTCCCGAAGATTGCGGGTACTGCTCGCAATCCTTGGTCTCGACAGCTTCGATCCCGAAATACCCGTTGCTCGACAAGGAAACGCTGGTGGCTGGAGCTCGCGAGGCGTTGCAGCGCAAGGCGGGAACGTATTGCATCGTAGCCTCCGGCAAGGGGCCAACCGACAAGGAGTTGGAGCAGGTCGTAGAGGCAGTCGCCGAAATTCGCGCAACGATGCCGCTGAAGATTTGCGCCTGCCTGGGCATCCTTAGGGAGGAGCAAGCGCAGAAACTGAGTGAAGCCGGGGTTCACCGCTATAACCACAATTTGAATACGAGCCGGACCAACTATCCGTCGATTACGACGACCCATACTTACGATCAACGTGTGGCGACGGTCGAGACCGCAAGAGCGCACGGGATGTCTCCCTGCTCCGGCGTGATCATCGGAATGGGCGAATCGGATGAAGAAATCGTGGAGATGGCTTTAGCGCTCCGCGATCTGGATGCCGATTCGGTTCCGATCAATTTCTTGAACGCCATCCCGGGCACACCGTTGGAACGGGCGGGACGGGTACCGGCGCAAAAAGCGCTTAAAGTGTTGGCCTTGTTCCGTTTCATCTGTCCATCGAAGGAAATCCGCGTGGCGGGCGGCCGGGAGGTCAGCCTCCGGACACTGCAGCCGCTATCCTTATATGCGGCGAACTCGATCTTCGTAGGCGATTACATGACGACAGAAGGCCAAGATGTATCCTTAGATCACCGGATGATCGAGGATCTGGGCTTTGAAATCGAACTAACAGCGATTTAACGGAAGGATAGCGAAACGCCTCGTAATCCATTAAACTGAATTAGGTATAGAATCCTAAAAACGTGGTGATTCGCTTGTTTCAAATCATGTTAATCGAAGACGATCCGTCCTTGTTTCAGGAAATCCGCGAACGTCTGCAGCAATGGTCCTATGGGGTACATGGCGTTCGGGATTTTGGCAACGTCTTGGAGGAATTTACGGCCATTCGCCCGGATCTGGTTCTGATCGATATCCAGTTGCCCAAGTTCGATGGGTTTCATTGGTGCCGACAAATCCGCGCCCATTCCAATGTGCCGATCATTTTCCTGTCTTCGCGCGACCATCCGACCGACATGGTGATGTCCATGCAGCTAGGCGCGGATGATTTTGTACAGAAGCCGTTCCATTTCGAGGTGCTCATTGCCAAAATCCAGGCGACGCTTCGCCGGGTATACAACTATAATACCGAACGCGTTGAGCTGAGGACGTGGCGCGGAGCAACGATCGAATATGGACGCAACGCCATCACGGCAGAGCGAGGGACCATTGAGTTAACGAAAAATGAAATGCTCATCCTCAAGCTTCTGGTGGAGCAAAAAAATCGCATCGTCAGCCGTGAGGAGCTGATCCGCAGCTTATGGGACAACGAGCATTTCGTCAGCGACAATACCTTGACGGTAAACGTAAATCGGTTGCGCAAAAAGCTGGAGGACCTCGGGCTTGACGCTTATATCGAAACAAAGGTAGGGCAAGGGTATATAGCAACCGAAGAGGCTCAGACGTTATGATCGGAAAATACTTACGAGAGCGCCTAAGCTGGATCCTGCTTGTGATCGCCCTGCAGCTCCTGCTCCTCTCCGTCGCCGCGATCGATCGGACGATTCCGTTCCTGCCGATGTTATATATTGTTTTCTTATCGCTATTGTTATTTGCGGCATTTTTGCTGATCCGTTATTCGAAGGAAACCCGGTTCTATCAAAGCCTAGCCGCCTGGGAGGATACGTACGATTTGAACGTGATCGCTGCGCCGGAAAGTCCGTTTCAATCTATCGTGATGGATCGATTAAACGAGCAAACGGACAAGTTTCGCAAGGAAACGTCGCAGCTTGTCGCCCAGTTGGAAGAGGAGAAGGATGAGCTGATGTCCTGGATTCACGAGGTGAAAACCCCATTAACCGCCATGCGACTCATGATCGATCGGATGGGCGACGAGCCGCTGAAGGAGCAACTGCGGCTGGAGTGGTTGCGCATTCACCTGTTGCTGGATCGCCAGTTGCACCAGAAACGCATTCCGTTCATCGAAAACGATCTATATATCGAGCAAGTGAAGCTGGAGCCCTTGCTAATTAATGAGATTCGCGAGCTGCGAGCATGGTGTTTGCAAAAAGGCATCGGTTTTGATGTCAACCTGCCTGTCCAGGAAGTGTTCACGGATGCGAAATGGTTGGCGTTCATCGTACGGCAACTGTTGACCAATGCGGTGAAATACAGTTCGGCCTCTGATATCGTCGTGGGTTCTGGAATATCGCCGGATGGACAGGCCTGGCTTTGCGTCCGCGACAGCGGTCGGGGGATTGAAGTGAAGGACCTGCCGCGTATATTCGAGAAAGGATTTACCTCTACGAAGAACCATGATGATCACGCTGCCACCGGAATGGGGTTGTATTTGGCAAAGAAGGTCGCGGACTCCCTGTCGATTCGGATGAGCGTTGAATCAACGCCCGGTGTAGGAACCACCTTTACGTTGTATTTTCCGAGGAGCAATACTTACGTCCATACCCTGGGCATGTGACAACAATGTCACATGCTCGTTTGCTTTGTTCGGTGAAACGCAGGAAACTCCATTCCGGGCAAGTTAAGATTAGGGTAGGACAAAGGAGTGATCAATCATGGCGATACTCGAAGCCAGCAAAATTCATAAAAGCTATGGCAACAAATTCAATCGTCAGGAAGTGCTGAAAGGGATTGACCTGGGTGTGGAGAAGGGGGAATTCGTCAGTATCATGGGAGCGTCCGGCTCCGGCAAGACGACTTTACTAAACGTGCTTTCTTCCATCGATAAGGTCAGCCTTGGCAGCATCAAAATCGAAGGCAAAGAGTTTACGGGACTAAAGGAGAAAGAGTTGGCTGAATTCCGCAAAACCCATCTCGGCTTTATTTTTCAGGAGTACAATTTGCTGGATACGTTAACGGTCAAAGAAAACGTCCTGCTGCCGCTCTCGATCAAAAACGTCTCCCGTAAAGAGGCAGACCATAAGTTTCAGGAGATCGCCACGGAACTTGGCATCTACGACATCAAGGACAAATACCCGAACGAAATTTCGGGCGGGCAAAAACAGCGGACCTCGGCTGCACGGGCGTTCATCCACGATCCGAGCATTATATTCGCCGATGAGCCGACAGGCGCGCTGGATTCGAAGTCCGCTTCGGATTTGTTGAACAAGCTCAGCGAGCTGAATCGTAAGATCATGGCAACGATCATTATGGTGACCCACGATCCGGTGGCGGCGAGCTATACCAGCCGCGTTGTTTTCATTAAGGATGGACAAATCTATTCGCAGCTAAATAAAGGCGACGAGCCAAGGCAGGCGTTCTTCAACGACATCATCAAGGCTCAGGGCGTTTTGGGCGGGGTGCAGGAATGAGCTTGACCCATCTGATTTACCGCAATCTGAAAAAAAACCTGAAAAACTATTACTTGTACGTGTTCGCCTTGATTTTCAGCGTTGCGTTATACTTCGCATTTGTCACCTTGCAGTACGACCCGGCGCTGGACGAAATGAAGGGCTCCGTGAAAGGAGCGGCCGGATTAGCCGCTGCGTCAGTGCTGCTCGTTGCGATCGTCGCTATTTTCTTGCTCTATGCGAATACCATCTTCATCAAACGGAGAAGTAAGGAAATTGGCTTGTTTCAATTAATCGGATTAACGAAAGGAAAGATCTTTGGCATCCTCAGCAGCGAAAACCTGATTCTTTATTTCGGCTCCATGCTGATCGGCATGTTCGTCGGGTTTTCCTGCTCCCGGTTGTTGCTTATGATTCTGTTTCAGATCATTGGCGTGGATGCCGAGGCGACATTGCGATTCTCCCCGCAGGCACTGATACAGACCGTCGTTGTTTTTGCGGCGATCTACCTGTTGATCATGCTGATGAACTATTTGTTCATCAAGCGTCAAAGCATCCTGTCGCTGTTCCGGGTGACGTCTACCACGGAGAACGCTTACCGCAGGATGCCGTTGTCCGAAATCGTCTTCGGTATTCTGGGAATCGGGCTAATCCTTTACGGTTACCGGATATCGGCGGATTTGTTCAGCGGCGACTATACCGGAATGCAGGAGCTGTTTCTCGCGATGATCCTGATTTTAGGGTCGGTGATTATCGGAACATACCTGTTTTATAAAGGGTCGGTCAGTTTTATCTTCAACCTGGTGCGTAAAGCGAAGGGGGGGTATCTGTCGCTGAATGAGGTGCTGTCCTTATCCTCAATCATGTTCCGAATGAAATCGAACGCGCTGCTGCTGACGATCATCACGACCGTGTCGGCGCTGGCGATCGGCTTGTTGTCGCTAAGCTACATCTCTTTCTATTCGACGGAAAAATCGGCGGAGCAAACCGTACCGAATCATTTTGCATTGTCAGAGCCTGCGGACGTAGAGGCTTTCAAGCAAGCTTTGAAGACAGCCGGGATCGATACGCGAGAAACCCAGCGCCGTGTGCTCATCGCTGAGGCTGATGTTTCTCAAATCTTTGATACCGTCTTGGAGAAGCAAGAGGGCTCCAATGACGTCACGCTTGCCGTCGTTGACGAACAAGAAGTCGAAGGCGTCGAACTGGATTCGAAGGAAGCACTGTTCGCCGGCTCGAGCAATGCCGTGGAGCAATTTATGGGCTTGCACTCGGAAGGGAAAATCACGTTAAAAGGAAGCTCGGAATCCATCCCGGTCACCGTGATCGATACGAAAAAAGATGCGATCGTATCGCTTCGTTATTCCTCCGGAATGCCGTCTGTGATCCTCGATCATGCCGTATTCGAACGACTGATGCAGGATGCAAAACCGGAACTTCAGCGACCTGACCCGGTCTACTACGGGATCGATGTGGTGAATCCCGATTTGCTGGAGCAAGCGAATCAAATCTATCAAGACAAGAGTTATGAAGAAACGTCGGGTGCATACTCCCAATATCAAATCATCATGGACCAGAAGAGCAATATGGGGTTGATCATGTTTATCGTAGGTTTTCTGGGATTAACCTTCCTCATCACTTCAGGTTGCATTCTGTATTTCAAGCAGATGGGCGAAGGGGAAGAAGAGAAGCCGAGCTACACCATCTTGCGAAAGCTTGGATTTACGCCGGGCAATCTGCTGCGGGGGATTCAATTCAAGCAGGTGTTCAACTTCGGTATCCCGTTGGCCGTTGGCTTGTCGCATAGTTATTTTGCCGTCCGTTCCGGTTGGTTTTTGTTCGGGACGGAGCTCTGGACACCGATGATCCTGGTGATGTTGATCTATACCGCACTTTATTCGATCTTTGGTTTGTTGTCGGTCCTGTTCTATAAGCGTATCATCAAGGAATCGTTATAAAAACCAGGACCCTCCAGACAGGAACAAGGCGGAATCGTCTTTTTAGGACGCTCCCGCCTTGTTTTTTTGAGGGTTATTCTAGGGTTAAGGTTTCTTCGGAAGTCCGTAGGCTTCTCGAATCAGCGTAAAATAGCTATCCGCTAACACGACTTCAAATTCAGGTCCCAGTGCTTGCGTGATCTCTACGACGTCCGATGGTCTCATGCTCCACGCGTTGACCCCAACGGAAACAAACATCGGCGAGTTCCCGTCCCAAGAAGCTTTCGCATCGTTCAAAATGTTGATTCCATCCCTAGCAGTGGTCGTGCCTTTGAAATAAGAAACGGGTAAATTGCCGTTGACGATTTCTACGTAATTTTGGCTACCGCCTCCAAGGAACAGGCCAGGCACTTTCAAATCTTTCACATAGGATTCCGCTTTGAAACCGGTGAGAGGAACGTCATGATTGTCTTCACGGTTGATGACAAAAGGATATGACATGCCGGATTTCTTCAAGTACGGGTAGGAATCTTTCATGAATGTGGCAAAGCTCTCCTCCGGCCATACCTGCGGACTGAAATACCCGGCTCCTGAGGGTCCGGCCACCAGCAGATCGTTCTTCGTCGCGGTGGACTGGTAATAGTCTAGGATCGTAGGGGCCGCATCAACGAGGAGCGGGCTAGCCGTCCAGTTCATGGGCACTTGGCCGCGAGCAGGATCATTCCAAAGATTGCGCATATGATTTTGATCGTATTGTAGATTATCGCCCTCGCCAAACGTGAAGGTCACGTAGATCTTGTTGTTCAGCTTCGGGGTTACCGGCTTGTTAGGCTTTGCCGGCATCGCTTTTGTCCCCGCCATTACCGTCATATTATGGAACCAGTCGGAAGGCAAGACGTAAACGCCGTGACGTGAAGTCAGGTCGATCCCTGCGACTTCGCCTTCAACATCATTATCGAACCAACCCAAATACGGTGTTCCCGGTTCTACATCCGCTAAGATCCGTTCGAACAACTCTCTTTGCTCAGGCACTCCGCTGGAGAGCCAGAACACCATCGCTTTGTTGGCCACCGCATAATCGCGGAGGTAACCGTACGGCTCCTTTTGCTCCGAGGAGAGCGGCTTTACGCTGCTGGCGGAGACCTTGAATTGGTTCCACATTTCGACGGTAACCGTCAATTGCTGAGTGCCCGCCGGCGGGTTGAACTTGTACACGAAGTAGTTGCCGTTGTCGGCAAAACGGTGGTCCGCGCCCGGTAGAAATTTAGAGCCTTGCCGGTCATACAGATACGCTTCTTCTTCCGGCGTTCCGGTTTCGAAGCGAAGGATCTCCTCGCCGTCTGCCGTAACGCTGATTTCATGAACCGCAGGCCCCCAGCCGTCTTGCGTGAAAGCATCCTGGAAGCGCAGATAGACGGCATCTTCTCCCAGAAACTCGGACAAGTCTAGATCGTACGTTCTCCGGTTGCTTGCATCGCGAATTTGTTCCGGTTCAGTAAGAACCGTCTTGAAGGACTCGAAATTGTCCGGAGGAAGCGGGATGGACGTATTCGGGCTGAGTCCGACCAGCATTCGTTTCGTCGTTTGACTCCATAAATGCTCATACTGCCAAGTGTAAGCGTCCATTCGATCTTGGAACTTCCCTTGCAGATCCTCGATCACTTTCAGGCGATAAGGCGCCGCGGTCAGTTCTTTGGCCAGTTCAGGGCTGGCCACGACAGCGTCCTTCAATCCAGCAAGCGTCGTTGCAACATTGATGGAGTCAGGAACGGCCGGATCGTAGACGATCACGCCCTTGACCTCCCGGGCGTAAGCCTTGACGATATCCATCGCGTTATCATGAACGCGATAAGGGACATGAAGATCGTTGATCCAGGGATCTTGCTCATTCTGCTGCACGTAAATTCTCGGTTCCGTGCGGTTGACGATGCCTTGGAGCGTTGTCAGCAGAATTTTGATGTCGCCCGAAGCGTCGTACACTTGCGCCACATCCAGACGTTTGACTTTGGCGAAGGTGGGGAGCTCCTGATCCTTCGGCCAGACGATACCGTTTTTACGGTTTAGATCTGCTTGGCTGGAAGTCTCAGCGGATGCTCCTAATGGCATGGTTAACGTACAAACTAGAGCTAAACTTAACATGATCCATTTGCGAAACATAAATCGTCACCTCTCTTAATGGGAATAGGTAGCGTCGTTGATTTCGTTAAGATCGATGATCCACCTCCTGGCATAGCAATTGGCTGGATTGGAAAGGTTTACATGATATATTTAATATATGTTATTGTATATTTCAATACCTTCGACAAAACTTTGCAGAGATCGATTAAAGCTTTCAGAGTTAGACCAATTTTCGACTTCAGACACTATCGAAAAGAACTCATTCAAAAGATAGATGTTGTCCTTTTTGAATATAGCAAATATATCATATGTTAAGCCTGTGAATGAAAATGTTCGATGCCGGAGACGCTATTCAGCGTAAAGGGGGACTATAGGTATGCCAATTCAAAATCAAGATCAAGAACGAATCGAAACGGATGGAGACCCACGCACGATTTATGAAGATACAACCCCGCATACACGTTCTGGATTTATGCCGGAGCAACCGGATGTAACCGCATATGATCCCGACAACGAGGAAGCGGAGCAAGATCAAACGTAATCCTGACAGGGGACAGAGCCCTCTCTCTAGAAGAAGAGGGCCTGTTTTTTGCCATGCTGACTCATTCGTTCATTGCATCTGGAATAGAGACGTTTCCGTTCTCAAATGTTGGAAAATTTGATATACTTGGGATGTTCTGTGCTACTAATTTCGGGTAGGTGATTTTATGAAACCGATTACAGTATACGACATCGCCAAGGAAGCCAACGTCTCTGTTGCCACGGTCTCTCGCGTACTTAACAATACGGCTCCCGTCAAAAAGGAGACCCGGGAACGCATTAATGAACTGATCAGCAAATACCAGTTTCAACCCAATGCGCTGGCGCGAAGTTTGTCAAAAAAAGAAACAGGAATGATCGGCATTATTCTCCCGGATATTACAAACCCCTTCTTTCCGGAAGTGTTGTCCGGATTCGATCTGGAAGCGCGTAAGCAAGGGTACACCTATTTCCTTTGCGATACCGTATCAGCCAGTGTAGACAGCGCGGAACAGTATATCCGGGAGTCTCAATATTTGAACGCGCTTGCGGAGAAGCAGGTGGACGGAATTGTGATGATGGGGGGAAGGGTCGATTTAGCCAAACCCGATGGGCAGTTGGTCGAAGAGGTTGTCGAGATTGGCAAAAGGCTACCTGTACTTCTCTTAAATGGTAGGCTGTCCAACTCGGGATTAAACCGAGTGGCAGTGGATGAGAAGCATGGCGCAGAGTTGGCGGCGCAGCACCTGATCGAGCTCGGGCACCGCGACATTGCGATCGTTGGCGGCTACCGGAATATGTCCAACACGGTGCAACGAACGTCAGCGTTTATGAAGAGGATGGCGCAGTCGGGCCTTACAGTGCGCAAAGAGTGGGTTCTCCATGGAGGGTTCTCTGTTGCCAGCGGTACCGCGTTTATGAACCAGTTGTTGGAGTTGGCTAATCGGCCGACCGCGATCTTTTGCCTGAACGACCTGGTGGCGATCGGCGTATTGAAAGCAGCCGTCAAAGCGGGACTTAGAGTCCCCGAGGATCTGTCGATTATCGGTTATGATGATATCCCATTTGCATCCAACAGCATTCCGGAGCTCACGACCGTTTCGCTTCGAACCCATGAACTGGGGCGGACGGCGGGGGAAGTGCTGCACCAAATGATCACGAAGTCCAAGGTAAACAAAACAACCTGGCTTAAGCCGGAGCTGATCATTCGGGAATCTACCATGCCTCTTAACAAAAGTTAGGAGCTTCGGCCCGATTGTGGCAAAAAAAGGATTGACAACGCAAATCTTGCTAAGCTAGAATAACTGCGAAAGCCCTTACATTTACTCCAAGTACCTGCACTTCTTCTACACACCCTCCTATGTGACAATTCACTTTACTACATTCACCAACGATTTCTGATGACCAGTACTTCATCTCAAGCATCTGACAGAACGACGTGAAGAGTGATTTAACCCAAAAATGAAACCCGTTTCATTCATTTTGTGTTAACCAAAATGTAACGGGTTTCATGAAATGGGATTCATTAAAAAATCAAATATTACAGACGCTGGGAGTGGTCCGCTATGAATACGCGTGTCGAGTCCGAATCTGTAGTGAGTTTATCCGGCCAAGCGGTCAGCATTCATGGTGAAAGCGTGATTCTGCTTTGCGCCTCGCTTTTTTATTTCCGGGTTCCTTCGGAATTGTGGAAAGAGCGCTTGGATCAGGTTAAGGAAGCTGGCTATAACTGTATCGACGTCTACTTCCCGTGGAATTTCCACGAACCCCAAGAGGGGAAGTGGGACTTCAACGGGATGCGGGATGCGGAGAAATTCCTACAACTGGCAAGCGAAGCGGGGTTATGGGTCGTCGCCCGTCCAGGCCCTTACATTTGTTCGGAGTGGGACGGAGGTGCTTTACCTTCGTATCTTTACGCCAAAGAGCCCTATATGCGTATCAGGAACAACGATCCCGCCTTTTTGCAGCATGTGGCCAGATGGTACGCACAGATCCTGCCGATTCTTAGGCGTCATGAAGTCACGAGCGGAGGGAGTGTCATCCTCGTTCAACTGGAGAATGAGCTGGACTTCTACGGTTGCTCCGATCCCGCAGGATATATGGCAGCCCTCCGCGACATGGCAGTCGCTCATGGATTATCCGTTCCGCTCATCGCTTGTGCGGGCCAAGGCGGCCTGTTGCAGGCGTCTGGATTAACAGATGGCGTTGTACCGACTTGTAATTTTTACCCCGATGACCAGGATCCCCATTTTGAAAAGAAAGTGCTGCATTATCGACATGTACTTCACGGGATGAATTATCCACTGCTTGTCACCGAAACGAACCGAAGTCATTACCTGCTCCGCAGGCTGCTGTCAACCGGAACCAAGCTGCTGGGACCATACCTTCAGGTTTCAGGCACGAACTTTGGCTTCACGAATGCCATTAATAACTGGGGCAAGCCGCTGGCTTTCCTGACGTCGGATTATGACTTCGGGGGTATGATTTCGCCGGAAGGCCATCTTCGCGCAGAAGCCCAGGAGGCGAAGCTTCTTGCCAGATTAATTCGTGCCTATGGCAGAGCGATTGCGGAAGCTGAACCGGATTCCGGTGGTACATGGTCTGTTCAAGGAGAAACGGAGGGGGTGTTTGGTCCATATGTGCTGCGTCTACAAGGCGGTGGGGAGCTGATTTTTGTTACTAATGGTGAAGACCGTGCCAAGCAAATCAATTTGCTAGGGGACATGGGAGCCCACGCCTCATCAACTGGCGCTTTGACTTTGTCTGCATCAAGATCCCTGGCACTTCCGGTAAATGTTCCGTTGTCCCTTTGGGGAGTGCCGGGACAGCTCATCTTCTCCACGGCGGAGCTTTATATGGCGGGACAACAGAATGATGGCACCGTACTGGCGTTTCATACGGAAGGAAATCACGGAGGGATCGCTTTAGCCATCGAAGCGGTACATGCGCCGTTAGCGCAGGGAATGCAAGTTATCAGGCGCGAGGGACATATAGAATTGCTTCTTACTGGCGAAGAAACAGCGTATTGCCGGTTTGAACTGAAGGATGGACGACGGTTCACAGTGATTGTCACAAATCGATTGAAAGCGCTTCATACCGAGACGATCAACCTGGACGGCACGATGACGGCCTCTATGTTTGAACCGAAGTTGAACAACTCCGACCCGTCGCCAGCTCTAGAGTGGCAGTTTGTTTCAGGGGAAGGATGGAAACCGCCATTGCAGGCGGTATCGGCGTTAACAGATGAGGCGAAGCTTGATTTTCTGGAACGGCTAGGCGTTTACCGCGGATACGCTTGGTATGAGGCCAACGTTAACCTGATTAACGCGGATGACCAGCTTCGGGGACTTCTTATCCGACAAGCCAGCGATGTTGTCTCGTTGTATGCCGACGGGACTTACCTCGGAACCATGACTCCTGGAGGAGCCAGCGTGTTTGTTCCTGTTGACGGACGAGATGCCAAGAAGATTCAAGCACGCGTAGAAATTTGGGGGCACAGTAACTTTGATGATCTCCGGCTTCCCGCCCTCTGCCTACCTTCCTTGAAGGGGATAGGAGGCGTTACAGCGATCACGGCCATTCACGACATAACTGCGAACTGGAGCGTGAATCCAAGTGGCGAACGCTTGTCGCCAAGTGTCGCGACTAAGATAGATGAAGCGCTTTGGCCGGCGGTCGGCTTTGGAAGCTGGTTATCCGCGGATCACCCGTCACAACAAGTGTTTCGCAGGAAGTTCGTACCCACAGCTAAACCATCGGCGTGGATCCTGCACTTTCGGAATTTGCAAGGCTACGCGCAGCTTTGGGTAAATGGCGTCGAGGTGGGTTCCATCCATCCGATGGATGCTTTTATCGATCTAAAACCTTATGTCACCCCAGGCCAAGAGCTACAGCTGGAAGTCCATCTGCTGCGAACGATGGGGCAGCCTGGCGGTGAAGTGGTGATTTATGAAGGTGTCGAGGCTTCGGCGTTCACGGTTGCTGCGGCAGAGGAAGCCGAGCTGAAGGCAGAAGCGGACCATAGGATTGCTTCTGCGGTTCCAGGGCATTTGCCGCTGAGTCTTGACTCTGGAAAGACAGGTTGGTTGTTCGCCGCAATCAACAATTCCGCTCAAGGCAAAGGGTGGAGGGTACGTGCGGCAGGCTCTGGTTTAAAGCTTACCGTGTTTATGGATGAGCGGATCGTCGGCAGGCTGTGGTTGCCTGGGGGGACGGGAAGGCCAACGATGACCGGCGGAAGCACGAATTCGTTTTACTTGCCGGGACCCTGGTTTCATGACAACCAGGCGCAGCTGTCTATCTATCTCGAGGCGGTAGATGAACAGGCTCCAGGCAAATTGGAGAGCCTTGAGGTTATTTCCGTATAGAAGGGAGGATGCTAATGGAGATCACGACGCCTACAAAGGTGCGCAAACGGCCGCCGCAATTGCACAGGGCCCAGAACGGCCGATTCAGACGGTTTTGGAACAATAAAACCCTGCTGCTCATGTGTCTGCCTGCCATCATCTTCTTTATCATTTTCGCCTATTTACCGATGCCCGGCTTATATTTAGCGTTCATCAAGTACAACTACACGGATGGGATTTTCAAGAGTCCGTTCGTGGGCTTTGATAACTTCCGATTCCTGGTCATGACGGGCGATTTGTGGCGACTGACTTTTAACACGGTGGTTTATAACCTGGCTTTTATCCTGCTTGGGAACGTATTGCAAATCATCGTCGCCGTATTTCTGAACGAAATTCGCCTCAAATGGTTCAAAAAGCTGACCCAAACCTTGATGTTCTTGCCGCATTTCATCTCAGCGGTCCTGATTGGCTTGATCGCTTACAATGTGCTGAGCTATGACTATGGCCTGCTCAACAGCATCCTGACCTCGCTGGGATTCGATCCGGTGAAGACGTATTCGAACGCCGGGATCTGGCCGTTTATCATCGTGCTGACTTATTTATGGCAATCGACCGGTTATGGATCCATCGTGTATTTCGCGGCGATCATGGGTCTCGATAACGAGATTATCGAAGCCGCGGAAATCGATGGGGCAGGCGCGTTCCAACGAATCCGTTATATCGTGCTCCCCTGGCTGAAGCCAACCTTTATCATCCTTCTTCTGTTCTCGCTTGGCGGTATTCTGCGCGGGAATTTCGGGTTGTTCTTCAACCTGGTTGGAGCAAACAATACGGCCCTGTACGCGACGACGGATATCATTGAAACCTACGTGTTCCGCGCCCTCATGACGAATTTCAATTTCTCGATCGGCAGCGCCGTCAGCCTGTATCAATCCGTCTTCGGATTTATCGTGGTCATGACCGCCAACTGGCTAGTCAAGAAGGTTTCGCCTGACAACTCACTATTCTAGGAGGTGCAAGGTATGGATGACGCTTATGAAGCCCGGAGCATCCGCACAGATCTAGGCGGCATCATCGTCAAAATCGTAGGCTACTTGTTTATCGGCTTCTTCTCCGTATGCTGCTTATTGCCCTTTCTTCTTGTCCTTGGCACATCCTTTACGTCGGAGTCCGCGATCAAACGATTTGGGTTCAATTTCTGGCCCCGAGAGTTCAGCGCCTTCTCCTATAAAATCGTCTTCGAAAATCCGGACCTCATCGTCGGCTCCTATCTCGTGACGATCGGCATCACGGTTTGCGGTACCGCGCTGGGGCTGTTCCTGGTGGCGATGACTGGTTACGCGCTGCAGCGGCCCGATTTTGCCTATCGAAACCGCATTTCCTTCTTTATCTACTTTACGACGTTGTTCACCGGCGGTCTGGTTCCGTTCTATCTACTCGTGACGCAGTATTTGAGCCTGAAGGACAATTACTTGGCCGTCTTACTTCCCGGCATGCTAAGTCCTTTCCTCATTATTATGATGAAAAGCTTCGTCCGCTCCATTCCTCACGCCATCACCGAATCCGCCAAAATCGACGGGGCCGGGGATTTCACGATTTTCATCCGTCTCATCCTGCCTATGACAACTCCTGCACTCGCTACGATAGGTTTATTTATCGCACTAGGGTATTGGAACGAATGGTATAACTCGATGTTGTTCTTATCGCCGGACATGAAGTACCGTCCGCTGCAGTTGTTCTTGTATAACGTCATCACCAGCGCGGACTTTATCCGTAATTCAGCGGCGGCTTCGAACGTGGAGTTGCGGGATGTTCCGCTCGAATCCATGAAGATGGCGACGGCCATCGTTGCGACGGGCCCGGTGATTTTATTCTATCCGTTTGTGCAGCGCTACTTCATCAAGGGGATCACCGTCGGCGCTGTAAAAGGCTGAGGCTTCACAATTTGATATAGAAGAGGGAGGTTGGGACGAATGATTCGATGGAAGCAAACTTCAATTTGGGTGATGGTAAGCTTGTTGGTGCTGCTGCTCGCGTCCTGCGGCGGCGGTTCAAACGGCAACAACGGGGCTAGCGGAGATACGGCGAATAATGGAGGAAACAAGTCGAATGCCAGTCAGGAGACGGACAGTGGGGTGGATACGTCCAAATTCGTGAAGATTAGCTATCTCGTGTTGGGTGACAAACCGAAGAATGGCCAATTCGAGAAAGTCCTTACGGAAGTCAACAAAATCATGAAAGAAAAAATCAACGCCGAGCTGGAGTGGAAATGGATCGAATGGGCGGATTGGCAGACCAAATACAATCTGGCATTAGCCTCCGGCGAACCGATTGATCTGATTACGATCGGAACAGATTGGCTGGACACCTGGGGGAATGCGCAGCGCGGCGCTTTCATGAATCTGGATGAGCTTCTCCCGAAATACGCACCGGAAACGTGGAACTCTATTCCGAAGGAGGACTGGGACGAGAGCAAATATAACGGCAAAATCGTCTTGATCCCGGAGAACGATTATACGCAGTGGGTCAACCATGGCTTCTTCTACCGCGGCGATTGGGCGAAGGAAGCCGGGATGACCGAACCGATTAAGGATTGGGAGGGAATTGAGAAATACCTGCGGTACATTAAGGACAATAAACCGGACGTGATTCCGTGGGACGCGGCGTCCGGAGCCCAAACCTGGGGCGGATTCGTGCAATCGTATACGGATGAGCTGGAGCTTCCGATCTCTACCGGCTTCATGCCCGTATTTACGGCGAAATCGTTCGAAGAGAAATTTACCGCGACCAGCCCGGTGTTCGAGGACGTTTTCCTGAAATATGCCACCATGATGAAAAGCTGGGCGGATCAAGGCTTCTGGCGCGAAGACGCCCTGAACAACAAGAACAACAACCGCGATGCGTTGAAAGCGGGCTTGTCGGGACTCGACCAGCACCATACGCAGACGTTCTCGGGACTTCGCGTAGAGATGGATAAAGCGCAACCCGGGTCGGAGCTGCAGATGTTTCCGTTCTCCCGGACGCGAGGCACGAACCTAATGGAGCTGTCGATCACGCATGGCGGCACGTCCCTCGGGGCTCACAGCAAAAACCCGGAACGTGCGCTAATGGCTTATGATCTGATCCGTAACAATGAAGAAATCTATCATTTGATTAACTATGGGCTTGAAGGCGTGCAATATGTGATCAAGGACGGAAAACGTGCACGTCCGGAAGGTTACGACGACGCGAGAGACAATTTCTATGCGGATTTCTGGGGCGGTCGGGTCGACAAATTTGAAATTCCTAGTGAAACGACATGGGATCAGATCGAAGAAACGTTGTATGCCGAATACGACAAAATCAAGAAGCCTTACGTGTATGGACAATTTGTCTTCGATAAAACGCCGGTGGAAGCTGAATTGACAGCCGTTTCGCAGGTCACCGGGGAGCTAGGTCCGGCCATCGTGATGGGGAAAGCCGGAGATCCGGCGCAAGCGGTAGAGGAGTTCCGAAGCAAGTTAAAACAGGCCGGTTACGACAAGGTGTTAGCTGAACTGCAAAAACAGCTGGATGCCTATAAAGCTCAACTGGGCGAATAAGGTCTTGTTAGAAAAAAGAGTGCGGACTCGCGAATTCGCGAGTCCGTTATTTTGGGGAGACGGACTTTATCGAAGGCCCTGACTACTCAGTTTTTGCTCCCCGTCCGATCTTCCGGCATGGTATGATCTTTATCGGAGGGACTGCCATGCACGAAATGAACGAGAATCATATATTGCTCTTATCCAAAATCAATAAGCCTGGAAAAATCCAGGCGCCAGTGCCGCGTCCCCGGCTAATCGACCGGCTAAACGAAGGACTGGGCGCTAGGGCGACCTTGATCTCGGCTCCGGCCGGATATGGGAAAACGACTTTGCTCGGCGAATGGGCCAATCAATTGCATCGTCCGGTAGCTTGGCTGTCGCTGGATGATAAAGATAATGATTTGATCCGCTTTTGGCACTATGTTACGGCTGCGATCGAGGGGGCGGTGGGCCGGTTATCCGACGCGTTTCATGCGTCGTTTGCTATGCTGAGTCCCGGCCAATATGAACCGATGGTCATCGCGTTACTTAATGAGCTTAACGACTTGGCTCAGCCGCATGCCTTGATCCTGGACGATTGGCACGTGATTCAAGACCCGGACATTCTGACTTCCGTCGCATTCATGCTGGAATATCTGCCTCAAACGATACATCTCACTTTCGCTGCCCGGCATGATAACGACTTTATCAAGGCCCGGTGGATCAGCCGAGGTTGGGTATCGCAGATTCATGACGTGCACATGCGGTTTGATAGGCCGGAAACGGACGCGTTTTTTCGACTGGCAGCGCACAGGGAGTTGAATCACGATCAGATCGAACATGTTCTTCTGCAAACCGAAGGCTGGGTAACGGGGATCAAGTTAATTGCCTTGTCCTGGCGTCATGACGAAGGGCTCCGGGCACTGAAATTGCCGTCTTTTGAACGCAGCGGGGTGGAGGATTATTTATTCCAAGAAGTGTTCGACGCACTGGACGAGCCCATCCAACAATTTCTGCTCGATGTTTCCGTGCTGCAGCGATTGCACGGCTCTCTATGCCAAGCGGTTGCTGGAGAAGACGGGGCGGAAAGGCTCGATGAGGTTGTCCGGCTGAACCTGTTTTTGCTTCCGCTGGACGACGCTCGGCAGTGGTATCAATTCCATCGTTTGTTTGGTGATTTCTTGCGCAAGGAGGAGGGGCGTCGGCGACCCGGGAATGCCGCTATTCTTCTGCGCATGGCGGCGGAATGGTGCGAATCACGAGAACTGCTGGAAGAAGCGGTGGATTATTACTTAGCCGGAGCTTGCTACAAAGAAGCCATTCGACTTCTCGAGCAAATGAGGAGCGTCCTCATTCGCCGAGAGTTTTCAACGATGAAGTCCTGGTTGTCAGCCATTCCCGAAGATCTGTTGTTGCTCCATCCGTATCTTTATTTCTCCTACACGCATTCCCTGTTATGGTCGCAGGACGTCGACCTTGCTGAAACGTATCTGCGCCGAGCGGAGCAGCATGACGAAGAGATCGGGGGCAACTGGGAACCGGAGGAGAGAAATCGCTATTTGGGTTATCTGTATTACGTCAGGAATTTTAAGGCTACCCAATACGAAATGGATATGGTGAAGGGGCTGAAATATATTCAGCTTTCCTTGCAGTATAGTCCGGAGGGAACGGATCTGATTTTTGCCTCCCCCTTGATGCCGCTGTTGCCTTCCGTATTCCGTTCATATAACGGGAAGCGGGGGCTTCATTTGCCTCGCGGGTTAGCCGACGGTTTCTTCTTGAGCATGATCGACTTCATGGGAAGAATGGGCTTGCAGGATTCGGTAGTCGTCTGCTATGGAGAACTGTTGTATGAACGCAATGAGTTGGAACAGGCGGAAATTTATTTGAAAAGGGGTTTGCAGGGACAAAGCCAAGCGCATTATCAACCAGAAAAAGTATACGTCCCCGCTTCGTTATTCCTGTCTCGAATCCATCAAGCGAGACGAGAAACGGAACAGGCCGAGGGCTGGATCAATGATGCGATCCGGCGAGCCGTTGAGGGTGGTGCCAACGAAGCTCTCATCTTACTGGATTCGGAGCGGGCAGCGATGCGCCTGCGTCAGGGAGACTTAAGCCAGGCGCTGGAATGGCAGGAGCACTACGGCCTTTCGGCAGATGATCCGGTGTCTGTCCATCAGTTGTTCCCTTATACGTTCCTGGTTCGGCTGTTGAGCGAAACGTGGCGGTTAGACGAAGCGTGGCGGTTATCAGAAAGGTTGCTGTCGATCGCCGTGAGAGGCCACCGGCCGATGGATGCACTGGATCTCGAAACGCTGCAGGCGATCATTTTACAATTGGCGGGAAAACCGCAGGAAGCACTGCTCAAATTGGAAACGGCGCTTAAGCTGGCGAAGCCGGACGATTACATCCGGGTGTTCACGGACAAAGGCCAACGTTTATCCGATTTGCTTGCCGAATACATTGAGCAGCGACAAAAGGGGAACCTGCGCGATGACAACGCCCCGCCGCTTGAGTATGTACGCAGAGTATGGTCAAGCTTTGATCGACCGGCGAAGGGGGCTGCAGCATCCTCGAAGGGCTTAGAGACGTTACTCACGCCGCGAGAACTTACGATCTTTCGCTGCATGGAGGAAGGGATGGATAATCCTTCGATTGTAGAAGCATTAGGCATCGGTATGGGAACGCTCAAAGCTCACATTAACCGGATTTACGGCAAGCTGCAGGTGAAAAATCGCGTGGAAGCGATCAAACGGGGGAAAGAAATCGAAGGCTGAACCGGCGTGGTCTCTAAGAGTCGCACGTCCGGCTCAGCCTCTTTTTTCTAAGATGAAGATCAGATGGCTTATTTCTTTAGGAGATTGATGTGATCCAGGTCCGTGCTGCTATTAAATATGAATTCGAGTTTGTAATCGCCGCGGATATAGGTCAGTTTGGTCTGCTTGGCGTTGCCGTTCTTGATCGTGCTGCTTGCGTCCGGTGCAAACCAGTTTTGCTTCAGCATTTTCATGGTAATGCCGCCGATATTGGTTTGGCGTTCCACGTTGGTGCCGAAGTAGCGCATTTCCTGAATCTTATCTTTTGCATAGGAAAAAGCGTAACCCGGACTGCCCATGTTTGCGCTGTACAAGTCAAATGCCAAGCTTCCTTTGCCGGCGATAGAAGGATCGCCGATCAGCTTGATCACGTCTTTCTTGCTGCTTTTGCCAACCGTCAAACCGGCGACGGCTCCAGGGAACTGCCCTTTTAATGCCGGTTTATAGAAGCTGTTTAAGGTATCTAAGGCATGCGCGGTGGCTTCCTTCTGGATCTGGGCAGCTGTGGGCTTCGGTGACTGCGCCTTAACGACACTGCTGGATGTAGCCCATGTACTAATGCCAAGGATTCCGGCTGCGAGGAGTGCAATAACAGCTTTACTACTGATCATTTTAAGGTTCATATTCAAGCTCCTTCTCTACCCTATGAAATGGAATGGGTTATGACGACGATGATCTACATTCCATATGATAGGGGAAACCGCAGGAGAACAAGTGTCGAATTCGTTAAATAGAAATTTCAATTTCGCAAGAAAATGGATTTACATTTTTCAATATGAAGCATATACTAATGCTATAAAGTTGCACTAAGGAAACATTAATGGATATAGACAACATTGGATGGTTTAAGGGAGGGATAGTCAAGATGGAACAAAGTGTTGCGCATCAAACCACTCCAGTCACATCAAGAGGATTGGATCACAAATCGTCTGCGCATGCCGCACTGGATGGCAGAACGAAAGGATTGAAACGACTGCTGCCGTTTCTTGGACCTGCGTTCATCGCGGCGGTTGCTTATATTGATCCGGGTAATTTCGCGACGAATATTACCGCGGGATCCAAATACGGGTATCTTCTGTTATGGGTGATTTTTGCTTCCAATTTAATGGCGGTGCTCATTCAATCGTTATCGGCCAAACTGGGGATCGCCACTGGCAAGAACCTGCCCGAGGTTGCTCGTGAGCGGTTTCCGAAGGGGGTATCGATCTTCCTGTGGATCCAGAGCGAACTGGTCATTATCGCTACGGATTTGGCCGAATTTATCGGAGCGGCATTAGGATTATATCTGTTGTTTGGCATACCGATGCTGCCGGCTGCGGTTATTACCGCGATTGGTTCCTTCGCGATTCTGGAACTGCAGCGGAGGGGATATCGTGCGCTGGAAGCGGGAATCGCTGCGATGGTGCTAATCGTGGTATTGGCCTTTGCTTTTCAGGTGATTGCGGCGAATCCGGATTTCGGTGCGGTTGGAACAGGCATGATAACTCCGCGATTTGACGGGGTGGATAGCATATTGCTGGCTGCCGGTATTTTAGGGGCCACGGTAATGCCACATGCGATCTACTTGCATTCTTCGTTGACGCAAAACCGCATTGTCGGCCGTAATGAAGCTGAGAAGAAGAGAATATTCAAATTGGAATTTGTCGATATCGTGTTGGCCATGTTGATTGCCGGGGCGGTGAATATGGCGATGGTGATCGTATCCGCAGGACTGCTCTTTAAGAATGGGCTGGTGGTGGAGGATCTAGACGTTGCTTTCCACCAATTTGGAACGATAGCCGGACCCGTCACCGCCGTCTCCTTCGGGCTTGGCTTGCTGATTGCCGGCCTGTCGAGTTCTTCGGTAGGTACGATGGCAGGGGATGTCGTGATGCAAGGTTTCATCAACAAACGAATCAACCTGTACGTTCGGCGGGCCATTACGACCATTCCGCCGCTCGCCATCATTATTTCGGGCGTCAATCCGACAAGTGCGTTGGTCATGAGCCAAGTGATTCTATCGTTTGGCATTGCCTTTGCCTTGATTCCCTTGATCTTGTTCACTTCGAATCGCAAAATCATGGGTAGCCTGGCGAATCACCGGATTACCACGACGTTAGGTTGGATCATCTCCGCCTTGGTGGTCGGCCTGAATCTGTTCTTGATCGTTCAAATGCTGTTTTGATGTCGTGCAGACACTGAAAAGGGTTATGAAGTGGACCTCCATTTCCGCTGAAGCGGGGATGGGGTCCTTTTTTATTTATTAATATGACATGCTGTTGTCAATATATAGGGCTTATGATGGAATCGTTAACAAGACATTCAGGTGAGGATCGGAGAGATAAAGGATGAACATGAATCAGGAGATTTTCGCATTTAAGCGGTTTTGCGAATGGCTCAACCTGTTGAACAACGTCGATTCAAAATTCTGGCTGAAGCCCGTGGCAAAAGGAAAGTGGTCTTCTGCCGAGATCGTATCCCACCTCATGAACTGGGATCGGTTTATTCAAGACTTGGTTATTCCCGCTGCAAGGCAGGGTCAAATGATTCGCTTCCCCGACGAGGACAGCTATAACCAACTTGCGGCGGATTACGCGAGATCAGGTATTTCACAATCTGAGTTGATCAAGGAAACCATTCAGGAGAGGGAGCGGGTCGTTGCCGAACTCTTGGCGCTGCCGGAAGAGATTTACCAACGGAAAACGAACTATTCGTTAGCCTTTCTAATCCCCGAATTTGTAGGGCATGATGAACATCATAAAGGCCAAATCGAGCGGTTTCTCAGAAGCGAAGGGATCCGCCTCGTATAAACGAAAACAAACGTCTCATCAACCGCAGAGAAAGCATGAGCTTCATCATCGTTAAGAAGGTCAATCGCAAAAAAACAAAGAGAACAGCCCTCAGGTTGTTCTCTTTCGTTGTCTGGTTTTAGAAGCACGTGAACGAGCGAATCTGATTCAAGTCGATGCCGAAGTACCCCCAGAAGAACCCAAACCATCGGAACCCTGCAATGGAATTCCGCCCGACGAAAACCGGGAAGAACCAGAATTGCTCGCCGTTGTTCAGCCAAACGTAGGTGTTGCGAAACAGGCAACGTCTGATCCCGCCGGGATCGATGGCAAAGGTGCCGACCTGCATTTGCGGTACGAATTGCGGGGGTGGCGACGTTGGCGCTTGAACGCCTCCTGGTGCACCTCCCGGGAATCCTCCCGGTGTCCCCGGGAATCCTCCCGGTCCTCCGCCTGGAAACCCTCCAGGCCCCCCTCCCGGAAATCCGGGCCCTCCCGGTACGCCGGGCCCGCCTGGAAATCCCGGAAATCCTCCGCCGGGTCCTGGTGATGGAAAAAATCCCATATGTGATCGCTCCTTTTTTCGATGAATAGGCATTATCATCATATGCATTCGCGGAGAGAGCGGTTGGGCGGATGTCTATATACACCTCAAGATTTCGGATTCTCATTATTGGACGCAATTTAGCAGAGGCAAGTTCCTCTTAGAAGCTGGATTTTTCCGGTTGAGCGAAAAAGTACTTCATCATTGGCGGAGTAACGATCGTTGTTACCAACACGACTAGCACGATCACGGCAAACAGGTCGTCTTGGAGTAGACCGGCATCCTGACCGATGGCGGCGATGATTAAAGCAACCTCTCCACGCGAAACCATAGCCGATCCGATCCCTAATGCGCTGCGCCAGCCGAATCCGGCCAATCGAGCTCCATAAGCTGAACCTACGAGCTTGGTGGCGATGGCCAGCAAGCTTAAACCAATGATTAAAGGAATCTGGGAGGCCAGCCCGGTGAAATCGACCTTCACGCCGATTGTGGTAAAGAATACGGGGACGAAGACCGCATAAGCAATCGTTTCGATCTTCTCGGTCACTTCATGCTTGTAATCCGTCAGACTGAGAGCGACACCCGCGATATAAGCACCGATAATAGCTGCTACGCCGGCATATTCAGCCATGTAAGCATACAGGAAGCAGATGATTAATCCCGCGGAGATCACCGATTCGGATACCTGCAGCGGAGCAAACTTGCGCATGACCCACGGAACGACTTTCCAACTCAAAACGATGACGACCGCAAAAAATATGAACTTCTTCAAGATGACCAACCCCAGGTTGACGTCCCCGCCCGCAAAACTCATGACGAAGGCCAACAGGATGATGACGAGGACGTCATCAATGACGGCCGCCCCGAGAATCGTGGTGCCTTCTCTGGATTTCAGCCGCCCCATTTCCTTTAATGCTTGTACAGAAATGCTAACGCTTGTTGCCGAGAGCAGCAGCCCGAGAAAAATTGCTTCAAAAAGGGGCATGCCCAACAGTATGGCCGCCAAATAACCAAATCCGAAGGGGAGAGCGATCCCTGCGAGTCCTACGTAAGTCGAGGCTTTCCCAGTCCGTTTAAACTCGTCGACATCCGTTTCAAGACCTGCGAGGAACATTAATAAAATCACGCCGATTTGGCTGATCTCTTCCAGTACTTCGGTTTCGTTAATCCAGCCCAGAAGGGCAGGCCCCAGGACAATCCCGATCAACAATTTACCTAAAACCGCCGGTTGTTTCAGCCGTACACTTAATTCTCCCGCTAGTTTGGAAGCAATCAAAATAATGGCCAGTTCTAAAATCAACATCTTATCATCCTCCGTTTTCTGTTAATTTGCGAAAAATACCAAAAATAAATACAAAAAGAGCCTGCAACCACGAGTGGAATATACCGATAAACGGCATAGTCCTCCCTTGGTGACAGGCTCCTCCGGGCGAAACATATCAAATTTAAATTAACAGATGCAATTATAACAAATCTATCTGAAAGACGCCAGATTTTTTTGGATCTTCTTTTAAGGACGTGCATTTCGATTACTCGCTGCGGCCAATAAGCTTGTAAACTCTCGATTTGTACTCATCCAGACCTTCGCAGCAACCGTACATCCGATTTGCGATTGTCTTCCCATTGCCGAAGAAGAAACGCTCGAACTGGTTTTGCCTGCCGCCGAATGCACCGCCGCCCAGTTCCCAAGCTAGTCTAAAGAGGACGATGCGATCCTTGGCGGGGCTGGATAATCCCTGTAAATAGACCTCGAGAGAGGTTTGGTTCTCCGAGTTGAAATCCGCTTCGAAGGGATTCATGATCAGCTGGCTCGCGCTAATCGAGCGGACCATGCGCAGCATTTCCTCATGCAAGTCGGGAAACTGAATTCCCGCCGCAGTCAGCGGAGCAAGCGCAGGTACATAGCAACCGGATTCCGTCATCGACCCGCCGGTTTCGGCAGCGAGTCGCAACGCTTTCAGGTTTTCCAGCATCGCCATAACTTTGACGATTTGACTCACGAACGAGTTCTCGGTATCCGTATTTTGCTCCTCGGCCAACGCTTGCAGGAGTCCCAACAGAAATTCGGTCTTGGCGATGTACCGAGTGATAATGTGATGGCCCGCGTAAGCATGGAAGTGCCCTACTTGAAAGAGCTGATCGTATAGGCGTTCTTCTCCAACAAAGAATACCCGGTCATGGGGGACAAGGACCCGATCGAAGATGACCATCGTGTCCATCTCCTCATATCGACTCGAGAGCGGATGATCATAACTCGAATCATGCGCATGGCTCTCTCGGCAAATAAAGGTGATTCCCTCCAGATCATTAGGTACGGCAAAAGCGAATGCACTAGGGTTCACTTGTCCGTCTCCCATCATAAAAGATGGCGTAGGGAGGACAAGGATTTCTTCGCAAGTGGGTCCCTGGGTCGCCATGAGGAAAGCGCCGCTCACGACCCGTCCTTCCGGACGGGTCTCGATCACTTTGGCGGCAAGAGACTCTTCCGCATCCGCGGGTCCCGACCATTTGCTGGCCATAGGCTGCACGAAAGCGTGAGACAACGTAATATCGTGGTCCCGGCAATATTCGTAATAGTTACGCAGATTTTGGGCGTACTCTGTCGATGCTTTCTCCAATACAATGGCGGCGGTATAAAAGGACATCAAAGCGGTGTTCATATAGTCGGGAGAGCGGCCGAGAAAGCCGTGATGGTAGTTAGCCCAGATTTCGGACATCTTCCTTCTGCGGATCAGGTCCTCAGCATTAGCCGGGGGGAGAAATGAAAGCCCGACGCGTTCGCCGGTTGCCGGAGACGCATACGACATGTCTTCACTCCGGCTTGCTTCACACTGCATCTCATACATCGCGGCCTGCGTCCGGATGAGCCCGCGAAAGGCGGGGTGCTCGGATAACGGCCCATTCACTCGTTCGCCGTTATACCATAGCTGAAGGCGCTGTCGATTGATCCGTTCGATATATTGCATTCCGTTTTTTATTGGCATGGATCCCCTAATCCCCCTTACGTTACTCTTTTATATATAGTGCATAGACGAATGGGGTGTGTATCGGCGAACTTCACGATTTTGCTTTCCGGAACGCCCATTTTTGAGGATAATCTAGATAAAACCCGTTATTTGCAAAAAAAGGGGGAGTTCGTATGGATTTGCATAAGGTCGTCGTGATTGACGACGAGGTGTTGGCGATCGAGCATCTGCGCCATTTGATCGACTGGCCATCGGTCGGTTTTGTCATAGCCGGCGAGACGACAAGGCCTACGCGCGCGCTTGAGCTCATTCAGGAGGTGAAGCCGGACTTGATCATATCGGACATCAAAATGCCGATGTTAGACGGAATTGAGCTTTGCAAGCAGGTCGTTGCCGCCGGGCTGCATTGCCGAATTCTGCTACTGACTTCTTATAAGGAGTTCGATTATGTGAAGGAAGCTTTAAAGTTCGGGGCATCCGGGTATCTTGTCAAACACGAGCTGGAGCCAGAGATCCTGCTTCGTGAGCTGGAAGCGATCAAACCGCAAATCGAGGAAGAACGGGAACGGCTGAAAACACAGTTGCAGCAATTGTTGATCGGACTGATCGATGGTAATTCGCTCGGCGAGATGTCGCTTGGTCCTTTGTTGGAGTCGCTGCGACTAGTAGGCAGTAGCTTGACGTACGTGATGATCGCTGCAGGCAATGTGGTACCTCTCAAAGAACTGGGACAAGCATCGGTCTTCTTACCGGGCCTACCGCCGATTGATGCCCACCTGTTGTCTGGGAAAGTGATAGAGGTGTTCAATCTCTACAGCAAAGAGGGACAAGTAGGGATGGTGTTGGCCTTTCAACCCTCCAATAGCCGTTTGAAGTTAGCCGAAGCGCAATTCGAGGCGGTTTCGGAACTGCGGCGGCTATACCAAGAGGCTAATCCCGCGGAACCAATCTATGCCGCGTACTCCTCACCTTTTTCGGAATGGCGGTCCCTGGCCGAGGTTCATGCCGCAACGATGGAACGATTGAAGCAACGTTGGTTTAGTGGAAGCCAGCCCGTCATTTCTCCCGAATCGAAGGGGGGCAGCGGCAATGAGGCGGCACGAACCAACTATGAATGGCGGGAGCGGTTGGAGCGAGCCCGGAAAAATGAAGACCCCGAACAATTGTTGCAATTGATCACTGAGACATTCGACATCGCCAACCAGACGAAAGACGCTTTTATGTTGGAGCAGCTATGTGACGAGCTCGCCGGGTTGCTGAAAAACGAACGTCGAGCCAAGAAGATGGAAGCGCTTACTAGTCGGGCCGAAAATGACGAATTCGATAGGCTGGAGTGGAGGGGGGCGGACGGGGTTAAGGAAGGTTTTCTGCGCCTATACCGGAACACCTTTCTCGAGAATTCAGCTTCCCGGTATACCGGGAAAGTACGCGAGGCAATCGAGTTTATCTCGCAAGCGTACAACACGGAAATCAGCACCGATTCCATCGCCAATCAGTTGGGAATCAGCGGAGATCATTTACGCCACCTGTTCAAGGAGGAGACCGGGCAGACGTTGCTTGAGTACATTACCGTTTATCGGATGGAGAAGGCGAAACGCTTGTTGAGAACTGGCCGGTACAAGCTATACGAGGTCGCGGATCGGGTCGGGTATCGCAGCAGTCACTATTTCAGCAAAATTTTCCACAAAACGACAGGCCTCCTGCCTCTGGAATACGCCAAGCGAAAGGAAAGGGAGGGGGACGAATGAAGCTGAAGCTGAGCTTCCGCAATAAAGTCATTACGGGCACCGTGCTGATCGTCTCGGTCTCTTTGATCGCGTGCAGCTACATTACTTTTAACTATGTGACCCAAATCGTCCGTGATCAGGCGGTCCGTGACAATATGACGAAGTTAGCGCAAATGTCTTCTTCGATCAAGCGGATGCAGGAAAGGCTGGAGAATACGGCAGAAACGATCATCGCTGCCGAAGAAATCAACAAACCGATCCTCTTGCGGGAAAGCGACAGCCTGCAGGAACGTTATTTCAAGAAAGTAGCGGTCCAAAAACAGCTGCAGCGTTTTGTCGCCCTGGATTCTAATTTGTTGAACATGATGATCATTCGGCCGGATCAGGAGGTGTTCTCCAACTATAGCGGATACGAAAGCTACTATGCTGATTATTTGCAGGGTGCTTGGTTAACGCCTTTCCTGTCGGGCCAGATCAGTCCGGGTCATTTCTCCGCTCCCCATGAGTTTCGTTATATCAACGGCAATCAGAAGGTGATCAGTTACGTAACGGCCTACAAAAACTGGGAGGATCTAAGCGCCGACGCAGCCCCTTATATCCTGGTGCTCGACTTGAAGCTGACTGAGGTGGAGAAGATTTTTGAGGATAGTGAGAAAGACTTTGCACGGCTCGCCTTGTCGATGGAAGACGGGATCGTCGTTTACGACAGCGCCGGCGTAAATCGGAAGAAGCCGAATGCAGCAACACAACAGCAACAGCGTGTGATTCCATTGAAATATCAGGCCGATGACGGGAAATGGGTTCTGGAAGCCTTCTTATCCGAAAGCAAACTAATGGAAAGTGTACGCCCGATCCTGTATTTCTATCTGCTTATCGTATTCGGCAGCCTGCTGTTTGCCATGGCGGTCATTCCGCCCGTAAGCGCCAAGTTTACCCGTCCGATCTCCCAACTGGCGCGTGCCATGCGCCGGGTGTCGGCCGGCGAGTTGAATACCCGCGTTTCCTTCCGTACCGGAGACGAGATGGAAGAGCTCGCAGCCGGCTTCAATCAAATGGTGAATGACCTGGATTTGTGGATGAAATCTTCCCTACGCGAGCAAGAGATGAAACGCAAAATGCAAATCAATCTGCTATTGTCCGAAATTAACCCGCATTTTATATACAATACGCTGAATACTGTCATTTATTTGTCCCATGCCGGAAGAAACCAGGATACGATCACGATGACCAAGGCGTTCATTGACATCTTGCAGGATACGATCAAAACCGGGGAGGGTGCTTATTTCTGCACTTTGCAGGAGGAGATCGATATGATCCGAAAATACGTCGTCATTCAGCAATATCGCTATCCGGGCAGATTCCGGCTCGAATGGGATATCCCGAGCGAACTTCATTCCTGCCAGGTGCTGCGCATGATGCTCCAACCCTTAGTGGAAAACTCGTTATTTCACGGAATCGAAGATAACGGCTTAATCCGGATTAGTGCAGCGGTTCGGGAGGGGGGGCTGCATATTTGTGTTAAAGACAACGGGATCGGGATGGAACCGGAACGTTTGCGGGAGCTCAGCTTGCCCAGGAAGGAGATGCCGATCAAGAAGGGCATCGGCTTAGCCAATGTGATGGAGCGGATCACCTATCATTACGGAGAAGCCTATGGGATCGAGGTGGACAGCGAGCCAGGACGCGGTACCGTCGTTTCTCTGAGGCTGCCTTACCTAAGGGAGGAGGTCTCCGCCATTGACCCCCTTTTTTGATAAATCCCCGGATCATGAGCGAAATCGCCGAATCGTGAACTTTTGTTGAGGTGGAGCAAGCGTTATTTTAGATCTGTAAGCGATTTCAATCTTAGGGAGGGGTTCTGATGGAACGAGTACAGACAAGGCAACTGCCGGTCATGCTGATGGCACTTCTCATGGCATTCATTCTGGTCATAACGGGTTGCTCGTCAGGAGGAAACACGAAGTCTGACAATTCGAACGGGGCAGGGAACACCCCCGCCAATCAAGCAACGAACGGGGGGGCTGATAATGCCGCTACCGGGAGCGAATCCGTCTCGCCTGCTGATTTGCAAGGAACGATCAAGGTGTGGGACTGGGACGAGGCTTTCCTCACGAAGATGGTTCCGGAATTCAACAAAGTGTATCCCAACGTCAAGGTGGAATACACCGTCGTCAACAACAACGACTATATGCAGAAAATTCAAAGCGGCATCGCTTCCGGCTCGGATGTACCGGACGTGATTCTTGGCGAGATGAACTATCGCGGGCAATTGTTTGACCTGGATATTCTCGACAATCTGGAGCAAGCTCCCTACAATTTCTCGAAAGACCAATTGCTTGATTATTTGGCGCCGATTCTTTCCAATCCCAAAGGAGAATTGGTTGGGGTAGATCAATCGATTACGCCGGCCGGCTTGGCTTACCGCAGGGATTTGGCGAAGGAATATTTGGGCACGGATGATCCGGACCAGGTCGCTGCGTTATTCCCGGATTGGAATGCATTTATCGAGAAAGGCAAGGAGGTCGTCTCGAAGAGCGGCGGCAAAGTCACGATGTTTGCCAGCTTCGACGATGCTTACCGCATTTTGCGTGAGCAAACGTCCAAGGCGTACGTAGACGGGAACACGATCAATTTGACCGAACGATTGACGAAACCGCTAGGCACTGTGTTCCAAATGAGGGACGCCGGCATCCTAGGCAAATACGAAGCTTATACGCCAGGTTGGAATGCTTCGTTCGCGAAGGGCGACACTCTCTTCTATCCGATGGCGCCTTGGGGGGCCAAATGGAATATCGCCGCCAACGATCCGGACGGAGAAGGCCGGTGGGGCCTCATCGCGGCACCGGAAGGCAGCTACACGTACGGCGGGACTTCGATCAGCGTGTATAAAGGCAGCAAAAACAAGGAAGCGGCTTGGGCCTACATTCAATTTGCCTACATGTCCGACGAAGGCATGGAGGTCAATTACAAAGAGTTCGGCAATATGGCCGGTACAAAGGCTTTCTTCGAGAACCACAAGGATTGGATCGAAGCCGGTACGGAATATGACAAATTTTTTGCCGGGCAAAACCTCAATAAAACGTTCTACGAAAAAATCGTCCCGACCGTCAAAGCAGAGCCGCAAACGAAATATCATTCCATCGTGCAAAACGCCTACAACTCGTTGTATCCACTCTGGATGAAGGATACGAGCATCGACTTGAACGCCGCGCTCGACAAGCTAAAGAGCGAAGTCCAAAACATGGCGCCGGATGCAACGGTAAATTAACCGTCCGGCTTGAAGAGCTCAAAAGGAACGACTGCACTTCGCCAAGGGCGTCGGCAGCCGTTCCTCTCGTTCATGAAGTTGAAGGGAGTGGAAACGCATGAAGCTCAATACCGCAGCGGATTCGGCTCCGGTCGCCGGACTGCCTTCCCCTAGCAAAAAACGCCTCAATCTTTGGCCGTACTGGTTCGCTTTGCCATTCATCGGTTGTTATCTTGCCTTTCAGTGTTACCCGCTGCTTTATTCGTTCTATCTCAGCTTACACGAATGGAATGGGATCGGCAGCAAGACGTTTATCGGATTGAAGAACTATGTCATGCTGTTGACGAAGGACCCGCTGTTCTACAAGTCTTTATTCAATACGGTCGTCATTATGGCCTTGTCCGTGCCGTTCATGATCTTGCTCGGCATGGTGCTGGCTTACCTGATCTTTAATCTGACGAAAGGACGTACCCTCGCGCAAACGATTAACTTCTTGCCGTATATCACGACGCCGGTGGCCATCGGATTTATCTTCTCGTTTATGTTCGACTGGCAAACCGGCATCGTCAACATGCTGCTCGTCAAGCTGGGATGGATGACGGAAGGCTTCTATTGGTTGATGGACCCGTGGATGTCCCGCGTCATCATCGCGGTAATGATCATCTGGCGCAATTTGGGATACTTCATGGCGATTTATTTAGCGGGGATGACGGCGATCCCGCAGGATATCTACGAAGCGGCGCGTGTGGATGGCTCGACCGGGCTGCATACGTTCCGCCGAATCACATTGCCGCTATTACGGAATATCACGGTATTTCTCGTCGTCACATCGATCATTGGCGGCCTGCAGTTATTCGATGAACCGAAGCTGCTTTACGGCGGTTGGACGGCCAGCACCTCAGGAGGACCGGACAATGCGGCGCTGACGGTCATCTGGAAATTCGTCAACGATTCCTTTATTACGGGCACGAGGTTTGGCTACGGCTCGGCGATTGCTTACACGTTGTTTCTCGTCATCGTCCTATTTTCGATCTTCAGCTACCGGCTTAGCGCAGGGAAGGAGGAGAAGGAGTGAAAATCGTAAAATGGGGATTTATTGCGGCGATCTCACTCATATCGTTATTTCCGTTCTACGTCATGATCATGATGTCCACTTATTATTCGGAGGACATCTTCAAGGGTTTGCCGCTGGTGCCTTCCGATTACGGGCTGAACAACTTGCGAACCGTGCTGCAAACCGACTTTTTCCGGGTGTATGCCAATAGCTTAATCGTTTCCATTACGTCGGTGTTGTTGGGCGTAACGACCAGTACGCTGGTGGGTTATGCTGTAGCTAAGTTTCGGTTCAGGCTGAAGCGATTTTTGAATTACTTCATCATCATCACGATGATGGTGCCAACCCAAGTGGGCCTAATCGGCTATATCATCGAAATGAAAAACCTCGGGTTCGGCAACACGCTGATGCCGATTATTCTCACGTGGAGTGCTTGGCCGTTCGGAGCTTTCTTTATGATCCAGTTCATGCGCGACACAGTGCCAAACGAGCTGCTCGAATGCGCGCGGATCGATGGGGCGCCGGAGCCGCTGATCTTCGGTAAAATCGTGCTTCCGCTCGTCAAACCTGGCCTATCTACCTTGGCAACGCTCGTGTTCCTGTGGTCCTGGAACAATTATTTGTTCCCGTTGGTGACAATCAACAACTCGAAGTGGTTTACATTGCCGTTGTTCGTCTCTACGCTGGGGATCGTCCATCGGACGGATTACGGGGCGCGGATGGCGGCGCTCTGTATGGCGACGATACCGGTGCTGCTGATCTTCCTTATGGGCAGCCGCTCCTTCATTAAAGGGATTACGGCCGGCGCGATCAAGGGTTAATGTGATGAATTAATAGGAGGAAGGAGCTGAGCTAGAATGAGGATTCCCGACCATTTGCCTCGCAAATTAACGATTTCGCTATGGGATTTCTCCTGGTATACAATGACAAGGCCGGGGGAGCCGTACTGCGATTTGGCGTCGCGGTTCGATGAGCTGGTCGAGCGGGGGTATAACACGATTCGAATTTGCGCTATGCCGTTCTTCCTGTTCGACGAGCAAGGGCGGCGTCCCGGTCCGCTTCGATTCAGCAGTCTGGGGGAGATCGGCCGGCGAACGCGATGGTATAACTGTCAGGGGGGAGCCGAGCTGGACGGGCATGCGCATTTGCTGGAGCTGTTCCGACAAGCTCAAGCCCATGGCTGCTACGTGATCTTGTCCTCATGGGAATATCAGCAGAGTTCGTCCTTTCTTGAGAGCCGGGAACTGGCGGACCAATTACAGCAAATTCCGCCGCACGAGCGATTTATGACGTTGGCTCGATCGATGAGCCGGTTGATCGATATGTTGAAGGAACGGGGGTACCGAGACCAAATCGCTTATGCAGAGCTTCATAACGAAGTCGAGTTCGGCGGGTTGGCGCAAATCGGTTTGGATCAAGGAATTCCGTTCGAGGATAGCCCGGCAATCATCGAGGCAATGAAGCCGTATCTAGAGGAAGCCGTCGGCTACTTGAAGGATCGCCATCCGGATATACTGATCACCGCGTGCTACACCTTGAACAGCGACTATGGAAAGGAGCAGGTGGCGCAAAACGTCCAGATCGCGCATTTCCACCTGTATTTAAACGGTGTACTGCAAGAGTTGATGGATGCAACGAACCTGCGCTCCCAAGCGGGGGACTTTCCGAACGAGATGGTGAAGGCGATGCTTCGTGAGGAGGCGCCACCGTTTGAGAGTTACCGCCTAGCGAAGGAAGAGGTGTGGCGGTTACAAGGGAACCCCGTAGGTTTGCGATTGTTCTACTTGCATGATTGGGCGGACCCGGACAAGTGGGACCTGTTCCTTTATGACCGATATCATGCCCATAAGTTGTCGATGCTGCAAAAAACGGACCAACGTTATGCAGAAGTCGGACGCTGGGCCAGACGACAGGGGATTCCGGTCGTGATTGGGGAAGGTTACGTCGGCTACACGCCGCTGCTAACTGGTTTCGAGGAAGGCCCTGTCGGCAAGTTCATTGCCGAATATGCGGTTCAGAAAGGGCTGGAGCAGGGCTTCTGGGGCATGGTGCTGTGCTCCAACTGCGCGCCGCATCATCCGTTCTGGCAGGATGTGGCGTGGCAAAAAAGGTTGAATCAACGAATTCTTGAAGAGGCGTAAACATGAGGCCGGATAAGCTAAACAAACGTGGAGTATCTTTCAATAAGACACTCCACGTTTATTTTATCGATTGGGGTCACGGCTAGCTGGAACTATATCTTCTGGATTTATAATACCCTTGGCCCATATGGCCATGACGACGCTTGTGATCAGAGGAGGAGCCTATCGGCTTCGCATAACCTTGGCTGCTGCTGTATCGTTTGCCGTTGTAAGGTCCCTGTCCAAATCGTCTGGCAGAGCTACTGTAATGCCTTCGGTGACTATGCGATGCTGAGTGGAGGAACTTATTGATGAATCTCCGTAACATGTCATAAACCCACCTTTCTGATTTGAATTGCTTTTATTTCCATTGTATTCGGTGTTGGACATAAAAGAAACCCGGCGTTCAACGCTGCAGGCTCCGCAAGGCTTGCAGATCCGCGATCGCTTCCGATACATGAGCATATGGATCCCGGAGTTGAAGGAGTCGTTCGACCCGGGTTGTCAGCTCACTAGACAGGTGTAATTCGTCTTGCCAGCTTGACTCTGAAATTTGGCGGTTCCCATGAGTCGGGTGCGAGGACTGACGCTTCGTATCAAAGGTGGAGTAGAGCAGAAATAACAAGAAATGACCAACGTCTTCCAGATCGGATTGCGGTTCCGCGGGAATGAAGGCGCGGGAGGCCGCATGTTCTCGTTGGTGCCAGCGCCCCTGAAGCGGCAGGGCAATCGGCGACTCGCCAATTCCGCGGGACAAGCCAAAATCGATGAGATATAACTCTTCTTCCTGAAATACGACGTTGGGGATGCGTAAATCAAGATGAACGAATCCTTGACGATGAATATCGTCAACCAGTTCCAGCAACTGAAGAGTGACCCTGACGGATTCCGCTTCGTCGTATCTCCGGCCCTGTCCAAAAATCAAATCCTCCAACGTGGCCCCCCTTAAAAAAGTCATGACCAGGTAGCTGTTGCGACCTTCCTCAAATTGATCTAAATAGCCGGGGATGCGCGGATGGTGTAGCGTTTTTAAGACATTGGCTTCATGCACCAGCAGTTGCTTGGCGTACTCCCCTTTGCTGGGCCGGGCTTGCTTGACAGCCACGATACTGCCAGTGGTTTCGTCCGTGCATTTGTAGGTCAACCCGTAGCTGCCCTCGCCGATCAATTCCCGAACCGTATATCGATTTGCTAGCTGCGTGCCGGAGTCTAGCCGATAATCCCGCCATGCTGCCGCAAAGGAACTGAAGAATGAAATCATTCGCATTTCCTTTTGACGACTCCCCTCATGATCCCAGACTTAGGTCTAGGAGAATCACCGACCCTTGCCGTTTTCGTTTCTTGTTATTTTATACTATGATTATAATGAATTCTTGAGCCGAGGTATAATGATATGACGATAATCCCTACAAGTACGGAGGCGGCAGCGGACCGCGGGTATCGACAGGCCCTGGATAAGGCGGAGGGATATTTGGCGTCGCTGGAAACAAACATTCGCAATAAGGGTTACGCGGCTTCGTTACTTGACGATTTCGGCGAATGGAAGAAGGGGCATCTTCCGCGCCCCTTTCAGCTAACCCGATGGTTTCGGCGTTTCGCCTCGCCCGATCCTGCCGATTCTGCCCGTTATCTTGCCTGGTTAACCCGTACCGGGAAGTTGGACGACTATTTGGAGCGAAGCGTTTCTTACATGTTCTTGCGCGACTTGGGCCATGATCTGTCATCTCCGCGGACCTTGGCAAGAATCGAGCGTTTTACGGCCGAACTGAAACGCCGTTTGGAACGCCAAGACGATGATCCCTCGGAACCCGCTTCCGAATTTCTCAGCATGGTTGCGTTGTATCGGTGGGCCCAGCGTGAAGCGATTGAACCGGAGATGATTTGGATCATCGATAAGCTGAAGCGGGTATCCTCCCATTTGCCCGAAGCAATGAATGCGGAGGAAGCCGAACGCAAGTTGATCAAAATTATATTCGGTGTCGTTATGCACGTGATTGACGAGATGGACGAGGGAATCCCTTCCAGCGAACGTTCCCGCAGATTAGGGGATGCGCTGAAGCTGGGTTATTATTATGGTTTGACGTATCCATTCATCGACGATCTTCTCGACTCTGAGGTGTTGAATGAAGGGGAGAAAGAGCAGTACTCCCGAATGATCCGCATGACGATTCGAACCGGGATCGTACCGGAGCTGGGGGAGTGGACCGGGAACCATTTCGAAATGATCCGCTTTATCCATGCCGAGCTGCGAGAGGCTTATGAATATATCCGTCAGGTGCAGAACCGGGAAACCCAAGAAATTTTCTTTGAACAGTCTCTTGTCTTTTTTGAGTCTCAGGATGAGGACCGGACCAAAGATCTGACGCATGCGCATTATACGAACAAGGACATATATTTGCCGATCATATTAAAATCGGCATCCTCGCGATTGATCGTACGCTCTGTGATCGGGGCTTCGAGGGACGAGGGTTTTGAGCAGCGCGTCTTTTATTATGGTCTGTACAACCAGCTTGCCGACGACCTTGCCGACATGTTCGCGGATATGAACACCGGGGCAGTGACCCCGTTCACTTATTACTTCAAGTACCGGGATAAACGTTCTGATTTGATTAACCCTTTCGAGCTTTATTGGGCGGTGATCTCCCACTTGATTCACGAGGTGTACTGTTCGGAACCGAAGACGCGGGAAATTATCCTTGACCGTGCGATCAACGGACTCAAGCGGTATCGACAGCGCGTGGGTCAAGAGGAGTTTGACCGCATCATGGAGATTTTTGCGTTTGGGCAGCCGGAGCTGGAACGGTTAATCCAGCGGTTGGTGCGTCAAGCGGAGAACGTAGCGTTTTATGATAAAATGCTGCGGGATCAATTGCTAGGCGCGATGCGAAGCAACCGGCGGGAGCAGGAGGAATTCATTAGCATCGTCAAAAAGGCACGTGCCGAAATTAACAACTTGCTGCCGGTTCAACCGCCGACTGAAGAAGGAATGAAGGAGACCGGACTGCTGTTTGAAACGGCGAACTACAGCCTTGAGGGCAACGGAAAGCGGCTTCGGCCGATCCTCTCCTGGGTGATGGGCGTGCAGGAATACGGTTTGGATGCCGCTGCTTTGGCTCCGCTGTTCCGCGCGTTGGAGTACATGCATACGGCATCCTTGATTTTCGACGACCTTCCTTCCCAGGACAACTCGGCAACCCGCCGGGGCCGGCCGACATTGCATGAGTTGCATGGCAGTGCCATCGCAGAGCTAACCGGCATTTTTCTCATTCAAAAAGCGGTCGAGGAGCAGGCTTCTTTGAAGGAATTTGATCGTCAATCTGTGCTTGCGTTGCTGCAGTACTTATCCCGGAAAGCCGCGAAGATTTGCATGGGGCAGGCGATGGATTTGAGCGCCAAGGGCAAAGTGCTGACTGTTGAGGAGCTTGACCGGGTATGCTTTTACAAAACAGGAATTGCATTTGAAGCTTGTTTGGTGGCGCCGGCCATTTTAGCTCGGGTTTCGGAGACGGAAATCGAGATTATGAAGAAAATCGCCTATCATATGGGCATCGCCTTCCAAATCAAAGACGATCTGCTGGATGAGGAAGGGGATCCGCGTTTACTGGGCAAACCGGCCGGGAAGGACGCCGAGAATGACAGTTCAACTTATGTGACGGTACTGGGGCCGGTAGCCGCGAGCAAAGCGATGTGGGAACATTATTGCCTGGCGATGGAAGCGTTGATGGACCTCCCGCGACCTCCCGTTTTTTTGAAACATTTGCTCAATTACATCATCCACAGAGAAAATTGACATGGACTTATCTTCTTAACCTACGATAATGTTTCTTGATCCTCATAAGGGACTATGTTAGTATTTTATTATCTAAATTGAGGGAGTTGAAACGGATGGATATTTCTTGCTAAGGATTTGGAACCGAAATGCGAACGTAATTCGCACGGTTTATTTCTTATGCAAGAAAGTTACTTCATCCTTTCACTCCAACCGTATATACAAATCCATACCCGACGTGGGTTGGATTTGATTTATATTTTTGGGCTGTAAGAAAGGTAACTTTCTTGCGGCCCATTCTTTTTATGTAGGAGGGATGTTGTTCATGTCCTTAATTAATGTGAACCATCTGACGTTTGCCTATGAAGGCAGTTACGATCATATCTTTGAGAATGTGAGCTTTCAAATCGACACCGATTGGAAGCTTGGCTTTACCGGAAGAAACGGACGGGGGAAGACGACCTTTTTAAATTTGCTGCAAGGTAAACACGAATACAGCGGTCAAATCTCCGCGGATGTAAGCTTCGATTACTTCCCCTTTGATGTGAAACATAAGGAAGATAACACCTTGGATGTTGTAGAGGAAATCTATCCGGACTATGTATTATGGGAGTTCATACGGGAGCTTTCCTTGCTTCAGGTGTCCGACGATGTGTTATATCGGCCTTTTGAGTCTCTCTCGAACGGAGAACAGACGAAGGTCATGCTGGCAGCGTTGTTCCTGAAAGAAAACAGCTTTCTTCTGATCGATGAACCAACCAACCACTTGGACATGGAAGCGCGGGAGCTTGTGGGTGATTATTTAAACCGCAAGAGCGGGTTTATTCTTGTATCTCACGACCGTGCTTTTCTGGATCGCTCAGTAGATCATATCCTGTCCATCAACAAGACGAACATTGAGATTCAAAAGGGCAATTTTTCCGATTGGTGGGAAAATAAACAGCGTCAGGACAACTATGAGTTGTCCGAAAACGATAGGCTGCGGAAGGACGTCAAACGTTTGTCGGAAGCGGCGAAACGGACGAGTAACTGGTCGCATGAAGTGGAGAAGACGAAGAACGGTACGCGAAATTCCGGTTCGAAGGTAGACAAGGGCTATATCGGCCATAAAGCGGCTAAGATGATGCAACGCTCCAAATCGATTGAGCAACGGCAGCAGACCGCGATCGAAGAGAAGTCGCGCCTTCTCAAAAATATCGAAACCTCGGAAAGTCTAAAAATCGCACAGCTGCCTTACCACAAAACGCAGCTCGCCGAATTGGATCATGTTTCGATTTATTACGGAGAGAAGCAAGCTTGTCACGATATCAGCTTTACGATCGACCGTGGGGATCGGATCGTGCTGATGGGACGCAATGGCTCCGGCAAATCGAGCATCCTGAAACTGCTCTGCGGCGAGGACATCCGCTATTCAGGCGCGTTACGTCTAGGAAGCCAGTTGAAAATTTCTTATGTTTCGCAGGAAACATCGTGGCTGCAAGGAAACTTGACCGATTTTGCCAGAGCGCATGACATTGACGAGAGTCTGTTTAAAGCGATTTTACGGAAGTTGGATTTTTCCAGATTGCAGTTTGAGAAGGATATGGCAGATTACAGCGGCGGCCAGAAGAAGAAGGTGCTGATCGCTAAAAGTCTCTGCGAAAAAGCGCATTTGCTGGTCTGGGACGAACCGCTGAATTTCATCGACGTGATCTCCCGCATGCAAATTGAAGATTTGCTGCTGGCCTATGCGCCTACGATTTTGTTTGTTGAGCATGACCGCGAGTTCTGCGAACGGATCGCGACGAAACAAATACGACTCTAGAACGAAAGATATATTTATTAAAACTTAAAGGAGGATCAACCAATGAAAGACCAACTGGAAGTCGTAGATGATTTAGCGAACCTGTCAACAAACCTGACTCTTGACACGGTTCAAATCAAACCTATACAGAGACCGGAGCTTTGTCCGGCGATTTACAGGGATACTTAGCGGTCATAAAGCGTTCAAAGTAACGTTTCGTTCCGTGTCCAATGTGATATCGCTTAGGTCGAGGTAACGCCAAAGGAGCACCGGTGAGTCGTTAGGGTGTTTTTTTGGTGTTTTTTTGGCGTTTTTTCTCCGGTTTAAAGGAGAAAATGACGATGAAACCAATATCCAAATACGTGAGAATCGGACAGCTCTTAGCAAGTCTGAAGCAACCCGATTATCGGTACCGGCAAATCACGGATGCGATCTTTAAACATAGAATCACCCGTTTTGAGCAAATGACCATGCTGCCAAAGTCGCTGCGCGAAGAATTGGGGAGGGAGCTGGGAGAGCACATCTCCAGCATCACGCCGATCTTGGAGAAGAGCTCTAGCCAAGTCCATAAGGTTCTATTCTCTATCGACGCAGGAGAACGTATAGAGGCGGTCCGATTAAGTTATCAACGCGGATGGGAGTCGTATTGCATCTCTTCTCAGTGCGGGTGCGGCTTTGGATGCCGATTTTGCGCCACGGGAACGATGGGGTTAAGGAGAAACCTGACGGCGGATGAAATCACTGATCAGCTATTGTCATTCCATTTGCGTGGATATCCCTTGGATAGCGTATCTTTCATGGGGATGGGGGAAGCGCTGGCTAATCCGCAGCTGTTTAACGCGCTCCATTTGCTGACCGATCCGCAGTTATTCGGGTTAGGCCACCGCAGAATTACGGTTTCGACGATCGGCATTCTGCCGGGAATCCAAAGACTGGGGGACGAGTTTCCGCAAGTAAACCTGACGTTCTCGCTGCACTCGCCGTTCGACGAGCAGCGCAGCCAGCTGATGCCGATTAATGATCGCTTTCCGTTGCAGGACGTACTGGTTGCATTGGATCGCCATATTCAGAAAACAGGACGGAAGGTGTATATTGCTTACATTCTGCTACGGGGGATTAACGATTCTCCAGAGCATGCAGAAGCGGTAGCCTCCTTAATCCGAGGGCGAGGAGCGTGGGAGCATCTCTATCACGTCAATTTGATTCCTTACAATTCGACGGATGCGACGTCCCAACGTTATGAATCGTCCGATAGATCCCGCGTGAACCGATTTGTCCAAATCTTGAAATCCAAAGGGATTCATGCCACGATCCGAACCCAATTCGGCAGTGATATCGATGCGGCCTGCGGTCAGTTGTATGCCGCGGAGCAATAAAGAACAAAAAAACAAGGCAATCCGCTTTCGCGGTTGCCTTGTTTGGTTTATTCGGTGCTCCTTACGGCCTCAATAGGCCTTCTTTAGTATTGCGTGGCAGTCTCATTTCGTTGTACATGGTTTCATCTCCCAAATTCATGAATTCAGATGGCAGACGAGCCGATTAGCACAATAAAACGCACACTGACATTATTAGATTAACATTTATATATTTAAAAAAATCAATCCATTTCCGAAGGACGCAATCAGGGAGATTGGGGCATATACATATACATAAGTAACTTAGAAAGGGGTGGCTCCATGAGAATTACGGTGCAATATATCCCTCTGAATAAGCTTAAGCCCGGAATATCCATTCAAATTACGCAGCGAATCAAGAATCTTCGGAAAGCCGCGCAGGATTGCATGCATCTGATGGTTGTACGCAAAAGTCGGAAGGACGGAGGCTATGTGATCGTCAGCGGCAATCACCATTATGATTTTTTAAGAAAACATACCAAAAATGTGGTTGCTCCCTGTTTAGTCGATGAAGGTAAAGCTTCATCACATTTAAACTCGTTCATCCATCGTTTGCGAAAGCCGAATCTACCTTATGAAGCACCACGTCTCCAGCGGGAGCGGACTTCGGCGAACAGCTGGTCGATCATTCGCAAGTTTATGCGGCAAGAACCTCGTTTCAAGCAATTGTCTCGTACGCAGCAGCTCAAAGTTCTGCGGCTAGCGCTGCAATACCGTAAGACCACCATCTTATCGATGAAAGCGAAGGTGGACGGTTACCTGAAGACTCAAAAGACGGGATAACCCTAGAAAATCTAGAACGCGCGGGTTTAGGCGCGTTTTTATTTTGTCTCGCTGAAATTCCCATACCTTTGTTCGGCCAGCACAGGATCATTGTAAACGGCGATTTTCGAATCGATCAGATCCAAATTTTGTTGCAAGGCATCCATCTGCTTGAGGACCTGCAAACGATGATCCGCCAACATGGCTTTCCGTTCCTCCAGCGTTTCCATTCCTTTGGCACACCAATCCGCGTATTGTTTGATTTCTTTGATGGGCATTCCCGTATCCTTCAAACAACAGATCATGGCCAACCAGTCGAGATCCTTCTCCATAAATATCCGGTTGCCGGAGGGTTCCCGACCGATAAAAGGCAGTAGTCCTTCCTTATCATAATAACGCAGGGTATGCGCAGTTAAGCCGAACTTTGCCGCAACTTCTTGAATGGAATATTTCATATTCTCCCCCTTGACTTAGAGTTAACTCGAAGCAATATACTCACTATAGTCCACAGCATCTCACAGATCAAGTGGCGAATTACGACGAAGAGGAGAAGTGATCGAAAGATGAAACCCATGAAGAAAATTGCGCTGGTAACCGGCGGCAGCCGTGGTCTTGGCAGAAATAGCGCACTGGCGTTCGCACGTAAAGGAATAGACGTGATTGTGACGTATCATACCCGGAAGGAGGAAGCGGAGAAGGTCGTTCAAGAAATCGAAGCCTTTGGGCAAAAGGGGGCCATGCTGCAGTTGGATACCGGTAAAGTCTCCTCGTTTGATGTTTTCGTTTCGCAGCTGACGGACATTCTGAACGAAGGATGGAACCGCGATACCTTTGATATCCTGGTGAATAATGCGGGATTCGGGATCCATGTTCCGATTGCGGAAACGACGGAGGAACAGTTCGACAGCCTGATGAATGTTCAGTTTAAAGGGGTCTTCTTCCTCTCGCAAAAGCTGTACCCTTTGATCGCCGACCATGGCCGTGTCGTTAATCTTTCCACCGGTCTGACCCGCTTTGTCATCGAAGGGTTCGGGGCCTATTCGGCAATGAAAGGCGCTATCGAGGTATTAACGAGATATATGGCAAAAGAATGGGGCAAGCGGGGGATTCGTGTCAACGTGATCGCTCCGGGAGCTATCGCTACGGATTTCGGTGGGGGCTCCGTCCGGGATAATGAGCAGATGCGAGGGTTTATCGCAAACAATATTGCCCTCGGCAGAGTAGGCGAGGCCGACGATATTGGAGGCGTTATCGCTTCCCTTTGCACGGAGGAGTTCGGCTGGGTCAACGGGACGCGAATCGAGGTATCGGGCGGTCAGATGCTCTAAACGCCGGTACGGGTTTGCACTCCCAAAAGAGGATTAGTATAATGTTCATAATCTAGCAACATGGGGCGACGAATACGATTCTCTTGAAAGGGCAGGTGCATGCCATGAAGTTTAGCGAATACCGCTATGAACGCCCGGATGTCCAAGATTTTAGGCAGAGATTCAAGGAGCTACTTGACGCGTTTGCAGCGGCAGATACTTATGAAGAGCAGGGCCGGATCATGAGAGAAATCAATCAACTGCGGAGTGGCTTTGACTCGATGCAGGAGATCGCCAGCACCCGGCATACCATCGACACCAACGACGAATTTTATCAGGCGGAGCAGGACTTCTACGATGAGAACAACCCGATTGTCCAAGAATTTATTTCGGACTACTACCGGGCGTTGATTGGCTCAAAATTCCGCGCGGAGTTGGAGCAGCAATGGGGACGTCAACTGTTCCAGATCGCCGAGCTTTCGTTGAAGACGTTCAGCCCTGAAGTGATTGAGGATTTAAAGCGGGAGAACAGACTGACGACCGAATACGCCAAGCTGATTGCCTCTGCGAGAATCCCGTTTGAAGGCGAGGAGCGTAATCTATCCCAGTTGGTCCCCTTTCAGCAATCGACGGATCGGGAGATTCGCAAGCGTGCGGCTGAAGCGGCGTATGGTTTCTTAGCCGAGCATGAGGACGAACTTGATCGCATTTACGATGAGTTGGTCCAAGTGCGAACGAAGATCGCCAAGAAGCTTGGATATCGCAACTTCGTTGAACTTGGTTATGCCCGGTTGTCACGCACGGATTATGATGCTGAGAAGGTAGCAAACTTCCGGAACCAAGTGCAAGAGCATATTGTGCCTGTTGCCACAAAGCTGAAGGAGCGGCAAAAGAACCGGATCGATGTGGAGCAACTGCTGTATTACGACGAGAGTTTTTCCTTCAAGTCGGGAAACGCGACCCCAAAGGGCGACCCCGAGTGGATCGTGAAGAACGGGGCGAAGATGTATACGGAACTGTCTTCCGAGACGGATGAATTTTTTAGTTTTATGACGGAAAATGAACTGATGGATCTTGTCGCCAAACCAGGTAAACGGAGTGGTGGGTACTGCACTTTCATTAGCGAATACAAAGCGCCGTTTATTTTCTCGAATTTTAACGGCACGTCCGGCGATATCGATGTGTTGACGCATGAAGCGGGGCATGCTTTTCAGATGTATGAAAGCCGAGGGTTTGAGGTTCCGGAGTATCAATTTCCAACGCTTGAAGCCTGTGAGATCCACTCCATGAGCATGGAGTTCTTCACCTGGCCGTGGATGGATTTGTTCTTTGAAGAACAAGCCGATAAATACCGATTTGATCATTTAGCCAGCGCACTCATTTTTATTCCTTACGGCGTGGCGGTCGATGAATTCCAGCATTATGTCTACGAACATCCGGAGGTTACGCCTGCGGAACGCAAGCAAACTTGGCGGGAGATCGAGCGCAAATATGTGCCTTACCGGAACTATGCGGATAACGATTATTTGGAACGAGGCGGATTCTGGCACAGGCAAGGTCATATTTTCAACTCACCGTTCTATTATATTGATTATACGCTGGCGCAAATTTGTGCGTTTCAGTTCTGGAAAAAGATGCACGAGGACCGCGAAGCGGCATGGGCCGATTACCTGCTCTTATGCAGACAGGGGGGGAGTCGCTCCTTCACGGATTTGGTGGAGATTGCCGGCTTAATTTCACCGTTTGAAGATGGCTGCGTCACTTCGGTTATTGGAACCATCGAAGTATGGTTGAATCGGGTTGATGATACCGTGCTCTAAAAGAGGAACAGGATTAAGACGTTTGCATGAGATTACATTTGCAAACGTCTTTTTTCTATGGATTTCTTCTCGCCTGGCTTCTTGGTATTCCCCCGGAACATGAAATAGTACAGGAGTGAGGCAGCTGTATATAAGCAACCGGTCATGCTAAAGGTAATGGCGTAACCCCAATACGTTCCGTAGGCGGTGACCAAATGCGATTGAACGGGACCCATTGTGGCCCAGCCTAACATGAACGCCGTTTGGGTCAGCGAATTAGCTATACCTCTCCGCTTGTCGGCTACGCGATCGATCATGATGGCGGATTGGATCGGATTGGCGGCATTCATCAACGCCTGCCGGAACAGGAAGCTTACGGCGGCTATGGCGAATCCATTCGTAAATCCGGTGAGCAGCAGGAACGGCAGGGATAACATTTGAAAGAGAACAACGGCTTTAACTTGTCCCACCCGACTCGCCAAGGATGGGCCAATCAGCATGGAGAAGATCGTCATGACCTGACCCAGCGAGATTAACAGACTCATCAATGACAAGGAAACGGAGAATCGATTCGTGAAGTAGAGATTTAGATAGGGTACCACGAGGCCCGAGCCTAAACCGATGAGCAGCTGTGCAGCAACGAAACGGGCAATGATCCGGAAATCGGCGGCATCGGCGCTCGTGATATGAGCGGGAAGGGAAGCCTCCGGCTCCAAAGGCGCTTGGTCATCCGTCTTTGGTTTCAAGCTCGAAGCCTTGCGTTCGCGCACGAACAACATCGGTATAAAGGCGGCCAAGGTTGCGGCTCCACCGATGACCAATACGGTTCTTAAGCTAAGCAAGTTTTCGAAGCCGAGAGACTTAAGGACATCAGCGAACACGCCGCCGCCTAAGCTGCCAATCACTTGTGAAGCAAGGCCTAGGGAGGAGAAATAACTGAACATTTTGAGCCGGTTCGCGGGGGTGACATTTTCGGCCAAAAACGGGATTGAGATGACTTGAAAGAAAGAAGCAAATAGGCCGGTAAACACGGCAAACCCAAGCAACGCGGTGTCTCCGGAGGAGAAAGAGCGAAGAATGAAAGCGACGCCGCTAAGCAAAGCGCCTAATACGAGGATTTTTTTGCGGCTTGTTCGATCACCCCAGATGCCGATCGGTACGAACATCAGAGCCGTAGCAAAGGACTGAATGCTGACAACGCGTCCGTTCATAGCGTCATCGTAACCCAGTCCTTGTATATATAAATTATAGAGCACTCCAAACATGCCAGTGCCGATTTGATAGAGGATGTTCGCCAAGAAAAATAATTTGATATTTCTGGACCATCCCTGCATCTCCTGGTTTAAAGCTCGTAAATAACCCACTTGGTTCATCCTCCGGTTGCTTGTTGTCAGCTAAAAGTTAATTCTAGCACTTTACTACAAGTGAAGGAAGAGGTGAGCGCGCGGTAAAATAGGAGAAGCAGAGACCTATTTGGTCTCTGACTTGGATGCTTTGGCTGGACGTTTGGCCTTCTGTTTGACCCGCTGATCGATTCCGGCTTCGCCTTGAATTTCGGCCGCGGCTTCCATCTGTTGGTTTAATTGCTTTTCAATCTGGCCAATGCCATGGGCCCCTTGATGATTTCTGCTAGATGCCATCGCTGTTGTAGTACCTCCCTAATTCGTGTGTGGAGTGTCGGTTTCAGACTTTACGATACGTCAGAACGTGCTCAAATATGCACCGCAATAAATCGATGGTGTTATTTACCGATTCCCGCTAAGATTAAATTAACATCTTTGAGACGGGTTGGAGGGCATGGTCCTACTATGTTTCTGATTCTAGTGTCAGTGTCCTCCGTAGTCCTTATTCTAACGCAGAACCATTCTTTAAATGGGAGGGGTAGCCATGCAGCAAAATAGGATCCGTACGCCAGGGGATCTGCTAGATTCCAATGGGGTGTTGATACAGAAGGGATACTCGACAGAGGCCATTCTGACTTATAACCGGGACAGTATTAAGGCACGGCCTTGGCGAATCAAAGAGTGGGATTTCTATCAAGTCTCTAATAACGATTTCTGCCTGCAACTGACGATCGGGCATGTCTCCTATGCAGGGAGTGTTTCCGTCAAACTATTTGAATTTGCGACCGGCAGACATTATGAAGTGACTCAAATGCTGGTCCTGCCGTTCAACTCGTTAAGCATGCCGTTATCGGCAGACGAAGGTGATTTAACGGTTGACCGAAAAAATATGTTCATGCAATTTCAGGTGTTCGAAGGCGGCAGGAAGCTCATTTGCCGTGCAATGGGGAAACAGCTACCTAAGATGGAGCTCGAAATCGAACTATCCCAACCCGACAAGACGTCGATCGTGATGGCTACTCCATTTGATGAAGATCCGTCCCACTTTTATTACAATCATAAAATAAACAGTATGCCTGCTAGCGGCTTCGTGCGTGTTGATGGACGGGAATATCGGTTTGAGCCGGAATCCGCCTTTGGTTTGCTGGACTGGGGTCGCGGCGTATGGCCCTTCTCGCATGAATGGTTTTGGGGAAACGGGAGTTGCTATATCGAAGGGAAACGGTTCGGATTCAATATTGGGCATGGATTTGGCAACACCTCAAACGCAACGGAAAATATCCTTTTCTATGATGGCACCCCTCACAAATTGGGTCAGGTTCACTATGATTTGTCAGCGGGAGGGTACATGTCCCGAAAACAAATTACGAGCGAGGACGGTAGATTTGAGATGGAGTTCATGCCGATCTATGATCAGCAAACCGCCACCAAACTGTTATTTATCGACAACAAATGTCACCAGTTGTTTGGTACGTTTCATGGGAAAGCTGTGTTGGATGACGGGAAGGTCCTCGAGATCAACAATATGGTTGCTTTTATCGAGCATGCTGTGAATCATTGGTGAGAGAAGCAGGGGGTATACTATAAATACCTTGAAAGTCGGAGGATTTCTATATGGAATATGTGAAATTCGGAAATACCGGATTGGACGTCTCCCGAATTTGTCTGGGGTGCATGAGCTTCGGTGAAGTGGTACCCGGCTGGCATTCCTGGGTGCTTGATGAGGAGAAGAGTCGTTCGATCATCAGAAGAGCGCTTGATCTCGGCATCAACTTCTTTGACACGGCCAATGTCTATGCAGGGGGGACGAGTGAACAGATCACGGGACGGATTCTCAAGGAGTTTGCGAATCGAGATGAAATCGTGCTCGCCACGAAAGTGTGGGGACGTATGCATCCAGGTCCGAATGGAGCGGGGTTATCCCGGAAAGCAATATTAAGCGAAATCGACAAAAGCCTAAAACGGCTGGAGAGCGATTACGTGGACCTGTATATCATCCATCGCTGGGATTACGATACGCCCATCGAGGAAACGATGGAAGCTTTACATGAGGTAGTGAAGTCGGGAAAAGCCAGGTATATCGGCGCTTCCGCTATGTACGCTTGGCAATTCCAGAAGGCGCAGCACATCGCGGAGAAAAACGGCTGGACACGGTTCATCTCCATGCAAAATCATCTCAATTTGATTTACCGGGAAGAGGAGAGGGAGATGATGCCGCTATGCAAAGACCAAAACATCGCGGTAACTCCTTACAGCCCGCTAGCCTCCGGTCGATTGATTCGCGATAGTTCGGTAACAACCCCTCGATCCGAAACCGATGCGATTCAAAAATCCAAGTACGATCCGACCGCAGAAGCAGACCGCTTCATCATTGAGCGAGTAGCGAATCTGGCGACGAAGCATGGCGTACCCCGTGCACATATCGCGCTGGCTTGGTTGCTGCAGAAAGATCAAGTCGCTGCACCTATCGTTGGAGCTACGAAAATTTCGCAACTAGAAGATGCTGCCGGATCATTATCAGTTAAACTAAGTGCAGAGGAAATCACTTATCTGGAAGAGCCGTATGTTCCGCATCCTGTAGTGGGGGCGGAGTAAATACAATACGAAAAAGGAACCCATGAATAATCGGGGTTCCTTTGTTTATTGCATAGCAGAAAAAACGATGTTATAATCGAAAGACGACTGCCACCACTAAAAAACAAGACGTGATTATCCATCTTACAATTTAATCCTATCATGCAGTCGAAATCTTGTCAAACGTTTTTTTTAAATGAATCGAAGGAGAGATGCTCGTGAAATCATTGGTTATTGGGCTACGGGAGTTGGACCAAGCGCAGCTATCGCATGTCGGCGGAAAAGGAATGAATCTGTCCAAATTGTCTACGATTGATGGAATTCACGTCCCTGAAGGCTTTATTGTAACAACCGCAGCTTTTCAACAAGCCGTCGAATCTAACAAAACCTACCGTGGTTTATTAGATCAGCTGATGCAGCTTCAAACTGAGGATCTTAAACAACTCGGCGAAATCAGTCGTCAGATTCGTCAGATCCTGATGGAAGTCGCGATCCCTCCAGAACTAGCAGAAGCGGTGTATCGCCATCTCTCCCGGTTTGATGAAGCTCAGGCTTATGCCGTACGTTCCAGTGCAACGGCTGAAGATTTGCCGCAGGCTTCCTTTGCTGGTCAACAAGACAGTTATTTGAATGTTATGGGTTATGAATCCGTTCTGGAGCATCTACGCAAATGTTGGGCTTCCCTTTACACGGATCGAGCAGTGATGTACCGGCTGCGGAATGGATTTCATCACGGTCACATTTCCATATCCGTGATCATTCAAAAGATGGTGTTCCCGCAAGCCTCCGGGATTTTATTTACGGCGGATCCGGTTAATTCCAACCGAAAGGTACTCACCATCGATGCTGGCTTCGGATTGGGAGAGGCCTTGGTTTCCGGCCTGGTGTCCGCAGATGGTTATAAAGTAAAGGAAGGAAAGATCATCGAGAAGCGGATCGCAGCAAAAACCTTGGCGGTTTATGGCCGAAAGGATGGCGGTACAGAGACGAAATCCATTGATCCCGGTCAGCAAGAGGCTCAGGTCCTCACGGAGGAGCAAATCTTACGCCTAGATCGGATTGGTAGACGGATCGAAGCCTTTTTTGGCCAGCCTCAAGACATCGAATGGTGTTTGGCGGAGGATACGTTTAATATCGTCCAGAGCCGTCCGATCACGACTCTATTTCCGATCCCTGAGCAATCGGATCAGGGGAATCACGTCTATATTTCTGTCGGACATCAGCAGATGATGACCGACCCCATGAAGCCGTTGGGTCTGTCATTCTATTTACTAACGACTCCGGCACCGATGCGTACAGCAGGCGGTAGGCTGTTTGTCGATGTGGCGCCTATGCTTGCTTCGCCAGACAGCAGGCAAATGCTACTCGACACCATTGGAGATTCAGAACCGCTGATGGAGGATGCGTTAATGACCGTAGTTGAACGAGGCGACTTCATTCCATCGATCCCTCCTGATCGGGATGGATCGAACTCCGGAAAGAGAACGCCCTTGCCGGGGACGGATGATCGGTTCGGGATCGACGAGACCGATCCAAGCCTCGTATCGAATTTGATCAAACGGAGCCAAGCGTCGATTGAAGTGTTAAAACAAAACATCCGTGAGAAGTCGGGAATGGAAATGATGAATTTCATCCAGGAAGACCTCGCGGAATTAAAGAAAATTTTGTTTGATCCGCAAAGCTCGGCGGTGATTATGGCCAGTATGAATGCATCCAAATGGATGAACGACAAAATGAATGAGTGGCTAGGCGAAAAAAACGCTGCAGATTATATCTCGCAATCCGTGCCAGGCAATATTACTTCGGAAATGGGCCTTGCGCTTATGGATGTCGCCGACGCAATTCGTCCCTATCCGGAGATCATCGCTTATTTGGAGAAAGCAGAAGACGACGCTCGTTTCTTGGATGAACTCTTAAGGTTCGAGGGAGGGGCGGATGTACGTGAGGCTTTCCACGATTTTCTTAGCAAATATGGGATGCGATGCCCTGGAGAGATCGATATGACGAGAACGCGTTGGATCGAAAGCCCGAACATGCTGGTGCCAGTGATTCTGGGCAACATCAGACATTTCGAACCTCATGCCAACCGGCGGAAATTTGAGCAGGGACGTCAAGTCGCTTTGAACAAAGAACAAGAGCTTTTGGAACGTCTGAGACAATTGCCGGATGGAGAACAGAAAGCCATCGAAACCAAACGAATGATCGACCTCATCCGAAATTTCTCGGGTTATCGGGAGTATCCGAAATACGGCATGATCTATCGCTACTTTATATATAAGCAAGCCTTGTTGAAAGAAGGCGAACGACTTGCGCAAGCGGGGGTCATTTCAGACCCGGAAGACATCTACTACCTCTCGTTCGAAGAACTTCGAGAGACCGTACGGATGAACCGATTGGATGAACAAATGGTCTCCAAACGAAAAGAAGATTACAAACTCTATGATAAACTCATTCCTCCTCGTGTAATGACATCAGATGGCGAAATCATTCGGGGAAAGTATCAAAGAGAGAATCTCCCCGCCGACGCGATTGTTGGCCTTGCGGTTTCTTCGGGCGTGGTCGAGGGACGCGCACGTATCATCACGAAAATGGAAGATGCCGTGCTGGAAGAGGGGGATATCCTAGTCACCCCATTTACCGATCCTAGCTGGACGCCCCTGTTTGTATCGCTTCGAGGATTAGTCACCGAGGTAGGCGGCCTGATGACCCATGGCTCCGTGATTGCGAGAGAATATGGCCTTCCTGCCGTCGTCGGCGTGGAAAATGCGACACGGCGGATTAAAGACGGGCAACGCATTCGCGTGAATGGCACGGAGGGGTATATAGAGTTGATCTGATCGCCCGATTGCTGAAGTAAAAGCCCATCCTGGCGTGCACATCCAAGAGGGGCGCTAAACAATACCATAAGTCAGTAAGTAAGGACAAAAATAACATTATCCTATTTTATTACATGATAATGTTATTTTTGTCTCCATATTTTCTACATAATTCGTCATTTATTTTCCGGTTTGAATCAAGGTTCATTGACTACACAAAAGAGATAGGGATAATATGGAAGCAGTTTTTAAAAAATTGCGGGAGGTAGTTTAATGAAAAGAAAAATGAAGGTCTCTTTCGCTCTATTGCTCCCAGTCCTCATGTTGGTATTCGCCTCATTACCTGCATTCGCTTCAGACGTTCCTGCGGACAAGTACGCTTATTCTTTGTCCGGAGAAGTAGGGACGCAGTCAACCCGAATTGAACTTGAAGAGTTTGATGATAACCAAAATTTCAGAAATATTCTTGCGGAGAAAAACTACAAAATCGTTCTCGTCAAGGATGGAGCTGAAATCAAATTCACCCCCAAGGAGAAAATGCCCGCTGTAGTAAGTTATTATACGGTGGATGGTGCTTATGGCGGCGCTCTGTTCTGGACGATTGACGGTTCAGAGGAAGCCGTGAATGAAATTGGCGCCAACCAAACCGCAAGTACCACACTACATAAAAATTATGGCGGCTTTACGGGCGGTCTTTATTTTGTGCTTGAAATCGGGAAGGGTAATCAAAGCACGAAAATCATTTACTGGGTTTCCGATGGTTCGGCACCCGAAACGACGAAAACAGAACAACCGAGCTCGACTTCTTCTTCCGATACAACTTCCGGATCGAATCAGCCATCAGAGAAACCCGCCGCTAAACCTGTGCAAACGGCGGTAGTAACCGCAACGGCTTCCGTTTCTAAGGTTTTAGTTGACGGAAAACAGGTACCGTTTGAAGCCTACAATATTAACAACAATACGTATTTTAAACTGCGTGATATTGCGAAGGCTGTGGACGGAACCGACAAGACCTTTGAAGTTGGCTGGAACAGCGAGCATAATGCCATTAACCTGATTTCTGGCGAAGCGTATACTGCTCAAGGCGGGGAGCTTGCGGTATCTGCCCATCCACAAGCGAAGAAGGCGACCTTATCTACTTCAAAAGTGTACCTTGACGATGAGGAAGTTAAGCTTACCGCTTACACCATTGGAGGAAACAACTACTTTAAGCTTCGCGATATTGCAGAAGCGCTGGGCATCTCAATCACTTTCGACTCCAAAACCAATACGATCGGCATCGTTACCAATGAATAATTAGTGAAGTAACTTTGTAACTATCGGAGGACACCGCCAAGCAACAGAAAAGAGCACTGCCGTTGATCCGGTAGTGCTCTTTTTGTTATTAGTTGTTTCAGACGTTGCTTAGATGAAGTTAATTAAAGGGAGCTAAACACCATATTGCGCAGCTTGCGGGTGATCGGTAAGGTGCCAGCGTCTTTCTTCTGAACCATAAATAAGAACGTCAAGCGATCTTGAGGACTGTTACAGAAGTACGCCCCAAGCCAACCGTCCCATCCATATTCGCCTTGACTGCCAATGACCCCGGCTTGTCCGGCATCGGTGAGGATACGCATCTGTTTGCCGTAACTATGTCCGCATAGGGTATGCCACGAATCGAAGCTCTTTTGCTGGGCATCGGACAAAGAAGCTGATGTCAAATATTGAACGGTTCTTGGCCGCAGAAGTTGTATGCCATTCAGGCTACCTTCGTTCAGAAGCATCGCAGTAAATTGTGCGGCATCTTCGATGGTGGAGGCAAGTCCCGCGCCACCCGATTCGAAAGCGGGCTTGCGATCCATTTCATGGATGATGCCAAGATGGTTATCCTTATAGAGCTTTAACCCGCCTTCACCGTTATCCTGATAGGTATGAACCAGGCGGTTTCTGCTCTCTTCAGGCAGCCAGAAGCCCGTGTCATTCATCTCGAGGGGTTCAAAGATTTCCTTCTTCAAAAAATCTCCGTAACGCATGCCGCTCACTGCTTCCACGATTGCACCAAGCACATCCGCCGACGTCCCGTAAGCCCAAGATGATCCGGGCTCGAAGGCAAGGGGCCCCTGGCCCAGGCGATTCGCGAATTCCGTCGTACTCATGGGATCTTGTCCAAACAACCGGATCCCGAGCTCTTGAAACAAAGCCTGCGTGTGCTGACCGGTATGGTTAGGGCCATCATAGATCAGTCCTGAGGTCATGTTCAGTAGATCATGAAGGTTGACTTCCCGGGTGGCAGGGATTAATTCACCATTTTTCTCAACTCGTTGATTCTTAAAACCGGGAAGATAAGCGCTCACAGGATCAAATAGATCGATCTTTCCTCGTTCGAGAAGGATCATGATCGCGGTCGCGGTAATCGGTTTTGTCATCGAATATAACCGAAATATCGAATCTCTTGAAATAGGCCGCTTCGCTTCGAGATCCGCGTAACCGTCTTCATGATAAAACACTTCTTTTCCGTCCTTGATGATCATGAAGTTGGCTCCGGCAATTTCATGGTGGTCGAGGCTTGCTTTGAGAGTTGCTTTTAACTGGCTAATCGTATTGGAATCCAGCATGTCTGTTCTATCTCCCTATTGAATGGATTAATATAGGGTCTATGTTATTCGCGCAGGCTGAAAAAATCAACTACGGCAAATAGAGATCGCTCTGATCTGAATGAAGATTTAATGAATAAGTCATAAATGGTTGATTTCTCTAGTAAATTCCTTTATCAAGGAAATAGAGGGATTCATTCTGTCACACGCAACCCCAACCATTTTAATTAAAGGAGAGGTGCTTATGGACGCAAAGGCCATGACGAATGCCGGGAAATGTCCCGTATTTCATGGAAGTGCTACCAGTCCCAGAACTAGCGGTACGACGAATAAAGACTGGTGGCCCAATCAGTTGAACTTGAATATTCTTCATCAACATGACCGCAAATCGAACCCAATGGGAGAGGACTTCGATTATGCCGAGGAATTTCAAAAGCTGGACTACTTTGCACTTAAGCAGGATCTCCGTGATCTAATGACAAACACACAGGATTGGTGGCCCGCCGATTATGGACATTATGGGCCATTGTTTATACGAATGGCATGGCACTCTGCAGGGACTTACCGTACGGGCGACGGCCGTGGGGGGGCCGGCACCGGAACGCAACGGTTCGCCCCCCTGAACAGCTGGCCGGACAACGTGAATCTGGATAAAGCCCGCCGTTTGTTGTGGCCGATTAAACAAAAGTACGGAAATCAGATCTCCTGGGCGGATTTGCTCATTCTGACAGGGAATGTTGCGATTGAATCGATGGGCGGCAAGACGTTTGGTTTCGGCGGCGGCCGAGCGGATGTTTGGCAACCGGAAGAAGACATTTACTGGGGTGCGGAAAAGGAATGGCTTGGTGATAACCGTTACACGGGCGAGCGTGAATTAGAAAATCCGCTTGCTGCTGTACAGATGGGTCTCATTTATGTCAATCCGGAAGGTCCTAATGGCAAACCGGATCCGCTTGCCAGCGCTCGCGATATCCGTGAGACCTTCAAACGCATGGGAATGAATGATGAAGAAACCGTCGCATTGGTCGCCGGCGGCCATACGTTTGGCAAGGCTCACGGTGCAGGTGACGCCGCGCTCGTTGGCCCGGATCCGGAAGCAGCTCCGATTGAGGCTCAAGGTTTGGGCTGGAGCAGTACACATGGCACCGGCAAAGGCCGAGACACAATCGGCAGTGGGATTGAAGGCGCCTGGACCGCAAATCCAACACAGTGGGATAACGGCTTCTTCGAGCTCTTGTTCGGTTACGAATGGGAGTTGACGAAGAGTCCAGCCGGCGCTCACCAATGGGCTCCCGTAAATCCTGCTGCGGAGCATCTGGCACCGGATGCGGAGGATTCGTCAATCCGCGTTCCGACGATGATGACCACCGCGGACATGGCCTTGCGTATCGATCCGGAATACGAGAAAATTTCGCGCCGATTTTATGAGAATCCGGATGAATTTGCTGAGGTGTTTGCGCGTGCTTGGTTCAAGCTCACGCATCGCGACATGGGTCCTCGCGCAAGATACTTAGGTCCTGAGGTTCCTGCTGAAGAGCTTATCTGGCAAGATCCCGTGCCCTCTGTGGATGATGATCTAACCGAAGCAGAAATCGCCGATCTCAAAACGAAAATCCTCGATTCGGGACTTACGGTCGGCGAACTGGTCACGACGGCGTGGGCTTCCGCCAGCACTTACCGCGGCTCCGATCATCGGGGCGGCGCGAATGGCGCCCGTATCCGTCTGGCTCCACAGAAGGATTGGGAAGTGAACCAGCCCGAACAATTGACCAAAGTGTTATCCATTCTGGAAGGAATTCAGTTTGATTTCGGGAAGAATGTGAGCCTGGCCGATTTAATCGTATTGGGAGGCAGCGCTGCCGTTGAACAGGCCGCACGGGATGCCGGCTATGATGTCACGGTTCCATTTACTCCCGGACGCGGCGATGCCACGCAGGAGCAGACGGATGTCGAAAGCTTCGCCGTACTTGAGCCGGTTGCCGACGGTTTCCGTAATTACCAGAAACAACAATATGGCGTCAGCCCGGAAGAACTCTTGCTGGACAAAGCCCAATTGTTGAATCTTTCTGCCCCGGAATTAACGGTTCTGATAGGCGGGATGCGTGTTCTGGGCACCAATTTCGGCGGTACGAAACACGGTGTATTCACCGATCGCATCGGCGTCCTTACCCCTGATTTCTTCGTGAATTTACTGGACATGAACAAGGCTTGGGAGCCCGTGGAAGGCGGCCTATATCACTTGCGTGACCGCCGTTCCGGGGAAGTTGTGTTTACGGCCACCCGAGTGGATCTCGTGTTTGGCTCCAACTCCGTTCTGCGTGCGCTTGCCGAAGTATATGCTCAGGACGATAACCAGGAGAAATTCGTGCGTGATTTTGTCGCCGCATGGGTCAAGGTCATGAATGCGGATCGGTTTGACTTGAAGCACCTCTAGCTATTTACTTTCCGAAAAACAGGTGTATAATACCGATAAACTATAACTTTCATCGAAAACAAGAAGGAGCACAACGCCAAGTTGTGCTCCTTTATTTTTTTCACAATTCCAATTTGGGAGGTTGTTCAGAGTGCTCCAAGAACTAGGGTTTAGTCCAAACGATCGGGTGATTATCATCAACGCCGATGATTTAGGGGTGACGCGGTCTACGAATCAAGCCATTCTACAGATGTTTCAAAGTCATGCCATAACATCCACTTCCCTCATGGTTCCGGCAGATGCTGCTTACGAAGCTGCACAGCAATGTTCGAGGATTCATACACTGAGCGTCGGGATCCATATTACTTTAACCAGTCACAAAAGTCGCCGCTATAAACCCATAACGACACAAGAAAAAGTGTTAAGTTTAACCGATGAACAGGGGTACTTTTATGATGAGGCATCTGATTTCGAGAAATTTGCAGACCCCGCCGAGGTGAAAATTGAAGTTGAGGCGCAAATTCAAAGGGCCATATCTTTAGGAATCGACCCCACCCATTTAGATAGCCATGCGGGGAGTGTATTAGGCCTTTATCACAATCGTGATTTTTTAGAAGTGATTTTGGAATTGTGTGTAAAGTACGCACTTCCATTTTGTTTGCCGATCCGGATTCTGGAGCACCCCAATTTTAGTTCGGAACAAAAACATCTATTTAGTCAAAGGATCCGTTTAGCTAATCAACTTGGTATCCTCTTCATCGACGATCTTGCTGGACTTGACTATCATTTTTCGAGTGACGGGGGCTATGAAGGGGCTAAACGAGATTTAATTCATCAAATGAATGATCTGAAACCTGGGATTACACAATTCACTACACATCCGGCATTTATCTCGGATGAATTGAAAGAACTGACTGCGTATGATGAGAATCGTGAGATGGAGGTTCAGCTTTACAATGATCCAGATGTAAAGGATCAAATGAAGCGGCAGAACCTTAAATTAATCTCTTGGAAAACCATTCGTGATTTGCAGCGGAAAGGGGATTCATGATCGCCAAGTCATTCCGAAATAAGCCGTCGCGCAACAAACCATACCCAAAAGCGTCTAATTAACTAGATAAACAACTAGAGAGGTAGTCAGATGAAGATGAAAGTAATGACGATTTTGGGTGTTGTTCTTGGTTCCATGCTCATTTCGGCAGGAAGCGCGGCTGCGGCAGAACGGTTTACCGATCTCCAGTCTGTGAAGTGGGCATCAGACAGCATTAATTATATGGCGGAAAGAGGAACCGTTGCTGGATATGGCAAGGGGATGTTTGCTCCTGAGAAGCAAGTCACAAGAGCGCAAGCCGTGACTTTCCTGGTACGGGAGCTCTACCCTGAACAGTTGCATTCCGTTGCGGCAAGCGCGAGCTATACCGATGTGGCAACAACCCATCCCTTTTATCGTGAAATTTCCATTGCGGAGAAAAAAGGACTGGCCAGCGGGTTTCCCGACGGCACCTTCCATCCCGATAGCAAGATGAGCCGTGCAGAAACAGCTGCTTTTCTTACACGTGCGTATTCTCTTGCTGCTGGCAAGCAATCCGTAAGTTTGAGAGATGTTGAAAACCATTGGGCGGCAGCGCCTATTCTCGTGATGAGCTCTAACGGGCTTATCGGTGGATATACGGATGGCACCTATAAACCCGATCGTTTCGTCACACGGGCCGAGTTTTCCGTATTTCTGGCAAGGGTGATTCGATTTGAACGCGAAGCTGCCATAGAGGCGGAGGATTGGGACAAGCTGATTTCCTATATGACCGTTAGTGAGCAGATTGGCCAAATGCTGATGCCTGACATTAGACAATGGAATGGCCAAGTCACCACCACCGTCAATGAAGGATTGAAACGCAGTATTCATGATCAGGACTTGGGTGGGCTTATTCTTTTTGACAAAAATATTGTCGACGCCCGTCAGGTCGTAAAACTGACTCATGATCTGCAAAACGAAGCGGGGGACATTCCTCTCTTTCTCGGTATTGACCAAGAAGGAGGCGTAATTAAGCGGATTCCCGGAGGAACGAATCTGCCGGGTCAAATGGCGCTTGGCGCAACCGGAGACGCGGCGCTGGCCGAAGCGGCCGGGAAGCTCACAGGCGAAGAGTTGAAGGTGCTAGGGCTGCAGGTCAATTTTGCCCCGGTGCTTGACGTTAACAGTAATCCGGATAATCCGATCATCGGGATGCGTTCCTTTGGCTCAGATGCGGACCTGGTATCTCGGCTTGGACTTGCCACAATAAAGGGGCTGCGACAATCCGGGGTTATCGCGGCTGTGAAGCATTTTCCGGGGCATGGGGATACGACGGTAGACTCCCATCTGGGAATGCCGGTGCTGACGCATAGTCGTAATCGGCTCGATGAGGTGGAATTGAAGCCATTTCGGGCGGCGATCGAGGGTGGGGTGGAGATGGTCATGACCGCTCACATCGCTTTCCCAGCAGTCGATAATGAACACGTGACTTCACTCAAGGACGGGAGCCGTGTGCAGATTCCCGCGACTTTATCGAAGAAGGTGCTAACCGGACTTCTCCGGGAGGAACTAGGATATCAGGGGGTCATCATTTCGGATGCCTTCACGATGAATGCAATTGCGGAGCATTTTGGAGAGAACCAAGCGGTGGAACGAGCCGTCAACGCCGGTGTCGATATCATCTTGATGCCGCAGGATCCGGAGGCTACCCATCAAACGTTGGTTCAAGCGGTAAAGAGGGGGACAATTCCGTCTGAAACCATCCATAAATCGGTTAAGCGCATCCTGGAATTGAAATCGAAATATGGTTTGTTTGACCAGGAAAACAACCTTGCTCAGAAGTTAACTGCATTAACTAATGTCATCGGTTCCGAAAAGCATCGAGCCGTGGAGCGGGAAATTGCTGAACGGTCAGTCACCTTGTTGGCCAGTCGTGACGGAGCCCATCCGGATTTCATACAACCAGACGACCGGGTCGTCATTGCTGCTGCTGATCAGGAGCAGGCAGAACAACTTCAGCGACAACTAACGAGCGTTGCAAGCAACCCATCGTTAAAGCCGGAAATTACCTTGATCGGTCAAGGCAAAACATCGGATGCTCTTCAGGCGATGGAGCAAGCGGATTATGTCATTTTGGCCTCCTACCAGTTCCGTAACGTGGCCAGTCAATTCGGTTGGGCCGAGATCCAAACGATCATCGATACGCTGAATAAGCGAAATAAGCGGTACGCGCTATTATCGCTCGGCAATCCGTACGAAACGATCTATGTGCAGAACGTGCGCTCGGGCCTTGCCGTTTATGGGAAGCAGGAGCCGAATACCAACGCAGGGATTAAGGTGTTGCTTGGCCAATCGGAAGCCGGTGGCGTGTTGCCAGTTACAACGAAGTAATGGCTATTTACGGATTTTTCACAAAATAATCTAGCGCAGCTTTATTTATTATCTAATCCCCTTATTCGAATCGGTTCCACACGATTATTTCTTCGATCGGCAGCCTTAAAGAAGGACGAGCAGGTTTTGCGGCCTTTCCGACCGCCACTAGCATAATCGGCACATACCGATTCGGAATTGCAAAGTCTTCAACTAGCTTGTTGGAATCAAAGCCGCCCATCGGGCAAGTATCTAGCCCCATCGCTTTTGCGGCCAACATCAATTGCATAGCAGCAAGTGATGCGTTACAGATCGCCTGATCTCTTGCCCAAACGGGATGCGTATAGGCTTGTTCGATTTGGGAGATTAGATTTCGTTTGATCTCCGGCGACATTTGCCCCGCCTTCAAATCGGATTCCATAACTTTCTCTGCATTGCGATTCGCCTGCAAATCCCCAAGAATTACGACGACAACGGAAGCTTCGACAATTTGCCGTTGTCCGTATGCACTTTTATACAAAATTTCTTTATGAGTCTGCTCTGTCACGACAACAAATTTCCAATGTTGAAGATTCCAGGCAGAAGGGGCTTTCGAGGCACTTTGGAGGAGTGAACGGATTATATCTTCATTCATCCGGTAATTGTCATCAAATACCTTTACCGCGTGTCTCTCATTCAATAGGGTTAGGAAATCTGAGCTGTTATCCATTCTTACATTCATTCTCTACACGCTCCTAATTATCTAATTTTATTGATTTAGGGTTATCATCTGGTTTGTTTCGTCCTGTCACTCGGAGTGAAGTCGCCCTGCGTAGCTTTCTGCTTTACATTCGTTCCAATTACTCCTGCGATAATAAGTACTGTGCCGATGTAATGATAGACGGTCAAAGCCTCTCCGAGTAAGAAGGAACCCGCTGCTATGGAGATCACGGTAGACAAATTTGAAAATACGCTGATTTTGGAAGATTCAAGTTGGGTCAGCGCGTAACTCGCCAAGAGGGATGTCACCAAGGATGCCAATATGCCAAGATAAACGATGGCCCAGACAAACTGCATATTCGAGAGCGGCGCGAAAATTTGGTCCAATGTCCCGTTAACCCGATGACTCATGATTGACGCGATCCAAAAGATGATGAACCCGATCGCCATCATGAAAGTAGTTACCTCGGATGGAGTGAATGTGCGAAGCAGATAACGCGAAAGTACGACATATCCCGCAGATGCAAGACACGAAAGGGTAAGCAGCATTATGCCGGTCACATTCGTAAGATGAATCCCGGTGCCTTGCATGACAAAAATCAAAATCACACCGACCACGGAAATCAAAATCGAAAGCTTCTGCCGTTGTGTCGTAGTTTCCTTGAGAAACAACCCGGCTAGTAGAGCGGTTAGGATCGGCGTCGTCGCAAAGATAATGCCTCCTTCAGCAGATGAAGAATACTTCAAGCCGAAGGTCTGCAGAATGAAGAATCCAAGTGGATACAACAGAGCTAATAAAAATAATCTTGGCCACGGCTTACCCTTGAGTGAGATACGGAATACTCGGGTGGCCACTAGGACGACAACTCCCACGAAGGACAAGGTGAAGCGAAAAGCAAGGGTGTCGATCGGATTGGCGTACGAGAGTGCGACACGGACAAACATAAACGATAACCCGATGATGATCGCATAGATGAGTACGGCAAGATAGGCGTAGAATCGAGCGCTTTGAATCTTGGTTTGCAAAGATGATCTCCTCCTATTAGAGAATGATTGGATTGACCTGTAATTGAATCGTAAGGCATCCCATCTCAAGGCTCAATTTGAAAAAAACACAACTGTATCGGTACAGTTATGATCGGCAGATCTAGAGCGAGGGCGCTTTTTAAGCTATAGTGTGACATAGGAATTACTTGAGATTGATATCTAAGCATGGGGTGCTAGAATCATGAAAAAATATTTGGAGATCTTGGCAGATATTGAACAAAAGAGAAGGATAGGTATATTTCGTCCGGGACAAAAGCTGCCCTCAGTGCGCCAAGCAGCAAATTTGTACGGTTGCAGCATCAACACGGTGACACGGGCTTATGCAGAGTTAGAAAAACGTCATTCCGTCTATTCCATACCGCAAAGCGGATACTACATGGTGGAGGATGAAGAGGAGGATGCGGGTACGGATGTCAAGATCATTGATTTTGCCTCGTCTTCACCCGATCTGAATGTATTTCCATACCGGGATTTTCAGCATTGCCTGAACAAGGCTATCGACACATATAAATACCAACTGTTCACCTATGGAGACACAAAAGGGCTTCTCGCTTTACGCGAAACGCTTGTTAGACATCTAGCTGATGATCAAGTGTTTACGAAGGCTTCGCAAATTGTTGTGACATCTGGCATACAACAGGCGCTTCAGACGATAGCGAAAATGCCGTTTCCAAACGGTAGGACAACCGTTCTGGTGGAGCAGCCAAGCTATAATTTATTTTTGAAATTCCTTGAGGCAGAGGGGCTGACAGTAAAAGTCATAGCTCGTACTGCAAACGGCATCGATCTACTGCAACTAGAGGAGCTATTCCGTGGCGGAGAGATAAAATGCTTCTACACGATGTCGAGGCATCATAATCCACTCGGCACATCCTACGGTGTCAGAGAGAAAAAGACGATCGCTCGTCTTGCTGCCAAGTATGATGTGTACGTGATCGAGGATGATTATATTGCGGATCTCGGAGACAAACGAGGGTTCGATCCGATATTTGCATATGACCAGAGCGAGCATGTGGTGTATTTGAAAAGCTTCTCCAAAATCATTTTCCCTGGATTGCGTTTAGGTGCAGTGGTACTCCCTGAATCGCTTTTGCATCACTTTCACACCTATAATGGACAGAACGTTGCGGCCATGCTGTCACAGGCTGCTCTTGATATTTATATCAAAAACGGAATGTATGAGAGACACCGGGAGAAGATATATCGTCAATATGAATCGAGGTTCCAGACCTTGCATGATGCGCTCAAAAGATATAATGAGGGGCTGCTTGAAGTGGCGGATGCCCAATCGGGTGTGTTTACGAATTTCAAGGTACCACAGGCAGTCAATCTGGAAAGAGTGGTAGAGCGGCTGAAAGAACGTGGGATTCTCGTAACAAGCGGGAAAGTGTTCTATCTCTCGGACTACCTTGCGCGAGATAAATTTTTGCGAATCAGCATTTCTCGTGCCCAACCGGAGCAAATAGATGAGGGAGTAAAAGCTGTTGTTGAGGAAGTAAAACGGGGTATGAACGTGTAATCGTTCAAGAACACCATTTAGAAAGAGGGATGTTGCTTGAAGAGAAACGTCTTGTATATTGAAGATAATGAGAAAATAGGCAGTTGGGTTAAAGAAGAATTGGAGCAGCGAGGATTCTCAGTTCAGTGGTTGCTTTCTGGTGAGGGTGCCGATAAAGAAGTTAACCAGCATGACGTCGTTATTTTGGACATTATGTTACCGGGGTTAGATGGATTTACGGTGGGAAAACGATTGAAGAAGGCAGCTCCTGCTGTTCCTATTTTGCTGTTATCTGCTCGAACCTCGATCGAGGACAAGGTGGATGGATTACAATTTGCCGATGACTATTTAACGAAACCGTTCCATACGGAAGAATTGGTTGCTAGACTAGAAGTGCTAATCCGTCGAACGGGTGGAACACCTACCGAACGTATCTCACTGGGGAATCAGATTGAAGTGGATCCAGAAGGCCAAATGGTCTATGACAAACGCACGGGAGAAGAAATTATTTTGACAGGGAAACAACATCAAATCTTAATGTACTTCTTGCGGCATCCTAATCAAGTTATACCCAAAGAGCAAATCTATGAAGCCATTTGGCAAGAATCCTATATTACGGGTGACAAAACAATTCAGGTGCATATCCATCGACTGCGTCAAAAACTGGAACGTGACCCGGATTCTCTGGAGATTATAGAGACGCTAAAGGGAATTGGCTATCGAGTGAAACTATGAAGCAGACAGGATCCTTATTTCGTCGTTTTCTAAAAGTCCATTTTCTGTTCATCTTTTTACCTCCGATGATTCTCATTTTCTTCAGTGCCTTTTTTGGGGGTTCTGGTATCCCTAAAAAAGAAATGAATCCATTAAATCTGTTTTATATTACCGTATTTTTGTTTGGTTTGATTATTGTCGCGTTTGTGATCTTATCGTGGTTGTTCTTCTTGAAACTTCAGAGACGTCTCTCTCACTTGCAAGAAGTCATGTCAATGACAGCTAGAAACAGCGCATTTCCTAAACCCGTATCTGTTCAATCGGATCGTATGGATGAGATCGACCAGTTAGGAAGTTCTTTTAATTGGATGATGCAGCAGCTTGAGGACAGTCGCAATCGAGCCTATGAAGAGGAATTATTACGACATCGACTTATTGCGAATTTATCACACGACTTACGAACACCACTTACGATTTTGAGAGGACATGTCACCCGATTAAATCATGAGTCCGTTAGTCTAGAAGGGCAACTCTCTTTAACAGAGATGGACCATACGATTACTAGAGTCGGAGTGCTAATGGATGATTTACTGTCCTACACTTTGCTTACATCAGGGAAATATCCATTTGAGCCCGCGTCAACGGATATTGGACGTTTAGTCAGAGCTTCTGTTGCTGCGTGGTATCCTGTTTTTGAGGAGAAAGAAATTCAACTGGATGTTGATTTGCCGGCAGACGAAACTTTTTATTGGGAAGTAGATCCGAAATGGATGACACGGGTTCTGGATAATTTATTTCAGAATATTATTCGCCATGCGGCTGAAGGGAAATATGCAAACATTGTGGTTGATGTAGCAAAAGAACAGATCCTCGTTGCAGACCGTGGTCCCGGTATGGACAATTCTTCCTATGAACGTGGGGTAGGGATGGGGTTATCGACTTGTGATTATATGTTAAATAAGATGATGCTGAAAGCGAATATTACATCCAATGACAAGGGAACAAGAGTAGCAATTGGTCGAGCTTAACCTAAAGGTAACCCAGAAGTAAACCACAGGATCGACGGGATGTAACTTTACTTCTATATAATTGGACCATAACAGAAAGGGAGTGTTATGGTTGCTTGAAATTAGGAACTTGGTTAAACGTCGCGGAGCTCAAGAAAACTTATCTGGGATTAGCTTTACAGCTAGACCAGGTAGAGTCACTGGTTTTTTGGGTCCAAATGGGGCAGGGAAGAGTTCGACCCTTCGCATATTGCTTGGATTAGATCGTGCGACTTCAGGGACCGCACTCATTAATGGAAAGCCATTCGCACAATTGCATCATCCATTAGCAACCGTGGGCGCCGCACTGGATGGGTCTGGAGCGCATCGTAGCCGAACAGGACGAGCACACTTGCGTTGGATGGCTTGTGCCGCAGGTTTGCCTCGCTCACGTGTCGAGGAAGTTTTGGAAATCGTAGGTCTTACAAAAGCAGCGGGTCAAAGAGTAGGGAAGTATTCTCTGGGAATGGGGAAAAGACTCGCAATGGCAGCCGCGTTATTGGGTGATCCTGAGATATTGATTTTGGATGAACCCGTGAACGGGCTTGATCCGGAAGGGATACGCTGGATTCGGACGTTTCTGCGTGAACGTGCTGAGTCTGGAAACACCGTATTATTATCCAGTCACCTCATAGGAGAGCTTGCAGAGACGGTTGACGATGTGATCATCATGAAGCATGGAAAAATTGTTGCCTCTGGAACACTGGAGGAAGTAACAGGGTATCATTCCTCGCTGGAGGAAGCCTATTTTGCCCTAACAGCTGACAAAGCAGGTGGAATGGGATGAGAGCATTCAACGCAGAACTATCTAAATTGTTCTCCCTACCGGGGATTTGGCTGTCCTTACTTATTGGGGCATTCGCTCCAGCGCTCATAGCGGCCTTAGACAGCATGGCACAGAGAGCGGAAATCATTGCTGGAATTAGCACACGACTTTCGGAAGTTGGCTATATTGGATTCGCTCTTGGGGTGCAAGGTGTCATTATTCTCGGTGTGCTTGCTGTCAGCAGCGAGTATTCGATAGAGAGCAGTGAATCGGGTGGAGGACAACAGATTACAACAAGCTTAACGATTGTCTCATCAAGGCTTCATTTATTACTGGCAAAAGCAGGGGCAGTGATCGTGGTCAGCATACTGCTATGTATTTTGGCTATTATGACAACAATATCAGCCACGTATCTTATGCTTGGTGAATATACTCCTGCATTTGAATGGTCCAAGCTGTTCGGTGTAGTTTGTTACTGGGTATTTACTGCTCTTTTAGCGTTTGGGATAACGGTTTTAACCAAGAATGGCACGATTCCGCTTGCGGTACTCATCATTAATACATCGTTTGTGTCCTTTAGTTTCCTGCTGTCCAAGGTCACAAAGCTGGCATTATACTTACCGGACCGAGTTGGAATTGAAATGTTTATGTTTACGAACGATCGATTTCTTCCTCCGTTTATGGGTGGATTAGTGATGTTTGCCTGGGTAATGATCCTTTTCATTGTTGCTTCTATTGTCTTCAGTAGGAGGGATATTGCCTCATGAGGAAGCTGACGCGAATCCTTCATGCTGAACTGGCCAAACTCATTTCATTACCTTCGGTATGGCTTACGCTTATGGGTACATTTATTCTGAATTTAGGGATGATTGCAGCTTATGTTTCGCTTGGTCTTAAAGAGCAAGGAGGATCGATAAATATATTGAATCTTGGGATTTCCTCTATGGGGTATCTTCAAGTGGGATTTATGATTCTTGGAATCTTGGCAACTTGTTCGGAGTACAACGGGGGACAGATTCGAACGACCTTAGCGGCGATGCCATGGCGGGGGCTTCAGTTCACCACCAAGCATATAGCGGTAGCCATAATCACGATTCCCGCGGCGTTTTTGATGGTTGCATCAAGTGTGCTATATACTTGGATCAGAATGAGAGACTTAGCAGTCGAGTTTGAAATCGGTGACATGATTGAAGTCATAGCAGGTGCAACAGGTTATCTAACCTTAACCACACTACTCAGTGCAGCTATAGGTGCTATAATCAAACGAACCACTCCATCTTTAGTGATCCTGCTTGGTTATTATTACATTGTCAGTCCATTGACGAAGGGCTTTTTGCGAAGCTTTATTTCTTACTTGCCGGATACGGCGGGGCAATCTATGTATAGACCGTCTTCCACGGATGAATTAAATGCTCTAACACCTGTGCAGGGGACAGGAATATTGATGTTGTGGGCACTGATCTTTATTGCTGCAGCTGTTGTATTTTACCGTAAGAGAGATGCCTAAGTCACGCTTATTTGACTAAACGCCTGAAAACATAAACTGCATTTTCATCTGAAGGAGGTAAGATCAAGGAAGATAAGCGTTCGTCTTGCATCATAGAGAAATGTTTAAGGCTGTAATAGGTATCAAAATCCCCTGTATACGTTGCGCTTTTTGTACCGATTACGATATAAAGGTCGACGGAAGATGACTGAAAGACATGTTTTTCATATGTATTTTTCGGAGCCGGCCAGGAACAAATCACAACTTTGGGGTTGTACTTATGTAGAGCCGTTTTGGCGTCCGCTTTTTCCACAAAATCCGGGTATGTAATATAATGATTCCAACTGTAGTCGTCAGTCGCTTTACAGTCAACATGATGTTTTTTTAAGAAGGTAGTGAGGGTACCGTCTCCTGCACCAATCTCAACGCAACTATGGTCACCAATTAGAATTGAAAGTTCCTTGATCAGTTCTTTGGAGTAGAAACAATATATTCCCTTTTGATTGACTAGTGGCATCAGTAACTTCTTGTTCATTATCAGTCTCCAATAAATGGGGAAGAAGCGCGCAGATACGGGCTTTCGGTCAAACCCTTTCTTGAATAAGAGCCTCTGCAAAATGGTCCCATCCCAGAGGTTCAAGCGAGTATTGGTACTCGTCTTCTTTGAAGAAACGATCGCATTTAATTGTTCCAACAAATAAAAAGCAAAACGTGCTTTGATGATGTCAGGCACAAAAGCCTTAACAGTTTGTTCGTTCATTCGACTGGCATTAATTCGATTCCTGGCTACCTTTGCACTAAAGGTGTACTTATCCAGAATCGCTCGAATCAAATCTGGTTTTGCGGAACTCTTAAGAGCATGAATCTCCTGAAGAACTTCCTGCTTATACTCAGGATACTGTTTTAGTAAGGTTTCAACACTAATTTCATCCGTTAGTATTTGTCTTGCTGTCTCTCCCGTAAAATTTCTCATATATACCTCCACACTATAGTAAAGGATAAATAAGGATTATACCGCTTATTTTACCTGAATTAGGAGAGGAGGAATGTGACTTAAGTCTATTGCGTAAATGAGGAAGAATAGAAGGGGAGATGAGCTTTAAATAGTGAGGGTAATTCGCATGAGTATATTGAGATACAGTTATTCCACGATGTTAAAAAGAAGCAAAAGCTTGTTTCATCTACAGCAAGTTACTTCAATCACATCGGTGCTAATGAGTTTTCTTGTGGAACACCCAATTAATTGTTGTAGTACCTTTCCATGAGGATGGTTCGCTCAAGGACGACTTGGAACTGCGGAGCTCTGATTTAACCGATTAGGAAATGAATTCTTCAAAGAGGTTTTTCCCAAAAGGTCTGCTACTGTTCTTTTAAAGGGTTTGAACAAGCTGCTCGCTAACAGAGAACGATGATAGTTGATTGAAATTTGTCAGAGGACAAGAACATAGTCCCATAACGTTTCAGAAGTAAAAGGATTGTGGCCATAGGCGCAGCTCCCATGGAGCTAAAAATTCCCGGAAGCCAGTTGACAAAGGTTACGAATTCGCATGATGTACTGTCTGGAGAAGCTATGGTTTCCGGAGATGTCAGACTCTTGGACGAATGTTGTTCATGCATATTTCAATCCCTAAAGGATCAACCTATATTATCTTTGTAATGTAGGAGGGAAATAAACATCACACAAATTAATGCAAATGAATCAATTCTGACTTTCATTAATGTATTCAAAGTAGAGCCAGAAAACCAACAGCGTGTTATCGAGCTGTTGACTGCGGCAACAGAAGGTTCCGTTAACTCTGCGCCTGGATTTATTTCTTGTGCATTACACAAAAGCATTGACGGCACGAAAGTCACGATGTACGCGCAATGGAAAAGCTTGGAGCATTACGAAGCGATGCGTATCGATCCAAGACCGTTGCCATTTTTTAAAGAAGCTTTGACAATTGCAACATTTGACCCAGGCATGTACGAAGTAGTAAAAACGTTCGATTTTACAGAAGCTTAATTCAGTAAGGACATTGAGGCCGGTTATGGGTCAAGTATGAGCAAATTTACTAATACTTGACCATGACCATAAACATATTTGGAGAGGATTTAAAGATATTATGCGTAAATCACTAGTTTTGGTTGCACGATCGAATAATTTTTCACTTTCCATTTTACTGGTACAGCTCACCGCCGCTATTAAAAAAGTGGCTGGATGATGTATTGACATACGGTTGGGCATTTACATCAAAAGGAAGTAAGCTGAAGGGGAAAAGAGCTTGCAATTGCGATATCAATTGGCGGATCTGAAAGTGATTATGGTCAAGAACATTATTCAATTAAAGAACTGCTCAGTCCATATCATGCAACAAGCAATTTAATTGAAACTATTTTTTTAGTTCCATTTACACTCTATTCTACCGATGGAATGCATGATGATGAGTTACATGAGAGTGCAAGATCGTTAGGTGAGAGAACGCGACAAAACAACTGATAAGAAGGATACTGAGGGTTGTGTGGGCAGTGCGAAACGCAGATTAATTGCTTTTTTACTGCAAGAAAGGGAACAGAAAGGGAACTTATAAAAAACTAAACAAAAATTGAGCTATATGGTGTTTGACACTAAACTTGTCGGATGGCAAGAATATTATCTCTTAACAGGCCGCGAATCATTGGAGTAATGAAATGGGATAAATCCATGCCCAACGTGGGTAGAGTTACTGCTTCTCAACATGGTCGGCAAGTTCCTCGATACGAAACGCTTGTTTGTTCTTTAATTAGCAGCGGAGCAAGCAGAGGGTTATGGGGAGAATGTCCCGACAATTGTGTCATTTATGTCTGGACATTTGTGTCGTTAGACATTAGTTGAAATTCAAAGAACAGCTAGGCTTGAAAAGCGTTTATGCACATATGTACAAAATACGGGTTTTGTGAAAAAGTCGATGCTGAAAGACCGCTGGAACCACTTTGGTTGCTTCCGGCGGTCTGTTGCTTCTATTCTACTTGTCCATATTATTAACTGCTTTGCGCATTTCCTCATCGGTTAAGTGCGTATAGATCATCGTCGTCTGAATGGACGAATGGCCCAATTGATTCCTCAGACGCGGCACGTCATTGTTCTCCTGATGATAACGCGTTGCGAAGGAATGCCGTAGCGAGTGAACCGTTAAGGCCGGTTTACCGTAAGCCGTTGCGTATTTCTCGATTAGTTTCTCGATTGATCTAGGCGTTAACCGCCGGTTTTTGCCTTTGCGTCCGATTGGCGCTGCCAAAAATAAGTACGTTTCTGACTTCTCCGGTTTATACCGAGCTTCGCGAACTTTGATATAATTATCCAAATCCGCTTTTGCTTGTTCGCTAAAATACACGTATTGTTCTTTGTTGCCTTTGCGGATGACCCGTACCAAACCTTTGTTCATGTCGAGATCTTCCAGGTTGATGCCGGCGACTTCCGATAAACGTAATCCGGATCCAAGAATCAATGAAACTATCGCCGTATCACGCTCGCGATTAAATTCGTGAAACTGATATAGCCGCTTGTTGTCGCGGTTTTGCGCCCCGAAATCGTAAGCCACAAACTGCCGGAACAGTTCAAAATCATCCGCTCGCAGGATTTTGCCTTCAATCCGATTAGCGATCGTTTCCTGGGTTTCTTTCATGGCATTAAATTCTATCTTGGCCATCACATTACGTTCGAGATAAGGCTTGAGCTCAACGGTTTCGGCTTTGTTTTGCAAATAATCGAATAATGACTTAAGCGCAGACAGCTTCCGGTTGATCGTCAACTTCGAGTTGCTTAGTTGATATTCCAGGAACGTCAAAAAACTTTCGATTTCACGAACAGTCAGTTTCTCAAGAACCGACAATTCAACATCTTTACGGTTGGGAGCAGCAAAACGTTCAGCCACGAGCCAATTAAAAAAGATAATATAATCGTGGCAGTAATTTAATAGCGTAGTGTGCGAGAGCTTGCGTTTGCGTGTGTCTATGTATTCAGCAACATACCAGGGTAAATCCGTTAATTTCTCATCGATGCGGCTCATATAATGCGATTTCGTAATTTTATCCATTCGAAGACGCACCTCCTGATTCTAGAATAATCCATATATATAATTTCGTCAAATTATTATTTTACGTAATAATAGATTTTAGTCGGATACCTTCTTTTATCATTCCTATATTTGGATGGTAACGCTGAAAACCAGACGAAAACCCTAAAACCCGTTTCTGTTGGGCTTTAGGGTTTTTATTTATGCAGCCATCTTACGGCAAGCTTCGGCACATCTAAAACATGCTTCCGCACATTGCTGGCAATGCTCAGGTTCATGCTTTTTGCATTCGTTTCCGCATGCTTCACAAACCTCCGCACAGACTTTACAGATCTGTTTCGCGTAAGAACTGTTCATGGACATCGCTTGTGCAGCAAAAGCGCATATATCCGCACATTCCCGGTCCAATCGGATACATTCTTTCATCATCCCTATATTTTCTTCATTAAGGCACAACGTGTAACAATGATTACACGCCACCATGCAGCGAAGACACTCATCGATGCAATGTTGAAACTGCTCATGAGACATTTGATTCTCTCCTCCTTCCCTTTTTAACTCATTGGATATTATGAATTAATTTCAGATTAATATTCAGTTTTTCAATTGAGTTCATTACATCTTTTCTACAAAGAAAACACATATTTTTCGGTTACAATCTATAGAGGAATTAACCTGGAGATGACGAATAAATGGAACATAAACTTAAAAAGGGCGATTTAATCTTGATGGGTTGTATTGTTTCACTAGCCCTATTATTATTGGGAGCCAGATGGCTCACAAATGATAGTGAGACGAAAACGAACGAGGATGATTATGCAACGATTCGAGTAGATAATAAGGTATTCAGAACGGTGAAGCTTACCGCGGAGCCCCAAATCATCGAAGTGAAAACGGAAACAGGCTATGATATTCTGAAGGTTCATGACAAAGGGATTGAAGTCATCGAATCCGATTGTCCGCAGCAGATTTGCTTTACCTTCGGATTAATTTCTAAGCCCAAAGAAGTAATCATCTGTTTGCCGCTAAGAATGCTTATTGAAGTCAATGGATCCGATAACAGTAATCCGGAAAGTGAGATCGATGCTTATGTAACATAAGTCTGAAAAAAGATGAGCTCTTCTAAATAAGAAGGCTCATCTTTCATTTTGATCATTTGGAAAATGTAATGTGAACCGGGTGCCTTGATTGATTTTACTCTCAACATCAATTCTGCCGCCGTGTGCTTCTACGATGGCTTTTACAATGGCCAATCCGATACCCGCACCGCCTGTTTTACGATTCCGCGATTTATCTCCACGATAGAACCGCTCAAAAATATGCGGCAGCTCATCGGATTCAATGCCTGTTCCCGTGTCTGATAGGCTTACTGTTATATGATCTGCAGTTTCAAATATACGTACATGGATGGATCCTTCGCTAGTGTACTTATAAGCGTTATTTAAGAGGTTCACAAAAACTTGAATCAGTCGTCCAGCGTCACCAATAATAACAAGTGGAGTCTCTTCCTGAATGATGAGATCGATTGGCTTCTCCTTAAACTGAGCCTTCACCGTTTTCTCGGATTCTCTAATCACCTCAACCAGTCTAACGGGTTCTTGCTTAAGTTTAAGCATCGGATTTTCGACGGCCGACAAGTTCTCTAAATCATGAATCAGTTTTACCAACCGGACGACCTGCCCATGACATATCTCTAATTTATCGGGCGTTGCTTCCCACACCCCGTCCTGAAAAGCTTCAATATGACTTTGGATCGTGGCTAGCGGTGTACGTAATTCATGGGCGATATCTGCGGTTAAATTTTTGCGTAACCGATCTTCTTGCTCCAGTGCATCCGCTAAATGGTTTAAAGCTAGCCCCACCTCTTCGATCTCCGTTTGGTGATGTCCCAATGCAACGCGGGAAGACAAATCCCCTTCCCTCATTTGATTGGCAATTTGTTTGATTCGCATTAAAGGTCTACTCAGGCTTTTTGACGTATAAATGCTGTAGAACGTTACACCGGCTAAGGCTAAAATAAATGCGAACCAGATTAGCATGTTAAAGCGGTTCAAGAACTCTCGATTCTGTGTTTCAAAACGAGTTGAAAGTCCCTCGATTTCGATCCACCCGATATTTACATGATCTTTCATCATGTCTCGTTTAATTACTTTGGTGCTATTTTGTAGACTACCCTCTTTTCCAGTCTCCATTGTACCTTCCATCATTCTACCCATGGATTTCGTATCCCATATCAAACGGCCATCCGCATCATAAATCCGAATGCTATAGCTCCTAAGCATAGCTTGGTGAGACACCGTCATTAAAGCATCACTAGACCATCCATCTAAACTTTGATCATAGGAACTCTCCAATTCCAAAGATATCATATCTGCCTCTGTCTGTTGCTGGTTCTGTGTATACCTTCCGAATGAGAAGGACATGACGACATATACAATGACCATAATGAGCAGAAGTGAACCAAGACTAACGCCTAAATGTGAAATTAACAGTTTTTTACGTAGTCCCCCGCTATTCATCGGGAACCCCCTCAAATTTATACCCCACTCCATAAACTGTAACAAGGAAGGATGGATGTTTCGGATCTTCTCCGATTTTTTGGCGGATATTCTTGATATGGACATCGATCGTACGTTCCATTCCTTCAAAATCATCGCCTTGAATCAGATTAACTAGTTCAAAACGGGTAAATGCTCTTTTAGGGTATTTGGCTAAGGTTTCAAGCAATTTAAATTCAATGGGAGTAAGCTGAACGGGTTCGCCTTTAACTAGTATTTCATGACGTTCGGAATCGATAGACAGATGGTTCCCTCCAAAAGAAATCTTCTTCCCCTGAGTCGTAGTTCTGACCGACTTTGATCTTCTTAACAAGCTGATCACCCTGGCTATGAGTTCACGCGGACTGAACGGTTTAACAAGGTAGTCATCTGCACCGATTAATAGACCGTGGACAAGGTCGTCTTCATTGCTTTTTGCAGTTAACATTAGAATGGGGACGTCCGATGTCTTCCGGATCGTTTTGCAGACATCCTCACCTGAAAGGTCCGGAAGCATTAAGTCCAAGATGATCAAGTCAGGTTGAAGATTTTCAAAAAGTCGAAGCGCCCCCTGCCCTGAGTCTGTTTCATAAACCAGGTAATCCTGTTTCTCCAGATAGGCTTTAATCACGTGAAGAAGGTGTAGTTCATCATCGACAATTAATATTTTGGTCTGTTCCATACGAATCCTTTCAAAAAAAAGACAAGACCTCACGCAACTCGCGAGGCCTGCCTGGATTTTAGTATTAGAAGTTCATCATACTGTTGCTCCATTGCGTGTTGTTCATCATGCCCGTCGAGGTATTGCCGCCATTGCTGCCATGGCAGCTATTATACATCCCTCGGATTTGTTCTTCAGAGAGGTTCGGGTGCATTTGTTTCGCATACGGCAACATTTGTTCAAAGGTGCTTGGGTTGTTTGCATTACCGCTATCGTCGGTACCGTTATCTGTAGTAGCCGCATATGCAGCTGCTGTTCCAATTCCCATCACCAAAGCCATCGTTGCAATCCCAATCCATAGTTTTTTCATTAGTATCTCCTCCTTATGACTATAATATAAACGAGAAATATGAAGAACTAATTTATACATTGTGAAGAAGTTATAAAGATCAATCCTTTGTTACTCAGGGTCAGCTTCAAGGTTTCTTCCTCTGCACCAACCAATAGGCGATAGCTGTAATCGCAGCTACTCCCATCATGGCTAAGCAAGCCTGGCCAATTGAAAACCCCATTTGAGCAAGGGATATACCACGGAAAGAGGAAGCCGATATGAGTAAGCATGACAGTCCCATAGCCACGAACAGAATTACGATAAACCAATCCGTCTTCTTCATATTAATCCCCCGGGTAACCTGGTACGAATCGGAGCTCACATCTAGTTCCTTGGCCCAATTTGCTCGAAACTAGGAGTTCTCCTCCTTGCAATTCCACTAACTTTTTAGCGATGGGCAAACCGAGTCCTGTCCCCCCGTGCTGTCGCGATCTGGATTTCTCGACTCGATAAAAGCGCTCAAAAATGTAAGGAATCTCGTCTTCGGGAATTCCAATCCCCGTATCTTCTACTGCTAAATAAACATAGGTGTTGTTTTGATCCAGCTCTAGAGTGATACTGCCTTTCTCCGTGTAACGCACGGCATTTTCCAACAGGTTCAGAAGAACTTGCTCCATCCTCAGACCATCCCCGTAAATGAGAGCAACATGAGTGTTAATTTTAGTACGAAGAGTTAAACTCTTTTCACAGGCTCTAAGCATAATCTTTTGAACAACGTTGTCCGCGATTTCCGTTAAGTCAATCCATTCCAGGGATAAGCTGACTTTACCTTCTTCCATCTTAGCCAAATCAAATAGATCATCAACAAGGTGCTGCAAACGAACCGCCTCTTCATGAATAATACCTAGATATTGGTCCTTCTCTTCCTCAGATTCATAGAGTCCCTTCTTGAGAACTTGCGCATATCCTTCCAGGTAGGTGATCGGAGTTCGAAGGTCATGGGATATGTTCGCGAAAAATTCCTGCCGCGTATCTCTATACCGCTGAAGTTCGGTGGCCAAATGATTGATCGAATCCGCCAATATACCAATCTCATCATCACGTCGAATCGTTAATCGCGTTTCTAGATGACCTGCGGCAATGTTCCGAGTGGCCACTTGCATTTGTAGCAATGGGCGGGATAGGATTTTGGCGATGAACCAAGTGATTCCAAGTGCCAACAGAAAGGCACCCAGGCCTGACAGGATCAATACGCTACGAACGACCGAAATGGATTCATCCATATGTCGGGTCGAAGAAAGGACATACACCGCAGCCTTAATATTAACGCCTGTGGTATCCAAAACGGGTCTGGCAGCCACGAAATAGCGCTCTCCATTAACATCGGTATGTTCAAGTTTTACGGATTTTCCGGTAAATAATTGTTTCAGATCCTTGGACTTAATGAAAGTTCGGTCCGATTTTTCATAGGGCCCGGAATTTGCTAATACCTCTCCTTGTTCAGAAACAAACAGAATACTGACGTTTGAAAAATCGGCAAACTTGAGCAAAGTCTCTTCGGACAACATCTCAGGCGATTGACTCATTGCTGTGAAGTGAGTCGTGAGTTCATCTACCTCTGTTCTCATTTCCGAGTTATAGAAATTTGTGAACATTCGATCAATCGTGAATCCTAAAGAGAGAATCACGACAACAAAAGCGGCGAGAATCATGAAACCAAGCTTGAAGCCGATTTTATTTCTTTTCATTTGACATACTCGCTCCGTTGAACTTATATCCTACTCCCCACACGGTCTGAATCGGATTGTAACCGAGTCCCGCCTTTTGTGTCTTCTCCCGGATATTCTTGATATGCGTATCTACGACGCGAATTTCCCCCTCGTATTCGGTCCCCCAGATCAGATTGACCAACTCTTCGCGGCTGAACGCACGTTGTACGCTCCTCGCGAGCGAGAGGAGTAAATCAAACTCTTTCTGTGTGAATTCAACAGGATGATCATGTATGAGTACTTCTCTACCCTCTGGAAATATTCTCAAATGGGGGAACTCGATAACAGGCTCTTGCTGCTTAATGGATTGTGTAATCGCCGAACGGCGGATTAAAGAATAGACACGGGCAAGTAACTCCTCCGGTTCAAACGGTTTCGTCAAATAATCATCCGCACCAATGCCTAACCCATAAACTTTGTCTTTTGTCTCCGAACGCGCAGTGAGCATCAAAATGGCTACATGATCTCTCTCCCGGATTTTTTTGCAGACTTGCCACCCGTCCATATCCGGCAGCATCAAATCCAGCAGAATAATGTCGAAATGATGGTTAGCCGCTATTTCCAAGGCTTCATTTCCGTTGGTAGCTTCTTTGACCTCAAACCCTTCTCGCGTTAAGTAGATCCGCAAGAGATTGCGCATATTCCATTCATCGTCTACAACAAGAACCTGTAGTTTGGGCATGCTGCCACCGCCTTTACCGGTTGATTCAATTTACATAGGGATTGCATTAGTCTCATAATTTCGTTTAAAGAAGAAATAAATCATTAAAGTTGCAGAGATCAGGAAGATACCTGCACTGGTCCATTGTCCAGCTGTCCATTCCAAGGCATACCTCGGTGAATCTCCACGCAGAAATTCAAGAGAAAATCGGACCAGCGCATACATCATAGTATAACTTAAAAATAGTGTCGTTTCTTACTCATCATCGGTATCAGCAGGAAATGCGACAATGGGCATATGAGCAGCAATAGCAAGAATGGGATGATGTTTCCCGTCTGCATGATGATTTCCGTCATGGTTATGATTACCGCAGCAACTCATGTTAGTTCCTCCTTAATCAAGTTTGAAGCCCGGATTGGTTTACCGGGTTCATTTTTGAAGTTCATGCTTCATTTGCTCAATTTGCACTTTTAGTTCGTCAAGCTGAACTTGCATCGCTTGGCTATTTGGTGAATGTTCCGAATGAGAACCATGACCATGACTATGACCCTTCATTCCAAACATCATAAATACCATCATTAACGGACAAACCAACAACAGCAGCCAGGACAAATCCATTTGTATTCCTCCCTTATAAATAATTCATTTGATACATCCAATTGTATAGGTCAATTGTGTGGAAACCGTGTAGAAAGCATGCGAAATATATGGACTTTAAAAAATGAAAAACACGGCTCATAGAACCGCGTTTTTCCATGTAAAAAGATATAAATCGGTTAGTGACTGCCATGTCCTCCCCCTGAAGTCTTGGCCACGATTTCTAGCATCGAGTCGATTTCCCCCTGGGCAGCTTCACTAATCGTGGACACCGTCCCAGTAAGCCATGCGTGGTTATAGGGACCTTCCGTCGGGGACTTCTCGAACTTCGGTTGCACAGACATGACATAGGACATTACACTTTCAGGCATTGAATTTTTGTTGGTCCATAGTAATGGAGCATGTTTGCCTAAATGGGAAAATGGAGCTGCAGCTATGGCCAAATTCGGTGAATCACTGTTTACAAATGAAAAGTTATGTCCCGGTGTTGTGATTCCCCATCCAAAGCCGGATTTTGGATCTTTATACTTGGCAAAAGCAACCGCATTTGTATATGGATCTTCGCCCGAAATGCGTTGGGTAGCGCCGAATTGTTTTAATTCATTTTCAACTTGGGATGAAATCACGGATTCAGGTCCCAAAATATAAATATTGGCCTTCCCTTCCCGGAGCTGCAGCGCTTCTTTCGTCTCCAGGGGCACTTCATCTTTCTTGACATACAGCAATGGCTCTGGCATATGCGCAATCCAATTTATGGCAGGCATCGTATACTCTTGCCGATCCATGGACCCTATAATGACGGAGGCTGGAGTTTCACCTGCGATCTTTGCGTAATAAGCATCAATGGCTTTACCCAAAGCCGCAGGGTTATCAGCAGTAACCAAATCCGTTTTAAACCCGAGCTCATTTACCTGTTTCGCAACTTTATCATCGAGATCGCCTACCAAGATCGCTTGAACTCCCCTGTTACTTTCCACGCCTTTGGGCTTTAGCCTTTTCATCTCTTTTGCGGTAACTTCCGGAATACCGTCCTGATTAACGAACAAGATGGGCCCATTATTAGGGTGATGGATCAAATCGGCGCTAAGGACCGCATTTTGCCAGTTATCTAAGGAAGTCAGAATGACACTTCCTGGCCGATTATCTTCGCTTGTTGCCATCCAAAGTGTCTGTGAAATCAATACTGCAGCCTGAATGGGATCATCCGTATTGATCCGAGTCGTATTTTTAGAAGCAATCCATGGAATTTGGGGTAGTCCCTCAGAAACTGTTGTAATGCCACTAGTTTGGACGGAGTTCTCATCTTTGGCAGCCTTGTTGTTTCCAGAGTTCGTACAAGCCGTAAACACGATTGCCAAAGCTAAAAAGGCGACTCCAAATTGAATTAATTTTTTCATAAGCCCTCCTACGAATTCTCATTATTTTCTAAATATCGTTTTTAAGTGATACCTATTTTAAATAGAAATCGTGTAGAAAGTATGTGGTTTTTGTGTGGAGATCCGTTTACTTACTCTTTTCCACACATGCAATAAGTCTATTCTCAATGTCTGAAGCGATCTTCATCATTTCACTGTTTTCAATAAGTCCGATGAGTGCCGATGGTCTTGGCATCCCGATCTTGGTTGTTTCATTTTCCTGATAGACAACGAGTTTACAAGGAAGGAAATAACCCACTAATGTATTTTCAGTCAGCACTCGTTTCGCCTCTACGGGATTACAAACTTCTAGGATATGATAGTTGATGTCCAACTCGACGCCCTTTTCATGAAGCTTGTCCTTCATGTTAAATTGCCAAAGGATGCCAAATTGTTCTTCTTTCAGTTGATTTGTAAGTTCCGCTATCGCTTGTTCAGGCGTTTTTATCGTTTCGACTGTATAATGGAACATTTCGAAGGTCCCTTCTTTCACGAAGTTAAGTATTCTGTCTTATCCTAACCTTGCGAAGCTTAGATTAAACGATGGTATTTCCTAAATCCCGGAAGTATTTTAAGTACTGATAAGCTAACTCGATTGCGCTTGGTAAGACGTTTAAATCCCGCCCAATGAGCAAATTTATAGGTAAAAAAGAACGGTTATGACGGGAAATGCAGTGGAATGTATAAAGAAAAGGCCAATCAGTTTAGAACTGATTGGCCTTTAGTTGATCTTGTTTAGTTCGCAGCATATTTCGTAATAGCTGCCGTAAAGCGTTCCAGCGGTTGTACCCCAACGAAGGTTTCAACTTCTTTTCCATTATGGAACAGCTTTAAGGTTGGGATGCCTTGGATTCTGTATTTCGTTGCCCCAACCGGATTCTCATCCACGTTTAGCTTCGCAATAATCGCTTGATCACCAACCTTCTCGGCTAAATTCTCTAAAATGGGTGCAATCATTCGGCACGGTCCGCACCAAGGTGCCCAAAAATCAACTAGAACCAGATTGTTATTCTGAACAACCTGTTCCATCGTAGCGTCAGTCACTTTCATGGTTGCCATATAGTTCTCCTCCTCTTTTTTAAACATATACCCCTATAGGTATATATTAAGATCGTCGGAGCTCATTGTCAATTGCCAACTTATATAAGTCATTTACGAACGGATGGTCCTATCCTGATTGCCCCATTCCTCTAAAAGGCATCGACCGTCTTTTGCATGATTTCGTAGTTGATGGCTCCGCGGAATATTTCACGGATTACTCCTTGTTCATCGAGGACAAATGTGGTGGGATAGGCAATCACCGTATAGTCCGCCATGAGGGCCCCTTCTTCATCCATAACTATGGGGAACGTTAAACCGAATTCCTCGATGAACGGCCTAACGTCTTTGGGGCTATCCTCGGTTGATGTCAAATTAACCCCTAAAATGACGGTGTCCTTCCGGTAGTCTTCGTAAAACTGTTGCATATGCGGCATCTCAGCACGACACGGCGGACACCATGAAGCCCAGAAGTTAATCAGGACCTTCTTCCCGCGGTAATCTGCCAACTGAATCGGGTTCCCGTTTAAGTCGTTTAACGTGAAATTCGGTGCCCTTTGTCCCTTCTCAATTCCTATCGGCAGATTTTCGTTCGTTGCCGACGATTGATGCCTTATTGTTTCCTTCGTCGCTCCAGTTACGTAGTCATATGCTCCATAACCAATCAGTCCAATTAGAACAAGGATGGCCAACCCGTTTTTCTTCATCCGCTTATCCCCTCTTTATAGTGTAATATCGAATAGCGTGTATTTGGCGAGCCATGCGCTGATCTTCTGAAGTTGGCCCGTGAATAGTAGCAGACCAAGGCCCAGGAAGATAAAGCCGTTGATTTTGGAAAGCACAGGAACATACTTATTCATTTTCTTCATAATACCGGTTGAATAAGTAAGCACCCATGAGAGGATGAGGAACGGGATACCTAGTCCTAAAGAATAAATAGCCAGCATCCATATCCCTATCCCGAGGGTTTCCGACGAACCGGCCATCAGAAGGATGGAAGACAAAGCGAGACCAACACAGGGAGTCCAGCCGGAACCAAAGGCTAGTCCCGTTAGAAAAGATCGCACGATGCCGCCCGTCGTTCGAATCTTCCCTGTATCCCAGGACTTATTCGACATGAACCAACGAAGCTGCAACCACCCGATCATTTGCATCCCGAACATGATGATGAGAAGCCCGCTCACCTTTTGTACCAGTTCCCTCTGTTCTGCAAAAATTCGACCAACCATGCTCGCCGACGCTCCCATCGCGATAAAGACAACACTGAAGCCAAGGATGAAGCTGATGGAGCGTTCCAACAAAAGTTTTCGGTTCACCTCCATTTTGTTATTCTGAATCGATGACCCGGTGATATGGGAGATATAAGCTGGAATGAGTGGAAACACGCAGGGCGAGAGAAAGGAAAGAGCGCCTGCTGCGAGAGCGATCAGCATCGTCAATAGATCCACCTAGGGGGCCCTCCTTTTCATTACCGATAAAATAAAATATAGCCCTCCTGCAGCCGCAATCCCAACGATTTGGAGGAAGTTGAAGGACAGAAAAACGGTTACTCTGTTGGAATTCAGAAATCCAATCGCTATGAAACCGATACATAGCCATAACCCTCTCTCTACGAATCTCGTCCAAAGGATCTGTCCTTTAGTGAATTGGAAGGAGAGCACAATCAAGAGGGACAAGGTGGAAGTGGCCAGAAATATCAGTTTTTGCTCCGGTATAAACCATGCCAATCCAAGATCGTAAACCGTTAACCCGGCCAACAGATAAATCGTTGCTGCTTCAGCAACCTTAAGAAAAGATATTTTCCTTTTGATTAGGTGGTAAAGAAGATAGCCTGTAACGGATAAAGAGGCAGCCCACCGTCCCTTGACTCCACCATCAAAATAAACGATCGATAAGGGCTGCCGAATCACCGACGCGGGCTCCCATAACAAAAGACTTCCTTTCCAAACCAACAACCAGATCAGGAACGCTTGAATTGAAACGTCCGCCAGCTCATGATCCCATTTCATTCTTCGCTCATAACTCCAGAGAGCAGTCCATCCTGCCGCACCGAACGCGAAAAGCAACAATATTTGCCCATTCAATACGAATGAACCGACCTGAATCGTATACAAAGTGTCCCCTCCTCGCTTTCATGGTCATTTTCTCGTTCCTAGGTTAAGAAATGATAAAAAAACAGAACGAAAGGACTCCCTTTCGTTCTCTCTTATCTACCTTAGTTCTGGCTGACTAACTACTCTGTTGAATCATTATTTTTGGGTGGGTCCGCTCCATGACATGATTCCGCCGCGAAGATCCGCGACTTCCTTGATTCCATGACGTCCGAGCAACTTGGCGGCTTGTTTGCTCCGCATTCCGCTCTGACAATAAACATAAACCGCTTGATCTTTAGTAATCTCACCCATTCGCTGCTGGAGCTGACTTAAAGGAATATTGATTGCTCCTTTAATATGCCCGCGCTTATATTCATGAATCTCCCGAACGTCTATCACTTTCTTGCCTTTGGATTCGCTTTGGAACTGCTCGGCAGATAAAGTTCGCAATCCCTTTACGGGGGCAAACTGTCTATAGAGCATCCAGAGAACGAATAGGAATAGGATTGCATAAAATAGATAATTCACTTGTTCTTCACCTGCCTGCCATTAATCTCGAACCAGATTGCTGGTCCACGCGTTTAACCCACCCGTCATGTTAACAACATGAAATCCTCTTTCACTTAGAAACTCACACGCCATTCTGCTGCGATTTCCGCTGCGGCAAATGACGATCATTTCATGGTTCGGGTCGAGTTCGTTGAGTCTTAAATCCAGTTCACCCAGAGGAATGTGTTTAGCTCCGGCTACATGACCTTCCATCCATTCGTCCTGTTCACGGACATCGAGTAAAGACAAGGTTTCCCCTTTGTTAAGACGCTCTGCCACTTCGTTTGGAGTTGTTGCTTTAAATGCCATTTTATATTCCAGCCTCCTGATATCTTCTTCTGTTTCAATTTATCTACTATCTGCTTTTAACAAGCAGCTCTACGGCCTCTTTAACCATTTTACTAGGGTCATGGCTGCCATTGGCCTGATCGGCAAGAATACACTGTTGGAGATTGTCCGCTACAATTTGAGCCAGGGCTCGGTCAGAGGCGTTCCGAATTGCAGAAAGTTGAGCAACTACCTCCTTGCAAGGTTTGCCTTCATCCATTAACCTCAGCACACCTCGAACTTGTCCTTCAATTCGCCGTAAACGTGTTTTGATGTCTTCTGGATATTTATATTCCATGATCTCCATCTCCTCATTCAAACAATACCTGTATAGGTATAGTATAGAGCACGGGATAGAAAAGTACACATGGGATGAAGTGAATTCTTTCGAGCTATAGAATCGTCGACCAGACCTTAATGGCTGTTATACCAATAAGTACTACTAAGCCATATCTGAGGAGCTTCACGTTCATTTTAGTACTGACCCTAGACCCCAAGGGGGCGCCAATCAAGCTGCCAATGACTGTAAACAGGGTTGGCCATACGGGGATGGCGCCCCCCGTGATTTTACCGATGACTCCGCCTATTGCCGAGATAAATACAATCGCAAGTGATGAAGCAATCGTTGTACGAGTTGGAATGCGAAGAACGGTTAACATGATCGGTATCAGAATAAAAGCGCCTCCTGCACCAACAATTCCGGATATAATACCGACTAAAAAGGCAGATATCATCGCGATAAAGAGATTAAATTGAAGCTCATCTCTCATTTCTTCCGTTCCTCTACCTGGAATGAGCATCAGAATTACCGCGATCACGGCTAATACCCCATAAATCAGATTGATGATGTTTCCATCCAGGTGTCCTGAGGTAAAACCGCCAATTAAACTGCCTGCCAAAATACTGATTCCCATATAAAGAACGAGTCTTCGATGAACGAAGGAGGGGCCCGTCTTACTCTTCTTCCGGTAAGCCAGCACGCCGGCAAGCGATGCGAAGAAAACTTGGAACATGCTAATGGATGCGACCTCATGTGCACTAAATTGGGCAACCCCAAGCATGGAGGGTACATATAGCAGTAAGGGGTAATTAATGATGGCTCCTCCAATTCCGAGCAGTCCTGAAAAAAATGAACCAACGAGGCCAAGCAGGACCATGATGATCATGAGCAAGGGGTCCATCCTCCTCCTCCTTTCTGTTTAATTCCTACACCTTTTTTACAAAAAACTTATAAACCCCATTTTCTTCTTCATGCATTAGAAGTTCATGTTTCGTTTGCTTGACCCAAGCTTGGAAGTCATTGACGGAACCTTTGTCCGTCGACTGGACCTCCATGACTTGACCGGACTGCAGCCCGTCTAATGCTTTCTTCGCTTTTACAATCGGCATGGGGCAAGCCATCCCTTTTGTATCAACTAAAATATCTATTAACATAATGAATGATAGCCTCCTCTTATTTGTCATGCACGGCGCAGCGATTCGGTCCAATTTCCATTTCGCGTTGCTCGTCCTCACTAGGTGTCATTTTCCCCATGTTGGTTTGGCGGATTTCCTGATAAGCATGGGGTTGCGGCGGTAGGTTCTCGGTGACTGTACACCGGAAATCGTCCTCTTGTTGAATGTTCAACCCGGGGTTTTTGCGGTACAATTCCGCCAGTTTGGTCATAACCCGTCCACCTTCGCCCAACTCGGTGACTTTACCGAAGTGTGCGGGCAAAACGATCAAATCCTGCGAAAGCTCTTTATAACGGCTATAAAGCGTATTGCGTAAGTCGCCAACCCAATCCTCCGCCTTTCCTGCCAGATCAGGGCGTCCGATTGATTCGATGAACAAGATATCCCCTGTAAGCAAATATTGGTCATCAATAATAAACGAAGTGCTTCCAATGGTATGTCCAGGCGAGTACACCGGTTGAATCCGGATTGTCGTAGAACCTATCGTAATGTGACGGCCTTCTTCCAGTTCCTCATAATTAAAGGTGACCTCCGTCGCATCTTTAGGTGGGAGCCAATAAGTCGCGCCGGTTTGTTCCGCCAACTTACGACCGCCTGAAATGTGGTCGGCGTGCAAATGGGTGTCAAGCGTATGTTTGATTTGAGCCCCCTGCTTCTTGGCGAACTGTTCAAATACATCGGTCATACGAAGCGTATCAATAACGGCGGCTTCCCCTTTGGAGATAACCATATAAGACAGACATCCCTTACCGATCCGGACAAATTGAATCAAAGAACCTCCGTCCTTCAAATCCCCGATCTTCACCGGTTCCAGATATTCACTCCAGGTTTTCATTCCGCCTTCCAGATAATGCACGTTAGAGCGCCCGGCCTCTACAATCTGTTCTGCTACAAACTTGGATGAACCTTCTTTCGCACAAACTACCAGCAGTTTTTTGCCATCAGGAATTTGATCAAGAGCCTCATCCACACCATCTAGAAGATCAAAATAGGGAATGTTGATGATATCGATACTGTCGCCTTCAATCTTCCAGTCGTTAAAGTCATTCTCATTGCGTACATCCAGAATAAAGAGCTCTTCCTTCGCCAGAACGATCCGTGTCAATTCCTTGGCTGTCATCAGAGTTAATGGGTTTGCAGTTGTATTCAACTTGGTTCCTCCTTAGGTTAGAAAGTCAGACTGACATTGGCATCCTTAGCGAAATCCAGGAACGTGACGGCACCGCCAACTTCAATCCCTTCAATAAAATCCTCTTTCTTCAGATTCATGACATCCATCGTCATTTGACAAGCTATGATCTTCACGCCCATCTCCTGTGCCATTTCCACCAGCTGAGGAATGGTCGGAATGTTCGCATTCTTAAAGCCTTCCGCCAAATGTTCGGCTCCTGCAGGTAACGGCAGTTGATGATGTGCCTGTTTATGGATTAAATTCAAGCCTTCAAATGTGAAGAAAATCGCCACTTCGGCATCCGTTGCCGCAGAAGCTGTTGCGATATTAAAAACTTTATACGCATCAAACAAACCACCATTGCTTGCGATAATTGCTACTTTTGTACTCATGTAAATAACCTCCAAAATTTTAGTTTTGTTCGTGGGATTCGTTAGTTTCCGTTGGTCCGGTCCAATCAGACATACCGGGCTCAACATTCCTTACCTGGTTGAAACCTTTCTCGGTGAGTAACTGACATGCCAAATCGCTTCGGCTACCAGTACGGCAAACCACATAGATTTCTTCCTCTGGATTCAACTCGCTCATGCGATGTTCAAGCTCTCCTAGTGGAATCGATACGGCACCAGCGATACGATGAAAAGCATATTCGGCCGGTTCGCGTACATCGATCACGAGCACCTTTTCTTCGGTAGCTAACTTCTTTTGGAGTTCTTCATTCGACACGATATCAAGGTGCTTTTTCTCTTCCTTCACTTCATCTGGTCTGGATTTGCGAATGTAATGCCTTAGCACCTCCCCATCTTCAACAGTACCTAGGTAATGATGTCCTGTATTTTTAGCCCAACCTTGAATGTCGGCAAGCGAGCCTTTATCCGTGGCTTGAACTTCAATGACTTGGCCGGATTCAAGCTGATCGATGGCCTTTTTTGTTTTTACGATCGGCATAGGACAGGCGAGTCCTTTACAATCTAGGGTTAGATTGGCCTTAATCTCTGGCATTTGTAAATAACCTCCCTCAAAAATGGCCTACCTCAATCACGTTATCATGGGGGTGATTTTTCAGAAGAAGATTCATTACCTGCAATGACATTTGTCTCTTACCTATACCCCTATAGGTATAATAAAGACTTGGGAGTCCCTTGTCAATATCAGATCAATTGAATTGATTTCCATTCAGATCAGTTCCGGAATGTCACACATGTGGCATCCCGATTTGCTGTCTTGTTCGTTATATCCTTATATGTTATTGTGATGACAATAGCCGCTTAATTGTAATAATTTCGTTTAGCCCATCCTTTTTGATAAAATGATGCAAACGCCTAATAGAAAGGTGATCATGAATGACACAGCCTATAAATACCGTGGAAGAATGCGAAACGAACTGCGTGGGCACAACTGCGGATTTGGACGTAATCAAGGAAGAGCTGATCGATGACCAAGCAGCCGTTCAATTTGCGGACTGGTTTAAGGCCTTCAGTGATCCGACGCGTGTCAAAATCATCAGCGCCCTGTTAAAACATGAGCTCTGCGTACACGACCTGACCGTACTCCTCAGAATGGGTCAGTCCGCCGTTTCTCACCAACTGCGATATTTGCGTAATCTCCGAATCGTTAAACGGCGTAAGGTTGGGAAAACCGTCTATTATTCACTCGACGACGGGCATATCGAGCAGATTTTTCTACAAACCCTCCAGCACACGAACCATGGATAAAGTGTGCGGCAAATAACAAGGACTGCCCCGTGTGGGACAGTCCTTGTGTTCATTTCCATTCAATTCGGTTTGATCTTCAATACGCGCATCGCGTTCAATACAGCGAGCAGCGTCACGCCCACATCCGAGAATACCGCTTCCCACATCGTGGCAACTCCAAACGCGCCCAGAAGCAGGAAAACCGCTTTAACCAGCATGGCAAAAATGATGTTCTGCCATACAATCCGCCGGGTCCTCTTTGCAATCTTGATCGCGGAAGCCAGCTTGGAAGGTTCGTCGGTCATGATGACGATATCCGCGGCTTCAATGGCTGCATCGGACCCGAGACCGCCCATGGCCACGCCAACATCGGCTCTGGCTAACACCGGGGTGTCGTTGATCCCGTCGCCGACGAATGCGATTTTCTCTTTGCTCGACTTTTGACGGTCGATCTTCTCCAGTTCTTCGACCTTATGCTGCGGCAGCAGTTCGGACCGGACCTCGTCCACGCCCAACTTTTTACCGACTGCCTCGCCCACTGCCTTGATATCGCCCGTCAGCATGACGATCTTCTTTATGCCGAGATTTTTCAGTAAACGAATCGCTTGCGCCGAGTCCGCTTTCACCTCGTCGGCAATCACCAGGTAACCGGCATATTGTTTGTCGATCGCCACATGCACGATGGTTCCCAGCTCGGAAGGTGCGGTGAACTTAATATTTTCCTGATTCATAAGCTTCGCGTTCCCGGCCAGTACCTCCCTGCCATCGAACCTAACTTGGATGCCGTGTCCTGATATTTCGTTATAACTCGTAACCCGTTCTTCATTCAATTCCTGTACGTAAGCTTCCCTGATGGACTGGGCAATCGGGTGGGTAGAGTGCATTTCGGCAAAAGCAGCATGGCGCAAGAGCTCTTGCTCGGTCCATCCGTTCTGCGGATAGATCCCGTTCACTTTAAATGCGCCTTTGGTCAGTGTTCCCGTTTTATCAAATACGACGTATTTAACATCATTTAACGCTTCCAGGTAATTGCTGCCTTTGACCAGCACGCCGTTTTTGGAGGAAGCGCCGATGCCCCCGAAGAAGCCCAGCGGGATGGAAACCACCAAGGCGCAAGGACAGGAAATGACCAGGAACACCAGTGCCCGGTACACCCAATCCGCAAAGGTTTCGCCGCTGAAGAGCAGCGGCGGCAGAATGGCCAGCAATACGGCAACAATGACGACAAACGGGGTATAATAACGTGCAAACTTTGTAATGAAGTTTTCCGTCGGGGCTTTTTTGCTGCTTGCGTTCTCTACAAGATCGAGGATTTTGGCAACTGTCGACTCCCCAAATTCCTTCGTGACTTCAATCGTCAGAACTCCGTTCTTATTCATAAATCCGCTCAGCACGTCATCGCCGGCTGCTACCTCGCGCGGTAAGGACTCACCGGTTAACGCTGAAGTATCCATGGCCGAAAGCCCCTCAATGACTTTACCGTCTAGAGGCACCTTTTCACCGGGCCGCACGACGATGAAGTCGCCGATCCGCACTTCCTCCGGACTCACCCGTCGAATCTCGTCACCCGACTTCAAGTTGGCAAAAACCGGTCTAATGTCCATCAACGCACCGATCGATTTCCGCGACCGGTTAACGGCAATGCTTTGGAACAGTTCACCAACCTGGTAAAAAAGCATGACAGCTACGCCCTCGGGGTACTCTCCGATCATAAAAGCGCCAACCGTCGCAATCGACATAAGGAAGTATTCGTCGAACACTTGACCTCTTACGATATTCTTCAGCGCCTTGAAAACGATATCCCCGCCCATGATCAGATAGGCGGCCAGAAACAGGATCAATTCAAGCTCCTCGCTCAGAGATAAGGCGAACGCCGCCGCGCCAATGGCAAGACCCGTAATCAGTCGGGCAACCATGACTTTGATACTCAGCGCAGCATGGTCATGGGGATGTCCATGTCCGTCTTCCGCCGCTTCGGTACTGTGATCATGGCTGTGATCCTGATGATGAGCGTGATTAGGTTTGGAGGCTGCTCCGTAATCCAACACTTTTATTCCTGGTTCGAGAGTACGAATTTTCATCTTCGTCTGCTCGAGAATGTCATCCGTACGGTCCGACGACATCTCCAGGGTCAACGTTTGGTTTGAAAAATTCACCGAACAAGCCGAAACCCCGTCAATCTTCTGGACGCCGTTCTCGATTTTCATCGCACAATTCGCACAATCCAGGCCTTCTAGCACCAATTTTCGCTTAACCGCAGGACTACCGGTTTCCATATTCTAGTCCCATCCCTTCATCCAAAACAATATATGAGCACTTGTTCATATGTATTATATTCCTCGGATCTCACGGTTGTCAATAAAATGGAGAACAGAGTAACAGAAACGGGAGAAGCCATCCAATGGTTTCTCCCGTTTCTGTTTGTACTATTCGCCAATCCTGTAGCGAAGTACGAATGATTTACGAATCGCTTTGAACCGTAGATAACGACACTAGAACCGGCCCGGCAAAATCTGATGCCTCTTCGCCTTTTGGATTGTGAAGGCGGAACAGAAAACCGTCATCGGTTTCTGATTTCCACACGATATAATCGCTAATGCCGTCTGCGCCTGAGGCTTGAAGATAAATTTCGGCTGAACCCAAAGGATGTTCGACCAGTTCGCCGCTAAAATCGGATACCTTCCCGAGTGCCTCCAATTCCTTTCTCCCCTCAGCTCGAAGCTGCTCTAGATCATAATTGGCGGATAGGGGTTCGATTTTCACCTCGTATTTGGGATTGCTATTTAGGTACAGACGTCCTTCGTCAGCGTCAAAGGCGAATTTATCAAATACATATAAGCTAAAACCTTCGCCTTGGTGCAATTTCGCCTCCAGCGTCTGATTTCCCTCCCCTGTCAACAATTCGAAACTTTCGACCTCGGGGCGTGTCAAATGAGGTTCCTCAGGATGGTTATCCGTTTCGTTCCCCGGTGTAGGAGCCGGGACCTCTTCTTTCACTGGAGGTGAATGATCAGAGTTAGCAGAAGGTTCAGTTGCCCCTCCCGAACATGCCGTGAGCGACAGAATAATGACGAACAACGCGAATTTCATTAGTATAGTATACTTTTGCAGCACAGGTGATCACTCCTTCCTATTCTTAGTCCATATGCGCAACTTCACTTCCCCATTACCTTATTCGAACTAGCATGCCATTGATCATCCAACTTTGTATATTTGCCCCTCGCACGAAACAACCTATCGAAATGGAGGGCAAATGCTTCCCATCTTTGACGAAAGGAGTGAGTAATCCCACAATGACCCGATCCACAAAAAGCAAAGAAAATGCAATGAAGAGCCGAAAACAAGCTCAACATCCGCATGGTCCCATCAAGTCCCTAGAAGAATTGTCAAATGAATACGATCAGGGATCTAACGGATCCAAGTCAAAGTAACTGACCCTCTTGACCCATACAAGAAGGCACTGGCTATTCTCCATCGGGTTCATGTCGTTTCCCGAAAATCGAAAACACACCGCCCCTCTAAGAAATAGACGAAGCGGTGTGTTATTCAACTTATTTTTGAGCGGTCGTTATCAGCAATACCAGATCGCTGCGCGTAACTTTGGAATCGCCGGATAAGTCCGCCAGGTTGACTTCATTGCCCGACGCTTTAGCGATGACCGTGGCAGCCTCTCTAACCGTTAGCGAACTTTTCGGGAGGAACGTTTTACCGCCGAGCCCCTCTAGAGCCCCTGCTCCCTTCAGTGCTTTTACTGCCGGTAAAGCCCAAGTTGGAACATCGGCTTCATCGGTAAAACCGGTTGCTGTAGAAGCTGCAGGCACCTTGAAGGCCCGGCTAACCATGACCACAAATTCAGCGCGAGTCACTTCGGCAGCGGGACGGAACGTTCCGTCGCCATACCCCTGGACGATTCCAGCTGCAGCCGCTTCTTCGATCAATGCAGCATGAAGGTCAGAGGAAATATCCTTGAATCCGGACGCCCCCTTCTCCGGAGTCGATCCTTGGTCCACCGGTGTTGCTCCACCGACTTCCGCCGGAAGCGCGGCTCCTTTCAGGTCCGTAATCCGACCTTGAAGGGTGGCCTTCACGGTACCTACTTTATCGAGGTGTTCACGGAACACTTCATAGTCCACCAGATTCAGTTCGTAGAATCGACCGTCGTCTTTCGCTTGCTTCATGGAAGCGTAGAAATCTCCGCCCCCCGCCATAAACGAATTCGTTGCCACAATGTAATACGCTTTAGGATCGATATCGGTATAAGTGCCATCTTCATTCTGGATTTGAACTTGAACGATGCGTTGACCGGTTTGCGTTTTCTTGCCGGTAACGTCGTCGATCACCTCGCCTGGTTTTGTCGAATCGTAATAGAAGCGCAGGCCCGAAACTTGCGGGAAACGTCCTTCGCCATTTTCGACGCCGCTGACGCCGTTTTCCAGCGCAGCGCGAATTTCTGCCCCGGTCATCTTCAGTGCCGTCAAATTGTTGCCAAACGGCATCGTTGTCAGCAAATCGCCCAAAGTGATATCTCCGGACTTCAATGAGGCGCGGATACCGCCGCCATTTTGAATCGTAACGTAACCTTTAACTCCGGTTTCCTTCACGATGCTCATGACCTTCGAACGCATGCCATCGGCGATCAGGTTCCCCAGATTGGTTTCTTGTTTGCGAACGCTGCCGCGCTCGCCGTCCAGGTTCACGTCTGATTCTCCAATGACGGTCTTCTTCAGTTCTTCCAGGGGAGCGGCATATTCTTTTAGCTTAGCTTCCGCGGCGACATCGCCTTTGATCAAGAAATTACCTGCATCGTCTTTCGCGTCCAGCGCGATCAACTCGCCTTTCCAAGCGGTCAACTTCCCGGTTGCATCAAAGGTGGCATCCAACTGGCCTAAATTTTGATTATATTCGCCCGTTTGCACTATCAGCGTCGGCTCTTGGTCCGCATGGTGCACCTCTGGCGCCGTCAGTTTGGTATGAGAGTGTCCGCCTACAATGATATCGATACCGTCGACGGCCTCGGCCAGATCCTGGTCAACGGTATAACCGAGATGAGACAACACAATGATCTTGTTGACGCCTTCCGCTTCCAAGGCATCGACTTGCTTCTGTGCGCTTTGGACTTCGTCGGCGAACTTAATGCCAGGACCCGGAGAAGACAACACGGAGGTCTCAGGTGTGGTTAAGCCGATGATCCCTACTTTCTCGCCGGCGATTTCTTTAATCACAGCCGGGTAGATCTGTCCTTGCTCTCCGAGTTTCCCTACCCCGGTATGACTCAATCCTTTGAGGTTAGCATCCGCGCTAAAGTCCAGGTTGGCGCTGACGAACGGGAATTTAGCTTGCTTGATGAACTCGGCCAAGGTGCCAGGACCTTTATCGAATTCATGGTTGCCAAACGTCATGGCATCATACTTCATCTCGTTCATGAAGAATAAATCGGCTAAACCGCTGAACTGATTGAAATACAACGTACCGGAAAAAACATCCCCCGCATCAAGTAGCAAGGTGTGATCGTTCCTGGCTGCGTTTACAGCCGTCACCCTGCGGGCGATATTATCCAGGTGCGCATGCGTGTCATTCGTATGTAAGACGCGCAACGGATAATCCTTCGCCCCCGAACCCACAGCATCAGCAGCGTTCACAGGGAATTGAACGGCTCCGGAAGCAAGTCCGGCAACAAGGGTACTCATGACCAGCAGTTTACCGAAAGCTTTATTTCCCCAAATCATCAATCCATTCCTCCTCTACCACATTTTGATATACTACTCTATTAAATATAAGTAGTAGAGATTTGAATGTAAATCGCTCCAACACAAAAAGCGATTAAAATTTACATTTCCTTGCGTTTGAGCCGTCTAAAGAATAAGAACCGTGGAGCCCGGGTACTTTATGATCAGCAGGATGACATCGAATGAATTCAGGAGGTTAACTATGAACAGCCAACGGGCCAAAGAGATCGTCGCTTCTCCTTCCATGGTAGACGTGACTTGTGACGGTGTACCGATTTACATTCAACATGTCGACGAGAAGAACGAAACCGCGCGGATCTTTCCGCTCGGACAACCGGAGAATGAGAAAGAAGTTGCTTTATCTCAGCTTAATGAGCAATAATGGACAGGCAGGAGAGATGATTTCGATCATCCCGCCTGCCTTTTTAATTTCCGAACCTCTATAGTTTACATAATATCTGTTATGTCATTATCATGGGTGCCAGCCAAGATCATCGCGTTGATCCCTGCCAGGAACGCCTGACCGCTCGCTTTGATGATATCGGTATCCATGGCACGTCCCGTGTAGGTTCTTCCTCCCGCTTCAAGCTGAATATTCACACGGCCGATGGCTTCTTTGCCGTGAGAGATGCTGTTAATCTTATAGGAAGTCAACTTGGCGTCGATGCCGGTTAACGACTTGATCACGCTGTATAACGCATCGATCGGACCGTCTCCGATGGCGCTGCCCTTTCGTTCTTGCCCGTTGATCTTCAAGACGGCGGTGGCGGTCGGGCATATCTCATTGGTAATGACCTGGAATGAAACCAGTTCGAACAGCGAATGGCTGGATTCGTTCTGCACTTGCTGTTCGCTCAGCAGATAGTAGAGATCGTGGTCGTAGACTTCTTTTTTCGCATCAGCCAATGTCAAGAATTGCTGGAACAGCCGTTCGAACCCCACGGCATCGGAGGAATCGAAGCCCAGCTTCTCCACCGCATGCTTGACGGCATGGCGACCGGAGCGGGCCGTCAGAATTAACTCCATGCTTTCAGCCCCCACATCCTCGGGGGACATGATTTCGTATACCTGTTTATCCTTCAGCAAACCGTCTTGATGGATGCCGGAGGAATGGGCAAATGCGTTGTCACCGGTAATCGCTTTGTTTACTTGCACGTCAAGTCCCGTCAAATGGGTGAGCAGCCGCGACGTGCGAGTCAGCTCCTTCGCATCGATATTCGTGCGGCAGCCGTACAGCGCCTCGCGTACCTTTAACGCCATCACTGCCTCCTCAAGCGAAGCATTGCCGGCCCGTTCGCCAAGTCCATTGATGGTACACTCGATTTTCTCTGCTCCATTCTTGATGGCGCTTAACGTATTCGCAGTAGCCAAGCCCAGATCGTTGTGGCAATGCACGCTAAGAATGACCCGCTCGTCTAAGTTCTTCAACCGCTCATGGATGCGTCGGATAAGGTGGCCGAATTCCTCCGGCTCCGCATAGCCAACGGTGTCGGGGACGTTAATCATCGTCGCTCCGGCCTTGACGACAGCCTCAATCGTCTTCCATAAGTATTCGAAGTCCGCACGAGATGCGTCTTCCGTGGAGTATTGAACATCGGGCAGCAGCGTCTTGGCATATTTCACGGCATCGACGCCCATCTGCAGAACGGCATCCTGCGAGCGGTTGAATTTCTTCTCCACATGTACGTTGGAAGCGCCGAGAACGATATGGATCAACGGGTGCTGCGCCTCACGGATGCTCTCGTATACCGCGTCGATGTCGGCTTTCACGGCTCGAGCCAAAGCCGTAATTCCCACGCTATCCCCTACACCTCGGGCGATTTGCTGCACCGACTCAAAGTCTCCTTGCGAAGAGGCAGGAAAGCCCGCTTCGATAATATCTACACGGAGGCGCTTCAGTTGCTGGGCAAACTCCAGCTTTTGCCGTACATTCAATTTGGCGCCGGGAACTTGCTCCCCATCGCGTAACGTTGTATCCAATACGATAATGTTGCGGTAACGGTCCATCTGTGCGTTCCTCCTTGATTTGTGATTGTGGTTTAAAGTCACCTTTCTTTGCATCTATGTCAAGCGAGGTTGATTAAACCCGGAATTTAATCAACACAAAAACCCCGTCTCTGCTATAGAGACGAGGTTTAACTCGCGGTACCACTCTAATTCATTTCATGTGATGAAATGATCTCCTTCGATGGCGAACACCATCTATCCTTGTAACGGCGGAATCCCGGCTAGCCCTACATTTCAGGCAGCTGTTCATAGACGAGTTCAACATGACGTACACTGCCGCTTCGCACCAACCAACGGCTCTCTGAAAGGTCAAGTCATCTTTACTATTTCTAATCAACACATTTGGCATATGGAATTATTGGTTATTATATGCACGTGGCGGTGGATTGTCAACATTTTGCTTCGGGGGCTGATGCATTTTAACGTTCCACTGAGGCATGCATTTTATTCGGAGCCTCTTCCCAGGAAACGGAATAAGCTTGTCCTTTCGCGCAAAAAATCGAAGACGAGGTGTACGCCGGATCAGCGTCCTTGTTGTAATTCTTTCGGGCGATCACTTTATCCGTCTGATGACATGGCTCATATCCGCCAGATTTCAGCATGATGGATCCTTTCCCGTGCGACATGGATGCAAGCTCTACCCCATAATCCATAAAAGTGGCTACCGGAACAACGCCAGTAATGATCGCCGTCTCGGCACCCGTCTCTGGCGGGTCGAATCGGCCGTGAGCCTGCTGGATGTCGGTCAATACCTTGCCGAGTTGATCCAATCCTACCTTGATTTTAAACTGATATACCGGTTCCAGAAGCACGTTCTCCGCCTGTTCCAGCGCTTGCCGCAGCGCGCGGTAGGTGGCTTCGCGGAAATCCCCGCCGCTGGTATGTTTATTATGCGACCGTCCGGTCAGCAGCGTTACTCGGACGTCCGTCAGAGGAGAACCGGTCAACAAGCCGTGATGCTCCCGTTCCAGTACATGCTGTCCGATCAAGTTCTGATAGCCTAAGGATAAATCGTCAGCGTGACAGGCGTTCACGAAGGTGACGCCACTGCCCCGTTCTCCAGGTTCCAGCCGCAAATGAACCTCCGCATAATGCCCTAAAGGTTCGAAATGTCCGCAGCCCACAACCGGAGCGGTTATCGTTTCCTTGTACAAAATCTCCGGCGGCCCAAACGCGATTTTCATCCGAAAACGCTCCAGCAGCACCTGCTCCAAAATTTCTAGCTGAATCTTACCCATGACATGGATATGTAACTCCTGCAACGCTTCATCCCATCGGGTCCCCAAGGTAGGATCCTCTGCATCCAACAGATGGAAAACGCGAAGAACTTCCTTTAAGTGCAAAGGCGGTTCAAAAAGCACCTTGGATTGTAGCGTAGGCACAAGTTCACGTCGGATCGGATCATGCAAAACCCCTACGGCTTCACCGGAATGAGCTTCGGTTAAACCTGTTACCGCGAACAATTCACCGGCAGTTACGGAATCCGCCTGAACGAAGCGCTGCCCGTTGTATTTGCGGATGCCGGTGATTTTTTCCGTTCGCCGGTCTCCTTCTAGACCAAGAGCAAGTTCATCACGGACCTTCAATGTTCCTTGCAGAGCTTTGAGAAACGTAATTCGAGTTCCTTGCTCATCATGCCGTATTTTGTAGACTCGACCAGCAAACGGAAGCTGCGGATCATACGCGGTTCGGGTTAACCGTTCCAACGCGCCGAGAAAAGCGTCGATCCCGATATCAAGCAGCGCCGAACCTCGCAAGCAAGGATAGACTTGCCCGCTCTGAAAGAGCCGAGCCAGGTGCACGTTCCACGTCTCCGCGGTACCAGAGCCTTCCAAAAACGCCTCCAGCAGTGCTTCTTCCCGCTCAGCTAGCCAAGCCTTTTGCGTATCGTCCATACGCCCGCTTTCTGCCCAACTGGATACGTCCAGCACATCACCACTCAACTCGCGGTTGATGTCCTGCAAGACTTGATCCGGATCAGCGCCGGTGCGATCGATTTTGTTGATAAAGAAAAACGTCGGAATCCCGTAGGTTCGAAGCAACTCCCATACCGTCTCCGTATGTCCTTCGACACCTTCCACCGCGCTGACGATGATGATCGCGTAATCGAGCACCTGCAGCGCTCTTTCCATCTCTGCGGAGAAATCGACGTGACCGGGCGTGTCCAACAGAAAATACGTCGATTCGCCGTATTTCATTTCGGCCTGATCAGCGAAAACGGTGATCCCACGCGCTTTCTCAATTTCGTGACTGTCGAGAAAAGCGTCGCGGTGGTCGACCCTGCCTCGATTGCGGATCGTTTGCGTATGGTACAGCAAAGCCTCGGCAAAGGTCGTTTTGCCGGCGTCGACATGCGCCAGCAATCCTATCGTTTTATACATGGCTGCGTCCCCCGCCGCCTAGTTCTTAAAGCTATGAATCGGCGCCGGAATCCGTCCGCCCCGCTCGATGAACGGCGCGCAGTTAAAGGCGTTGACCGGCATAATCGGCGCGTAGCCCAACAGGCCGCCGAATTCCACGATTTCGCCGACGTCCTTACCGATGACCGGGATAATCCGGACGGCGGTCGTCTTGTTGTTGACCATGCCGATCGCCGCTTCGTCGGCGATGATGCCGGATATTGTCGCGGCACGGGTGCTGCCGGGAATCGCAATCATGTCGAGCCCGACGGAGCAGACGCACGTCATCGCTTCCAGCTTCTCGAGCGTCAGCGCGCCGCGCTGCACCGCTTCGATCATCCCGTGGTCTTCGCTGACCGGGATGAAGGCGCCGCTCAGGCCGCCGACGTAGGAGGAGGCCATGACGCCGCCTTTTTTCACGTTGTCGTTCAAGATCGCCAGAGCGGCCGTGGTTCCCGGTGCACCCGCTTCCTCTAAGCCCATCACCTGGAAGATCTCCGCGATCGAATCGCCAATCTCCGGTGTTGGGGCAAGCGACAAGTCGATAATGCCAAACGGCACACCCAGCCGTTTCGAGGCTTCTTGCGCCACCAACTGACCTACCCGGGTCACTTTAAACGCCGTCCGCTTGATGGTTTCGCATAATGTCTCGAAATCCTTGCCCTTCACTTCCTCCAGCGCACGCTTCACCACGCCAGGACCGCTGACGCCCACGTTGATGACGCATTCCTGCTCCCCAACCCCGTGGAACGCCCCGGCCATAAACGGGTTGTCCTCCACCGCGTTGCAGAATACAACCAGCTTGGCGCAGCCGATCGAACCCCGATCCGCCGTCCGCTCGGCCGTACGGATAATGATATCGCCCATCTGTTTGACGGCATCCATATTGATCCCGCTGCGCGAGGAGCCGACGTTCACCGAGGAGCAGACCCGGTCCGTGACGGCCAGTGCTTCAGGGATGCTGTTGATCAGTACGCGATCGCCGTTCGTAAAGCCTTTCTGCACAAGGGCTGAGAACCCCCCGATAAAATTGACGCCCACTTCCTTGGCGGCTCGGTCAAGTGCCTCGGCCACTGGCACAAACGTATCGGTTTTCAGCCCCCCGGCAGCTATCGAAATGGGAGTTACCGAAATCCGTTTGTTGACGATTGGTACGCCAAATTGCTTCTCTAAATCCTCCCCCGTCTTGACCAGATGCTCTGCCGACCGAGTGATTTTATCATAGATGTTCCGGTTAAATACGTTCAAGTCCTCATGAGCGCAGTCCATCAGGCTGATCCCCATCGTAATCGTACGTACGTCGAGGTTCATTTCGCGGATCATCGTGTTGGTTTCTTGTACTTCTACGCGTGAAATCATGCGATTCCCTCCCTTCTTCTTAGATCCGATGCATCGTATTAAAAATATCCTCGTGCTGCAGCTTGATTTCCACGCCAATGGTACGGCCCAGCTCCTGCAGCTCTTCGACCAGCTTCTCGAATTCTTTGGCCGGCGCGGAAATATCGACAATCATCATCATGTTGAAATAGCCTTGAATGATCGTTTGCGAAATATCGAGAATGTTAACGTTATTATCGGCCAGATAGGTGCACACCTTGGCGATAATGCCCACTTTGTCCTTGCCCAGTACGGTGATAATCCCCTTCAAACGAAGTTCCCCCTTTAATTTAAAGACTCCCCCAAGACTTCGGACGAGTCATCTGCTCCGCTTATTATGGCAAAAGAAAACCAAATCATCAATGACCACTTTCACTCGGTGCTGCGGAAAAATAACGCAGTTCGGCTGTCGACAACGGTTTCGATTGCGTTGCGCCTTTCTTGCCATCCGCGCGATTGCCATTGCCGCTCTCGACCTCGCAGTCCGAAGAACGGTACTTGCCCTGCGCAAGTTTCAAATCGATAAAATCGACAACCTGCTGCAGTGAAGCGATTTGCTCAACGATGTTGGCCCGGTGTTGAACCATCTGCTCGACCAGCTCCGGATATTCTCCGGGATCAGCATCGATGGACACCTTCAGGAAGGGCCGCATTTCGTCCAGCGGCATCCCGGTTTTCTTGAGGCAATTCACCAATCGGATCGTATCCAGGTCCTCCTTGCGATAAACGCGGTGTCCATTCTCTTTTCGCTCGGCTCGAGGCAGGAGCGATATTTTCTCATAATATCGAATCGTATCCTCGGTTATCCCGGTTAGCTCCGCGACTTGCTTAATGGTAAAGGTGAGTTTATCTAGCGATTCGATCGCCATGGTTCATCCTCCTGTTCCTAACAAAGTGTCTAATCTGAATTATACAACTTGGAGTCAGCTCCAAGTCAAATTTCATTTTCGTTCATAAAAACAGCTTGACTTGGAGTCGACTCCAAGATCTAGAATCGGCCAGAAGACATCAATAGGGTCTGCAAAACGATTTCAGGAGGAATGATCATGGTGCATACTAATAACGAAAATGTCGCTTTCATAACAGGGGCTAGCTCCGGGATCGGACTCGAGTTAACCCGCAAGCTGCTGAACGAAGGATGGCAAGTCGTCGGATTAAACCGTTCCGATTGGCCAGCGGAAGATCAGGGACTCCAGTCCGCCGCTCGCCAAGGGCAGCTAAGAACCTACAAGACGTCGGATTTGTCCGACTTTAACAGCCTACGGCAAGCGCTGGAGCTGATTAAAGCCAACGAAGCGCGAATTGACGTGCTATTTAACAATGCCGGCCGCAGTTTTCCGGAATTGGAGTATTCGAAGCAAGGACGAGAGCTTCACTACGAGTTAATGACGGTCGTCCCATATATCGTCACGATGGAATTGATGGATTTGCTAAAAAGCGGGCGGTTAAAAACCGTAATCAATACCTCTTCCGCTGTGGTAAGCAGGGTCAAGTCCTTTGATCCGGACCAACTAGCGCGACCGACAACATTCCGCAAGCTATTAGGTCCTTACGCCACATCCAAGCTGGCGCTCTCCTTATGGACGAAATCCATCGCCCCCAAGCTTGCGGCTGAGGGCATCGAAATTCGCAGCGTCGATCCGGGAGGTAACAATACCCTGCGGAAGGGAAAACGGTCGGGACTCCCCATCTGGTTAAAGCCGATCATGAAATTCTTCTTCTCCCCGCCGACCCATGGGGCTGGCTTGCTGTATGCCGGCGCACGTGGTAAGCACCAAGGCCATACCGGCGTCTTTCTGATGAAGGATCAGCCTGTAGAGCTGAAGTTCCGGGAGCATGCCCAACATGTGCTGAACCAGGTACGCACAATCTATGAAACCGAGTTTCTCGGTCGATAACGCAAGAAACAAAAGAGATTTGCTCCGCCGTTCGATCAGCAGGAACAAATCTCTTTTTTTACCGAAATATCCGGTTCCGTTTGGCCTCGTATTGCTTCTTCAGTAGCGCAAATAGAATGGCGTCAACGAACTGGTTCTTCTCAAAAAACGTTTCCTTCAGATAACCTTCCTCGTGGAAGCCGGTTTTCTCCAGCAAGTACCTGGACCGAATATTGTCCGGGTCGATAAAGGCTTCAATCCGGTTGAGCCCCAAATCCTCGAACCCGAAACGCAGAATTTCCTGCAGTACTTCGGTCATAACGCCTTGGCGCCAATAATCCGGGTTGAGCTCATAGCCGACCTCGGCTTTATAATGATTCTTCGACCAGTTATGAAATCCGCAGGTGCCGATCACCCGGTCGCTTTCAGCTTTGACCGTGATTGCCCAACGGAAGCCCTGCTTCTCCAAATAACGGCTGTTCCACATTTGGATCAACTCTTCGGCTTCCCGGAGCTCCACGAAACGATCCAGATCGTAATATTTGGTCACTTCGTCGTTGGAGAGATAATGGAACAAATCGGCGGCATCTTTCGAAGTTAGCCTTCGCAGTACAAAACGCTCCGTTTCCAGTTGAGGGAACAATTTCATAACGACCGGTCCTTTCCTAGAGTTTACGTAAATCTATTATAGGTGAAGGACTACGCCGAAAGGAAGAGTCAAAAACGCGTGAGTTGATCCTCTACGACTCAGGCAACAACGGTAAGTCTAATTCCGATGCCAAACGGATCGCATAAACGGAGTTCATTCCCCTCCCGCTTATAGGCCACCTTCGCTTCAGCCAACCGACTCTCAACGGCTTCCAGTGCCGGAATATCCGGCAGCTCCGTTGTGAAGTAGCGGATGCCGACCGCATCCTCGGGTGCTGGAGGCGCACCTTTGCCGGCCCATAAGTTCAGGCCGATATGGTGATGGTAGCCGCCAGCGGAGACGAATAACGCCGCCGCGCCATAATGGGCGGTGACCTCGAATCCGAGGATGCCACAGTAGAACTGTTCGGCTTGAGTTAAATCGCCGACGTGGAAATGCACGTGTCCCATACGGGTGCCTTCCGGCAATCCATTCCATTCGGCTTGCTCGGACAGATTCAACAAGTTTTCCACGTCCACAGGATCCGTGGTCATCTTCACTTCGCCACTAGCGCTTTTTTGCCAGGTATCACGAGGACGGTCAGCGTAAATCTCAATGCCGTTTTGATCCGGATCGTTTAAATATAACGCCTCGCTGACCAGATGATCGCCCTGTCCAACCGGGATTTGATGACGGATGAGATTTCGCAAGGCAAGTCCTAGCGTCACTTGGTCCGGAACTAAAATGGCAAAATGATATAAACCGGATACGGACCGCTCGGGCAGCACTCGATAGCTTTGATCTGCTTCCAGAATCAGCAAAGGAGTTTTGCCATCTGCGGTTAATTCGACGATCGTGCCGTTCTGGCGCAGCACCTGAAAGCCGATGACCTCCTGGTAAAATGCGACAGACCGATCGAGATCGCGGACTTTTAGTTGAACAACGCCGATTTGTGCGGCGGGATGAATGGGCAAGGGATAAGCCATGAACAATTTCCTCCTTCGGATCGTAACGTTTCAATAATCCACTTAAATGTAACTGCGATTGTTACAAAAGAGTCGTTGTAATCAGTATAGTTACAGGATGTGATCTTGTCAATTTTGCATCAAAAAAAGCCCCCTGCTCTAGGGGGCTCTACACTTTCCGCTTGTTGCAGCCTCCGCAATTAAACCGAAGGGGCTTTCGCTGAGATATCGTTTACCACATCCTGCAACGTCACGGCCGCCAAGGTGTTCTCCATCGCTTTTTGGGCCAGGGAGAAAATCGGCTCGATGGTCGATTGAATATTCTTGCCGACCGGACAATCCGGGTTAGGATGATCATGTACGGCAAACAATCCATCTTCCTCCACGACATGCACCGCGTGGTAAACGTCAAGCAGTGTGATCTGATCTAGCGGCCGCGACAGCTTCGACCCGGCAACCCCCGTGCGCACTTCAACCAAGCCCGCTTTATTTAGCATGCCCATAATTCGGCGGATCACAACGGGGTTCGTATTTACGCTGCCGGAGATATACTCCGAAGTGCTAATCCCGTCCTTGTTAATTTCAAGTAGGGATAATATATGAATGGCCACGGAAAATCTGGAACTGATTGTCATGATAAGCCTATCCCCCATTCCCATCTTCTTGTAACCATATTAGTTACTTGAGGAGTGGAATGTCAACCGCCTTTCTCACCGCGGAAGAGGGAATCCTACCTCGACTTCTATCTTCCGTCCAGCAAGTTGCCTAAACCGCCTAACAGGCTGCCTTCATCTTTGCGGCCCGAATAACGGGATGCGGACAACACGCGGTCCGCCAAACGGCTAAACGGCAGCGATTGGACCCATACTTTACCAGGGCCGCGCAGTGTCGCGAAGAAGAGCCCTTCCCCGCCGAACAGAGCCGTCTTTACGCCTTTCACGAATTCGATGTCATAGTTGACCGAAGACGTCATAGCCACTAAACAGCCGGTGTCCAGACGCAGCACTTCGCCGGGAGCCAAGTCTCTTTCAATCACCAAGCCACCGGAATGCACGAAAGCCAGACCGTCCCCTTCGATTTTCTGCATGATGAAGCCTTCTCCGCCGAAGAAGCCGGTACCGAGTTTGCGTTGGAACTCGATCCCGACCGACACCCCTTTAGCGGCACACAGGAAAGCATCTTTTTGGCAGATGATTTTGCCGCCAAGCATTTGCAGGTCGAGCGGCACGATTTTGCCGGGATACGGGGAAGCGAAGGTGACGGCCTGACGATTGTAGCCGGCATTGGTGAATACGGTCATAAACAAACCCTCACCCGTGAGCATCCGTTTGCCCGCCCCCATCAGTTTGCCCATGAGTCCGCCGCCGCCTTGATTGCTGCCATCGCCAAAGATCGTCTCCATTCGGATATCCGGGTCCATCATCATAAAGCTCCCGGCTTCAGCGATCACGCTTTCTCCTTGATCCAAGTGAACCTCCACGCACTGCATTTCATTGCCGATAATCCGATAATCGATTTCATGTGCATTCATGAAATAAACGCCTCCAAATGAATGAATTTTAATTATGTAATGTCATGAATTAGGAGTGCTTCAAAATAGCTCGAATCACGGAGTAGCTGATCAAGCTGCGATCCCGATAGACCACCGCAACCGAATCGGGATGCTCACCGAGGATGCCTTTTTGCAAAATGGCTGCGCCAAATCCGCGTTCCACCGCTCCATTAAACGTAAAGGTGACGCAGTGTTCGGCGGCAAAACCGCATACCACCACGAAATCGATGCCCTGTTCGCGGAGGAGTTGCTCGAGATCGGTTTTCCAAAACGAGTTGTTCCATGCTTTAGAAATCCGCAGGTCGGATTCAGCCAGCTTCACCTCAGGAATCACCTCGTACCCTGGAGTCCCTTCGCCCCCATCCTTATCCTGGACGACAACGACCGGCCGCCCCGCCTCCCTGAACATGTCGGCGACCGCATTAATGTACTCGCATGCTCCCGCAATTTCGCTTTGGATTCGCGGATGGTTCAAAAAGGCTTGCTGCATATCGATGATCAATAAAGCCGGTTTCATGCGTGATCCTCCCTTATCGCCCGCTTATAGGCGCCTAATTTCTTACATTATACACGATCCGCGAACCCGCCGTCGTACTCAATGCTGAAGTTTTTTAGTTGCATTCTACAAAAGCAGTTGACCCTCACATTAATGTTAGGGTTTATAATGAATCCAAGAAGGCAGGTGATTCGTAGGCGATGAGAATCGGTGAATTGTCCAAGGCAACCGGCGTCAGCATCCGCTCGCTTCGTTATTACGAAGAGCAAGGTTTGATCTCCTCGCAACGGCTGGCAAACGGATACCGTGATTACCATAGCTTTTCCGCCGAACAGGTGAAGACAATTCAGTTCTATTTAAGCCTGGGGCTTACGACGGAGCAAATCGCTGGCTTCCTGCATTGCGTCATGACCAGCAAAGAGGCGTTCTGCCGCCAGATTATGCCCGTTTACCGCAGTAAGCTGAAGGAAGTCAGTGAACAGATTGAGCTGCTGCAGGCAATCAAGGTGAATCTGGAGGAGCGGATCCGCCATATTTTAAGCGAAAATCCCGAAATGGAGATGAATGAGAATGGCAACGAAACGGATTGAACATGAAAATGAGTTTGTACAGGCGTTACAAGCGCCGGGTCTGACCCTCGTCGACTTTGACGCACCCTGGTGCCCACCATGTAAGGTGTTATCCCCTATATTGGATGAGCTGCACGAAAGCTATGACGGCGCCATTAACCTACTGAAGGTCAATTGCGATGAGCTGCCGGCTCTGGCCGCACAATTTAGCGTGATGTCTATGCCGACCGTGATTTTCTTCCATCAGGGCCAGCCTGTAGAGAAGCTGATTGGTCTGCGCCCGAAGGAAGCCTATACGAGTTTGATCGCGAAGTATCTATTGCCGTCCCAAACGGCTTAAAGTAAAGGATAACGGGGAACAACCTCCAGGAAATGCTGCCCTATTCAGTGGAATGGGAGCAAACTTGGAGGTTTTATTTATATTTTTATATCGGTGTTGTTGATTTGAGCTTCAAGAACATCGTATAGGGCTAACTTATAATTGATCTTGTCAAGGTTTCGATAAAGTTCGCTTATTTTCTTCTCGATCTCCCCTTTATGTTCAAGCATCATTTTCTTACGCTCCGCAATGGTCTCATCACCCTCGTGAAACAATCGTACATACTTTTGGATTTGAACAATGGGCATACCGGTTAATCGAAGCGCGGTGACAAAATGAACCCACTCTAAATCTTCCTGATCATACAGACGCTTTCCGTTATCGTCTCGTTTAACAAAGGGAAGCAATCCCTCAGTTTCATAGTACCGTAGTGTGGAAGCGGTAATTCCTGTCATGAGCGTCACTTCTTTAATGTTCATCATCTGGATACTCCCCTCCGATTCGTTAAAGTTAACTTTAATTTATATTCAAATTTTAACCCGATCATAGCAAAAAACTTCTTTAAACGCTATATATTCAAAATAATTAAATGAATTTAGCAGCTTAACGCAGTAAATAAATCGCGCTTGACTTCAAGTTAACTTTAACATGTAAGCTATACAGGTAAAACTTTAATCTAAATCATGAAAGGATGGAGAGTCATGAAAACGAGAAGTTTAGGCCATGGTGAGTTAGAGGTTTCTGCTATTGGTTTAGGGTTAATGGGGATGTCGGAGCTGTATGGGAAAGCCGATGATCAAGCCTCAATCCGCACCATTCATCGTGCTCTGGAACTAGGCGTTACTTTGCTGGATACAGCCGATTGCTACGGTAACGGACATAACGAGGAATTGCTCGGCAGAGCCTTGAAAGGACGGCGGGATCAGGCCATTATTGCGTCAAAGTTTGGTGTGGGGCCTAATTTTGAAGGCGTCTTTGGTCATCCCGAATATGTAAAAGGAGCGATCGATCGAAGTCTTATGCGTTTAGGTGTGGATCATATCGACTTGTATTACTATCATCGCATCGATCCTACTGTACCCATTGAGGAAACTATAGGAGCGATGTCTGATTTGGTGAAAGACGGGAAAGTCCGCTATGTAGGATTGTCGGAAGCCTCCAGTGACACAATACGTCGGGCCCACGCTATTCATCCCATTTCGGCTTTACAGACGGAATACTCCCTCTGGAGCCGTGAAGTCGAAGCAGACATTCTTCCTACCGTCAACGAACTCGGGATCACGTTTGTGGCTTATAGTCCTTTGAGCCGAGGCTTTCTCTCCGGTGCTGTAACTAAATTTGAGGATTTTGCCCCCTCGGATTACCGAAGACAACTTCCTCGATTTCAGGGCGAGAATTTCCAACTTAATCGGGCTTTGGTGGACAAAGTGAAGGAACTCGCTGAAGAGAAGAATTGTACCCCATCGCAATTGGCTATTGCATGGACAATGGCCAAAGGAGCTTTGCCGATTCCTGGAACGAAACGGATATCTTACTTGGAGGAAAATATAGGTTCGCTGGATGTGGAACTCTCTTCCGAAGATTTACGCCAGATCGATGAGGTGATGCCACCTACTTCCGTAAGCGGAGATCGTTACTAAGGCCATAACAAAAATAAACCAGCCAGCTGCCGATTTGTGGATCGGCGACTGGCTGGTTCTCTGTTCGCTTCGTTTCATTCGTAGACATGAATATCGCGGAGTTGTTTGGCTTGCTCGATATACGGCCCCTCCGACAAGTTGTTAAATGCCAGATGGGTAGCCCGTAAACTCAGCAGTTGATCACCGGGCTTGAGTCCAAATTCTCGCCACGTCGTTAGCGGCAACGTAAAATACCCTTTGCTGTTTAAATAAACCCAGCAGAACGAGCGTTCTTTGAAGGTAATGGCCTGCCCTTCCGGGATGGCGAATTGCTGAATCTGAGGAATGCTGGCGAAAACCGTGGCAAGCGGTGAGTTTGCAATCAGCTCTTTGCAAACGACGCTAAAGCCTTTGGCCGTATTCCGACCTGTCATCAGTATAATGTTGGAATCCGGGCGAATCTGGTACTCATGCAGGGCTTGATCCGGAAGGTAAAATGATCCGTCGGGAAGAATTTTGCTCCACGCGTAAAAGTACTTCCCGCCTTTGGCATTCACTGCCATGTCTATCATCCCCCGAGCGTAATGATTATCTATCTAGAGGTAATTCAACAAGTCATCAATCTGACTTATGAATGTCTACCTATTAGAATAATCATCGCCCAATCACGGGGGCGTGAGATATGATTTTGATCACCTTGGATGTCTTGTTGAAATAAGATTGGCAAAACCTATTCGGTCAGTTCTTCGATTTTCTCGGCAAAATACAGCTTATGTGCCTTGAGTACGATGATCTTCAGCATCATATAGATAGGAATGGCCAAGATCATGCCCAGGATGCCGCCAAAGTCACTGGCCACGAGCAACAAGACGATCGTTGTTAAAGGGTGGATATTGATCGTTTTGCCGTAGATGTACGGGGAGATTAAATTGCCTTCGATCTGCTGCGCCACCACCACGATAAGGATGACCCATACCACCATGGATGGGGAGACGGTAAACGCCACAATGACACAAGGAATCGCTCCGAGCAATGCCCCAAAATACGGGATGAAGTTAAATAGCGCACCAACGACTGCCAGAAGTAACGGGTACGGTAAGCCGATCAGCCAAAACCCAATGAAGCTCATAAAGGCGAGCAGCACGGCGCTAATCATCCGTCCGGCGATAAATCCCTTCAGCATATTGTCAATCTCATGAATGACGCCTGCCCCGTCCCGGCGATATCGAACCGGAAGCATCCGTACCAGTGACGGCGTGACCCGCTCGTCTTCTTTCAACATGTAATAAAGCAGGATGGGCACCGTACCAACCACAATGACGAAATCATTTAGAAAAGTCACCACGTGCGATAAATAACCGGAGATGGCTTCCATGGCTGAGTTCAGATATTCCGTCACTTTGTTCATCAGCTCCGGACTCGTTTCGTCCGTCACCATTGAGAGATAACGGTTATTGCGGAAGTCGTTCATCTGCGATTGCACGCCGTCGATCAACTTCGGTACGTTGTTCATGAATTCGATGATCTGCTTCTGCAGCGGCGGCCAAACAACGATCAGGAAAATCGTGATCACTCCCGCGAACATCAGATAAATCAGCAGAATCGAAAGCATTCGGTTCAGCTTCTTGCGCTCTAGAAACTGAACGATCGGTCGAAGCAGGTAATAGAGAAATCCGGAAATCGTCAGCGGGACAATCAAAATAGACACGAGCGTTACCAGCGGGTTAAAGATAAAGCTGACCTTGGACAACAAATAGATGATCGTCAGTACCAAAATGATCCCCAGCGATGTTCGGTAAAACGGGTGTTGCCACACGGTTTGTTCCTCCTCTCCCTCTCTCCCGGTACGCCGGAAGAGTTACGGATTAAACCTCTGGAAGTGTATCCAGCGCGGCGTCCAATAAGATATCAAACCAATCGTCGTCCTCCTCGAGCCGCGCATCAATCGCAAGGAATTGTTCTTCCACTCCGGGCTCGTTCGCATAGTGAAGGCTGTAATCCCAATCCTTCCCCTTTTGGCTAAAAAACGTAATTTCGTAGCTTGCTTTGTGCGAACTGACATCAAAGACGGTTTTGCCTATGTAAGACCCGTCCTCCTCTCGCTTCATTTCTGCGTGAACAATACTCAACTCGGTCATGCATCGCAACTCCTTTATCCGGCAATTACTTATATTAATATTGGACAGTCTTCTTGCAATATCGTACCATGTTTTAAGTCAATAGCAATATGCAGAACATGTACGGAGGTGACTTCCCTTGCCAAAACGAAAAAAAACGGCGCTTTCGTCCGCAAAAATATTAACCTTCGGCTTTGCGATGGTAATCACGCTGGGTGCATTTTTGCTATCGCTTGCTCCCGCAACGGCGGAGGGCCATCGGCTTGATCTCATTGATGCGTTTTTTACCGCTACTTCGGCCGCTTGCGTAACCGGACTGGCTGTCGTGGATACCGGCACGCATTTCACCGTGTTCGGACAGATCGTCGTCCTGCTGCTAGTACAGATCGGGGGGCTCGGTTTTACGACGGTAGGCACCTTGATCTCGCTGGCGTTCAACCGCCGGATTTCGCTGCGTGAACGGCTGGTACTGCAGGAATCGCTGAACCATCATCAGATCGGCGGCTTGATGCCGTTGATCCTACGTGTCATGGCGTATTCCTTAACGATCGAAGCGGCCGGCGCACTGCTGTTGTTCGCCCGGTTCGCCCGCGACATGCCGCTGGGACAAGCGTTGTATTTTGGCATCTTTCACAGCATTTCGATTTTCAATAACGGCGGCTTCGATTTATTCGGCCGAATTCACGGGCCTTTTAGCGGGTTGGCCGAGTATGCTGGCGACCCGTTCGTCAACCTTGTCGTCATGCTTTTGATTTTCCTTGGCGGGATCGGCTTCATCGTTATTGCCGACCTGCTTGGTTATAAGCAAAACCGGCGATTGTCCCTACATACCAAGGTTGTCCTGACGATGTCCGGCATTCTGACGGTCGTCGGCGCAGTGATCTTATTGTTGATCGAAGCGAATAATCCGCATACCCTGGGTCCAATGAATTGGATGGACCGCATCTTCGCCAGTTTGTTTCATTCCGTCAGCTCCCGGTCCGGCGGAGTCAGCACCGTATCGGTAGCGGATATGGAGCAATCGAGCCAGTTTTTATTGATTCTGCTCATGTTCATCGGTGCGGCCCCCGGATCGACCGGTGGCGGGATCAAAGTCACGGTGTTCGCCATTTTGCTTGGGGCGATCTATGCGATGATGCGCGGTAAGCAGGATATTGTCTTCTTCCGCCAACGTCTACCCAAGGCTTCGATCATAAAGGCAATTACGCAAACATGGCTGGCGATGTTCTTGGTCATTTCCGTCGCCATGGCATTATCCGCGCTCGAGGACGTTACGTTTCTGAACCTGCTCTTTGAGACGACCTCCGCGTTTGCCACCGCCGGTTTGAGCCTCGATGTGACGCCAAAGCTGACTGAGATCAGTAAGGTGCTGCTCTGCGCGGTCATGTTCCTCGGACGGATCGGACCGTTGACGTTGGCTTACGCATTTACCTCGAGGTCCAAGAAGGAATTGCTGAAGTACCCGGAAGGTAAAATTATTATTGGCTGACCCCTTCGACCCGCATTACAAATTCGTTTTGAGATGGTGTATGATAAGACAATAACCTATTTCCAAAGTATGGAGGAGACCGTAAATGTCCGATTTTCAAACGAAACTGGAAAAATATGCAGAACTGGCCGTCAAAATAGGCGTGAACGTACAGCCCGGCCAAAACCTGATCATCAACGCTACCATTGATTGCGCGGAACTCGTCCGTCTCATCGTCAAGCAAGCTTATGAAGCCGGTGCTAGATTCGTCAAAGTCAACTGGAGCGACGATGTGGTTACTCGTCTTCGCTATGATATGGCTGCGGAGGATTCCTTCCTGGATGAACCCAAATGGTATGCCGGCGAAATGCTGGAATTCGTAGAGAACGGTGCGGCTGTGCTGCACGTGATTTCATCCGATCCCGACTTGCTGAAAGGCGTGTCCACCGAACGTCTCACCAACCATCAGAAAACTTACGGTAAAGCAATGAGCAAATACCGTGAGATGCAAATGTCCGATAAATTCAGCTGGTCGATCGTTGCGGTTCCATCCAAGGTATGGGCGGATAAAGTGTTCCCTAACCTTCCGGAAGAACAACGTGTTCAGGCCTTGTGGGAAGCCATTTTCCGCACGGTTCGCCTGGACCAGCCGGATCCGATCGCCGCTTGGCAGCAGCACATCGACAATTTAACGCAGAAATCCGACTACTTGAACGCAAAGCGCTATAAGAAGCTGCATTATAAAGCTCCAGGAACTGACCTCACGATCGAGTTGCCGGAAGGCCACCTGTGGGTTGCAGCCGAAAGCCTCAACGCGCAGGGAAATACGTTCCTGGCAAATCTGCCGACAGAGGAAGTCTTTACCGCTCCGCACAAAACGGGGGTTAACGGTACAGTAGCTGCTACGAAGCCACTTAGCTACCGGGGCACCATTATTGACCGCTTCTCGTTGACTTTCGAAAACGGGCGTATCGTCGACTATCAAGCTGAAGTTGGCGCCGACGTTCTGAAGCAGCTTGTCGAGTTGGACGAAGGCTCGCATTACCTGGGCGAAGTGGCGCTTGTACCGCACAACTCCCCGATCTCGCAATCAGGCATTCTGTTCTACAATACGTTATTTGACGAGAATGCATCCAACCACCTGGCGATCGGCAATGCCTACGCCTTTAACCTAGACGGCGGGAAATCGATGTCCCAGGACGAACTGTCGCAGCGTGGATTAAATTCCAGCCTGGCGCACGAAGACTTTATGGTCGGATCCGCCGAGATGGATATTTATGGCGTTACCGCGGACGGTACAGAGGAACAGATCTTCGCGAAAGGAAACTGGGCATTCTAACCTGAGAAATTCAAAAAGCGCCCCTGGCAGATCCGTTCTGCCAAGGGGCGCTTTTTAGGATGTAATCCTAATTTAGGATTCGACATTCGCTGATATCATGGATGACGCATGGGCCCGGCTGCGCTGGATCATCACAGCGGCCACACTTAAGAGAACCAGCAACGCTAGGAACCCGGCCAATACCCATGCCGTCGTGTCCGCGCCGCCAATGTCCATCGTCTCTCCCACCAACAGGGGCAACAATGCGCCCCCCACGCCGCCTGAAGCGATCAATAAGCTGGGGGTCGTTTCCTCAGAGCCCGGCAACAGCTTGTTGGCAAAGACGAGCGCGATGGAGAAAAGCCCCGACATAAATAAACCAAACAGAACGATGAAGGTGAACAGCAAAGCCATCCCTCCGCTCCAAGCAAACAGAGCAATGACGATGAAACTGATCAGGCAGCCCAAGGTCACGTAACGGCTATAGGAAATTCGCTCCGCGATGACACCGGCAAATAAACGACCGATCGTCATGGCCACCCAGAAAAGAGTCACACTGAACGCAGCGGTTGGCTTAGTGATTCCGAGCTTCTCGATCAATAGAGACGGCAAGAAATTAACGAAGCTCATTTCCGTGCCGACGTACACAAAGAAGAAAACAATAAAGACAACGAGCAGCAGCCCTCGGGTTCCCTGGTACGGTTTCAGCCAATCCCCCTTCTCTGCCGTCTTCACACCTCTAGCTTGAAGGGTCTCTTTAAAATCACCGAAGCGGCCTTTTCCCCAGGCGAACAAGAGGACGAATGCCAGAACCGAGACTAACAGGAAGGTATACCGCCAAGACTCCAATCGAATAAAGGCACCTGCAGCCAGCGGCATCAGGAGTGCCCCGAGTCCGAAGAAGACTTCTAACCTGCTCATCGCCACGGCTGTTCTCTCCGTGAAGGAAGCAATAATGATGGTTCCGATCACCGCTTCGATCATCCCAAATCCAAAGCCGGCTACGGCTCCAACAGCATACATCCATTCCCAAGGCGGAAGCAGCGTATAAACGAACTCCCCCGCACACAACATTCCGGTAGCGATAAGCAAACCATTCAACTTCCCGAGTCTTGCTATCAACAAGGGGGATACCAATACTCCCACAAGGAAGCCGGAAAACTGGGCGAAGATCAACATCCCCCCGTCACCGTAGGTTCTACCGTAATGCTCCAGCAAACTAGGCATCAACGAACCGACCACAACATGCGCCAATCCGATCAGTAGATAAGACCAACATCCCATCCAAAACAAACGCTTCACGAATTCTCTCCTCTCGCCTTACACAGCTGCAGAACACACACTTCCTTTATTGTAATAGATCACTACAGTTACGTCATCTGTAGAAACCTGGCGAAATAGATCGGCATTTTGTAATATTCATGGTAAAACATTCCTTTTATTGTGAATGTAGAGTAAAATTGGGATAGTGGATTGCTAGAATGGGATTAAGGATACGCGATAGAGAGGTAACTTTATGTCCAGTCAGTTACAGTGCTTACTTACCGCAAATTATTTGGAGCTCCCCGAACATGTCCAGGAAGAAGTCTACTACGCCTATTTCGATTTGGTATACGGTACTGTTTATTATAGGGTCAAGGATCATCAAGCAACCGAGGATATTATCCAGGAAGCGTTCCTGATGGTTGTCCTCAAGAAACCGACTTTCGATAATGAAATCAGCTTACGCGCATGGTTAAGGACGGTCTCACGGAATATGGCCATCACCTACTTGCGTAAAAATCGGAAACACGACAATTCCGTTGACACAGATTGTGCACTACAGGAGATCGCCGCCACGGCATGGCCGGAGGACTCTGTCGAGGGGTGCGTGGAAACCAAGCTGCTGGAAGAAGCCATCAGTTCGTATTTACATCATATTAAACCAGAATACCGCATGCTTCTCGAATATCGCTGGAAGCAAGGCCTTAGTTATAAAGAAATTGCCGATCGAATGGGGTTATGCGAGAATCTCGTCCGTCAACGGTTATTTCGTACCCGGGAAGGGATTAGAAAAATGCTGAATACGGAATGGGAAGAACAAAAACCGGATACCTCGATCTAATAGAGACATCCGGTTCTATTTGCTTTTATGCGCCGGCTTCTTCCAACGGCAGCAGCTGTTGGCGTATGAGCTTCACGCGAGAGATTCGCTTGTTGTCGGTTTCCTCCACCACGTACGTATATTCGCCGTATTCCACCGTTTGCCCCACCTGCGGTGGCAGGATATCGATCCGTGAATACAGCCAGCCGCCTATGGTATCATAATCGTCGGAATCCAGCTCCAGACCGAATCGGTCATTAATCGACTCAATCAACATCAACCCATCGATCGAATACTCATGGGTATCCGACTGTTCGATGCCAGGACGTTCCTCGTCGAACTCATCCTGAATTTCGCCGACGATTTCCTCGACGATGTCCTCCAACGTGACCATACCGGAGGTTCCGCCGTATTCGTCGATTAAAATGGCGATTTGCGTTCTCCCCCGCTGCATCCGTTTCATCAAATCGCTGATCGGGATGGATTCCGGCACAGCCATGATCGGACGAATCAAATCGCGAAGATTACGGGTTTGAGAGCGAATCAAATCCTTAATATGAATAAATCCGATGATATGGTCTTTGTCCTGATTGCATACGGGATAACGGGTTCTTGTGCCTTCCAGGGCGATTTCCAGGTTTTCTTCCAGCGAATGCTGAGTATACAAACAAATCATTTCGGTCCGGGGAATCATGATTTCCCGGGCGGTGGTATCCGCAAACTCAAAAATGTTATCCACTAACGACATTTCCGTGCTGTCGATCAATCCGCTTTCGCTGCTCTCTTTCATCATCACTCGAATTTCTTCCTCTGTATGCAACGAGTCCTGCTCCGACACCGGCGCGATGCCGAACAATCGCAAGAGACCGGCGGACAATCCGTTTAACAGCCAGATGAACGGGTACATCAGACGGTAAAATATTCGCATCGGCCAGGCGAACCATAACGTAATGGCCTCAGCCTTGCGGACGGCGATCGTTTTCGGGGCTAGCTCCCCCAACACGATATGAAGAATAGCGATAAGAATAAACGAAACCGCTAACGAAACGATAAACCCTGGCCTATCACCCAAACCCATCATTTCAAACAGCGGCCCAAGCATGCGGGATACCACCGGTTCTCCTAGCCAGCCGAGCCCAAGCGAACTGAGGGTAATCCCTACCTGGCAAGCCGACAAATACCCCTCTAATCGGCCTAACTGTTCTTTAGCGATCCTTGCATTCCTTCGCCCCTCATCGGCTAAAGCCTCGATCCGGGAGCTCTTCACTTTCACGATGGCAAATTCGGCCGATACGAAAAAACCGTTTAGCAACACCAATAACACCATGAATCCTACAGAATAAAGACTCGGTAAAGGGTCACCCAATACGTTTCCTATTCCCGCCGGTTTGGCGACGAATAGGTGCACCTCCTTCGTGGATTAAAATCATCGAACTTCCATTGCTTTTCATATGAGAACTGCAGCGTTAATTTCCCAAGGGATCCATCTCCTTTTGCCATGCAATTGCATCCTGTATGATGAATTCTTCTTAATTATATTATTATACACTACACAGTCAAACGCTGCGGTATTCCTGACGAACAGGCGTGGCAGGCTTGAAAAATAAAAAAAGGCCCCTCTTGGAAGGGGCTTAAGAATTTTATCGTCTGGTCGGCGGCGGCGAACCGATTACGCCGGGATATTGATAGACGAGCGGCTCGTCGAACGTCGCATAGTCAAAATTAACCATCAGCATGACCGTCCGCACGCCGGTAACCGGATCACTGATGATGATATGATCGCGACCGGCGGCTTCCAGCACGCCTTTGAAAACCTTCGCGTTCCACTCGCTGTTGTTCTCGTATGTCATGTAGAATGTGCCGATTTTGCCTAAATTCAGACGGAAAATGTTCTCGATGTACGATTGCTCATAGTTCTGAATCGGCATGGGCATAACAGTGCCCCCGGGCGTCATCGGGCTTCCGCTAGGCACTTGCGGCGGCATTGCCCCTCCCGTTTGCTGCGGATATCCGCCTAATCCAGGCATTGTCGGATAAGTACCATGGCCTGCGGGATAAGCTGCCGGCCGAAATTGCTGAGTAAACATGCAATCCATTCCTCCTCATGATTGGTCAAACGAAAGGTTGAAGTTAATAAACGGAAGGGCAGTCTTCCACGGATGGAGAAAAGAAACAGTGCGCTTTAAACCGGCCGGTGTTCTGCTGATTATACCAGGTAGCCGGGCAATCTCCCGCAGGCCGAAAAAACCACAAGGCGTTGGATGCTGGCCAAATCCGTTCACCATTGATGACGCGCTGTGCCAATCGAATATCGCGGTCGCGAGCCCTTTGGTAGAAATAGCCCTTCACCGTAGCTTCGAAGCCGCCAGGATTTTGAAACACCATTCGGTTCATGTCACGGATATCCTGAAAATCAAGGCAGTTGCCCAAGATCCGGTTCACGCCGACATTGCCGACCATCAGCATGCCCTGCTCGCCTTCCCCTTCCGCTTCCGCGCGCATCAGGCGCGCCAGCAGTCTAACATCTTCGGAGTTTGCTTTAATGACGGCCAATTTGGCTCCCCCTCCCTCTCTGCTGAACGATATATCCTATGTGCATCCGCCTATCTTGGTGCTTAGCACTGGAAAAAATTCGGTGTCAAGTACCCGACTAACCACCTACATGTGAATACGGTTACAATATTGAACATTTCGTGACTATTTCTATGGACGCGCTTACACGAATAGCATATACTGTAGATGAATAACGTTTATTTATACGTTTTTGCTGGTTTCGTTATAAAACGGTTGCTTCATTTTACCTTTTAGGAGGTTACCTCATGAGAATCGCGATTATTGGCGGCGGTCTGGCCGGGCTTACGGCTGCTGCATACCTGTCGGACAGTGACACGTCCGGAACAGTGTTTGAACGGAGCCCGCAGCTCGGCGGACGGGCCTTCACTTATGAAAAATCGGGATTTACTCTGAACTACGGAGCACACGCAGTATACGGCATCGACAGACATACGCTCCATTCCATGGAAGAAGAGCTGCATTTGAAATTCCAGAGCAAACAGGTGGATAAGCGTAAAGTGGTGTACGCCAAACACGGGCATTTAACCCCTGCCCCGCTCGATTTCGTCAACATTATGAAAACGGATGTACTAACGCCAAGGGAGAAAGTCCGCTTCGTCGCCGAAATCGCCGCTGTGATCGGTAACATCCATCATTTGAAACAGCATCGGACTCTCGGCGATTACTTGGACCACTCGCACGCTTCGGCGGACGTCAAAGAATTGTGGGAACATCTCGTATGTTCCAACTTCTTCATTACCCCGGAGGAAGCGCGCAAAGTGTCCGGCGAGGTTATCGCCGAATACTATCACAACCTATTCCTCTCCGGCCGACCGGTTAGCTACATTCTTGGCAGTTGGGCGACGATTACCGATCAACTGATCGATAAAATTGGCGCCAACGACGCTTGGGACATCGCCGTCAAGGAACCGGTAGAATCGATTACGATGGAAGACGGTAAATTCGTGTTAAATACGAAGACCCGGCAACAACTCGTATACGATCAAGTGATCTTCGCAATGCCGGTCCAGCAAGTGACCAAACTGCTGGAAGACACACCTTGGGCAAGTACTCTGGATCCCTACAAGAATAACACTTCGACCGAAGTGCTCGTTTACGATGTTGGATTTACCAAAGTGGTAGCCCGTCCATTCCACTATATCAGCGATATGGATCATAAAATATTCATCAGCGATGTCTCTGCCACCGACTATACCGTGGCCCCCGTACATGGACAGTTACTGCAGGGGATTGCTTACTTGAACGATGACTTCACGGACGAGGAGCAGAAGAAGCAATACCTGGAGCAGAAGACCCAACAAATGGAAGCGTTGTTTGATACGTACTATCCAAACTGGCGCGAGTTTGTGGAAGTGAAGCGGGTGTCCAAGAAAGCGATGGTCGCCAGCGTCAAGAATATTCACACCAACAAGCTGCTGCCGAATCGTTTAGCTGGCGTACCTTTCTTCTTCTGTGGAGACGGCTGCGAAGGCAAAGGCGAGTTAGCCGAGCGTGCCTTCTCCAGCGGCCGCGCTGTCGCTCAGTCGATTCTGGAGCAAGCGCAAACCAAGGCCTTATCCTATTAAAGAGGTTATGCAAACAAAAACAGAAGCGTATTCGCAAGAGTCGACGAAGAGGTCTGACTATCCGTTACGCTTCTGTTTTTTGTTGTTCGATCGGTTTCAACCTTACCCTGCCTGCCTTTCTTGTCATTTTGACGGATATTCGATCCTTGACTTACCCGGAGCTATGCGACTTCCGGTATTCCTGCAACTCGGTCCGGTAGGTTCGACCAACCCGCTCGAAGCCGTGGTAACGGCGGCCCTGAAACGTCAGCTTTCCTTCGTCTCCTTCCGCACATTGCCCGTATTCCGTCCCGGATACGGCAAACTCCAAGCGGTCGCCGCTTTCGACCTCGAAGGTCACATAATACTTCGTGTCGGACCGATTCACCGAGGTGTCGGTGTCATGGCGATGGCTAACCTCGGTCCGCTTGCTGACGATGACGGACTGGACGCTAAGCACCGGTTGCCGGTTGTTTCCAATGGTGCGAAGAAGCCCTCTAGCTGCCATAGCTGCCAGAATCCCGATGATCACCACAAACAGGATCGGCAACGCCGTTTCCACTACGCCAAACATTTCCGTCCAAGACTGCATCACGTTTTCCCTCCTTCAAGAGGTTGCTCCGTACCCGCTGTTCTCCCCTTTCCCCCTAAGTATATGCCGACGCGAAATAAAACTTGTTATTCAACGTGTCCAGAAAATATGCCACTCTTGTCCAAGATATCCCTAGAAAAACCAAAAACCCCCGATTCGCACTTGCGAACCGGAGGTTAATTGGGTACCAAATCGGATGGATCAGAATTATGCATAGTACTCGAACAACAGTTGACGGGTTTCTTCGGCGCCATCAGCTTCCATTTCGAACGCCTCGTCAAGCCCTTTCTCTGCCCAGCAAGCTTTACACTGTTCTTCGGTCGTGCACAGGTGAGCGTCGTCGCAGTTGTAGCAAAACTGAAGGTAGTTGCGAGTTACTGTTTCCTCTTGAGCTATCGTTTTCATTAGGGTTCCACTCCTATCGTATTGGGGAGCTTTGGCTCCGTTTTGTTTCCCTTTTGTTGTTGATCTTTCTTACAAGTTAAATATATCACAAAGTTCAAAGAGCGCACGTGATAAATTTCACAATATGATGAACGTCACTATTTTTCTTTGTTTCTGCGCGTAAAAAAGCACGACACCTCGTGCCGTGCTTGATATTATCGTTGAACCTACAACACCTGCCAGCTCCGTCCCCCGTCTTTCGTTTGCATAAGCAGTGAGCGTTGTTGATCCTCTTTGGCAACCAGCAGCCATCCCACGCGGGAGGTAAAGAACTGAAGCTTCACGATTACGGGGTAACCTTTTAGCGTCTCGATCAGTTTCTCATTATCCGGCAGCGGCTCCCAGCTCGTTCCTTGATCCGACGTATAATAGACCGTTGAATCGAGTATCGTCCAGCCTTCGTTTCGGGTCAAGAAGGTTGGGGTCAGCTTCTCGTTTAATCCAGTCTGCCAAGACAATTTGAACTGCGCTAACTTCCATGTGTCACCGGCATCTTCGGTGAAATAACCATTGAATTTCGTAGAATTTCCACGGCTGCAGCCAACGGGAATCCACCCCTCTTTGGTACTGCCCGAGAAGAAGGATACATTTCCGATCGTAAAGCTGTCGCAGGTTTTATACTTGTCCAAGCTGAAGAACTGTTTGTTTTGCGTCCAAGTCAATCCGCCGTTTTGTGTCATGTACAGCGTCGGAAGCCCATCCATCTTCTCGCTAACAAACCCCCGGAGTGGACTCGTAAAAGCCATGGATGGATCCGTGCCTAAGGTTCCTGCAGGGTGATCTGAGGACAGAAGGCTCACGGGGTCGGTTCCCCCGAGCAAAGCTTCAAAGGATTGGGCTCCATCATCAGTGGCATAGAGTGACTTTTGGCCTCCCTCCCTAGGGGACCCTTCGGATAAGATCCATCCATTGGCCGAGTCAGCGAATACCATCGCCTTCACCTCCCCGGTTCCGGGGAACGAAGTGACCTTCCAGGTCACTCCGCCGTCCGTCGTACGCAGGACAATCGTATCTCCGGAACCCGCAGGATTACGAACGATAAAACCATGATCCGGGTCAAGAAAAAAGATATCTTTACCATACTCGGGCGTGGTTGAAAACGGCACGGATGCGGCGGGAGAAATATTGGTCCACGTTTTGCCGTTGTCTTCCGTAATGTAGAGCCGAAGCTCGTTTCGCGTGTTCCCCCAAGCTAACCCCGTCGTAGCGCTGAGCAACTGAAAGTCGGTTAGACGGGTCTGAATTTGGTAGCGGTTGTTTTTGTTCTCCGCCGAAGTGGCGGCGGGATTTCCCTGGTTTTCGGAAGATTCCGGATTGATCACCGTAATTGTCTGCCCTTCCTCGGAAGGATCATCTTGAACAGGAGCGGCAGCCGGAGGCATCTCAGACGTGCAAGCCGTCAGAAGCAGGACCAACACCAGGGCGGTTCCGGTCAACTTGTGCCACAAGCTCAACCCGAACCACCTCGCTTTCTGCATAATCTAGTTCGTCTCTCATTATACCATAGGCGCTTTCCGCCGTTATAGACGCGGATCGTTCCCGAAGTTGACCGTGACATGCTGATCAGGTTTGTACACGGCAAAGGCATAGCCCTTGCTTTGCAGGTATTCGATAATTTGCGGTAAAACCTTTATGGTTTGCGCTTTCTCATGCAGGAGAATCACTTCTGTGTTGCGGTGCGTTTGACGCTTCACTTCTTTGAGGATCGAACTGGGGCTATCCGGATATTTCCAATCCTTAGAATCAACCGTCCAATCCCACATTTTAAACCCGGCTTTGGCGATGTCGCCGCGGAATTTCTCACCGATTTCCGGCTTGCTGCCATAGGGAGCGCGAATCAGCTTCGGCGTAGTTCCGGTCAGTTTCTCAAACAACTGCTGTTCTTTCGTAAATTCCTCCACGAAATGAGCAGATCCATTCCCGTCGTACAATTTCTTCTTGTTGTGCGTCATGCTATGTAGACCAATATAATGACCAGCCTCCAGCGTCTGATTAACGGCCTCTTTATGGCTGCTGAGTTGATTTCCGATCATGAAGAACGTACCGTGGATCTGATAACGCTCCAAAATATCAAGCAGCGGCTCCGTGAATTTGCTAGGTCCGTCATCAAAGGTCAGATAGATGACTTTCTGCTTCTCTGTGGTTTTAGGTTTTTTATCGGGTACCGCCGGAGGTTTCGTCTCGACCGTTGGCTGAACGGGAGGCGTCGGCTTGTCTTCTACCGGTGTTACAACGGGTTCTAACGCAGGCTGAGAAGGCTCCGATCCAGACGGCGCTATGCTCTGCTCTTGCTCCCCCTCTTCTACAGCCGCCAATTTCGCCGGTATAACCACGCGGGTAGGCTTCTGAAACGGGAGCGATTCATGTAACAGCGGGGCGACCGCCATCGCAGTCAGTGCCAAAGATGACGCTGCCAGGACGATCGCTGCTGTCATCACGAGCTTCACCGGTCGTGTTGAACCAGAACGTGCGGTGCGCTCTCCATGTTTTTCACTTCGTCTTCCGTAAGGCGACATATCGTTCACCGGTTTCCTCTCTCTTTTTCTAATTACTAGAATAATATAAAGCGAGAGTTTCGTCCTTACAGAATCGTTAATCGTTGGTTACAAAGTGATAACATGTTTTGGATAATGGTATTTAGTTTACATAATATTTATTATGTAGTTACTCTATTAAAACTGAATATTCCACATTTTACTTTAAATTTTGAGCTTATTTCAGGTACAATGGAATTTGGGCGAACTACATATCGCGCTTTCTCCTTGAAAGCGACGAAGCGACCTGAACACATGCAAAACAACAGGTTAAGAATGCAAGCCTTGGCGCAAGCTAAGGTTTGGAGAATACGACGAGGAGATGAAAAAAATGAAAAACAAATTGCGTTCCAGCCGGGTTGTTATCATCGGCACGGGGGCGGTTGGCGCAACAACCGCTTATACGCTGCTCTTAAGAGAACGGATTTCCGAGTTGGTGCTGATCGATGCCAATAAAGAAAAGGCACTTGGCGAAGCGCTCGACATGAATCACGGTCTTCCCTTTACCGGCGGGGTAAAGCTTTGGGCCGGTGATTACAGCGATTGCGCCGATGCCGACGTTATCGTGATCGCTGCAGGTGCTTCCCAACGTCCTGGGGAGACCCGAATCGATTTGCTGAAGCGGAATGCCGGCATTTTCGATAACATTATTCAGAATATCGTTAAATATAATGACCACGGGATCATCCTTGTGGCCACGAACCCGGTTGACATTTTATCTTATGTCACCTTGAAGAAGAGCGGATTCCCGTCCAATCGCGTGATCGGTTCCGGGACCCTGCTTGACAGCGCACGTTTCCGTTATTTGATCGGTCAAAATAAGAAGATTAACCCGCGCAGCATCCATGCGCATATTATCGGCGAACACGGGGACTCGGAGCTTCCGCTTTGGAGCTTGGCCAACGTTGCGGGGATTGGTTTGGAATTCTCCGAAGAAGATCGTAAGGAGATTTTCAACAGCACGAAAAATGCCGCATACGAGATCATTAACGCCAAAGGCGCCACGTCGTACGCGATTGCGCTTGCGCTGGACCGGATCATCGTCTCCATCCTGCAAAACGAAGCGTCCGTGCTGAACGTTTCGACGCTGCTGACCGATTACAACGGGGTATCCGACGTTTACCTCGGAGTGCCGAGTATTGTGGACCGCTCCGGCGTTCGCGAAGTGCTGGACCTGAAGCTGAGCAATGAAGAGTTGACCCAATTCCACGCCTCTGCGAATAAACTCAAATCGGAGATCGCTAACCTGGATTTGTAATAACAACATCCCTTATTTTCATCGATAGCGTAAAATAAAAAAAGCGTCCGGTCTGCTGCGGGTATGCGGCACCGGACGTTTTTTTGCCCATTCAATTCACGTGATGAACTAACGTTAATTTATGCTATTAATTACACCCGCTATCGTCCTCAATTAATGCCCCGAGCGAACCTCATCAACATGTTTGACATGCTTATGATTGATGGCAATGAACAGCACGGCAAGCAGTACGAAACCAGTGCCTACGAGAAACGGGACATGTGGGTTAAACCACTCGGCTAGTTTACCGGCCAAAAACGGAGCCACCGCCCCGCCCAAAAACCGCAGGAAGCTGTAGGCGGCCGAAGCCGTGGAGCGCTCGACTGGCGCGGCGTTCATCACCGCCGTAGTAATCAGTGTATTGTTGTTTCCAAGCAGTGCCCCTGCGGCAATGACGGCGACGATAATCACCCATTGGGTATCTGTCCAAATTCCCATAGCCAGCAGCATGAGAGCAAACAGAAACAGCATGGCCCCCATCGATTTCACCGTACCGAATTTTTCTTGCAGCTTAGGCGCTGTCACTACAGAGGTAATTGCCAACAGAATGCCCCACGCTAGGAACACGTAACCCAGACCATGTTCATCCAGCCCCATCACAAACGGAGCATAAGCCATAAGTGTGAAGAAACCGATGTTATAGAAGCAGGCGGTTAATCCCAACACAACCAGAGAACGGTAGCGCATGGCCCGGAATGGGGCCATTACGGAAGTGCGCGTAGCTTTTGAGCCGCCCTTCTCGGATGATTTAGGCATGAGGATGCTGAGACCAACGAATGCGATAACCATAAGCGAGGCTACACCAAGAAACGGCCCGCGCCAGGAGATAGCTCCCAGCCAGCCGCCGACGAGCGGGCCGACCGAGATGCCGAGGCCAACCGCGGCTTCGTAGAGAATAACCGCTTTGGCGGTCCCGCTGCCGGATAACGTAACGATGGCGGACAAGGCCGTAGCGACGAACAAAGCGTTGCCGAGGCCCCAGCCTCCGCGCAGACCGATAATCGTCCACACGTCGTCGGCCATTCCGCCCAGCGCGGAGAACACCGCGATCACAACGATGCCGGCAAGCAACGTCCACTTGATGCCGATCCGGGAGGAGATCGCCCCGGTAATCAACATGGCGACCGCCATCACCGCATTATAGCTGGTGAACAGCAAGGTCACTTCGCTGGGCGAAGCGTTCAGACTGGCCGCGATGGCCGGCAGGATCGGGTCTACCAACCCCAAGCCCATAAAGGCGATAATCGAGGCAAAAAAAACAGCCCAAACGGCTTTGGGTTGTTTTAATAGACTCTTATTTTCGAGTTCTAAACGTTCGGTAGTTTCAGATAACACGGCTGTTTTTGACGATGATGACATAAAGACTCCTTCCCCGGGTTATAAGAAAGATTTAAAGGAATGCCTGATCACATCTCCCCGGCTGATAATTCCGACAAGCACCCCGTTGCGTTCGACTGGGAGCTTCTTAATCTGCTTCTTCCCTAGAATCGCCGCAATGTTCTCAATTTCTTCATCCCATGAAACGGTATATACTTTCTTCTTGCCGATTTCTTTGACGTTGAGGTCAAGCAACCGCTGTGCGCGCTGTTCAAAATCCTCCTGGTCGCCTTTAAATACAGCGACATAATAAATCGAATCCACCACGACGTCGCGGTGTTTGCCGATGTACCGCATAATATCGCCGTCACTGATGTAGGAGACGATCTCATTCCGTTCGTTGACCACCGGAAGCCCGCTGATGCGATATTCCATGAATCTTTCGATGACGGAGCGAACCGTATCGGTCTCCTTGACTTTGTAAACTTGCTTAATCATGATCTCATGCGCTTGCATGGAATATCCCCCTCATATAATTGTATTATACAACTACACAAATTGTTGTCAATTGCTCGACCTTCGTAAAAGCGCTTCCCTCTACTCGAGGCCTGCATTCATTTAATTTCATGTCCATTCTATGATACGATAAACTTATCCTATTTGCCTGTGAGGTATTTGAAATGATCGATGAAAAATCGCTTGAAACCATCGAATTAGAGATGGCCGTATTATACCGACGGATAACTACAGCAACGGCTTCCGGAAAATACGGTAATTTAGACCGTTCCGCCTACCTGCTGCTGCATCGTATTGGTGCTCACGGCGCGGTGGGTGTCAAATCATTGGCTGACGAGTATCAGCTGGACATTTCAACCGTCAGCCGTCAAACGGCTGCGCTCGAGCAAAAAGGTTATGTGCGGCGAATTCCGGATCCGGCGGATCGACGCGCTTTTTTCTTGGAGATTACAGAGCTGGGCGCTGAAGAGTATGCCGTTTATAAAGAAGGTCGGTTAACGCGTATTCGCGAGCTTCTCTCGGATTGGGCGGAGGAAGAAACGGAAATCTTTGCCGCTTTGCTGCAAAAATTCAATCATGCTCTGCTGAATTCAAAATCCTGATATGGTCCAATTAGTTTACATAATATATATTATGGTAATCAAATGGAGGTAATCCTGATGAATGATATCGATATGCCGCTTGAAATCATTGAAAATGCCGTAACGCCTAGAGGCGAAATCCAGTTGCAACGGCGCGGCGAGGCGTTCGAAATCATCAGCAACGGCACCTTTCTGATGGCTACGTATAACGGCGAGTCGGAGCGCTTGCTAGTCCGTCGTGCGCTGGAGTTGGTCCCTTCGCCCGATAAGGTGCTGATTGGCGGCTTAGGCGTCGGTTTTTCGCTGCAGGAAGCGCTTCTCGACCCCCGCGTGAAGGAAGCGACCGTTGTGGAGATCGAAGCCAAGGTGATCGATTGGAACCGCTCTGTCTTGGCTCATGTCAATGGTCATGCTCTCGAGCAAACGAGAACGCGGTTGATCCATGCGGATTTGGTTGCCTGGATTCGCGAAACGGTGGAATCATTCGATTTGATCTGCCTTGACATCGACAACGGACCGGATTGGAAAGTGTTTGACGGCAACGCCTCCCTGTACGATGCGGCCGGTCTTGCGGCCCTACGAAACCGGCTGCGGCCTAACGGGTGCTTGTCGTTTTGGAGTGCGACCCCCTCGCCAGATTTCGTCCTGCGGTTGAGGGAAGTATTCGGGAACGTGGAGATCCGCGAAGTCCCCCAAACCCACGGCGAGCCGGATTACATTTTTTACGTACGATAACGGAAGCCAGAAATCTCAGGAGGGACCAACATGAATATTCAGAAAATCATCGATCGCCGAAGGTTGGACGAGAAGGTCGTTCAGATGCCCTGGTTCGTGCAGCAGTTTATCGACTATAAGCTGCCGGACCTCTCCCCCTCCACCTTGCTCGAATATGTGCGCGACTATGAGCAGTTTTTCGGATGGCTGCGTGCGGAGGGATTATCGGCGGCGGCGACGAACGGCCAAATCACGCTCCTGGATCTAGAGACGCTGCACATGGAGAGCATCGTCGGTTACCGGTTGCACTTGACTACGCGAACGGAGAGCACGAACTCCAAAATTACCGTGTCGCGAAAAATGTCGTCCTTGCGCTCGCTTTTTCATTATCTAAGCCAAATCGCCGAGGACGAAAACTTTTATCCGCTGTTGAAACGAAATATCATGGCCAAGGTGGAAATCAAACGCATTCATAAACCGAAGGATACGGCAGCCAAGCTCAAGGGCAAAATTCTGGAAGAAGACGAACTGACCGAATTCATCGCCTACATTGCCGAGGGATACGGCCACGATGTTGCGGATAACAAGCAGGCATTGTATGCCTATGGGCTGAATAAAGAACGGGACGCCTGTATCGCGAGCCTGATTCTCAACTCCGGATTACGCGTCTCCGAAGTCGTAAACCTGAACGTGGATGACTTGGATCTTACAAATAAGCTCATTTACGTCTATCGAAAAGGCAATAACGACGAGTCATTCAAAACGCCCGTTTATTTTCGGGAACAATCCAAGGATGATTTGGCCGGCTATATGATGCTTCGCCAGACACGGTATCAAACCCCTAAACGGGAAAAGGCGTTATTCGTGGCCATTCCGAACGGTCATAAAGAAGGGAAGCGAATGACCAAGCGCGCCATTCAAGCGATGATCATCAAGTACGCTAAACGGTTCGGGAAGCCGTATTTGACGGTCCATAAGCTACGGCATTCCTTCGCCACCGACTATTATTTACAGAACGATATTTACAAGACCAAAGAGCAGCTCGGCCACGCTTCAACGGAGACGACAGAGGTATATGCTCACCTCACTGACAAAACGATGTCCGAGGCGATTGAGCGTCGCACCAGCAGTTAATTGTCCATGGACACACTTCGCTTTTATGAAAAGAGGACTTCCCTGCAGTTTATGCGGGAAAGTCCTCTTTGCGTCCAAACATCTACAACCAGTTTTGCCGGATATATTCGGCGATTTGCGCGATCTCGTCGCGTTGGAAACGGCGTGGATCCGCCTCGTTGACGGGAAGGTCCGCTTCTTTCTGAACAATGGCGCAAACCTGTTTCAATTCATGGATTAACGGCTCGTCTTCCGTGGAGCGCAGCATCACCATTTTCGGATACGGTTCCTGCTTGAAGCCTTCCACCAAGATCAGATCATAGCCGGCGAAATGATCGATGAGCTCGGATAGCGGCGTTTCTCGCTCTTCGAAAATCGCTGTCCGCCAAGGCGAAGTAATCGCTGCTGCTGCAGCACCAGCCTCCCGATGGCGAAATGAATCCGTGCCTTCCCGATCGGCATCAAACCCGTGCAAGTCATGCTTGATCACGGCCACGCGAAGATTCATGCCATTAAATAACTTTGCCAATCGAGTGATTAACGTCGTTTTCCCGCTATTTTTATAACCGACGATTTGTAAAACCGGTGCCACGCCAGCCCCTCCTCCATCCTACGAAACCCATAATTGAATCAAATTCAGAGATTACCTCCCGGCAGCTTCAGTACAGTTACCCGCTCGCCCGCTTCCATCCCCGTACTGGAAGGAGGGATCACGATCAACGCATCGCTGTCCTTGATCGTGATCATTACGCCTGATTCGTCCAGCTCTGCCGGAATGGCGTAAAGCTTGCCTTCGCGGAGCTCCAGCCGGCCGCGCACGAAGCGGGTAAAGTTATTGATTTTGGGATAAGGTCGGGCTAGCTCTGCCGTCAACTCCGGCAGAAACGGCTGAACGATTCCCATCATCTTTCCGATCGCCGGACGGACGAACAGCTCGAATCCAACGAAGCAAGCCCCCGGGTTACCGGATAATGCAAACAACAGCTTTCCGTCCTTCACTGCGGCTGTCGTTACGCTCCCCGGTCGCATCGTCACTTTGTTGAACAGCATATCCACGCTGCCGCCCGACACCAGATCAGCCATGATATCATAGTCTCCGACAGATACGCCGCCGGTAGTGACGACAACATCGTAGTTGGCGAACGCCGCCTCAACCTGCGCCTTCGCCTTGGTTAAATCATCCTCGATCGCCTCGAACAAGAACGGTTCGCCGCCTGCTTCGGTAATTTGGCTGTACAGCAAATACGTATTACTGTTACGGATTCGCCCGTCTTGCAAAGGTTCATCGATGCGCAGCAGCTCCGAACCCGTGGAAAAAACCGCAATTCGCGGGCGTCTCATTACCGGGACGCGGTGGATGCCGAATGTGGCCAACACGGAAATTTCGCCAGCCGACAGCTTGCGGCCAGCCTCCAGAATCACATCTCCCTCGGACAACTCAAGCCCGACCGGTGTAATATTCTTACCCGATTCGATTTCGCGAATCAATCGGATAAAGGTCTGACCTTCCTGGAGCACAGATTCGGTCATTTCGAACATGACAACGGCGTCGGCTTCATCGGGAACCTTGGCCCCGGTCATAATTCGGGCCGCTTGTCCCGGCTTTAACTTCACCTTGGGAACCGATCCAGCAGGTATCTCATCCACCACTTCCAGAAGGACAGGATGTCCTGCATGGCAATCTGACGTATCACTGCTCAAAATCGCGAACCCGTCCATGCCCGAGCGGCGAAAATGCGGATACGGGTGCGGTGCGACGACCTGCTTCGCAAGAATTCGACCGTAAGCCTCAGGTAGCGAAACCATCTCGGCTTCCGTTGCCTTCGCATAAGGCAAGATTTTCGCCTGTGCCTCGGCTACCGGAAGCGCTTTGCGGCGAAATTTATCCTGATCGGCTTCTCTCATCGCGGATTCGCTCCATTCCCCTGCTGTTCCAGCAAATAATGATCCAGCATCTCTGTCGTTCGTTTTGAAATCTCTTTAATTTCTTCTTTGCTCAAATTGTCGTAATGAATGCCCATAACGACGGTGACGGTTCGGCCTAGTGCCGCAGAGGCGCGGCGGGCATACTCTTCGCTTAAGGTATGCTCCTTGTGCCCTGGCACAGCGGAAGTCAACGCTTCAGTGCCTTCACCCGACGGATAAGCGGTTGACGCCGCGCCAATGTGCGAGACGCCTCCCGTGATTAGCAGCAGCAAATCACGTCCGACCGGGATCGCTTCCAGCTTGATATCCTCGAATGACAATTGCCGCAGCTCCCTTCCAAAACAGTATGCCTTTATTTTATAGGATTCCGCGGATTTCGTCCAAGGCCTGGATGCCTTCCCGGTTCATCCATGCCTCAAGATCGCTGACCAACCGCTCCCCCGCTCGCAGGTTTACGAAATTATGGGTCCCCACCTGAATGACGGTCGCGCCGGCCATGATAAACTCGACAATATCCTCTGCACTGCTGATCCCGCCCATTCCCATCACCGGGATTGTCACGGCATGACTGACTTGATGTACCATTCGCAAAGCGATCGGCTTGATAGCCGGACCGGACAGACCGGCATATAAATTGTCAAAGATGCTCCGCCGCTTGAAGATGTCGATTTTCATCGCCGAGAACGTATTGATCAGCGATACGCCGTCCGCTTGTTCTTCCTGGCACATCACGGCCATACCGACGATATCCTCAGCGTTTGGGGACAACTTGACGACCAGTGGCAGCGCCGTTGCCGCCCGGACCTCGCGGACCACCTGACGGGCAATGTCTGTTTTGATCCCGTAGGCCATCCCTCCGGCTTTAACGTTCGGGCAGGAAATGTTTAGCTCGATCATGTCGACGGCGGTTCTGCCTTCCTGCTTCCGCCTAGCCGCATCCTCATCAATCAGCCTGGCGCCTTCCACGTACTCTTCAATCGTATTCCCGCCCAAATTTACGATTCGTGCCAAATCAAGCTGCTCCCACCGCGGGCATTCTTCGCGCAGGAAGGCGGCGACTCCCGGATTCTCCAGGCCAACGCTATTCAGCATCCCGGACGCCGTTTCCGCAACGCGAATCCCGTCATTCCCGGACTTCGGATGTAACGTTAGCCCTTTGCCAGACAATCCGCCCAGCTTGTTAATATCGTAAATTGCCCCATACTCTTTGCCAAAACCAAACGTCCCGGAGGCCATGACGACCGGATTCTTAAAAGAAACCCCCGCGAGGCTGCACGTTAATCGAGTCATGCGAACACGACCTCCTCCGCTAAAAATACCGGCCCGTCTGCACAGGCCTTCTTCCGTCCGTCTTTGCATTGCACGCTGCATACAAGGCAAGCGCCGATGCCACAGGCCATACGATTCTCCAAGGAAACGTAGACCTTGGTTTGGCCGCCGCTTTGTGCTTGTTTGCGCTGGACTGCATGCAGCATCGGATGAGGCCCGCAGGCGATTACCGTATCATAGTTCCGAAAATCTACCCGATCTAATATCGAGCTGCCCACGTCAAACGTCACTCTGCCACGGGATGCAGCTTGAAACTCTTCGACCATATAGGACTCGCGGCTGTAGCCGAGGTATACGTCGGCCTCCGGCGCTTCACGCAGTGCGTAATAAAATGGGGCGATGCCGATTCCGCCGCCTACGAAAGCCGTCTTTCCCTCCAAGGGCGGAAATCCGTTGCCAAACGGACCGTCCAGTGTTAATGAATCCCCAGGCTTCAATCCGGATAAACGTGCGGTTCCTTCCCCCGCAACCAGAACCAGGAACTCGATTTGGTCCTCTTTGAGATCAAAGATGCTAATCGGACGGGAGAGCAAAGGATATTGATCCCCGGCGCGCAGCATATAAAATTGCCCCATTTTCCCCGTGAACTTCCCTTGCACTGTGAGCTTGAACACCCCATGCGCGACTTCTTGGTTGGCCACTACAGTTGCCACGAATCTATCACATCCCTCTCATTTATGCTTCATCAAAGGATGCAATTTTTCGCCAAGAACGTCTGTGATTTATCTCACAACCGCATATTGGTTTCCATAACCGCTGGTTTTTTATCGTTTTCATTTATTTTCTGCAACAGTTAGGGAATACTACATCTTAGGTACAGTATGGGAATGAAGGAGGACTAACCTTGCTTATCCAGCTTAAGAGAGCACTATTCTTGTGCATGGCCGCTTCTCTGTTTATGTACAGCGGCTCCGGGCTTCAGACTGTTCATGCCTCCTCAGTTGTTCATGAAACAAGGAGTCAGTCGGATAAAGGAGATCTGAAAGAGAACAAGGCGGCACCTGTGGACGCCAAACCAGTAGATCTAAGCGAGCTGCGACGCAAATATTCGGAGACCTTCAAATTCCGAGGTCCGGAAGTGAAACAGATCGCCCTGACCTTCGATGACGGTCCTGATCCACGATTTACGCCGCAAATTCTCGATGTGCTTCATCGTAAAGGGATCAAGGCAACCTTCTTCGTGGTCGGAGTACGGGCTAAGAAATTTCCCAAGTTGATGCAACGGATCCATCAAGAGGGGCATCTCATCGGCAATCACTCCTTCAGTCATCCGAATTTCCGCAAGCGCTCCGTCAAACAATTTCAAACGGAAATCCTGCGTACGGAGAAAATTATCCAAAATTCCGTAGGCTACCGCCCCAAGCTCATCCGCCCGCCTTATGGGGAGATTAGGGAGGAACAGGTGCAGTGGGCAAAGAAAAACGGCTATACCCTCGTCAATTGGAATGTAGATTCGCAAGATTGGAAAGGCATCGACAAAAACAAGGTTAAATCAAACGTGATTGATACCGCGGGTCCTGGCTCAATTATCCTTCAGCATTCGGGCGGCGGTGTCGGATCCAATCTGAACGGTACGATTCAAGCTCTGCCGGAGATTATCGACACGTTGCAGGCGCAAGGTTATCATTTCGTCGATCTGGCCGAGCTTCTGCAAACAACCAAATATCGCTAACGCAAAAGAGCTCCCTCGTCTGAGGGAGCTCTTTTGCTTGGGATCGTGTCCTATTTCAGTACGTACAGGGTAACGTCTTGATAGCCGAATGCTTTCGCGGCAGTTGTACTCCCCGGAATAAAGATATCAATGCGGTTCCCTTTAATCGCACCGCCCTGATCGCTGGCTGTAGCCACAAACGCTTGATCCGGCAAGCCATCATGGCTGTGTCCGGTTACCAGGACTTTCGTGCCCATCGGGATGACTTTCGGGTCGACGGCGATGGTGCCGAGCTTCAGCGGGTTGCCAAAGTAGTCTACCGCGCCCCATTTTCCATTTTCGCTTGCCGACGCGGTATATGCCGAGGCTTTCACATTAATCGTTTGCGAGTAAGTAAATGTTTTTCCCCAAGCCTCAACGACGTTGTCGTTAGACATCACCTTCAGCTTGGATGCGACAGCTGTCGTCGAAGTTGCGGCCGGCGCAACCTCCTGTTTAGCCGGTGCGGCGGAAGCCAAAGCCAATGCGCGGGTTTCGCCCCCCGGAATGGTGATGTTCAAGCCGCCGTAAATATTCTGAGGATGAATGGTTGGATTTGCGGCGATCAGCTTGTTCAATTCCACGCCGTATTGTTTGGCAAGAAGATAAAAGGTGTCTCCCTCCACGGCTTTATGTACCGCGTCTGCATGGACGGAAGCCGTCTGCAGGGTAATCGTCAAACTTGCGGCGATCAACGCCGATGCTGCTATTTTAGACCAAATGCGACTTTTCAATGAATTGCCCTCCTTTTTACTGCGCCTGCGGAGTTAGTTGTCGGATTCGGAAAAAAGGAACGTTCCCGGCGCATCCATTGACGCGCTTCACCCCAAGAAACGAATTCGGTTCACCCTGGTTCGTTATCAGCTTTCGTCCCCCGCACCTTGAAGTAAGGTTTCGGCTTATTGAATATATCACAATTTTGTAACCAGAAGCTCAGGTAATTCTCACCAAATGGCTCAAAACCTTGATAGGACGGGTTACATTTTTGTGTCCAATCGTAAACGTAATGTTAAAAAAGATCATATGTTCGGCAGCAAAAAGGCAAAAAAAGGACCGCCCGAATCTATCTTTTCGGACGGTCTATTGCGTCTTATTTTGAACAACCTCTTAGAGCACCTTGCTCAGGAAATCTTTGGTCCGCTGATTCTGCGGCGATCCAAACACCTCTTGCGGCGTTCCCTGCTCGAGGATCACGCCTTGATCCATAAACAGGATGCGGTCGCCAACCTCACGGGCAAACCCCATCTCGTGCGTAACGATAACCATCGTCATGCCCCGTTCCGCCAGGTTCTTCATGACATCGAGCACCTCCCCGACCATTTCCGGGTCCAACGCCGATGTCGGCTCGTCAAATAGCATGACATGCGGTTCCATGGCCAGCGCGCGAGCAATCGCAATCCGTTGCTTCTGGCCCCCGGACAACTGGGCCGGATATACGTCCCGCTTATCTTCCAGGCCCACGGTGTGAAGCAGATCCATCGCGATCGCTTCCGCCTTGCTCTTGTCGAGTTTTCTCACGCGAATCGGAGCTAGCGTAATGTTGTTGATCACGGTTTTGTGCGGAAACAGGTTAAAATGCTGGAACACCATCCCCATTTTCTCGCGGGTTTTATTAATGTCGTGTCTCTTGCCGGTGATCGACGCGCCTTCAAACGTAATCTCGCCTTCGGTCGGAACCTCGAGCAGATTCAGACAACGGAGGAAGGTACTTTTTCCCGATCCGCTGGGACCGATCACGACGACGACTTCCCCTTTGGAGATTTCTAGGTCGATTCCGCGCAAAATATGCAGTTGACCGAATTTTTTATGCAAGCCTTTAACGGTGATCACTGGTCTTCAACTTCCTTTCGAACACGCTCAAAATACGGGACAGCGTGAATGTCAGAATAAAGTACATGATGGCGATGATCAGATAAGGCGTCATCCCGTCGTACGTGATCGTGACGACCGATTGCGCTTGATAAATGAGCTCGGCCGTACCGATAATCGAAACGATCGATGATTCTTTAATGATGGTGATAAATTCATTGCCGATCGCGGGAAGCACCGATTTGATCGCTTGCGGAATAATGATATGGCGCATAGCCATCCCTTTCGTCATCCCCAGGGAACGTGCCGCTTCCCCTTGTCCGCGGTCGACGCCTTGGATGCCGGCTCGGAAAATCTCGGCCAGATAGGCGGAACTGTTAATCGACAACGTAATCGCCCCGGATTGTATCGGCGTGAAGTTCACGTCAAACACAAACGCAAATCCGTAGTGAATAATCAAGAGCTGAACCATCATCGGCGTGCCGCGCAGAAATTCGACCCAGGCATGACCGAGAAACCGCACGATTCCCCAAGGCGACATCCGTATCAACGCGATGAGTAAACCAAGAATAAAGCCGCAAAATACGCTTATTGCTGCCAGAAGCAGCGTATACTGGACACCTGCCAAGAAGTAACTGCGGTATTCCATAAACATCGATATTAAGTCCATAACGCCTTTCTTCCTCCTCCTTTACCTCAAACCCTTACGCAAAAAAACAGAAAATAGCGAAATGGCTTCGCTATTTTCTGCAGATGGATACCGTGATTATTTCTCGGCCAGCGCGCTCGCTTCAGCAACGAATTGATCGATGCTGCCAGCGCTAATCAAGCGATCGAGCGTTGTATTCACTTGATCCAACAGCTCCTGGTTGCCTTTCTTGATGCCGATCACGTAACCATCATCTTCAGTCACCGGTTTGGCATCCGTGATCACCAGGCCTTTCACGTTCTTCACGAACGATTCAGCAACCGGTCCTTCCAGAATGGCTGCATCAACACGGTTTGTGTTTAGCTGCATAATGATATCGTTGATTTTACCCAGCGAGGTCAATTGAGCGTTCGGGATTTCTTTAGCCATATCTTCTTGAATGGAACCTTGCTGAACGCCGATTTTAGCGCCTTCCAGCGATTCCATCGTGTTGAATTTATCTTTGTCCGCTTCACGGGTCACAACAGCCTGCTCGGCTTTGTAGTAAATTTTCGACATATCGATTTGTTCGGCACGTTCTGGAGTCGGGCTCAACCCCGAGATGACGAGATCAACGCGTCCACTCGACAGCTCATTCAGCAGGGTGTCGAATTTCAAGTCTTTGATCTCCAGCTCAGCGCCCATATCCTTAGCGATTTCTTTGGCGATCTCGACGTCAAAACCAACGATTTCGTCTTCGCCTTTGTCATTCTTAATGTGGAACTCGTACGGCGGGAAGTCAGCGCTCATGCCGACGACCAGCTTCTTAGCCGGTTCGGTTTGTTCTCCGCCCGCTTGGGTTTCGTTTTGGTTCGCGGCTTGACCGGCGTTGTTCGCCGTGTTCCCGCTGTTATTTTTTTCCTGACCGCAAGCGGCCAGCACCAAAGTTACCATCATGACTGCTATGAATAACATGCCCCATTTTTTCATGGATCTCTCTCCTGTTCTGCTTCGATATTTTCGTTCTAAGATGATTACTGGGCTAATTATAAATCAGAATGCATATATATGCAAAACAATTTTCATAGCATTCATCATATTTTCACAGTTCCGACTTAAGTCGTCCCTAGAGATTCCCATTTATCATACTTTGGTCAATTTGTTGAATATTTATGTTTCGCTTCGGGTTCATGCTCCGCATCCCGTTTGGGAATAATGAACTCTATAACGATCGATCACGAGTATTCACGAGAGGAGGCGCCAAACCGTGCTGCTTGAAGCGCTCTACCACGTTCCCCGGGATAAATGGGCTTATGCTTACGACCCCATGACGATCCACCTCCGCATCCGGACCAAACGGGATGATGTTGAACAGGTTTACGCGATGACCGGGGACAAATACGACTGGGCGGGAACTTACCAGGAACTGCCGATGGAAAAAGCGGCTCATGACCGCATGTTCGACTATTGGGAGGTTGCTGTGCGTCCCAAATATAAACGCCTTTCCTATGCCTTTAAGCTCACCGCCGGGACGGAGACGGTATACCTGCTGGACGCAGGAATTCAATCGGAGGCCCCCCATCCGCCCGGCGAATGCTTCGAGTTCCCGTATATCCACGAAATTGAAGTGGTCAGGGTACCGGAATGGGCGAAGCAGGCCGTTTTTTATCAGATCATGCCGGAGCGGTTCGCCAATGGAGATCCGTCCAATGATCCGAAACCGGTGGAGGCTTGGGGAGGCAAGCCAACCCGTGATAATTACTTTGGCGGCGACTTGCAAGGGATCATCGACCATTTGGACGATTTAACGGATTTAGGCGTCACGGCGCTTTACCTGACCCCTCTGTTTACGGCGCCCTCCAATCATAAATACGATATTGTGGATTACAAGCAGATTGATCCTCACTTCGGCGACAATGCTTTGCTGAAAACCCTGGTGGAGCGTTGTCACAAAATAGGAATTCGGGTTGTGCTGGACGCGGTATTTAATCATTGCGGCGAGCATTTCCCTCCGTTTCAAGATGTGCTCAAAAACGGCGAAGCTTCGCCCTATTTCGGCTGGTTTCACGTAAACCGCTTCCCGGTAAAAGTAGAAAACGGGGTACCTACTTATGATACGTTTGGTTTTTTTCCCAATATGCCAAAATTTAATACGGCCAACCCTGATTTGAAAAATTATTTGCTAGGCGTCGCCGAATATTGGATTAAGGAAATCAAATTAGATGGTTGGCGGCTGGATGTAGCGAATGAAATCGATCATCCGTTTTGGCGCGAATTTCGGCAAATCGTGAAACAAGCGAATCCGGAGGCTTATCTGATCGGAGAAGTGTGGAGCGATTCGTTGAATTGGCTGCTGGGAGATCAATTCGATTCCGTGATGAATTACCCGTTTGCCGATAAAGTGCTAGAATTTTTTACTGGAGGGGTCGACGGAGCCGCCTTCTCCGATGAGATGGGTTCGCTGATCATGCGATATCCGCATCAAACGAATGAAGTCGTCTTTAATATGCTGGGGAGCCACGACACTCCGCGCCTGCTAACCCGTGTCGGTGGCGACAAGCGAAAGCTCAAGCTATGCGTCGTGTTTCTCTTTACCTATATTGGGACGCCTTGTGTGTTTTACGGCGATGAAATTGGACTCACCGGCGATGGAGATCCGGACTGCCGTAAATGTATGGAATGGGACCGCAGCAAGCAGGATCGTGAGCTCTATGATTTCTACAAGCTGATGATCGAGCTGCGCAAGCGGCATACCGCTCTCCGTCACGGCCGTTTTCGGTTTTTGCATGCCGATCCGGGGGATCCCAGTATCATTTACGAACGTATGGACGAGCACATGCATTTTACGGTTTGGATGAACAATACGCCGAAGGCGGTTACCTTAACGCATCCCATGCAGACGAGCGATTGGCGGGATGCCCTGACCGAAGAAGCGGTGGCGCCGGTGAATGGGATCATGAACATCTCACTCGAAGCCTACGGTTTTCGAATCCTGTACCGACACATTCAAAATTAACAAAAGGAAAAGCGGACGTAAACGTCCGCTATTTCTTTAGGCTTTCGTAAATTTGGATATATTGCTGAGCCGAGGCATCCCATCCGTAATCGCCGGCAAAGGCATTCGCTGTAATCTGGCTCCAATGCTCGGGCTTATGATAAAAGGACAACGCCCTGCGCAGCGTATGCAGCATGTCATGTGCGTTGTAATTGCGGAATGAGAAGCCGTTGCCTTCTCCCGTAAACTCGTTATAGGACTGCACCGTATCGTTCAAACCTCCGGTTTCCCGCACGACGGGGATCGTTCCGTATCGGAGCGCCAGCAATTGACTGATCCCGCAAGGCTCGAACCGCGAAGGCATAAGGAACAAATCGCTGCCGGCGTAGATGCGTCGGGACAACGCGTCGCTAAATTTAATTTGGACCGCCAGCTTTCCCGGGTGACGGGTTGCCGCTTCCCGGAACCAGTCTTCATAAGCGCGATCCCCTGTGCCCAGCAGCACGAATTGAACCTCATTTTCGCTTAGCCATTCATCCAGCACCCGAGTGACTAAATCCAGTCCTTTGGGTTCGACCAGACGGGTGACCATCGAAACAAGCGGCGTTTCCGGTGCTTCCGGCAACCCGAGTTCCCGCTGGAGTATCGGTTTATTGGCTCTCTTCTGCTCCAGACTGCGGCCGTAGCGAGCAAATAGCTCCAGATCCGTCTCCGGGTCGTAGGCCCGAGCATCGATCCCGTTCACGATTCCCGATAACCGTCCGCCCAGCGAGCGAAGCAAGCCGTCCAACCCGTAGCCGTAATGCTCGGTCTTGATCTCCTCCGCATAAGTCGGACTCACCGTTGTCACATGGTCGGCATAGACGAGACCGGCTTTCATGAAGCTGACGTTGCCGTAGTACTCCACCCCGTCTGGCGTGAAATAATCCCAAGGGAGCCCTAGCAAATCCCCCAGCACCCCTTCCGGAAAAATCCCCTGGTACAGCAAATTATGTACCGTATAGACAGTTCGAATGTTCCGGTATTCCGGCCGATTGTGGTAATGCTCCCTCAGAAGCAGCGGAATCATCGCCGTATGCCAGTCATGGCAATGGATCACATCCGGAACGAACCCGATCAGCGGAAGCAGCTCGAGCACGGCACGATCCAAGAACGCAAACCGTTCGCCATCATCCCAATGCCCATAAACCCCTTCCCTGCCATAATAATCCTCATTATCGATCATGTACACGGGGATCCCTTCCCAGATCAGTCGAGAAACGCCGCCATACTTGTTCCGCCAACCGACCGGAACTTCACCGGTACCTAGATGCTCCAAACGTTCACGATATACTTGCGGCAGCTCGCGGTATCTTGGCATAACAATCCTCACGTCATGACCAGCCTCAATCAACGCCTTCGGCAAAGCGCCGATCACGTCGGCCAAACCTCCGGTTTTGATGAATGGTGCGACTTCTGCCGCGGCAAATAAGATCTTCATCCTTTCGCCCTCCTTCTTGGCACTTGGCGCTTCCATACCGTCAGGCTCAGCGGAGGAAGCGTAACGATTATGCTTTGGGATTGCCCGTTCCAAGGCGTTCCTTCACTGAGCGCTGGCTCTGGCTGCAGGTCGCCTGATCCGCCGAAAATAGCATCATCGCTATTGAAAGCAAGTTCGTATCGTCCTGGCAGCGGAACGCCAACACGGTAACCGGTTCTTTCCACGGGCTGATAATTCAGCATCACAAGCAGCCAATCTTGCGGTTCTATTCCTTTTCGCACATAAGCTATTACGCTTTGCTTGTCGTCGTCCGGGATGATCCACTGATACCCCTCGGGCTCATGATCCAGCTCCCAAAGCGCCCGTTCCTGCCGATAGAAACGGTTTAACGCCTGGCAATAGCTTTGAACGTTCCGGTGAGCCTCATATTCAAGCAGAAACCAATCCAGTTCACCCTGATCCCGCCATTCGATAAATTGACCAAATTCACCGCCCATAAATATCAGTTTTTTCCCCGGAGTGGTCAGCTGATACCCAAGCAACAGGCGAAGTCCGGCAAATTTTTGTTCATAAGTGCCTGGCATTTTATCCAGCAGCGATTTTTTGCCATGCACGACCTCGTCATGGGATAACGGCAGCGTGAAGTTCTCCGAATAGGTATACCAGATTGGAAACGTAAGCAGATGATGGCGATTAGGCCTCTCTTCAAATGGGGTTTCGAAATAATCCAGCGTGTCGTTCATCCAGCCCATATTCCATTTGTAATTAAATCCGAGACCGCCGTGGTGCGCGGGTGCCGTAACCATCGGCCAAGCGCTGGACTCTTCGGCCATCATCAAGGCATGCGGGAAATAGCGAAATACCGCGGTATTTAATTGCCGCAGGAAATCGATCGCCTCCAGATTCTCGCTGCCGCCGTGTTCATTACGCGCTGCCGCCCAGGAAGGTTTCTCGAAATCGAGCCGGATCATACTGGTGACGGCATCCACTCTGAGCCCGTCAAAATGAAACATTTCAAGCCAATATATCGCACTCGAGATTAAAAAAGAACGAACTTCCGGTTTACTAAAGTCAAAACTGAGCGTTCCCCATCCAGGTTTCTCCGCCTTTGCCGGGTCCGTATATTCATACAGCGGCGTTCCATCAAAAAGACGCAAGCCATGATCGTCCTTCGTAAAATGACCCGGCACCCAATCGAGCAGCACGCCGATCCCGGACTGATGACAACGATCCACGAAATGCATCAAATCCTGCGGCTCGCCGTATCGACTGGTCGGTGCAAAATACCCGGTAGCCTGATATCCCCAGGATAAATCATACGGGTGCTCGCAAAGCGGCATGATTTCGATATGAGTGTATCCCATATTTTTCACATAAGGAATTAACAAATCGGCCATTTCTCGATAGGAGTAATACGTTCCGTCGGACCGTTGTTTCCAAGTGCCAAAATGCAACTCATAAATGTTTAGGGGTTGTCCGTAAGGAGCGCTCCGGTTTTGAATCCAATTACCGTCACCCCATTCGTAATGATTCAGCGAGGTGACGATTGAAGCCGTATTCGGCCTCACTTCGGCGTAGAAGGCATAGGGGTCCGCTTTGTAACAGGTCTCCCCATTCGGTCCGGTAATCGCGAACTTGTAAAAACTTCCAACCTGAACATCCGGAAAAAAACGAGTCCAAATCCCCGAATCGGGTATCTTATATAGTACATCACGCGTCCCCTTCCAACCGTTCCAGTCGGCGACAACGGCGACTTGGCATGCATTCGGGGCCCAGACGGTAAAGCGGACACCGCGTCTCTCCCCTTCGACTGCGGGATGAGCGCCAAACGTGCGGTAGCTTTGATAAAGCGTCCCTTCGCAGAACAAATAAATATCCATCGGGGATACAGCAGAAGCCCATGAAGATTCGGACCCGGAATCGAACAAATATGTCACCGCCTTTACATGATATGAAAAGAATTCAAGAAACATTAGAAATTCAAAAAAAATTTCAGTATTTACAATGAAATGATGTAATATTTTCGTTCGTTTTCCATAATTTATTCCAACTACATTATATCCTTTAATGTATGTGCTACACAGTCAAAAACATACGGGAGGGAAATGAAATGAGGAAAAAGGACTGTATTGCCATGCTTCTTGCAGGCGGGGAAGGACGGCGCTTGTCTCCGCTGACCACCAAGCAGGCGAAACCGGCCGTGCACTTTGGCGGACAATACCGGATCATCGATTTTCCTCTCAGCAACTGCGTGAATTCAGGGATCGATACGATTGGCGTGCTCACGCAATACGAAGCAGCTTCGCTTCACGAGCATATCGGCGAAGGCGAACCCTGGAAGCTAACGCACTCGGAGGACGGCGGGATCACTTTACTGCCCGCGTTCCGGGAAGGTGTGGAGGAATATGCGGGAACGGCGGACGCCATTTACAAGAACATGGCATTCGTCGACGGCCATTCGCCCAAATACGTCCTTATCCTTTCGGGAGACCATATTTATCATATGGACTACCGTCGCATGCTGGAGTTTCACCTGAATCACCAAGCCAAAGCAACGATTTCTGTGATGCCAGTGCCCTGGGAAGAAGCCCATCGCTTTGGGGTTATGTCCAGGGATGAACGGAACCGCATCACCGAATTCGCGGAGAAACCTCCGCAACCAACCAGCAATCTTGCTTCCATGGGGATCTATTTATTCGAGTGGGATTTCCTGAAGCGACAGTTGGAGGAAGATGCGGCCAATCCCCACTCCAGCCATGACTTCGGCAAGGATTTGATTCCGAAAATGCTGGCGGGAAGTGAACCGCTGCATGCTTATGAGTTTCAGGGATATTGGCGAGATGTGGGAACCGTTCAAAGTCTGTGGGAAGCGCATATGGATTTGCTCGCCGAATCATCCGAATGGAAGCTTCATCGGGAGGATTGGCCAATGTTTACGCGAGAGCGGCCGGGCCTTCAGGGGTTTGGCAAAAAACGCAACACCCTAGCGCCCCACTCTCTCGTCCATGATCATTGTTCCCTCGAAGGATTCGCAGAACGTTCGGTGATCTTCGGCGGAACGGAAATCGGTCGGTATTCTCGCATTAAAGACAGCATCATCATGCCTGGTGCCAAAATTGGCCGCAACGTCCAGATCGAGCGAGCCATCATCGGCGAAGGAGCCGTCGTCAAGGATGGGGCAATCATCAAAGCAGAACCCGCAGAAATCAACGTTATCGCGCCATACGAGACTGTGTATGCGAAGCCGATGAATCGGCCTCAACCGTCCCGTTTGCTTCAGGAGGTCTACGACAACGCTCCTCGGCTACGGGCCGAGGGTTTGCTCTCCTGACATGACAAAGGGGCCGCTTCGAAAGAATCTAGAGAAGATCTTTCGAGGGCGGCCTCTTTTGGCATACCTTAGTACCGACATCTTGTCGTTAGCTTTGTAAAAATAAATCGGAATCCAATTGATATAAATTAAACTCGCGCCCGTTTAAGCTACCCGTTCCTTGGGGTTGAAACCCCAGGCTTTGGTACAATCGGTTTAGCTTCAGGTTCTGGTTCCAACAATCCAGCCGTAAGCCGGTGCGCTGCAGTGATTTGGACCGCTTGGCTGCATAGCGCAATAGGTCGCCGCCTAGCCCGCGCCCACGGTATGGCAAACGGATCGTCAGTCGGTGCAAATAGCTGTATCCGGGGACATTTCGTTCCCCCCAGTAGTCCGGGTCGGAGTCCTGCAAGGTAAACATCGCCGCCACTTCTCCTTCGGCATGCAGCAGGTAAATCTCCCGCATTTCGTAATACGACCGAATCACCTCCGGCGTGAATTGCTGCGGATTCCATTGCTTAACCCCGTTCTCTTGCATCCAGCTAGCGGCCTCAACCAAAATCCGCCGAACCTCTTCCAAATCATCTTCTCCAGCTAAAGAAACGTTGAATATACCCTGAGCCGTTTCCAGTGTATCGATCAATTTATTCAATGTAGGTCCCTCCTCTACCAAACGATCAGTTGGTTTATCACTGGGTCTGCGTCCCGACCGGAGTGCCTTTGGTTTGATTGTCACTGAGCAGCGGCAACGTGACCGACACGGTTGTCCCGACGCCTAATTCGCTATGAATCTCCATTGCCCCATGATGCAGTTCAACCAACTGCTGACTGATCGCCAGTCCCAGCCCGGTACCGCCTCCCTGGTGATTCACCTGGAAGAATCGATCTTTCACCTTGTTCAGATACTCCTCGCTGATGCCGATCCCGGTATCGATGACTTCGACCCGCACACGTTCGTTCTCCACGCGGCTAATGACGAGATGGATCCAGCTTTGCTCATGGGAGAATTTAATGGCATTGTCCACCACATTCAGGAACACCTGCTTCAAGCGGTTGCCGTCCCCGCTGACGATAGCGCTGCCCTCGGTTTTGTCCTCGAGTTTCAATTGAATTTGCTTCTGCTCCGCCTTGGCCCAGACATTCAACATCGTTTCCTGAAGCAGTTCCTTGAGGTTCACCTCGCCGATCACCAGCTTCATTTCATTGGATTGCAATTTCGAGAAATCAAGGATCTCTTCGACGAGACCGATTAAGCGATCCGTTTCCTTGGCGATGATCCCCATCCCAATTTTCGTTTCCTCTGGATCGAAGCCGCCGGAGGTTAATGTTTCGCTCCAACCTTTAATGCCTGTCAGCGGCGTGCGTAACTCATGCGAAATCGAGGAAATGAAATCGTCCTTGATCTGATTGCTGCGAACAATCTCTTCGGCCATATAATTTAGGGTCGAAGCCAACTCGCCCAATTCATATCGATAATTCCCCTTGATTCGCGCATCGAATTTGCCTCTGGCCATCTGTGCCGATACCGCACGGATATTATTAATGGGTCTGACGATCGAATTGGCCAAGCCGATACTAAACAGCGTAACCAAAGCCAGTACGGCTGCCGAAACGGCAATGGACATAAACGTTAAATTCAACAGCTTGGAATTCACCGACTCCATCGAAGTGACGTAGCGGACGATATATTGCGTTTGCCCTTGAATTTGCAACGGTCTCGAAACAGCCATAACCAATTCCCCGGTCGCTGTCTGACGCCCAATCCACTTCCCGACGCTGCCTGCTAACGCTTGCGGAACATCGCTGGTTTGTATCGCTTTGTCCGCTTGGAATGCGTTGGTGCTCGCCTTGACCTCGCCGCTGCGATCCAGAATCATCAGTTCCGTGTTATCGAGCTCAAAGGTACGCAGCATCTCCGTAAAATAGTCCGGATCCCCTTCCGCATTCAGCCGGACGAACTTCTGAAAGTAATCGGAAGCCCACATCGAATGATTGGACATATGGTTATAGATCGTATCGTAATAGTACATGCGAATGGCCAGCGTAAAAATGACCTCCACCATAAACAAGGTTACGAATACGACGATGAAATAGTGTAAGACGATTTGCCGCCCAATCCCTTTCTTGATCATTGTCCCTCGCCTTTCCACTTATAACCGTGCCCCCACACGGTTTGCAGGAAAGCCGGTTCGGACGGATTGGTTTCGATTTTTTGCCGCAAACGGCGAATGTTCACGTCCACGATCTTCGGATCGCCCATATACTCCTTGCCCCACACATGATCCAGGAGCAAATCGCGGCTGAGCGGCGTATTCTCCTTCTCCAGGAAGAATTGGATCAACGAAAACTCGGTTGGAGTCAGCTCGATCAGCTGACCGTTCTTCTTGAACTGTTTAGAGATTAAATCCAGCGTAAATGGTCCGGAGGTAAATGTGACCTTCGCACTGCTCTCACGGTAAACGTTCACTCGGCGCAGCAAGGACTGGATCCGTGCGATCAACTCGGTTGGGCTAAACGGCTTGCTGACGTGATCATCCGCGCCGACGGACAAGGCGTACACCTTATCCTGCTCCTGTACTTTGGCCGTTAGAAAAATAATCCCGATCCGTTCGTTCGTCTCGCGGATGCGGCGGCACACCTCAAACCCGTCAATCCCCGGCACCATCACATCGAGGAGAGCGATGTCGATGTCTGGGACACTCTGCAGCTTGCTTAACGCTTCATTGCCGTCCGCTGCCTCAAGGACATCAAAGCCGTTGCGTTTCAAGTTAATGACGATAAAACTGCGGATAGACTCTTCGTCCTCCAAAATCAGCACTTTACTCAATTTGCTTGCCCCCTCTTCAAAAAAACGGCTTAACGCTTGATCTCCGTCTCGCCTTTATTAACCTTCAAATCCGTATGGCTGAGGAACCCGATGACCTTATCGGCGTCCCGCGCGAGCAGATCCCAATCCGTTTTGTTCCGTTCCCATTCCGACAGTGTGAAGAAGCGAATCTCTGCGACCGGTTCGTTCGTGTCGGTTTTGACAAAAATCAAGTGCTCGTTTTTGTCCGATTTCGTATCGATTGTCACATTCCCTTGCCATTCTTTCGGGAAGTTGAAGTAAAAACGTCCGGCCATATCCATGTACTGCTGCATCACGAATTTGAGACCCTCTTTCTCCTCCCATTGATAATACGAAAACAGCCATGGAATTTCATCGAATGAAATATATTCCCAGCCCTTCGGCTTCTCCAGCATGCCGATCTCCAGCAGGCCGTCGTTATTAACATCCCCGCTGAGGATTGGGTATCCCTTTAACGTCATATCTTGCGAAGGAAGCAAATTGATAAGCTGCCCTTCCTTCATGACGATCACCGTTGAGAAAGCGGAGTGGGTTCCGACGGTAGCATCAAGAATTATCCCTTTGAGGTTTCGCGTGATATTCCCGCTGACCGCATTATAGTACTCGCTGATGGGATCGTCGAGTTCCAGATGGCTCAATTCTTTAAAAGATCCGTCATATTGGTAAGTCGTTACCGTCGCATATTGCTCCCGCTTCAAATTCACGACCGTAATGTCCGGGATCTCGTCCTTATTCAAATCGTCTACCATAAAATAATGATAAGGCAGCGCGATCGCCTTCTCGACTTCAGTACCATCGTAAGTATATACGGTTAACCCTTTTTGAAGTTCCTCGGAACCACTGGAGAAGCCCGTGATGATCTCTAGTTTGCCGTCGCCGTTCAAGTCAAGCAGATCAAACGTTTCGAGCACCTGGCCCTCGCCGTCGAATCGTACCTTCAGCACCCAGGAGTTCCCCTGATGCTCCAGGATCATCCCGTGAATCCGCACCGCTTCATCCGGCGTTTCATAGAACACCACCGCTTCTTTAATCCCGTCGTTGTTCAGATCGGGCGTCCGGATCGAGCTGATGTTGCGGACATCTCGCGGCGAGACGATTTCTCCGCCTTTCAACTCCGCCTTGATGACACTGATCAGCGATGCGCGATCCGTGGAGAGCTGCGGGGTTTGCATTAACGATTTGGGATCGCTTATAAAACTGCAGCCGCTCAGGATCAAGAGCAAACAAGCTCCCGCCCAAGCGGTTAACCTCCTTTTGGTGAACATCCTCATCACTCGTTTCATGCCAGATCAATTAGGCGTTTATCTTCCGGTGTCAAGCGACGACCGGATACGTCAAGCTTAAGTTCCCCCTGATGGAGTCCCCAGATTCGCGTACAGTAACGCTCCGCCAATTCCAACGGCAGCGCCGCAATCACGATCTTGTTCTGCTGCGTGCAGAGGTCTTTCAGCGTCTCCAACACCCGCTCCGCCGACTTGGGATCAAGGCCGATCACGGGCTCGTCCGCAGCAAGAAAGCTCGCTCCGTGAACCAGCGCTCGGCAGATCGCCACGCGTTGTCGTTCACCACCGCTCAGCTTACCGGCTTTGACATGGGCTTTGTCAAGCAGACCGTATTTCTCCAGCTCGTCCATCGCTCCCATGTAATCATCAGACCGAACCATTCCGGTTAATCGGCGCAGCAGCGGGGTTTGCCCCGCTTGTCCGATCAGGACGTTCTTCAGCGCGGTTTTTTCGGGATACATCGACGGGTTCTGTTCGAGATACGCGCATTGGGAACGGTATTTCTGCGAGCCGCTTCCGCCGCCTTCGATCACCTTATCCCCATTCCACGTATAATCTCCCCGGTTCCACCGTTCGCGCAACGCTAAGCAGCGAAGAAGCGTGCTTTTTCCACTGCCGCTCGCTCCGACTACCCCGATCATTTCCCCTGCACCAAACTGGACGGTGATGTCGCGGAGTACCTTCTTTTTATTCCCATCCACTGATTTCAGCAAGTGGTTGACTCTGATCATATCCGATTTCTCCTTCTACGTAAGACGCACTTTGTCAGTCATGCAATTTCCTTTACCTTTTAGTGTATTGGAAAAACCGGCGAAAATCCATTACAGCCTGTTCATATTTGCGCTTTTTTTACCAAGCTCCGGCTTAAACGCTACCCCGGACGCGGAAAACAACAAATATGCCGAACCCAACAGGATGAACAAGAGTGGCGCAGCGCCCAGTTGCATCGCGGCTCCGCCAAGATTCGGGCCAACAATGCTCCCAAAGTTGAAGTGGAAGGATGCGATGACATTGGCCACTGGAAGCAAATGACGCGGAAGCAAATCGGCGGCGTACGCCAGACCTAGCGAGAAGAACGAGCCGACTAAGCCGCCCGCCCCCATAAACAAGAGCAATAACGCCATGAAATGGTTGCCAGCCAGCGGTACGGCCAAGAACAGCATCCCGCCGGTCAACCCTGCGGCCATCAGCACTTTCTTGCGACCGTATCGGTCGCTCAGCATGCCGAGCGGGAGCTGGAGAATCAGCCCGCCGATCCCAAAGAACGGCAGCAGCGCAGCGATATCCGCGGCGCTAAGTCCTGACCGTAAGCCGTAAATCGGGAAGTTACTGTTCATTGAAGCTTCCATATATCCATAAAGTAGCGAAGGCAACAAGGCAAACCAAGCCAGCCGATAAATATGCGGAATTTTGCGTGGAGCACCAGGCTCCTCCTGGCGAACCGGTTCCGGCGCACGGTTTGGCAAATAAACCGCCGCAAGGAGCACGATGGCCAGAAATAGCACGGCCAGGATCACGAACGGTACGGAATGCCCGAATTCCAGGAGCCGAATGCCCAGCGGGCCGATGCTGAAGCCAAGTCCGTAGGACATCCCGTATAACGAGATGTTCCGCCCTCTTTTTTCCGGTGGCGACACTAAAATGATCCATAATTGCGACGTAAAATGAATGGCGCTGTCTCCGATCCCCACCAGCAAACGCAAGATGAACCACAGCCGCAAATCCGAGACCAACGGAAATACGGGCAAGGCGAGCATAACGAGAACGACGCCGCCCAACAGCAGGGGCTTGAATCCGGTGCGGCGCAGCAGCTTTTCGGCAACCAGGGACATGGCGAAGGATCCCACATATAAGGCAGCCGCATGCAGCCCGTTTACAGAGGAGGAAATCCCCCTTTCTTCCATAAATATGGACAACACCGGCAGCAGCAATCCTTGGCTGAGCCCTGCGATCACGATGACAGCGATCAGGATGAATGTTGGCGGCAATAACCGATGAGTTCTTGATGACTGTAAATTCAAATGAAGCACTCCTTTATATAAAAACAAAGAAAAATCGTCAAAATACGGACGACTTTTCTCAAAGTGATCTTTTCCCGATAATCCTTAAACATTATAGTGGACAATCCCCTCCCTAACAAGCCATAATGAATCTGTATGCAATGATCTTTGGGAGGTTTGTTCTGTCATGGCCTATGATGTGAAAGTGGACCATTCCTTGGTCTACGAACTGATCAGCAGCTTTATGATATATACAACGCAAAAATGGGTGAACAATCTGGATGTAGGTCCGGAATGGATCGCTGAAATCGACGCCCGTCTCACGCCGGAAGAGCGGCTGAAATTCGCTGAAGCCTCTAAGTTCCCGTTCGCCGACTACGATGTGTTATACGTTTGGGCATTGGAACGGAGCGTGGATGGTGAGGTATCCAAGTTTCTGAACGAAGTGGCGGAAACCCCCGTCGACACCCTTTATCATCGCACTAAATCCTACATTCCCTCTGTGAATAATGAAGATATAGAACGAATTCGCGCCAGCTACATCCCATTATTGAATTGCTGGCAACGTCTTTATTTTGGCCTGAATGAAAACCAATTTCTCCCGCTGCTGGAGGAAGATGCTGCTGAGAAGCACACGTTGCTGCAGAAGATGGATACCGATGCATTGATCGAATACGCCTCCGGCGGTTTGGTACTGGAACCACTTAAGCCGATCACGCAGGTTGTGTTGACCCCTTCGATTCATTTTCGGCCGATTAATACATACGTCTTCTACGAAAATGTGCTGTTTATCCAGTATCCTCTGGATATCCCGGAGCTTGACGAGGATGAACCGCCTATGGTGCTCAAACGTCTGACCCGAGCGCTTGCCGAACCGCAGCGGTTGCGCCTCCTCCGCTACGTCGCCGACGAGCCGAAGTCCATGCAGGAGATGCTGACGGATCTAGGCGAGCCTAAGGAACAGTTGATGCACGACTTGATGCGGCTTCGAGTCGCTGGCTTACTGCGCATCCATCTGCTGGCTCAGGACACGGAGAAGTTCAGCATCCGACCGGACGGCGCGGCGGAGCTGCAGATGTTCCTGGAATCTTACATCCGTTTATAGCTTAGTCAGCCTATGAGCCTTTGGCGGGAAGCTTGTGCTTGTGTTAGGATAGAGTTATACGTAGAGACAAGCGTTTCCTGGATAAAGGAGTGACCCATTCAATGAATAAGACCCTGCTGCAACAAGTCATTTTTGATTTGGATGATACGCTGGTTCATTGCAATAAATATTTCGATTTGATTCTGGATCAATTTGCTGACCTGCTTACCGATTGGTTCAAAATGTACGGCATAACCACAGCAGAAATTCGCGAGAAACAAACGGAAATCGACGTCGCCGGCGTCCATCAGATTGGGTTTGCCAGCTCGCATTTTCCCGAGTCACTGATTGACACGTACCGACATTACGGTCAGTTGACGGGACGCAAGGTGCTCCCCAAAGAGGAAGACCGGCTAATGAAGCTAGGGCTGAGCGTATATGAGCAACCGATCGAACCCTATCCCGGTATGGTCGAAACGCTAAACCTCTTGCGCAGCCAAGGCCATGAACTCCATCTCTACACCGGCGGCGAAACCGTGATTCAGGAGCGGAAGATCGAGCAGATGCGGTTGGCCGATTATTTTCAGGACCGGATTTATATTCGCCAGCACAAAAATGTCGAGGCACTGGAAGATATTTTGCACGTGAGACAGTTTGACCGTTCCCGTACCTGGATGATCGGCAACAGCCTGCGTACCGATGTTATGCCTGCCCTTTCCGCCGGAATCAACGCGATCTATATCAAAATCCCCAATGAGTGGCTGTACAACATCGTGGAGCTCCAGCATGACGGGGATGCGGAAATGCACACGGTCACTTCGCTCGAAGAAGTCCCGCGGGTGATCTTTAATCAAATTCATCAAGCCGAACGGCAAAAACGGACCTTGTAGAGGTCCGTTTTTGATTAGCCAATCATGAAAACGTGTCGTTAAAAATCCGCTCGATAACATCCGCCTCAGCCGAGACTGCGAATAGGATGTAGAGACCTTGTGTTTTCAGAACGTGCTTCTTAACCAGATCATACTCTGCCGGACGATAATCCATGAATTTTGCGGTTTGCGCCGCAATTCTTTCTTCGATTTTCTCCATGATGTGGTCCTTCTCGCTTTCATCCTTAAGCCGGATCACCAGCAACTCGTCCGCCTTCACGTTGGAAGATGCCGTATACAGTACGAAACTCGAGACATCCTCACTCGAAAGATGATACAGCTTCTTGAACCTCTTCGCGTCACCTTGCTTCATGTTTCCTAGGTCTGCCGATTTCTGGATCCTCTCACCGACTTCGACCGCCGAAAAGTTGCCGTTTCCTCCTTCTTTCCCTGTACACCCAGTCAAGAAGCCGATGGCAAAGACCAACGTCAAAATCGCAAGGATCCGCTTTCCTCTCCATACATTTAATCGCATTATTCCATCATCTCCGCTACTTTCTGAATGGATCGATCCATAAAAAACGTATTGATATTATAGAGCAGCAGCAAATCTTGGATGTTCTGAGCTCGAATCAGCGCGGCCAAATCGTCGTCGTAATAACGAAGGTCCACGATAACGATCTCGCTGAAATGTTTTGTAAGAAACGGAATTAGGCTGTTGGCGTACGAATCTTTCACGACGAGCAGCTTCCTTCCCTTCGCTTGATCCGAAGTAATCCTCGCCTGAGCATGGTTGCCGTTTAGGAAGATGGCATACTTGTCCTTCTCCTTCAAGTTCTCCATTACATATAAGGAATCCGAAGAATGCTGTTCATCGGTATACTCAACAGAAATAGGTTCTTTATCTTTCGGTAGCCATAGCTCGATTTCATCCGGCCGTATGTGTTTGAATCCACTTCTTGAATACAGCGATCCGTAAAATTGATCCGTGACCTGCCGAAGTTCAAATTCGTTTTTTGCCTGCGGATTAATTCCCATTTGCTTGCATAATTCGCGGTACGCGTAATAAGCGCCTAAGGTCGTCCAATGATGGTCCGTTCTATAGTAGAGGTACTCCTGTCGGTTGGCGAACAGAGCCGGGTATACATCAACAAACTTAATCGCCTTGCCGAGTGCATCCCGCATTTGCTTCAAAGAAGCAAGTTCATCGCCCACAGGGGCAAAATCCGGTAGCTTCTCTTTGTTTATCGATAATGAAGTAGGCGCCAGCATGACGTAGGTGTGCAGGTTTGGTATAGCGGCGGCCAACGCCCGGATCGCCTTCGCGTCCTCCTCTACCCGTACCTTCGCAGGCGGTTGAAACTGCTGAATCAGATAGCCGTCTTTGCCGAGGTAAACCCCGTTGCTTTCCTTTTTCCCCAGTGCCCGTCCCGTGTCGGAGTTGACGCCGATCCAGAAGTCGCGGAAAGGAAATTGATCGGACACGTAATTCTCATAACCGACGGTAAATTTCCCTGAAGTCACACCATACAGTGAAAGCTTCGGCTTAGGTTCCAGCATTCTGTTTTCCTCTGGGGAAAACTTGCGGTCCGGCGTCAACCAACTCGCTACCGGCAACGCGCAAATAAATCCCAAAAAAATGATTGCCATGGCCCTCTGAACCTTTCTCAATTTCGCAGCCTCCTTTCCCCGCGTCAAAATCGAAAATATAAAAACGGATTATAGGTTTGATGGACGAGATTCGCGGTTGACAGCAACAGCAGCAGCAGGTATACACCTATCGTCAACGCGGAACCCGCGATCGTCCGTCTCTTCCGAACACGCAACAGAAGCCGGCGCGGAAGCGGCGTCGCGCATACCGCCAGCAAAACCAGCCAACCTGCATAAGTCGTTATGTCGTATAACGCTTGCTGATTAACTATGCCGTACGAGTCGTACCCGAACAGCGTACCGAGGAACTGACCGGCAGTTTCCAGGTTATCGTATTCGAAAAACACCCACCCAACGATAACGGCCGTAAGCGTGTAACCATGTGCGACAAAGCGCGGAAGGCGGCGCAACCCTTTTAGCCAAAACAATTTCTCGACCGTAACCAGGAACCCAAAATAAAGTCCCCACACGATAAAATTCCAACTAGCCCCGTGCCACAACCCGGTTAAAAACCAGACGATCAGTACATTACGTAACTGCTTCAGTAATCCTTTTCGGTTGCCGCCAAGCGGGATATAGGCGTACTCCCGAAACCAGGAGCCCAGGGAAATATGCCATCTACGCCAAAATTCCGTGACACTGCGGGATACATACGGGTAGTTGAAGTTCTTCGCGAACTCAAACCCGAACATCTTCCCGAGACCGCGGGCCATGTCGGAATATCCGCTGAAATCAAAGTAGATTTGAAATGTGAACGCCAAGATTCCGAGCCAGGCGGAAAGCACGCTAAGCTCTCCTGGCGGCGTCGCTTTGACATTCGTCCACAGCAAGCCGATCTGGTTGGCCAGCAGCGCTTTCTTGGCGAGGCCGCGGATAAACAGCTCCGTTCCTCTTCCGAATCGTTCCAGCGTCATGTGCCGGACAACCAACTGCCGAGCGATGTCGCCGTATTTGACGATGGGCCCGGCCACAAGCTGGGGGAACATCGCCACGTAAGCGCCGAACGAAATTAAATTGCGCTGCGCGGTTACTTTACGCCGGTAAACGTCGATTACGTAGGACATCGTTTGAAACGTATAAAAGGAGATACCGAGCGGCAGCGGAAGATCCGCTGTCTGCAAATGAAGATGTAATGGCCCATTCAGATTGTCCACAACAAATTCGGCGTACTTGAAGAAGAACAATAAGCCTAGATTGACGATGAGGGAAACGAGCAATACACCATGAGCGATCTCCCGTCGTTCTCGATATTTCTCGATCATCAGACCGCCTGCATAATTAATCAGGGTAGAGACCATCATGATGAACACATAGAGCGGCTCTCCCCAAGCATAAAACACCAAGCTAGCCGCGAGCAGAACAGCGTTTCGAAGCCTCGGGGGGGGATAAATAATAGACGAGCAGCGTTATCGGCAAAAATTGAAACAGGAAGATCAGGCTGCTAAATACCAAAGCTCATCCCCTCCTTGGCTCATCGCTATACGAAAGAACCATGGACGCCCTCACTCTACCTGATCCTTCAATGCTTCCAGCATCAGCGGATAAAACTCCGGCTTGAAATGAATGCCGTCCGTATCGTACAGATCCGGATGGATCGCGATGATTACGGACAAATCGACAAACCCGACCTGCTCCTTGGCAGCCATCTCCTTCAACCTTTCGTTAAAGGCGGGGATATTTCGATAACGCGGTTCATCACCAAGCGTGTCCTCCGAGACGGGCGTGACCGACAGTACCGTGATTTCGGCCTGCGGAAGCTTCTGTTTGATCGCTTCGATCAAGGAGATGTAATGGTTGATTGCATAGTCCAGCGGATGCTCTGTTGGCCAAAGGATATCGTCCGAACCCAACTGGATGAAAATCTGCTTGGGATTTCTCTGGATCAGGTCCTCCATGTCCCCCATAGCAAATTCCGCCGTTTTTCCCGCACCGGCCAATACGTTTTCTTCAGCCAACACCTCGTGATACGACAAGCCTTCCGTAATGGAATCCCCCAGAAAAACGCTGTTACGAAACAGAGAAGCTAGCTTGGTTTGCGGCGTTCCTGCTGAAGTTGTCTCTTTCGTTGAACCGGCGGTCGACGGTTGGTCGGTCGACACTACCCTATCCGTATTCAGTTCTCCACAGGCGGCGAGTGATAAAGCGATTATTCCGGTCATCATGATTTCGAGCATTTTTTTCATTCTCTTTCCTTTCCTCTCTTGTGGGTTCAATCTCTCCCAGATAGGATAGAGAAAAGAAATGCAGATCAGGTGCAGACCCGATCAATTTGAGCTGAATTTTAGCCGAGGCGAAAACAAGACAAGCGCAGAACCGAAGTTCTACGCTTGTTTACGCAAATCGAAGTAAAACAATACTCCTTCCGCCGTGTTCGTTACGCCGTAGGACGAGCCGTGTAATTCCAAAATATTTTTGGCGATCGCCAGCCCCAAACCGGTTCCGCCCGTCGCCGCATTTCGCGAAGGCTCCCCGCGGTAAAAGCGATCCCACACTTTCTCCAACTGCTCCTTCGGAAGATGAACTCCGCGATTTTCGACGCCAACCCTAAGGGTATCCCCTTCATCGGTCGTGGTCACGAGGATGGTCGCCCCTTCCGGTGTATAGCGAATCGCGTTGGTGAGAAAATTGATCAATACCTGCTCGATGCGGCGGCGATTCGCCACAACTTCTGCCGTTGCCAGCCGGGTGAACAGCTTGAGCTGCCTGGCTGCCAACTCCGGCGCTAGTTTCTTGCATACCCGCTCGACGACGGGGAGAATCTCGAACGGTTCCGTGTTCATGACATGCGTGCCCGACTCGTATTTCGCCAAATCCAGCATATCCTCAATCAACAAGATCATGCTGTTCACTTCTTCTTCCATCGCCGCAAAATAATAATTCCGCTTGTGGCCGGCAACTCCGTCTTTGAGCACGGCCAACCCGCTTTGAATGACGCTCAGCGGCGTCTTCAGTTCATGCGAAACGCCGGAGATAAATTCTTTTCGAGTATGCTCCAACTGCTTTTCCTTTTCGATGTCCCGCTCCAATTGCCGGATATGGGAATGCAGCCGATCAGACAACTCGTTGATGCTGCCTGATAGCTGTCCCAACTCATCCCGGCTGCGGACCGGTAATTTCTCGGAGAAGTCCAGCCGGGCGATCTGTTTGGTGGTCCGGTTGAGTCGCAGCAATGGCCGGGCAATCCGGCGGGAAAAATATAGCGAAGCTGCAACGGATAGCAACAAGGCGGCGAGGATCACATAACCTAAATAGCTACGCATCACCTTCGCAGCCTCACTTACAGGTTGAAGCGACGTCATGGCGAAGATAAAAACGGGTTTTCCTTTCGCGTTTTCCATGCGTTCCACAAGTACCTTGTAATTTACATCATTCTCCGCAAAATCCATTTCTTCGCCGTTTGCACCCCCGGTAACATCTCCGAAAAGAAGGTCGGCTTGAAAGGTTTTGATCCGATCCAGAAATAAGCGGTTTGCATAACGTGTAACGTCGTCACCTTCCGGCAGTTGAAGGCTTGTGATCGTCCCCTGGACCAGCACAGAGGGGTATTCCTCACGATATAGCTCCGGCTCTTGGAAGCGCGGGACAACCTTATATTCCTTTTGAATCAAGGGGGTATTTTCCAAGCGATCTTCTTCGCGTAAACCGGCAATATTGCTGTTCGCCCGCTGCGGCATGAACCGATCGTTCATCAGGAGGCCTTCGATCGCAATCGGCCCGCCTTCCTTAACCCAGGTACCACCATAAACGTTCAGCGGATTGTCCGCACTGAAATCGTCCACATCGGCCATGGTGTAAAGGGGGAACGTCATCGTTTGTCCGGAGAGGCCGGGGGCGCCGTCCGATTGCTCCAAACGGACCTCCAAAGCAAAATCGTCAAAGTACTGCAAATTCCCCATTTCGTCCAACACGGCGATCCAAATGCCCTGCTCCCGATCATATTCCTGCTCCAGTTCGGCCAAGGCTTTCGATTCCCCATCCGCCTCCATGTACGCTTGTTCGAAGGCCTGAACGGAAGTTTTTGCATCGTCCACCTTTTGCTGCACGTAAAACTGTTTAAAAAACACGGTTTGACCGGCGAAAATCAGCGCCACGATCATCAAGCAGAGCGCCGTCGTCAACAAAAACAGTTTGAGTACAATCCCCCTAATCATGGTCGGTCCTCAAATTTGTAACCCGCCCGCATGACGGTCACGATGCATTTGGCTTTGTCGCCCAACTTTGCCCGCAAATTTCGCATATGGCTATTGATCGTTCGTTCGTCACCGGGAAAATCGTATCCTCAGACCTTCGTCATCAATTGTTCCCGGGTTACGATCAATCCTTTGTTCTTCATGAGATAGGCCAAGATTTCGAATTCTGTGTATGTAAGGCTGCAGTTTTCCCCGTCGATCGTCACGGAACGCGAAGCAAGGTAGATCACGATCCCGGCTCCGGACAACAAGTCCTTCTCCTGACCGGGTATACTCCGAGGTTCCAATAAGCGTTTAGCCCGCGCCATCAATATCGGCGGACTGCACGGCTTGATGACATAATCGTCCGCACCCAGCTCGAATCCGAGCAAAGTGTCATCTTCATCCGAACGGGCCGTCAGCATGATGATCGGGACATCCGACACCTTGCGGACCCGTTGGCACACCGACCATCCGTCCAGCTCCGGCAACATGATGTCAAGAAGGATCAAATCGACCGGATGTTGTTCGAACAGAGCCATAGCCTGCTTCCCGTCGCCAGCCTCCAACACGTCGTATCCTTCGTTCAGCATATAATCTTTGAGGATCTCCCGCAAAAGCAGCTTATCCTCGACAATCAAAATCGTTTTGGACATGGTTCTACCTCTCCATTACAAGTTGCGTATTCCCAAGCCTACACTAAACGTTTTTACTAAAAACATCAACTTCATAACAAGAAAGCAGCCGACATGTGGATATCGGCTGCTTATTAATTAATATAGTTAACGAAATAGATATAAATCAATAATTTATGAAGTGGATGAAGCCACTGAACGATCGGTCTGCTCCAAAGTAAGCTTCCCGCTATTACGATCAGCAAGTGAAATGCGCGCCTTAACCTCTCCGCTTCCCTGCTTAAACGATAGCAGCTGCGTTTGCCCTTTCGTCAGCAGAGCGTTCAACATGGCTGGCGAAATCTTCTTGCCTTCAAACTCTTTCCAAATCACAAAACCGCAGCCTTTTTTGTAGTGCGTGCAGCCGTAACCTTTACGGCCTTCGATCAACTGGCCTCCGCAGCCCTCGCGCGGACACGGAGCAAGTGGCTGCATACTGCCTGCCTGTGGTTTAGTAGTAGGCGTGCCCGTGTTGCGCTCGCCCTTCTCAACACCGGTGTCAGCACGGCCGGATTTGCTGTTACCGCTGCCGCTCCGACTTCCGCCGCCGCGTCGGCCTCCTTTGTTCGCCTCCTCCGTTCCAAACATGGAGGCGTCCGCCTTTTGCTGGGTACGCACCTTCTCAATGATCGAAATCGTGAACCGGCGCACGTTATCCATAAACTTTTCCCGAGCTGCTTCACCCTTGGAAATCTGATACAATCGCCGCTCCCATTGGCCGGTCATCTCCGGCGAGGTCAACAGCTCGACGCCGGCGTGCCGAATCAGCTCCACCGCTGTCCGGCCTTTTTGCGTGACGGTGATCTTCTTGCCTTGCATCGTAATATATCCCACGTTCTTCAGCCGCTCAATCGTCGCCGCCCGCGTAGCCGGAGTGCCAAGGCCAGCATCCTTCATCGCATCGCGCAGCTCTTCGTTCTCGAGTTGCTTCCCGGCGCTCTCCATCGCTTTCAGTAGCGTACCTTCCGTAAAATGCTTCGGCGGCTGCGTAGCCTTCTCCTTCGCTTCGGCGCCTGTACATTGCACCGGACGGTCCTTGTCGATCTGGAACGGTTCGCTGACCAGATCCTCGGACTCCTCTTCCTCGTCTTTCTTCTTCCCGCGACTGCTCCCGGATTTCGTCCCGTCATCCCCCGGCAAGCACACCTTCCACCCCAGGGACAGCAGCTCCTTTACGTTCGTCTTAAACGTTTCGCTTTCCACTTCAGTCAGCACCGTATGCTGCTTATATTCGGCTGCCGGATAGAAATGCGATAAGAACCTCCGAATGACAAGATCGTAGACGTTCTGTTCTTCCTTACTTAATGTGCCTGGTCGCCGTAGCGTCGGCAGGATCGCATGGTGATCCTCGACCCGCGTCGGGTTGCACACCGCTTTGTTGCCGACATGCACCAGATTGGGCCGGCCACCTTCAGCCAGTTCCTTGTAACTTGAAGACTTCAGCATGTGAAGCACCTTGTGCATCCCGTCGATATTTTGCTCGGTCACATAGTTGGAACTCGTCCGCGGATAGGAGATCACCTTATGGCGTTCATAGAGCGCCTGCGCGATGTCCAGCGTCTTCTTGGCAGAGTAGCCGAACTTCGCATTCGCTTCCCGCTGCAGTAAGGTCAGATCGTAGAGCTTGTACGGATACTCCTTCGTCTCTTTAACTTCGTATTCGGTAATCCGCCCTTCCTTGCCGCGGACCTTCTCGGCGATCGCCGCCGCCCTCTCTCCGTCCGTCAGCCGATCGCCTTGCCAGCTGCCCGTGTACTTGCGCGCGTCTTGCTCGAATTCAGCTTTGATTTCGTAGTAAGTCAGCGAATCGAAGTTTTCAATTTCCTTCTGACGGTCGTAGATCAGCGCCAGCACCGGGGTTTGCACGCGGCCAACCGATAACAACTCCCGGTGTTTGGTCGTAAACGCCCGCGTCGCGTTCATCCCGATCAGCCAATCCGCTTCACTGCGCGCCCGTGCGGCCATCGTCAGGTTCTCGAACTCAGACGCGTCATGCAGCTCAGCAAACCCTTTGGCAATGCTCTCGCTGGTCAAGTCGGAAATCCACAGCCGTTTGACGGGCTGAGTTAACTTTAGCTGCTGTTGGATTAGTGCAAAAATATACTGCCCTTCACGCGCGGCGTCGCAGGCATTCACAATCGCGTCGCATCGTTTGGCCAGCTCGCCGATCGTTTTTAACTGATCTTTCGTCCGCGGGTTCGGTACGATCTTGAATCGATCCGGCAGAATTGGCAGGTCGCCGAAATTCCAGCGTTTGAATTTTTCATCATAGGCATCCGGCTCGGCCAGGCCTAGCAAATGACCTATCGCCCAAGTAATGATGTAGCGCTCTCCCTCCAGATAGGACCGGTTGTTCTTCGCTTTCGGCTCAATCACCGTAGCGATAGTTCGTCCCATGTCCGGTTTTTCGGCAATTACGAGCGTTTTCATGCTTAAGCGCCCCTCTTCCTCTGTCTATCAATCTAAAAAAGAGCCGCGCTCCGCGCAGCTCTAGTAAGCTAGTACCTATTATAACATATTGACCTAGGATCGTCCTGCAAAAATCTGCAGTCCGAGCAGTGAGTTACGCCAGTACCGTCGAACCCATCAGGTATTTATCTACTTCCCGGGCTGCCTCCCGGCCTTCGTTGATGGCCCAGACAACCAAGCTTTGTCCCCGGCGCATGTCCCCGGCGGCAAACACTTTATCGATATTCGTTTTGAATTGACCGTATTTCGCCTTCACGTTCGTGCGGCGGTCTCTTTCCAGACCCAGTTGGTCGGCCAGCGTCGATTCCGGTCCGTCGAAACCGATGGCGATCAAGGCCATTTGCGCCGGAAAGATGCGTTCCGTACCCGGGATCGGTTGATAGATTTTGCGCCCGGTCTCGTCGACGATCCGCTGGATTTGCACAGTGTGCAGTTCCTTCAGGTTGCCGTTCTCGTCGCCGACAAATCGCGTTGTCATGATCGAGAATTCACGCGGATCGGAACCGAACAATGCTTTGGCTTCTTCTTGGGCATAATCGAGCGTGTACACGTTCGGGAATTGCGGCCAAGGGTTGTTAACCGAATCGCGTTCGAGCGGGGCCTTGGCGTGGGTGCCAAACTGCGTAATGCTGCTGCAACCATGGCGCAGTGCTGTCGCCACGCAGTCAGAGCCGGTGTCGCCGCCGCCGATCACGATGACATCCTTCCCTTCGGCGGACAAATATTGCCCGTCAGTTAGGCCGGTGTCCAGGTAGCTCTTGATCGTACCGTTCAAAAACGGCATCGCATAATGCACCCCGTTCAAATGGCTGCCCTCAATGTTAAATTCCCGAGGTTTCGTAGCCCCGCCGCACAGAACCACGGCGTCGAATTCATCGACGAGCTGCTGGGCTTGGATATCCTTGCCGATCTCCGTATTGGTGACAAATTTAACGCCTTCCGCCGCTAACAGGTCAACACGACGTTGTACAACCGATTTGTCCAGCTTCATTGTTGGAATGCCGTACATTAGGAGGCCGCCGATCCGATCTGAACGTTCGTAGACGGTCACCTCATGGCCCGCCTTATTTAGTTGGGCCGCACAGGCAAGACCCGCCGGTCCGGAGCCGACAACGGCCACTTTACGGCCTGTCCGCTTCTCCGGAGGTTCCGGTACAACCCAGCCTTCCTCGAACCCTTTATCGATAATCGCCTGCTCAATCGTCTTGATGGTCACCGGCTGCCCGATTAGGCCGACCGTACAAGAGCCTTCGCATGGCGCAGGACATACCCGGCCCGTAAATTCCGGAAAGTTGTTCGTTTTGTGCAAACGGTCCAGCGCCTCTTTCCACAAATTGCGGTAAACTAGGTTATTCCATTCCGGAATCAGATTGTGCACCGGGCAGCCCGCCGTTCCTCCAGCCATATCGATTCCCGTATGGCAATACGGTGTGCCGCAATCCATGCAGCGTGCGCCCTGAGTGCGCAGCTCCTCATCCGCCATATGCTTATGAAATTCCTCCCAGTCCTTAACCCGTTCGGACGGACTACGGTCTCCGGGAAGCTCACGTTTGAACTCCATAAATCCTGTTGGTGTAGACATCAAAAAGTTCCCCCATCCGTCATCAGTGTATCTTGATGTTAGCATTCGGGGGAACGGTTATTAATGGATTATTGATATGATAATTTGTACTGATCATCACATCATTTACGACGTTCGTAAGTCAGAAAACGATAATCATAGGGGTTCTTCTCGTCTCGCACCCCTTGTTCTTCATGGACTAATTCAAAGTCTTCCCATAGAAAGTGAGGGAAGAACACGTCCCCTTCAATATCTTCCTCGATCCGGGTTACCAGGAGCCGATCCGCCAGCGGCAGGAAGTGTTGGAACACGCCTGCACCCCCGATAATCATCAGTTCGCCACGATCCGCGTAGGTTAACACTTCTTCCACCGAATGCACGACATCTGCTCCCTCCGCCACATAAGAAGCATCCGCCGTAATTACGACGCTATGTCGATTCGGCAACGGCTTGCTGCCCATGGATTCCCAGGTTTTACGGCCCATGACGATGGTTTTCCCCGTTGTTTGTGCCTTAAAGAACTTCAGATCGGCCGGCAACCTCCAAGGAAGTTGATTATTCCGACCGATAGTTCCGTTTCTGGACATCGCCCAGATGAGCGTAATCATCCCCATGTAATACCGACTCCTAACTTGTTGAATTTAAACGGCAACCGTTGCTTTAATCGTTGGATGGAACTGATAATCAACAAATTCGAAATCCTCATACACGTAGTCAAAAATCGAATCTGGTTTGCGTTTGATCACCAGCTTCGGCAACGGATAAGGCTCACGCTCCAATTGGGTTTGCACCTGCTCGACATGATTGTTGTAAATATGCACATCCCCACCGGACCAAATAAATTCACCAACTTCAAGATCGCATTGCTGGGCGATCATATGTGTGAGCAATGCGTAACTTGCGATGTTGAATGGCAGACCAAGAAACGTATCCACCGAACGCATCGTCAACATGCAGGACAACTTCCCGTCCGCCACATAAAATTGAAAGACAAAGTGGCATGGCGGCAGTTTCATTTGATCTACTTCGGCCACATTCCATGCGCTGACCAGATGGCGGCGCGAATCGGGATTCTTCTTGATTGCTTCTACGACGGAAGTAATTTGATCGATCTTCCGACCGTCTGGCGCTTCCCAGGAACGCCATTGCGATCCATATACGGGTCCAAGGTCGCCGTTCTCATCCGCCCACTCGTCCCAGATGCGTACGCCATGCTCTTTGAGATAAGCTATATTCGTATCGCCGCGCAAAAACCATAGCAGCTCATGGATTACCGATTTCAAATGGATCCGCTTGGTCGTTACCAGGGGGAAGCCCTCGCTTAAATCGAAGCGAAGCTGACGGCCAAATACAGAGCGCGTCCCGACGCCGGTCCGGTCCTCTTTAGGTGTCCCGTTCTTTAGAACATCCTCCAGCAAATTCAAATAATTTCTCATCGTCTACACCCCGTCACCTTGGTCTATAATCCATCCTATTATATCAGACTTCCGGAGCTTCGTGACAAGAATGCTTGTTCGTATCGCTTCTTGACATCCTGAGTATGGAAGGTTATAGTAAGAGAACCATATCTTAATAGAACAATGCGAGTGAAGCACCTCGCAAGGTAGGCGTCAAAGCCTGTCTTGGAGGTGCTTTTTTTGCGTTGTCATTAGGGGTGGAAATTGAGTTTCGTTAGGAGATGATGGTTCGTGAATTGGAGACAACCGATGAAAATGTCCTTACTTGCGGTAATCATGCTTTCCATGATGTTGGGTGGAAATCGACAGTTGGTTGCAGCTAGCTCTTGGGATGCGGCTTTTGACGGGATCGATGCGGTGTATGACGGCTTGACGGCCGTACAAACGCTGGTGAAGCAGGAGAGTCTTGAAATCTCGGCGCTGCGCAAGAAGAACAACGACGCTTTGTCTGCGTTAAATGCGAAGATCAGAGCGATCGATCAAACGACGGTTACCCGTCTAACCCAGGAAACCGAGGCGCTGCAGCGCAAGCACGCTCCTTTGTTAGAACAATACGCCTCATTGGGCAAACAGGTGACGGCAGCTAAGAAACGCAAGGATAAGAAATCCGCGGATATGCTGGAATTGAAACGCAATCAATTGAAGCCTGCGGCAACATCCGCTTCGGCGGAGATTAAAGCTAAGAAGGAGGCGCTCTCAGCCGCGAAGAAGTCCAAGACCGCCAAAGCGAAAGTCGTTAAAGATGCCCTGGTTCCGGTGCAGACGTTAAAAAAGCGGATCACCGCCGAAAACAAATCCGTCGCCGCCGCGCGAAAACACCTTTCGGCGGCGGATAAACGATACAAAGCCAGCGTGAAGCGAGGCGACGCTATCGTTGCAGCCCTTGAGCTAAAGACGGTTTATGATCAAACCAAAGCCATTCACGCATCTTTAACGAAAGTGTACGAGTGGGAGCGGCAAATCGCCCAAAACGTTACTCTGGCTGCTGCCAAACTCCCTTAAGCGATGTTAATCTGGTCATGGAGACGTGTAGCGTCCGTAACGGGTTTCGAGCTTAACTAAACGTTTCTCCGTACCGTGAAGAAGGAGCGTATTCATTCCTTCCGTCCCATGCCACTCCATACCGATGAGAATTCCCTGCTCAGAGGTTCTGGCCGCAAACAGAAAAGTAAAGTGATGGGGTGCGATCTCCCCTTGGTCATCTACGCGCCAGACACTGTAAGAGTCTTCTGTTGTTGCAGGAAAGTCCAGGACGGCCAAGTTATCGCCCTGTTTTAGAATGATACAAAACAGGTGATCCGGGCCGTCTGGACGAAATAAAGCCAAATCAAGTTCAGCTTCTCCGCCTAGAGTTGCTAACCGCCATAATTGGTGAATGTCTCGGCCTTTTTCTTTCTCAATTTGTTCCCCCAGGTCGGAATCCAATTCCAATTGGCCGTCGAACGTGATCGGAAGCAAAGAATCCAGCGGAATCTGCTCATTCTGAAAGAAATAATAGGTGGCATTGGGTTGTGCCACACCTTCGGTAACGGCAAAGATATGCCCCGGCAAATGCGAGAAATTGGGAGTCGTGTCCCTTCCGGTGTTGGCGTCGTCCCCCTCCTGCCAACCTTCATAGACGACGGAAATCAAGCTCCCTTTCTCGCCAATGGCCTGAGTCATCCCTGATAGCGTTTCCTTAGATATATCCTCTGATCCGCTAACCAACAAGCGCCGTCCATTTTCGTCGGCAAAACCAAATACCTGACTCAGACGGTCCACATCAACCTCACCTCCCGGTTCAGAAGGTATGGCAGGATCAGGTGTCTCCATTTCATTTACCTCTCCATTGTTAAATGGACCGGGTTCGAGTTGAACCGGGGTCTCCCTTTCAATCACAACTTCTTGATCTTCCCTTTGGATACAGCCGGATAGTGTCAGGATCATCAGCAGAAGTATGCCTGTTTTTCGCACAACGGAAAACCTCCCCATCTTTTGCCTATTCATCTGATTATTGTTGAAATCGCACTGAATTGTAAAGATTGGCAGCAACCTATTTTGCATTTCATATTGCTATATCGTAATATTAGGATATAATGGTTATCAGGAAACCGAGGTGAACTTTCATGGATAACAATTTCAAAGCCTATCAGGAAGCTGCGGAAATGTTGAAAGCTCTGGCACATCCGGTACGATTATGCATCGTCCGCGGCTTGCTGGACAAGAAGCAATGCAACGTGACGTACATGCAGGAATGTTTGGAACTGCCGCAATCGACCGTATCCCAGCACCTGCAGAAGCTGCGCAGTTTAGGGATCGTCGAATCCGAACGCAGCGGTTTGGAAGTCAATTATCAGTTGGCGAATGAAAAAGTCATTAAGTTGGTTCGCCATCTGTTCGAGGAGGAACAATAAACGATGAGCAAAAAAGTATTAATTGTCGGCGGTGTTGCCGGCGGTGCCTCTGCGGCCGCCAGACTTCGTCGCTTGGATGAAGAAGCCCATATCGTCATGTTCGAACGGGACCCTTATATTTCCTTTGCCAACTGTGGGCTTCCCTACTATATCGGTGATTCGATCAAGGATCGATCAAAACTGCTGGTCCAGACACCGGAAGCAATGCATCGTCGCTTTAACATCGATGTCCGCACCGAGAGCGAAGTAATTGGAATCGATCCTACCAGCAAAACGGCACTAGTCCGCAGCAAAGAGCGCGGCGAATATCGAGAAAGCTATGATGCGGTGATTTTGTCGCCCGGCGCGAAACCCATCCGACCAAATCTCCCCGGCATTGAAAGCAGCCGAATCCATACGCTGCGGAATATTCCGGATACGGACCGTATCAAACGTCGCGTTATCGAAGAACGCGCTTCTTCCGCCATCGTCATTGGCGGCGGATTTATTGGCGTGGAAATGGCCGAGAACTTGCGAGAAATCGGGCTTGAGGTCACGTTGATCGAAGGCGGTCCGCAAATTCTCGCGCCATTTGACGCCGAGATGTCAGGAGTCCTTGCCAAGGAACTGGAGGATCATGGCGTTAACCTTTTAATGTCGCAGACCGTCACCTCGTTTACAGAACAAGGTAACTACATTAAGGTGCATACTTCGGACGAGCGTGAATTATCGGCTGATATCGTAATTTTGGCGATTGGCGTTACACCGGATACAGCTTTTCTGAAAGAAACCGGCTTGGAACTGGGGCCAAGAGGCCATATTGTTGTAAACGACAAACTGGAAACTAGCATTCCGGATATTTATGCCGTTGGGGATGCGGTTGAAGTCGTTGATTTTGTTAATGGTTCGAAAACAGCAATTCCGCTGGCTGGTCCTGCCAACAAGCAGGGGCGTATCGCTGCGGACAATGTCTGTGGTCTTGGAACCACCTATAAAGGCTCGCAAGGCACGTCCATTATCAAAGTCTTTGGTCTTACCGGAGCGGCCACGGGGAACAATGAGAGAACGCTCCAGCGGTTAGGGATCCCTTATCATGTCACGGTGGTTCATCCCAATTCTCATGCTTCTTACTATCCCGGCGCCACCCCCCTATCGATCAAGCTGTTATTTAAGCCTGACGGTACTGTGCTAGGCGCGCAGGCTGTCGGATATGACGGGGTAGATAAACGGATCGATGATATCGCGACGGTGATTCGTTTCCGGGGGACGGTAACGGATTTGATGGAACTGGAATTGGCCTACGCCCCTCCGTACTCTTCAGCAAAGGATCCGGTAAACATGGCCGCTTATACTGCGGAGAACGTATTAAGCGGACGCGTTCGGTTGTTCGTCCCGCAGGATTTGACAACCCGGGACGTGCAAACGACCCAGTTGGTCGATGTTCGTTCTGAGATGGAGCATGCCAACGGACATATCCCTGACTCCCTGCTAATCCCGGTTGACGAATTGCGTGATCGCCTGAATGAACTAGATCGGGACAAGGAGATTTGGGTTTACTGCCAAGTCGGGTTGCGCGGGTATACCGCTTCACGAATTCTGCAGCAAAAAGGCTATAAGGTTCGCAATTTGACCGGAGGTTACAAGCTCTATCAAATGGCTAATTACCAGCCGGGTCGGTCCGATTCCCCGGATTGCCCCGTTGATCGTGTGGCAAAAGCAGAAATCGCCGCAGCTTCGGCAGCTCCGGCAACAAGCCAAGTGTCCGGTGATTCCAAACTGCATGCCGATGCGGAGCTTGATGCTTGCGGTTTGTGCTGCCCCGGTCCACTGATTCAGGTCAAACAATCCATGGATCGTTTGGAAGCCGGACAGGTTCTGCACGTGACCGCCTCTGACCCTGGATTCTATGAGGATGTGCAGGCATGGGCGACCATGTCCAAACACCGCATGCTCCAGGTTACCAAGAATGCGAACGGGATGATCGAAGCCTATATTTGCAAGGAAGACCCGGTCCGGCTTGGCGAGACTTCGGTTCAACCGACAACAACACCGGAAGGCTCAACGATGATTGTATTTAGCGGTGACTTGGATAAGGCGATTGCCTCATTTATCATCGCCAATGGCGCCGCGGCCAGCGGCAAGAAAGTGACGTTATTCTTCACCTTCTGGGGGCTGAATATTCTCCGTAAATCGGAGAAGGTCCCCGTCGCCAAAACCTTCATCGGTCGCATGTTCGGTGCGATGATGCCGCGCGGCAGCCATAAGTTGTCTCTCTCCCGCATGAACATGCTTGGGATGGGAGCCAAGATGATTCGTGGCGTGATGAAAAATAACAACGTTTCCTCCCTAGAAGAACTCATGGCCAGTGCCATCAACCAAGGCGTCGAAATCGTCGCCTGCCAAATGTCGATGGATCTGATGGGCATCCGCCAGGAAGAGTTGATCGACGGGGTCAAAATCGGCGGAGTCGGTTACTACTTGGGTAAGGCCGACCAATCGGGAATTAATCTATTCATCTAATTTGTAAAAGGGGTTCTTGGTCGATTTGACCAGGAACCCCTTTTTTTAGCCCAAGCTCATTATGCTGTATAATCGGTACGAACACCTATCTTTCGAGCGAAAAGGAGATCGACATATGAGTCAACAGGTTAGCCGAAATAACATTGATCGATTCAACGGGTTCAGCGAACTCTACGATCAAAACCGCCCCAAGGCGCCGGACGAAGTCATCCGTATTTTATCGATGGTTTTGGGCCGTTCTCCGGAAATAGTTGCGGATGTTGGCTGCGGTACGGGCCTCTCCTCTTTTGCCTGGCTAAATCATGCGAAGCAAATCATTGGGATCGAGCCTAACGACGATATGCGCGCCGTAGCAATGAATCGCTGGCGGGAAGGCAACTGCCCGGCGCAGCTTCAATTCGTCAAGGGTTTGTCCACCGAATTGCCGTTGGAGCCCTCCTCCGTAGATCTCGTCACCTGCTCTCAATCCTTCCATTGGATGGACCCTCAACCAACGCTCCAGGAGTTCGCCAGAGTGCTGCGCCCTGGAGGCATATTTGCTGCTTACGATTGCGATTGGCCGCCGGCCACCAGCCCTGAGCTCGAGCAGGCATACATACAACTCGTCGATTTCGCCGAAAAACGCGCAAGCGAACTGATCGACAACGACAAAGAAGCGTACAAGTGGCCTAAAGACCAGCATCTGCAGAAAATCCGCAAGAGCGGCCTCTTCCACTATTCACGAGAGATCGTATTTCACCATTGGGAGAGTTGTGACGCCGATCGATATGCGAATCTGGCCCTCAGTCAAGGGGGGTTGCAAACCGCTTTAAAATTAGGGGCGAACGAAATACTTTCTGCTGCTGAGCAATTCCGCGAACAAGTGAATCAAGCTTTCGGGGCTGAAGCTCGCAACATCCTATTCTGTTATCGCATGCGGCTCGGGGTAAAATAACAGCTTTTCGCTTCATCCAACCGAAATAACTTGACCAACCCCGCACAAAAAAAGGGCAAGACCGTGAACACGGCCTTGCCCAATAGACTTAGGAGTTGATCCACTCTTAGGAGGAGTGGGAGATAAAATCGCTAAAATTAGCGAGAAATTACGTGAATAGGATGACCTTCAACCAACTCGGCCGTTTCCATTACGATTTCGCCCAAGGTCGGGTGAGCGTGAATGGTCAACGAGATGTCTTCGAGTGTTGCCCCCATTTCAACCGCAAGGCCCAGCTCAGCGATCAAGTTGGAAGCTTCGATCCCGACGATTTGCGCGCCGAGCACCACGTTGTTATCTGCGTTCGCCACGATCTTGATGAAGCCTTCAGGCTGATTCAAGGAAGTTGCGCGACCATTGCCTGCGAATGGGAACTTGCCGGCTTTGACCTTGAAGCCTTTGTCTTTCGCTTCCGACTCCGTCAGACCTACGCTAGAGCATTCTGGATCCGTAAAGACAACCGCTGGGATAGCTTTGTAATCCACCACGGAAGGAAGTCCTGCGATCGCTTCGGCCGCCACTTTTCCTTCGTAGGAAGCTTTGTGTGCAAGCGCAGGGCCAGCCACGATATCGCCGATCGCAAAGATGTTCGGGTTGCTGGTGCGTCCTTGATGGTCAACTTTGACCAAACCACGGTCAGTCAACTCCACGCCAGCCAGATCCAGACCCAGATCGCCATCCGTGTTTGGACGACGGCCAACGGTCACCAGCAGGTAGTCGGCGGTGACTTCTTTACTTTCGCCGTTCACGGAATATTTCACCGTTACGTTCTTATCGGTTTGTTCCGCGCTTTCGGCTTTAGCGTTCGTTACGATTTCGATGCCGGTCTTCGCCATGTTCTTGGCAACCAGACGGGTCATGTCTTTGTCGAAGCCTGGCAATACGGTATCCATACCTTCGATGATCGTTACTTTGGTGCCAAACTTGGAGAACATTTGGCCAAGCTCAGCGCCGATATAACCGCCGCCGATGACGACAAGGCTGCTCGGAATTTCTTGCAGTTCAAGCGCTTCTGTCGAGGACAAGATGCGTCCGCCAAACGGGAAAGGTTTCAGCTCGATCGGGCGGGAACCGGTAGCCAGAATGCAATGCTTGAAGCGGTAACGCGGCGATTCGTGCTCGTTGAACGCACGAGCTTCGTTTTCGTTGATGAACATCACTTCACCGCTGAAAACTTCGACCTTGTTACCTTTAAGCAAGCCGCCAACACCTTGGGTCATCTTCTTGACAACGCCGTTCTTGAATTCTTGCGTTTTCTTGAAGTCCACTTTCACGTTCTCTGCCGTAATCCCGAAGGCATCGGCATGTTGAGCGGACTCGTATTGGTGAGCGGCCGAGATCAGCGCTTTGGACGGGATACAACCGCGGTTCAAGCAGACGCCGCCAAGCTCCGATTTGTCAACGATGATCACCTTTTGCCCGAGCTGGGCGGCACGAATGGCCGCCACATATCCGCCGGGACCTGCACCGACAACTAATGTATCAATATCTAGAGAAGCATCTCCTACTACCATTGATTACACCTCCATAACGAGCAGCTCAGGATTCGCGAGCAGCTGTTTGATATAGTTCATAAAGTTTTGCGCCGTCGCGCCGTCGATCAGACGGTGGTCAAAGCTGAGGGACAAAGCCATCACCGGAGCGACAACAATTTCGCCGTTTTTGACAACCGGTTTCTCACTGATCCGGCCGGTTCCAAGGATCGCAACTTCAGGATAGTTGATGATTGGCGTAAAGAACATACCGCCGGCAGAACCGATGTTTGTGATCGAAATCGTGCTGCCTTTCATCTCGTTCGCTGCCAGTTTGCCTTCACGGCCACGGGCTGCCAGGTCCTTAATGGCTTCGGCGATCATCCAAATGCTCTTCCGATCCGCATCTTTGATCACGGGAACGATCAGACCATTATCGGTGTCCGTTGCAATCCCGATGTTATAGAATTTCTTATACACGATCTCATTGTTCACTTCATCAATCGAAGCATTCAGAGCCGGGAATTGACGGGATGCGGCAACCAAAGCTTTCACGATGAATGGAAGATAAGTAACCTTAATGCCTTTCTTCTCGGCGATCGGTTTCATCCGCGTACGGAAAGCGACCAATTCGGTGACGTCCACTTCGTCCATGATGGTAACATGAGGCGCGGTGTAAGCCGATTTAACCATCGCATTGGAAATCGCTTTGCGAATGCCTTTAAACGGTACGCGTTCTTCTTCGCCGTCCGTAGAAATCGCTGTTGGTGCAGCAGCGGCTGGAGCTTTGGCTGCTGCGGCTGGAGCCGCGGCTTGTGCAGGTACTGCAGCTTGGGCTGGAGCAGCGGCGGCAGCTCCGCCTTTCTTGAAGTTGTCGACGTCTTCTCTCGTGATTTTCCCGGCTTTCCCTGTACCTGGAACTTGGGACAAATTCACGCCTTGTTCACGAGCATATTTACGTACGCTAGGGGTAGCGAGAATCTCACGGTTTGGAGCGACCGGAGCTGCGGCTGCAGCCGGCGCACCAGCAGCGGCCTTAGGTGCGTCATGCGCTTGCTCTGGAGCAGCGGCTTGTTCTGGCACATCGCCTTCTGCATCAATAACAGCTACAACGTCTCCAACGCGGAAGATCGCGCCGTCTTTTCCGAATACTTCAAGAACCGTACCGTTCACCGGACAAGGTACTTCAACGACGGCTTTATCATTTTGCACTTCCATGATGATATCTTCGTCCGTAACCTTATCGCCTGGTTTGATGTGCATTTTGATAATTTCGCCTTCATGCAAACCTTCGCCCAGTTCAGGGAACCGGTATTCGAATTTGGATGAGGAGGCTGCCGCTTGAGGAGCAGGAGCTGCTGCCGGAGCAACCGGAGCGCTTGCCTCTGCAGTTGGAGCCGGAGCTCCTTCTTGTTCGGGAAGATCGCCTTCGGCTTCGATCACGGCTACGACATCGCCTACGCGGAATACGGCGCCGTCTTTACCGAACACTTCTTGTACTACACCATTAACAGGACATGGCACTTCAACGACGGCTTTGTCGTTTTGTACCTCCATGATGATATCTTCATCTGTTACTTTGTCCCCTGGCTTGACATGCATTTTGATGATTTCACCTTCATGCAAGCCTTCGCCCAGTTCAGGGAACCGATATTCAAACTTAGCCACAGGAAAGACCTCCTATTTTGTTCTTCGATTTAGAATTCAAGCACTTTGTTAACGCCCTCGATCACGCGAGCCGGGGACGGTAGCCATTGGTCTTCGATTTGCGCGAACGGATATATGGTATCCGGCGGAGCGATACGAAGGACAGGAGCTTCAAGGTGCAGAATCGCTTTCTCGTTGATTTGCGCGATGACTTCCGCTGCGATGCCGGCCGATTTTTGCGCTTCCTGAACAATGATGGCGCGATTTGTCTTCTTCACCGAGGCAACAATCGTATCGATGTCCAGCGGCACGAGCGTACGCAGGTCAATGACTTCGGCTTTGATGCCTTTGGTTTTCTCCAATTCTTCCGCTGCTTTAACAGCTGTATGAACCATGAGGCCATAAGCGAGAATCGTTACATCCGAACCTTCGCGAACGATGTTGGCTTTACCCAGTTCAATCGTGTATTCTCCTTCAGGAACCTCATCACGGAAAGCATGGTACAGGTTCAAGTGTTCCATAAAGAAGACTGGATCGTTATCGCGAATAGCGGAGATCAACAGTCCCTTCGCGTCGTAAGGGTTCGAAGGAATCACGAGCTTGATCCCTGGGGTTTGGGCGATCAGGCCCTCCAAGGCATCCGTATGCAGCTCGGCTGCTTTAACGCCGCCGCCAAACGGGGTGCGGAATACGACGGGAGCATGGTAACGTCCGCCGGAACGGTAACGCATCCGGGCTGCTTGTACGAGAATTTGGTCCAAAGCTTCAAAAATAAAACCGACAAACTGGATTTCTGCGATCGGACGGAAACCTTGAATCCCCAGACCTACCGCCATACCACCGATGGCCGATTCCGCCAGCGGCGTATCCATGACGCGTTCTTCCCCGAATTCTTTCTGCAGGCCTTCCGTTACGCGGAACACCCCACCGACATTACCTACGTCTTCGCCGAAAATCAGAACGTTTGGATCGCGTTGCAATTCGACGCGCATGGCGTCGCGAATCGCTTCTTTCATATTCATTTGTGCCATTGCTTGTATCCTCCTCTATAGAACGATCAGACTAGTTTACACGTACGTATTATTGAAAATCGGCCTTTTGCTCTTCCAAGTGCTTCGGTGTTTTTTCGAACATGCTGTCGATCAGGCCTGGAATTGTCATTTTTTCTGTTTGTTCCGCTTTCTTGATTTGCTCGTTGACTTTTGCTTTCGCTTCTTCTTTCACCCGAGCGGTATCTTCTTCGGTCCAAAGACCTTTCTTCTCCAAATATTTAGCCAAGCGAGCGATTGGATCTTTCTCGCCCCATTGTCCTTCTTCTTCCTTCGTCCGGTACTTCGAAGTATCGTCAGACAGGGAGTGCGGACGGAACCGGTAAGTGACCGCTTCGATCAATGTAGCGCCTTCACCGTTACGAGCGCGTTCAGCAGCTTCCTGCACCGCACTGATGACTGCAAACACGTCCATCCCGTCGATTTTCACGCCGCGGATCCCTGCAGCGACTGCTTTATGAGCGATCGACAAGGCTGCGGTTTGTTTTGCGAACGGTGTGGTAATGGCATAACCGTTATTTTGCACGAAGAAAATAACCGGCAGTTTGAATACTCCAGCGTAGTTCAGCGCTTCGTAGAAATCGCCTTCCGAAGAACCGCCGTCACCGGTATAAGTAATGGCCACTTGTTTTTGCTTCTTGAGCTTGAAGCCCATCGCGATCCCCATCGCGTGCAACACTTGAGCGCCGATAATGATTTGAGGCATAAGTACGTTGACGCCTTCCGGAATTTGTCCGCCGTGTTGATGACCGCGGGAGTACAGGAAAGCTTGATACAGCGGGAGACCATGCCATACGAGCTGCGGCATATCGCGGTAACCCGGGCAAACAAAGTCGTTCTTGTCCAGGGCGAACTCACTGCCTACCATGGTCGCTTCTTGTCCGGACACCGGTGCATAAAATCCGAGGCGGCCTTGGCGACCCAAGTTGATCGCACGTTCGTCCCAGGTACGCGTAAATACCATGCGATACATCAGTTCTTTCAATTGATCGTCGGACAATGCCGGCACTTTATCTTTGTTAACGATTTCACCGTCTGGCGAGAGCACGGTCAAAGCTTGAACTTCTTCCGTGTATACTTCATAAGGAATCTTGCTCATTTTTTTCACCTCGACTGAAAATTTGATTAACTTGTTCCTCTGTTATAGAATTATTATACTCCTGTTTCATTCTAGAAGTCAAAGGAATTAAGGATTATTGTGTTATATATTTATCTTTGTGTATGTAACAGTTTTTCAAAAATAGTATAACACAAACCCATATTGTGGTAAGCTATCGTTATCTCTATTTCATGGTAAATGTTACTTGATTCAACAGGCAAAAGCAAAATCCATCCAACCGGGAGTGTGTGTAGAACCATGACGGATTCGAATTATTTGAAACGAACCATCATTAAAGAGGAAATCCAAAGCCAGTTCTTAGGGGAAAAGCGTTACCTGCGCGTTTACCTTCCGCCTGGGTACAACGAAATCCTCAGTTATCCCGTCATTTACTGTCAGGACGGCGAGGAATTCTTCAACTTCGGTCGTATCGCGACGCACGCCAATCGCCTGATTCTGGATGAAGGCCTCGAGCCTTTCATTATTGTAGGCGTGGAGGTGAACGTCGCTGTGCGCACGGAGGAATATGCCCCATTTGGAAACCGATTTGAAGCCTATACGCGCTGTTTCACGGAAGAAATTATTCCCTTTATCGAACGCAATTATCCGGTTCGCTGCGAACCTTCGGAAAGGGTGCTGGCCGGAGATTCATTAGGGGCAACCGTCTCTCTCCATCTCGCTATGAAAAACCCGGAACTGTTTTCCAAAATCATTAGCTTGTCCGGCGCTTACTATGAACCTTCCCTGGAAATCCTTGCTCAAGAGACCGATCTTTCCTATTTGTCGCTCTTCATGATTGTGGGACTGCAGGAGGATCATTATACTACCGATACGGGTACCTATAATTTTGTTGAACTGAACCGCAGAGCCAAAGTGCTCCTGGAGGAACGCGGTGCCCAAGTTGCCTACTTCGAGAAGGACGGCAAACATCTATGGGGATTTTGGCAACAAGAGCTCCCGGACGCGATGGTACACTTCTTAAAATAGCGCTTACATGATGTTGTAAAATCAGAGGCTGCCCAACGTAGAACCTAAATCTACTAAGGACAGCCTCTCTTGGTGTTTGTTCAATTCGGCCTGACTGTAACTTAAGGTGTCTGATCTTGTACAATGGCCCGCTCGGGAGTTGACTCCGCATCTGCTTCCGCTCTGATATAAATGTCTCCTGTTGCCAAAGATCGTCTAGGCAACTTCCATTTATAATGAACAGACAGCATCCGGAAAAAGACCACGGCAACAAACAGCAGAATCAATTCCACCGTCGACCCAAACCATCCCATGCCAATCGCCAGCCCCGCCAGCATGGCCCACACGGCATAGATTTCGTCTCGCAACACCAGCGGCTTACGCCCGGCCAGCAGATCGCGGATAATCCCTCCCCCGATGCCTGTTAGTACCGCCGCAACCAACACCGCGCTCATCGGATGTTTCATCTCCGTCGCGTATAGCGCCCCTTGGATGGCAAAAGCCGACAAACCGATCGCATCAAACAAAACCTCCGTCCGCTTCCAGTGGCGAACCCACGGCATCGGAAGCACGAAAGCGACAAACACCGACAATACGGCCAGCAATATCAAATCCCCTTGCGCCCATAATGTCGTAACCGGGACGCCAATCAATACGTTGCGGATAATCCCGCCGCCAAAAGCGGTGACCAAACCCAATACCAGCACGCCAAGAATGTCATATTCCTCTTCCATGGCCACGAACGCGCCGGACATCGCGAAAGCAACTGTCCCGATGATGCTAAAAATATCAAAGATATGCATCTCTTCCGTCCTTCTCTGCCTTTCTCTGTCAGCTTCTTTTATCAATCCCCATTGTAGGCCCACACGGTGAAATTGTGCAACCCTAAAATCTGAATTATACTATTGAAGCAATAGATATTTTTGCGTGAGAGGAAGGAATAGAAATGACCGTGAACCGGGTTCTTATTTTTGCCGGTGGGCGTTTAGATCCGGGAATGCTTCGGGAGGTTCGTCCGAACGATTTTCTGATCGGAGCTGACCGTGGAGCCTTATTTTTGGTTGAGCATGGAATGAAGCCGGATTTGGCGGTAGGCGATTTCGATTCCGTCAGTGAGGAAGAATTGGAACGTATTCGTACATATAGTATTGAGCTTCTAGCTTGCGATCCGGTTGACAAAGATTTAACGGATACGGAACTGGCCTTTGACCATGCCGTACGGAGAAACCCTGCAGAAATCGTGTTAACCGGTGTGATTGGAACCCGCTTGGATCATACGCTTGCCAATCTGCATATGTTGCTTCGTGCAGCAGAACAAGGAATTACATGTGCCATTTGGGACGAGTACAATTACATCACATTGTGCGGGTCCTTCTCTCAAGTCGAGGATCGCGGTTACTCCTATGTCTCCCTGCTCCCGCTTACCCCTGTCGTAACCGGTATTACGCTCGATGGATTCATGTATCCCCTACATAACGCCACTCTCCGAATTGGACAATCCCTGGCTGTAAGCAATCAATTAGTCGCTTCCACCGGAACGGTACATGTCGGCGAGGGGTGGCTGCTGATCATTCAAAGTCGAGACTAACATTTTAATATATTTCATTTTTGTAACCATCTCTGGACCTTTTATGAAATATGAAAAGAAAGAAAAAACCCTTGAATTTTCAAGGGTTTTTTACATTCTAATTTTAAAGAAAAATCTCTACATCTTAAAAAAATGTAAACTTTAATGTTATTTTAATAATCACTGTCAAACCGTTGGGACATATGGATTTTAGGAGAATATACCATATTTTAGGATATTACAAATCTGTTATACTTCATTTACGAACCGGTCAAAAAACAATATCTTTGGAGGTACTACTACATGAATAATCGCACCCTTTTCCAAAAAGTATTGACGGTCGGACTTGCGTCCGCCATCGGTTTCAGTACGCTGCTTGCTAGCGGGGCTGAACCTGTACAAGCCCAGTCTGCAACAAGCACCGCCGTTTCCAAAGGATCGCAAGTTGTAAACTACGGTAAGAATTTTTTGGGCACGCCATATAAATTCGGTGCATCCACTTCCACGACCCGAGTATTCGACTGTTCTTCGTTTACGAAATATGTATTTAAAAAGTACGGCGTTACTTTGCCTCGTACTTCCTCAGCGCAAGCGAAAGCGGGTTATGCTGTTTCAAAGTCGAATCTGAAAGCTGGCGATTTGGTGTTCTTCTCTAGCGGCAGCCGGGCTAACGGGAGAAACGTAACGCATGTGGCGATCTACATGGGTAGCGGAAAGATTCTGCACACTTACGGTAAACCAGGCGTAACGATCTCCAATCTGAATTCGGGCAACTGGCAAAGAACTTATCTGAAGGCTCGTCGCGTCCTGTAGTTGGACAAGCCCCCATACTACTTAATCAAGAAGTCGTTGCATAGATCTATCGATCGCAGCGGCTTTTTGACCTGAAGATAACCTGGCATGCCAATGTCCGGGTTATTTCCTGTTTAACCAAGCATATATCCGGTGCCACGAACGGTATGCAACAGTTTTTTTGTATGACCGCTATCTATTTTTTTGCGCAAATGACGGATATAGACGTCTACCACATTCGTTCCTGTTGCAAAATCATAACCCCACACTTGCTGTAAGAGCATCTCTCGCCCACACACTTTCCCCGCCCGTTTCAACAGAAAAAGCAGCAAATCGAATTCCTTTGGCGTCAACTTGATAGGTTCTCCGTCTCTCCACGCCTTGCGGCTGCGCAGTTCCATTCGCAAATCCTCAAACGACAACTCGGTTAAGGAGCCATCCCCCAATCGTTTGAACAATGAAATCAAATGGCCAATTCGGGCATACAGTTCAGCCATGGGGATTGTAACCTGAACCACGTCGTTAGCTCCCCGGGCAAAACCGGCGACAACCGCCTCCGAGCTCCACTCCTTAAGCAAAAGTAGGATCGGAAACGGAGCAAATCGGCCAATTTCCTCCTGAAGGACAGACGAGGCATCATTCGGCAAATCCGTACCCAGTAGCAGCAAATCCGGAAGGTCCTCTTCCAGCCATCGAAGAACGCCTATTTCGTTCTGCCTCCACCCGATCCGATAACCGGCTTCCTCCAGCCCGGATTTGATACGCTCTCCCTCGGTAGGATCCTCCAACACAAGTATGATGTACCTTTTCATCGCGCGACCACCTTACGCTGCATCTGCTATTTCTTCATTAATAAGATGGTCATTCCTGCGGCAAACCATTCGGTCGTCGCTATACAATCTCGGTTAGGCTTAACCTAAATAACGGTCATAGATCGTTCTGGCCTCGACCGGATCTTGCGTGCCATGAATGAGTGCCCGCCCATCCGTAAACAAGACCAACCGACGTTCGCCAATCGTAAAGGAAAGCAAAAACGGGTTGACTTCTACCGTCCCCTCCTGCAATCGGCTCAACTTATCCGCCATCTCTTGCAGTTGAATGTTTCGTTTAGCGGCCGGTCGAATCTGAACCGTATCCCTACCGCAGAGTACTTCCGTTTTCCGATGGCTGGAAGCGGACAGATACGGGAAGGTAGCTCCGCTTCCACAGGAAAGGCAGTCGTCCCGCTTGGCGGAACCAACCTTGATTGAAGCTTGCTCGTTCCGCCATAGATCAAAGGTCAGCAATGTACCGCGAAGTGTCTCGGGGTGCCCGGTTAATAGCTTCAGCGCTTCTGTTGTTTGATGGGCTACAACCAGTTGTACGGCAGGCGGTATGACGCCGACCGTGTCGCAGGTATCCCCGCCGAGCGGTACGGTACCCAGGAGGCAATTCAGGCAAGGGGTCTCGCCTGGCAAGATCGTGTAAGTAATGCCGTAACTTCCGACGCAACCGCCATAAACCCACGGAATGCGATATTTTTGCGATATATCATTGATCATCAATCTTGTATCGAAATTATCCGTCGCATCCATAATCAAATCGACGCCAGAGATTAAAGCTTCCAACTCTTCCGGGTCGACATCCATCACATGGGCATCGATGCGCACCTGACTGTTGATCGCGGCTAACCGCTGTCGGGCAGCAATCGCTTTAGGTACCCGCTCGGCTGCGTCCGCTTCAGAAAACAACTGTTGTCGCTGCAAATTGCTCCATTCCACGTAATCCCGGTCAGCGATCACGAGATGGCCCACTCCCGCGCGCACTAGCGTTTCAGCGATACCGGTGCCAAGTGCTCCCGCACCGACGACCAGTACCTTCGCCTGCTCAAGCTTGTCTTGTCCGGTACTGCCTATAGGAGTAAACAACCTTTGCCGCGAATAACGATCCGGTTGTTTCCTTTGATGTTCCTGATCCATAACCTTCCATGATCTCCTCTCCACTGCTCATATCCTTGAATCTTATTGTATCCGGCGTATAAAGCATTTGGTGATCGCTGAGGCCTGTTTGCCTTTAGGGATTACCCAGCCGTAATACACCGGCCCAAAATCCGGCAGATCCAGCTCGACCGGCACGATATCCGCCTGCCCTCCGCTTTCGAAAGAATAATCCACTCCAACCGTAAGCGCAAGCCCTTCCCTCACCGCGCCTTGAATTGCCTGAACATTGTTGGTAGCGAACAAAATATCCGGCTCTCCGTATTCTGCGAGTCTAGTAGTTAAGTAATGACGAATATGCTCATCGTCATACAGGACAAGGGAATATCCGACAAGCTGCTCCGGTTTCATCGACCGCTCTAGAGCAAGCAATGAAGTTTTAGGTACACCAACGACCATTTTACCGGTAAAAAGCTTTTCAAAATGTAATGTTTTATGTTGAGCCAGAAGATCCGATGTCAGCGCGATAAAGCCAAGATCGATTCCTCCGCTTTGCAGTTCATCCAAAATTTCTTTGGGTCCCTGCTCGAAAATACGGACCTTGACCTCAGGGTAATCCTTCCTAAAGCCTGCAATCGCCTCCATCAATAAATGCATCGGACCGGGGATCGTTGCGATGATCAACTCGCCGCTTAGCTTGTCACTGTAGGAGTTGGCTTCGGACCGAAGGGCTTCGAGTTTGGACAATATCTCTGCAGCTCGTCCAATAATCGACTGTCCTTCCGGCGTTGGAACAGCACCAACCCCTCGCGACCGGTTAAATAACACCACTCCAAGTTCCGATTCCAGTAAAGAGATGGACTGGCTAACAGCGGATAAAGTAACATGAGCGTTTTGGGCCGTTTTGGTCAGCGATTTTGTTTTTGCCACATCTACAATATACTCCAACTGCTCCAGGTTCATGGAATTCCCTCCCTGCGGTCGAACCACTTCTTAAGTAATTCTTATTTGATACTAATTATATATAAATTTTGTTTAACAATGACTTTTGTTACAATCATAGTACAGAACTTCATAAATATCAAAGAGAGGCAGGAGAAGTACTCATGCAACAAAACAGAGTAGCCATCGTGACCGGGGGAGCTAGTGGAATCGGTAAAGAAACCGCTTTCAAATTTGCCTCCAAAGGGGATCGGGTCGTTGTAGCTGATTTTAATGAGGCTGGCGGACAAGCAGTCGCAGAACAAATTATGGCAAACGGAGGTAAAGCCATCTTCGTCAAAACCGATGTTTCTAAGTATGAAGATGTTGAAGCCTTGGTAGAAAAAGCGGTGGATACTTACGGAAGAATCGATGTCATGTTCAATAATGCCGGGATTGGCCGGGTCACCCCGGTGCTGGACCAAAATCTAAACGATTATCATAACGTCATTCAGGTGAACCAGCATGGCGTTGCGTACGGCATCATCGCCGCTGGCAAAAAAATGCGTGAGCTAGGGATCAAAGGGGTCATCATTAACACCGCTTCGGTGTTTGGCTTCCTTGCTTCCCCCGGTACCTTCGCATACCATGCCTCTAAGGGTGCCGTAATTATGATGACCAAATCCGCCGCTCTGGAAATGGCAGACTGGGGTATCCGGGTTATTGCTGTGGCGCCTGGGGCCGTCGATACTCCGATCATTCAAGGTTATAAAGACAAGGGCATGGTCGATTCGATGAAGTCCAAAGTGATGGGCAACAAATTGACATTACCGGAACAGGTGGCCGATACCGTTTACTTGTTGACGCTGGACGAGGCTAGTGCCATTAACGGTAGCGTCGTCATGGCAGACGAAGGGTATGCTTCCTTCAAATAATCGCTGTCGTTGGCAAAGGGGCCGGCCCAAAGCTGGCCCCTTCGTCAACGTGTATCTCCTCTTTACGGTCCGCTTGTCCGACAATCCAACGGATAATAACCGTTTCCGGCTGCCTCACGTTCACCGGAGAATATCTCTTCCTCACGGTATCCTAACTCTCGAGCCTTTGAGCAGGACTCTCGATAGAAGTATTTCATCCCTGTCGAGGGATCAACCGCTCCCAGGATCGTCGGCGTTCGATCCAGCCTCCCCCCACCTATTGCATAGTTGTTGTAATGAAGATTCCCAACTGGAATGCCTTGCAGAAATACCAGAATTCCAACATCATTCAGCGTGTTGTTCCAGTCCTCTTGTGGGATGACCGGCAACGTGAAAGTATAGTGTGCGCCACGTTTCTCGGCGAGCAGATTGTGAAGGCGGATCGTCCGGGCTAAGTCCTCTTCAATGAGGCGGACGATCGTAGCGCGCCGAACGGCCTCAAATTCCTCATCGCTCTGTAACAGCGGAATGGAAACTTCCGATTTGATCTCGGATTGCAGCCCGCTAACCCAGCGGTCTGCCGCAGCATCATAAGCTGTTACTTTCCTGTCCAAAGTCAAAGCAATGCTATTCCCGTCAACATCGGAGTATGTATATGGTTTTCTGTCACTCCAGTGGTATGCGAACGTATCCGTGTTCCTTTCAGCATCTGCCGAATACAGGAAATAACCATCATAATCCATGACGACAACCGCTGGAATATAGCCGAGGAGCGCGTGTTGTCCCACCGGATCGTCAGCGACCCCAAAGTTTAGGTATAAACTTCGAAGTAGTGCGGCGAGCGCTTGCTCCTTATCCGCACGCATCCATTTCTCTGATCCGTACCCGCTCTCGAATTGCTGGAGCTCGTTTCGATTCAGCGCAACCGCCGCATCTTGGACTGCCGTGCGCATTGCAGCAGTATATCGGGTTTCAAGCCGGTTTACTTCCCTCAGATTCTCCACCCGCTGGCCGTTCAGCCAAAAGATCGGAGCGACGATCAACACAAAAATGACAGCCCAGTCAGTAATCTTCATTTAGAACCATACCTCCATAGGTTAGCAGAGACGGCTTTTCTTTACCTGCACCGTTATATAAAAACTCCGATAAAATATCTAACGGGCTGCGAGAAAGATCAACAACCGTGACAGCAAAGAAATCACCTTCCTGGAGCACATAGTTGTCACCTTTGTTCCCCGTTCCAGTTGGAAACATAGCCTGCAAAATATCCGAAGTATAAAACGCATCGTAGACGACGCTAAAGTCGTTCAGGAAGGACGTGGGGTCGGCCGGATCACCGTATTCCGGATGATAGGTTTTATGCCGGTGTTCCAATTCAACCTCATACCCTCCCCCAGTGATTTCGATTTCGCGGATAAAATCCTCATACATCTTTGGCGTCACGATCCCTTTGTTCCGAACCGCATCGGTAAACTGCACTAATGTCCGATAGGCAGCCAAATACCGGATATCCTCCTGCCGTTGCGCCGCTTGCAATGCTGGAAACAGAAACAGGAGCAGCACGGCAAGCAGAGCGGCTGTTATTTTGGACAAGGCATTGACCATCTCCAGCCACCTACTTTCTACGAAAAATGACGCGGATTTCTTTTCCAGAAGAATCTTTCATACGTTCCGCGCTATATTCCTCCCGTAGCTCTAGTACGGTTACGGCGCGCGATCGGCTTTGCTCCAGTTCATCTTCCAGCAGGCCAATCAGGGGGGCATTCAAGATTTCGCCGTCCACTTCGATAACTACGCCGTGATCGATCCAATCCGGAAGACGATGTAATATTTGATTCCCTGTCACCCTTTCACTCGTCAATTCCAGCAGATCGTCATCGCCTAGGTTCGCCGCCGTTTCCCATACAGAATCCTTCCCCTCATGAGCATAAACACTTCGCCCAACGCCGTGCAGCTGCATGGCAATCGCATCGTAGGAAGCGTTCTGGTCCTTCTCGATTTCAAGGGTATAAAGGGTTGCAGCTAGAAAAGAACTGACAGAAAAGAGCAGCCAAACTAGACTTTTCACCTGATTAAACATCTTGATCTGTGCCCCCAACCCGCGATTCTTATGGAATCAGCGTCGTTTGCGTAAAGATTAATCCGCGGACTACGTTGGAGCTGTCCTTGACGACCAACGCTTTAAATTTGCCGCTAGGATTGACATATTCATTAAGACGTTCGTCCCAAGCGTTGCTAATCGCGGCATAGCTTTGTCCGTTTACAGATCCATACCGTTCCGAGGAAACAGGCTCATTGATGAGGAGAACATCTCCATACCATTCCCCACCGCTGTTCTTCCCGGTTTTCACCAATATCCCGAACTGATCTCGATCCTTAAATTTTCGCAGCGCGTTAGTCACTTGCGACCCGCTGACCGTCGTGTCATCATAGACGGTAAATGAAGCTTGGGACAATTCCGTCTGGATGTCGGAAAAGCTGTTCTGCGCCGTTTTCGTGGCTTCCTGGGCAGATACGAACAAAATGACAACAATCGTAATTAATGCGATGGTCAAAAAAATGCCGGCCGCGACTTTTAAAGCGGATGAAGCGTTGTTCATCGATAAGTGCCTCCTTTATTCCTCACAATTTTTGGAGTTGTTCAAAATACAAGCCCATCTGTTCAAAACTCATCCAGATCAGCGGAATGACCAAATAGGCGAATACGAGCGCATACATTGGGGTAAATCCGATGATTCGTCCCCAACCGGCTTTAACCTCCAGTGACTTCTCGTAATCCAGCCGCCGCCGCTCAAATTGATAAGACATATCACTGTCGAGATCGTCAAAAGCGTCAGCGACTGTAAGTTTTTCCGACGCCAGCAGTAATTTGTCCGCCAAACGTTGGAAATCCTCCAGTATAACCTCCTTCCTCAACTCCACGAGTGCATCCTCCGGGTTATGCCCATAATCCAGCAGGCATTTTTGCAGGGGGACTCGAAAGATCACGGCATAAGAAGCCAGCCATTCCAAAATTTCTTCCACGGAGATGCGCTCCAGCTCCCGCAGGATAGCAATCATCGTTAGCATCTGATACACCTCATGGCGCATGTCCATCAACCTTATCCATCGCTGGAATTGCACTGTCCAAAGCGGCAACTGGTAACCGGCCAACCCGGCCAGAACAGCGAGCCCAACCTCCCACCACCTGAGGTATTCCTGATTCCACCGCTGCAGCTTGTCCATGACCCGACGGGCAGCCTCAGACAGCTCTTCATGGGAACTCCCTCCCCCGAATCTTTCTTGCATCGTTTCAATGGAGCGGGCGATCGCGTCATAACCGGCCGTCGCCGACATCTCCATTTCCCGCATCACCGCAGCGTCCCTTTCGGCGTCCAGACGTCCGGCCTCTATCGCATCCTTCGGCAAAGCACCGAAAAAGGACGCAGTGGCGGGAGGTTCCGTCATTATGCGCTGCTGGGCTAGATGGTGGATCACAAGGAATGCACCCAAGGTAACGATCAAGCCCATGGAAAATGCGCAAATCCGCCTGACCTGAAACCATTCGAGCCGCAGCTGATGGTTTGTCTCCTTCAGCAGTTGAGAGATTCGATGATAGGTTACGGACTCAACAGTAGGAACAAACCGGCGACAGATGCGTCCAAGGATTCGATGCGCATAGATCCTCGCTTCCCAAGGCTGTTTCACCGGTTTGGCTCGATAGCTTGTTTCTTCTTCGCTTTTGAGCTTTTGCAACAGCACGTAACTGAACAAGATGGTCAGAAATAGGCCGATTTTGATCCATATCCCCGCTTTGCTCAAGTAAAACGAGTCCATAAGCGGGAAATGACCTCTAGCCCAAACTTCGACGGGCTTTGTAAAAAAGACCGGCAACAATGCGATCCCATGCAGCCCTTTGAGCAGGTAGTCGAGCCTTTTCTTTCGGATTAGCTCCAATTGAACTTCACCGGTTAAACGGCTGATGCCACGGAGATACAGGGAACCTTCCGCAGATTTGCGATCGCCGTATTCCGATACTAATCGGGAAATGCCGGCAAAGGCTTTCAAATAGCGGCTTGGCGCCGTTTCAACATACTTCTCCAGCGCTTCGTCCGGATCGGAATCCTCCAGTGCTTCGTTGATCAAATGAGCATGAACCCCGATCTCACGGCCTGTCGTCTCGCCGGCTTCCTCAATCGCATCCGACACCATGCCATGCCGATGATAGGCGTGCCGGACCGCGGCATAAAAACCTAACAGTTGCTCAAGCAGCTTGGTTTCCAAGCGATTGATGTAACCATCAAGTATCAAACCCTGCAGAACGGCAGCGGCAATGAGCAGTGACAAAAAGAAAACCCAATCAGGATTCAACGCGGTCAACGCCGCGATCGATGCGGCAAACGTCCCCGTTATACCGTAGGTCATTTTCATCGTTTGACGCCTGAGTTCCATCTCGTCATTAGGATGAATGACCGCCAAACGCAATCGAACTTTCCCGACGTAGTGCCGGAGCGGCAACACCTTCATCCAAACGGTATATGATTTAAGATAGAACGAGGAGATCCGCAACTTCATCCAGCGCAGAGGTTGTTGCGAAGACGTTCCGCCCGCGCCCCAAGCATCTGCCCATAGCGGATTTTCCCTTTTACCGAGCATCTGACTGACGACAACCAATCCGGCAAAGCCACTTAGGGATATTCCTAGAACTAACAGCAGGATCGTCTTAAGCTCCAACCGTCTCCCCCCAATACATGCAGACAAACCGTTCAAAATCCGCCGCGTCCTCCGGCAGCATCTCACGGGCCATGGCCTCGCGGGATTTAGGCGTAATTGGCCGAACGGCCACGTAACGCCCATTGCGATATTCCATAATCACCCGCTCCTCATAGCCTGCCTGATCAACCGTCTCCCGTTGACAGCATTCGGTGATCCGTTCGATATAACGCCTCCCTGACCTATCTCGGCGCAAGTGAATGTCAAAATCGATGACCGAAGCCACCTGCATCTCGGCGATTCTTTCGTCGCGAAACACACCAGCTTTCAAAAGCGAGTTACGCAGCGACTCGATAAGGTCACGGAATGTTTTGGCATGATGCGTAAACAAGGTAAACAAGCTGGCGACTTGCGCCATTTGCACCATCCAGGCGGCAACCTCGTCTGTCGCTACCTCGCCGAGAATGTGGACGGTGCCGTCGGTCTTCTTTTGCAAGTCCAACGCGGCTTGCCCGCTTACGTAATCAGTCTCCCGGAAACTTAAAATATTCCGTCCGCTGTATAAGCGCCGCAAATGAAGCTCGAAGGACATTTCTTGTACGCGAAGCGTATAGGAGGCGTAAATATGTTTAATCATCGCCATCAGCAGCGTAGTTTTGCCCGAACCTTGAGAACCGGTAATCGAGGTGATCCGGCTTCCCTTCATGAAGTATTTGAGCAGTCCCAGCGGAAGCTCTGCATGTTCGCCTTGAATCAAATGTTCCAACGAAGCGCTGGGGATATCGAACTTCCGGACGAAAAAAGCCCAGGATTCCGCAAAAGGAGGTCGAACAACCACAATCCGCGAACCGTCCTTCATTTCGTTCACCTTATACCCATTAACCTCTGACAACTGACCGGGCAGATTAAACTTGTAGATGTTTTGACAAACCCGTTTGAGCTCCGCTTCACTGCCAAAGGACAGGAATGCCAGACGGATGCTCTTTCCTTTGTAGAAGATCCAGACGCTGTCCCAAGCGTAAGTAATTATTTCGCCGTCCTCGTCAACCTCAGTCATGACCCTATCGGTTACTCCATTCTCATAACCCGGAACAGGGGTCGCTTCAGTTGCCGCGTATCCGCTCGGTATCCCACTGACGCCGCCGCTTAGTCCGTCGATTCGCATTTCCCGCAGCTCGTCCACTACCGAGAAGCCTTTATACATTTGGTAAACGCGCTGGACCACGAGGTCTAGCTTCTCCTGAAACGTAAGGGCGCGGTATTCCAAGAAAAAGATACGGTCAACGTCTTCCCCAGTCATTTCATATACGGGGGAACCGTCGGCGGTCTTTGGGGGGTTCGGTTCATCCAGCGAATAGTCTTCCATCATTTGAGCGAACCCTTCGGTACCGTAACGTTGCTTATATAAGTACAACACGATGTCGAAGCGGTCTTGGACCGTTAACAATTCCCTGCGCTGAAACGGCAGGATCCGGTCGATGTGGTGTTCATTGATCCCATAATCGCCCACCAGGATGTCACGGATAAACGCCTTTATATATTGTTTATCCTGCGGGTCTCCATACGTGCATCCACGAAGTGCTTGGCGAAGTTCTGCCCGCGCTTTGGCTTTGCGATTCCAAGCTTCCTCGCTCACCCCCCAATCATTTCCGGTCGAACGACTAAGTTCATGTAGCCTTACCTTAATATAAGACGCAATGGCCGAAAGCTCGTATCGATCCTCGCCAATCCAACGATCCGGACCTTTTGTCCCCGCTGTTCGGGCTTTGCGCCAAATAAAGAGAGAAACCGTCAGTACCAGGAGCGCAATCAATAAGCCGTTGGTCAGTCCGTTCAATTTCTACGCCCCCTTCTCTGCCAGAGATATGGAAGTGCCTGTGCTCGCTGTCAATTCCAACAGCTTATTCCCTAACTCGTGGTACCCTTTGATGAGAAGCTCCCGCTCTCCGCCTCGTTTGGGCCAAAGTGGATTTTGACGAAAATACGTCAAGATGTTGCGGTCGTTCCAGGCATCAGAGAACTCCGTATGATGCGGGAGGCCAACCATGGGCAGCGATAAGGGATACCGGCGTTTCAAATTGTTCATCCCCCAACGGGAATGGGGATCAAAGGGCGATATGACGACGATCAAATTCGTCTGCTGATTGCCATGTCCGGAACCCATATCCGCAAACAGCTCGTCCAGGATTCCCAGCCGATGCGGCTGGACCACCACGAATACGTCGCCTTTACGGTGATTCCGCAATACCTCGCTTAACGGCTGACCATGCGCATGAAGGATCAGCCAATCGTACGTTTGCTCCGCCATCGCCAGCACTTCGGTGACAGCTTTCTTTTCGGTTTCCTGCCAAGCGGAATCGCCTAATCGCGTCCCGCATAAGAGATCCAGGCGACCGCGCAGTAATGGAACTGTATAATCGGCAAAATTGCTCCGTGAAAGACGCCCGCTTGCTTGCAGGCGGAGAAGTGCATCGAAACCATGCTCCGGGATCGCTTCATCTGCGTAGAGCTCACCGTGGAAGCGGACGGTTTGTCGCAGTCCCTCCTCAATGCCGAAGTCGGCAGGTCCTTGATTGACCAGAAGCATCCGCTGCGGATGCCGTAAACCTAATGATATTGCAGTGGCTACAGCGGCTTCGGCGGCTCCGCCCAAACCGCCGTCCCAAAACACAAAACGGCTCATGCCTGCCCCCGTTCCGCCTGGCGGACAGCGCGCTTGACGATGGCGTGATCCCAGCATGCCAGCTCGCTCAGCAGTTCGCGAAGCGCTCTTTTATAAGAACGGGAGAGACTCCCAAGGCGTAGCCGCTGGGTATGTTCGTTCTCCAACTGAGCAGCCAGATTCGATTCGTTCCAAGGAATGCAAAGCTCTGCAGAGCGCCATTCCAGCGGAAGACCGTCCAACAAACTCAGAATAAACCGACTGTTGACGCTGCTGTCGATCGTACGGATAAAGACCGGTCGGACGGCCAACCCGCGAAGCTGGGGCCAAAGGTGAAACAAGCTGCGGAACCACTGTCTACTCGCCTCCACTTCATAACGCTCATACGTCGTGACCCAAACGATTTCGTCTGCAGACGTAAACAGCTCTGGTGTCAGGCCGTTTAGCGTATCAACATCATGCAATTCGTAATCGTAAGCAGAGGTCTTCACTTCGTCGCTCATATTTGTTAGGGGGCTTGAGAAACCCGTTCCCCCCGTCGCCACATCAAACCCGTAAAACTCCATAATCGGAAGAGACGAATCTCCGCCAATCGAATACCGGTATTTTCCGTTCTCCGTACCGTCTCTTAGCAGGACCTTCGAGCCGGCCGTAGCCAACACGCTGCATAAATACAATAAAAGGTCGCGTTTATCGCTTTTTCCTACGAATAACCATCGCTTCACGCCATTCTCTCCTCTCATTTCTCCGAACCCAGCTCAAAACGGTCGGATACCGCCGAGGTTCCGTCCGCTACGGGACTCCCGGACGCGACGTTTCCGCCCTGAACCTGGGAATTCGAACGCATGATCTGCGTCTGACTGTTCGCAAATTCGGAAGCCCGCTGCGGGGACATCGAGGATAAATCACTTTCCAGGCCGGACCGCGCCGTGTTGCTGAGACGAAGTGACTGTTCCGCCTTCTGCACGATATTCGGATCTTTGCGGATCAACGACATGACCCCTTCATTGACCGGGTACGTCGGCACCGGTTTGCTTTGCAGATTCGGCTCGACATAAGCGAGTGCATAGATTGAAGCTTTATGTAAATAAGCGTCTACGATCGCGCTCGACAGCGATAGAATCTCCGCTTCACCAAGCGTCACCGTCAACGTCTCGGAGCTCAAGGTCTCCACCTTCTTCTTGGATAACAAAATATAGTCCTGGCCGGTCGGGAATTGAATTCGGATGTCGAGGACGTCATTTTCTTTCAGAGCCTTCGGAAGCTGGACGAATGCCATTTCTCGCCAGCGCAAATCAGCGGGAATCGGCTCCTCCTCATAAAGCAAAGTTTCCGTCAGAGGCGTTAACGAACGAAGCGATATTTTCGCGTATTTCCCCGCTATCGCTTCCTGCGACTTCAAGAGATCTGCAGGAACGCTGTCCGCAGGCAGCTCCACCCGCCTTAAGTCGCCTGACCCGATCCGGTTTCCCGCGGGAATATCCCGCGTCAGTACCCATCCCTGAATCGTCCGTTGCTGCACCTGATCGCGTAAACCGGCCAGCCGGGCTTCATAATCCTGAACCATGGCGGCCCGCGCGGCATGCACTTGTCTTTCCCGCACAACCGCATACCCCGTGAACAATGCGCCGGCAACAACAACACCGATGAGTCCAGATAGCAGCAACTGTTTGGTTTTCTGCCTAAATCTTGGCATAGTTCAATCCACAACCTTTCTAAGTTTTGGGTTTAACCAGGAATCGAAGGCTCGCCCGTTTGGACTTCGTCAGTAGATTCCCACAAACTTCCTGAAGCGCGTGAGTCATCGAAGGCGCAGGATCATAAGGGTTCGGATCCGCAGGAAGGGCGTATACGCTCTTCGTGCGTAATGATTTGCGGATCTTACGCAAGCCGGATGTCGAAGCGAACGGTACACAAAACCTCCAGGATGGCGGAAACTGCCCGATAGAACCTAAGGTTCCTGCGAAATGTTCCAGTTCCTCGACACTCCACTCCGCCCCGGAACCGACAATGATGGAAAGATCCGCGCGGCGGAATTCCTCAAGCAGTTCCTTGCTACGACCGGTTCCCAGATCGCAGACGATGCATCCGAAACCTTCGGACAACAACGAGATGAAATCCGCACGCGCTGTCAATTTGGCGTAAGCTACTTGGCCGATTCGGAACCGGCTCCCTGTTTTCCTGTTCTCCGCAGACGCCTCCTCATCCAAGTGTCGAGCTAAACGGGGGAACGCCGAAGACTTGGAATCCATCTCCACGATCGCTACCTTCTTGATGCTGCGTGCCAACATATGAGCGAGGGCAATGGCCGTATGGGTTGTGCCCGCTCCCGCCGATGCGCCAACGATGCCGACTATGGCGGGTCGACCGCTGAAATCAATGACATCCCCTGACGTCTTGAGCGTTGAACCCAATATTGCCGACCTGGATTTCTCAGGACGTGGACGCAGGAGAGCAACTAGAGCTTCACTAACCTCCTCGGCCGAACTGAAGCGGTCTTCGGGCCGAGTCTGCAACAGTGTGGTCACGATGGGCTCTAGACGTTCACACCCTTGGTTTCGTAAAGCCGCCGCTGCCTCAGGAGTCCAGACCGGAAATCGCCCCCCCGTCCCCATATAGAGTAGGACCGCGCCCAGGGAATAAAGATCGGTACGCGCATCGCTTTGCCGATCGCCATATTGCTCCGGGGCAGCGAAGCCGACGGTCCCGAGCTGCACCGTATCTTCCGTTTTGCCGTCCGTAAAGGTGCGGGCAATTCCGAAATCCACGAACCGAAGCTCCCCTTTGTCGTCGACCAGCAGATTTGCCGGCTTAACGTCCCGATGGATGACCGGAGGCTCATGTCGATGCAAATACCGTAGACCATCAGTGATTTGGAGGCCAAATCGAACCAGCAGCTCCATCGGTATCCGCCCCGCCCTGGCGCGGATGAATTGGTCCAAAGGTACGCCTTGAATATAATCCATGACAATATAGGAATAACCGTCCCGATCTGGATCAATGAAGTCGACGATCCGCGGCAATCGGTGATGATTCAGCTGAATCAACAGCTTGACTTCCTTGGCAACGGTCGCCGGTCCACCCGGTACGTCTAAGCATTCCTTTACTGCCCATAACTTCCCCGGCAGTTTCAGATCTTCAGCCAAATAAACCCGGCTCATGCCGCCTTGCCCGATCATTTGTTCAATTCGGTAACGTTCGGCCAATAAGACGCCCGGCGCGATTTTGGGAACGAATCTTGCCATAACTCCTCCTTTCCTGCACGCAAAAAAGGGAAAGCTCCCTCGTCATTCCTCGGCCCTTCGGCCAAGTTGACAGGGGATGCTTTCCCTATTGCTATCATTGTATAATTTTGGAATCAGTATAGGACGGCTTGCGTCAAATGTAAAGCACTTTTTTTCAAAGCCATTAATTCACGCCGTTAATATTTAATCATATAGAGCGTGATTTCATCCCGGTTATGAAACAGCTGCTTCGCCCGCTGTACTTGAAGTCGAGCCTCTTGAAATATGTCGGTGACTTCTTGAATCAACGCCATCGGTTTCTTGGTCAACAGCTTTACCGTCACAATCGCAGTTCCTCCCGGAACCAACGCGTACAGCAGCTCTGTCACGAGCCTAGCCGTCAATTTCGGGCTCCAGCTCATGTCGCAAACCAGAAGATCGAATTGATTCTCTTTGAATTTTACTCGACTCGCGTTCCGTTGCAAGAATGTCAGCTTGGGTGAAGACAACAACGACGGGTGCAGTTTCCCCGTGTCCACCGCCGTTACGCTTAGGCCCCGTTCCAGCAGGAACGAGGTCCAACCGCCCGGTGCCGCGCCGATATCCAGCGCTTCACGGAACGATTCGAACGGAATGCCGAAGGCCGATTCGGCCTCCAGAAGCTTGAATTTCGCCCGAGAGATTTGACCCTCCTCCTTACGGAAGCGGATCGCGCCGCCGTTCCAATCAGAAAGGTTATCTTGCGGATGCGCCACACCGGCATAAATCCGGTCTGTTCCCGCAAACACCGAGATGATCCAATCGGCATCCCGCACCACGAAATCCGCAACGGAGACATCGTTTAGCGCTTCCTGCAGACGGTCCTTAAGTTCAAGTGCCGTTCCCGACCAAAGTCCATCGTCCGATTTGCGCGCCTGTACAGCTATTTTGGCCCCAGGAAGTCGAAAATCGGCCATCAAATACTTCCGCAGCGGTTCAAGCCAATCCTCCGGCTTCACCTCTTCCGCTTCCCCCGGGCACCACTCCCAATCGACCAGGAATGTATGCCGCAGAAAAATCGGCGGAGCTTGACGCAGCTGATGCTGCACATTTTCTGGCATCGCCTGCAGCGAGGCTGCAAATACTTCGCCGGGGATGAGCATGGAACTCTTTACGCTGCCGAACGTGCGGCGCAACTCCTCCTGCGCATAGGGCGCAAAGCCATGATTGGCCGTGCAAATCCATTTGGAATGCGGAGGCACTTTGCAGTTTCGGGCGATATCCTCCAACCGTTCGAACGGAATCGGTCCGTTATGCAACTGAACTTGCTCCGGCAAGCCTTGGTACAGGATTTCGTACATGCTTTTTTTTCCGGAAATGCTGGAGGTGTGAAGATAAATCTCTCTCGGAAAAAGTCCTTCCCGAACCATGGCAGCCGCCATTTCCGTCCCGGTAGGTTCTTCCGGTCCCATATCGTAATCCAGCGATAAGATGTCTACTTCCGTCAAACGAAGCAGCTCCAGACACTCCTCGACGGTGCGCGCTAACGTAAATCCCTGCGGACATCGGCGAAAATCGTCCATATATACATGAATCAATAGTGTTCTTCCTTTCCCGCGGTATTTCACTCCAAGCGGAGTCATGTTGTCTTTCTAGGCCTCCGCCCACCGTCTCACTCGCTCCATATCCTCTCTGTAGGTCCCATCTTCCCCGGTTTCGCTCTCAAAAATAAGCGGGGATTTCCGGATCGCGTCGATCTGCAGCAGCCAGCGAAAGCCGGCTTCACCGATATGGCCCTGGCCCACTCGGGCGTGACGGTCCTTGCGCGATAATACCGGGTATCTTGAATCGTTCAGGTGGACGGCACATAAACCGTCCCAAAACTGAAGCTCCTTAGCTTTAACCGTGAAGCTCTCATCTCCTTCGCCTTGCCACATCCCCGCTCCAAAAGCATGACAGGTATCCAGGCAAAAGCCGATGCGCTCCGAATCTCGGCACAGGTTGCGGATCTGGACCAACTCTTCGATCGTCATCCCCATGTCGCCGTGATCACCAGCCTGGTTCTCGATGAGCAGCTTTGCCGAGCCCCGCCAACCGGAGAGCACATCATTAATACATTGTATAATATTTTGATATCCTTGTAAGGGGTTTCCTGACTTAAATGTGCCAAAATGTACAACGATCCCAATGGAGCCGCACGCTTCCGCGATTTCCAGGTCGTTGCGTAGCGAAGCCACCACTCGGTTGTAGGCGTCCTCGTCAGCGTCCTTGCCAATGGCGAGATTACTGGGATAAGGCGTATGCGCGATCGAGGCCAGGTCATGCTTCTGGCACAGCATTCGGCACTGCTCCGCATCCCGCAGATCAAACGGTTTCACCGTCAGGCTTCGCGGATTTTTCGGAAAATACTGAAAAGCGCCGGCCCCCAGTTGCAGGGCGGCTTTGGCGGCGCCAAAGTAGCCGCCCCGTATGCTTAAATGTCCCCCAACCTTTACCTTAACGGTCATGCTGGCAGCCGGGGCTGTAAAACACTTTGCGCCCGTTCATTTCCGCTTTCACGATGGTGTCGCCGCAACGCGGACAAGTCTCTCCCTCCCGGTCGTACACCCGGCATGTATCGTTCGATCCTCCAGTCAGCTTGTCGTCCCGGGTCAGCGGCATCTCCATATACCCGCCGGCCTCCGTCGCCTCGATGAGCACGTCCCGGACTGCTTGGTAAAGGCGAGAAAAATCCTCGTCGCTCAAATTTTGCAGTTTAGCCGTCGGCAGCAGTTCGGCGGCGAATGCAATTTCATCCGCGTAACAATTCCCGATTCCGGCGATGACATCCTGATTAACGAGCGTCGTCTTCAGGCTTCCCCGCCGCTTGCGCAGCAGAGCGGTAAACCGCTCTGCGTTCATCCGACGGTCAAGGAGCTCCGGCCCCAGATGAGACAGCAGTTCCTCCGCTTCCTTGGCGCTATGTAGATGCAGATGACCAAGACGCAACCCAATGAAATACAACACATGGGACTCCCCGAAGGTAATTTCGACCTGAGTGCTGCGATCCGGGCGGTCCTCCTTGGAACCGAGGTACAGCAACCCGCCAAGCATCAAGTGGAGCAGCAATCTTCGTCCGTTATCCAGATGGAACAGAAGATGTTTGCCCCGGCGCTCGACGAAAATCACTTGTCTTCCTATCAGTTCCCGGATAAACTCCTCCCCCGGTAAGTTCACTGATTTCTCCCGGCCTACGACGACCTCGGTAATCGGGAGATCCAAAATATACTGCGAGAGCTGTATTCGATAATTTTCCATCTCCGGCAATTCCGGCATGGTGCATCTTTCCCTTCATTCTTATAAGTTCGATCCACAGATCCATGTTCTGACTTCCGCCAGATCACGACATACGACATCCGCCGACACGCCCGAAGATTTCACAAAGTCCGGCAGGTTGTCGGCCGTCGTGACACCGGTTAATGTCAGAATGGTCCCGCAGCCGGCATTCACTCCTGCAGCAATATCCGTATGCAGATTATCTCCGATGACCGCCACTTCCGAAGCCGCTAGTCCAAGTCTAGCAATGGCAAAATCCATCAAGGGAGCCGCCGGTTTACCGATCACCACAGGCTTCACGCCCGAGGCCGCCTGAATGGCCGCAGAAAGAGTTCCGGCCCCAGGCATCAAACCCTCCTGAGTGGGCAGCAGCAAGTCGGGATTGGTTAAAACATAACGCGCTCCCCCTCGAATCCACCTTGCAGCCCGGGTTAACGTTTCGTATGTAAAGTGGCGATCAATGCCTTGGACCACCACATCCGGTTCTTCCGAGATCAACTGGAGTCCAGCTTCATTTAGCGCCTTTGTAAGTCCGGCTTCGCCGATGGCCGCCACCTTGCAGCCCGGCTGATCCTCGGCTATATACCTGGCTGCTGCAACCGCTGACGTGCAAACCTCCTCCGCCCGGGCCGATATGCCCATCGCCTCCAAATGTGCGGCGACCTCCGCAGGCGTCCGCGAGGAATTGTTCGTAACAAACAGGAAGGGAATCCGCTTTGCACGCAAGGCGGAGATCAAATCATCCGCACCCGGGATCATCTTAGGCCCATGATATAAAGTGCCGTCCAAATCAATGAGATAGGCCTTCCAATCCTTTGGCAAAATCCTCATCCTTTCCATTCAACGATGTCTCCTATTATTGTACCTAGGAAACCCGCGATCAGGCAAATTTTTCCGTTATGTTTTCGAGGCCGTGTCAAAAAAGAGCTTCGATCCGCCACCTGGCGTCGAACCAGCACGAATGGTGAAAAAACAGGACCTTTTCCCCTTGCCAAACTTTGAAATGCCCTGTCAGTTCCTGCGCTTTCCCGGAAAATAATTATTTCCTCCCGCAGCGGCGCGCCACTGGATATAGCACATGTTCACGGGCCAGCTGCGCGTTCGGGAATACCGCCCGGGCTTCCTCCTGCAGGCGTAACAGCTGATCATCCGATTTGTAGCGCGAGCTGAAATGGGTCAGTAAAAGTTGCTGCACACCGGCTTCCTTGGCAGCCTCCGCCGCTTGCTTGGCTGTACTGTGATGATAATCGTGCGCGGTTTTCGCCAGTTCATCCAAAAAGGTTGCCTCGTGTACAAGCATATCAGCCTCTTGGGCCAAGGTTAATGCGGAATTGCACGGGCGCGTATCGCCGAGAATGGTCACGATTCTCCCGGCTTTAGGTTCTCCGAGCACATCCTTCGCATGCAGCGTTTCGCCGCTTGGGGCCACAACGCTTTCGCCGCGTTTAAGTTTGCCGTACAGTGGGCCGGGACGAATTCCGTACCGTTCCAATACGGCGGCGTCTAGCTTACCGGGTAAATCTTTTTCAATCACCCGATAACCGTAGCTGTCGATTCGATGCTCCAACAGTGCCGCCTCGACCCGAAACGTTTCATCCTCGAACAAGACGCCGCCTTGATGCTCCACGATCTCCAGCTTATAGTTAATACGCGATTCGCTAAGCGAAAGCGTCGTCTCTATGAATTTCTTCAAGCCCTTTGGACCGTAAATGACCAGGGGGGTATCCCCTCCCTGATAGGCACGGCTCGAAATGAGTCCGGGCAAACCAAACAGATGATCTCCATGAAGATGGGTGATAAAAATAGCTTCCAATTTACTTAATTTCAGCGGTGATCGCAGGATCTGATGCTGGGTGCCCTCACCGCAATCGAACAGCCAGAGAGAACGGCGTTCCTCCAGCAGACGCAAAGCCACTGAGGTCACATTCCGTTCCAAAGACGGTACCCCCGCGTTCGTCCCCAAGAAATAGAGTTCCATGCCTTTATCGTCCTTTACGCTAGAATGGTTCGCATGACGTACAGATTACCAAAACCCTCCGAAGTTCGGAGGGTTTTCCAAGGAGCTTCTTTATGGGATTATACCCCAGCTTTGTCTACGTTAAAATATTGCGCTTCAGGGTGAGCGAAGACCATCGCCGAAACGGAAGCTTCCGGTTCCATCATGAAGCCTTCGGTCAATGTAATGCCGATGTCCCCTGGCTGCATGAGATCAAACAACAATTGCTGGTCTTCAAGATCCGGGCAGGCCGGATAACCAAACGACACGCGAATCCCTTGATAACGTGCGCCGTGGCGCTGTTTCATCGTCATGTTCGCCGGATCCGGGAAGCCCCAGGTATCTCGCATAATATGGTGCACCCGCTCTGCCAGGGCTTCCGCCAGCTCTAATGCTACCGCCTGCAGCACATGGGAGCGCAGATAGTCGCCTTGTTCCTTCCACTTCTCGGACAAGTCCCGAACACCTTGGCCGGCCGTGACGACCAGGAAGCCAACATAATCCATTTGCCCGCTGTCCACGGACTTCAAGAAATCCGCCAAACAGAGGTATGGCTCAACCTTTTGCCGCGGGAAGCTGAATCGCTTCAACACTTTGCCAGGCTTGGCCGGATCATAAATGAGAACGTCGTTGCCGGACGATTGCGCCGGGAAGAACCGATACATGGCTTGCGTGCGAATAATGCCGTCCGTTACTGCTTCAAGCAGGATTTGGTCGACCGTCTCCTTCAACTGTACCGCCTTTGCTTCGCCTGACGCTAATTGCTGTTCCACCGAACCGCGAAGCCCAAGATGATGACCAAGTAACATTTGCATATTGATATAAGGCGTGATATGACCAATCGGATAATCGCGAAGCACATGCCGTTCCAGATCGGGCGGAAGATAAATCGGCGCATCCGTTGAAATTTTGGACCGCTCCACGCGGGTCAGTTCTGGCAGCGGTTCAGCAACTGCAACAGCCTGATCGGTCTCTTTTTCCTCTTCCATTTTAAGGCGCATTTGCTCCCGGGCGGCCGGATCCATCAACTTGTTAGCCAAATCGAGGCCGTCCATTGCGTCCTTGGCGTAAACGACCATGCCGTCGTACTCGGGCCGAATCCGCGTTTTGGTAAATTTGCGGGTTAATGCGGCACCACCCACAAGGATTGGAACGTCGATACCGGCATTTCGCAAGTCCTGCGCCGTCGTCACCATTTGCTGCGCCGATTTCACCAGAAGACCGGATAGACCAATCGCATCGGCGTTTTCCTTCTGATACGCTTCGATAATGCGCTCCGGTGGTACTTTTATGCCCAAATTGACGATCTGGTAACCATTATTGGACAGAATGATCTCGACCAGGTTTTTGCCGATATCATGCACATCGCCTTTGACAGTCGCCAGCATGATTTTCCCTTTGACGCTGGTTTCGTTCTTCTCCATAAACGGTTCAAGGTAGGCCACCGATGCCTTCATCACCTCGGCGCTTTGCAGGACCTCGGCAACGATCAGCTCGTTGTTGTTAAACAAACGGCCGACCTCTTCCATCCCCGCCATCAAAGGACCATTAATGACTTCAAGCGCGGTGTATTTCTTTAATGCTTCTTCCAGATCGGGGATTAAGCCTTCCTTCGTGCCTTCCACAACATAAGAAGCCAACCGTTCCTCAAGCGTGAGCTGTGTGGACTTCTCGACCTTCTCCACCTTCTTGTTACGGAAGGCAGCCACAAAGGCGGCCAGCGTCTCGTCGTTGGTTTGATAAATCAGTTCTTCAGCCAGACGGCGTTCTTCATCCGGAATTTTGGCGTAACGCTCCAGTTTCTCCGTATTGACGATCGCGTAATCGAGACCCGCTTTGGTGCATTCGTACAGGAATACGGAGTTCAACACTTCGCGGCCGGCTTCCGGCAAACCAAACGACACGTTACTTATTCCCAGCACGGTGTGAACTTTCGGCAGGGCCTCTTTAATCAGGCGAATCCCTTCGATCGTTTCCTTGGCCGAGCCGATATACTGCTCATCCCCGGTACCCACCGGGAACACGAGCGGATCGAAGATCAAATCCTCCGATTTGAGTCCATATTTGTGAACTAGGAGATCGTGCGAACGTTTAGCGACCTCAAGCTTGTCTTCCCGCGTGATCGCTTGCCCGCGTTCGTCAATGGTACCGACAACTACGGCCGCCCCGTATTTATGAATCAGCGGCGTTACATGTTCGAACTTCTCTTCGCCATCTTCTAAGTTAATGGAGTTAATAATCGACTTGCCCTGACAATATTGGAGCGCCAAATCCAGCACCTTCGGATCTGTCGTATCGATCATTAGCGGTACCTTGACTTTCTTGACGACCAGTTCAAGGAACTTCTTGATATCCTCCGCTTCATCGCGGTCAGGGTCTTGTACGCAAACGTCGACAACCTGTGCTCCGTTCTTCACCTGAGCACGGGCAATTTCCGAAGCTTCTTCGTATTTCCCTTCTACGATCAGCCGTTTAAATTTACGCGAACCAAGAACGTTTGTTCTCTCTCCGACCAAATAAGGACGATTCTCCGATTCAATGTAAACCGGCTCGATCCCGGAAAGCGCCGGCAGATGGCTGCCTGTCAACTCCCGCGGCCGAAAATCCTTCAGCGTATTCGCTAACGCGGCGATATGAGCAGGCGTCGTTCCGCAGCAACCGCCGGCAATGTTCAGCCAGCCTTGCTCGGCGAACGCCGACATTTTCTGGGCGAGCGAATCCGGAGACTCGTGGTAAGTGCCGTTTTCGTCCGGCAGACCTGCATTGGGGTGGCAGCTGACCGCCGCCTGCGCAAGACCCGACAAGGTGCGGATATGGTCGCGCATGAACTCCGGTCCGGTCGCACAGTTCAGGCCGATGGAGATTGGATTCAAATGCTCCAGCGAAATGTAAAAAGCTTCAATATTTTGGCCTGCCAACGTCGTGCCCATCGGCTCGATCGTTCCCGAGATCATGATCGGCAGGGTGATCCCCGTATCGGCAAATGCTCGCTTAATCCCGATGCTCCCCGCCTTCACATTTAAGGTATCCTGCGAGGTTTCCAGCATCAGGGCATCAACCCCGGCCTCAATCAGCGCCGAAGCCTGCTCCGCATAGCTGGCTGTCAGTTCGTCGAACGTCACGCCACCGGTAACGGACAAGGTTTTGGTCGTTGGTCCCAGAATACCGACGACATAGCGGGGTTGCTCCGGGGTACTGTATTTTTCCGCAGCCTCGATCGCTAGCTTGGCCGCAGCCAAATTGATTTCACGTGCCCTTTGCGGGATATCGTATTCAGCCAGCACGACGGATGTCGCACCAAACGTATTCGTTTCGATCAAATCGGCACCTGCCTCGAGATATTTCTCGTGGATGCCGCGTATTACATCCGGACGGGTGAGCACAAGCATTTCGTTGCAGCCGTCCAACTCTTCGCCGCCAAAATCGGCCGGAGTTAGGTCTTCCTGCTGAATCATGGTGCCCATGGCACCATCGAGGATTAATATTCGTTCTTTCATTCTTTCGAGCAGGCTAGGTTTACTCATGATCATGTCCCTCCCGTAAAACGTTATGTTTTAGTTTAACAGAATAAAGCGTTGAAGAAAAGAGAGATTGGCGATTTCATTACGTCTCTTCACCCAATTCAACGGATTGTTATCCTATCGTTCAACTCAGAATTAAAACCCGAACAAACTAGAGTTCATCCTTTTGAAAAATTCGGAAATCCCATTAACGAAAAAAAGCTGCCACCCTTTAAGGGCAACAGCTAATCTTCAGGTTTGTCACGAGCTTATTCCACCGTAAATTGCTTTGATGGCATGGAGTGCTGATCCCGCGCGGTGACATGGGAAATCACTTCATAGGTCCCTGACTCCTTAAACGAATGCTCCAGCACATATGTCCCGTTTCCGGCACTCTTCACTTTCACCTGGCTATGCTTCTCGTTGTCGTCAGCCGTGTTCCAAAATTCGAACATGACCTCCTTCGCATCATCCACATTCTCACCATGGTGAGTCACTTTCGCGGTAAACTTCACCGTGTCCCCAATCTTGACAATCGAGGGTGCGACCTCAAGCTCAACCTGAATAGGCTCCAGCGTCGTATCCGCCTGGGCGGATGTTGATTCTTTACTGCTGCATCCGGCGATAACGACCAACACAAGCGCGAGGGTGGTTAACAGCCCCGTTACCTTCTGAATTCGCATACTGATTTCCCTCCTTCCGCGACGGCTCCCGCCTCGTCATGTCGTTCGTTCTTAGGTTGGATTAACCGAAGAGAGCTTGTCCAGAAGCTCATGCAATTCGGACAAGTGTTTGATCTCATAATCCGGTATGATTTCGCCGCTTAGCGTTTTGCCGTCCCGATTGACCCAGACAGCCGTCATGCCGACACTGAGCGCACCTTTGATATCCGTCGTCAGCTTATCCCCGACCATGATCCCCTCACCGGGTTCGATCGCCAACCGTTCCAGCGCATGCCGAAAAATAGACGAATCCGGTTTGCCTTTACCAAAGTTTCCGGAAATGACAATCTCATCAAAATACGGTGCCAGTTCCGGCACCCCATCCAGTTTCTCCTGCTGAAGCGCCGGACAACCATTCGTCAACAGCAATAGCTTCACTTTGCCTTTCAATTCCTTAAGAACCTGGAACGTTTCCTCGTATACGTGGGGACGAGAGCGGCGTTCGCGTCCGAATTGCTCCGCCAACTCGCCGGCCAGCACCTCGTCATCGACTCCAAGTGCAAGCAGACCACGCCGCCAAGACTCTTTGCGATAGATCGGGGCTAGCTGCTCCAATTGGCGAAATTCCGGTTGTTCCCCTGCGGAGAACGTTGCCCATAATCCCTCAAACGGATTGATACCAATCATCGTTGTGAAAGGATAGGTTTCATAGGATTCATACAAGCTCCGGGCTTCCCGGCGTACTGCCTCTTCCAGTTCTTCGGGATTTAATCTCCCCAACTTGGCCGCCGCGCTTTCACATGTCGCCGCAAAAGCTTCTCTTACGCTCCGCTCATCCCAGAGCAGCGTGTCGTCCAGGTCAAAACATACCGCTTTGATCGTCATTCGTCCCAGCCCTCTCCGTTCTATCGCTTTATACTTGCAAATGTGATTCTATTCTTTCTCCAATTTTACATGATGGGTATTGGCATACAGCTCCAACCGCGTGGCCATTGCTTCCGTATCGAAGCGATTGCGTGTGCGGTAGAACACCCATTTGGGTTCCCGTGTTTTCGGTTCAATCACAATTTTGTTCCGGCTAACCTTGATTTTGCTAATGTTACCGGCATCCAGCATGCGATCACGATTGAATTTCGAGGTGTACAGCCAGCTCTTGTTGATGCGCAAATAAGGCTTGCGAAGAAAAATGGCCAAAGCCAGCACAATATACAAAAAGATCGTCGCCCAATACAGCACCGAGTTCACTTCCGCAGAATTGCCGATGATCCCTACGCCGCCATACAGAAGGGCTAACAGGAACAAGAGAAAAGGCAAAATGATGTTGCGCCCTTTAAAAACATCACCTTCCCCGTTTGCCCCAAGCGTCGACCGTGAATTTCGCGTCGTCTGCCCAACTTGCGGTCCCTTGCCTTTCTTATTCATTCTTACTTGATTACGTTCTACTTTGCGATCAAACGAACCCATACCCGTTCCTCCCTATTTATCTACAATCTCGATCGACTCGAGCTGGTGCCGAAAATTCCTGCGAACGTTTTGCAGATACGTTTCCCGAAGCTGGGCTCTTTCCAATAGCTCGTCTTGCGATAATCCTTCTTCTTTGGCTTTTCGAGCCAGCTCATTAATCCGCTTAACCAACGCATCAATATCCATAAGTTCCTCCCACTTCTATATATACTATGCTTCCCATGGTGTTACACAGGGCATTAATTCTTACTTTGACATGAGAAAAAGAGCTTGTCAAGGCGACGGCAACCCCATCCCGCATCCTTGAAACAAGCTCTGGTTCTTCCTATATATCATAACTCGGTTAACCTCTAATGTTTGTTGGGCAACATCAGCGTATCTCCCGCTTGAATCGAGCTGGTACCGAGCCCATTGGTCCGCATCAACTTCTGAATGTAGACTCGCGTATCTTGACCTTGAGGCTTATGAGCCACGGCAATTTCCCACAAGGTATCTCCAGGCATCACTACAACATATTCTGCCCGCTCTTCCGTGGCGGAGTTGTCGATGGACGCTGCAAAGGCCTGTACCATACCGGTGCATGTGATGCTGAGAATGATCAGAAGCACGGCAATTTTGGACAATCTACTCTTCAGAAATGTACTCATATGTAATCTTCTCTCCATAGGACGACGAAAAGAAGGTTGTTCGTAGATGCTTTGATAGGAACTGTATTTCAACATATAACCATCACTCCAAACAAGTGTTCTGTTTTATGTAATCAATATAACACGAACATTTGTTTGATTCAATAGTTTTTTCGAACGGTTGTTCTTATTTTTTTTAGTTTCCGTATATTGATCTCTCTTTTTAGAACTAATGTTTGTACGAACGGAAGTTCTGTGTTATAATTTTTCCAAACGTTACTAAATGGGGTTGATCCGTACATGTCAAAGGTATCGAGCCGGCAACAGGCCATTCTTGAATTCATTCGCAACGAAGTACGCGCCAAAGGTTATCCACCTTCCGTACGTGAGATAGGGGAAGCCGTAGGATTGGCGTCCAGTTCCACCGTTCACGGCCATCTGGACCGCCTGGAGAAGAAAGGGTTCATCCGGCGCGACCCGACGAAGCCGCGTGCCATCGAGTTGTTGGGCCAAGAAGAGTCGGAGAATTACAATTTGTTTGCACATAGCATTGCCCGCGTTCCCGTTGTCGGGAAAGTAACTGCAGGCATGCCGATCACGGCAACGGAGAATATTGAAGATTATTTTCCACTGCCAGAGCATTACGCTGCTGACGGAGAAGTATTCATGCTTTCCGTGGTTGGCGACAGCATGATCGAAGCCGGAATACATAGTGGGGATTATGTGATCGTCCGCCAACAGCAAACGGCCAACAACGGAGAGATCGTTGTAGCCATGACGGAAGATGACGAGGCGACGGTCAAGACGTTTTATAAAGAGAAAGACCATATTCGCTTGCAGCCGGAGAATTCAACGATGGAACCGCTTCGTTTGAAGCATGTGACCATCCTGGGGAAAGTTGTCGGTCTGTTCCGCGACTTGCACTAATTTTCTAAATATGCGGCAATGATAACATCAAACAGGACGAAGCGATGGGTTTATATCGACTTCGTCCTGTTTGGTTTATCTGCCTTACGCATTCCCTTCCCCCTTACTAATCCCATTCGAGGTCCAGGAAGTGCATTAGATTGTAGCCTGTCTTTTCGCGGCGGCCGCGTGTGCCCCAACCAAATCCGGCACGTTCTGCTATCCACCACTGCTTTAACCGGTAGCGACGGCGTTGGTATCTTTTCAATTCGGTCACCATGTGACTACCTCCTTAATTCAATTCATCTCCCCCATCCTTTGCGCTTAGCTTGACCCAATACTTTCAAACGTATGTAAATAGGAACAAACCATTTGATTGAATTGTTTATGCTCTCGAAATAACTCCTGACTTTGCTGAAGTTGCCGATTCATCAAGTTGATTTGATATTGATCGTAATTTTGATTCTGGTATTGAGCAGCCGGTTGACCTTTAGTCAGATTGACCTTTGCCTGTGTATTGCTTTGCACGATACGGTCTAAACTTTGCAAGACCGAAGGATACCCCAATTGATTCAAATGTATAGCCGATGGTCGCACTTCTTGTTCTAATACATGATTCAATGTGTCGAGATACATCGCTGCGTTTACTGGATCTTTCTGGATTTCAGAATTTAACAATTCGACCATTCGAATCATTATTTTCATTTCCTCCATCTCAACGAGTTGCGGGTCCTTCGAAATAACCGCTCTTCTTTCTTGTGACAATCCTACAGACTGATTCTGAGGTCTATCATAGGTTTTGATTGAACCCGGCTGTTGATTGCTGCATCCGACTAACGCTATCAACATGTACAGGATAAGCCCCTTCCTCCTCATCTCCAACATTCCTAATAAGTATGGCCGTTAGCACATCGGTGGGAACCATAATGGTTCGGATTCATCGTGCAGCCATTATAGGAAGTGGTACAGTGCGGACATGGAGCGTTACATTCATTTATATCATTGGTGATTTGAGGTACCTCTTGCTCCTCGATGCGTATTTGACCTCTTTCCAGTGTTTCTGTAGCCATCGTTTTGGGCCTCCTTATAATTCATAAGGTTAGCTCGCTCGGCTTCCTCTATGTATGGAAAGATCTACAACGACATAAAAATACCCCCCAACGCCAGGCGTTGAGGGATATGCATAAACTTACTATTAATACAACGTCATATATTGATCGCGTTCCCATTGATGAACTTGGGTACGGAAGATGTCCCATTCGATTTCTTTCAACTCGTAGAAATGAGTCAACGCATGGTCACCCAACGCTTCGCTGATAATTTCACTGCGCAGCAATTCGCCAAGCGCTTCCTTCAAGTCGGACGGAAGACTTGGGATCCCTTCTTCCACGCGTTCTTCCTCAGACATCACATAGATGTTGCGATCGACTGGATCAACCAGCGGGAGCTCCTTCTTGATGCCATCCAGGCCCGCTTTCAACATCACAGCCAAAGCTAAGTAAGGATTAGCAGCCGGGTCCGGGTTACGCACTTCAACGCGTGTGCTAAGGCCGCGGGAAGCTGGAATTCGGATCATTGGGCTGCGGTTGCTCGAAGACCAGGCCACATAGCAAGGTGCTTCATAGCCAGGCACGAGACGTTTGTATGAGTTTACGGTTGGGTTTGTGATGGCTGCAAATGCGCGAGCATGCTTCAGGATACCAGCCATATAGTGGCGTGCTTCGTTGCTCAGGCCCAGGCTATCACTTTCCTCATAAAACGCGTTCACGTTACCTTTGAACAATGATTGGTGGCAATGCATCCCCGAACCATTCACGCCGAACAACGGCTTCGGCATAAACGTGGCATGAAGCCCATGCTGACGAGCAATCGTCTTAACGACCAATTTAAAGGTTTGGATTTGGTCAGCGGCTTTGATCGCACTCGCGTATTTAAAGTCGATCTCATGTTGACCCGGAGCCACTTCATGGTGGGAAGCTTCGATTTCAAAGCCCATTTCTTCCAGTGTCAATACGATTTCACGGCGGCAATTCTCGCCGAGGTCCGTAGGGGCCAAATCGAAGTAACCGCCTTGGTCATTCAACTCGGTAGTAGGGTTGCCTTTATCGTCGGTTTTGAACAGGAAGAACTCCGGTTCCGGCCCAACATTCATCGCGGTGTAGCCCATCTCTTCGGCTTCCTTCAGCGCGCGTTTCAAAATCCCACGCGGATCGCCGGCAAACGGTGTACCGTCAGGCATATATACATCACAAATCAAACGTGCTACGCGATCCTCCGTCACCCAAGGGAAAATGACCCAAGTGTCCAGATCCGGGAAGAGATACATGTCGGACTCCTCGATACGAACATATCCTTCGATGGAAGAACCATCAAACATCATCTTGTTGTCCAACGCCTTCTCCAATTGGCTGACCGGAATTTCCACGTTTTTAATCGTTCCCAGCAAATCTGTGAACTGCAAACGAATAAAACGTACATTTTCTTCCTTGGCGATGCGTAAAATGTCTTCTTTGGTGTAATTCGAGTAACTCACCCTAACCTCTCCCAACGTTTAGATTATTATTTTTTGAAAAACCGCGACAGTTCGCCTTGGATCAAAGAAACTTGCCCCGGTTTGCTACCTGACACCAACTGCTGCTTCAACATACGGTAAATTTGGGAATCCGTCATTTCCTTCCGCTTCTCCTCGGTATCCTTCGTGATGACCGTCGCATCTAGAGATTCACGGGACATTGGGTTCATGACTTGCTTGATCCCGGCGATGTTCACGCCTTTATCGATGAGGCCCTTGATCTCCAGCAAGCGTTCGACATCATTGAGGGAAAACATTCGCTGATTCCCCGAGGTTCGCGCAGGTACAATCAATTCATGCTGCTCGTAATATCGTATTTGTCTTGCCGTTAAATCCGTAAGTTTCATAACGATACCAATAGGAAACAAGGCCATATTTCTGCGAATTTCCTCACTCATCGCTCTCAACCTTCCATTTCGATTCTCATGACCTTATCATATGTGAGTTATCCTGACATGTCAATAGATATGTTAGGATAACTTACAACAAGTTACGATCCTTCATCGTCTGAAGTGCGGTCAGGAGACCAAATTTAACATGAGAATAGGTTAAGCCGCCCTGCATATAAGCGATATAGGGGGCGCGAATCGGAGCATCCGCAGACAATTCCAGGCTTCCGCCTTGAATAAATGTCCCGGCCGCCATAATAACCGGGTGTTCATAACCCGGCATATCCCAAGCCTCGGGTACGACGTGGCCGTCTACAGCAGCGGCCCGTTGAATGCCCTGCACGAACGCAATGAGTTGCTCCGGTGCACTAAAGGCAATCGCTTGGATAAGATCCGTGCGCGGATCCTGCCATCCTGGCCGGCTTTGGAATCCCGCTTTCTCAAACAAAGCAGCGGCCAGAATGCTGCCTTTGACAGCTTGTCCTACGATCGTCGGGGCCAAGAACAGCCCTTGGTAGATTCCACGGGTTGTCCCCAACATCGCCCCGACTTCACCGCCGATCCCCGGTGCGGTCAAACGGTATGAGGCTAGTTTAACCAACTCCTGCCGTCCGCAAATATAACCCCCGGTTTCGGCCAAGCCACCGCCAGGATTTTTGATCAACGATCCGGCGATCAGGTCTGCCCCAACCTCCGTTGGTTCGCGTTCTTCGGTAAACTCGCCGTAGCAATTGTCCACAAAGACGATCAGATCCGGCTTGATCTCTTTCACGCGCCGGACCATCTCCTCGATCCGTGCGACGGTGAACGAGTCCCTCCAATCGTAGCCTCGGGAGCGCTGGATCCCGATTACCTTCGTCCTATCGGTAATTTTTTCTCTTACCGCCTGCCAATCGACTGTTCCATCGCTTAGCAATCCTGCTTCGTTATACGTGATCCCAAAATCCTGTAGCGAGCCGCTACCGTCTCCTGGTGTCCCTATCACCTTATGTAGTGTATCATAAGGACGACCTGTGATGTAGAGCAGTTCGTCCCCGGGCCGTAAGACCCCGAACAACGCCGTAGCGATCGTATGCGTGCCGGAAGCGAAATGCGGCCGCACCAGCGCGGCTTCCGCACCGAATACGTCCGCATATACAAGATCCAACACTTCACGGCCCCGGTCGTTATAAGCATAACCCGTCGAACCCGCAAAATGATAATCGCTGACTTGGTGGCGCTGAAAGGCTTCAATCACCTTCCATTGGTTTTGATCGACGATCCGGTCGACCTCCCGAAACCGGCTTTCCGCCTGTTGTTCGGCATCTTCCAGCCATTGTACAATTTCCTCAGAAAATCCTGCCATCGTTACGTTATCTCTCCCTTAATCCATTCCGTCGTTTGTCGTGCTTCCCTCTGTGAGAACTGGTTTGGGGATCGCAAAAGGAGCTAGCCGGTATCCATACTTATCGAAATCCGCCTGATTCACATCGATTTCGTAAATCATGACATCCTCGTCCATCTGCTTGTCCACCACTTCTCCTACCCGATACAACACCGGGGTGAGATCGCCTCGTTCTGCAGGAATCCGAAACGTCTTGGTTCCGCCGGACAACTTGCGCTGCACGGCTTCGCGTATCGTCGCCAGATCCCCTTCGTCAAACGCGGAAATCTTCAAGTACCCTTCGCCTGTCGGCAGCATTTGCAGCCGTTCAGGCGGGCAGATATCCTTTTTGTTAAACAACACGATCTGAGGCTTTCCCCCTGCACCCAAATCGTTTAATATTCGATCCACCACTTTCACTTGCTCTTCGCGCATCGGCGAGGAGGCATCGACGACATGCAATATGAGGTCCGCCTCGTTAACTTCTTCTAACGTAGCCCGGAAGGCAGCGACCAAATCGTGTGGTAGATTTTGAATGAATCCTACCGTGTCCGTCAGCACCACTTCCTTACCGCCTGAGAGCGGAAGAAGCCGGGTCGTTGGATCAAGCGTAGCGAAAAGCTGATTCTCAACGAATACATCTGCAGAAGTCATTGCCTTAAGCAACGTCGACTTACCGGCGTTGGTATAGCCGACCAGAGCAATTTGTACCACCCCGGTTTCTTTACGACGTGCCCGGTGCAACTGACGGTGTCGAGTGACCTCCTCCAGTTGACGTTTCAGCTCGCCGATTCGCCGGCGAATATGGCGTCGATCCGTTTCCAACTGACTTTCGCCTGGACCCCGAGTGCCAATCCCGCCGCCTAGGCGAGACAGATTTTTGCCGTGGCCGGACAATCGCGGGAGCAGGTAAGTCAATTGGGCTAGCTCCACCTGGATAATGCCTTCCCTCGTTTTGGCTCGCTGCGCGAAAATATCAAGGATCAGCTGGGTTCGGTCGATGATTTTGACGTCCAGCATTTCCTCCAAGTTGCGGACCTGGGCTCCGGACAATTCCTGATCGAAAATCGCTGTATTAGCGCCTCGTTGCTGGATGACTTCGCGAAGCTCAAGCACCTTTCCCTTTCCGATGAACCACCTCGGGTCGGGTTTATCGCGATTTTGTACGATGGATTCAGCAACCTCGACCCCAGCTGTCTCGGCCAGCTGCACCAATTCGGCCAGAGAATATTCGGGGTCGACGCCGCTTTGCTTCGTTTCCGGTGTCACCAAGCTCACCAGTACGGCTACGTCCGGACGATGGGTGGTGGTCTCGTGCATTTGCAACCTCGGCATCATCACTACTCCTTAAAAGGGTATCAAAAAAACGGCGGCACTTCACGGGGCTTATTCAGAGTTGCTCTTTCGGCGTCGAATCTTGAATTCAGCCGGGACCTCCGTTGCTCACGTAGGTTTCCCTACGCTCCGCTACTCGTTCCCTTGCTTCATCCAACCTTCTCGGTGCTGAGCCCCCGTTTTTTTGCTCATGATTTGAATCGGGTATCAAAAAAACGGCGGCACTTCACGATGCTTATTCAGAGTTGCTCTATCGGCGTCGAATCTTGAATTCAGCCGGGACCTCCGTTGCTCACGTAGGTTTCCCTACGCTCCGCTACTCGTTCCCTTGCTTCATCCAACCTTCTCGGTGCTGAGCACCCGTTTTTTTGCTCATCTCTCACGTCTTCTTGGCGTCAAGCTTCAGGTCCTCGGTACGGAGGGTCATCAGCTCTAGCTTGCCCGGCGAACCGCCGCCATATTGATGAAGCAGACGCACGGCCTGCTGCCGGACGGATCGTTCGATCACGTTACGTACATAGCGGGCATTGCTGAATACTTGCTCGCTTTCGCATTTCTCCCGCAGCAAATGCTGCTTTAACTTGAGTATCGCCTGAGGCATCAAGATATAATCGCGTTCCTTCGCCATCCCTTCGGCAATTTGAATCAGCTGATCAATCGAATAGTCCGGAAAATCCATCTGAATCGGAAAACGGGAGGGCAGCCCCGGGTTAGTCGATAGGAAAAAGTCCATCTCATCCGAGTACCCCGCCAGGATAAGGATGAATTGATTCTTGTGATCCTCCATCGCTTTGACCAAGGTATCGATCGCTTCTTTGCCGAAGTCTTTCTCGCCCCCTCGTGCCAAGCTGTAAGCTTCATCAATAAACAAAATGCCGCCGAGCGACTTCTTTACCAAATCACGCGTTTTCTGTGCCGTGTGACCGATGTATTCACCAACCAGATCGGCACGCTCCACTTCGATCAAATGTCCTTTGCTAAGCACCCCCATGCGTTGAAACATTTTAGCGACGATTCGTGCCACGGTGGTTTTACCGGTACCCGGATTGCCCTTGAACACCATGTGATACACCTGAGCGCCGGACAACAGTCCTGCTTCCGAGCGCATCGAGGCGATTTGCAAAAGCGCATATATCTCGTACATTAGATCCTTAATATGATCTAAACCGATCAGGTGATCCAGTTCCTTTTGAATTTCGGCAAAAAGCCCTTGCTGCGGCAACCCTTTTGCCGACGCTTGAGGCTCACTATCCGCAATCGCCTGCGAGACGACAGGCGGTTCAGTGCTGCGGAGAATCACGTTAATTTGACGCGACGGTCTCTCATCGGAAGAGCCGTTTCTGGCCATGACACGCCCAGACATAGGAAATCACCTCTTTATAAAGGTAGGGCTGAGAGGAAGTTCACAAAGCCAACTTGTTGAACACACATCTAAATGTATTCTCTCTCCCTGTCCGTTATTAGAAGTTTTGTCATCCTATCAGGCCCATGGCAAGTCCTATTTGATCGAGCTTCCATTTTGTATACGCCAAAATTTCCCGGATCGTGTTGGGGATGGGCTTCAAAACCCTGGTTTCGGTTAACGAAAGTCTTGGTTCCTTGTAATCCAGGGCTCTGGCAATTTCAAGCGCGCGGTTACCATGATAGGTATGCGTCACAATTAATGCTGACGAAAGCCCCCGCTCCTTCATCATATCCTGGCTGAATTTGAGGTTCTCATAGGTACTGGTCGCTTTATTTTCAAGCAGCATCTTGTCCCGAGGCACTCCGTGCTGCTCCAAATAATTCGCCATCCCCTCCGCTTCGGTATAGTTTGAGGTCGACGTATCCAATCCTCCGGTAAGGAGAAACAATTGAAATCTCCCCGCTTCAAAATCCTTTAGGCTTTGTTCCAGCCGCTCCCGAAGCCCTGGACTAGGCTCGTCTCCCCACAGGGCCGCCCCAAGGACAATCCCGACATCCGCCGGCTCGCTTAATGTGGAATTGGCCGCAAGATTCCGCTCTACGCTGCCGATCTGAGCCAGCACAAACAACATCCAACCTATCCCGAGGAGAATGAACAAGAGTCCCCAACGAAAAATACGCTTCCCAACCCGGGCTCTTCGTTTCTCAAGTGTTTGACCTAACAACACGTTTCCGCTTGGTTTGGCATGACGCATGGTTTATCCCCCTGGCTGATTCGGCTCCGAAGTCATAAACCCGCTCTGGTAATGATCCAGGGACAGACGGAAATAGGGGAAACGCCGTTCCTTAATGTCGTGAAGTAGTCGCTGGGCCGTCTCCGTTGCCAGATCATAGTCTTTGACAGATATGAGACCTTTCGTTAACGCTTCGTCAAGTTCATCTTCATCCAATAAAAACACTTCGCGATTTTTCAGCACGACGATATCCAAATACAAATCATCAAACCAAGGTACCCCTTGGTCGGTGACCCCTTGCGTCTTGCAAATATCGATGTACCATTCCACGATCTCACCGTGATCATCAAACATTGCCGTCACGACGAAATGAGCTCCCTTAGGATAATACTGCAGCCAGGTGTAACCCTTGTCGGCGATCCGGAAGGTGTGTCCCCCGTAGGTCTTCCATAGCGGATCACGCAGGGCAAAAATGCTGTACAGTGTGACATATCCCGTAAACTCGTCGCTCTCCACAAACTTGGATTTGAATTGACGATGGGTTACACGGCGCCAATTCGCGCGGTCTCCGAATTTTCGCTTCATAAATAAGTTCCCTTTCAACACAATGTACTATCAGCTTACCATATTTGAAAGAGAGTCACAAAAACCATTTTCACACGAAAAAAAACAACCCCCAGCCAAGCTTTAGAGCTGGGCTGAGGGTTGGCTTTCATGTCATGCGTATTCCGAAATTCCGGCTATCCGCCGACACCCGTGGTTCCATCCGTAGTCCCCGTCGGGACATCGGCACCGGTTCCGGCACCGCCGTTGTCTGGCGGAACGATGACACCTCCGTCATCATCCATTGGGGGGAGATCCGTACCATTCCCACTGCCATCCCCCCCGTTTCCGTTGCCGTTTCCGTTTCCATTCCCGTTTCCGTTGCCATTGCCATTGTTTTGACCGTTACCGTTTCCTTGGCCATTGCCCGGCGGAACACCTTGGTTGCCGTCACCATTGCCCGGAAGGTTAGGATCGACCGGTGTTCCGGTATCCGAACCTGGGGGTTCATTGCCTACAGGCGGCTCGACGTTATCAATCAACACTTGGGCGTTGTTGGACGGCTCGCTTTCCACGGCATTAACGGGATCATAGGCCGTTACATAATAAACGTATCCGGTTCCCGGTGTAACGCCGATATCCTCCGCCTCTGTCGATACGGAATCCATGATATGGGTGAACTTCGTTTCGGACGCTTCACGACGGTAAATATGATATACCGCGTCGGCGGTTTCAACGCCGGTCCATTGGAGCGATACCGCTCCGCTGTCCGGATTATAGGCAGCGGTTAATCCCGTCGGTGCTGCCGTTACCGTTTGATCCTCCGGTTCTTCTTGTTGTAAGTTGCCCGGAACCGGGAACGATTTCACAGGCATGCCTTGCAACGCTTCCTTCATCACAGCGGCGAACAAGGCCGCAGTTTGGCCGCTACTGCCGTTCAATAGATGGTTCTTATCGGGGTTGTCATACCCCATCCAAACAGCGCCGGTCCATTCCGGCGTATAACCCACAAACCAGACATCGCGGTTTTTACTGCTTCTCAGCCCCGGGATCCCATGTTGTGTTGTCCCTGTTTTACCGGCAACAGGACGGTCCAACTTTGCCCGTTTCCCGGTACCGTCGTTAACGACGTTTTGCAGCATCGACGTCATGTAATACGCCGTTTGTTCGCTGATGACTCGTTTTGGTTTCGGTGCGTTGTATTTGTATTTTTCCACACCATCGTGGTCGACGATCGATTTGATGGAATACGGCGGGTTATACGAACCGCCATTCGCGAATACGCTGAACGCTCCGGCCATCTCCAGCGTGTTCGTGCCGTAAGTCAGGCCACCAAGAGCAATGGCCAGGTTGCGGTCGTTTTTGTCCATTTTGATGCCCATCGCTTCAGCATATTTGACACCGGTGCCCGCGCCAATCTCGTTAAGCAGCCAAACGGCTGGGATATTCTCCGATTTCGTCAAGGCATCAGTCAGGTTAATCGTCTTGGAGTAACCGTGCAGGTTCGATGGACAGTAATCGCCGAAGCACTGCTTCTCATTGCTGATCTGCGAGTCCGGTGTAAATTTGCCGGATTCCAGTGCCGGTGCATACGATACGATCGGCTTGAAAGACGATCCCGGCTGCCGGCGGCTGTTCAATCGGCTGAAGCCTTTGCGTTCGTAGTCTCGGCCGCCGAGCAGAGCGATCAAGCTGCCATTCTCATGGTTCATGATCACCATGGAAGCCTGCACCTGCTGGTCGTCCTTGCTTTTTTCGAAGAAATCATCGTTTTCGAAGGCTTTCTCCAGCGCTTTCTGCGCTTTTGCATCCATCGTTGTGTAGATTTTGTAGCCACCGCGGTTCAATTCGTCCTCGGTCAGCCCAAATTTGTCCTCAGCTTCTTCCACGACATAGTCCTTGAAAGCAAGGTAGCTTTGGTTTTTCACCGGCGGCTCGTAATCGTAATCTACCGCCTTTGCTTCGTCTCGCTGTTCTGCGGTAATATACCCTTCCTGGAACATGAGATCAAGCACCACCGCGCGCCGTTCTTTGGACAACTCGGGATTCTTCAGCGGATTGTATCGGGATGGTGCCTTCGGCATCGCCGCCAGCGTAGCGATCTCCCACACGTCGAGTTTATTCAAATCACTTTTCCCAAAATAACGAATGGACGCAGCTTTAATGCCATAAACAGTTCCGCCAAAAGGAATCCGGTTCAAGTACAACGTCAGAATTTCATCCTTCGTCTTGTGGCGTTCCAAAGCCATGGCAATCGACATCTCGGTTGCTTTACGGAAGAACGTTTTGTCCGCGCTTAGGAAGATGTTCTTAGCAAGCTGCTGCGTAATCGTACTCCCGCCTTCAACTAAGGAACGGGCTACGATGTCCTTGACCGCCGCCCGGCCGATGGACCACAAATCAACCCCATTATGCTCAAGGAACCGTTTGTCCTCCGTTGCAACGAATGCTTGCTTGAGCAGCTCCGGAATCTGGTCGGCTTCGACGGGCTCGCTTTTGTCGATGGACAATTCGCCCATCAATACCCCGGTGCGGTCATACACCTTCGTCGTTTCATAAACCGTCAGCTTGTCCTCGTTCTGTAGGAGGATTTTCTCACCGCTGACCGTAATGTACATATAGCCTGCAATTGCACAAAATACCGCAAAAGCAATCGTAAAAAATGAAGTCCACAACACGCGTTTAGCCGTAAGCTTTCTCTTTTTGTGCGCTTTCGGCGTCTTATCCTGTTTGTCCGGCTTGCCGCTTCTTTGCAGCCTTGATGGGCTTTTGCTAGACATGATTTGTTCTGACTCCCTTCCTGCCAGTCTGCTTTGCAAGGTTGTTCAAAAATGAACTTTGGATCACGATGTGAAGCCTTAGAAGACGATTCGGCATCGAATCTTGAATTCATGCAGGTCTTCCGCTGCTCACGTACCAAAACGTACGCTCCGCTGCTCAGCCCCTTCTTCATCCAATCTTCTCGGTGCTTCAAAGCCAATTTTTGAACTTGATTTAGAAGGTTGTTCAAAAATGAACTTTGGATCACGATGTGAAGCCTTAGAAGACGATTCGGCATTCATCCAGGTCTTCCGCTACTCACGTACCAAAACGTACGCTCCGCTGCTCAGCCCCTTCTTCATCCAACCCTCTCGGTGCTTCAAAGCCAATTTTTGAACTTGATTTAGAAGGTTGTTCAAAAATGAACTTTGGATCACGATGTGAAGACTTAGAAGACGATTCGGCATCGAATCTTGAATTCATGCACTTAAAATTATCATATCACCGCACGAGCGCGGGTTCGATGACGGATTCGATGACGTGAGAGTGATTTTTTGAACATAACTGAACCTGTTATCATCATCCCGCATAAGCGCCTGGCTTAAAAGTGCCCGGAAAGAAAAGAACAACCTTGGTTCAGGTTGCTCTGTTCTCATCCTATACTCTTAACGTATTGAAATTCAAAAAGTTTCAGCCTGATTTAATCCTCGTTTTGCGATTCCTGCATGAGCGATACATTCCGCTGCGGCTGGAACGTCGAGATCGCGTGCTTGTACACCATTTGCTGGCGGCCGTCGCTGTCGATGACGATCGTGAAATTATCAAATGCCTTAATCGTCCCTCTGATCTGGAAGCCGTTCGTCAAAAATACGGTGACCGGGATGCTCTCTTTCCGTAATTGGTTCAAAAATGTATCCTGGATGTTAATGGTCTTATTCATAGCCGTACCCCCAATAGGAATCAATTAGTGTTTAGAATTATATTCAAGATCAGCGGGAAACTTTCCTGCTATTATAGCATGGGCCGCCGTCAAAATCCCGGAAAAATTTTCACCATCGCCTACATCGATCCACGCGATATCCTTCATGTGACGGAACCAGGAAAGCTGTCTCTTGGCAAAACGGCGCGTATCCCGCTTCAACTTCTCCACCGCAACTTCGAGCGGAACAGCGTCAATCAGATGTTCGACGATTTCTTTATATCCCAGCCCTTGCATGGAAACCGCTTCACGACTGTATCCTCTGCGGAGAAGCCCATGAACTTCCTCAACCAGACCAAGTCGCAGCATTGCATCAATTCGCCGTTCAATACGGTTATAAAGCATTTGACGGTCCATTGTCAAACCGATCAGGCAAAGCTCATAGGGCGATTGCTTCTGCTGCTTCTCGAGCTGCGACGATAATGTCTCCCCGGTCAGATGGACGACCTCCAGCGCGCGTATCACTCGACGAACATCGTTGGGATGCAGACGGGCCGCAGATTGGGGATCCATGTCCGCTAATTTCGCGTGCAATGCTTCTGCGCCATGAGTATCCGCAAAGGACTGTTGCTGAGCCCGAAAGTCTTCATCGGCACCGGCTTCCGTAAACTGGTATTCATAGCATACCGATTCAATGTACAGCCCTGTCCCGCCAACAATAAAAGGAAGTTGCCCGCGGCTGGAAATCTCAGGGATCAGCTTGCGGCACCACTCCTGAAATAACGCGACGGAAAAAGGCTCGTCGGGATCCAGCACATCAATAAGATGATGCGGAATGCCGCCCATCTCTTCCTCGGTGATCTTGGCAGTACCGATATCCATTCCCCGGTACACCTGCATGGAATCGCCGGAAATGATTTCGCAAGACAACGCTCGCGCCAGTTCGATGCTGAGCTTCGTTTTGCCAACCGCGGTCGGCCCAAGCAGCACTAGCAGTTTTGGTTTATCGTTTCGGGTCAAGCGAGATCACTCCATATGCAATCTTGGTATGGGAGCGGCTCTTCGCGATAAACCCCAAACGATCGAATTCCCCGCTCCCGCGCTGCTCTTTCAGAACAACGGATTTTCGAGCGACCCGACAAGCCTCCTTCACTGCATCCGGATCAAGGGAATTCGGATTGGCGAACGCCCGTAGCGGTGAAATGGAAGACGATTCCGCGATCGGGTCGCGGAACATCGGGTCGAAGTAGACGATATCTGCGCTTTTGTCGGGCATGGCCCGCAGCGCGTCCAGATGATTCTTATGTACCGGTTCAATGCGCCGCAACGCTTCGTCAAAGGCAGACAGGCCGGAGATATAAAACTTTAACCCTTCATACAACAGGGCCCAGAGGGGCAAAGAATCCTCCAATGCCAGTACTCTCCCCTCAGCCCCTGCTGCAATGGAAAAGACCATTGCGTCAGAACCGAGACCCGCCGTACCGTCGATAATGACGTCGCCGGGAACCACCCCGGCGGCATCTAGCATCGCGTCGTTTTCCCCTTTGAATAGCCGCTTCGCCCGAACATACGCCATACTGGGGTGAAACGTCATCGGTTCACCGCTGGCCCGATGCAGCCGGGCCCCTTGCTCCAGAACAACCAGAATGTCGCTGTCGCCATATCGCTCAGCTAAACGTGGAAGGGACGTCCGGCTGCGTGAGACGTAGGGAATGCCAGCTAAACTTGCTAGTTCCTGCGCCCGACGAACTGTAGCGGGGGTTTCATGGTCTCCCGTAGTAATTAACATGATGAATTCCTCCGTTTGCTGACGTTACATGACCCGCTTGAACAGCTTCTCCAGATCATATGCGGAGAACGAGACGACGATCGGCCGCCCATGCGGGCAGGTGTAGGGTTGTTTGCAGGCAGCCAGCCGGCGGATCAGCGTGTTCGCCTCTTCCGGCGTCAGCTTTTGGTTTGCCTTGATCGACGCCTTGCACGAAACCATCGTGGACGACGCCTCGCGCAGTTTAGCCAGGTCAATAGCCCGCTCGCTAAGCACCCATTCAGCCATCTCCTCGATGATGCTCGCTTCCTCTCCTTGCGGGAACCAATACGGATGCGCCACAACCCGGAAGGTATTGCCGCCGAAATGTTCGAGCACGACCCCAACCTGTTCAAACCAATGCAACCGCTCCTGCAGCTTGGCGCTTTCCGATGGCGTGAATTCCAGCGTAATCGGAATCAACAGCTCTTGCGATGCATCGGCCGGGCGGCCGAATTTTTCATAATAATATTCGTAATTCACGCGTTCGTGTGCGGCGTGCTGGTCAATCAAATACAATCCCTGATCGTTCTGCGCGATCAGATAGGTGCCGTGATGCTGTCCGATCAAGGACAGCTCGGGGAACGCCGGAAGCTCCGGCTCCGCCGCAGGCGAGCCGTACAATGCTTCCGGCATCTCCTGCAGCCGCGCGGCCGGCAGCGGCTGCCGTTCCGCCGCGCCGCCCGCGTAGGCGGCGGCGCCGGATGAGCCAAGCCCGCCCTGCGGCTTGGCTGGGCTTGGCGCGGCGCCGTACGTGCCGGCGCCGGCTGCGCC
>NZ_WNZY01000059.1 GCF_009725205.1 Paenibacillus timonensis | reverse complement strand
GAACAGAGACGATGCTGATGAACCTCGATATGGAGGGCATTGCCGCAGCCAGCGGCTCGGCCTGCACTTCAGGATCTCTGGAAATCTCCCATGTACTGCAAGCGATGAAACTTCCGGATGATGTTTTGCGTTCGGCGGTTCGATTTTGTTTCGGTTTGGGTAATACTACTCAAGAAATGGAGTATACTGCCCAAAAAATTGGAACCATCCTTAATCGGCTGCGTAAATAAAGGTTAGGATTTCTCCGTGGACTTGGAAGGGGGCATGAATGTATCCATTTCATCCGAGGATATCAAACGAGGTTTTGACCAGCTGGTGATGGCTTTGATCATAAAGCCGCCTGGCGTTTGAGATCCAAATTACGATAGGATGAGGAGGTGTCCGAGCGTTATATGAAGCTTCAAGAAATGATAGGACTGGCTGTATTCGACGTGGAG
>NZ_WNZY01000058.1 GCF_009725205.1 Paenibacillus timonensis | reverse complement strand
CCCATGTAGAGCGCAATATTATGCGTAAACAGATGACCGAGCAAGCGGGAGATGAGCCAGCCTGACAGACTCGCCAGCACCGCGAGCAGGACATATTTGACCATGTAGAGGCTTCGGATGTCCCGGCTGCTGATTCCGATCGCCTTCATGACGCCGATCTCCCGGTAGTCTTCCTCAATGGTCGCGGTCAGGGTGAAGCGCAGACAGAGCGCTGCAATGGCAATGAGCAGCAGGCTGATCAGCATGATGACTGCCGCCGCAATGCCGTCGGTAATTCCGTTGAGCAGTTGATATAACGAGTAGGTGAGCGCCGTATCCTTTTGCGGAAGACCGCTGGCCTGGTACATCGCTTCGAATTCATGGACCCTGTCTGGATCATGAAGCCTGAATTCGATTAAATACTCAATCTCTCCCATATGATCCCGCAGCGCTGTCCAGTCG
>NZ_WNZY01000057.1 GCF_009725205.1 Paenibacillus timonensis | reverse complement strand
GCCTTACGAGGACTTAATGGGGTCAAAGGTCATTTAAGCTATGTATCTAGCAAACAAGAAGCCTATTCTAAACGCAATATAGCGAAGTATCTCAAAAAAGCAATCGAGCACTATCTACCAACGGTTAAAAGACAGGACTTATGATGAGTGAAAAGTTAAAGACAATCAAAGAGCAAAAAAGGATAGAAGAACAGAAAAAAGGCTACTTGCAAAAAATGTTCCCTAAAAATGGTGCCAAAGTTCCTGAATTGCGATTTGCGGGGTTTGCTGACGATTGGGAAGAGCGTAAGTTGGGAGATATTTCCTATAAGGTCAAAGAAAAAAATAAAACTGGTGAGTTTACAGAAACATTGACCAACTCAGCAGAATATGGAATTATTAATCAACGTGATTTTTTTGATAAAGATATTTCTAACGCTAAGAATCTTACTGGCTATTATGT
>NZ_WNZY01000056.1 GCF_009725205.1 Paenibacillus timonensis | reverse complement strand
CTCCAAGCATCTGATTCGACCAAAGGTTTCACCAAAATACTTCTCACGCCAGCTCTGTGAGCAGCTCTGATATCTGTCATTAATTGGTCACCAACCATAATCACATTTTCAGGACGCTCATCAAGTAATCTTAAAGCTTTTTTTATCCCCCAGGCAAAAGGCTTCATTGCTCGCCAGATATAATCAACCCCAAACTTTTCCACAGCTCGAGCGACTCTTGCTTGTTTATTATTTGATACAACAACAACTTTCAAGCCATTCTCACGCATTTCTGAAAGCCAAGCCAAAAGCTCTGGAGTTCCGTCAGGATTATCCCAGGCAATTAAAGTATTGTCCAAATCCACCATTACTGCACGAACATTTAGTGCTTGTAGACGTTTCGGATCCAGTTGATAGACAGCTTCCACTAAATAATCAGGCTTATAATTATCAATTTTCATGCCCTTATTA
>NZ_WNZY01000055.1 GCF_009725205.1 Paenibacillus timonensis | reverse complement strand
GGGCTCTGACTTCTTGTAAGCACACGGTTTCAGGTTCTATTTCACTCCCCTTCCGGGGTGCTTTTCACCTTTCCCTCACGGTACTGCTTCACTATCGGTCACTAGGGAGTATTTAGCCTTACCAGATGGTCCTGGCAGATTCATACGGGGTTTCACGTGCCCCGCACTACTCGGGATCCGTCTCGGAGGGTTCACACTTTCGATTACAGGGCTTTTACCTTCTTTGGCGGGCCTTTCCAGACCTCTTCGTCTAATATGAACCTTTGTAACTCCATGTGAGACGTCCCACAACCCCAAGGAGCAAGCTCCTTGGTTTAGGCTGTTCCGCGTTCGCTCGCCGCTACTGACGGAATCACTTTTGTTTTCTCTTCCTCAGGGTACTTAGATGTTTCAGTTCCCCTGGTCTGCCTCTTCGTATCCTATGAATTCAGATACGAGTGACTGGATATTAACCCAGCCGGGTTTCCCCATTCGGACACCCCCGGATC
>NZ_WNZY01000054.1 GCF_009725205.1 Paenibacillus timonensis | reverse complement strand
GTGATTTAAATCACATATATAGTGAAAAAAATCACATATAATAAAGACATCAAAGATGATCATCCGAAAAACAAAATCGAACGACAAACCAAAGGAGTGGGAATCATGTTTAACAATTTCCTTAGAACAAACAAAGTGGCAATGTGGCTCTTGACCGTCATCCGCGTTTACCTCGGCTATCAATGGATCGAAGCCGGCTATCATAAACTGACCGGCGGCTTCGACGCCGCAGGCTTCCTGACCGGGGCGATTGCGAACAGCACCGGTGACCATCCCGCCGTGCAAGGCTGGTGGGCGACCTTCCTGCAACACTTCGCCCTGCCGAACGTCGACCTCTTCAACGTGATGGTGCCTTACGGCGAATTCCTGGTCGGCATCGGGCTCATTCTCGGTACCTTCACCACCTTCGCCGCGTTGATGGGCTTCGTGATGAACGCCGCGTTCCTCTTCTCGGGTACGGTAAGCACCAACGCGCAAATGTTGATTCTTGAAGT
>NZ_WNZY01000053.1 GCF_009725205.1 Paenibacillus timonensis | reverse complement strand
AGCTCCCGATTAACTCCGCTCGACTTGCATGTATTAGGCACGCCGCCAGCGTTCGTCCTGAGCCAGGATCAAACTCTCCAATAAAGTGTTTGACTTGCTCATTGAAACAAACTGACGAGATTTAAAAATCTCATTGTATTACTCACTCGTTGTTCAGTTTTCAAAGATCAACTTTCGTTATCGTCTTATCGGCGACAACTTTTATATTATATCAAGACATCCACTCAAAAGCAAGAACTTTTTTTTCGAATCAAGTTCGTTTATTTTTCGTAAATGCCTATCGCTGCGAGCGACTTTTATAATATACCAAACCTCGAGAACAAACACAAATACAATACTTGGAAATCGTCATCCGGATTCGAGTATCTACTATATAAAAAAGAAGGGGCTGTCCCAAAAGTAGTTGAAAAACTACTCTAAGGGACAGCTTTCCATTTAAAAACCCTCGTTTTTTGAAAAATCGTCAGCCAGGAGAGGTTATTCCTGGCCGACGATCTTACTTTGTTGTC
>NZ_WNZY01000051.1 GCF_009725205.1 Paenibacillus timonensis | reverse complement strand
CAACACCCGAAGTCGGTGAGGTAACCGCAAGGAGCCAGCCGCCGAAGGTGGGGTAGATGATTGGGGTGAAGTCGTAACAAGGTAGCCGTATCGGAAGGTGCGGCTGGATCACCTCCTTTCTATGGAGTACCTCGTTCCTGTAACGGAACGGTACAAAACATGACGTGTTTCCATTTGTTCGGTTTTGATGGAATTTGCGGGGCCATAGCTCAGCTGGGAGAGCGCCTGCCTTGCAAGCAGGAGGTCAGGAGTTCGATCCTCCTTGGCTCCACCATTAATTTCATCAAAACTTGATCCTTGAAAACTGGATAAACGAAACGAAATTTGCGTTTTAGAAACATTCTTTTAGCTGAACTTGTGTCAAAACAAGTGAAGATATTAGTGGTTTGATATTTTCCCTTTGGGAAAAATCATGGTTAAGCTACTAAGAGCACACGGAGGATGCCTAGGCGCTAGGAGCCGAAGAAGGACGTGGCGAACAACGAAACTGCCTCGGGGAGCTGTAAGCAAGCATCGATCCGGGGGTGTCCGAATGGGGAA
>NZ_WNZY01000050.1 GCF_009725205.1 Paenibacillus timonensis | reverse complement strand
CCCGGATACTCCTATACCTTTGAAGGGAAGAAAGTGGCCGATACGCGGATTAAACACCTGATTATGAAGCTGCTGGAAAGTGAGGAATCCGTCTATGGATACCGGAAACTCACGATTGCCTTACGCCAGCAGCATCATCTTAAGATTAACAAGAAGAAGGTGTACAGGCTCTGCAAGGAGCTCGATATCCTAGGCAAGCCGGTAAAACCTAAACAGTCTTATCCACGCCGTCTCGCAAACAATATGGAGGTTACGGGACCCAACCAGCTGTGGCAGATGGATATTAAATATGGTTATATCGCTGGCCTGGAACGTTACTTTTATACCGCAAGTATTATCGATGTCTACGACCGTAATGTGGTTGGACAATACCGCGGCAAGGAGTCCAGGACGAAGGATCTGCTTACCACTCTACACAAAGCCCTCTTAAAAAGAGGCGTGTACACCCAAGAAACGCCGCTGGTTGTTCGTACCGACAATGGCCCGCAGTTCAAGAGCCACAAGTTTAGAGAGTTTTTCGAGAACAACAAAGAGTTACTGATCCATG